>CBDCSK010000001.1:0-128931 GCA_965221605.1 Candidatus Aldehydirespirator sp.
CATCGACTGGCGCTGCGGGCGGCTGCCCGACGCCGTCTCGCTTCCGGCGTCGGCTGCGAGCCTGGCCGCGATCGCGGCCGCGTCGATGGCCGCGGGTCGGCCCGGCGCAATCGTCGCGGCTGTGGCCGCGGCGCTCGGCTACGGAGCGGTCCTGTGGGTCGCCCACGAGTTGCGGCCTAGTGGCCTCGGCTTCGGCGACGTGAAACTCGCCCCGCTGCTGGGGCTGCATCTCGGGTGGACCGCGGGCGCGTCCGGTCAGGCGTGGACCGCGGTGGCCGGGCTGGTGGCCCAGGCCCTGCTGCTGAGCTGCCTGATCGGCCTGTTGACGGCCCTGGTGCTGGCCCGGCTGCGCCGGCAGGGGCTCGGGCTGCTGCCTGTTCCCGGTCGGGGCTCGGGTCTTGTTCCCGGTCGGGACTCCGGTCCTGTTGCCGGTGAGCGGCTGCTTGACACACCCTTCCCGTTCGGCCCGGCCCTGGCCGCGGGAACCATGATCGTGGTGCTCTACTACGGCCCGCCCGCCGGCTAGCTCTGCATGGCATTCGGCGGGCTGGCGCCGTCTGGCGATGCCGGGCTGTTCAGAGAGCCCCACCGGAGCGTCGGTAGGCTGCCTGGATGGCGCCGACCGATCCGCGAGCCCATGTAGTGACCGTCGACCTCGGCGCGCGCTCCTACGACGTCCATGTTGGCGCGGGAGTGCGGGCCCGGCTTGGCTCGGTGCTGCCGGAGGGGGCGCGCCGGGCTGCGGTCGTAACCCAGGACGGCATCGGCTGGACTGTCGACAGCGGCCTCGACCAGACAGCTTTCATGGTTCCCGGCGGGGAGGAGGCCAAGTCGCTGACCGAGGTCGAGCGGCTGTGCCGGGCCATGTCAGCCGCGGGGTTCACCCGCTCCGACGTGGTCGTTGCCGTCGGCGGCGGGGTCGTCACCGACGTGGCGGGCTTCGTGGCCGCGGTCTACCACCGGGGCGTGCGCTACGTGTCGGTGCCCACGACGCTGCTGGGCCAGGTGGATGCGGCCATAGGCGGGAAGACCGGTGTGAACCTGCCGGAGGGCAAGAACCTCGTGGGTGCCTTCTGGCAGCCCCACGCGGTGCTGTGCGACACCGACGTTCTGGCCACGCTGCCGCCGAGGGAGATGCGCAGCGGCCAGGGGGAGCTGGCGAAGTACCACTTCTTGAGCGGTGACGACCTCGACGCCCTCGACCTGACGCAGCGGATCGCGGCCGCCGTGCGGATCAAGGCCGACATCGTGGCCACCGACGAGCGCGAGGGTGGGCGACGGGCCGTCCTCAACTACGGCCACACCCTGGCTCACGCCATCGAGACGGCGGGACGCTACGACCTGCGCCACGGCGAGGCGGTCGCGGTGGGCCTGGTCTACGCAGCGGAAGTGGCCGCAGGAATGGGCCGCATCGACAACGACCGGGTGGCTTACCATCGCCGGGTCGTGACCGGTTACGGGCTGCCGTCCCGGCTGCCGGAGATTCTCGACGACGACGAGCTGCTGGCCCTGTTCGGCCGGGACAAGAAGGCCGTCGACGGCCTGACGCTGGTGCTCGACTCAGCCCGGGGGGTGGAGCCGGTCAGGGGGGTGCCCGAGAGCGTGCTCCGGCAAGCACTGGCCGCGATTCGATGAGCGGGCCGCCCGGCGGGCTTCGCGACCTGCCCCCTCTGCGCTCGGTGGGTCGCCTCGGCCGTCTCCGGGAGCGGCTGGAGGAAGCGGGCGTCGGCGCGGCGGCGATCGTCGAGCCCGCCAATGTCCGGTGGCTCACCGGATTCACCGGCTCCAACGGTGTGGTCGTGGTGCTGGGATCCGATGAGGCGCTGCTCGTCACCGACGCGCGCTACGCGGAGCAGGCTCCCGCCCAGGTCGGCGCGGCCGGCTGCTCGGGCGAGATCGAAGTCGTCGTGGCTCGCGATGCGGCCAGAGCGGCCGCGCCTCGCCTCGGGGACACGGCCCGGGTCGGCATCGAGGACCGCGTCGCCTGGGGCGAGCAGATCCATTGGAGCGAGGCGATCACCGCGGAGACGGTGCCCCTGTCGGGGATCGTGGAGAGCCTGCGCGCCGTGAAGGATCGGGCAGAACTGGCCCGCATCGAGGCGGCCGCCACCATCGCGGACAGCGCCCTGGCGTCAGTAGCGCCCATGCTGCGTCCTGGCACGACGGAGTTGCACCTCCAGCAGGCTCTCGACGGCGCCATACGCTCGGCCGGCGCGTCGGGACCGGCCTACGACACCATCGTCGCGTCCGGCCCCAACGCCGCGCTGCCCCATGCCACACCCACAGACCGGCGCCTGGAGTGCGGCGACCTGGTGATCATCGACGTCGGGGCGATGGTGGACGGCTACCGCAGCGACATGACCCGCACGTTCGTGCTGGGCGATCCGAGCGACCGGGCTGCGGCCATGCTCGATGCGGTCGAGCGCAGCCAGGCAGCCGGCGTCGCCGCGGCGGCGCCCGGCGTCGAGGCGGCGCAGATCGACAAGGCCTGCCGGTCGGCCCTTGATGACGCCGGCATGGGCGATGCCTTCGTGCACGGCACGGGCCACGGCGTCGGGCTGGACATCCACGAGCTGCCCAGGGTCGCCGCGGGCTCGACCGCGACGCTCGAGCCCGGCAATGTGCTGACCGTCGAGCCGGGCGTGTACTTTCCCGGATTCGGGGGTGTCCGGGTGGAGGATCTTCTGGTCGTCACCGACTCCGGATGCCGCGCCCTGACCCATCACCCGAAGACGTCCCTGGTGCCACTGCCGGCCTGAGCGCCGTACTGTCCCCCTTCCCCCAAGAAACCCGACAAGGAGCAGACCTTGCCCACCATCACGACCAACGATCTCCGCAACGGCATGACCCTCGAGATCGATCAGAACCTGTTCAGCGTGGTGGAGTTCCAGCATGTCAAGCCGGGCAAGGGCCATGCCTTCGTGCGCACCACCCTCAAGAACGCCCGGACTGGGGCGGTCGTCGACCGGACGTTCCGAGCGGGCGAGAAGGTCGAGCGGGCCACCATCGACAAGCGCGAGATGCAGCTGCTCTACCGGGAGGGTGAGAACCTCGTCTTCATGGACAACGAGTCCTACGACCAGATCACGGTGGCGCCTCAAGTCCTCGGTGGCGCGGCCCGGTTCCTGGTGGAGGGCTCGGTGGCGGTGATGTTGATGCACGGCATCGAGATCGTCGGCACCGACCTGCCCGCCGCCGTTGAGCTGGTCATCGCCGAGACCGAGCCGGGGATCCAGGGCGACCGGGTCTCGGGCGCCACCAAGCCCGCCACCCTGGAGACGGGACTGGTGGTTCAGGTCCCGCTGTTCGTGTCGCCCGGGGAGCGGGTGAAGGTGGACACCCGCTCGGGCACCTACATTGCGAGAGCCTGACCGTCTCGGGGGCCTTGGCGCCGTGAACGACTCTCCCGCAAGCTCGGAGCCTGGCGCGAGGCGGCCCCAGGATGCCGCCGGGTGCCGGGCGAAGTGACCAACGTTCCCGGCTTCGGGGCCCGTCGCGAGGCTCGGGAGGACGCCCTTGCCGTGCTCTACGAGGCCGAGATAGCCGGAGACTCCGCCTCCGAGGCACTGGCCCGCCGGGACGTGCCGCCCTCCGGTTACGCCGTGGCGATGGCCCTGGGCGTGGACGCCGACCGCGAGGTCGTGGACGACCTGCTGCGGCGGCACCTGGTGCGGTGGCGTCTCGAGCGGCTCGCAGTGGTGGATCGGGCCCTGGCCCGGATCGCGGCCTGGGAGCTTGTGTCCCGCCCCGATGTGCCGACCGGCGTCGTGCTGTCGGAGGCGGTCGCGCTGGCCACCCAGTACTGCGGCGCCGAGTCGCCCCGCTTCCTCAACGGGGTCCTGCGGTCGGTGGCCGACGAAGTGCGCGGCGAACAGCCTGAGCCGGCAAGCGGCGTCTCATGAGGAATCTTATGAGGAATGGCGGGGCTGTCGTGGCCGATTGTGCGGGTCGGCGCCTGGCGCGAGCCCGAGGCCAGCGCAGCCTCATGACCTCATGAGGGGTGGCGGGACGGCCCGGCTGGCCCTGCCCGTCCCGCGCTTGGCCGGCCCGACGACCCTGCTGAGGCCGTGGAGCGTCGAGGACGCCCCGGCACTGGCCTCAGCGTGGGGCGAGCCGCTGATCCGGCGCCACTTGAAGGTGCCCGAGCCCTGTGATGAGGCCGCCGCGGCTCGCTGGATCTCCCAGCGAGACCGGGCCTGGGCCGAGGGGCGCTCGGTGGAGCTGGCGGTGACCGACAAGCCGTCGGGAACGGTGATCGGCGAGGTGGGGCTGAGCGGGCTGGACCCGGTCCGGCGGGCAGCTCTGATCGGCTGGTGGATCGGCGAGGGCTGGCGTGGCCAGGGAAGGGCCGCCGAAGCGGTCCGGCTCCTGCTGGACTGGGCGTTGTCGGAGGGGCCGCTCGACGCGGTGATGGCCGAGATCGCCTCCGACAACCCGGCATCGGGGGCTGTCGCCCGCCGGGCCGGGATGCGGAGAGTCGACGCATCCGGGTGGGCCGCCGAGGACGCCGGGGACGCGACCGTGCTCGTCTTTGCCCGCACCCGGGCCGGCGCCGGTCAGGCCCCCCAGCTGCCGTCGAGGATGTCCTCGAGGTCGATTCCACCGACGTCGACGTCGAAGACGTCGTAGTCGGTGGCGACGCGAGGCTCGGCGGTGCGGGCGAGGCTCCGGTAGTGCCGCCGGGCGAACCACCAGCGACCCTCGTCGTCGCGCTCGAGCCGGTCGTGGTACACGCCGTAGGCGTCGGTCCGGCGCCCATCGGAGACGTTCTGGCGGATCTCCTGCATGTACACCCGGGCTGCGGCCACGCCCCGCTCGGCGTCGATGCGCATCACCGTGTTGAGCAGCACGAACTCGAACAGCGAGAAGCGTTCGATCTGGCGGGCGATGAAGTCACCGTACTGGGCCGGTCCGGTCAGCTCGAACTGCCGGTGGCGCACGTCAACCACGATCGGGCAGTCGGGGCGCACCATCCCGGCCAGTTCGTCCCACGCACGGCGGGTCACCACGTCGGCGTAGCGGCTCTGCAGGCGCTGCAGCGCCACGTACTCGACGGCCTCAGCCATCCGGTCCTGGATGGTCATGGTTCCGGCCGATGGGCGATGAGCGCGATCAGGTCTTCCAGCCTGTCGATGAGGTGGTCCGCTCCGCCGTCGTTCAGGGCGTCGGCCCCGTCATAGCCGGCTGTGTATCCGATGGCGACGGAACCGGCGGCACGGGCCTGCACCATGTCGAACTTGGTGTCGCCCACGTACCAGACCGCGCCAGCTGCCGCGCTGTCCACGTAGCGGCTGATCGCGGTCTGCTTGAGCGACACCCCGGCGTGGATTTCGTCGAAGCGCGGTGCGAGGCCGTGGGCCTCGATGTCTCCCAGCACGGCGGTCTCGCCGGCCGAGCTCACGACCGCGACTGCGATGCCGGCATCCCGTAGCGCGTCCAGCGTCTCTGACAGGCCTGGGGCTAGGGGCGCGGCGATGGCCGCTAGGTGGGTGCTCCAGTCTCGCGTCGCCTCGGCGTTGCGGTCATCGGGAACCCCTAGGCGCTTGACGTGATCCGACAGGGGCAGGCACCAAGCCTCCCGGAACTCCTGAAGAGTGAGCTCATCTAGACCGGCCCACTGCTGGCGGACCCGGCTTGAGGCCATGCGGGCCCGTTCCATGTCGTCGAGCAGGGTCCCGTTCCAGTCGAACAGGACGATCGTCGGCGGGCCGGCAGCAGTCACAACACGGGCCACCGCACCCGGTAGCAGGCCGGATCCCGTCCGTTGACAGTGACCTCTAGGTGGGTGGCTCCGGCCTCGACGAGGGCCCACGCTCCGGCGGGCTTGCCGTCGTTGGCCGTGTTCTCGACCAGCGACTGGATCGTGATGTACGAGATCCCGTTGTGAACGGTGCGGTTGTTCCAGTGGACGTGCCCGTTCATCGCCACGGCCACAGCGTACGGGGCGCCCTGCCGAAGTGCAGGTCAGTGATCACCGCGAAGCGCACGAATCAGAATGATTGTCTGTCCCGGCCCGGAACGCACGGATCAGCTTGACGTCCCGATACTTAGGGCGCCTTGGGCGCCGCGCAGCGCGGCTCGTGCCGTGGCCGGTCCTGCCCGCGGCCGTGGACCAGAGCTGTCCAATGAGCCGACGATCGGGACTGCTTGGGACTGGGGGATCAGAGTCGGTTCGGGCGAGCCCCGGGGATGGGGTCTGATCACGTTGGGTTGTTCGGGGGCGTGGGCGGGGCCGTGGTGGGTGTGGTCGGGTGGGTGCAGGGTGTGGTAGCCGTCGGGCTTCTTGTGGATCTGCCAGCCATCGTGGTGGATCCGGTGGTGACGGCTCCAGCAGGCGGGGACCAGGTTGTCGAGCTTGGTGGGTCCGCCTCGTGGGGCCGGCTCGATGTGGTGGCCTTGGCAGATGCCCGGGTTGGCGCCGCAGTGGAAGCAGCCGCCCCATTTCGCGATGAGCAGTTGCCACTGGGCTTCGGTGACGGTGCGCCGGGACTCGGTGCGCCAGATGGGTTTGCCTTTGCGGTCGTAGATGGCGCCGGTGATCTTGGCGTTGCAGGAGAGCTGTTCGAGAACCGGCTGGGGCAGCCGCACCTCGTCGGGGAGTTCGGCTATGAGCTTGCCATCGAGCCCTTCGCGGGGATGCTGGGCGTGCTGCTGGCCGCACCTCGTCGGGGAGTTCGGCTATGAGCTTGCCGGTGGCGTCGTCGACGTGCGCGACCACACAGATGTCGGCGAACGGCTTGGCGCTGCCGGCGCCTGCGCCGGAGGCGAGGTTGTCGAGGGCGTCGGCCATGCACTGGTCGAAGCTGCGCCGCTTCCCGTCGGGGCCGCCTTCGCTTTGCTTGTCGGCGTCGAGGAGGCGGCGGGCTTCGGCCTGGAGCCGGTTGTTGATGCGGCGACCGGTGACGGGGTCGAACTTGGCGTGCATCTCCACGGTGCCGTCGTCGCTGTCCCAGATGCGCACATAGCGCTTGGTCCGCAAGCGCTGGTAGTCGGCCTCGCCGCCGTCGACCTGGCGGTCAGCGGTCCACCGGCGTGCCTCGCGGGTGAACTGTTCGGGCCGCATCGACTGGGCCCTGGCCAACAGGTCCGGGTCTGACTCGACCGCATCGGCGCCGGTCTTCTCGATGGCGTCCGCGAGCCGCTTGGCGTTGGCTGCTGGCACCCGCCCCGACTCCACCGCATCCCTGAGCGAGGGGGCCGCCTCGATCACCCGAGCCGTCTTGACCTGGCTGCGGGCCTCATGGCGCGGCAGCCCGGCTCCATCGGCGAGAACCTGGGCGCCGCCGTCGCCGTGGCGCTCGCCGTTGGCGATGACCTGGGCTGCGCCGACCTGGAACGCCGAACCCGCCGCCATGAACGCCTTGGAGATCACCAGCGCCTCGCGCGCCTCCGCGCACGAGACCGAGCCCTCACTGACGCAGGCCAGCATCTCTCTTGCGGCGGCCTCGGCCCGGCGGGCGGCTTCGATCAACATGAACACAGTATCTCACACCGGTGTGACATCTGTCAAGCATTTACATATATTTTAGCATAAAACCATGCCAGAAGTGAGATCGGCCCTCTGCCATGAGATCCAAGTCGGAATCGCCAATACAAGGCAATATAGAGTCTCACCTTGTAGACTGGGGTTCATGGCCAACAGCGGTGACCTCAAAGTGTCGGCACGGGGACAGATGAGCCTTCCAGCGGCCGCCCGTCGGCGGTGGGGCCTCCAGCACGGCGGTGAAGTCGCCTATCTGGATCTCGGGGACGCGGTCGTGATCGTGCGTGGCGACATCGCCAGCCTGCGCCGCGAGCTCCTGGAGTCCCTGGACGAGGACGACTGGACCGCCGCCCGGGCGGGGTTCGGCGACCCCGAACTGGCCTCCGAGTGACGCAACTCGTTGACGACAGGGTCCTCGCCGGGCTGCTCCGAGGCGATGCCCCGCCCCAGCCGGGCGAGCCCGTCTACACCACTGGCTGCTGGTACGTGAGGCTGTGCCAGGCGGCCCTGAGCGCCACCGAGCGGACCGGAGCGCTTTCGGCACTGTTCGCCGACCAGTCGCCGGAGTGGAGGAGTCGGGCCCTGGCCAAGCTGCTGGAGCTGCCGGAGGACATCGGACTGGAGAGCCTCCGCACCCTCGCGCCCCTCATCGGCCGGCTTCGTCGCCGCCACCAGCTCAATCTTCTGGGCATCGAGGCGCTGGCGGCCGCGATCCACCTTCAGGCGAGTGTGTACCTGTCGGTGGCCTCCCCGCGCCTGGAGGCGGCGCTGCGGACGGAGGGCCTGTCTGTCGAAGTCGTCCCGGAGTCGACCCGCCGCCTGGGCAATGCCGCCTTGCTGAGCAGCCTTCCCGACCTCGATGCGCCGGGCTCGGAGGTGCTGACCGCCTTGGACGAGGCTCGTTCCGAGAGGTGATCGTCATTGACGCCTCGGCTGCGGTCCGGGCCTGCTGCACGACGACGCGGCCCGGCGCTACATGAGCACCGAGCGTCTGTCGGATCGCGGCTACCGGTGACACGGCGCGAGGGGTCAGGCAGCGGTGACGTCGATGACAAGTTGGCATCCGACCGCGTCGAGGGCTGCTTGCAGTTGGCCGATGCGAGATTGGCTGTCGGGGTCGGTCAGCTTCTGGATCGCCGACTGGCGGATGCCGAGCCGGCGGGCTAGCTCAGACTTGGTGATGTTCTGGGAACGCATGGCCGAGTAGAGGGCGAGCTTGGCGGTCATCATGGCCGGCACCGCAACAAGTTCTTGGTCGGGCGCGGCGGCGCCGGGATGGGGGATGTCTCGGTGGTCGTGGACGTATCCGGCAAGAGCCGCGCCGAGGGCATCTGCGGCGAGCCGCAGTGTTTCAGCGCGGTCCCGTCCGCCCGTGATGGCCTCGGGCACGTCGGGAAAGGTGACGACCAGTTCGCCGTCCTCGTCTGAGGCGATTTCACACGGGTACGCGTAGATCACGGATCAGAACTCCTTGCCGTCGATGCCGAGTTGCCGCAGCATTGCTGCCAGCACGCCCTTCGGCAGTTCGCCGCGCTTCAGCGTAGTGAACCGGTCTCCGATGCACAGACGGGCATGGCTGCCCTTGCCGCGACGATGATCAAGACGGAACTCCTGGCCTGTCCTGAGTGCATAGCGCCTAGTACGCCCTGATGAATCGGTGCGGGTGGCGTCCCAGGTTTGGTGTAATAGCGGTTGGGGCGCAGGTTCCGGTGGTCATGTTAGGCGGCGCGTGTGACGGTGCGGTCGGGCTGGTCGGTGTTGGTGCGGGCGGGTTGGTGGAGTTGGTGTCGGAGCTCGGTGAGCGTTCGGGCGATGGCGGGGGTGTAGGTGAGGCCGCGCCAGCCCGCTGAGGCCCGGTCGAGCACGGCCCATACCAGTGTGAGGCAGCTGGCTTCGCCGGGGAGCCGGCCGATGACTTTGACTCGTCGGCGGGTCTCGCCGAAGGTGCGCTCGATGAGGTTGGTGTGGCGGATCCTGCGGCGGTGTGCGGTGGGGAACCGCAGGTGCGCGGTGAGCGCGGCCCGGTCGGTGAGCAGGCACTTCACGGCGGCGGGGAACTCGCTTTGGTAGCGGCGCGCGAAGCCGTCGATGCCGGCTTGTGCCGCGCTCACGGCCCCCTGGCCGGGCTCGATGCCGTCGGACAGGTCGAAGATCGCCCAGAACGCCGTCTTGAGCTCGTCGCGGCGCCCGGCGGGGACCTTGGCCAACACGTTGCGGCAGCGGTGGATGAGGCACCGCTGGCGCAGCGAGGAGGCCATTCTGGTCTCGACGGCGCCGATGAGGCCCGCCGCGCCGTCTGAGACGACCAGCAGCGGCGGTCTGAGCCCCCGGTCGGTGAGGTCCTCGAGGAACCCGGCCCAGGCGTCATAGGACTCGTCGCCGCCGGGCTCCACGGCCAACAGCACCAGTGAGCCGAGGGTGGTGATGCCGTAGGCGACCAGCACCGGCTCGGCGCGTGATCCGTCGTGCATCTTGAAGTGGCTGCCGTCAACGAACAGGTAGTCCAGCTCGACGCCGCAGAGGTCTGAGCTGCGGAACCTGTCGAACTCCTCACGCAGCCGGGCGCAGATCCGGCTGGCGGTGGACTTCGACAGCGCGGCCTCAGGGCCCAGCGCCTCCGCCAACAAGGCCTCAATGTCGCGGTCAGACAGGCCCCGCACCCACGCCGAGATCACCAGCGCCTCCAGCGGCTCAGAGCGCACCACGCCCTTGCCCAGCAGCTGCGACGCGAACGCCTCGGCGGTGTTGCGCAGCTTCGGGCGGCGCAGCGCCACGGGCCCCGCGGTGGTCTTGACCGTCAGGTCGCCGTAGCCGTTGCGCTGACCGGCGCGCCCGCCGGCGGCACGCGAGTTCCAGTCGCGGCCCAGCCAGGCCGTGACCTCGTCCTCGAGGACCTGCTGCAACACAAGCCGCGCCGACAGGCGCATCACCTCCTCAAGCACCTCGGCGATGCCGCGGCCCGAGCCGAACAGCTCGTCGATCTCGGCGCGGACAGCTTCTGTGGGCGATACTCGTGCAGGCACGGGCGTAGGTCTCCTTCTTGAGTCGACATCTCTCTGAAGGAACCTACGCCCCTGCTGCTATTACACCGGCGATGAGACGCCACCGGTCGGTGCGAAGCGTGCTGATGTTCGCCACAGGATTCAGGCCACAAGCGGGGTCCGTCGCGAAGCTCAGGGCCTTTCCCTATTCTGGTACTCTCCGTTCTTCGCCCAAGTCAAGGAGCGTCAGCAGGATGCGCTTACGCCGACTCGTCCTCAAGAACTGGCGCAACTTCAAGTCTGTCGAGATTGATGTGCCCGACCGGCTGTTCATTGTCGGTCCAAATGCTTCGGGCAAGTCGAATCTTCTGGACGCACTGCGATTCCTACGCGACGTTGCTGCCGTCGGCGGCGGGCTTCAGCAGGCGGTGCGGCAGCGCGGCGGCCTCAGGCATGTTCGATGCTTGGCAGCGCGCAACTACAACAAGGGTCGGGTGGGTATGGAGGTCGGCCTGAAGGACTCCGATGGCGTGGATTGGACCTACGAGCTCCATTTCACCGGCGAGCGTAGAGGCCTGCACCGGCCGGTCGTGGTGACCGAAACGGTCCATAGGGATGGCGACCTCGTTGTCGAGCGCCCTACTGAACTTGACCACGATGACCAGGAGTTGCTGACTCAGACGGCCTTGGAGCAGGTGCAGTCGAATCGCGAATTCCGGAGCATCGTCGAGTTCTTGACAGGGATCCGTTACCGCCACATCGTGCCGCAGTTGATTCGTGACCCGGAGCTCGGCCGGGATGATCCGGGCGATCCCTACGGGAGCGACTTCTTGGCGCAGATCGCTCGTACGCCGGAGCGAACAAGGACACGCCGACTCAAGATGGTGAACAGCGCCTTGCGAGCTGCGCTGCCCCAACTCAACGAGCTTGCCCTCACCTGGGACGACATCGGAAGCCCGCACCTTGAGGCTCGCTACGCGCATTGGCGGACCACGGGTGCAATACAGGGAGAGCGCGACTTCTCTGACGGGACGTTGCGGCTCATCGCGCTGTTGTGGCATCTGGCTGAGAAGTCCACAAAGAGCAATCGCGTCCTGCTGCTTGAGGAACCCGAGCTATCGCTCCATCCGGCAGTGCTGAGGGAACTTCCGACCATCCTCAGCCGGGTCTCCAGCAGGAAGGGTCCTCAGATCATCCTCTCCACTCATTCCACCGAGATACTCGATGACGAGGGACTTGGCCTTGACGAGGTCATTCTGCTTGAGCCGGGCGAGGAAGGCACGACAGTTCGGCCAGCCTCGGAAATCCCCGACATTGGCGGCTTGATCGGTGCGGGAGTGAACCTCGGTCAAGTCTTGGAGCCTCTGACGCGACCCGGCGAGGTAGCGGCGATATCAAGCTTCGGTTGATGCGCCCCGTCACCTGTGTTGTGGAGGGCTGGTCCGACGATCCTGTCGCCAGAAGGATGCTAGAAGCGGTAGGACTCACGCCTGGCGTCGTGATTGTCGAGGGGGGAAAGCCGAAACTCGATCCCAAACTGCCGGACTACAACCGCACGGCGAGGCACATGCCATGGTTGATCGTGCGGGACCTCGATCACGATGACACGCGTGACTGCATCCCCGACTTGCGGCTCAAGCTGTTGGGCGGTGCGCCTAGTGCCGGCATGTGCTTCCGGTTGGCGGTTCGCGAGATGGAGGCATGGCTGATGGCGGATCGCCAGAACTTTGCGAGGTTCTTTGCGGTAGGACTCGAACTGATCCCAAGCAACCTGGAGGGACTCCAGGACCCGAAGCAGGCCTTGGTCAACCTGTGCAGGCATTCGAGGAAGCGCGACACTCGGGAAGGTATGGTCCCGCGCCCCAGGAGCGGACGAGAAGTGGGACCCCGGTATGCATCGCTCGTGCGAGAGTTCGCGGGCGGCCTTTGGGATCCGCTGTCAGCCCGGACTCACTCGCGGAGCCTTGATCGGGCGCTCCGGTGTCTTGACCGGTTGCGGCAGCAGGAAGACTCAGGTGACTCAGTGGGTCCGGGCTAGCCAGCAGACGGCGTGTACGTCCTCGGGTGCGATCTCGGGGAGTGGGTCGGGCGGGACGTAGGGCTCCAAGCCGAGGGCGTTGATCACTCGAACGATCTCGCGTGCCTGTTCGGCCGGATCGTCGCTGGCAGACATGGCGGCGCGGATCGTGCGCACGGTGCGCTCGGGATAGGGAGCCGCGAGGCTGTCCATGGCGCGATCTACCTGGTCCTGAGTCAACTCTGCGGGGGAGTGGGAACGCAGGATCTCGGAGGCGCGAGCCAGCGCAGGAGGGATCCTGGGCTCGAGATTGGCTTTGTCCGCCAAGTAGTTCCACTTCTCGACTATGTCATCCCGAGCGATCTGCCAGGCGTCGAAGGCTCCGAGATAGGTGTCGTCATCGAGCACTCGAGGAGTGTCGAACCCGTCGGATGGCCGGGCGCGGTCAAGGCATCCCAGCGTGTCGGCCACTACGAGGGGAGCGTCATCACCGTTGTCGCCCTCAGGGGTGCTCTGTTCTGATCCGCTGGCCACGGATCCCTGACCCACGTAGCGGAAGACCGCCCTGTCATGGTCTCCGACCCGGGCACAGAACACATAACCCGTTCTGTGGTCGGCCTGCGGGCTGACGGCCATGCCGGAGCCGGAGCCCCACGGGAGTTCCTCGATCCGGGCGCGCCATCCCTCTTCGATCGCCTTGCGCAGTTCCTGCCGGTACTCCTCGCCCGACAGGGCGCCCCGGGCGGTGCCGCCCCGCTCGAACAGGTCGGCTTCCTCGCGGCGGATTCGTTCGATCTCCTCGCGGGTCTCAGTGAACGTGACGTCCTGGCCGGGCTGGTCGGGAAGGACTTCGCCTACGCCGATGCTGGCGGCGGCCTGTCTGATCTTGTGGTGCAGCCGCTCCTCCAGGTTCAGCAGTTCATCGAGGCGGGTGTCGGGGAACACGCAGCGGATGAACACTTCCGAGTGGTGCGAGCCGATCCGGTCGATGCGCCCGTGTCGCTGCACCAGGCGCATGGGGTGGCGTCCCAGATTGGGTGTAATAGCGGTTGGGGTGCAGGTTCCGGGGGTCATGTTAGGCGGCGATTGTGACGGTGCGGTCGGGCTGGTCGCTGACGGTGTGGGCGGGTTGGTGGAGCTGGTGGCGGAGCTCGGTGAGGCACCGGGCGATGGCGGGGGTGTAGGTGAGTCCGCGCCAGCCCGCTGAGGCCCGGTCGAGCACGGCCCAGACCAGTGTGAGGCAGCTGGCTTCGCCGGGGAGCCGGCCGATGACTTTGACTCTTCGGCGGGTCTCGCCGAAGGTGCGCTCGATCAGGTTGGTGTGGCGGATCCTGCGCCAGTGCTCGGCGGGGAACCGCAGGTGCGCGGTGAGCGCCTGTCGGTCGCTGAGCAGACAGCGCACGGCGGCGGGGAACTCGCTGTCGTAGCGGCGGGCGAAGCCGTCGATGCCGGCCTGGGCGTGCCGCACCGCCCCCTGGCCGGGCTCGATGTCGTCGGGCAGGTCGAACAACTCCCAGAACGCGGCCTTGATCTCGTCGCGGCGCCCGGCGGGGACTTTGGCCACCACGTTGCGGCAGCGGTGGATGAGGCACCTCTGGCGCAGCGCGGAGGCCATGGTGGTCTCGATGGCGCCGATGAGGCCGGCCGCGCCGTCTGAGATGACCAGCAGCGGCGGCCTGAGGCCCCGGTGTGTGAGGTCGGCGAGGAAGCCGGCCCAGGCGTCATAGGACTCGTCGCCGCCGGGCTCGACGGCCAACAGCACCGGCCGACCCAGTGTGGTGATGCCGTAGGCGACCAGCACCGGCTCAGCCCGCGATCCGTCGTGCATCTTGAAGTGCGACCCGTCGAGGAACAGGTAGTCCAGCTCGACGTCGGAGAGGTCGCGGCCGCGGAACGTGTCGAACTCGTCCCGCAGCCGGGCGCAGACCCGGCTGGCGGTGGACTTCGACAGCGCGGCCTCAGGGCCCAGCGCCTCCGCCAACAGGGCCTCAATGTCGCGATCTGACAGGCCCCGCACCCACGCCGAGATGACCAGCGCCTCCAGCGGCTCAGAGCGCACCACCCCCTTGCCCAGCAGCTGCGACGCGAACGCCTCGGTGGTGTTGCGCAGCTTCGGGCGCTTCAGCGCCACGGGCCCCGCGGTGGTCTTGACCGTCAGGTCGCCGTAGCCGTTGCGCTGCCCGGCGCGCTCTCCGCCGGCGCGGGAGTTCCAGCCCCGCCCCAGCCAGGAGGTGACCTCGTCCTCGAGGACCTGCTGCAACACAAGCCGCGCCGACAGGCGCATCACCTCCTCGAGGACCTCCGCGATGTCGCGGCCCGAGCCGAACAGCTCGTCGATCTCGGCGCGGACAGCTTCTGTGGGCGATACTCGTGTTGGCACGGGCGTAGGTCTCCTTCTTGAGTTGACAGGTTCTCGAAGGAACCTACGCCCCTGCTGCTATTACACCGGCGATGAGACGCCACCGCGCATGGGGTTCCACGGCAGGTCGTAGTTGACGATGTGGCGGGCCTGCTGCAGGTTGACTCCTTCGGCGAGCACGTCGGTGGTGACGACGATGTCGTAGAGGTCCTCGTCGCGTCCCTCCGGGGCGTCGGTCGTTCTGGGGGCGAATCCCCAGATCACCGATTCCTTGTTGTCGGTGCCGGTGTTGCCCGAGAGCGAGGCGATGCGATCCCGGTAGGCCGCTAGCCGCTCGTCGTTCGGGACCGTCTCGGTGAGGTGCTCGAAGATCCAGTCCACCGTGTCGGCGTAGTAGCTGAATATCAGCACCTTGCGCCGGTTGCGTTCGTCCTGCTCGCCGGTTGCGGTCTCGGCTGCCTCGGCCGCGATGAAGGCGAGTTGCTCCACGAGTTCGGCCAGGTTGGGATCCTCGCGGCGGACGACCGAGCGGGCCGTCTCCGCGAACGATCGCAGCAGGTCGCGGTCCGCCGCCACGTCCCGCCGAAGCCGCTCGATGTCGTAGCCGGCAGCGTTCTCGTGGATCCCGGTGTGATGGTCGGCGTGCTTGTCGGCGGCGTCCATGTCGTCCGAGTCCGCTGACATCCAGTCGGCTAACTCGTCGCCGGTGGCCACCCTGCCCTGGGAGAGCAGAGCCAGGAAGGCGTCGTGGCTGTTGGCCATGCGGTCGCAGGTCTCGGCGAAGGCGTACGGGGATGACTCGAAGCGCTTGAGCATTCCCGAGCGCAGCAGCCCGGCGAGCTGGATCTCGTAGTTGTCCGGCGACTGGCCCAGGCGGTACATCGACGGGACGTAGCGGGCCAGCGTCAACGCCCCTGCATCACCTGGGGCGGCGTCGGGATCGAGCGCGCGGGCGATTCGATCGAAGAACCCGGGCAGCACGGCGTCGAGGTCGTAGCTCACCCTGCGGACGCGGGGAGTCGGGAAGGCGATGACCTGTTGGCGGCCGTCGATGGGCACCGTGTCGTTCGGATAGTAGGCCTTCACGAACGATCGAGTCCGGCGGACCGCCACAGCGTCGAGCACATCGAAGAGGTGCTCCGGGGTCAGGTCGTCGGGATTGATGGCCATGGCCCTGGCGAAGTGGTCGCGCATGGAGGGAATGCCGACATCGGCGAAGGCGGCGTCGTTGCGCAGGAAGTAGCCGAGCTGGTGATAAAGGTCCCAGAGACTGTTGTTGACCGGCGTCGCCGTCAGCAGGACGAGTTGCTTGGGCGGTGACCCTGCCAGCAGCCGCCGCAGCGCCTCAGCCCGCTGCGTGGCCGGGTTGCGCAGGTTGTGGGCCTCGTCGATCACCACCATGGCGTACTCGTTGATTCCGGCTCTGAGCTTGATCTGGGTGGCGTGTTCGGGATTGAGGCGTTGGTCGGCCATGAGCTCCTCGTAGGAGATCAGCTCCACTGGCAGCATGTGCTGGTTTGTGAATGCTCGCCAAGGGCCGTCGCGCAGTGTTGCGGGGGTTATGACCAGCACTCGCTGGCGACGGTCCATCGTGGCTTCTCGGATCAGTTCGCCTGCGAGGAAGGTCTTGCCCAGGCCTACCTCGTCGGCGATCAGCACGCCGTTGCGCTCGGCCACGATGCGCCTGGCTCGCCACAGACCGTCGGTCTGGAAGGACGTGAGGTGAATCTCTCTCGCTCCCGTCGGATCAGCCTCGGCCTCGGCGTCGAGTTCAGCCCCGTAGCGCTCCCACAGCATGCGCAGGTAGATGAGTTGGGGTGGGTGCGGCTCGAATCGGGACTCGAACAGGGCCGCGAGGTCGTAGTCCGAGGCCTCCTCCCACAGTTCGTTGAACCACTCGCTCACCTGGTTGACGGTGTGAGGCGCGTAGTTGCCGAGGTTCAACTCCAGGTTCGTAACCAGTCCGGCGTAAGTGAAGTTCGAGGATCCGGCGACTACTCCATGGGATCGGTCGCTCACCAGAAAAGCCTTGCCGTGCAGGAAGCGGTCCTCGAGCCGCCGCACCTCGACATGACCTGACCGCAGCCAGCCGACGAGCCGCTGCGCTGCCGAGTCCGCCTCCAGCGAGAACCCGAGCATGTCACGTTCGATGGTGAGGTCCCGCTGATGGTCGGCGAGCGCCTGGCTCAACCGGGCTCGGGCGGCTCGCTCCGGACGGGGCGACTCGACGCCGAGCTTGCGCCTCCGGTTCTCGGGCGGTGTCGGCTCCGCACCCACGAGGATTCGAGCACCAATGACGTGGTCGAGGGAGTCAGCCAGCAGCATGTACCCGCCGATGTTGAAGTAGGCGGTAGCGATGTCGAGCTTGGCTCCGCCCACGAAGTCGGTAGCCGCGTGCGTGATGAACCCATTGAGAGCGTCGGCCACCGTCCGTCCGTCCCGGTTGACCGCCAACTCCGGCTTGGCCTCGCCACTGTGTGCTGAACTCGACATAGCATCCGCCTCTCCAACCCGAATCGGGTCGGGGCCACCTGAAGTCATCGCAGTGCCCAGCGGCGGAAGTAGGCGAGCACGGCGCGGTGGCGCTCGGAGTAGTCAGCGCCTTCGTGGAAGGTCTCGTAGACGACGGCTAGGTCGTACTCGTCAAGCCCATACAGATGGGCCACGCAGGCGTCAAGCTCGCAGACCAGGTCCTGCTTGGTGGCCTCGTCGGTGACGGACCCCACCGGCACACCAATCTCCTCGGCCCAGTCGGCGTACCGGTCATCGACCGCGGCCAGTCTCCCGGAGATCTCGACGACCCTGAGAGCCAAGGGGTCGTTGTCGATGTCCGTATCCGGGATCGGAAAGTTGTTCAACAGGTGAAAGGTCACATGGGTTTCGACAGTGCATCTGGCGAACCAATCCAAGATCATTGACGACAGCACTCCCAACACGAAGGCCTCGTCGTGCGAGGTTCCTCGCGGCCAGAGCAGGTACGGAGCCTGATCAGTGACAACGAGGTGCGCGGGCACGAGCGCTGCAACCACTGTGCGAGTGTTCGTCCGGTTGGTGACGTCCCGGAATGCGATACGGGGCCTCCGACACGGAAGCGTGCCAGGGTCGTCGATCCAGGTCGTTGGAAACTCGCTGAATGGCGAGGCTCTATGCCTGTGACTCCGGGCTCGCTTTGCGTAGAGGTGCGTGGTTATCTTGTCAGCGTTGACCGACGCGTAGTACACGCCGGTGTCCGGTTGCCACAGATTGAACGAAGCGCCTTTGTAGACAGGCCAGATGGCGGGTGTCTCCGTCGCGGCCGGATTCCCAAAGACCGAGGATGAACCGGCGCTTGTCGTTGGTGGAGTCGAGTTCTCGGTGCGGGCCGACGAGCCGCTGTCGAGGATGAACCGAAACTTGTCGGTCGTCGAGTTGAGATCGCCCTGCAACGGTCGAACCCGCCACCGCTGGCTGGCTGGCTGGCTGATTCTAGTTCTTGTCCATCGAGGCGTGGGTGATTGCGAAGCTTGCGGAACAAAGTAAGGGCTCCGGGATGGTCCGGCAGTTGGGGGAAGCTGGCATCGTCTGACCACGCGAGGAACTCTGAAGAAGGCACTTCGTCGACTTCCGACCCGTGACCACGCCGGTAGCTCGTCCAACTGGAGTAGGGGCCGCAGAATGCGACGGCCTTACTGTGCTCTATGCCCTTTCGCAGTGAACACAGTCCCACGCTGTACTGGCCGTGGACGTCGTCGAAGACCCACCCACCGGAGTTCAACAGCACAGCGACATCATCGAATGAGCCTTCATTGAAGATTGCTCTACGCCAAGCTGCAGAGCCCTTGGCTTGCAGCGCAGCACGGGGTAAGACAATTCCTACCCTGCCAGTCGAGTCGCGAACGAGGTGCCAGTTGCGCCAAGCGAACGCCTTGTAGAGGTCCGTCCGTCCGGACCCCAGCGACGGGAAGGCCGCTCGCAGCACTGTCCTCATCGCTTCTGCTTCGTGCAGCGCCCTCGCATGGGCCTCTTCAAGGTCCGGCCGCGTCACTCGGAATCTCGCGATGGCTTCGTTCATTTGCCTAACGGGCTGGCTGCGGATTCCGGGGAGGTGAATGCCCCACCAGACGTGCTCGGCGACGACGACCTGCTCCCAAGGCGGATTGCCCAGGAGACAGTCGAAGCCGGAGCGGTCGCGCACGAAGACCTCGGGGAACGCCGTGGGAAAGTGCAACGGCTTCAACCTGGCCACCGCATCGGCAACGGCTCGGGTCTCGCTCATACGGATCAGAACCTCCTCGTCGAAGTTCTCGGGCAGGTTGCAGGCCCCGGCCCGATGGGCAGTCGTCACGTTGAACGCGGCTCTGGCGCCCGCCACCGCTGCCTCCACATCTAGGTTCAGGGATCGGGCTTCGTCAATCTCCCTCTTGGTTGCGTCCGAGATGCGTGCTCTCCGTTGAAGCGCCGGAATGGCCATGCGCAGCAAACCCAATACCAATTCGCGAGTCAGACTCGGCGAGTTGGGGTCGGCCTTGGGTTCGAACGCGGTAACCACCTCGTCGAGGGTGCCCACCCCAGCCAGGCTGTCGCCGCAGACGAGGTTGTGGTTGAGCAGCGACAACGGCAGCCCCGGCACGAACGTGTGTACCCAGATCGCTAGGCGGGCCAACTCGACCGCCACTTGGTTGCGGTCTACGCCGTACACGCAGTGGCGGGCTACTTGACGGCGAAGTAGAGAACTCTGCTCGATTCCTGCTCCGTGGGCAAGATCGCCGAGGGCATCCTCAGCCGTCTGTCGCAGGCGGAGAAGTTCGGCGGTCACTTCTGGCACCGGGTTAAGAGCCAGCCATGCAGAGAGCCGAGCCTCGACCCGGTCCAGCGCGGCGACGAGAAAGTGCGCGGAGCCCATCGCGATATCGGCGCAGCGGAAGTCAAAGAACGCTTCGGCCAGCGCAGCCTCATCACCCGCGTCGCGAAGCTTCTCGAGACGAGCTATGTGGTCGTCGAGGGCGGGCTCCAGAGCGTAATCAAGCAGATGCTCTACCGCGAATGGCTTTGTGAAGTACGACCCGCTGGCCTTGCGCTCACCCGACTGGTTGTGCAGATATACCGATCCGACGGGTACTGCCACCTCGTCGTCATCGCCCGCGGGTATGTACTGGTCCTTCCCTTTGATCCTGCTTACGGTCAGATCGTCCTGGGCGACGGCAAGTCGCGACTCCAACAGTCCCTCGTAGATGGTGCCGAACTCCCGCACCGACAATGATCGGAAGTCGACCGGTCCGTACCCTTCCGGGCCCTCGTCGATGAGCAGTCCATTCAGCGCGGGTACGAACTCGGTGTCGGTCAACTCCAACGCGGCGAGGGCCGCGCCCGGTGGGCTCACCTCCGGGTCGTCCGAGAACAGGCCGCCGTTGTAGGCGGGTACGCCCCAACTGGCGTTTCCCTTGTCAACTGCCCGCCACACCTCTTGCACGTCGTGCCACAGCGACGTTGCCTGCTCGTCGTAGTGGTCCCGTCCGGCGCGGCGGTCGTCGGTGAGGCGGCGGGCAAGGCGCTTGAGAGAGTGGACGGTGTAGTGGTCATTGGTGCGGTAGGGGAGGAGGTCCTTGTCCTCGGCGTAGGCCACGAACAGCAGCCGGAACAGGATCACCATCACCTGCTCGTAGGCATCCTCGAGGTCGGCGCCGGTGGGATCCCTGCCCAAGCGGTAGGCAACGGCATCAGCGAGGGCTGGCACCGTCTGGAAATACACCCGTTCACGAAGCCGGACCGCCAGCTCCGCGGCGAAGTCAGCCGAGCGGTCCAGGATCGTCTCCAGGCTTCCGTTCTCGACCAGCGCGTCCACCGAGAACAACAAATGCAGGTATCCAGCTAGCTCAGCGGGAAGCAGCGACAGGTTCAGTTCCACGAACGTCTCAGCTCGGCCCTTGCGGCCCACACCGGTGTCAGATCGCGCCGCGTACAGGCGGATCTCCGCGGACCGAGTGAGAATGACCCAGTCCACGTTCTGCTGATCGGCAACCGCTAGTGCCTGCGACACCGGGGACGTGCCATTGAAGCGCTGCGCGGGGGCGTCGAAGGGCTCGTCCTCATCGCAGAACACCGCTATCGCACGGTTACGCCCGTTGATGGTCAGCATCGACGTGTTCGTGGAGAGGACCTCGATCCCGTAACCGAGGCTCTCCACGAGTTGGCGGCCCCGCAGCCCCAGCAGCGGCCGGGCCCGCTCGCCGGACTCTCGCCAGTCGGGCCGATCGGGTACGCCTGCACGAAGCTCCTGCGTGGCCAGCAGACCGACGTTGCGCACGCCCGGCATAGGGGAGTCCAGCTCAGGCAGGTTGGCGAGCAGGAACCGGGTGGCCGCATGGTGGCTTGGTTCCGCGAGTGCGACTTCTGCCAACCGCTCGGCCTGCGACGCCTCAACATCGTGCTGCACCATCGGCTGGTCACCAGTGGGGCCGCACAAGGAGACCCGCAGGCCCTCGCTTCCGGGGTAGGCGGCGATCAGCAGCACGGGGCTGGCCCGGCCACCACGACGCTTCGACCATGCTCTGCGCAGGTCGTCGGCCCTTGGCCGGCGCGTCGCCGTAGCAAGAAGCACTTCCAGCCCGCTAGGGGCCTCTTGGGTGAACAGCCCCGCTGGCACGAGCGAAGATGGGAAGCCCTCCGGCGCTGACCAGGTGATGGGCTCCCGCTCGATCAGAAAGTCCTTGATCACCCGCAGCCCATCCTGAATCTGCCAGTCTGTCTGTCGCGTCTGAACCGCAGCAGACGAGAGCATTATCTATAGCGCAGTTGTTTCGAGCAAGAGCATTTGGCGAAGTTGCGAGACGCCGAGATCGAGGGCTCTGCGCGTCGAGTGCTCCAATAGCGCGACAAACAGGCAGGTCAGAATCGATATCGAAGTCATGCGCGCGTCTTGGCGCGACCGGTGATACCGTCGCCTCCCGACCGTGAAACGGGTCCGGTGAGGCTCGAACGGGGAGGACATAATGGCCGAACGAGAACGCCGCTTCACGGTGCCTCACGCCAGCGGCACGTTCCGTGCTCGGACCCGGGTCATGACGGCCGACGACGTCGAGCGGGCCGTCCGCCGGATGACCCATGAGGTGATCGAGCGCAACCACGGCACTCAGGACCTGATCGTGATCGGCCTGCAGACCGGCGGCGTCGGAATCGCGCACCGCGTCGCCGAGACCCTGTCGGAGATCGAGGGAACCTACGTGCCGGTCGGCTCGCTCGACGTGGCCCTGCACCGCGACGACATAGGCCTGCGGCCCGTGCTGCCCCAGGCGGTCACCGACATCCCCACCGACCTCGACGGCAAGGTGGTCGTGCTAACCGACGACGTCCTGTTCACCGGCCGCACCGTGCGGGCCGCGCTGGATGCGCTGCACACGTGGGGCCGGCCCCGGGCGGTGCAACTGGCGGTGATGGTGGACCGGGGCCACCGGGAGCTGCCGATCCGTCCCGACTACGTCGGCAAGAACCTCCCCACGAGCCGGTCCGAGATGGTCGACGTGGGCCCCGACGGGGTGTACCTCGGGGAGCCGGAATGAGCCGCGCCACCCGCACAGGAGCGATCGCATGAGCCCATCAGGCCGCGACCGGCCACGGCAGCACCTGCTGTCGATCAACGACCTGATCCGTCCCGACCTGGAGCGCATCCTCGACCTCACCGACTCGTTCGCGGAGGTGAGCGAGCGGGCCATGCCGCGGGTCCCGGCCCTGCGGGGAAAGACAGTGGCCTGGCTGTTCTACGAGGACAGCACCCGCACCCGGCTGTCGTTCGAGGCGGCCGCCAAGCAGCTGTCGGCCGACACCTTGAACTTCACCGTTCGCTCGTCGTCGGTGAACAAGGGCGAGTCGGTGCGTGACACGGTGCAGACCATCGACGCCATGGGAATCGACGCGATCGTCGTGCGCCACTCCTGTGCCGGGGTTCCCCACCGGGTGGGGGACTGGATCGACGCCTCGGTCATCAACGCCGGAGACGGTCGCCACGAGCATCCCACCCAGGCGCTGCTCGACCTCTACACCGCCCGGACCCACCTGGGCGACCTCGACGGCGCCCGGGTGGCCATCGTCGGCGACATCCTCCACTCACGGGTGGCTCGCTCCGACGTGCTCGCCTTCGCGGCCATGGGCGCCCAGGTCACCCTGGTGGCCCCGCGCCCGCTGCTGCCCTCCAGCCTCGACGGATGGCCCGTGGCCGTCACCCACGACTTCGACGACATCCTCGGCGAGATCGACATCTGCTACCTGCTGAGGATGCAGCTCGAACGTCAGGCCAGCGCCCTGGTGCCCTCGCTCAGGGAGTTCAGGGCCGAGTACGGCCTCAACTCATCCCGGGCCGACCGCCTCGCCGACGGCGCGCTCATCATGCACCCCGGCCCCATGAACCGGGGCGTTGAGATCGACGGCGACGTGGCCGACCGGCCCAACGCGGTGATCACCGAGCAAGTTGCCAACGGCGTAGCCGTGCGCATGGCGGTGCTGTTCCTGCTCCTCGGCTCGGGCCTAGATCAAGCCGAGGGACAGAGGGAGATGGCGGCATGAGCACCCGGCTCACCGCGGTGGCTCCCGGTGGCACCATCGCCATCCGGGGCGGGACCGTCGTGGACTCCTCCGGCAGCCGCCGCGCCGACGTAGTGGTGGGCGACGGCCGCGTCGTCGCGGTCGGCCCGGACTCCGGCGACGCCCCGGACGCCGACCGCACCCTGGACGCCTCCGGCTGCGTCGTCGCCCCGGGGCTCGTCGACCTGCACGTCCACCTGCGCCAGCCGGGCCGCGAGGACGCCGAGACCATCGCCACCGGAGCCAGGGGAGCGGCCCTCGGAGGCTTCACCGCCGTGGTCGCCATGCCCAACACCAACCCGCCCATGGACTGCGCCGCAGTCGTGCGCGAGGTTCAGGAGCTCGGCGCGGGGGCCTGCTGCGACGTGTATCCCACAGCCGCCATCACCGTGGGGCGCCGGGGGGCGGAGCTCGCCCCCATGGCCGAGCTGGTGCGCCTAGGGGTGCGCATCTTCACCGACGACGGCGACGGCGTGCAGGACGCCCAGGTCATGCGCCGGGCCCTGGAGTATGCGGGCGGCCTCGACCACCTCGCCGGCGGGCGCCGGATCGCGCTGGCCCAGCACTGCGAGGTGGCCGAACTCAGCGCGGGCGGACACATGCACGAGGGCGAGTGGTCGAGCCGGCTGGGCCTGGGCGGCCAGCCGGCCGAGGCCGAGGAGCTGATGGTCATGCGCGACATCGCTCTGGCCCGTCTCACCGGGTCCAGAGTGCACTTCCAGCACCTGTCCACGGCCGGGTCGGTGGCCATGGTGCGGGCGGCCAAGGAGGCCGGCCTGCCGGTGACGGCCGAGGCCACCACCCACCACTTCACGCTCACCGACGCGAGCTGTGCCGGCTACGACACCGTCTTCAAGGTCCACCCGCCCCTGCGCCCCGACTACGACGTCGCCGCCATCCGGGCCGGGCTGGCCGACGGGACCATCGACGCCATCGCCACCGACCACGCCCCCCACACCAGCACCGACAAGGAGAGGCCGTTCGACTCGGCCCCGCCGGGGATGCTGGGGCTGGAGACGGCCGTGGGGCTGGCCCTGACCGAACTGGACCTGCCCATAGAGCAGGTCGTGGCCCTCATGTCGTGGCAGCCGGCCGCCATCGCCGCCATCGACGACCTCCACGGACGGCCGATCGCGCCCACCGAGCCCGCCAACCTGTGCGTGATCGACCCCCAGGAGACCTGGACGGTGTCGGGCGCAGCGATGGCCAGCCCGAGCCGCAACACCCCCTACGAGGGGCGGACGCTGCGGGGCCGGGTCCGCCACACTCTGCTGGCCGGAGAGCCCGTCGTGATCGACGGCGAGCCGCAGCGATGACCGCACCGGTGACCGGATCCAAGACTGCACCCAGGACCGCACCGGAACCGGCCCTGCTGGTGCTTGGCGACGGGGAGGTGTTCGAGGGCGAGGCCGTCGGCGCCCCAGCCTCGGTCGCCTCGGGCGAGGTCGTGTTCAACACGGTCATGAGCGGGTACCAGGAGGTGATCTCCGATCCCTCCTACGCGGGCCAGATGATCGCGTTCACGTATCCCCACATAGGCAACTACGGCACCAACGAGGCCGACTCCGAGTCGGCTCGGCCGCACTGCCGGGGCGTGATCGTGCGGGACCTGGCCCGGCGACCGAGCAGCTGGCGGGCCACCGGCAGCCTCGACGACTACCTGTGCCGTCACGGCGTGCCCGCCATCACCGGCATCGACACCCGCCGGCTCACCCGCCACATACGCGATGCCGGGGCCATGCCCGGCGCGTTCGGCACGGCCGACGAGGCCACGCTGCTGGCCGCGGCGCGATCCGAGCCCGGCACCAGCGGCGTCGACCTCGTCAGCGAGGTCACCACCGAGCACGCCTACACCGTGGGCCCCGGCCCCCGCCGGGTGGTGGCCTACGACCTGGGCATCAAGTCCACCATCCTGGACTGCCTGCGGGAGCTGGCCACTGTGACCGTCGTGCCGGCCCACACACCCGCGGCGGAAGTGCTGGCGAGGCGGCCTGACGGCGTGTTCCTCAGCAACGGACCCGGCGACCCGGAACTGGCCGGCCCGGTGATCGAGGCGCTGCGGAGCCTCGTCGGCGAGGTTCCGGTCTTCGGGATCTGCCTGGGGCATCAGCTGCTGGCGCTGTCGCTGGGCGGGCGGACCTTCAAGATGCGCTTCGGCCACCACGGCGGCAATGTGCCCGTCCGCTGCACCGCCACCGGTCGTATAGAGATCACCAGCCAGAACCACAACTTCGCGGTGGAGGCCGGTTCGGTGCCCGACGTGACCGAGACCCACGTGTGCCTCAACGACGACTCCGTCGAGGGCCTGACGGTCGACGGCGAGGCCGCCTTCGGCGTCCAGTACCACCCCGAGGCCGGTCCCGGGCCCCACGAGGCCCGGCACCATTTCGCCCACTTCGCCGAGATGATGGACCGCTGCCGTGCCGCGGCGTGACGGGATAGACGAGACCCCTGGAGTCGGCTGCCGTGCCCCGGCGTGACGACATCGAGTCGATCCTCATCATCGGCTCCGGACCCATCGTCATCGGCCAGGCCTGCGAGTTCGACTACTCCGGAACCCAGGCCTGCCGGGTGCTGCGGGCCGAGGGCTACCGGGTGATCCTGGCCAACTCCAACCCGGCCACGATCATGACCGACCCCGAAGTGGCCGATGTCACCTACGTCGAGCCGCTCGACGCCGCGGTGCTGGCCAGCATCATCGAGCGGGAGCATCCCGACGCCGTCCTGCCCACCCTCGGAGGCCAGACCGGGCTGAACCTGGCCATGGAGCTGGTCGCCGGCGGCGTCCTGGAGGCCAATGGCACCGAGCTGATCGGGGCCGACGCGGCCGCCATCGCCACCGCCGAGGACCGCCAGCTCTTCAAGCAGGCCATGCTCGAGATCGGACTGGACGTCCCCCGCTCGGGAATCGCCAAGGACATGCAGCAGGCCCGAGAGGTGCTCGAGACCGTGGGCCTGCCGGTGATCGTGCGACCCGCGTACATCCTCGGCGGCCGCGGCGCCGGCATCGCCGAGACCCCCGACGAGTTCGAGCGGGTGGCCGGGGCCGGGCTGGACGCCAGCCCCATCTCCGAGATCCTGGTCGAGGAGTCGATCGTGGGCTGGAAGGAGTTCGAGCTCGAGGTGATGCGCGACCGGGCCGACAACTGCGTGGTGGTCTGCTCCATAGAGAACCTGGACCCGATGGGGGTGCACACCGGCGACTCCATCACCGTCGCCCCCGCGCAGACTCTCAGCGACCCGGAGTACCAGCAGATGCGCAACGCGGCGTTCGCGGTGCTGCGCCGGGTGGGGGTGGAGACCGGCGGGTCCAACGTGCAGTTCGCGGTCGATCCGGCCACCGGTCGCCAGGTGGTCATAGAGATGAATCCCCGGGTGAGCCGCTCCTCGGCGCTGGCCTCCAAGGCCACCGGCTTCCCCATCGCCAAGATCGCGGCCCGCCTGGCCGTGGGCTACGCGCTCGACGAGATCCCCAACGACATAACCGAGGTGACTCCGGCGTCCTTCGAGCCGACCCTCGACTATGTCGTCACCAAGATCCCCCGCTGGGCGTTCGAGAAGTTCCAGGCGGCCTCGACCGAGCTGGGAACGTCGATGCAGTCCGTGGGCGAGGTGATGGCCATCGGCCGCACGTTCTGCGAGTCGCTGCAGAAGGGCCTGCGCTCACTGGAGCAGGGCCGGCTGGGGCTCAACGCCGACCCTGCCGAGGCGGCCTATGACCGGCTCGGTGACGCCGAGCTGATGGAGGCCGCCGCCGTGCCCACGCCGGAGAGGATCTTCCAGCTGGAGGCGCTGTTGCGCCGGGGCGAGCCGGTCGAGGCCGTGCAGGCGGCCACCGGCGTGGACCGGTGGTTCCTCGACCAGATCGGCCGGGTCTGCGCCGAGAGGCGGGCGCTCGAGACGACGGAGCCGGCCGCGATGAGCCGGGCCGGATGGCGCCGGGCCAAGCGGTTGGGCTTCTCCGACGCCCAACTCGCACACCTGTGGGACACCTCGCCACGCAGCGTGAGGGCGGCGCGGGAGAGCGCCGGGGTTCTGCCCACCTTCAAGACGGTCGACACCTGCGCGGCCGAGTTCGAGGCGACCACCCCCTACCACTACTCCACCTACGAGGACACCGACGAGATACGGCCGGCCACCAAGCCGAGAGTGCTGATCCTCGGGTCCGGCCCCAACCGGATAGGCCAGGGAATCGAGTTCGACTACTGCTGTGTCCATGCCGGGCAGGCCCTGCGGGCCGCCGGGTACGAGACCGTGATGGTGAACTGCAATCCCGAGACGGTGTCCACCGACTACGACACCAACGACCGGCTCTACTTCGAGCCCCTCACGCCCGAGGACGTGGCCAACGTGATCGCGGCCGAGGATCCTGTGGGCGTGATCGTCTCCCTCGGCGGGCAGACGCCGCTGGCTCTGGCCGGCCGGCTCCCGCCGGAGCTGGTGCTGGGCACCCCGCCGGCGTCGATCGAGGAGGCCGAGGACCGCGAGCGCTGGAACGCCCTGTGCACCCGCCTGGGCATTCCGCAGCCGCCGGGCGGCGCGGCCACGAGCCATGCCGACGCCGCCGAGGTGGCGAGCCACCTCGGCTATCCGGTGCTGGTGCGTCCCTCCTACGTGCTCGGTGGCCGGGCCATGGCCATCGTCTACGACGAGGACCAGCTCTCGGCCGCGCTCGACGAACTGGCCGACTTCGGGTCGCTCGGCCGCGAGGGCGGTCCGGCCTCGGAGCGACCCGTGCTGGTGGACCGCTTCCTGGAGGACGCCACCGAGGTCGATGTGGACGCGGTGCGGGACCGCACCGGGGAGGTGCAGATCGGCGCGGTGATGGAGCACGTCGAGGAGGCTGGCGTCCACTCCGGGGACTCGGCCTGCACCATCCCGCCCACCACGCTGAGCGACGAGGTGGTCGCGGCCATCTGCGAGCACACTCGCCGCATCGCGGCGGCACTGGACGTCACCGGCCTGCTGAACGTCCAGTTCGCGGTGAGGCGAGACTCTGGCGGCCCCCTGGGGATGCCGTCGCGATGGAGCGGCCCCGGCACCGATGACGTCTTCGTGATCGAGGCCAACCCGAGGGCGTCGCGTACGGTGCCGTTCGTCGCCAAGGCCACCGGGGTGCCGCTGGCCATGGTCGCGGCCCGGGTGATGGTCGGGGCGACGCTGGCCGAGCTGAGGGCCGAGGGCATGCTGCCGGCGGCGTCCGGCGGGCTGCCGCAGGACTCCGACTACGTGGCGGTCAAGGAGGTCGTGCTGCCGTTCAACCGGTTCCCCGAGGCCGACGCCGTGCTCGGTCCCGAGATGCGCTCCACCGGCGAGGTCATGGCGCTGGACGCGACGCCGGGACTGGCGTTCGTCAAGGCCCAGCTGGCTGCGGGCACCCGGCTCCCCGCGGAGGGCACGGTGTTCATGTCGATGGCCGACCGCGACAAGGAGGCCGGGCTGCGGGCCGCCCGGATCTTCCACGGGCTCGGCTACCGGCTGGCCGCCACCACCGGCACCGCCCAGTTCCTGCGGGCAGGAGGCGTGTCCGTGGCTGTGGAGGTGGCCAAGCTGGGCGACGACGAGGGCCGCCATGCCGTCGATCTGATCGAGGCGGGCGAGATCCAGCTGGTGATCAACTCACCCCGGGGGCGGGGCCCGCGAGCCGACGGAGCCCACATCCGGTCGGCGGCGGGACGGGCCGGGTTGCCTCTGGTCACCACCGGGGCCGCGGCGCTGGCCGCGGCCTACGGCCTGCGGGACCGTCACGGCCTCGATCCCACCGTGCGGAGCCTCCAGGAGTATCACCGGAGCCTCCGGGGCGCGGCCTAGATGGTCGACCTGGCTACCCGCGTCGGCAGCGTTGCGCTGCGGGCACCGGTCATGACGGCGTCGGGCGCGTCGGGCCACGGGGCCGAGCTGGCGCCCTACGGTCCGCTGCGTGATCTCGGAGCGGTGGTGGTGAAGTCGCTCAGCCACGGACCCTGGCCGGGCAACCCGCCGCCCAGGCTGCACCCGTTGAGCTCGCCGGCGGCGGGGATGATCAACAGCGTGGGACTCCAGGGACCGGGGGTGGCCGCCTGGCTCGATGATGATCTGCCCGCCCTCATCGACGCGGGCGCCGACGTGGTGGCCAGCATCTGGGGCGACACCGTCGATGCCTACCGCCGCGCCGCTGAGCTGCTGGCCGCTGGGCCTGCTGAGATCGTGGCGGTCGAGGTGAACGTGTCGTGCCCCAACACCGAGGACGGCATGCGGATGTTCGCCCACTCGGCGGAGGCGACCGAGGCTGTGCTGGCGGCCACTGCCGGTTGCGGGCGGCCCCGCTGGGCCAAGCTCAGCCCCAACACCCCGGAGCTGGTCGCCATGGCCACGGCCGCGGTGCGGGGCGGGGCAGAGGCGGTGGTCCTGACCAACACGCTGTCAGGGCTGGTCATCGACATCGGCAGGCGGCGCCCTGCTCTCGGCGGGCGGCGCGGCGGCGTGAGCGGCGCGGCGCTGCATCCAGTGGCGGTGCGGGCTGTCTACGACGTCCACGAGGCGCTCCCGGAGGTGCCCGTAATCGGTGTGGGCGGGGTGGCCAGCGGTGCCGACGCGGTCGAGATGCTGATGGCCGGCGCGTCGGCGGTGCAGGTGGGCACGGCAATCTTCGCCGATCCCCGGGCTCCGTGGAAGGTGCTGGCCGAGCTGCGGCAGTGGTGTGACGGCAACGATGTGGCGAGCCTGTCCGAGCTGATCGGAGCAGCTCACCAGGGGCCGGATTAAGAGCTTCTAATGAGGGGATGGCCGGCGCCATAGGGGAGAATCAACCCATGGAGGAGCATCCGATGGACGAAGCGGTGCGCGACCGGCTCGCGGTGGCGCTCGATGTCGACGACCTGGTGGCGGCGTCCCGTCTGGCCCGATCGCTCGTCGGGCACTTCCGCGTCGCCAAGATCGGCTTGGAGTTGTACACGGCTGCGGGTCCCGAGGCCATCGGGGCCATGATCGATCTCGGCTACGACGTCTTCTGCGATCTGAAGCTCCACGACATCCCCAACACCGTGGCCCGGGCAGCCCGCGTCGTGGGCGAGTTGGGCGTGTCGTACCTGACGATTCACGCCGCCGGCGGCACCGAGATGCTCCGGGCCGGGGCGGAGGGGCTGGCCGAGGGCGCGACCCGCCCGGCGGGAGTGCTGGCCGTGACCGTGCTCACCAGCGAGGCCGAGGTGGCCGCCACCCGCGACCTGGTGGCTGAACGCATGGAGGTCGCGTTCGAGGCCGGGTGTGCCGGCGTGGTCTGCGCCGCCCCCGACCTGACCGCGACCCGCCACATCCGGCCGGAGTTGATCCGGGCCGTACCGGGCATCCGGCTGGCGGGTGACTCCGTGGACGACCAGCGGCGGGTGGCATCGCCGGTCCAGGCCCTAGCGGCCGGAGCGGACCTGCTGGTCGTGGGCAGGCCCGTCACCAGGGCCGCCGACCCCGTCGAGGCGGCCGAGCGTCTGCATCGAAGCCTCCAGCAGTAGCGCAGTTGTAGATCTTGCGCTTGAAGCGAGGAGCGCAGGTTGCTGGCGCGCTAGCGCTGACTCAGCTAATCTCGTACCCCATGGCACAACCCTTTTCCATTTCAGACGAGGTTCGCCGCGAGGCGCTGGTCAAGGCTGCCGCGGTCCGGCGGGAGCGCGCTGAGCTTCGCGCCCAGCTCAAGGCCGGCGACGTCTCACTCTCGGACCTGCTCGGCCGCGTCGAGGACGACACCGTCGGCAAGATGAAGGTGCTGGCCGTGCTCGAGTCGCTGCCCGGTGTGGGAAAAGTGAAGGCACGCAAGGTGATGGAGCGGATCGGGATCTCCGACAGCCGCCGCCTGCGCGGGCTGGGGAGCCGGCAGAGAGGTCAGCTGCTCGAAGACTTCGGCTGATCGGCAAGAGGTCCCGGGCGCAGCGGTCGATACGGCCGAGGTGCGCCGGCCTCGGTAGCCTCGCGGGGTGACCTCGCTCGAGGGTCGATCCGTCATCATCGTCTCTGGCCCGGGGGGTGTGGGCAAGGGCACGATCGTCGAGTTGCTGCTGGACCGCGACCGGAATCTGTGGCTGTCGCGGTCATGGACCACCCGTCCCCGCCGGACTTCAGAACCGGCCGACGCCTACCGATTCGTGGACCGCGCCACCTTCGAGGCGGCCATCGCGGCCGATGGATTCCTCGAGTGGGTGGAGTTCCTCGACTACCTGCAGGGCACCCCGGTTCCCGACCCTCCCGAGGGAGCCGACGTACTGCTCGAGATCGACGTGCGCGGCGGGCAGCAGGTTCAGGAACTGCTGCCCGATGTCGTGCTGGTCTTCGTCGACGCGCCCAGCCCGGAGCACCAGCGAGCCCGGCTCGAGCTCAGGGGCGACGATCCCGAGACCATCGCTCGCCGGATGAGGAAGACCGCTTCCGAACGCGCCGAGGCCCTCAGGATGGGCTACGAGATAGTCGTGAACGACGACTTGAGCCGGGCTGTTGAGGCGATCGAGTCCCTGATAGAAGCCGACCGCCAGCGCCGCCACCCCGTCGCCTGACTACGCATGTCCCGACCGGTCGGCTGTGTCGCTGCTGCCGGAACCTGAGGCGTGGTCGCGGTGGCATCGGCGGCTGCGAGGACGCGGGCGGCGTGCTCGAGGCGCGGCCGGTGGTCCAACTCGGTCCAGGTCCTGTCTCGGCGGGCGCACACCGACGGTGAGATGTCGCGGTCAGGGGCCCAGCGCGGTCAGGGGGACCACCAGCACACCGTCGTCGCGGCGGTAGCCGTAGCCGGTGGCCGTCACAACCACCAGGTTCGCGGGCGGGCCGACATGGCGGTGCTCTACGGTGTCGGCCAACTTCAGGAGCGACCTCGCGGCGCGGTCGATGGCTGCCTCGCCGCCGAGTTTGACCTCCAGCGCGATCCAGGTGCCGTCGCCCCGTTCGACGATGGCGTCGACTTCGAGCCCACTGCTGTCGCGGTAGTGCGCGATCCGACCCCGGACGGCTTGGGCGTAGACCCGAAGATCGCGCACAGCCATGGACTCGAACAGCAGGCCGAAGGTCGGGAGGTCCTTCCCGAGCCGCTGCGGGTTGCCGGCCAGCGCGGCCACTGCCAGCGACGGGTCGGCCAGATGGCGCTTGGCGGCGCGACGCAGGTGGGCGCGTGAGCGCAGTTCCACCGACCACGCGGGCACATCCTCGACCACGAACACACGTCGCAGCGCGTCCAGGTAGGCGCCGACGGTGCGGGAGTCGAGGGGACGGTCGCCAGCGGTGTCGCTCGCTAGGGTACGTTGCGACGCCTCCGTCGCCACGTTGCGAGCCAGCGACCGCAGCAGCCGCTCGACACCCTGCGGATCGCGTTCCGGGCCGCCGAGCAGCGGGATGTCGGCGCGACAGACCTCTTGAAGGTACGACGCCGCATACGCCTGCGCGGCGGCCGTGTCCATGTGCGCGCAGCCCGGCCAACCGCCCCGGCACGCTGCCTCGATCAGTTCGCCGAGGCCGGCGGCGGGCCGGTCCGCGAACCTGGTGCCCGTGCTGAAGAGGGCGTCCATGGACACCTCGCCCGTCGACAGGCCCGTCTCTCGCAGCGACATCGGCCGCATCCGGATCCGCATGATGCGTCCGGCACCACTGTGGCGGGTGATGTCGTCTGCCGGAACTGCGGAGCCGGTCAGAATGAACATGCCTGGACGGCGGCCCTCATCGCAGGCGGCCCGCACCTGGTTCCAGATCTCGGGCGCGAGCTGCCACTCGTCGAGCAGCCGAGGCTCCGGCCCCGCCAGGAGCCCGGCTGGTTCCACACCGGCGGCGATCCGGGCGCTGCGGTCTGATCCGAACATCACCTCGCTGCGCGCGTGCTGCCGCCCCGTGGAGGTCTTGCCGCAGGCGCGAGGCCCTTCCAGCACCACCGCAGCCATCGCCAGGAGCCCGGCGTCCACTTCGGCGTCCACCACACGTTGTAGGTATCCTCTTTTTGGATGGGGCGTCCAAGCTCGTTCCACTGCTGCCAATGTACCGTACGAGCTTCTCCTGATGCATCATTCGTGTTGCTTCCAATGCATCAAAAGTTGCTCACTCATGGGATAGCGTTCCTCGCGGCCGGAACCGGACCAGGCGACCGCTGGTGTCACAACGGCTAGCCCTCGCAGGCGGCCTTCTCAGGGTTGAGCCGCAATCAGGAAGCCGGCTTCCGCCAGGACGGCCTGCCCGAGCGGGTGGGTGAGGGTCGGTGGTGTGTCGGTGTGCCCTCGCGGCACGACGACCGAGAAGTACTGCACGAGCGGGTACACGCTGGTTGGCAGCAGCTGCTATAGGACCCTCAGGGCGAGCCCGACGTATTCGTGTTCGTCGGGGTGGTCGCTGTCGGGCAGCAGCTGCACGCGGGTTCTTGTGCGCGGCCGGAGTTCGACGACATCGTATTCGTGTTCGTCGGGAACTCTGAGCGGGCGGCAGTGCATGCTCACCGAGACCGGCTCTGCCGGCGCGTCGTGGTCGTGTTCGTCGGGGTGGTCGCTGTCGGGCAGCAGCTGCACGCGGGTTCTTGTGCGGGGTCGGAGTTCGACGACATCGTATTCGTGCTCGTCGGGGCGCCTGTCGGGAACGAACTGCATCATCACCGAGCCCGCCACCGCTACACCGCCAACTACGACTGAACCGCCGACAACTACCGCCCCGACGACAACTACGGCGCCGCCTACGACTACGGCGCCGCCTACGACTACGGCGCCGCCTACGACTACGGTGCCGCCTACGACTACGGTGCCGCCTACGACGACGGCGCCGCCTACGACTACCGCGCCACCGGTTCCCGAGCAGGACTGCTCGACGTCGCTGAGATCGGCGGGGTCGGTGTCGGGCAGCTGGTCGGCTTCTGATGATTGTGTCGCGGCCCACCGCGGCAACGCTGGGACGCCCTACTATGTCTGGTACTACACGTTCACCCTCGCCGCCGGCTCGCGTGTGACCATCGATTTGTCCTCCAGTGTGGACACGTACCTGTTCTTGTTGACTGGACACGGCAGCGGTGGCGCGGTGCGGGCCCGCAACGACGACGCGGATTCCTCGACCCGTGACTCGCGTCTGGTTATCGATCTCCCCGCTGGCGACTACACGATCGAGGCAACCACCTTCCGCGCCCGCACCGAGGGCAGCTTCACCCTCACCGTGGACGCAGACCTCGCCGCCGAGGACGAGGAGGTTCCCGAGGAGGTTACGGTCACAGGGCTGGAGGACTCCTATGACGCCACCGTGGACGTGATGTTGCGCGAGAGCTTCACCTACCGGCCCGCCGACGCGGAGATCACCGGCGTCACGGTGGAACCCGACGGGCTGGGCCTCACCGTAGTCGCCGTCCCTGTCCGGGGCGTCGAGGGCCTGGCGGCCGTCGGGATGGCCGGCACCCCGGACTTCGCTCTCACGTACGAGGTCACTCTCGAGTTCACCCAGTCCGGCCGGGTGGACACCCGCGCCTTCGAAGTAGTCGCGTCGTGTCACAAGGATCTCACCCGGCAAGTCGACGGCAGCTGCGGACTCGAGGTGGCCGTGTCGGGTTTGGAGGACTCCTATGACGCCACCGAAGGCAAGCGGTTCAGAGGCGGCTTCACCTACGAGCCGGCCGCCGCGGTACTGAAGGCGGCGGAACGGGAGCCGAAGCGGGTGCCGGTTACTCCAGACGAGGGGCTGATCCTCGCGCTGTCGGCGGGTTCGCGTAGCGTCGGCTTCGCGGGCACCCCGACGCTTGCGGGCGCCTACGACGCCGCACTCGAGTTCAGCCTGCTCGGCCGGACAGACACCATCGACTTCGATGTGGCGGTGAAATGTCCCGGCTACGAACGGCCCCAGCCCGACCGCAGCTGCGCGATTCCGGTGTGCACGACCCAGCTCGGCACAGGCGCCATCACAGCAGGTACTCTGGGCCCCCACAGCGGCACATGGGTCGACACCTGCCTGCTGCCTGCAGGCCGGCGCGACGGCAGCCGCACCTATTTCGCCAACCACTACAAGTTCACCCTCAACGTGCCCGCGATCGTCACCATAGACCTCACCTCCAGCGCCGACACGTACCTGTTCCTGCTGTCGGGCCACAACCCCCGCGGCGCCAAACTGCGCCACGACGACGACGGCGGCGAAGGCTACAACTCGAGACTGGCAAGCCTGGACCTCGCCGCAGGCCACTACACCATCGCAGCCAGCACCTACAGAACCGAGACCACCGGCAGCTACAAGCTCACCCTAAGCGCCGTCGCCAACTGCCCCACGGGCCAACAACTGGTCGGCGACTCATGCATCCGACCACTGGAGAAGCTAGACATGCGGCATCATTCGAGCATAGTGCCGCAGCCGGCGGGCCATCGTTGGACCAACAGCTGCTTCAAGACCGAACTGTCGGGCGGGGTGAGTGTGTACACCTGCCGGCGAATCCGAGAATCCCGTCGCTACATCGGCAAGACCAGCGATGAGATTTTGGAGACGTCCGATCCGTACGCAACCCACGGCACGACGCTGGTGCTTGATTCGGAGGAGTTGCTCGAGGGATGCCAGTCAGTGTCCTCGGACTACTGGCAATGCGACTATCGCTCCGATCTGGTCTGGCACCGGCGAACTGTGGGAGCGAATGTTGACGACTACCTGTATCCGGCCTTCACGCGAGGGGTTCGGCGGCCGGCTGAGTGCGCGTACGCGATTGTTGAGATGGTGGCGACCAGAGATCCCAGCGCCTTGACCTCGGTCGTCAATGCGTGCTTGGCCTTGCTTGAGGAGAACGGATGACCATCGTGGATGAGGGGGGTGGACGGGGTGCGCTGCGGGCGCGTCGGCTTGGTGGCCGGGGCTGGGGCGCGGCAGCGGCCGGGGTGTTTGCGGCGAGCGTGGCGTTGTTGGGGTGTTCGGGATCGCAGCACGCTGGCGAGGAGCTTGCCGAGGGTCAGCCCGTGGCGTCGGGCGGTGGCTCGGGGCCGGGCTCTGGCGCCGGGGCTGCGGACATGAGGGACCCGAGAGAACTCAGTGACTTGGAGTTGCTCGATGTACCGGGAGTGTTGGAGCTCAGCGCGGCCAGGCTCGTGCAGGAGTTGGGGGTGCTGGGGTTCCTCGAGGCCTACATCATCGATATTCCGCCGACCGCTCGGTTCATCACTGACTTCGAGATCAGCAGGGCCTGGAGTGCGTCCTCATACATTGCGGGCAACGACCAGGCCACATCTGCCTTCGAGAGCGACGTGTTCTATTTCACGCGCGCGGCGACCTCGTCGCTTCTGGAGGAAGGTGGTTCGCGGGTGCTGCACTATGCGTTCTTTGAGGCGCTCGAGGAGTGCGCCCGCGACTCGCGGTGGCCTGAGGTGGAGCTGTTCGTGATAGCAGACGGGCGCGGCTATGACGTGTTCCCTGAGATCATCGAGCCTACCTTCGGGATGTCGTACTATGAGTTCCAGGAACTCAAACACGAGTGCGCCCGCTATGCGGTTACCTATCCGAGTCTAGATGAGGCAACCCGTGACGAGTTGTTGGCGCCTCAGCGCGAGCATTATTCCCGCGCCATCGTCGACGCCCTGGCAGCCAGCCCGCACGTCGAGGTGCCTGCGCGCTATCGCGCCGAGTGGGACGAGTTGGTCGCGCAGGGTTGGTAGCTCGAAGCCGGGGGACCCCTGGTTGCGTTGGTGGCGGCCACCGCGACGCCGGCGGTCGCGCTGGATCGGGGCCGGCAGTTCGTGGCTGCTGCGGCGACGCGGGGTTGACAACTCTGGAGTGGCTGCTGGTGGTGGCCGCGGTGGCGGGACTGGCTGCGGTGGCGGTGGTGGTGGTCCAGAACGTGGTGGGCGGCACCGCCGAGCAGGTCGAGTCCCACAGCGCCCGCCAGCAGGCCGCGGATCTGGCGGTGACCGAGTTGCAGCGGCGGTGGCGGGCGGAGACCCCGACCGTGCAGACTGTTGATGAGATCAACCGGCACTACGGGGCGGGGTGCCGCCAGCTGGGGATCATCTACGGCGACATCGACCTGCGTCCCGAACCCAAGGACGGCCAGGTCCTCTCCGGGGGGACAGGCTGGGACCCGACCCGACTGCCCACATGCACCCTCGCCTGACCCCCCGGTATGTTGTGAGCCTGCGAGTCGAGCGCATGACATCTGCCGAGGTGTCTCTCAAGCGTGGGTGCCGGTGGTAGCGTGAGGCTCCCTCAGTCGGCCGATCCAGCGGAGCGCGCCATGGCCCACGGCTACGACACGATGATGACACCTGCCATCGAAGATCTGCTCGAGCGGACCGAGTCCAAGTTCGTCCTGGTGACCCTGGCCGCGCTGCGAAGCCGCGAGATCACCAACTACTTCGGTCAGCTCGGCGGGGGAATCGGCGCGTCCGTGCCGCCCCAGGTGGTCTCCACGTCGTCCAAGCCTCTGTCGATCGCCCTGGAGGAGGTCGCGGCGGGCAAGATCGAGGCGGTTGAGGTCGACCCTGACGCCGAACCGCCAGCCGACGAGACCGGTCCGTTGGAGGGTGCCCACCTCCAGGATGTGAGCGACCCGCAGCAGAGCGGCGCTGGGGGTGACTCCCCGGAACCCGCCGGCGACGTCGGCGCCTGACAGGCGCACGATGAGAGCGCCCCGTCGCTCGCCGGCCGGAGGCACGCCCGCCGCGGCAGAGCCCGACCCGCGGCCTCCCACTCCATGAGCGCGCTCAACGGCCGTTGCGTGGTGCTCGGTGTGACCGGTGGCATCGCGGCCTACAAGGCCGTGGAGGTGTGCCGGCTGCTGGTCGGCGAGGGGGCCCATGTCGTGCCGGTTCTTACCAAGGGCGCGCTGCGGATGGTGGGGGAGACCACCTTCTCGGCTCTGGCTTCGGAGCCGGCGGTCACTTCGCTCTGGAACGACCGGTCCGGGCCCATCCCTCACACCGCGGCGGGCCAGCGAGCCGACGCGGTGGTGGTGTGCCCGGCCACGGCCAGGCTGATATCGGACCTGTGCACCGGCCGCTCCGGCGACGTGCTGACGGCGACCCTGCTCGCCACCCGGGCGCCGGTGGTGCTGGCGCCGGCGATGCACACCGAGATGTGGGAGCAGCCGTCGGTGCAGGAGAACCTGGCCGTGCTCACCCGACGCGGGGTCGCCATGGTCGGCCCCACCGAGGGGCCGCTGGCGGGAGGCGACTCCGGGCCCGGCCGGATGGCCGAGCCTGAGGAGATCGTCGCGGCCGTGGAGGCCGTGCTGACCGTCCCCGATCTGGCCGGCACCAGGGTGCTGGTCACCTCGGGCGGGACCCGCGAGCCGATCGACGCCGTGCGCTTCGTCGGCAACCGGTCCTCGGGCAAGCAGGGCGCAGCGGTGGCCGAGGAGGCCGCGGCTCGTGGCGCGGAAGTGGTCCTGGTGACCACGCAGAGCGAGCGGGCCGCCGGAGTCCCAGCCCGGGTGGTGGCCGTGGAGACGGCTGCCGAGATGGCCGCCGCGGTGGAGCTCGAGGCACCCCACGCCGATGTGGTGGTAATGGCGGCGGCCGTGGCCGACTTCCGGCCCGCGCAACCCTCGGGCACCAAGCTCAAGAAGGACCGGGGCATGCCCGCGCTGGAGCTGGAGCCCACCGCCGACATCCTGGCCGCCCTGGGAGCGTCGAAGAGTGCCGGTCAGGTGCTCGTCGGATTCGCGGCCGAGACCGAGGACATCGAGTCGAACGCCCTCGCCAAACTGCGCAGCAAGAACCTCGATGTGATCGTGGCCAACGACGTCTCCAAGCAGCATGTCGGCTTCGGCCACGACACCAACGAGATCGTGATGTTCACCGCCGACGGCGCCCGCCATCATGTCCCGCTGACCACCAAGCGCGAGGCGGCCCGGGCCGTGCTCGACGTGGCCGTCTCGCTCATGGGCTCCGCCGCCGACGGCGGCCCCGCCGGCGACCACGGCACCTAGGACAGGAGGGCGGCCTTGAACACCTGGACCTTCACCTCGGAGTCGGTGACCGAAGGGCATCCCGACAAGCTGGCCGACCAGATCTCGGACGCCATCCTCGACGCCCTGCTCGACGCCGATCCCGCCAGCCGTGTCGCCTGCGAGACGCTGGTCACCACCGGCCTGGCGGTCGTGGCGGGCGAGATCCGCACCGAGGCCTACGTGGAGATCCCCAGCATCGTGCGGCGCACGATCTGCGCCGCGGGCTACAACGACGCCGCCTTCGGCTTCGACGGTGACACCTGCGGCGTCGTCATCGCCATCGGCGACCAGTCACCCGACATCGCCCTCGGTGTGGACCCCGACGACGAGAATCCAGACGAACAGGGCGCGGGCGACCAGGGGATGATGTTCGGCTACGCCTGCGACGAGACCGACGTCGGCATGCCGCTTCCGATCCATCTCGCCCACCGGCTGGCCGAGCGCCATGCCCAGGTGCGCCGGGCCGGAACGATCCCGTACCTGCGGCCGGACGGCAAGACCCAGGTGACCCTGCAGTACGAGGGCAGCCGGCCGGTGCGCCTGCGCACTGTGCTGGTGTCGACCCAGCACGGGCCCGGCATCGACCGCGACCGGATGATCCTCCCCGACGTCACCGAGCAGATCATCGAGCCGGTCATCGGCGAGCAGTGCCCGCAGTTCGTCGACGACGCCTACGAGGTGCTCGTCAATCCGACCGGCAAGTTCGAGACCGGCGGGCCGAAGGGCGATGCCGGCCTGACCGGCCGCAAGATCATCGTCGACACCTACGGGGGCATGGCCCGCCATGGCGGTGGCGCCTTCTCGGGCAAGGACCCCTCGAAGGTCGACCGCTCAGCGGCATACGCGGCGCGGTGGGTGGCCAAGCACATCGTGGCCGCGGGGGCGGCGTCGCGGTGCGAGCTTCAGGTGGCCTACGCCATCGGCATGGCCGAGCCGCTGTCACTGATGCTCGAGACGTTCGGCACCGAGACGGTGGACCGGGCCAGCATCGTCGAGGCCGTCCGAGAGGTGTTCGATCTGCGTCCGGCGGCCATTGTGCGGGACTTGGGCCTGCTCAAGCCGATCTATACGCCGACCGCCTGCTACGGGCACTTCGGCCAGCTCGACTCAGACGGGCTGTTCAGCTGGGACAGAACCGGCCGCGGCACCACCGTCGCGGGCCAGGCTGCCGGCGGCGCGCCGGACCGCGACGAGCTGTTCAATTGGGAGAGAACAGACCGCTTGGCCGATCTGAAGTCGGCTCTCGACCTCTGAGCCCCGGCGATCAGGGCCGGCTCTCCTTCGAGGAGCCGCCCACCGAGCCTGCCGCGCCGGCAGGCGGCGCTCCGGAGACGAGCGACCGCGCCTCGCCGGTGCTGGTTGTGCGGGTGCTGCCCGACGTGGTCGGTCTCGACAAGACGTTCGACTACTCAGTTCCCGATGCCTGGCACGCCGATGGTCGCGCCGGACGGCTGGCGGTGGGCTCGATCGTGCGTCTCACCCTCGGTGGTCGGCGCCTGCGGGGCTGGGTAACCGAGGTCGGGGCCGATCCGCCTGCCGGCGTGGAACTCCAGCCCTTGGAGCGGCTCACCGGCACGGGTCCGCCCGCCGATGTCGTGAGCCTGGCCCGTTGGGCTGCCTGGCGGTGGGCCGGCCGCACCGTGCACCTTCTGCGGGCTGCGTCGCCGCCCCGGGTGGTCACAGGCCCCGCCCCGGTCGGACGGGCAGCCGCTCCGGCGAGCGGCTCGGCCCCGTGGCACGACGACCTGTTCTCCCGTCCGGGCGCAGTGACCGTGTTGCGCTGCCCGCCCTCGGACGACGGCCTGGCCCTGGCCCGGGCCGCCGCCCGGCGGGGCGACGCGCTGATCGTCGTGCCCGCCCTCGCCCATGCCCGCCGAATCGCGGCCGACCTCAGACGGCTGGGCGTGCCGGTGGCCCTAGGATCCGGTGACTGGGCTCAGGCCGCGGCCGGCGCCACGGTGGTCGGAACCCGCACCGCGGTGTGGATGCCCATGCCGGGCCTGGCTGCGGTGGTGGTGCTGGACGAGCACTCCGAGGGTCTCCAGAGCGAGCAGGCCCCCACTTGGCACGCCCGCGACGTGGCCCTGGAGCGGGCCCGTCGGGCTGGGGTGCCGGCGGTGCTGGCGTCGTCCATACCGACGCTGGAGGCGCTGGAGGCAGGTGAGCTGAGGACAGTCGGGCGGACAGTTGAGCGCGACGGCTGGCCCGCGGTCGATGTGATGGATCGCCGTCTCGATGATCCGGTCCGGGGCGGCCTGTTCGCTGAGGGCTTGCGCGACCGCCTGGCCCGGGCCGATGGCAGGGTCGCAGTCGTGTTGAACCGCAAGGGCCGGGGGCGACTGCTGGCCTGCAAGGCCTGTGGCGAGCTGGCCCGCACCACCGACGGGCGGCTGCCGATGAGGCTTGTCGACGACGAGCTGGTGGCCGCCGATGGCAGCGAGCGCCGACCGGTGGTGTGCGCCCTGTGCGGCTCGACGGTGCTGCGCAACCTGCGTATGGGCGTGACCCGGGCCCGTGAGGAACTGGCCGCACTGGTCGGCGAGCCGGTGGGGGAGCTCACTGCTGACACCCAGAACCTGGGCGGCGAGCGGTTCGTGATCGGTACCGAGGCGGTGCTCTGGCGCCTGCGGGCCGCGGCCTCGGTGGTGTTCCTGGACTTCGACCAGGAGCTGCTGGCCCCCCGGCAACGGGCCTCCGAGCAGGCGCTGGCGCTGCTCGCCCGGGCGGCCCGGCTCACCGGAGGGCGCCGCGGTGCAGGGCGCCTGGTGATCCAGACCCGCCAGCCCGATCATCCGGTGGTGCAGGCCGCGGTGCTGGGCGACCCGTCGATCGTGGCCGGAGTGGAGCGTCAGCGACGCCAGGAACTGGGACTGCCCCCCTACAGCGCCCAGGCCAAGGTCTCCGGCCCCGGCGCCGGAGCGTTCATCGAGGCGTTTCGAGAAGCGGCCGGCGAGGCGGTGAGCATCCGGGGCCCGCTCGACGGTCAGTTCCTGCTACGCGCCCCGACCCATGAGCCGCTGCTGGACCTGCTGGCCCGCACCCCCCGGTCGGCCGAGCGTCTGAGGATCGAAGTCGACCCCCTACGGGTCTGAGCATCGTCAAGAAGCCGCGGCTCATGGCATCGGCGTGGCGACCGGCTCGACTTCGAGTAACCGGTAGCCGGATTTGGACGCCAGGCGGGTCACCTGGTGGCCCCGGTCGGTCAGCCGGCGGGCCAGCGAGTCGCTGCCGAGGTGGCGCTGCACCACCAGGTGGGCCCGCCCGCCGGGCGCCAGCCGGTCCAGCCACCTGTCCAGCAGCTCGTGCAGGGCCGGCTTGCCGATGCGGATCGGGGGATTGCACAGGATCCGGTCGAAGCGGCGGCCGGGGTCCACATCGTCCGGGTGGGCCGCAGTCACGTTGGCCGCACCGTGGGCCGCGGCGTTCTGAGCCACGAGCGCCAGGGCCCGGGCGTTGACGTCCACCGCCAGCACATCGGCACCGGGGGAGCGCAGAGCCGCGATGCAGGCGATCGGGCCCCAGCCGCAGCCCAGGTCGAGCACCCGCCGCTCCCCGGAGCTCAATGGCGGCGCCTCCGCCAGCAGCAGGCGGGTGCCCGCATCCAGCCGGCCGGGCGAGAACACCCCCGAGTCTGTCGTGAAGCTGAGCTGCATCCCGTCGATGCCAACCGCCACGGTCCGGGGCGAGGGGGCGGCTACCGGTTCGACCTCGAAGTACTGGCCGCCGGCGGGCTGGGCAGCGGGATCGGCCACGCCGCGACGGTAGCCTCAAACATCAGTGGCTCCCTACGAAATCCGCATCATCGGCGATCCCGTGCTGCGCCGCCGCGCCGCCGAGATCGATGACGTCGATTCAACTCTGGTGCGGATCGTCGAGGGGATGGTCGAGACCATGTACAGCGCGGACGGCATCGGTCTGGCCGCCCCCCAGGTAGGGGTGCAGAAGCGGCTGTTCGTTTGGGACATGGGCGACGGCCCCCGCACCATCGTCAACCCGCAGATCATCGAGTCCGACGGCGAGTGGGTCTACGACGAGGGGTGCCTCTCGGTGCCCGGGCTGACCTGGGAGATCGTCAGGCCCAAGGAGGTCCACGTCGTCGGCCGGGACCTCGACGGCAACGAGATCTCGGTGGAGGCCGACGAGCTCGAGGCCCGGCTGTTCCTGCACGAGCTGGACCATCTCGACGGCACCCTGCTGATCGAGCGCCTCGACGACTCCACCCGCAAGGCTGCGCTGCGCACGCTGCGCGAGATGGGCGTCGGAGCCGGTTCCGCGCCGCCGTCCCGGCCGGCGGACACAGGAGGCGACGGGCCTTCGGGCGGTCTGCGCCTGCTGTGACGGCGCGATGGCGCGTCGTCTACTTCGGCACTCCCGAGGTGGCCGTGGCGCCGCTGCAGGCGCTGTGCCGCGCCGGCCACGAGGTGGCCCTGGTGGTCACCCGGCCGCCGAAGCGCCGTGGACGGCGCCAGGCGCCGACACCGTCACCGGTGGAGGACGCAGCTGCGGACTTCGGCCTGGAGGTCACCTACGACCTTGAGGAAGCGGCCGGCGTCGAAGCCGACCTCGGGGTGGTCGTCGCCTACGGCGAGTACATACCCGAGGAGGTCTTCGAACGGCGTCGCACCGTGAACCTGCACTTCTCGCTGCTGCCCCGGTGGCGGGGGGCGGCGCCGGTGGAGCGGGCCATCCTGGCCGGCGACACCGAGACCGGGGTGTGCCTCATCGACATTGCCCCTGAGATCGACACCGGGGCCGTCTACCGGCGGGCGTCGACCGGCATGGCACCGCACGAGTCGGCCGACGAGCTGCGGGCCCGGCTCTGCGAGCTCGGCATCGGGCTGCTGCTCGACGCGCTCGCGGCGGGGTTCGGTGATCCCGTCCCCCAGAAGGGCGAGATGACCTGGGCCGACAAGATCGAGCCTGGCGAGTTGCGAATCGACTGGGCGGCGCCGGCCGAGCATGTCCTGCGCCTGGTGCGGGTAGGGGGCGCATGGACGACCTATGGGGGCCGTCGACTGAAGGTCCTTGAGGCCCGGGTCGCTACCATGTCGGACCGCCCCGGCCCGGTGGGCGCGGTCTCGCTGGAGTCGCGGCCCGATGGGGAAGCAGCGCTGGTGGCCGCGGCCGGCGCTGGCAAGGTGGAGTTGGTGACAGTGCAGTCGGAGGGGCGGGCCGCGGCCCCGGCCCGGGACTGGGCCAACGGCGCCCGCATCGCTGGCGGCGAGCGGTTCGACGAGTGAGCCGGCCCTCTGGCTGTGGCGTCGCCGCTGGTGACTGGGTCAGCGGGGCTCGCATTATCGGTGGCGAGCGGTTCGACGGGTGAGCCGGTTCCGTAGCACCGAACGCGCCTCCGGTAGTGAGCGAACGGACTCCAGCGCCCGGAGGGTGGCGCTCGACGTGCTGGTCCGCGTCGACACCGGCGGGGCCTACGCCAACGTCGCCCTGCCGGCCGCACTGGTCCAGTCCGGCCTGGATGAGCGCGACCGGGCTTTCGCCACCGAGCTGGTCTACGGCGTCACCCGCCGCCGGCGGGCCTTGGACTGGGCGCTGGACGCCTACCTGGCGACGCCCCCGCCGCCTCCCGCCCGGGCCGCGCTGCGCATGGGCGCATACCAGATCATCGAGCTGGCCACCCCTGCTTACGCAGCGGTCTCGGCCACCGTGGCGGCGGCTCCCCGCAACTACCGGGGGCTGGTCAACGCAGTCCTGCGGCGGGTGGCCGAGGCCGGCACGCCGGACTGGCCCGACGACGCCACCCGGCTCAGCTATCCCGACTGGATCGTCGAGACGCTCACCTCTGATCTCGGCCGCGACGCCGCCATAGGCGCGCTGGAGTCCATGAACAGCCCGGCGTCCGTGCACCGGCGCGAGGACGGCTACGTGCAGGATCCGAGTTCCCAGTTGGTGGTGGAGGCCATGGGTGTTCATGCCGACGATCTGGTGGCCGACATGTGTGCCGCGCCCGGAGGCAAGGCCACCGCGCTAGCCGCCCGAGGAGCACACGTGATCGCCATCGACTCGCACCGGGGTCGTGTCGGGCTGCTGGAAGCCAACCGGAGGGATCTGGGAGCGGAGTCGATGCATGTGATCGCGGCCGACGCCCGGCACCCCCCGCTGCGGCACGGCTGCTTCGACGCGGTGCTCGTGGACGCGCCGTGCAGCGGGCTGGGAACCCTGAGGCGGCGCCCCGACGCCCGCTGGCGCATCGAGCCGTCGGCAGTGCCGAGGCTGGCCGGACTGCAGCGGGACCTGCTCGCTGCCGCGGTCGATCTGCTGCGACCCAGCGGCCGGCTCGTCTACAGCGTCTGCACACTCACGGACGCAGAGACGCTGGAGGTGGCGGCAGACGCGTCCGACGACGAGCGCCTCGAAGTGCTGCCGCCCCCCGCAGAGCCGTGGCTGCCCCACGGCGACGGCGCCATGCTGCTGCCGGGTGCCGAGCACGACGGCATGGCCCTGTTCCTCTGGCGCCGCGCCTAGAGGGGACGGTTCCTCCCGCCGGTCGCGGTTTCTGTGTGCAGAAACCCGCCACTACGGCGGAAATCTGCACACAGAACGCCGGGACGGCCTGAGGCGGCGACAGGAAGCGCCTGTGGATAGGGTCGGCGCCATGGGAAATGGTTCGGGCGGTGGGGACGCCGGTCTGAGGGCCAAGGTGCTGACTGTGTCCGACGGCGTGATGCAAGGCACCCGAGAGGACCGCAGCGGTGAGGCGTTGGAGGCCTACCTCACCGAGGCCGGATGGCATGTGGTCGAGCGGGCCGCGGTCGCCGACGGCGTGGACTCGGTGGCGGGCGAGCTGCGACGGCTGGCCGGCGGCTTCCACGGACTGATCGTCACCACCGGCGGCACCGGGTTCGGACCCCGCGACTCCACCCCGGAGGGGACCAGGGCTGTGATCGACCGCGAGGCGCCGGGGCTGGCCGAAGCCATGCGCCTGGTCAATCCTCTGGGACGCCTGTCACGAGCGGTCGCAGGCACGCTCGGCACTGCGCTGGTCCTGAACACGCCCGGATCCTCCAAGGGCTGCGTGGAGACGGTCGACGCCGTCATAGATGTAGTGGGCCATGCCGTGAGGCTGCTCGTCGACAACTACGACCCTCACCCCCACGGCGGGTGAGCCGATCCCGCTCGAGTCTGTGACCCCGGCCGGGCGGACCGACAGGCCCCGTACCGCGACCGCGCCCAAGCGCCGTGCGGGCGGCCGCTGGGAGGGGGCCATGGACAAGGCCATCGAGGCCGCCTCCGCGGTGCGCCACCTCACCAGCCCCAATCCCTGGGTCGGTTGCGTGGTGATAGCCCCCAACGGCAGCGCCTTCACAGGGGCGACCAGCCCGCCGGGCGGCCCCCACGCCGAGCGCCATGCTCTGGCCCTAGCCGGCACGGCGGCCAGGGGCTCCACCCTCATCACCACGCTCGAGCCGTGCGATCATCAGGGGCGCACCGGACCCTGCACCGACGAGATCATCGAGGCCGGCGTCCGCCGGGTGGTGATCGCGGTGCTCGACCCGGACCCCCAGGTGTCGGGTGCGGGCGTCGCCAGGCTGCAGTCGGCCGGAGTCGAGGTACAGGTCGGCGTGAGGCAGGCTGAGGTTGATCGCCAGCTCATGGCGTACCTGCACCACCGGCGCGCGGGCCGTCCCTGGATGGTGGCCAAGCTCGCGGCCAGCATCGACGGCCGCACCGCGGCTCCCGACGGCACCTCGCAGTGGATCACATCGCTGGAGGCCCGAACTGACGCCCACCGCCTGCGAGCCGTCTCCGATGCAGTGATCGTGGGCGCGGGCACCGTCCGAGCCGACGATCCCAGTCTCACTGTGCGCCACTGGACCCCTCCGGGAGGGCGGGTCTGGAGCGACGGCCGCCAGCCCACGGGGGTGGTCCAGCCCCGCCGAGTGGTGGTGGGGTCCGCCCCCAGGAGGGCTCGGGTCCATCCATGCCTGCAATGGGAGGGCTCGCTCGAGGATCTGGTGGTCCGGCTCGGCGCCGACGGCGCCATCCAGGCGCTGATCGAGGGCGGTCCGGCGGTGGCGGGCGCGTTCGTGCGGGCCGGGCTCGTCGACAGCTTCGTGGTGTACCTGGCGCCGGCCCTCTTCGGGGGGGACGACGGGGCGCCCATACTCTCGGGGCCCGGCGCCGAGTCCATACAGGACATCGTGCGGGGCTCGATCACCGCGGTGGAAAGGCTCGGGCCCGACGTGCGTATCGACGTGGAGGTCCGCGTGGGCGGCTCCTAGGCTCCGCGCCGCAGCGCGGCGGCCCCGCGCCGGTAGCCTCAGCGCCGTCGCTAGAGGCTCTAGGACCGCGGATGCTCAAGCTCGTTCTACCCAAGGGATCACTCGAGAAGGCCACTCTCGAGCTGTTCGAGGCGGCCGACCTGCCCGTGCGGCGATCATCCGATGTGGCCTACAGCGCCTCGGTAGCCGACCCGCGCATCGATGACGTGAGGATCCTGAGGCCCCAGGAGATCCCCGTCTACATCGACGGCGGCCTGTTCGATATAGGCATCACCGGCCGGGACTGGGTGGAGGAGACCGGCAGCGAGGTGGTCTCGCTGGGCGAGCTCCAGTACTCCAAGGCCACGTCGCTGCCGATCCGGGTGGTGCTGGCGGTGGCCGGCGACTCGCCGTATGAGAGCGTCGCCGACCTGCCCCAGGGCGTGCGGGTGTCGACAGAGTACCCGGGGCTGACCCGGCGGTTCTTCGAGCAGGCCGGCATCGAAGCCCAGATCGCCCTGAGCTACGGGGCCACCGAGGCCAAGGTGCCCGACATCGTGGACGCGGTGGTCGAGATCACCGAGACGGGCCGGGCCCTGCGGGCTGCCGGTCTGCGCATCATCGACACCCTGTTGACCTCCTACACCGAGCTGATCGCCAACCCCGCGGCGGCCGCCGACCCGGACAAGCGCCACGCCATGGGCCAGATCTACACGCTGCTCCAGGGCGTCCTGGAGGCGCGGGGCAAGGTGCTGGTGAAGCTCAACGTGGGCACCGACGTGCTGGACGACGTCATCGAGATCCTGCCGGCCATGAAGGCCCCCACCGTCAACGAGCTCTTCCAGGGCGCGGGCTACGCGGTGGAGACGGTCGTGCCCCGAAACGAGATCAACATCCTGATCCCCGCGCTACGCGACCTGGGCGCCACCGACATCGTGGAGATCCCAATCTCGAAGATCGTTCCCTAGCAGGGTGCTGAAAAAGTCGTTTGGGTGCTCGCGTTGGATGCTGTGGGGTGGGACAATGTCGTTATGCGTGGAACAGTTGATGCCCAGACGGCGATGTTGTCGACTCTGTCGACGGAGGACCTGATCGGTGCTGGTCACCCCATACGGCGGATCAGGGCTGTGGTGGACGCGGTGCTCGATGGGCTCGACGGCGAGCTGGCGGCGATGTATCCGCCTCGGGGCCGTCCCAGCGTGCCCCCGGAGATGCTGTTGAAGGCGTCGGTGCTGATGGCGCTGTACTCGATCCGCTCGGAGCGGGCGTTCTGTGAGCGGCTGAAATACGACATGTTGTTCAAGTGGTTTTTGGGGCTGCGCATCGACGAGCGCGGCTTCGACGCGTCGACGTTCTCCAAGAACCGGCAGCGCTTGTTGGACCACGAGATCGCGGACCGGTTCTTCGCCGCGGTGGTGGATCAGGCCCGGCTTCGCCGCTACTGCTCGAGCGATCATTTCAGCGTCGACGGCACGCTGTTGGAGGCGTGGGCGTCGCACAAGAGCTTCAAACCCAAAGCAGCCCCCGCCGAGCCCGCGCCGGCGCGGGGCCGCAACCCCGACGCCGACTGGCGCGGCGCCCGCCGCCGCAACGACACCCACGCCTCGGTGACGGACCCCGAGGCCAGGCTGTTCCGCAAGTCCGCGGGGACCGCCGCAGCGCTGTGCTTCATGGGGCATCTGCTCACCGAGAACCGCAACGGGCTCATCGTCGACGCCGACCTCACGCAAGCCGACGGCCACGCAGAACGCGACACCGCCGCAGCGATGCTCAGGCGAGCCCCCCCACGCGCGAGGCGCCGCACCGTCGGCGGGGACCGCAACTACGACACCAAAGACTTCGTCGCCGACGCACGGGCCGCGGGGTTCACGCCCCACGTCGCCCAGAACACCACCCGCCGCAGATCCGCCATCGACGGGCGCACCACCCGCCACGCCGGATACACGATCTCCCAACGAACCCGAAAACGCGTCGAGGAGCCCTTCGGCTGGATCAAGACCATCGCCGGAGGACGCAAACTCCGCCACAAAGGACGACAACGCAACCGGCACTGGCTCCTCATCGCCGCCGCCAGCTACAACCTGGTGCGCATAGCCCGACTCGACACGCGAGCGGCCTGAACCCACCCCGCACCGACCGCCCGACCACACCCCCCACAAACCACCACCAACCCCGCCCCAGAACCCCCAAACCACCCGCCCGCACCCAACGCCAGCCAAAACCCCCCAACAGCCAACGGGACCTGCCCGGCGGCCGACACCAGAACCAGCCCACCCGACACAACCCAAACCGCCAAACCCCCGAATTTCAGCATCCTGCTAGAAGGAGTCGCCATGAGCGAGGCAGCAGATTCCGGTCATGCCAGAGACGACGGCCCCGACCGTGGTGTGGCCTCAAGGGCCTATGGATGGGTCGGCACCGGGATCGGCGTGGGCGCGGGTGGTGGTGCCGGTGTGGGTGCCATCTTCGGGCAGCCGGGATCAGGGGCGGCCATCGGAGCGGCCGTCGGGGTAGCGGTCGGCGGGATGATCGCCGCTGCCCTGAGAAGGCGCTCAGACTGCTGAGTCGAGGAACAGGCGCTTCATGGACCGCCGCCACCTAACGCGCCGTTGAGACGGTCCACCAGCGCCTGGGCGTCAGCGATGTGCTCGGCCGAGGGCTCGCCCAGCTGTTTAGCCCGTTCGGCGAGGTAGATGTCTGTTTCCTTCAGGAGCGCGTCTCGCTCCTCCTCGGAGATTTCCAGCCATGTCCAGTCCTCTTCGCGGTAGCCGACCTCGTCGGGGCCTGGATCGGCTGAGGCAGGATCGGGCCCCGGTCCGGTAGCGATCCGGTCACTTCCAGTGCCTTGCCGGCTGGGTGGCTGCGACATGCAGTGCAAGATAGCTTGGATATATCAAAATGCAACAAAAATCTTATCCCAGCTCGCTCGGAAGGCGGACGGTGGTGGCGTTGCCGACCCGGGCGTAGCGGTCCGGGGTGCATGTGAGGATGATCACCTGGCACTGCCCGCTCGCGGCGGCAATGGCCGCGCCCATGCCGCGCAGCCGATCCGGGTCGCTCCATCCGAGAGCGTCGTCGATGATGACTGGCGCGCCGCCACCGTCGGGGCTGACGATGGCCGCGCATGCGAGCCGGCTGAGCACGCCCAGCTGCTCCCGAGCGCCGGTGCTCAGCTGATCGACATGGAGGCTGTCGCCGTCGAGCGTGCGACGCACGATTCGCAGGTCGTCGTCGAGTTCGACCTCGAGAGTCGGGTTGAACACGATGCGCCCGAGCTGCTCTATGCGCTGCTTGAACGGCTCGACGTAGCGCCGGCGGGCCTCCCGGCGCCGCTGTTCGAACGTGGCATGGAGCAAGCGGGCCGCCTCGGCCCGTGCCTCGGTCCGCTCGTGCTCGTGGGCGAGTTGCTCGAACTGGCTGACTGCTTCGTCGAGACGGGTATGGAGGCCTTGTTCACCATGGAACTCAAGACGGATGCGCAACTCGTTCTGGCGTTCCTTGTTGGACTGCAGGTCGTCTGCGGCGCGCTGCGCGGCGTTGCGGGCGTTCTGGAGCTCGGCCTCCAGCGAGTCGGCATCGGCCTCCTCCAGTTTCGCTCGGGCCTCTTCCAGCGTCTTGAGGGCGGCGTCGGCCTTCTGCTGCGCTGCGGCCAGACGGCCAGTGATGTCGGCGTCCGCCAACTCCTGCCGAGCAGTGTCAAGCTGGCTCTCAGCCAAGCGGCGTTTGTCACGGGCGCTCTCGATCCTGGCGCTGAGCGTTGCATCCGCCAGCCGAGCTTCGCTCCACTGTTCGGACGCGCTCCGGTCGGCGCTCTCGCAGGCCTCGACCTCGGCTTTCGACTGGTCGACAACGCGTTCGGCTTCAGCAGCGATCTGTTTCGATTCTTCGAAGTCAGCTGGCATCGGCGGGTCGGCGGGTCGTTCGGCCGCGTGCTCGCTGATGCCCCTGGAGAGGCCCCTGATCTTGCTGTTCAGATCCTCTACCGTTAGATCGCGTAGCTCGCGCTCGATCGTCTCGCGGGCGTCATCGCGGTTCCGTTCGGCTTCCCGGCGATGCTCGGCTGCTATTCGCGCCCCGGCCAGATCGGCCACGCCGCCGGTCTCGCACAGGCGGGCCAACTCGTCATGGGCGTTGCTGCGCTCGACGGCGAGGCTCTTGTTGCCGGTTCCAGCCGTTACCCGGACCCTCGCCAAGTCTGCGACGACCAACTGGACTTCATCTTCCACCACCGTGCGCCTGGTCTCGTCGGCGGCGAGGGCGATGTCCTCTCCGTCGATCCGCACCGAGACGTCGCGCAGGGCGGTTGTCTCTATCGACGCTACAGCGGCATCGGCAGCCACCCTGTCGAGGTGCGCTTGTTCGATCTTCGCGAGCAGATCGTCGTCGACCCTGGCTGTTTCGAGGTGGGTCTCTGCCTCCTGTAGTGCCGCCTCCGCCTCGGTGACCCGGCCCTGGCGTTCCTGCAGCAGGGAGACGTCTATCTGTCGGCGGTGGTGGTCGCGGTCCTCGTTGGCCCGGCGCTGTTCGGATTCTGCGATTCGCAGCGCGTCCCGGGAATCCTTGAGGGCGGCCTCAGTGTCTTCGGCGAGCTGTCTAGCCGCTGTGAGAGCCGGTGCCACCCGTTGGGCCTCGGCTTCGAGTCCGCTCAGTTCTGTGGTCAGATCATCAACAGAGGTCACCAGTTCTTGGCGGCGTTGCTGGTCGGTTGCGACGCGGTCGCGCGTCGCAGCCTTGGCCTTGTAGTCAGCCTCCAGGCGGTCCACGTCGTCGCCGAGCTTCTCAGCAGCGGCCCACCGCTCGGCCGTCTCGTCTTCTTGGCGCTTGCAGTCTTCCCGAGTCTCCGCGAGCCGGCTCTCGTCTTGTGACAACCGGCCCACTTCGGCCGCGTCGTCCTCGACCTCTTGGAGTCTGTCCTGGATCTCTTCAACTTGTTTCTCGGCCTCGTTGACGCTGGCCTCCGAGGACGTTCGGTCACCCTTGGGCCGTCCCGTGGCGGTCCAGTACCGAGCGTGCTGCTCGCATATCCGGTCCCAGAGGTTGTCCTCGCGGTCGGAGGCGAGTGCGCTGCCAGCGGCTTGGTCGAGGGCTCTTCCCAGTGTCGTCGCGCCGAAGCCCGGCAGGGCGAGTTCGGTGCCCTGGCCGATCCGCAGGGCGGCCCACAGGTCCTTGTCCAGAGTCTCGTCGAGGATCTCCGTCACCCGTTGGTGGGCCTCGCGTCCTGTGAGTTGCTCGCGCTGAGGTGAGGTGACGTCCAGGCTCGTGGAGCGGTCGCGGAGCCACCGTTTGCGGTACACGAATCGGTAGTCGCCCAAGGACATCTCGACTTCGACATCGGGACCCGAGTCACGGCCGACCGGCCCGACCGACTTGACCCGACGGGCCGAGGACGAGTCCATGACTTCGAGGATCAGATCGAGGGCCTCGGGGATGGACGTCTTGCCGACCTCGTTGGGACCCTCGACCACTGTGACACCCTCGACGGAGAATGCGACCGCGCAATCTGTGACGCCGCGGTAGTTGCGCAGCCGCACGCGGTGGAGCCTCATTCGGACGCTCCTTTAGGCCGGCCCCGTTGCGGACGATGCGATCCTGGCCCGGAGGTGCTCATTCGGCCGCTCCCGCGAGCCGGTGCAGCAACGCCAGCGCGTCATGGACTGCGACAGCCTGCTCGCCCGACTCGGCCATCTCGCGCAGGTCGCCCAACGCCTCGTGTGCATAGCCTGAGAGTCCAAATCCGTCGAGGTCTACGTCGTCGGGAATCACGGCCAGTTCGCTGCGCCTCTCCCAGCTTTCGAGGGCTGCCAGCAGATCGGAGTGGTGCTCGAGGAGGCCGTCGAGCCTGGCCTTCTGGGCCACGGAGACTTGGCCGATCACCGCCAACTTGACAATCGTTCGCTCCTTGCTGTTGATGCCCGACAGCCAGTGCTCAAGGGCGTCGATGTCTGCGTCGTCGCTCAACTCCCAGTCGCGGCGCTCGAACCGCCAGGTACCCACTGGGCGGGTTTCGACGTTCACGCCCTCCGGGTCGAGGTCGACGACGAGCACATTCCCCGGGTCGGTCTCGTCGTAGCGGGTGGGCTCGGGTGTACCCGAGTACCAGACCCGGCCGGTGTCTCCCACGTCACTGGTCGAGTGGCGGTCGCCGAGAGCGACGTAGTGGATCAGCCCTTCCCCGATCCTCTCTTGGAGCTTCGCCAGCGAGATTAGAGCTGGATTGTGAGCGTCCGGTGATGGGGCATCGCCCGCGCCGTGGCTGGCAATCGCTCCGTAGGCGGCGACTGCGCCGTGGCCGACGACAATGCGAACCGCGTCGCTCGGGCCGAGTTCTTTGCAGGCTCCGTCCACCAGATCGGTGAGCGGACGCTTGCTCGTCCATGGCGCGGGGACCAACTCCACTCCGGGCGCGACCTGTAGCGGCTCACCCCCCCCTCGGGCAGCACCTTCACGTTGTCGGGCTTGTTGTCGACGAAAGTCCGAGACTCGAATATCGACGACGCGTCGAGCGGATCGTGGTTTCCGGGAAGTAGGTAGAAGTTCACGTTAGGAGTGGCGTGCATCTTCTCGAGAGTTCGGAGCAGCACCTTCCGGTCCACCTGGTTCGACTCGAACACGTCGCCGCAGACCACGACAAAGGCACAGCCCTCCTTCGCTGCCAGCTCACCGATCGTGCCTACGGCGTCGATGCGTGCGGCAGTGAAACGCGCTTGGGCCTCGCCACGCAGGAAGTGACGGGTCATGCCGAGTTGCCAGTCGGCGGTATGCACGAACTTGACCACCTTCGGATTGTACCGATGGCTTGAGACGTCCGAAAGTCAGGGGCCGGTAGGGCGAACGCGAGGACTCTCGCCCAGGCCTGCGAGAAGACCATCGGACCGCCCGACCGGATCCGCTACGGCCCGGCTCGCGCCTCCGACCCGCCGTCGGAGGTGGCGTCCTCGCTCGGGCGGTTCTTGAGCTGGACGAAGGCCATGCGGATCTGCGACATGGCCTCGCGCAGTGTGGCCTCGGGCTCGCCGAGCCGGCCCTGCATGCCGTCGAGCAGCGCGCCCAGGGCGTCGATGGCCACCGTTGCCTCGGTGAAGTTCGGCGGCTGGCCGGCCAGATGGAGGGCGGCCAGCTCGTAGAGGCCCATGGCGTGGTTGGCGACCACCACCGACGCGGGCACCGACTTGAGCCGCTCCCGCGACTCGGCCAGTTCCCGGATGTAGTGCTCGGCCTGCTCGCGTTCCTCCGGCGACAGGCTGTCGAGATCGAAGCCCTCGGACGCCGAAGCGGCATCGGCAGCGGCAGGGTCGGGTGCTCCGGCAGGGCCGGCGGGACCGGAGCCCGAGGGGCGGTCGCCGACCGGCACCTCGCCTCCGGGCGTCCAAAGCGTGCTCATCGGAACACCTCCCGGTTGGCGGCACAAGGGGTGAGCGTGGTCGCATGGCGCGACCGGCTGCTACCCTACCGGGGTCAATCCAGCGGACCAGCGCCCCGGCCGCGGCCGGGGCGTTCCGCCCGAATACGGAGGTTCCGTGCTCACGAGGAGTGAACGGCGATAGCACCGCCAGGCGAAGAGCCCAACATCAACGACCAGATCCGAGCCCCCGAGGTGCGCCTCGTCGGTGAGGATGGTCAGCAGATCGGCATAAGGACGCTTCAGGAGGCGCTGAATCTGGCTCGGGCCGCGGGACGCGACCTCGTCGAGGTGGCGGAGTCGGCCAACCCGCCCGTCTGCCGCATCATGGACTACGGCAAGTTCAAGTACGAGGCGGCCCAGCGGGCCAAGGAGTCCCGCCGCAAGTCGTCCAGCGTGATGGTCAAGGAGATGAAGTACCGGCCCAAGATCGGCCGGGGCGACTTCGACACCAAGACTCGCAGAGTCGAGAAGTTCCTGGGTGAGGGCAACAAGGTCAAGGTCACGATCATGTTCCGGGGCCGGGAGGTCCAGCATCCCGAACTGGGGAAGAAGATCCTCGACGACGTGGCTGCCACCGTGGAGCACGTCGGCAAGGTGGAGTTCCAGCCCCGCCAGGACGGACGCAACATGGTTATGGTGCTTGCTCCTGATAAGCAGGCTCAGGCCCGGCACCGCCGTAGGCTGGAGGCCGAGGCCGCAATGGCAGCCTCCGAGCCCCCCCAGCCCGGCGCCGCGGAGTAGAAGCCGCACCGCTTCGCACGCACACCACAGCGAGCACCAGCACCCGCAAGCCAGCCGTCTACAGGATCGAGAGCCAGCCATGCCCAAGATGAAGACCCACCGGGGTGCGGCCAAGCGCTTCCGCCGTACCGGCTCCGGCAAGCTGCGGCGCCGCCGGATCAACAAGAACCACATCCTCGAGAAGAAGTCCCCCAAGCGCAAGCGCCAGCTCCGGGCTCCCGCCGACGTGTCTTCGTCGGACAAGCGGATGCTGCGTGACCTGGGCGTCTAGTCCCGCTGTCCCGGCAGGCAGCTGATACGAGCCCCATCAAGGAGACCAGACGATGGCCAGAGTGACACGCCCCGCCCAGTCCAGGCGCCGCCGCCGAGCGGTGCTGTCGCGGGCGAAGGGCTACTACGGCAACAAGTCCCGTTCGTGGCGGTCCGCCAACGAGCAGCTCATGCACTCCGGGAACTACGCGTTCCGGGACCGCAGGGCCCGCAAGAACGACTTCCGCCGGCTCTGGATACAGCGGATCAACGCGGCATGCCGCCAGCGGGGGACCTCCTACAGCCGCTTCATCGCCGGTCTGAAGGCAGCCGGGATCGAGGTCGACCGCAAGATCCTGGCCGACCTGGCCGTCAACGAGCCCGAGGCGTTCTCGGCGCTGGTCGAGGCAGCCTCAGAGGCGTCGGCGGCCCAGGCTCAGGCGAGCTGACCGAACCCCAAGCGCTCGGGCCGCGCCACAAGCGGGTAGCCGAGCTGCGGCGCCTTGTGCGCCGGCGATCCCCGGGCGACGCCCAGATGGTGCTGGAGGGGGCGCGCACCGTCTCGGAGGCTCTGGCGGCCGGCATCGAGCCTTCGGTCGTGGCCGTTCCCGAGTCGGCGGCCGATGACGCCGCCGCACAGGATGTGGTGTCCCGTCTCGGTTCCGGCATCAAGTTGCTGGTGCTGTCGGACCGGGCCTTCGACTCGGTGGCTCCCGCCGCGAGTCCCCAGCCGATGCTGGCGCTGGCCGACAGGCCGCGGACTCGCCTGCCGCAGGCGCTGGCGCATGACGATCTGGTGCTGGTGCTTGCCGGCGTGTCCGATCCCGGCAACGTCGGGACGATCATTCGCGCCGCCGAAGCTTGCGCGGCCTGCTGCGTGGTGGTGGTCGGCGGAGCCGATCCCTGGGCTCCCAAGGCGGTGAGAGCCTCGGCCGGCTCGATGCTGCGGGTGCCGGTCGTGCAGGCGGCCGACGCCCCGGCGGTCCTCGAAGCCCTGCGGGCTGCGGGCGCAGTCATCGTGGCCGCGGACCCCCACGACGGGACTCACCACGACTCCGGCGTGCTCGCCGCGGGAGGGGGTCCGGTGGCCCTTGTGCTCGGATCGGAGTCCCACGGCCTGGATCCCTCGCTGGTAGTCGAACATCGGGTCCGTATTCCGATGGTGGGCGACACCGAGTCGCTCAACGTGGCCATGGCGGCCACCCTCCTCGTATTCGAGTATCGCCGCTAGGGCAGCGTGGCCTCCGACCCTGGCGGCGCTGCGAACTTCAATGAGTTAACCACCGCACAGGTGGCTAACTCATTGAAGTTCGGTGCGGGGCTGGCTACTCCGCGGACCAGCGGCTGGCGGGCTCTAGTCTTGCTCGGATGATCGAGGGCTACGAGCGGGCCGCTGCCGGCGCCGAGGAGCGCCTCGCCGCGGCTGCCGATCTCGACGCCGTGGCCGGCATCGAGCGGGAGTTGCTGGGTCGCCGCTCGCTCTTCGCCGACGCAAGGCGCCAGCTCGCCGATCTCGATCCCGGCGACAGGGCCGAGGCCGGTCGCCGCCTCAACGAGGCCCGCGGCCGGGTCGAAGCCGCCGTCGCCGTCGCCCGGGAGCGTCTCGCGGCCGCCGCCCGGGACGACCGCTATGTGGCCGAGCGGCTCGACCTCACCGAGCGCCTTCCCCGGGCGGTCCCGCTGAGCCGCGGGCACCTGCATCCCGTGACGCAAGCCCGCGACCGTCTCGAGGACGTGTTCGTCGGCATGGGGTACACCGTCGCCGAGGGGCCCGAGGTGGAGACGGCCTGGTACAACTTCGAGGCCCTCAACATCCCCGACTGGCATCCGGCCCGGGGCAGCTTCGACACGATCTTCGTCAACCTCGGTGAACCCGAGGAAGTGATGCTGCGCTCTCACACCTCCCCGGTGCAGATCCGGGTGATGGAGGTCCGCAAGCCGCCCGTGTACATCGTGGCACCGGGCCGGACTTTCAGGACCGACACCGCCGACGCCACCCACCTGCCGGCCTTCAACCAGATCGAGGGACTGGCCGTGGATCGCGACATCACCATGGGCGACCTCGCGGGAACCATCGACGAGTTCGTCAGGGCCTTCTTCGGCAAGGAGGTCAAGAGCCGGCTGCGCCCGTCCTACTTCCCGTTCACCGAGCCGTCGGCCGAGTTCGACATCTCCCGGCCCGACGGGTCGTGGCTGGAGCTGGGCGGCTGCGGGATGGTCCATCCCAACGTGCTGAGCAACTGCGGGATCGACCCCGAGGAGTGGCAGGGCTTCGCTTTCGGCTTCGGCATCGACCGCCTGGCGGTGATGCGCCACGAGATCGACGACATCCGAGAGTTCGTGAACAGCGACACTCGGTTCCTGAGCCAGTTCTGATGGGGCAGGCACCATGAAGGTTCTGCTGTCGTGGCTCAGGGAGTTCGCGCCCGAGATCGACGGCGATCCGGCCGCGCTCGGAGACGTGCTCAGCGCGCTGGGACTGACGGTGGAGGACATGACCGTCACCGGCTCGGTGCCCGACGGCGTGGTGCTGGGCCGGGTGCTGGAGTTGCGCCCCCATCCCGACGCCGACCGGATCCAGCTCGTCGAGGTGGACGACGGCTCGGGCAAGGCCCTCCAGGTCTGCTGCGGCGCGTTCAACATGGCCGCCGGAGACCTGGTGCCGCTGGCCCGGGTTGGGACGGTGCTGCCGAACGGGCTGGAGATCGCCCGCCGCAAGATGCGGGGCCAGGCCTCTGAAGGCATGTGCTGCTCGGAGATCGAGCTCGACATGGGCGACGACGCCGAGGGCATCATGATCCTCAACGACCGGGTATCCGCCGGTGCCGGGCCGGGCACGCCACTGGCCGACGCTCTCGGCATGGAGCCCGACGTGCTGTGGGACCTGGACGTCGGCGCCAACCGGCCCGACGCCCTGTCGGTGATGGGCGTGGCCCGCGACCTGGCCGCCGGCCTCGGCGTGGCCTTCGAGCCGCCCGACTGGTCCACCGACGCCTCCGGCCCCGACATCTCCGAGGTCGCCTCGGTCGAGATCGTCGACCCGACGCTGTGCGGCCGTTTCGTCGGGCGGGTGCTGCGCAACGCGCCGCAGGGTTCGTCGCCGCCGTGGATGGCCAACCGGCTGACTGCTCTGGGCCAGCGTCCCATCAACAGCATCGTCGACATCTCCAACTACGTGATGCTCGAGTTGGGCCAGCCCAGCCACACCTTCGACCTGGGCCGGGTGAGCCGATCCCGTATCCGGGTGCGCCGGGCCCGTGACGGCGAGACCATCACCACCCTCGACGGCGTGCACCGCACGCTGGCCGTCGGCGACGGGGTCATCGCCGACGGCGACGACGAGGCCATCGGCATCGCCGGCGTGATGGGCGGGGCGTCCACCGAGATCGACGACGGCACCACCGACGTGCTGGTGGAGATGGCGTGGTGGGACCCGCCGTCCATCTCGCGCACGGCCAAGCGGCTCAACCTCTCCAGCGAAGCCGCCACCCGCTTCAGGCGGGGCGCCGACTGGGGCTACAACGTGGAGCGCTGCATGAACCGCTTCGTTCAACTGGCCGCCCAGCAGGGCGCCGAGGTGGCCCCCGGCCTGATCGACGAGCGCGGCGACCTGCCCGACCGCCGCCCGCTGCGAGTGCGGACCGCCAGGGTCAACCGCCTGCTCGGTACCGGCCTGAGCGCGCCCGAGATGGCCGACCACCTGCGGTCCATAGGCTTCGGGGCCGACCCCGCGGGCGACGCCGAGCTGGACGTGACCGTCCCGACCTGGCGCTGGGACACCAGCACCGAGGCCGACATCGCCGAGGAGGTGGCCCGGCTCCACGGGTACGAGAGCATCGAGCGCACGGTGCCCACCGCCAACGAGGCCGGCGGGCTGTCGGCCTACCAGAAGGACCGGCGGCTGGTGCGCGACGTGCTGGTGGGGGCCGGCTGCTACGAGACCCAGCCCATGCCGTTCGTGGCGCCCGGTGCGCTGGCCGCGGTGGGCCTTCCCGAGGACGGCATCACGCTGTCCAACCCGGTCGACGACAGCGAGTCGGTGCTGAGAACGTCACTGCTCCCTGGCCAGTTGCGGGCGGTGGCCTACAACCAGCGCCATTTCAACGGCGACGTGCGGCTGTTCGAGATCGGCCACGTCTACCGGCCCGCGCTGGAGGGCCAGCTCCTCCCCGACGAGAGGGAGTTCCTGGCCGTGGCCCTGTCCGGTGAGGAGGCTCCGGCCGCAGTGGCGGTCCTGGACCTGCTGGCCGCGGCCCTGTCGTTGCCCGCGGTCGAGCTGCGCAGCGGATCGCTGCCGGGGATGCACCCCACCCGGGCCGCCGAGGTGGCGGTGGCCGGTCGGGTGCGCGGCGCGGTGGGGGAGATCGATCCCGGAGTGCTCGAGGCCGGCGGGGTGTCGGGCCGGGTGGCGTGGCTCCAGCTCGACCTTCAGGAGGTGCTCGACGGGCCTAGGGCTCGGCGCCGCTACCGGCCGGTCAGCAAGTACCCGCCCAGCGATGTGGACCTGGCCTTCGTCGTGCCCGAGAGCGTGGCCGCGGCCCAGGTGGAGAGGGCGCTGCGAGCCTCGGCTGGGTCGTTGCTGGCTGACATCGAGCTGTTCGACGCGTACCGGGGCGCGGGTGTGCCCGACGGGTCTCGCAGTCTCGCCTACCGGCTGAGGTTCCAGGCGGACGACCACACCCTCACCGATGCCGAGGTGGCTGCCGCCCGCCGGAAGTGCATCGACGAGACCTCGCGCCGCACCGGAGCCGTGCTCCGATCCTAGAGTGCAAGAAGTATCTCATTTCTGCACATAGTTGCAACGAGTGATGCCTGCCGGTAGCTTGACCTGATGCACAGGGTCGCGGTCATCGGCGCGTCGGGCTTCACCGGCGCCGAGCTGCTGCGGATCTGCGCGTCCCACCCCGACCTGGAGGTGGCGGTGGCCACCGGCGACTCCATGGCCGGGCGGGACGTGGCCGACCTGTACCCGAGCCTCGCCCCCGCCTACGGCGGCTCACAGTTCGTGCCCTACGAGCCGGGCGTCGCGTCGGGCTGCGACCTCGCCTTCTGCGGTCTGCCCCACGGCGCTTCGCAGTCCGTGGTCCCGGAGCTGCGGGGCGATGTTAAGCACGTCGTCGACCTGGCCGCGGACTTCAGGCTCGATGACCCCGGTCTGTACCCGGCGTGGTACGGCGAAGCCCATACCGCACCGGAACTGCTCGACGAGTTCGTCTACGGCCTTCCCGAGCTGTTCCGCGACGACATACGGGGCGCCGTTCTGGTGGCAGCACCAGGCTGCTATGTGACCACGGCCTCGCTGGCCCTCGCCCCTCTAGTGACGGCTGGCGCGGTGGAGCCCACCGGCATCATCGTCGATGCCGCCAGCGGGGTGTCCGGTGCCGGACGGCCGCCCAGGGCGAACACCTCCTTCTGTGCGGTGGACGAGGACTTCACCGCCTACGGCCTGCTGACGCACCGGCATACGCCCGAGATCGAGATGGCGCTGTCGCGGCATGCGGGCACCGGCGTGCAGGTGCTGTTCACCCCTCACCTGGCCCCCATGAACCGGGGCATCCTCGCCACCTGCTACGCCAGGCCCACCGCTCGGACCGGCACCGACGAGGTGCTGGGCCTGCTGGCCGAGGCCTACTGCGACGAGCCGTTCGTGGTGGTGAGCGAGCGGTCGCCCTCCACCAAGGCGACGCTCGGGTCCAACAGCGTCCACATAACCGCCAGGGCCGACCCCCGCACCGGCTGGGTCGTGGCCATCGCCGCACTCGACAACCTCGTCAAGGGGGCGTCGGGGCAGGCCGTCCAGTGCGCCAACCTGGCGCTGGGCATCGACGAGACCGCCGGGCTGGCCTCGGCGGGGCTCTACCCCTAGAGGCCGAGATGGGAACTCACCACCTTCTCGCGGTCTACCCACGGAACTGGCAGCTGTATGGCCCCAGTCGGGCGCGATGGGCTGCCAGTTCGCGTTGGTGCGCTTCGTCGAATCGGAATTGGCAGCGGTGCGTGCCCTCTCGGGCGTTCTGGGCTACCAGTTCCCGGTGGCTGTGATGTCTGAGGCCAAGGTCTCGCCCCTCGCGCCCGCGGCCTTTCCGGGGATGCCGGTCGTCAAGGGCTTGCGCCTCTCGACAGCCGCGGCCGGGATCCGCTATCAGGGCCGCGACGACTCGATGCTGGCCGAGCTTGCGTCGGGCACCATCGTGGCCGGTGTCTTCACCCGGTCGATGTGCACGGCCGCGCCGGTGGACTGGTGCCGGCATGCGCTGGCCTCCAGCGGGGGCCGGGGCCGGGCCATCATCGTCAACTCGGGCAACGCCAACGCATTCACGGGCGCGGCCGGGTACCGGGCCGCCCAGCACACCGCGGGCTCGGTGGCACGGGCCCTGGGAGCGCCCGTGCAGGAGGTGCTGGTCGCCTCCACCGGCGTGATCGGCGAGGACCTGCCGGTCGAGCGCATCGACGCCGTGCTCGGCGGCCTCGTCGCCGGACTGTCCGCGTCGGGTTCGGACGGCTGGAAGGCCGCCGCCAACGCCATCGGCACCACCGACACGTTCCCCAAGGGGGCGTCGGCGCGGGTGGCAGGCACGAGCGCCCATGTGGCCGGCATCGCCAAGGGCAGCGGGATGATCGCCCCCGACATGGCCACCATGCTGGCGTTCGTGTTCACGGACCTCGCGGTGGACCCGAGCATCGCCCAGGAGTGCCTGACCACGTCGGTCGAGAAGAGCTTCAACCGCATAACCGTCGACTCCGACACCTCCACCAGCGACACCGTGCTGCTGGCCGCCACCGGCACGTCGGGACAGCCCGCAACGCTGCACATGGCGGACTTCGCCGACGCTCTCGACGCGGTGACCATGGATCTGTCCCACCAGATCGTGCGCGACGGCGAGGGCGCCACCAAGTTCGTCGCGGTCACCGTCACCGGCGCGGCCGACGACGCCGCGGCGCAGACCATCGCCAGGGCCGTGGCCGACTCGCCGCTGGTGAAGACGGCTCTGGCCGCCTCCGACGCCAACTGGGGCCGGATCGTGGCCGCGGTGGGCAAGGCCGGCCAGCGGGCCGACCGGGACCAGCTCGCGATCTGGATCGGCGACGAGCAGTGCGCCGACGCAGGGATGCCCAGACCCGGCTACCGCGAGGAGCGGGCCACCGAGCACCTGCTGGGCGACGACATCGAGCTCCGGGTCGATGTGGGTGTCGGCAACGGCGAGGCCACGGTCTGGACCTGCGACCTGACCCACGGCTACATCGACATAAACGCGGGGTACCGGACATGACCGTCACCACCGGAATCGAGAGCGCTCCCGGCGCTGCCGAGGGCTTCGAGCCCGACCGGCGGGCCCGGGCGCTGGTGGAGGCACTGCCCTACATCCGGCGCTTCCGGGGGGCGGTGGTGGTCGTCAAGTACGGCGGCCACGCCATGACCGACCCAGCGCTGGCAGCGTCCTTCGCCCGCGATATCGTCCTGGTGCGCTCCGTCGGGCTGCACCCGGTGGTCGTCCATGGCGGCGGCCCCCAGATCGGCGAGCACCTGGCCCGCATGGGCAAGCAGAGCGAGTTCCGCGACGGCCTGCGGGTAACCGACGCCGAGACTCTCGAAGTGGCCCGGATGGTGCTGGTCGGCAAGGTCGGCCGGGACATCGTCAACGCCATCAACGCGAACGGCGGAGCAGCCCTCGGGGTCTCCGGCGAGGACGGCAGGCTGGTCACCGCCGTGCCCCGGGATCCCGAGTTGGGCTACGTCGGCGACGTGGCCTCGGTCGATCCCCGGATCATCGAGCGCCTCGTCACCAGAGAGATCATCCCCGTCGTCTCCTCGATCGGGGCCGATCAGCAGGGCCAGGCCTACAACATCAACGCCGACACCATGGCGGCGGCGCTGGCCGGCGCGCTCGGCGCGGCCAAGATCGTGTACCTCACCGACGTGCCCGGCCTGCTGGCCGACCCATCGGACGCGTCGTCGCTGGTGAGCCGGGCCACGGTCACCGACGTGGAGGCCATGATCGCCTCCGGCACCATCAACGGCGGGATGATCCCCAAAGCCCAGGCCTGTATGGACGCGGTCCGGTCCGGGACCGGCTCCGCCCACATGCTCGACGGCCGCATACCCCACGCGGTGCTGCTTGAGCTGTTCACCGACGCGGGAATAGGAACGATGATCACCGAGAACAACGACGGCAACGACGACACGGAGGACGGGCCATGAGCGGAGCTGCGCTGATGAACAACTACGGGACCCCGCCCGTGACGTTCGTGCGGGGCGAGGGCGCCGAGCTGTGGGACGACCGCGGCCGCCGCTACCTCGACTTCCTGTGCGGTCTGGCCGTCACCGGGCTGGGGCACGCCCACCCGGCGGTCACCGAGGCCGTCGCCTCCCAAGCGTCGACGCTGATCCACACTTCCAACCTGTTCGCCAACGAGCCGACGGCACCGGTGGTGGAGACGCTCGACCGGCTCATCCGGTCCGGTCCCGGAGGCGACACCGAACCGGGGAGGATCCTGTTCCAGAACTCGGGCGCGGAGGCGGTCGAGGCCGCGCTCAAGCTGGCTCGCAAGCACTCCGGTCGAGGCCGGCACGCGGTGGTGAGCGCCTACGGATCGTTCCACGGCCGGACGCTGGCTGCTCTGGCGGCGACGGGCCAGCCCGAGAAGCACGAGCCCTTCCAGCCGATGCCGGACGGTTTCCGGCATGTGCCCTTCGACGACCTCGACGCCTTGGTGGCCGCGCTCGATCCCTCGGTCGGCGCGGTCGTGCTCGAGTCGGTTCAGGGCGAGGGCGGCGTGATCCCGGCCGGCGACAGCTACCTGCAGGCCGTGCGCGAGGTTTGCGACGAGCGCGGCCTCTTGCTCGTGCTGGACGAGATCCAGACCGGCCTGGCCCGCACCGGCCGGTGGTTCGGCTACCAGCACGCCGGCGTGCAGCCCGACATCGTCACCATGGCCAAGGCCCTCGGCAACGGCGTCCCGGTGGGCGCAGTTTGGGCCCGGGCCGAGGTGGCGGCCGCCTTCGGCCCCGGAGACCACGGCTCCACCTTCGCGGGCCAGCCGCTGGCGCTGGCGGCGGTCCGGGCCGTGCTCGCCGAGATGCAGGCCATGGACGCGCCCGCGGTGGCCGGCCGGCTGGGAGCCGAGCTCCGCGACATGCTGGAGAGCCTCGACGGCGTGGCCAGCGTCAGGGGCCGCGGCCTGCTGCTGGCTGCCGAGCTGTCCGAGGAGGCCCGGGCCGGGCGGGCCGCCAAGGACGTCGCCTCGGCCTGCCTGGAGTCCGGCCTGGTCGTCAACGGCGTGACCCCGACCGCGCTGCGCCTCGCGCCGCCGTTCGTGGTCTCCACCGAACAACTCGCCGAAGGGTGCTCCATCCTGGCGGGTGTCCTGGAGCAGCGCTGATGCGCGATCGCGACCCACTTGCCACAATCGATTCACACTCCATGAAGGAGCTCACATGCGTCACTTCCTAGATATCGACGACTTGGGTCCGAACGAGCTCGCCCGGATCATGAACCTGGCGACCACCCCGAACCCGCCGCCGGTGCTGGCCGGCAAGGGCGCGTCCCTGCTGTTCGAGAAGCCCTCGGCCCGCACCCGCAGCGCCACCGAGATGGCTGTGGTGCAGCTGGGGGGCCACCCCACCTACATCGGCGCGGGCGAGGTCGGTCTGGACGAGCGCGAGAGCGTCGAGGACGTGACCCGCACCCTGGCGTGCTACAGCGCGGTGATCGGGGCGAGGGTCTTCGCCCACGACACGGTGAAGCGCATGGCGGCCGTGAGTGCCGTGCCGGTGATCAACCTGCTCAGCGACGCCGCCCACCCCACCCAGGCCGTGGCCGATCTGCTGACGATCCGGGCCGCTCGCGGCCATCTCGAAGGCCGTGTCCTGGCCTACGTCGGCGACGCCAACAATACGGCCCACTCGCTGGCGTACGCCGCCGGTCTGGCGGGCATGGCCGTGCGTATCGCCAGTCCCCCCGGCTACGAGTTCAGCGAGGCCGACCTGCGGCGGATGCGCCGCCACGGCTGCGAGCCGGTGCAGGTGCAGAGGCCGGCCGAGGCGGTGAACGGCGCCGACGTGGTCTACACCGATGTGTGGACCTCGATGGGCCAGGAGCAGGAGGCCGAGAAGCGCCGCAAGGACTTCGCCGGGTTCAGGGTGGACCGGAGGATGATGGCCCGGGCCTCAGCCGATGCCGTGTTCCTCCACTGCCTGCCCGCCCACCGGGGCGAGGAGGTGGCATCGACGGTGCTCGACGGGCCCCAGAGCCGGGTGTGGCCCCAGGCCGCCAACCGGATGCACGCGGCCCGGGGCCTGCTGCTGTGGCTCATGGAACAGGCCGGGTGACACCGGCCGTGAGCAAGACCAGCCGCCAGCACCTGATCGTCCGGCTGCTAGCCGAGCACGCCGTGGCCAGCCAGCAGCAGCTCGTCGAGCTCCTGTCCGACTCGGGCGTAACCGCCACCCGGGCCACCGTGTCGCGGGACCTCGACGGCCTGGGCGCGGTGAAGGTCCGGGTGCCGGGGGGCAGCACCGTCTACGCCATCCCGGAGCACCCGACAGAGCGCATCGCGCCCGAGGAGCACCTCCGCAGGGTGATGGGCGACTGGGTGGCCGACATCGGCTCGTCGGGCAACCTCGCGGTGGTACGCACACCGCCCGGCTCGGCCCATGTGGTGGCGTCCGCCCTCGACCGGGCCGGGCTTGAAGAGGTGCTCGGAACGGTGGCCGGCGACGACTCCCTGATCGTGGTGGCCACCGACGGGACACCGGGCTCGGAGCTGGCCGAGACCCTGAGGGACCTGGCCGGTCTGGCCCGGTGACCGCAAGGCGAGGTTGAGAGAGGAGTCCGATGAGCACACCGCACGCCGCGCCGACCGGCGACGCGCCCGTCTCCAAGGTCGTGCTGGCCTACTCGGGCGGGCTCGACACGTCCATCATCCTGCACTGGCTGCAGGAGACCTACGGCTGCAAGGTGGTGACCTTCACCGCCGACATCGGCCAGGGCGACGAGCTGGAGCCGGCCAGGGCCAAGGCGCTGGCCATGGGCGTCGCGCCCGCCGAGATCTTCATCGAGGACCTGCGCGAGGAGTTCGCACGCGACTTCGTGTTCCCCATGTTCAGGGCCAACGCGCTCTACGAGGGCGAGTACCTGCTGGGCACCTCCATCGCCCGGCCGCTGATCGCCAAGCGCCTGGTGGAGATCGCCACCGAGACGGGCGCGGACGCCATCAGCCACGGCGCCACCGGCAAGGGCAACGACCAGGTCCGCTTCGAACTCGGCGCCTACGCGCTCAAGCCCGACATCCGGGTGATCGCGCCCTGGCGGGAGTGGGACCTGGGCTCGCGGGAGTCGCTCATGGCCTACGCGGCCGACCACGGCATCGGAATCGAGCGCAAGCGGGGCACCGAGTCGCCCTTCTCGATGGACGCCAACATGCTTCACATCTCCTACGAGGGCGGTCCGCTGGAGGACCCCTGGTACGAGCCGCCCGCGGAGATGTGGCTGTGGTCGGTGAGCCCGCAGGCGGCCCCCAACGAGCCCACCTACGTGGACCTCACCTTCGCGGGCGGCGACATCGTGGCCGTCGACGGCCGGACCATGACCCCCGGCCAGGTGCTGGCCACCCTCAACTCGCTGGGCGCGGCCAACGGCGTCGGGCGCATCGACATCGTCGAGAACCGCTACGTCGGCATGAAGAGCAGGGGCGCCTACGAGACGCCGGGCGGGACCATCATGCTGCGGGCCCACCGGGCCATCGAGTCGATCACCCTCGACCGGGAGATGGCCCACCTCAAGGACGAGCTCATGCCCCGGTACGCGGAGCTGATCTACAACGGGTACTGGTGGAGCCCGGAGCGCCGGATGCTGCAGACGGCCATCGACTACAGCCAGGCCAGCGTGAACGGCGAGGTCCGGCTGCGGCTCTACAAGGGCAACGTGGATGTCGCCGGGCGCCGCTCGGACGACTCGCTCTTCGACTACAACGTGGTCACCTTCGAGGAGGACGAGGGCGCCTACGACCAGGCCGACGCCACCGGGTTCATCGCGCTGCACGCCCTGCGGCTGCGCAACCTGGCCCTCAAGCAACCCGGGAGAGGGGGTTAGCCGTGGACGACTCCGCGACCCTGTGGCACGGACGGTTCGACGGCGACCCGGCCGACGCGCTGCGGGCCCTCAACGACAGCCTCGGCTTCGACCGCCGGATGTTCCGCGAGGACATCGCGGGGTCGCGCGCCCATGCGGCCATGCTGGCTTCAGCGGGCCTGATCACCGAGGCCGAGCGGGACGCCATCGTGGCTGCGCTCGACACCGTCGAGGCCGAGATGGCCGAGGGCTCCTTCGTTGCCGCGCCCGGCGACGAGGACATCCACACCGCGGTGGAGCGGCGGGTCACCGAGATCACCCCGGCCGGGGCCAGGCTCCACACCGGACGCAGCCGCAACGATCAGGTGGCTGCCGACCTGCGGCTATGGACCCGGGCCGCCCTCGGCGCTGTCGCCCGGGCCGTGCTCGGCCTGCAGGCCACGCTGCTGGCCCGGGCCGAGGACGCGGGCGGCGCGCTGCTGCCCGGCTACACCCACCTCCAGCAGGCCCAGCCGGTGCTGCTGGCCCATCATCTGCTGGCCCACGGCTGGGCCCTGGCCCGCGACGTCGACCGGCTGGTCGAGGCCCGCCGGCGGGCCGACGTGTCGCCTCTGGGCGCGGGTGCGCTGGCCGGGTCGTCGCTGCCGCTGGACCCGGAGCGGACTGCATCGGAGCTGGGCTTCTCGGCGGTGTTCGACAACAGCCTCGACGCGGTGTCGGACCGGGACTTCGTGGCCGACGCCCTCTACGCGCTGGCCATGCTGGGCGTCCACCTGAGCCGGCTGGGCGAGGAGCTGGTGCTGTGGTCGTCGTCGGAGTTCGGCTTCGTGGAGCTCGACGACGCCTTCGCCACCGGCTCGTCGATGATGCCCCAGAAGAAGAACCCCGACGTGGCGGAGTTGGCCCGGGCCAAGGCCGGGCGGCTCATCGGGCACCTGACCGGCCTGCTGGCCACCCTCAAGGGCCTGCCGCTGGCCTACGCCAAGGACCTCCAGGAGGACAAGGAGCCCCTGTTCGACGCGGTCGACACCGTGCGGCTCACGCTGGCCGCTCTCGACGGGCTGCTGGCCACCGCCCGCTTCGACACCGACCGGATGGCCGCGGCCGCGTCGTCGCCCTACGGGTCGGCCACCGATCTGGCCGAATGGCTGGTTGCCTCCGGGACTCCGTTCCGGGAGGCCCACGCCACCGTCGGCGACCTGGTGAGGCGCTCGCTGGTGGGCGAGGGGTCTCTGGCCGACCTGGTGGCCGCCGACGAGCGGCTCGGCCCCGACGCGGCCGCGCTGTTGGAGCCGGGTGCCTCCGCGGCCCGCCGCAACACGCCCGGCGCCGCCGGTCCCGAGGCTGTGGCTGCCCAGATGGATCGGTTCCGGCACCGGCTCGAAGCCGACGCTGCCCGCCTCGGGTGACCAGCAGGCCTCTGGATCGGGACTTCTACGCCCGCGGCGCGCTTGACGTCGCGCCCGATCTTCTCAACAAGGTGCTGGTGGCGCCCGACGGCCGCGCCGGTCGCATCGTGGAGGTCGAGGCCTACCGGGGCGCCGACGATCCCGGCAGCCACGGCTTCCGCGGCCCGACCAGGCGCACCGCCACCATGTTCGGCCCCCCGGGCCGTCTCTACGTGTACTTCACCTACGGCATGCACTGGTGCGCCAACGTGGTGGCCGAGAGCGACGGGGTGGCCGCCGCGGTCCTGCTACGGGCCCTGACGCCGCTGGAGGGCCTCGACGCCATGTACGAGGCCCGCGGCCCGGCCGCCCGCCGGGACCGCGACCTGTGCAGCGGCCCGGCCAAGCTCACCCAGGCCCTCGGCATCGACGGCACCCTCGACGGCGCCGACCTGGTCACCGCCGACCGGGGCGTCACCATCCTCGACGACGGCACGCCGCCGGTGCCGGCCCCGGCCGTCACCACCAGGATCGGCCTCACCAACGGGTCCGACCTCCCCTGGCGCTTCCACATAGAGGCCATCCCCGACATCTCCCGCCCCTGATCCCCGGCTCGCTCCCGCCCGCGGATCAGCAGAAGGCCGTCGCTATCAGACGTTCCACCCTCCGCCGGGCTGCTTCAACGGGCCTTGGTACACTCCTATCAGCGCTATCGGACTACAATGAGAATGACTCGTAGTGTGTTCTCGGTAATACTCGGCTCACGCAGCCCCATGTCGCCGCCGACGAAGCGCCAGGCGTGATGTCGGCGGTTCAGCCGCCGGAGGCGTCCGGCGCTCTCGTGAGGGGGCAGAGGGTTCGGTTGCCGTCTGGGACCGGGGTCGCTGAGACTTCGATCATGGTGGTGCGTGGGGTCGAGCCGCAGCCTGACGGCTATGAACTCGTCGTCGCCCATGACGCCGACTCCAGCGCGGCCACTGTGGTGTCGCTCACCCATGAGCAGGCGACTCGGGTCAGAGTGGTCAGAGAGGATGGCGCTGCCAGCCCGGAGGTGGTGCTGGCCGGGTTTTGGAACGAGTGGATGCTGGGAGCGGTGCGGTCGGCTCGCTCGACGGTGCTGGCTTCCACGACGCTGAGGCCGTATCCGCATCAGATGGATGCCGTCTACGGCCACATGCTGACCCAGCCGCTGCTGCGGTTCCTGCTGGCTGATGAGCCGGGCACGGGCAAGACGATCATGTCGGGGCTGTGGCTGCGGGAGGCGCAGCGGCTGGGTCTCGTGGAGCGTGCTCTGATCGTTTGCCCGGCGCATCTGGTGATCAAGTGGAAGGCCGACTTCAAGCGGTTCTTCGGGCAGGGATTGCGCGAGGTGACCGCCGAGACGATCCGCCAGCGCGCTCTGGCTGGATCAGACGACGACCTGTGGGTGGCGTCGTTGAACCTGGCGTCGGCGAACCCTGCGGTTCGCAAGGCGCTCCATCCCGACGAGGCCGGATGGGACGCGATCGTCTTCGATGAGGCTCACCGGATGACGCCCACGGCGGAGACCTTCCACCGGGTGGGGAAGGAACTGTCGGCCAGCGTGCCTCATGCGGTGTTCTTGACCGCTACGCCGCACCGCGGCGACGAGTGGTACTTCCGGGAGTTGCTGCATCTGGTCGATCCTGACGTGTTCCCGACCAGCGGCGATCCTGGCAGCGGCCTGCCCAAGCTCAGGCGCTCTGACCGGCAGGAAGCCAAGCGCACCACCCCGCTCACGCCGGGGCCGTTGCATTTCTTGCGGCGGATGAAGGAGGAGTTGGTCGATTACGACACGGAGAGCCTTCTGTTCAAGGAGCGTGAGGCTGTCAATGTCAAGGTGCAGATGAACCCGACGGAGCAGCGCTTCTACGAGAAGGCATTGGAGTTGGTTGGGACGTACTTCCCCGTTCGCGGTCGTGCGCTCGCGGCGATGGTGTACGGCAAGAGGACTGCTTCGTCGTTGTATGCGCTGGCAGAGACTCTGCGCCGTCGCTCCGACAAGATGGGAACGGGGGACGCTTCGACAGCCGAGTCAGGCGGCGACTCTGACGATGACGACGACGCTGACGAGGAAAACGTCGTTGGTTCGGCATCGCTCGACGCCAAGGCCGAGAAGCAGGCGATCAGCGAGGTGCTGGCCGAGTTGGAGCCGATGCTCGATCCTGGCCGGCTCGCGTTGGACGAGTTGAGCGTCTCCAAGTGGGAGCCGATGATCGAGCGCCTGACCGAGAACGGGATCAGCCCTGGCTCGGGCGAGCAGCTTGTGGTGTTCACCGAGTACGCCGACACCGCCGACTGGCTCATCCGAGCGTTCAACGACGCCGGTTTCACCGCGGAGCGCTATTCCGGTGCGGACAATCACGTTGAACGAGCCGCGATCCAGAAGCGGTTCATGGACGGCCGGTTCGAGGTCATCGTCTCCACCGACGCGGGCAACGAGGGTATCGACCTGCAAGTGGCGAACGTGCTGATCAACTGGGACATCCCGTGGTCGCTGGTCAGGCTGGAACAACGGATGGGCCGCATCCATCGCATCGGCCAGGAGCACAAGGTGATGCTCTACAACATGGTCGCTTTGGGCACCCGCGAGGGAGACGCCCATGAGCGGCTTCTGGACAGGCTCATCGAAGCGGCCAACGAACTCGGCGGCAGGATGTTCGACAGCCTCAACGCGATCATGGAGCGAGTCGAGTCCGGCACGGCTGGAGCTGACCCCAAGAGCCTGCTGAGACTGTTCTATGACTCCAGCCCGAGCGGGGCATCTGGCGGCGACTGGCCGTCGCTGGAGGAGATCCGGCGCGCCCGTGACGACTATTTTGCTGAACTGCGGGCGTTGAGCAGCGAAGTAGATGTGGCCGCAGCGAATGCTGCACGCCACGACGACCATCTCGCTCGCATCAACCCGATCATCGTTGAGCGGTACCTCACCCGCATCGCGAAAGGCAAGCTGCTGCGATGCGATCCGGCACCTTTGGGCGACGACGGGTTCTTCTACCTGTCCGCCTCAACGGCCGTCCACGGCTGGCAGCTGCCTGCATCAATGCGGTTGTCGAATGGGCAGACGGTGGTGGCCACGCGGGCCGATGCCCGCCAGAAGGCGATTGATGACGGCGTTGACCGTGCCGCCGACACGATCATGCTCGGGCCGAGCGATCCAGCGCTCACAACGCTGGTCAAGGCGCTGCGCGAGCGGGTCGAGCCGGAGATGTGGCAAGGAGCAGCGCTCAGTGACAGGTCAGCACGCGAGGACTACACGCTGTTCGTCTACGAGTGCGACATCACCGAAGGCTCCAAGGGCCACAACCCCAAGCACCGCCCGCGCGAGGGCACCCTCTCATGGCTGATCCGTGTCTCAGCCTCCGGCGGGGCGCGCACCGTGTCCTGGGACACTTTGCCCAACCTGACCCCAGCCCACGACCTCGTTTCCGTTCCTCTCTCATCGGAGGAGGCAGAATCCGCACACCAGCAAGCTGTCGAAGCAGCCGAGAGGGAACGCTCCCGCCGAGCGCAGCGGCTCGGCTCATGGGTCAAGCAACTGAGGAAGGAACTGCGCCGGCTGCCGAACGCCTTGACCGACCCGATCCCCGACAGGGAAACGAAACTGGCACAGCGGAACAAGATCAGAGCGACCATCGAAGCACGCCTCGAGGAGGCCGAGCGTGCCGCACAGGTGACCTGCGGCAAGCCGCGCCGGAGCGGATGGGCGCACGTCGCCGTTGTCCGACAGGACGACGACGAAACGGACGACACCGACCCTGAGAGCGAGGCCGTTGCGATGCGTCGCGTCACCGACCTTCTCAAAGCCCAAGGGTGGAGGGTCGCAGACGTGCATACCGAGGGCAGCGGCTACGACCTGTACGCCGAACGGGGCGCCGAGCATCGCTGCGTGGAGGTCAAGGGCCTCGCTGGCAGCGCGTCGAGCGCCGGGGTCAGGCTCACCGGCGGCGAGTTGGCCAAGGCCGCGCAGGTGGGCGACGAGTACTGGCTGTACGTGGTGGAGAATTGCGTCGACGGCGAGGGCCGCCTCTTCGCCGCCTGGCAGAACCCGGCGGAGACGTTCCGTGACAGCTTCACCGACGTGCCCGTCGTGCGCCTGCCGGGCAGCCGTCTCAAGGCGGCGCTCCACCGGCAGGAGCAAGCCTGACTGTTGAGATGACATCTTGAAATATATGAGAACAGCAGTATAAACCGTATAATCGCAATGTGGTCGAGATCCGTGAATACAGAGGTCTAGCTGAAAATGGCGCTCACCGCCGACTACAGCGAGACGGTGCGAGCCCGAGCCCGCCGCGACCCCGAGTTTCGGGAGTGCCTCTTGAACGGGACGATCGAGAGCCTGCTTGCAGGCGAGATCGGCGTCGCCAGGATCAAACTGCGCAACTACATCGTCGCCACCGTCGGATTCGAGCAGTTCGGTGCCATGACGGGGAAGCCGCCGGCGAGCCTGGCGGGGATGCTCGGCCCGGAAGGCGCCCCGAGCGCTGGCGACCTGCTCGAGGTCATCGCCTGCACTCTGCGCCACGAGGGCCTCGCCTTGCGGATCAGCACGGTTCCTGCCGAGCGAGACGGCGACGACCGGGCGGAGGTTGAACTGGTCGATGTGACGTGAGCGCTGGAGAGGTCCGGCGTAGGCACAGCACAGGAGCCTCATGGCCACCCGGATGATCGAACGATGGTTCCCATGCGCCGAGGTGTCCGAGTTCTCAGCGAAGGGCTGGGGAACCGGATTCGCTGAGAAGAGCCTGTTTACCTGGTTCGTGGCACCGCCCTTGACCGCATCGAGGCCGGGAACCTGTCGGACCTCAAGGGCCTCGGCGGCGGGTTGTTGGAGCTTCGACTACACTTCGGGTCCGGCTACAGGATCTACCTCGGCCGGGAGGGGGACTCGTTGGTTATCCTGCTTGCAGGGGGCGCGAAAGCCCGCCAGCAGAAGGACATCGAGACAGCCCGTGCACTCTGGCGAGAGCACAGGCGCCGCAGACGCGAGGAGATCTAACGTGGTTCTCACCGAGGATTTCCATGAGATCGTGCAGGACCGGGCCCGTCGTGATCCCGAGTACCGGGCATGCATCCTGAAGGAGGCCGTTGGGTGTCTGCTCCGAGGCGAGGTCGCTGTCGCCAGGATCGTTCTGCGCGACTGCGCCATCGCCACCGTCGGCCTTGAGCAGCTTGGTGCCCTGACGGGCAGGTCGCCGGAGGACTTGCGGAATGTGCTCGACCTAGAGCCCGCCCCTCACGCGGGCGACCTGTTGGAGTTGCTGGCCTGCATTCTGCGCCACGAGGGTCTCGCGTTGCAGGTCATCCCGGCACCCGCCGAACATGACGCCGCGGACGCCGCGGGCCGGACGGCAGTCGAATCGATCGCCGCGCGGTAGGCAGGGCCGGGCCCCAGGCATAGGAGCCTCATGGCCACCCGGATGATTGAACGATGGTTCCCATGTGCCGAGGTATCCGAACACTCAGCGAAGGGCTGGGGAACCGGATTCGCTGAGAAGAGCCTGTTCACATGGTTCGCGTCCCGGCCGCTCGCCCAAGCGAAAGCGGCAGTCATCTGCTCGCTACTCCCGTGGCCCGAGGATAAGCGTGAACAGAAGCGCCTGAAAGAGCTGATCCGTGATGCGATGACGGACTACGACGCCGAGAACAGCGAGATCCGCAGGGAGTTGGCGAAGCACTACCCGAACGGGGCCAAGGTGTGCGACCCGTTCTCGGGCCGGGCGATGATCCCTCTGGAGGCTGCCCGGCTCGGCATTCAAGCATGGGGCATCGACTACTCGCCAGTGGCCACCCTCGCAGGCAAGCTGTTGGCTGAGTATCCGCTGCGTGACTGGAACGATGAACCAGACTTGCCGTTCGAGGGATACCAGCAACACAAGACCGAGAACTTCACGGAGCCGAGGCTTCTGCGTGATGTGCGCTTTGTGCTCGACTTTGTGGGTAACCGCTATGCCGACGCCATGGGAGAGTGCTATCCCTGTGTGGGAGGTAAGCGCCCCTGGGGATATGTGTGGGCGGTTACGCTGCCCTGCACGAACTGCGGGAACAGGTTCCCGCTCACTGGCAACCTCGCTCTCAGAAGCCCAAGACCAGCCAAGACGGGTAAGCGAGCGAAACCTCGGGATTTTGGTCAGTCCTACCGTGTCGTTCCAGATACCGCATCGGGAACGTTTCGCACTGAAGTGCATGACGGCTCACCTACCACTCAGCCGACGCTGGTGAAGATGGCCGGCAGGAGGGGCAAGACAGCAATTTGCTGCTTTTGTCAGCATTCCCACCCGCCGGACACTCTTAGGCGGATGATGCGAGATGGGTTACGGAACGACGTGATGCTAGTAGTAGCCGACCACGACTCTGAAGTTGGGAAGCGATACCGCGAACCTCGTGAAGTTGACGTTGCCGCGCTTCGTCAAATCTCGAAGGCTCTGAGTGACGAGCCTCCTGCTGGGCCGGGTCTTTCGGCAGTGCCGACGGAACCAATCGATCCCGGCCTGTCCAGGTTCATCGGCCCAGTGAACTGGGGCTACCGAAGTTGGGGTGAACTATGCAACGACCGGCAAACCCTAGGACTGGTGCGACTTGCTCGCATCATTGATGATCTCTGCCGTGAGATGCTCGGACGTGGAATCAGCAGCGACTATGCCGCAGCGTTGACCGGCTACGCCGCCGCCAACCTTGTGCGACGAGTCAAGCACAGCACCCGCAGCACCACGCTTCAACAGCGTGCTCAAAAGGTGAGCCACATTTACTTCAATGACTCGGGCATTTCCCACAGCTTCGACTACTTCGAGACGGGTTGCGGCGAGGGACCTGCCACATGGCCCTCGCTATCTGCCCACACCCTTAGGAGCCTCAGGAAGCAGTTTGGTCGTGTCCAAGGACGCGAGGGCGTGATACAGCGCGGTTCGGCCACAGAACTACCACTGCCGGATGGCCGCTTGGACGCTGTAGTGACCGACCCGCCCTATGACTCGATGATCAATTACTGCGATGCTTCCGACCTGATGTATGTGTGGCTCAAACGCGCCTTGGTCACATCGCATCCGTGGTTTGGTCTGACGACTGACTCGGGGGGACTACAGGAAAAGACCAATGAGGCCGTGATCAAGTTCACCACACTCGGTGATGACGATCATCGCACCGAAGCCCACTACAAGTCGTGTATCACCAAGGCGTTCGACCAGGCCCGGCTCAAGACTCGGCCCGAGGGAGTGGTGAGCATTGTGTTCGGACATGGCGACCCTGACGCTTGGGCGCGGGTGCTGACGGCTATCTCGGATGCAGGGCTGGTTCTCACTGGGTCGTGGCCGTGCAGTACTGAGAAGGGCGGCAAGCAGACCGGCGAGTACATCGATAACACGATCATGATGTCTTGTCGCGCCGCTGCTCCGAGCCGCCCTGTGGGGGATGTGCGGAGGGTGGATGATGAGGTCCGTGCGGAGATAGCTCGGCGTGTGCCGGAGTGGACGGCTGACGGGCTAGCTGACTCGGATCAGAGGATGGCGGCAATTGCCCCAGCGATGGAGGTTGTGGGCCGTTACAGCGAGGTTCGCGACTTCACGGGCGTACCTGTTCCGATCCAGCACTTCCTGGGGTTGGCCCATAAGGCCGTTGAAGAGGCCGCCAACGTGCGGATCGACAAGTTCCGACTGACGGACTTCGATGAACGGACCCGTTTCGCGATCTCGTGGGCACGGCAGCACGGCAGAAGGGTGGCCGCGGCGTCGGAGGCCAGATGGCAGCGCTTGTCCTATGGCATGTCTGACAGCGATGTGGAAGGCATCCTCATCAAGGCGAAGGGCGGATCGAGGCTGGCCCACGGCGACGAGTCCGCATGGAATTTGAACCTGCACCCGTCAAGCGCCGTCGTCGACATTGCGTTGGCTGTTGCTGCTGAAGGACGCTCCCTGTCCGATATAGCCGACGCTCTGCACCTGCTTGACCGGGAGAACGACGAGATGCTGTGGGCGGCGATGAACGAACTGGCCCGCCTCGTCGGGGAGAGCGACCGTGACGGGCAGATCTGGGCATGGGCGGTGCGGAATCGCCAGTTGATCTGTGGTCAGGCGCAGCGGGCGCGCACGGAGCATCAGAAGGAACTCGCACACATGGCTGCGCGGGACAGTCAGACCAGACTGTTCTAGGCAGAAGGAACGGGAGCACACCATGCCTGACACGGTTGCACCTTGGTGGGAGGTCATCTCCCTTCGAGACGAGGTGACGAGCAGCGGCGGAGCCATCGACGACGTTCAGATGTCGCTGCACAACGCCGTGTTCGGCAAGGAGGGAGTGGGCGCTGGTCGAACCCCGTACTCGGATGCGGCCTATTTCGGCAGTGTCACCCACCCGACAGGCAACCTCGTTGAGTTGATGGCACGCGTCGCCGTGCGGCTCGGGGTGCCGGACTCGACCCAGACGAGCGCGATGTGGCGGCTCGATCAAGCCATGGGCGGCGGCAAGTCCCACGGGCTGATCGGACTGTGGCACCTAGCAACGCACCCCCAGGAACTCGCCGAGACCGACCTCGGCGGGGAGGTCATGGCAGCAGCGGAGAGCATCGCTGGACCAGGAGCCGTTCGCGCTGACCTGGGCGACCCGATCTGTGTCGTCTTGGACTGTGACAACACAACCGCGGATACCGAGGACTTCGGCCCTGCGAGCCGCCTCGGGGAGCGGTTCCTGTGGAGGCTGTTCGACAAGGACGGCCACCGCTACGACGCATTCAAGGATCACATCACCAACAAGGCGAAGGTAGCTGAAGCGCTCAGCAGCGTCGGCCGGCCCGTGCTGATCCTCATTGACGAGATCATGGACTACATCCGGGCGGTGGCCGCATCCGATCCTGATGGCTCGGTGCTGGACATGGCGTTCCTGCGGGTGCTTCTCGATGTGGTCAACGACGTGCCGAACTGCGCCGCGGTGGTGGTGATGATCGCCTCCGACAAGGACAACATGGTGATGAGCGACACCGGGGCCGCTCATCGCGTCGAGATGGAGGACTTGCTCACCCGCAACGCTCGCACCACGGCTGTCACCGGTGGAGGCGACTTCGCGGAGATCATCCAGCGCCGCCTGTTCACTGCACGGCCTTCCAACGAGATCACCGATGCGACGGCGGATCGGTTCCTTGATGAGATGCGCGGCGCGTGGGAGACGAAGGTCTTCAAGAAACTGGGTGGCTGGTCGAAGGCTGAGTTCCGCAGCCAGGTAGGGCGGTGCTACCCGTTCCATCCTGACCTGATCGCGCTGGCTGAGGATGAATGGGCGCAACATGCCGGCTTCCAGCGGGTGCGATCCATCATCAGGGTGTTCGCTTCAGCAGCCCATGAGCAGGCTCGACGTGCCGCGGCAGGCGAGTGGGCGCCCGAGTTGATCGACAGCGGCGACCTGCCGTTGCAGTTCAACCAACTCCGGGAGTCTCTGCTCAGTTCCGGTCTCGTGGCTGATGAGAAGACCCAGGCCAACCTTCGCGAGGTCGCCAGCGTCGATATTGTCGATCAGCACAACCCCGAACGGGGAGCCGCGCACCGTCTCGATGCGGCTCGTGCAGAGGGTTGGGCGAAGCACAACCCCCGTGCGGCCGAGCGCATGGCGACAGCCTTGTTCGTCCGGTCGTTGTGCCCGCGCGCTGGCGGTGCACGCGGAGCGACCGAAGCGGAACTGTTCGCCGCGTCGTTCGTTCCCAGTGGCGCATACGGAACCGGAGACGCGGAGACAGTCGCAGCCGAGTTGCTGGAGACCGAAGAGGGAGCAGCGTCGGTGGATTCGCTGCCGGGGCGGGGTGGTGCTCCGAAGCGGTGGGTCTTTGAGACCCGCAAGACGCTGGCCATGCTCACTCGGGCAGAGAAGAAGACTGTCAGCGACCGGGACCGTGACAGTGCCATCACCGAGCGTGCCTTCGATCTCGCATCCTCAGGCCCGTTCGACCGCATCGTGCAAGCCGACGGCGGAGACGCTCCCGACCAGGGAGGCACAGCACCGGAATGCGCAGATGTGCTCTCGCAGGCAGGCATCGACCACAAGCACCAGACGAGGCTCGTCATCCTGGACTCGCGCTGGTTCTCGCTGTTCAACGGCGACGACACCGCCACCCGCGAAGCAACCACCGCAGCGATGGGCGTCGGCCCGAACCCGATGAGCGTCCAATGGGCATCGTCGGCGGTGTTCGCTTGCGCCAACACCGCCGTGCGTGCCCAAGCCCGCGGCCTCGCCTCTGAATGGATCGCCCGCAACCGGGTTGCTGAGCATCCCGCCGTGAAGGCCGATCAGGACATGCACAAGCAGGCCCAGGAGGAAGCCCGAGAAGCCAAGAAGCGGCTCGACAGCATGGTGAAGCAGTGTTACAAGCACATCATCTACCTCGCCCCCAAAGGCGACTACGAGCGCAGCGTCGAGTTCCTGAGGCTCCCCAAAGACACCCAGAGCGCCCTCAACGGCTCGGACGTGTGGGAGGAACTGCGCGAGTACAGCAAGGTGTTCAACCCAGGCGAGTTCACCCGCAAGGCACTGCTCCACAACCTGCGAGACAACGACTACGGATGCCCCATCTCCGAGATACGCGACGGCTTCTGGTCCAACCCGCACAAGCCGCTCCTGCCCACCGGAGCGGCGGAACTGCGTGACGCGATCTACGACGCCATCGTCGGCGGCGACATCGAGCTGGCCAGCCCCGAGGGGGTCGTGTACCCAGTCCACGCCCGCAACGACATCAACCTCGCAGCCGACAACATCCGCATACGCAGAGCGACGCACCCCACGAGCGACCAACCCGCAGGCGACAGCGAGGACGACCCCGCCGGCGACACGGCGGCCGATGACGGCATCTCCGAATCCGAAGGCACCGGAGAGGAACAAGGCCCGGCGGGTGAGCCCGACGAAGGCGATGGACCTCCTGGGGTGACGGTCAGGCATTGGCAACTCACGCTCAACATCAACACTGCCGTCAATGCCGAAGATCCCGATGCCGACCTCGTCTACCTTCTGCAAGAGCTGGCGAACCGCCTGGAGGAAGGCAAGATCGCACACATCAACCAGACCACCCAAGTCACGATCGCAGGCGAGCAAGACGACGCCGACACGCTCGAAGACCTAGCCAGAGAAGCAGGCACCGGCGTCAATGTGATCCAGCTGTGAGCCAAGGGATGCAACCCAACGCTCGCGCCGGCGACTGTCGGAACCCGACCCAGACGAGGAGAAGAAGATGCTAAGCAGCATTCGCATCAGCAACTACCGCGGCTTCAAGGAGCTGAAGTTGAGCAACCTTGGACGCGTCAACATCTTCGCTGGGATGAACAATTCAGGCAAGACCACCCTGCTGGAGGCGCTCTTCCTGTGGTCCGCTGCCGGCAACCCGCAGTTCGCGTTCAACCCCATCGTCGTGCGGGTCGACGTTCCGGTCGAAAGGGTGCTGCTGCCGGCCGCCGCCCCGAACATGATGCCGGCCGCCGGATACATGTGGAGCACGGCATGGCAGCCGATGTTCCATTCGCTGGCGACAGAGACCCCGATCAAGATCGTCGGCACACATAAGGCCTTGGGCACGCTGGAACTCACGATCTCGACGGAACGATCAAAGTCCGTGGTCCTGTCGCCCAACGCCGACACCAACGACGATCATCCTGACGACTTGCTCTTCCGATACGGTCGCAGTGGCGACGGTGAACTCTGCCTCATCCGGATCAAGACCCAAGGCACACAGTACGATGTCGAGGGCGCCGGAGAGGTCGAGGTTCCCCTTCAGTCAATCTTCGAGGGCATGTACAGCATCGCCATCGACGTCGAGCGCCTCTCCAAGCTCAAGAAGGAGAAGGCAGACGCCAGCGTGCTGAAGGCGATCCAGATGGTGGATGCTTCCGTCAAAAGCATCGAGATCGGCATAATGGACGGCCGTGCCGTGATCCTCGCCGATGTAGGCCTCTCGGACAGACTCCCCTTGCAGACATTGGGCGCCGGCCCTCAACGGATCGCGACCCTCGCCACGAGTGCCGCTGCGGCGGCGGGAGGGCTCCTGCTGATCGACGAGTTCGATGCCGGGTTGCACTACAGCAAACTCGGAGACGTCTGGCGGGCGCTGCATGCGATAGCCGTCGACAGGGACGTGCAGGTGTTCGCCACCACTCACAGCTACGAGTGTGTCCGCGCCGCCGATGAGGTCCTGAGCAATGGCGAGCCCCACTTCTACAGACTCCAGGACGGCCAAGTGACGAGCTATCCGGCCGATGTGCTGGCCGACGCGATCGCGGCGGGGATGGAAGTGCGCTGATGGCGGCCGGCAAGGCGGTACCCGCTCCGGGCGCCTCGTCGCCTCAACAGAGCATCCACAAGCCCAAGCTCCTACTCGTCGAAGGTCGAGAAGACCTCGCTGTATTCGAGAACCTCTGTGACCAAGCGGCGTCTGGGATCTTGATCATGAGTCCCTGGAGCCCGTCAAGGCGTTCCTGTCGGGACTGTGATCCGCTGTGCCGCGCCCGGCTGATCGGCGGAATCAGACGTCGCCGGGGACCTGGCATCTGTCCATGTTGTTGAGGCGGGCGAAGCCGTCCATCCGCTCGGTGTAGGTGCTGCCCTCGGTCAGATCCAACAGCAGGAAGCGCAGCTCCCGGTCGGGTGTGTCCTCGTCGGCGGTGCGCAGCCGCTCCGAGTGGCTGCGGCGGTCGGAGATGTAGACGTCCCAGTCCTCGAGCCAGGCCCCGACGAGGTCTGCGTCCGGCGGTCCTTCGCCGCCGGTGGACAGCGACAGCGAGGCCTCGGCCCTCAGGCGGATGTCGGTCACGAGGGACTCGACCTCGTCGGTGCCCCGGTCCACTTGGTCGGCCCGCTCGGCCCGCGAGGCGGCCTGCCGGGCGGTCGGCAGGGCGTCGATGGCTGCCTGGGCTCGGGCGCAGCGCTGGTCGGCCCACGCCACGAAGGACCGGTCGTCGAGCCGGCCGGGGTTCTCGGTACGGGCCCAGGGCGAGAAGGCCCACGCCCAGAACACGAAGCTCCCCACCACGAACAGACCGCCAAGCCACTTGCCCGCCAGCCGCAACCGGCCCCGGCTCGGCGCGGTGCCGTCGCCTGAGCCGGCCGGGCGTGTAGGAGGCGGTTCGCCGGTGGTCACTGGTCGGGGTTCACCCATATCTGTGCCGACCCGCCGGGCTCGACGGGCACTCCGGCGGCAGGAGCCTGGCGCCAGACCACGCCAGGCTCGCCTCCGAACCGCTCGGCCTCCTCATCGAAGAAGGGTTCGACATAGACCTCCACACCCAGCCCGGCTGCGACCAGCACACCGCGGGCTTCGGCCTCGGTCAGGCCCACCACCTCGGGCATGGCGAGCACCGAGGGCACGTCGGGCGCCACCGCCACCTCCACCGTCACCGTGATCCCGCCTCTATGGAGCGACCCGGCTACCGGGGCCTGGCCCATGATCGTCCCCTCGGCGTACTCCACCGTCTCGACCTCAACCGCAACGATGCCGAGCGTCAATTCCCCCAGCTCGGCCGTCAGCAGTTCCACATCCCAGGCCCGGCCCACCAGGTCGGGAATCTCGACCGAGTCGAGCCGGGGCGGCTCTGTGGGCGCCGGCGGTGCGCTGGGCGGGGGAGGGGGCAGGGCGACGGCATCGATGCCCTCATGGGCCGCGATCATGATCTCTCGCCAGATCTGGGCCGGGTACGTGCCTCCCGTCACCCTGATGTCGGTGGTGGGGGGCTCCATGGGGATCTGCGCGTCGGGGAAGCCGACCCAGACCGCGGCGGCCCGCTGGGGGGTGTAGCCGACGAAGGTCGCGTCGGCGTAGTTCTGGGCGGTGCCGGTCTTGCCCGCCGCGGGCCGGTCGATGGCAGCCCGGTGCCCGGTCCCGGCGGTGATCACGCCTTGAAGCACCCATGTGATCTGGTTGGCGACGGAAGGATCGAGCACACCCACGTCGTCGGTGCGATGGCGGAACAGCGCGGTCCCGTCGGGCTGGATGATGCTGGTCACCATCGTCGGGTCGGCCTGCCGCCCGGACCGGGCGAAGGTGGAGAACATCGTGGCCAGCTCGACGGTGTTGACGTCCTCGGTGCCCAGCACCCCGGCGCACACCGGTGCGATGCGTCCCGGGTCGAGGCCGAGCCGCTCGGCCATGGTCACGAAGTTGGCCGGACGGACGTCCACCATGAGCTGCGCGTACACCGTGTTGATCGACCGGCGCATGGCCTCGATCAGGTGCGACTCCACCGGAGCCTCCGGCTCCGAGCCGAGCCCGCCCCGGATGGTCCACACCGGCCCGCAGACGTCGGGCCGGTCGATCTCCAGCTCGTCGGGCGCGTCATAGGCCTTGGTCACCGAGAAGCCCTGGGTGAGGGCGGTGGCCAGCGCGATCGGCTTCATGGCCGACCCAGCCTGGCGTCCCTTGCCGCTGGCCAGGTTGAACTTGGCGTCGGTGTCCTCGCCGAAGAAGTCGCGGCCCCCGACCATGGCCAGGACATGTCCCTCCTCGGAGCCGCCGACGCCGAGCACCGTCGCCGCCGCGTCGGGATTCCACTCGTTGTGGGGCAGGATGGCCTCGATGGCGGCCTCGGCCTTGGCCTGCAGCTCCAGGTCGATGGTGGTGTGGATGTCCAGTCCGCCCTCGAACAGGAGTTGGGTGCGGTACTCGCGGGTCGGCCCGAAGGCCGGGTTGTCGAGGAACCACTGCTTGACGTCCTCGACGAAGTGGGCCGCCGGGTAGCGCTCCTCGAGCAGCGGGATGTCCTCGATGAGGACGATCGGCTCGTCGAAGGCCCGATCATGCTCGTCGGGGGTGATGTAGCCGTTGGCCAGCATCCTCTCCAGCACCAGGTTGCGGCGCCGGCGAGCGTCCTGGGGGTTCCGGTAGGGGTCGAAGGCGCTGGGCCGCTGGATGAGCCCCGCGAGGAGCGCAGCCTGCTCCAGCGTGAGCTCGGTGACTCTCAGGCACGCCCCGGCGGCCCGCTCGGCCGCGGTGGAGACCAACTCGCAGGCGGGGGCGCCGAAGTACTGGCGGGCCGCGGCCTCGATGCCGTAGGCCCCGTTGCCGAAGTACACCCAGTTCAGGTAGCGCAGCAGGATGAAGTCCTTGGTGAAGAACTGCTCGAAGCGCCGGGCCATGAAGAACTCCTCGATCTTGCGGGTCACGGTCTGCTCGGACCGGTCGAGGAAGACGTTGCCGACGTACTGCTGGGTGATGGTCGAGCCGCCCTGGCTGATGCCGCCGGCGGACACGTTGGAGCGGGCCGCCCGCAGGATGGCCTTGAGGTCGACGCCGTCGTGCTCGTAGAAGCGCTCGTCCTCGATGGCGACCACCGCGTTGCGTACCACCTCGGGGATGAGGGCTATGTCGGTCACGTCGGTGCGGCGCTGCTCGCCCCGCAGCTCGGTGATTAGCACCCCGTTGCGGTCGTAGATCCGCGACGACTGCGCGGTCGCCAGCTTCTCGACGTCGAAGGTGATGTCGCGCTGTTCGACAGAGCAGCCCACCGCCAGCACCGACGCGGCCAGCACCGAGATGCCAAGCATGGTGGCGGCGCGTCGCACGCCTGCCATTGTGCTCCGTGCCGTACTTCAAGCGGCGCCACCCACCGGGAGATGGGTGTGATGCTGCATGCAGCCGGCGGTCAGGAGCCGATGCGGCCGCCCCCGGACTTGGTGACGGCCACCAGGCTCGGCAGCGGCGGCCACACCCCGTCGGGCCACAGACTCTGAGGATCCTCGGGCCCGGCGCTGCGTTCTCCCGGATGCTGCACGTTCACGAACAGCGACTCGAAGTCCGGCGTGAACTCGGGACCGCACACCTCGGCCCCCCTCGGCACGCTCAGGAACGGCTGAACGTTGCCCCGCTGGGCGCCTGCTGCCGGCACCGCGAACAGCGTGTCGTTCAGACCGAGCGTCCTGGGCTGGCCGTCGGTAGCGATCCAGACGTTGCCCAGCTCGTCGAATGCCAGGTTGTCGGGCGCCGCGATCGGGCTCACGCTCGACTTGTCGAAGCCCGCGAAGAAAGTGGTCGGATCGCTGGGCTCGCCGCAGATCAGGAAGAACTCCCAGGTGAAGGTCGACGACGAGAGGTCGCCGCCGTCCTCGGTGATCTCGAGCACATGGCCGTACTGGTTCTCCGCCCGCGGGTTCACGGCGTTCTCGTCGCCGGGGGCCCGGCGGGTGTTGTTGGTGAGGCAGACGTAGACCCGGTTGTTGCGGGGGTTGACCTCCACGTCCTCCGGTCTGTCCATGGGCGTGGCCTCCAGCAGGTCGGCCGCCCCCCTGGTGTTCAGCAGCACGTCTGCCTGGGCGAAGCCCGCCAGCGGGCCGGCCCGGCCGGCGACGATCGGCAGCCACTCGCCGGTGCCGTCGTCGTGGAACTTGGCCACGTACAGGGTGCCCGAGTCGAGGAGCGAGAGGTTGGCCTGCCGGTCGTCGGGGTCGTACAGGCCGCTGGTCACGAACTTGTACAGGTAGTCGAAGCGCTCGTCGTCGCCCGAGTACAGCACGACCTGCCCGCTGTCGGCTATCGCAGTCGTCGCGGCCTCGTGCTTGAAGCGGCCCAGCGCGGTGCGCTTCTTCGGCACGAACGACGGGTCGTGGGGGTCGATCTCCACGATGTAGCCGAAGCGGTTGATCTCGTTTGGCTCCTCGGAGAGGTCGAAGCGGCGGTGGTGGAGCTCCCACTGCCGGCGCGACGCTCCCGCGGGCACGCCGTAGCGCTTGTTGACCTCCTTCAGGTAGGGGTTGGTGTTCAGGTCGTTGTTGGCGAAGTACTGGTGGAAGTTCTCCTCGGCGGTGAGCACCGTGCCCCACGGAGTCTTGCCGCCCGCGCAGTTGTTGAGCATGCCCAGGACCGTTCGGCCCGTCGGGTCCTCGGAGGTCTCCAGCACCTCGTGGCTGGCCAGCGGTCCGGTGATCTCCATCGGGGTGAACCCGGTGATGCGGCGGTTGTACCGGCTGTTCAGATTCACGGACCAGTCACCGCCGGCCGTGCTCTCCAGGTTGATGACGCTCATGCCGTGCGCGGCGATCTCCACATCGACCTGCTCCCTGGTGGGACTCGCCGCGTCGTAGTCGGAGAACATGCGGGGGCCCTCGGTGTACTCGTGATTGACGCACATGAGCCCGCTCGCGGCCCGGCCCGAGCCGTGGCGACTCAGCGGGAAGTAGGCGTTCAGGTCGGCGTTCCACCCGAAGGTCCTCTCCTGGAGGGCGCGGGATGCGTTGGCCGCGGTCATGCGGTCCACGCCCGCGTGGAGCGGGTCGCCCCAGCGCATCAGCACTTTGGACTCGTAGCCGGCCGGAACGACGACCTCGTCGAGGTCGCCCAGAATGATCGGCGTGAACCCGAGCGAGGCGCCCGTGGCTGCGGGACTCGAGGCGGCTCCGTCGGCGGAGTCGGCCTGCAGCGTGGGGTCCGACCCTTCGTTGGAGGATCCCGCTATGAGAGACGCCGCCGCGGGACTGCTTGCGGCCAGCAGCAGTGGCGGCGCCACGGCCGCGCCCTTGAGCAGGGTCCGGCGGCCCAGGCGCCGCTCGGCCACGGCCGCGAAGGCACGGCCGTCGGCGGCCCGTTGCTCGTTGGGTGCCTCATGGGAGTCGTCATGCGGATTGGATGCCACCGTTAGTTCCCTTCTTTCGGTGTCGGTTGCCCGTCGCCGCCCGAATGTTTCGGGTAGCGGCGACGCTGCACAGTACGCGGCACGGGGTAACGCCGGGGTCTGTTCGACGCCAACGATCGGCAAACAAGAGCATCGCGTCGATGAACTCTCGGTGTCTACCTTCGCTGCGCTCACGGGCCGCTCGGGCCCGGTCGGTAGGCTGAGCCGCCATGGCTGAGGTGCTCGACGACCTGCGGGCCCGCGGGCTGGTTCACGACCACACCGACGAGGCTGCGCTGCGGGAGCTGCTGGCGGCCGGCCCGGTCACCCTGTACTGCGGCATCGACCCCAGCGCCGACAGCCTGCATGTCGGGCACCTGGTCGGAGTGCTGGTGCTGCGCCGCTTCCAGGATGCCGGCCACCGCCCGCTGGCGCTGGTGGGCGGGGCCACCGGGATGGTGGGCGACCCCAGCGGCCGATCCGACGAGCGCAACCTGCTCGACGCGGCCACGCTCGAGGCGAACGTCGCCGCCATCGAGGCCCAGCTCGAGTCGTTGTTCGACTTCTCCGGTGACAGCGCGGCCCGGCTCGTCAACAACTACGACTGGACCCGGGACGTGACCATGCTCGACTTCCTGCGGGACGTGGGCAAGCACATCACCGTCAACCAGATGGTGGCCAAGGACTCGGTGCGCAGCCGCATGGACAGCGACCAGGGCATCTCCTTCACCGAGTTCAGCTACATGCTGCTCCAGGCCTTCGACTACTGGTGGCAGCACGAGCATTACGACTGCCGCCTGCAGGTGGGCGGCTCCGACCAGTGGGGCAACATCACCGCCGGGATCGACCTGGTCCGTCGCCGCGGCGGCGCGGTCGTCCACGGGCTCACCTGGCCCCTGATGACCCGGGCCGACGGCCAGAAGTTCGGCAAGACGGCTGAGGGCACGGTGTGGCTCGACGCGGCCCGGACGCTGCCCTTCGAGCTGCACCAGTACTTCGTGAACACCGACGACCGCGACGTCGAACGGCTGCTGCTGCAGCTCACCCTGCTGCCGGTGACCGGGGTGGCCGGGATCATGGCGACCCACGCGGGCGCCCCCCATGAGCGCCAGGCCCAGCGCGCCCTGGCCGACGAGGTCTGCACGCTGGTGCACGGGGCCGCGGCCACCGAGCAGGCCCGGCTCGCGGCCGAGGTGCTCTTCGGGGAGTCGGAGCTCTCGTTGGACCGGCTGGAGGCCGTGCGGGGCATTGTGCCCGAGACGGTGGTGGGGGGCTCGGCCCTCGAGGGCGGCGAGCCGGTGGTGGACGCCTTGGTCGCGGCCGGGGTGTGCAAGTCGCGATCCGACGCCCGCCGCTCGATCGCGTCCGGCGGGATCCGCGTCAACGGCCGGCGTGTCGGATCTCCGACCGAGCGGTTCGACCTGGTCGGAGGCTGTTTCGCGCTGGTTCAGCGAGGCCGCCGCCAGCGCCACCTGCTGGTGGTCGCCTGACCCGGCCGGCGCACGCCGGAGGCTCTGCCGCTCGGCTGAGCTGCTCGCCGGATCGCGGACGCGGATCACGGGCGGATCGCGGAATGGGTAGTCTGCCGGTTGCGGCCGGCGTGAGAAGGGTCTACGGGAGGGACGCAGTGGGAAACGAGCGAGTGTTCTCTGCGAGTGTGTGGCAGGAGGGCGAGTGGTGGATCGCCCAGGCGCTGGAGGTCGATGTGGCTAGTCAGGGCGATTCCATCGAGCGTGCTCTGGCCTGCCTCGGCGAGGCGTTGGCTCTTCATTTTGAGGATCCCAGGGCCACGGCAGTGCCCGAGATTCATAGCCTCGAGGTCGAGCTTGGCGCCGCTTGAGCGGCTGCCCTATCGCGAGGTGGCTCGCAGGCTTCGGGCGGCGGGGTTCGAGGTGGTCGGCCAACGCGGCAGCCACGTCAAGTTCATGAAGGCGGACGGTGGTGGCGTTCGCACCGCGATAGTGCCGCGCCACCGCGAGGTGGCTGTGGGGACTCTGCGGAGCATCCTGCGCCAGGCGGGCCTCGACGCAGGCGAGTTCGGGCGGTTGTAGGCAGCTCGGCAGATCATGGCGGACGCGGTTGCTAAGGCCTGCCAGAGGCGGTAACGTCATCGGTCACCCTTGGCGGGGCCTTCGGGCCGCGTCCGGGGTCGCAGTGCCTCAGGCGCCTTCTGCTCGGTTTGGTCCGAGTTTCCGTTCGGCGCCGGTGCGGATTGCTTCTTGAAAACGGAAGAGACGGACGCATAGCGAGTGCGGGCGTCGGCTCGGGCTGCGTGGCCTGAGGCGATGTCCGTCAAATTACGGTCCGGCTGCTTGCCGGACCGCCCGGCGCTTCGGCGCCGGGGAGGAGCCAAGGTCTCCCGCACCCAAGCGGCGAGGCCGGCTCTCTGAAACGCAAGGCTGCTCACGCACCCGCTCCGGCGGGGAGCAGCCGAGCAACCCGATCGATGGCCCGGCTTCGGCCGGTGCCGGAGATCTCGACGGAGAGTTTGATCCTGGCTCAGGACGAACGCTGGCGGCGTGCTTAACACATGCAAGTCGAACGAGGAATCGGCCTTCGGGCCGCTTCCTAGTGGCGAACGGGTGAGTAACACGTGAGGAACCTGCCCCGGAGACCGGGATAACCAGGGGAAACCCTGGCTAATACCGGATGCCCTCGGATGGTCGCATGGCCGACCGAGGAAATGCTCCGGTGCTCCGGGAGGGCCTCGCGGCCTATCAGCTAGTTGGCGGGGTAACGGCCCACCAAGGCATCGACGGGTAGCTGGTCTGAGAGGACGATCAGCCACACTGGGACTGAGACACGGCCCAGACTCCTACGGGAGGCAGCAGTGGGGAATATTGCGCAATGGGCGAAAGCCTGACGCAGCAACGCCGCGTGGGGGATGAATGCCTTCGGGTTGTAAACCCCTTTCAGCAGGGACGAAAATGACGGTACCTGCAGAAGAAGCCCCGGCCAACTACGTGCCAGCAGCCGCGGTAACACGTAGGGGGCGAGCGTTGTCCGGATTTATTGGGCGTAAAGAGCTCGTAGGCAGTTGCGTAAGTCGGATGTGAAAACTCAGGGCTCAACCCGGAGACGCCATTCGATACTGCGCTGACTAGAGTCCGGTAGGGGAGCATGGAATTCCTGGTGTAGCGGTGAAATGCGCAGATATCAGGAGGAACACCAGTAGCGAAGGCGGTGCTCTGGGCCGGTACTGACGCTGAGGAGCGAAAGCGTGGGTAGCGAACAGGATTAGATACCCTGGTAGTCCACGCCGTAAACGTTGGGCACTAGGTGTGGGGCCTACTTAACGGGTTCCGTGCCGTAGCTAACGCATTAAGTGCCCCGCCTGGGGAGTACGGCCGCAAGGCTAAAACTCAAAGGAATTGACGGGGGCCCGCACAAGCGGCGGAGCATGTTGCTTAATTCGAGGCAACGCGAAGAACCTTACCTGGGTTTGACATGCACAGAAAAGCCATAGAGATATGGTGTCCTTCGGGGCTGTGCGCAGGTGGTGCATGGCTGTCGTCAGCTCGTGTCGTGAGATGTTGGGTTAAGTCCCGCAACGAGCGCAACCCTTGTCCTATATTGCCAGCACGTAAAGGTGGGGACTTGTAGGAGACTGCCGGGGTCAACTCGGAGGAAGGTGGGGACGACGTCAAGTCATCATGCCCCTTATGCCCAGGGCTGCAAACATGCTACAATGGCCGGTACAAAGGGCTGCTACACCGCGAGGTTGAGCGAATCCCATAAAGCCGGTCTCAGTTCGGATTGGAGTCTGCAACTCGACTCCATGAAGTCGGAGTCGCTAGTAATCCCGGATCAGCAATGCCGGGGTGAATACGTTCCCGGGCCTTGTACACACCGCCCGTCACACCACGAAAGTCGGCAACACCCGAAGTCAGTGGCCTAACCCCTCGGGGAAGGAGCTGCCGAAGGTGGGGTTGGCGATTGGGGTGAAGTCGTAACAAGGTAGCCGTACCGGAAGGTGCGGCTGGATCACCTCCTTTCTAAGGAGCACGATCTCAGCGGCCAGTTGGCCATCAGGCCAGCTGAAAGTTGAGTGCTTGCAGTTAAGGCACTCGCTTGTCCGTCTCTTCCGCTTTGAGGAAGTGGTCACTGCACCGCTCCCTAGGGCGCTCTGAACTCGCAGTCGAGACTCATCGCCCACGGAACGCCTCTTGAGAATTGCATAGCGAGCACGAGCATCTTTCGCGAGATGCAATGAAAATGAAAACCCAAGCTACTAAGAGCCAACGGTGGATGCCTTGGCACTGACTACCGATGAAGGTCGTGAGAGGCTGCGATAAGCCGCGGGGAGCTGCCTACTAAGCTCTGATCCGCGGATGACCGAATGGGGAAACCTGGCACTCGTAATGGAGTGTTACTGCCGCCTGAACACATAGGGCGGCTAGAGGGAACCGGGTGAACTGAAACATCTAAGTAACCCGAGGAAAGGAAAGCAACAGCGACTCCCTGAGTAGCGGCGAGCGAAACGGGAAGAGCCTAAACTCAGATGGTGGAAAGCCTGGCGGCGTTGCCATCTGGGGGTTGTGGGAACCGATAGGGAGAGCGCCAGATCTCCCGCAGAGTTACAAAGACAGTGGGTAGTGGAATCGCTCTGGAAAGGCGAGCCACAGAGGGTAACGGCCCCGTACACGAAACTCATCTGTCCTCTGATCGTGTCTCCCGAGTAGCGCCGGATCCGGGAAAGCCGGCGTGAATCTGCGAGGACCACCTCGTAAGGCTGAGTATAAGTCAGTGACCGATAGTGAACTAGTACCGTGAGGGAAAGGTGAAAAGCACCCCGGGAGGGGAGTGAAATAGTACCTGAAACCGTTGGTTTACAAGCAGTCAGAGTGTCGCCGTCATAACTATCTTCGGATGACCTTGGCGGTCACGATGGCGTGCCTTTTGAAGAATGAGCCTGCGAGTTACGGTGTGTGGCGAGGTTAACCCGTGAGGGGAAGCCGGAGCGAAAGCGAGTCTGAACAGGGCGTTCAGTCGCATGCTGTAGACCCGAAGCCGAGTGATCTAGCCATGGGCAGTGTGAAGCGGGGGTAAGACCCCGTGGAGGCGCGAACCCACTTCGGTTGAAAACGGAGGGGATGACCTGTGGTTAGGGGTGAAAGGCCAATCAAACTCGGTGATAGCTGGTTCTCCGCGAAATGTATTTAGGTGCAGCGTCGCATGTTCAGCCGTGGAGGTAGAGCACTGGATGGGCTAGGGGCCCCACAAGGTTACTGACCCCAACCAAACTCCGAATGCCACGGTTCCAGAGTGCGGCAGTGAGTCCTCGGGGGATGAGCTTCGATGGACAAAAGGGAAACAGCCCAGACCGCCGGTTAAGGCCCCTAATTCTGTACTAAGTGGTAAACGATGTGGGATTGCCCAGACAGCCAGGAGGTTGGCTTAGAAGCAGCCACCCTTGAAAGAGTGCGTAACAGCTCACTGGTCGAGTGGCCCTGCGCGGACAATGTAACGGGGCTTAAGTACAGAGCCGAAACTGCGGATGTCTGTGTAGACAGGCATGGTAGCGGAGCGTCGATCTTGGAGTGAAGCGCCGGTGTGAACCGGCGTGGACCGTGGTCGAGTGCGAATGCAGGTATGAGTAGCGAAAGAGGGGTGAGAAACCCCTCCACCGGAAGTCCAAGGGTTCCTGGGGAAGGCTAATCCTCCCAGGGTAAGTCGGGAGCTAAGGCGAGGCCGATAGGCGTAGTCGATGCACAACCGGTTGATATTCCGGTACCACCAAGTGCGCGTCCATGCAAAAGCGAGATTGCTAAGAGGATGCCTGGCGCCCCATGAAGGGGCAATAGGTCGAATCGACCCATCTCGTGGCTGCAAGCAATGCGGGGACACAGGAAGGTAGGTGAGCCCAGGCGATGGTTGTCCTGGGGTAAGCGTGTAGGAGGAGGACCAGGCAAGTCCGGGCCTCATTAACTCTGAGACGCGACGCCGAACCGCTACAGGTGAAGTCACTGATCCTATGCTGTCGAGAAAAGCCGCTAGCGAGCTCACTCGGTGCCCGTACCCCAAACCAACTCAGGTGGACAGGTAGAGAATACCAAGGTGATTGGGTGAACTATGGTTAAGGAACTCGGCAAATTGCGTCCGTAACCTCGGGAGAAGGACGACTCCAATAGGGTGACGGCCCTTAGCGGCCCGAGCTCGAAGGAGTGGCACAAACCAGGGGGAAGCGACTGTTTACTAAAAACACAGCAGCGTGCGAAGCCGCAAGGCGATGTATACGCTGTGACGCCTGCCCGGTGCTGGAAGGTTACGGGGAAAGGTTAGCCTTCGGGCGAAGCTTTGAACCTAAGCCCCAGTAAACGGCGGCCGTAACTATAACGGTCCTAAGGTAGCGAAATTCCTTGTCGGGTAAGTTCCGACCTGCACGAATGGCGTAACGACTTCCCTACTGTCTCAACCATAGACCCAGCGAAATTGAAGTACGAGTAAAGATGCTCGTTAGCTGCAGAAGGACGGAAAGACCCCGTGCACCTTTACTACAGTCTGGTATTGGTTTTTGGTATAGGTTGTGTAGGATAGGTGGGAGACTTGGAAGCGAGGGCGCCAGCTCTCGTGGAGTCAACCTTGAAATACCACCCTTCCTATGCTGGGAATCTAACCTAGGTCCGTTATCCGGATCAGGTACAGTGCCAGATGGGTAGTTTGACTGGGGCGGTCGCCTCCCAAAAGGTAACGGAGGCGCCCAAAGGTTCCCTCAGCCTGGTCGGCCATCAGGCGTCGAGTGCAATGACACAAGGGAGCTTGACTGCGAGACGTACATGTCGAGCAGGTGCGAAAGCAGGGCATAGTGATCCGGCGGTTGCGTGTGGAAGCGCCGTCGCTCAACGGATAAAAGGTACGCCGGGGATAACAGGCTCATCTTCCCCAAGAGTCCATATCGACGGGAAGGTTTGGCACCTCGATGTCGGCTCATCGCATCCTGGGGCTGAAGCAGGTCCCAAGGGTTGGGCTGTTCGCCCATTAAAGCGGTACGCGAGCTGGGTTTAGAACGTCGTGAGACAGTTCGGTCCCTATCCTCTGCAGCCGGAAGAGACTTGAGGAAAGCTGTCCCTAGTACGAGAGGACCGGGACGGACGCAGCTCTCGTGTGCCAGTTGTTCCGCCAGGAGCATGGCTGGTTGGCGACCTGCGGAAGGGATAACCGCTGAAAGCATCTAAGCGGGAAGCCTGTTCCGAGATGAGGTCTCTCACCGGGTAAGACCGGGTAAGGCCCGTGGCAGAACACCACGTTGATAGGCCGGAAGTGTACGCACGGTGACGTGTTCAGCTGACCGGTACTAATCGGCCGAGGGCTTGGTTTCAATTTCGCATCGAGCGCTCGGTGCTCGTGCTCGCTATGGAGTTCATCAAGAGGCGTTCCCCGCTCGGGGGCTCGCCCGCAGGACAACAGGTTTCGGTGGCGATAGCGGCGGGGTCACACCCGTTCCCATTCCGAACACGGAAGTTAAGCCCGCCAGCGCCGATGGTACTTGGGTGGAGACGCCCTGGGAGAGTAGGACGCCGCCGGATTTCGCTGATCAGAAGGCCCCGCCCACCTCGGCGGGGCCTTCTGGCATCAGGACGGGTGCGGTCAGGTGCAGGGCCCGTCACCCCCTTTCGACAGGCTGTTTCTCGCACTCTTGTGAGGAGAACCCCCGGGTTCGGGGCCGCCGGTAGGCTCGAAGCCATGTCGCGCCCGCGCCGCAGGCCGGACGGGTCACCGCCGGGGCCGCGGCCGCGCCAGCGGGTCCCGCTGCCCCCCGCACCGCATCATGCACCCGATCCTCACTCGGAGCTGGTGCGCGCTCTGGGCTCCGAACGGGGCATGAGCGCGGTGCGGCGTTTCGACACCGCGGCCAAGGCATTCCGGGCCGAGCGCTTCAAGGACGCCCTCCCGCTGCTGCAGCGGCTGGCCCGCGATGCCCCCGACGTCGCCGATGTGCGCGAGCTCCACGGCCTGGTGCTGTACCGCCTGGGAAGCTTCAAGGCGGCCATGGGCGAGCTCGAGTACTTCCGCGAGCTGAGCGGCTCGGTGGAGCAGCACCCCGTGCTGGCCGACTGCCATCGCGCCCTGGGTCGCTGGTCCGATGTGGACGTCCTGTGGCGCGAGCTGGGCGCGGCGTCGCCGTCGGCGGAGCTGGTGACCGAGGGGCGCCTCGTGCTGGCCGGGGCCAAGGCCGACAGGGGAGAGCTGCCGGCGGCCATCCGGGTGCTGGAGCACGGCTGGCGCCTGCCGTCACGTCCCCGGCCCCACCATCTGCGCCGCGCCTACGCCCTGGCCGACCTGTACGAGCGAGCCGGCCGCTCGCCCAGGGCCCGGGAGCTGTTCCGCTGGGTGGAGACCCACGACCCGCGCCTGGCCGACGTCTCCGAACGGGTCCGCGCCCTCAGCTGACCATTGGGCTGCACCGATCAGCGTGCTCTGGCACTAGGCGCGCGCGGGAACCGAAGTGGCTGGAGACCTGATTGACGAAGACTGCGCTTCTGATTGGAGCGCGCCCCAGGTGCTGCGCAGCATCCAGTCACTGTTCTGCGTAGCAATGCATCTATAGAGGCATCATAATGTTACAATTTGAGCATGAGGACGACGGTGACATTGGCAGCGGACATCGCGGCTGCGGTTGAGGGGATTCGCCGGGATGAGGGAATCGGGGTCAGTGAGGCGGTCAACCGGCTGGCGCGCCACGGCCTGGCCAAGACGGCAGAGGCGCCGCGCTACGAGCACACTTCGTACGAGTTGGGCCAGCGGATCGACGTCGCCAACATCGGTGAGGTGCTGAGCCTGCTCGACGAGTCCGAGTGACCGTGCTGCTCGACGCCAACCTGTTGCTGTACGCCACCGACAGGTCCAGTCACCATCACGAGCGGTCCGCCGCCTGGCTCACAGCGGTTCTGCGCGGTGATCGGCGGGTTGGGATCCCGTGGCAGTCGCTCGGGGCGTTCCTTCGCATCGGCACCAGCCCCCGCGTGTACGTGAACCCCATGTCGGCCGAGCAGGCTTGGGGTTGTGTGAGCGGCTGGTTGGTCGCTGAGCCTACCTGGATACCTCCGGCCACCGAGCGCACCGCTGCCATCCTCGGTGAACTCGTCACCGACCATCAGGTCACAGCCAATCTGGTCCCCGACGCCATGCTGGCGGCCCTCGCCATCGAGCACGGCCTCACGGTAATGAGTGCCGACACCGACTTCGCCCGGTTCGGAGAGGTTCGCTGGGAAAACCCGCTTGTCGACGGCTAGCGGGCCGTTCACGAACGCACCCCCTACCGATACACGGGCTCATTGAGGAGTATCGGCACCTTGCTGTAGACGAGCTAGGGGCATGGCGACCGGTGATCGGTCCGCTCCAGTCCCAAGCGAACCCGGGAGGCGATCGTGGCGCGGCGGTGCATTGACGCCGTGCCGTGGAGCGAGGGCGCTACGGTGGCGGCAGGCGGGCGCGGGTGGTCCCGGCGGGTCGGCTGGCGCACGCATCTCACCACCGATCAGGAGTTCCCTCGTGGACATTCACACACTGCTCGGCGACGCCGCCGATTCACTGCTGGAGCACGAGTGCAAGACCTTCGAGCGCGAGTCGCTCACGCTGCCCGGCCCCGACTTCGTGGACCGTGTCCTCTCTGTCAGCGACCGCTCGCCGCAGGTGCTGCGCAGCATCCAGTCGATGTTCGGCAGCGGCCGGCTGGCCGGCACCGGCTACGTGTCGATCCTTCCCGTCGACCAGGGCATCGAGCATTCCGGCGCGGCCTCGTTCGCGCCCAACCCCGTCTACTTCGACCCGATGCGCATCGTGGAGCTGGCCATCGAGGGGGGCTGCAATGCGGTGGCCTCCACCTTCGGCGTGCTGGGTATGGCGTCGCGCCGGTACGCCCACCGGATCCCGTTCATCGTCAAGCTCAACCACAACGAGCTGCTGAGCTATCCGGAGTCGTACGACCAGGTGATGTTCGGCTCGGTCGAGCAGGCCTGGGACCTCGGCGCGGCCGGCGTCGGCGCCACCATCTACTTCGGCTCGGAGAACGCCCGGCGCCAGATCGGCGAGGTGTCCGAGGCGTTCGCGGCCGCGCACGAGCTCGGCATGTTCACGGTGCTGTGGTGCTACCTGCGCAACTCCGCGTTCAAGGTGGACGGCTCCGACTACCACGCCGCCGCCGACCTCACCGGGCAGGCCAACCACCTCGGCGTCACCATCGAGGCCGACATCATCAAGCAGAAGCTGCCAGAGAGCAACGGCGGCTACCGGGCTGTCGGCTTCGGCAAGACCCACGACCTCGTCTACGACCAGCTGACCAGCGACCATCCGATCGACCTGTGCCGGTACCAGGTCGCCAACTGCTACATGGGCCAGGTCGGCCTGATCAACAGCGGTGGAGCGTCCTCGGGTGCCGGTGATCTGGCCGAGGCGGTCGCCACCGCGGTGATCAACAAGCGGGCCGGCGGGACCGGCCTGATCTCGGGCCGCAAGGCCTTCCAGCGGCCCATGGCCGCCGGTGTAGAACTGCTCAACGCCATCCAGGACGTGTACCTGGACCCCTCCGTCACGGTCGCCTGACCCCAGCGCGGCAGGCCCCACTCCCGACAGCCGGGTATTGCGGCCTGCGGTGTCAGTCCGGGTGGTCGGTGGGTGCGAGCCAGGCGTCGGGATGGATCACGGTGTTCATCTCTGCGCCGGTGCTGGTGATCGCCTTGACCGCGACAGCTGCCAGTGCTTGTCGGGCTCGTCGTAGGGGGAGCACAGGATCGGGGATCGACCGCGGGGTCGAAGGCAGGTTCGGTCATGGCCGGAAGGCGGCACGCGGCCAGCTGTGGGGGAACTCGATGTCAGTGACGGTCATGACGGCATCCCACCCGATCGTCGGCACCGCACCTGCGGCACTCGGCAAGAGGCAGTGCACTCCGCTCGAGGGCTGGCCGCTCAGACCACGGCCTCGCTCGGGTGCATCGCGAAGGTTCGCGCTGATCCGCTCTCTTGGCTCGGCCTCTTTGAATAGAAATCAGAACTCATGAAAATAGAAAGAATATGTTCTTAAAATAGAAATCCCAGAGTATCGTTCAGGGTGTGCTGGAGCGGATCATCGCCTCTGACGAACCGGGAGCGCTGCTGCGGGAGCGTCTCGGCGCATACCCGGCGGTGGCGCTCGTAGGGCCTCGCCAGTGCGGCAAGACCACTCTGGCTCGCTCGCTCGGCGGTCGGTACTACGACATGGAGCAGGAGACAGACCAGCTGAGGCTCGACATCGAGTGGGCCGAGGTGATCGCCTGCGATGAGATCGTCATCATCGACGAGGCTCAGGCTGCACCGGAGATCTTCCCGCGCCTGCGTGGCACTATCGACGCCGACCGGCACCGCAACGGGCGGTTCCTGCTGTTGGGCTCAATCTCGCCCGCTCTGATGACGAACGTGTCCGAATCGCTGGCGGGACGCCTCAGCGTCGTCGAGTTGACTCCCCTGTCGTGGTTGGAGCTGCCCGAAGACGGCCGGGAGCGGCTGTGGCGGTGCGGAGGCTACCCCGACGGTGGGGTGCTAGGCGGGGGAGGCTTCCCCACATGGCAGGACGACTATCTCGGCCTGCTGGCACAGCGCGACCTGCCGTCGTGGGGTCTGCCCGCGAGCGCCCAGACCACCCGCAGACTCTTCGATCTGCTGGCATTCCGCCACGGCCAGCAGTGGAACGCGAGTGAGGTTGGCCGGGGCCTGGGACTGACCTACCACACCGTGAACGCTTATCTCGACTATCTGGAGGGCGCCTTCCTGCTGAGGCGCCTCCCGGCGTACCACGCCAATGTGGGCAAGCAGTTCGTGAAGCGGCCCAAGGTCTATTGGCGCGACAGCGGACTGCTGCACTGCCTGCTCGGGCTGAGCGCCGAGGACGATCTCCTCTCCCTGCCCGCAGTGGGCGCGAGCTGGGAGGGGCATGTGATCGACCAGGTGCTCACCGCCCTGCAGCAAGCGGGCCGTAGGTTCGACGCCTGGCACCTGCGCACCGTCGACGGCCGCGAGGTCGATCTGGTGGTCAGGGTCGACCGGGAACTCTGGGCCGTCGAGGTCAAGCTCACTACCCGCCCGACCCGCGCCGCCATGGCCCGCCTGAACGAGAACGCCGACTCGATCGGTGCCCACCGAAGATTCCTGGTGACCCGCCAGGCCGAGCCGTTCAGCAGCGGGATCGAGACAGCCTGCGGCCTGGCCGACATCGTCGAGGCGGCCTGGGGCGCAGACGAGGGCCGCTGAACCGTTTCCGGTGCCCACCGCGGCCCGCGGTATACCGGCTAGGGTCACGGTGGCGGGCCGGATACGGCGGATTCCATCGCGGATCCATCCATCGGGTCGCTCATCGCCGGTGCAAAGGAGCATCAGTGACCGATATCGCGCAGCGGGCCGGCGAGGTCCGCAAGGCCGACGGGATCGTCCTCCGCTTCGCGGGCGACTCCGGAGACGGGATGCAGCTCACCGGCGACCGGTTCACGTCGGCCAGTGCGCTGTTCGGCAACGACCTGGCCACACTGCCGGAGTTCCCCGCGGAGATCAGGGCCCCGGCCGGCACGCTCGCCGGCGTCTCCTCGTTCCAGGTCCACATCTCCGACCACGACATCACCACCCCCGGCGACGCCCCGACCGTTCTGGTCGCCATGAACCCGGCCGCGCTGAAGTCCGACCTGCCGCTGCTGCAGCCGGGCGGGACCGTGATCGTCAACTCCGACGCCTTCAACGAACGCAACCTGGCCAAGGCCGGCTACGAGTCCGACCCCCTCGAAGACGGCAGCCTCGACGGTTACACGGTGGTCACCGCGCCCATGACCGACCTCACCAAGCGGGCCTGCCAGGATCTCGGGGTCAAGCCCCGGGACGCCGAGCGCTCCAAGAACTTCTTCGCGCTGGGGCTGGTGTCGTGGCTGTACTCCCGCCCGGTAAAGCCCACCGTCGACTGGATCGACGGCAAGTTCGCGGGGCGCGACACCGTGATCGCAGCCAACAAGGCCGCCTTCGCGGCCGGGCACGCCTTCGGCGAGACCGCCGAGCTGGGCGCCAGCCGGCTGATGGTCAACCCGGCGGCGCTCGATCCCGGCACCTACACCAACATCAACGGCAACACCGCGCTGTCGTGGGGGCTGATCGCCGCCTCCCAGCAGGCCGGGATACCGCTGTTCCTGGGGTCATACCCGATCACCCCGGCCAGCGACATCCTCCACGAACTGGCCCGGCACAAGAACTTCGGGGTCCGCACCCTTCAGGCCGAGGACGAGATCGCCGCGGTGGGCGCGGCTCTGGGCGCGGCCTACGGAGGCCACATCGGCGTTACCACCACCTCGGGTCCGGGGATGGCCCTCAAGGCCGAGACCGTGGGTCTGGCCGTCAGCCTCGAGGTACCGCTGGTCGTGATCGACATCCAGCGGGGCGGACCGTCCACGGGCCTGCCCACCAAGACCGAGGCCGCCGACCTGCTGATGGCCATGTACGGCCGCCACGGCGAGGCGCCGCTGCCGATCGTCTCGGCCCAGAGCCCCTCCGACTGCTTCTTCGCGGCCATCGAGGCGGTCCGCATCGCGGTCGAGCACCGCACCCCGGTGATCCTGCTCTCCGACGGCTACCTGGCCAACAGCAGCGAGCCCTGGCGCATCCCCGACGTCGAGCAGCTGGGCTCCATCGACATCGAGTTCGCCTCGCGGCCCAACCACGTCAACGACGACGGCGAGGCCGTCTTCTGGCCGTTCCGGCGCGACGAGCGGCTGGTGCGTCCCTGGGCCATCCCCGGCACGCCCGATCTGATGCACCGCATCGGGGGCATCGAGAAGGAGGACGGCAGCGGCAACATCAGCTACGAGCCCGACAACCACCAGGCCATGGTGCGGCTACGGGCCGAGCGGATCGCGCTGATCGCCCAGCACATCCCGCCGGTCGAGGTGATCGGCGACCCGGACGCGGACGTGGCCGTGGTGGGCTGGGGATCGACGTGGGGCGCCATCACCGGTGCCCGCCGACGGCTCGAGGCGGCCGGCCACCGGCTGGCCCACATCCATCTGCGCCATCTGAACCCGCTGCCGGCCAACCTGGGCGCTCTGGTCTCGTCGTTCGAGCGGGTCGTGGTGCCCGAGATGAACATGGGGCAGCTGTGCCGGATGCTGCGGGCCGAGTACCTGGTCGACGCCAAGTCGGTGACCAAGGTCTCGGGCCAGCCCTTCACCGCGGCCGAACTGGCCGAAGCGTTCTACACCGAGATCGAGACCGTGGGAGCAGCCCGATGACCGACGTGCCGGTTACCACCCGCAAGGACTGGGCCACCGACCAGGAGGTCCGGTGGTGCCCGGGCTGTGGGGACTACTCCATCCTCACCGCCATGCAGCTGCTGATGCCCGAGCTGGGCGTGCGGCGCGAGGACACCGTGTTCGTGTCGGGGATCGGCTGCGCGGCCCGGTTCCCGTACTACATGAACACCTACGGCCTGCACGCCATCCACGGACGCTCGCCGGCGGTGGCCACCGGCCTGGCCATGGCCCGGGGCGACCTGCACGTCTGGGTGGTGGGCGGCGACGGCGACATGATGTCCATCGGCGGGAACCACCTCATCCACGCGCTGCGCCGCAACGTCAACCTGAACATCCTGCTGTTCAACAACCAGATCTACGGGCTCACCAAGGGCCAGTACTCGCCCACCAGCGAGCGGGGCAAGGTCACCAAGTCCACGCCCCACGGCTCGGTGGAGCAGCCCTTCAACGCGGTGTCGCTGGCCCTGGGGGCGGAGGCCTCGTTCGTGGCCCGGACCCACGACATGGACCGGGGCCACATGCAGGAGATGTTCCGGCGGGCCCACAACCATCCCGGCGCGGCGTTCGTGGAGGTCTACCAGAACTGCAACGTGTTCAACGACGGCGCCTTCGCGGCCATCACCAAGCGCGACGCCCGCGACTCGATGCTGATCGACCTGCGCCACGGCGAGCCGGTGCGATTCGGCGCCGGCGGCGAGTTCGGCGTGGTCATCGAGCAGGGCCGGGCCCGGGTGGTGACGGTGGCCGAGGCGGGCGCCGACGCCCTGGTGGTGCACGACGAGACCGACCCCGACCCGGCGGTGGCGTTCTCTCTGAGCCGGCTGGCCAACACCAACGACGTGCCCACCCCGATCGGCGTGTTCCGGGCCGTGGACCGCTCGGAGTACGGCTCGGCCGTGACCGCCCAGATCGCGGCCTCCCAGGCCAAGGCCGGCCCGGGCGACCTGCACGAGCTGCTGCACTCCCGCCCTACCTGGCAGGTCGCCTAGAGGCCGAGCGGATAGGCGGCGAATCAGCTCCATACGGCGCGAGGCCGTGGCCCGAGCGGCCCGTGAGCGCAGCGAACAAGAGTGGGAATGACACCGCTGTGGCGTGAGGCGCTGACACCTGTTCGCGGACGCTCCTAGAGGTCGGGCGGATAGAGCCGATTGCGGATAGAGCCGATTCGCCCCTAGCAGGGTGCTGAAAAAGTCGTTTGGGTGCTCGCGTTGGATGCTGTGGGGTGGGACAATGTCGTTATGCGTGGAACAGTTGATGCCCAGACGGCGATGTTGTCGACTCTGTCGACGGAGGACCTGATCGGTGCTGGTCACCCCATACGGCGGATCAGGGCTGTGGTGGACGCGGTGCTCGATGGGCTCGACGGCGAGCTGGCGGCGATGTATCCGCCTCGGGGCCGTCCCAGCGTGCCCCCGGAGATGCTGTTGAAGGCGTCGGTGCTGATGGCGCTGTACTCGATCCGCTCGGAGCGGGCGTTCTGTGAGCGGCTGAAATACGACATGTTGTTCAAGTGGTTTTTGGGGCTGCGCATCGACGAGCGCGGCTTCGACGCGTCGACGTTCTCCAAGAACCGGCAGCGCTTGTTGGACCACGAGATCGCGGACCGGTTCTTCGCCGCGGTGGTGGATCAGGCCCGGCTTCGCCGCTACTGCTCGAGCGATCATTTCAGCGTCGACGGCACGCTGTTGGAGGCGTGGGCGTCGCACAAGAGCTTCAAACCCAAAGCAGCCCCCGCCGAGCCCGCGCCGGCGCGGGGCCGCAACCCCGACGCCGACTGGCGCGGCGCCCGCCGCCGCAACGACACCCACGCCTCGGTGACGGACCCCGAGGCCAGGCTGTTCCGCAAGTCCGCGGGGACCGCCGCAGCGCTGTGCTTCATGGGGCATCTGCTCACCGAGAACCGCAACGGGCTCATCGTCGACGCCGACCTCACGCAAGCCGACGGCCACGCAGAACGCGACACCGCCGCAGCGATGCTCAGGCGAGCCCCCCCACGCGCGAGGCGCCGCACCGTCGGCGGGGACCGCAACTACGACACCAAAGACTTCGTCGCCGACGCACGGGCCGCGGGGTTCACGCCCCACGTCGCCCAGAACACCACCCGCCGCAGATCCGCCATCGACGGGCGCACCACCCGCCACGCCGGATACACGATCTCCCAACGAACCCGAAAACGCGTCGAGGAGCCCTTCGGCTGGATCAAGACCATCGCCGGAGGACGCAAACTCCGCCACAAAGGACGACAACGCAACCGGCACTGGCTCCTCATCGCCGCCGCCAGCTACAACCTGGTGCGCATAGCCCGACTCGACACGCGAGCGGCCTGAACCCACCCCGCACCGACCGCCCGACCGCACCCCCCACAAACCACCACCAACCCCGCCCCAGAACCCCCAAACCACCCGCCCGCACCCAACGCCAGCCAAAACCCCCCAACAGCCAACGGGACCTGCCCGGCGGCCGACACCAGAACCAGCCCACCCGACACAACCCAAACCGCCAAACCCCCGAATTTCAGCATCCTGCTAGTCGAGGCTCCAGACATGCCGCGCAGGCATGGGCCAGTCCGTACCGTCCTCCAGTTCTTCGATCATGAGCAGGTCGCCCCAGTGCTCCTCCCAGCGGACCGCATCCGGGCTGGCGTTGTAGCGAGCGGTGGCGGCTTCGTAGTCCTCGACATCCATGAAGGAGATGGCGAGGTCTCCGTGGAGGTAGATGTCGTAGTTCTTGAATCCGATGGACCTGAGCAGCTTGTCGATCTCGGGCCACACCGTGGCGTGCTCGGCTGCGTAGAGCTCGGGGTCGCGGACCCTGAACACATGGCACAGACGTCGGGACATGGGGCTGCCTCCTCGCGTCGGCGTGCCGCAGTCTACGATTCGGCTGCTTCGCTCGAGGAGGCCGAGCGAGCAGGGGTGCGCGGGAGTCACGTGACGGCCAGGATCGGCGTTGTAGGAACGGGCTGGTGGGCGACCCGAGCCCACCTCCCGGCCATAGTCGCCAATCCCGACGCGCAGCTCGTCGCCATCGCCGACCCCGTCAGGGAGAAGCGGGACCGGGCGGCGTCGGCATTCCGACCGCAGCGGACCTACCGCGACCACCGCGAGATGCTCGAGGGCGAGAATCTCGACGGGGTGGTGATCGCCGTGCCCCACATGGCCCACTATCGGGTGGCCCTCGACGCGCTGGAGGCGGGAGTCCACCTGATGCTGGAGAAGCCCATGGTGGTGGAGTCCGCTCATGCTGACCGGCTGTTGAAGGAGGCCGATGAGCGCAGCCTGGAGATCGTTGTCGGCTATCCGTGGCACTACAGCGGGCAGGTGCTGGCGGTGCGCGACTGGATCGCCTCCGGCGAGATCGGCGAGCTGCTGTACGTCCACTCGCTGTTCGCGTCGATCGTGTGGGACCTGCTGCGCGGCGACGTCGACGCGGTCGCCGACGCGGTCGGCTTCACGATCACCCCCACCGGTACCGACACCTACGGCGACCCGGCCGTGTCCGGCGGCGGCCAGGCCATCGTCCAGATCACCCACTCGGCTGCGCTGCTGCTGTTCATGACCGGGCTGGTTCCGGTCGACGTGTTCGCCTTCATGGAGAACAGGGATGTCAGGGTGGACCTCGTCGACGCGCTCGCGGTGCGCTTCGAGGGAGGCTGCATCGGCACGGTCGGCTCGACAGGCTCGGCGGTCCGCACCCAGGAGGAACTCCTCGAGTACCGGCTGTACGGGACTGGAGGGCACGTCCTGTTCGATGTCACGTCGATGCGGGCCGGCCTGTATCGAGCCGACGGGTCGGTGGCCCGCGATCCGGCGCATCTGGCCGCAGGCCCCCGAACCTACGCCTCGGCCTACCCCGAGGAGGCGCCGCTCAACAACCTGGTCGACGTCGTGCTGGGACGCGACGAGAACCGGTCGCCCCCTCAGCTGGCAGCGACAGTCGTGCGCCTGCTGGAGGCCGCCTACACGTCGGCTCGCACCGGCCTGCGACAGGCCGTGGGAGGCTGAGAATCCGCGAGCGAATCCGTCCGATGAGGGGCGAGGCCGTGGCCGTGCCGCAGCTGCCACGGAGTGCCGGGGTTCGAGGCGAGTCCGGCTATTCGGCGACGGTGGCGGGCCGCTCCCACGCGTAGGGCGGCTCCAGCATGCGGCGCTCGAGGGGTGTCCAATCGTCGGCGTCGGCATGGGAGGGCCGGGGATAGGCGCCGCCGGGGTGCTCCCGGCCGTCCTCCCGGTAGCGGCCGACGAAGGCCATGTGGCCCGGCATGTACCGGTAGAACAGCGCCCTGCGCTCGTGGTCCGCGGTCCAGGGAAGGGTTCCGTGGGTGAGGGCCTCGGTGAACAGCACGGCAGAGCCGGCCCTCAGCGGCACCGTCTCGACCCACGGGCCCGGCTCGGAGAGGGACTTGAAGCTCTCCGGGCAGGCGAAGTTGCCCTTGTGGCTCCCGGGCAGCGCGCAGAACCCGCCGTCGGCCGGGCCCACGTCGCACAGCGCGTAGTGCACCACCACCAGCCCGCAACGGATGCGCCCCTCGGACACCTCGTAGGCGATGGCGTTGTCCCACGGCGTGCCGCCGCCGTGCAGCCCGAACGGCCGGCCTCCCTTGGTCATGACCATGGCGTGACCGTGGTCGTAGCGGAACCGGGGTCCCAGGATCTCGGTCAGGTAACCCACGATGCTCGGGTGGGCGATGAGCCGCCGGAACGGCTCGTCCCACATGTGCAGGGGACCGGCCGAGACCTGGTGCTCGTCGTTCTGCCAGAAGTCGAAGGACAGATCCTCGCCTCTGGGTCGGTTCCAGAGGTCGCGGGCGTCGAGCAGGCGATTGAGCTCCTGCAGTTCCCCGGCCCCCAGCACGTTCTCGATGACCAGGTATCCGCGGAGGTCGAACAGGTAGCGCTCCTCGGGGGTCATGCCGCCTGCGGTCATGGGCCCCCTCAGGAGGGGTGACGGTCCCGCTCGGACACGTAGGGGTACTCGAGCAGGCGGCGAAGTTCGGGCGTGAGGTCGGCGTCGGCGGCGTCGGATGGCTGCGGGTAGGCCCAGCCTGGCTGCTCGGCGCCGTCCTGGCGGTAGCGGCCGACGAAGGCCATGTGGCCGGGCGTGTACCGGTAGAGCAGGGCCCGGCGCTCGTGCTCCGCGTTCCACGGGAGGGTGCCGTGGGTGATTGCCTCGGTGAAGATGATGGCCGAGCCGGCCCGATGCGGGACGTGCCGGAGCAGCGGCTTGCATGCCTCGGGGTCCATCAGACTCTCGGGCCGGGGGAAGCCGCTCTTGTGGCTGCCGGGCACCACCACGAAGCCCCCGTCGCCCTCACCGACGTCGCAGAGCGCGTAGGAGATCACGGTCAGGCCGCACCGGATCACCCCGTCCGTGACCCGGTAGTAGCCGATCGGATCCCACGGGGTGCCCCCGCCGTGCAGCTCCAGCGAGCCGCTGCCCTTGCGCATGAACATGGCCTGCCCGTGGTCGTAGCGGAACCGGGGACCGAGGATCTCCTGGAGGTAGCCGAACATCCGCGGGTGGCCCAGCAGGTCGAGGAACGGCTTGCCCCAGGCGTGGGGCGGGCTCACATGGAAGAACAGCTGATCGAACGTCTCGTAGTCGAGCGGCGCGTCCTGGCCTCGGGGCTGGTTCCAGAGGTCGAGCGTGTCGAGCGCCTCGTTGAGCTCCCGGACCTCGGCAGGCTCAAGCACGTCCTCCACGAGGAGGTAGCCCTGGAGGTCGAACAGGTAGCGCTCCTCGGTGGTCATGCCCCCCAAGCTCACAGGATCGGACCCTACTTGGCGTCAGGTTCGCGTGTCCCGGCGAGGCTCAGAGGGGGTCAGAGCTGGACCGAGCCCACTTCGAACGGGTCGTCGGTCCGGCGTGTCCAGCCGTCCAGGAGGGCCCGATGCTCGGCCAGGACGGGGTCATGGCCGGCTGAGCGGACCAGGTTCACCGTCTCCAGCGGATCTGTGTCCAGGTCGAACAGCATCTCGGGGTCGGCGCCCGCGCTGAAGGCCAGGTACTTGTAGCGCCGGGTTCGCAGCATCCTGCCCTTGAGGTCCAGCCTGAACGGATGGGGCTGCAACTCGGCCACGACGAAGTCCCGGCCGCGGTGGGCGGGGTCGTCGATCACGGGCCGCAGGGACTCTCCGGCCAGGCCCTCGGGCACGGCCACCCCGGCGTAGTCGCACAGCGTCGGCACGATGTCGACGCCGGAGGCGAGGTGGGTGCGGTCGAACCGCGCCGCGGGGATCACCCCCGGCCACCGGAGCACGAGGGGGACCGTCACCGGCTCCTCGTAGAGCATCTGTTTGGTGGCCCAGCGGTGGGCGGCCACACCCTCACCGTGGTCGCTGGTCAGGGCCACCAGCGTGGAGTCCTGGATCCCGGCGTCGGAGACGGCGCCCAGCACCCGGCCGATCTGCATGTCGACCATCTCGACGAGCCGGTAGTAGACGTACAGGTACCGCCGCCAGTGCCGCTCGTCCCAGTCGCGGGTCCAACGCAGTTCATTCCAGCCATAATCGGGGATCACCGCCTTCTGGTTGCGCATCCACCGCACGAACTCGGGCTCGTTCGCGACCGCGTCAAAGTTGTCCGGCAGATCGGGCAGCAAGGCGTCCGGCGGCACCGCCGGCAGGATGTCGTGGTCCCGGTCGATGATCCAGAAGCAGATGTCGTGGGGGTTGTAGAGCGACACGGCCAGCAGGAAGGGCTCCCGCGGGGCTCCGGCCAGGTACCGCACGGCCGCGTCGGTGATGTCGGCGTCCATCGAAGCGCCGAGGTCGCGGTACGGCGCCTGCTCGCCGACCTGACTGAAGTCGCCCGAGAGTATCTGCTCTATCGACGGGTATGGCCGCCGTTGCCATTCGAGGTTCCCGAATCCCGGTATGTCGTCGGGCTCGGGCGGGAACGACTCGGGCAGGTTCCACTTGCCGGCCCACACGGTCTCGTACCCGGTGCTCGAGAAGATCTCGCCGAGGTTGGCGATGCCGTCGCGCACCGGCAGGTCGTTGATGTCCACCCCGGCGGTGTGGGGCATCTGCCCGGTGACGATGCTGGCCCGGCCCGGGCTGCACAGCGGCGACGAGCAGTACGACCTCTCGAAGGCGACGCCGCCCGCGGCCAGCTCGTCCATGTGCGGGGTGTGGGTGCGGTCGTTGCCGTAGGCGCTGATCGTGGCCCGGGTCTGCTGGTCGGTGATGAACAGGACGACGTTGGGACCGGTCATTCTCTCCTGCCTTTCACGTGCCCTTCACGAACGAGTAGTCGCCGGAACCCACGTCGAACACAACCGCCTCGTCGGTCTGGCGGGCTCCGGTGATGCCGGGATGGCTCCCGGCGGGCTCGCCGCGGCTCCACACCGTCACGCCTCCCTCGGCGACCATCGGGTCAGCCTCGCCGAGCTTGGGGACGCGGATGCTGGCCCGGGTGTTGGGTGGGACGGCCGCATCGAGTTCGAAGGTGCCGTTGTCGCGCCGCCAGCCGGCCGAGATGGCGCCTCGCACCGTGCTCACCTCGGCCCGGGCGTGGGTCAGACCGCCCACGACCTGGGGCTCGACCGTGAACGTGGCATAGCCCGGAGAGCCCCGGCGGATTCCGGCCAGGTCCCGGAAGAAGAACTTCTGGACGCTGCCGAACAACTTCATGTTGTAGCTGAGCTGGGGGTCGGTCTCTCCCTCCCATGCCTCCCACAGCGTGGTCGCGCCCTTGGCGATCTGCTCGCCCCAGCTCGGGAACGTCGTCCGGGTCGCGACGGTGAGGAACACATCGGCCCGGCCGCCGGCGGGCAGCACTCGGGCCAGGGCGTCGGTGCCCAGCATTCCGGTGGACAGGTGCCCATCGTGGTTGATCTCGATGTCGGAGACGATGTTGGCCAGCACCGCGTCCTCGTGGCCGGCCGGCACGAGCCCCAGAGCCAGCGGGATGGCGTTCGAGCCCTGACTGCCGGAGGCGTAGTTGGCGGTCTCGGCGTCGAAGTACCGCTGGTTGAACGCGGCCCGGATGTCCGAGGCGAGCCGCGAGTACTGCTCGGCCCGGTGCTCGTCTCCCAGCACGGCCGCCGCCCAGGCCAGGATCTGCACGTCCCGGAAGTAGATGGCGGTGGATGTGAGCCCGGCGGGGGTGTGGACCGGCGCGAACGCCGATGTGCCGTCGGGCTGGGGCTCCATGTGGTCGCCGAGCCCGCCGGCGAGCAGGTGGCCGTCGGCGTGGCCGCCAAGGAAGCGCACCAGGCTCTCGATGCGGTCGTAGTGGCGCTCCAGGACCCGGGGATCCCCCGACTCGAGGTAGACGTCCCAGGCCACGATGGGGTAGGAGCTCTTCCACACCGGGTACCACAGGTAGCAGTCGTAGGTCCGGCGCCAGTGCAGCGGAGAGATGACCGGCAGGTCGCCCGACGGCAGCTGGGAGTCGGCGAGGTCGTCGAGCCACTTCGACCAGAACGTGACGTCGTCGAAGGTGAAGCTGAAGTCACCGGCGACCGGGTCGCCGAGCCATCCGACCCGCTCGGACCGGTCGGCGGCGTCCTGGGGGTATCCCTGCAGCGAGCACGCGAACGTCCAGGTGGTGTTGCTGTGGATCCGGTTGAGCAGCGGGTCCGAGCACTCGAAGCCCCCGGCCTCGGCCAAGGCGGTGCGGGCGTGGCGGGCCTCGACGCTCCCGACGGTTACCTCGCCGTCGGTGCAGGCGACCGCCGCGTAGCGGAAGCCGTGCAGGGTGAAGCGGGGCTCCCAGGTCTCGGAGTCCCGGCCGGCCAGCACGTAGACGTCGGTCTGGCGGGCCCGGTGGTCGTAGTCCTCGTCGACCGGCTCGAAGCCCTGCTCGCCCCGGGCCACCGCGTCGGCGTGGAACTCGACGTCGTCGGCGTAGGAGTACATGTTGGAGCGGTTGTCGAGGCTGTTGTCGGGGTGGATGTCGTGGCCGTGGCGGATCGTGACCCGGGCCCCGGCCGGCCCGCTCACCGTCAGCCGGGTCCACCCGGTCATGTTCTGGCCGAAGTCGTGGACGGTCGCACCGTCGCCGGCCGCCAGCGAGCGCGTGGGGGCGATCGTCCGGACGACCCGGATGGGCGGCAGTGGCTGGGCCCGGAGCCGTCCCGACGGCGCCGGGGCAGCCTGGGCGGGTGCCCAGGCGCGATCGTCGAAGCCGGGCTCGCACCAGCCGGGCTGCTCCCGGCGGGCGTCGTAGACCTCGCCGTGGCTGTAGTCGTTGTAGGTGACCGGCCCGGCCGAGGTCCTCCATTCCAAGTCGCTGACCAGGCGGACGGTCCCGCCGCCGTCGAGCTCGATGTCCATCTGCAGCAGGGCCACCGGCCGGTCGCCGTAGGGCTCGCGGTGGCTGGGTGAGGGCGGCACGTCGTCCTCGGCGCTGAACCAGCCGTGGCCGAGCATCAATCCGACCGCGTTCGGGCCGGACCGCAGGTAGCGGGTCACGTCGTAGGTGGCGTAGAGGACCCGCGAGCCCAGATCGTGGGGCTGGTCGTTGTGGTAGTAGGTGATGGCCGGGTCGAGCACCCGGTCGCCGACCCGCTGCCCGTTGATGCACAGCTCGTAGTAGCCCAGCCCCGTCACGTAGCACCGGGCCTTGGACGGCCGGGCCCCGAGCACGGTCTCGGTGCGCAGCAGGGGAGCGGGGACGCCGGCCGCCGCCGAGATCCAGGTCGACTCCCAGTCCCCGGGCTCCAGCAGGCCCATCTCGAACGTCGCGGCCGGGCTGTCAGTGCCCGGGTGGCCGTCGCGGTCCCAGGCCTGGACCTTCCACCAGCATCGCTGGCCGCTGCGCAGGGGCGCGCCCGCGTAGGCGATCCCGTTGGTGGCGCCGGAGGCGACCTTGCCGGAGTCCCACTTGTCGCCCACTCCGGCGTCGAGGCCCGCTTGGCTGGAGCTGACCAGCACCCGGTAGGCGGACTGGCTCTGGGACCGCTCGGTGGCCTCGATCCGCCAGCCGAAGCGGGGCGCCGCCTCGTCGATGCCGAGCGGATCGACGAGGTACTCGCACTTGGGGTCGACCGCCGCGAACCGCGTGCGGCCAGCGTCGATCTCGGTGCTGGTCAACGGATCTGGGTGATCCGTCCCCGGGATCCCCATGCGCTGTCTGCCGTGAGAACCCGCGCGTCGAGGCGTTCGGCCAGTGCGAGACACAGCCGGTCCGCCAACGACAGCCCCTCGTCGGGCTGCCAGCGGTGGGCAGCCCACTCTGCGTCGCCGGCGGTGACGGGCTCAATGAGCAGCCCGTAGCTCAGCAGCAGGGCCCGGGCGCTCTGCCAGTTGCGGCCCGCGGCGAGGATCTTCTGCGCTGTCTCGCTCCAGTTCGCAGCGCTGCAGCGCGCGCCGTCGAGCAGGGCCTCCTCGACGATCTCGCTGCCCTGCTCACCCTTGAGCCGGGCAAGCAGGCCGGACGCATCGATGACCGTCGTCACCCTGCGTCCTCCAGCGATGCTACCGCTCGACGCTCGGCTAGCAGCGCAGAGACGAGGTCGAGTCCCGCGAGATCGTCTCGAACTCGCTCGCTGAGCTGCTCGCGGGTCATGATGAGCATCCCGTCGGGAGTGTCGATCAGCACCAGCGGGGTGCCCGGTTCGAGACTCGCCCGGACCCGCACCTCGGCCGGGACGACCAGCCGGCCCCGATCTCCCATTGTGACCATGTATGTCCCACTCATATTCACAGAATACCAACTATCCGGTTGCAGTGGGCATAGCGCCGTGAGATGCGGCGCGCGCCGGGCGTCGTCCAGCCTGACTAACGTTGGGCTCGGCCTCGCCGCCGAGGACGGAGTTAGCAATGGAAGCCGAGCGCCCGAACATCCTCTTCCTGCTGACCGACAACCAGCACTGGACGTCGATGGGGGCGGCCGGCAACGACATCATCTCCACCCCCTACATGGACGACCTGGCTGCCCGGGGGGTGATGTTCGACAACTCCTTCGTCACCACCCCGATATGCGGCGCCAGCCGGGCCAGCTTCCTGACCGGCCTCTACCGGCGCAGCCACCAGTTCGACTTCCGCACCCCGCCGTTCAGGGCCTCGCTCGGCCCGATCACATACCCGGCCCTGCTGAAGGCGTCGGGCTACCAGACCGGGTTCATCGGCAAGTTCGGCATCGAGAGCGACGGCTACATGAACGTCGAGGACGAGGAGGCCGTCCTCGACTCGATGTTCGACCACTTCGACGACTTCGAGCACTGGGGGCCCGACTACTACTTCGAGCGCCAGCCCGACGGCGGCCTGCGCCACCTGACCGACGTGACCGGCGACAAGATCCTGGACTTTCTCCGGCAGTGGCAGGGCGCCGATGACGGGCGACCGTTCTGCCTGTCGGTCAGCTTCAACGCCCCCCACTGCCAGGACGACCATCCCCAGCAGTACATCTGGCCCTCCAGCGTCGACCACCTCTACCACGACGCGGTCATCCCGGTGCCTCCGACGGCCGATCCTGCCTTCATCGAGACGCAGCCCGACTTCATCAAGCAGAGCGAGAACCGGGAGCGCTGGCTGAGGAGGTTCGGCACGCCCGAGCTGTTCCAGGAGAACATGAAGGGCTACTACCGGATGGTCAGCGGCGTGGACGTCGTCCTGGGCCGGGTCCTCGACGAGCTGGACGCCCTCGGTACGGCCGGCTCCACCGTCATCATCTTCACCAGCGACAACGGCATGTTCTTCGGCGAGAGGGGCCTGAGCGACTGCTGGCTGCTGTACGAGGACTCCATCCGGGTACCCCTGGTGGTGATGGATCCCCGCTTCGACGAGTCCCGCCGGGGCGCCCGCGTCGACGAGCTGGCCCTCAACATCGACATCTCGCCGACCATCATCGAGCTGGCCGACATCGGGGTCCCGGAGGCGGTGCAGGGCCGGAGCCTGGTCCCGCTGCTGGCGGGCGCCTCCGCCGGCTGGCGGCAGGACTTCTACTGCGAGCACCTGTTCGAGCACCCGCTCATACCCAAGAGCGAGGGGGTGCGGACCACCCGGTGGAAGTACATCAAGTACGTGGAGTTGCCGGCCTCCGACGAGGAGCAGCAGCGCGAGGGCAACGCGATCAAGGGCGGCATAGGCCGGCGGATCCGCGGCGGCAACCGCTACGAGGAGCTCTACGACCTCGAGAACGACCCGCTGGAAGCGGACAACGTGATAGACGACCCCCGCTGCCAGGAGACGCTGGACCGGCTCGTGCAACGCTTCGATGAGCTGCGCGGCGAGGCTGCGTCGGCCCGGCCGGCCGCGGGCTGAGAGGAGCGGCCATGCCGGCTTATGTGGCGGGATACGACGTCGAGGCGATCTACGCATGGTGGGACGCCGACTACACCGAGCACACCGGCGACAACTACGACGATGTCGTCAGCTACGAGGGCGAGCGCCTCACGGAGTGCCTCGCCGGCGTGCGGGCTGTGGCCGAGGTCCATCTCGAGCGGGACGCGCCGGCCACGTTCTTCATCGTGGCCCGTCTCCTGGACGCCGCGACCGCGGAGCTGGTCGAGATCCTCGACCACCCGATCTTCGACATCGCCAGCCACTCCTACACCCACCCCGACATCAAGTGCTTCCTGCACGACGACCACCGCCTGCGTCACGAGATCGTCGACTCCAAGAACGCCATCGAGGACGCCTTCGGCCGCCAGGTCATCGGATTCACCACGCCCGGCGGCTACGAGGACGGCTACATCGGGGAGCCCCGGGTCCCCGAGATCCTCCAGGAGGCCGGCTACCGGTACCTGCGCAGCGTCGGCACCGGACCGCACTACTCGATGCCCGCGCCGCTGCACCAGCCCTTCTGGTACGACGCCGAGGGCTGCGGCGACCTGCTGGAGATCCCCACCCACGCCTGGCACGACAACGTCCTGACCGGTCAGCACGGCCTGGTGTCGTGGCCGCCGACCCTGCCGTGGGACTACCCCACGAGGATGCCCACCGACGCCCGAGGCGTGTACGAGGCTTACGCGCCGGGCATCGAGCACACGGCCCGGGCCGGACTGGTCGCCTACGTTCCCACCTTCCACCCGTGGTCGATCTATCGCGTCGACAGGCGGGCCGGCCACATCGGCATGCTGCTCGACCACGCCGACGGGGTGCTCGACATCCGCTCGTGCGGGCAGCTCTACGAGCAGGTCCGGGAAGATCCGCAGCTAGCCGCGGACCGTCCGCAGATCCGGCTGGCCGGCTAGCGGCTCGCGCCGACCGGTGGAGAGGCCATGCGGATAGCCAGGGTGAAGGTCACCCACATCGACATGTCGTTCTGGGGCGACTTCGCGGCCCGCCAGGACGAGTTGCGGCTGGTGACGCTCATGGCGATCCATCCCCAGTACCGCCACCCGCTGTCGAGCTGGTTCCCGGCCGACGCCATGTGCGTGGTGGAGATCCAGACCGACGAGGGGCTGGTGGGCACCGGCTGGTGCGAGGACTACGCCCGGGCCACCAGCGTCATCATCGAGAACCACCTGACCGGGCTGCTCGTCGGCGCCGACCCTCTGGAGCGCGGCCGGCTCTGGGACCAGCTCTTCCGCAGCACCATGCCGTACGGTCGCAAGGGCCCGGCCCTGTACGCCATCAGCGCCATCGACATCGCGCTGTGGGACCTGGCCGGCAAGCACTTCGGCCAACCCGTGTTCGAGTTGCTCGGCGGCCGGGCCCGGGACGTGATTCCCGTGTACGCCAGCCACCTCCACTTCACCAACGAGGACGAGTTCGTGGCCGAGGCCACCGAGTACGTGCGGCGGGGCTTCAAGGCCATGAAGATGCGCTTCCTGCACGGGCCCGCCGACGGGCTCGCGGGCCTGCGCCGCAACGTCGAGCTGGTCAGGATGCTGCGCGATGCGGTGGGCGACGGCATCGACATCATGGCCGACGCCTACATGGGCTGGGACCTGGAGTACGCGCTGCGGATGTGCCGTGCCCTGGAGCCCTTCGACATGAAGTGGGTGGAGGAGCCTCTGCTGCCCGACCAGATCCGCGAGTACGCCGCTCTCCGGAGGGACTCTCCGGTGCCGATCGCGGCCGGCGAGCACGAGACCACCCGCTACGGGTTCGCCCAGATCATCGAGGCCGGGGCGCTCGACATCATCCAGTTCGACATCGGCCGGGTCGGGGGCTTCAGCGAGGCCAGGAGGGTCTGCGCCCTGGCTCAGGCCGCCGGCCTGCCCGTCTACACCCACGCCTACGGGATGCCGACCCTTCATCTGGCCACCAGCGACACCGCGGTCGGCATGGTCGAGTACTTCCCGGTGCCGGTGTGGGACGACGTCACCGAGGCGCCCCACTTCGACGGCGCGGCCATTCCCGAGGGCGGCCAGGTGTCGATCTCCGACGCTCCGGGGCTGGGCGCCACCCTCTCCCTGGCCGGCTTCACGCCCCTGTCTTGATGGGGGAGGTTCGGCTGCGGGGCGTTGTGCCGGTGGTGCCGACGCCGTTCGGGCCCGACGAGTCGATCGACACCGAGTCGCTGGCCGCGGTCGTCGACTGGATCGCGGGCCAGGAGCTGGCCGGGATGTGCCTGCCCGCCTACGGCAGCGAGTTCTACAAGCTCACCGAGGCCGAGCGCGACCAGGTGGTGAGCGTCGCGGTCGAGGCCGACGGCGGCCGGGTCCCGGTTGTGGCCCAGGCCAACCACGTCTCGTCGCGGGCGGCGGCCGAGCTGGCCCGGCGCTACACCGGCATGGGCGCCGACGTGATCTCCTTCGCGATCCCCAGGCAGTTCGGATCGTCGGACGCCGACATCGTCGACTACTGCGCCGCGGTCGCGGCCGCGACGCCGTGTCCCGTCCTGATCCAGGACTTCAACCCGGGCGGGACGACCATGGGCGCCGGCCTCATCTCGGAGCTCCACGACCGCTGCGGCAACTTCCGGTTCGTGAAGCTCGAGGATCCGATGATGGTCGACCGCCTCATCGCCATCCGGTCGGTCACCGGGGACGGCATCGGGATCCTCGAGGGCTGGGGCGGTCTCTACATGCTCGAGGGTGTCGCCGCCGGCATCGACGGGATCATGCCGGGTGCGGCCATCGCCGACCTGCTCGACTCGGTGTTCGCCGCGGCTGAGTCGCATTCCCGGGAGCGGGCCCATGACCTGTTCGGGGCGCTGCTGCCGTACATCGGCTTCTCGCTGCAGGACTTCGAGCTGTTCCTTCAGATGGAGAAGCGGACGCTGGTGAGGCGTGGCCTCATCGCCTCACCAGCGGTCCGGGCCCTGTCGCATACTCCGAGTGCTGCGGTGTCGGCCCACATCGACTTCCTGATCGACCAGGTCGAGCGCCTCGCCACCGAGGTGTTCGATCAGCCCTGGTAGAGCACGGCCGGAGGCCTCGTCAGGCCCGGTGCAGGACCGGCAGGTGCTGGTCGTCGTCGAGGATGTCGCCCGGTTTCAGCCGGGCGGTCATCTCGGCCGGCAGGGCTCCGGGCTGGCCGGTGTAACGGCAGCGGCCCGGGATGAACACCATCGAGAACGCCCGGCGGGGTCGGGGGCTCATGTTGGCCCCGGCGGCGTGGGCGGTCATGCCGTTGATGAATATCCCGGCACCGGCCGCCACCTCGGCCATCGCCGGCTCGATGGCTGCGAACTGGGGGTTGGCCTCCAGCAGGGCGCCGATGTTGGCCTCATCGAGCGCCGCCCCGTCATCGAGCCTCTCGCGGCGGTGGCTGCCGGGCAGGAAGTGCAGGCAGCCGTTGCGGGCGTCGGCGTCGTCGAGGGCGATCCACAGCATGATCGCCTCGGGCGACCGGTAGGGGTCGTACGGGTTGTCGGCGTGCCAGTTGGTGGGGTTGGCCCAGGGCAGCTTGATGAGGGCATGGTCGTGGTAGAGCCGGATCTCGTCGACGCCGGCCAGGGCCGCCACCAGCGCGCCGAAGCGCTCGTCGAGCACCAGGTCGCGCACTTCGCCGCTGGTCTTCCACATGTTCACCCGCTGCAGGAAGACCCGGTCGTAGTACTCGGACTGCTCCGGGCCGAGGTCGCGCCCCGACACGCCGTGGCTCCCCACCGTGTCGTCAACCGCGCGCCGCCATCGCCCCAAGTCGTCGGCGTCGAGCAAGTCCCCGACGACCAGGAACCCGTTCTCGCGGTAGGAGCGGACCTCCTCGGGCGATACCTCGGCTCTCATGCTTCTGACATTCGAGCGAGGTGTCTACATCCGGTGGTTCCTGCTAGGAGTGGATGTCCTCGTAGCTCGGCCCTTGGGTGTCCTCGACCCAGTACTTGGGCGCCCATCCGACCCCCTGCCACGTCTTGATCTTGGTTGGACGCATCCGGAACAGCCACCTAGGCTGCTGCTTGCTCGCGGTGAGGTAGGTCGGTCCGTTGGGCCCCAGGTACCTGTAAGACATCTTCTCGGCGATCTCGACCCACCGACCCCCGATATTGGGCTGTTCCACCACCTCGGCGGTGCCCTCTGCGAAGACCTTGGGAACCTCCGTCGACTTGCCCATGTCGTCGGGGGGGCTGTGGGGCGCGTCGATCACTATGCAGATCCGCGGATCGTTCTCGAGGTGGCGGCACCATTCAGCCCGCTGACGGCCCACGAACCAGAAGTCGTTGCCGTCCCAGTGGAACCACACGGGGACCACGTAAGGCGATCCGTCAGGCCTTACGCAGGCCAGCCGGGCCAGCGCGTCCGAGTTGAGGAAGGCCGCCACCTCCTCATTGTCCATTACGCCGATCTTGCCCCGGAACTCATCGGGCATCGCTTGTCTCCTTCTGTATTGGGTGTGGGAGATGACACTGTCGCTCGCGAGGCTGTCAATACGCCTTTCACCGGCGAACCGGTCTGCTAGCTCTCGGGTACGTCGTAGGTCTGAGCGGTTAGGGCGCCGTCGACGATGAGGTTGACGCCGGACACGTAGCTGGCCTCGTCGGAGGCGAGGTACAGAAAGGCGTGGGCGATGTCGTCGACGGATGCCAGCCGGTTGGCCGGAACCAGCGGGAAGCCTTCGGCGCGCCACTTGTCCATTAATTCCTTGCCCACGATGTCGGTCGACTGCTGGGTGTCGGCAGGCCCCGGCCCCACGCTGTTGCAGCGGATGCTGTAGGGAGCGCACTCCACCGCAATTGCCTTGGTCAACGCAGCAATGCCAGCCTTGGCCACGCAGTAGTGGGTGAACCCCCGGCCGTGCCCCAGTGCAGCGATCGACGATGTGAACAGGATCACCCCGCCTCCGGTCTCCTTCATCGCTCGGGCTGCTCGGTTGCCCATCACGAAGTAGGCGTCGAGGTTTACCGATAGGACTCGTCGCCATTCCTCGTCGGTCATGTCGACGAAGTCGGCGCTGGTCCACGCGGCGGCGTTGGACACCATCACGTCGAGTTTGGGGTCGATGGCCAGCGCTTCTGCCACCGCCTCGGCGCAGTTCTCCATGGCGCCGAGATCGGTGTTGATCGGATACGGCGTGGCGCCGAGGTCCTCGATGGCCGGCGCGACCGCGTCCAGTCGCTCCTGCTTGTAGTCGAGAAGGTACAGATTCTTGGCTCCCTCCTCGGCGAACAGTTCAGCGGTGCGTCGCCCGAAGCCGCTCCCGGCACCGGTCACGAAGACGTTGCGCCCCTCGAATCGTCGGCTCATGGTTGATCCTCCCGGTTCTTCGGCGTTGCTGCCTCGTCAGGTTCGTAGCAGCGTCGAGTATTGTGTGCGGCCCAGGACCCTCCCCATCATAGACCGTCTTCAATCCTCGGTGCCGAGCCGCGCTCCGAGCGGTCCGGGCGTGCGTGCCGACCACGGATGAACTAGGGTCGTCTTCCCAGTCACGAGCAAAGGGGGACATCAAATGCTCGATTACACTGAACTAAAGGATCTGGGAGGTCTCGAGACTTGGCCCGGTTTCGACGAACTGCCGTACGCGAAGACCCTCGAGGGCGAGCCCGTCCAGTCGGGCCGGTTTGACTCCGGTGGCCTCGGCACCCGAACGATGACGGGCGTCTGGGCATGTACGGAGGGCAGCTTCGAGTACACCTATCCGGGCGACGAGATCTGCACGCTGATCGAGGGCAGGATCCGGCTGGATTCCGATGACGGCGAGTCCCATGAATTCGGCGCAGGCGACACCTTCTACACGCGCAAGGGCGAGGTGTGGAATTGGACGGTAGTCGAGCCAGTCCGCAAGGTCTTCCACATCCACGATCCAGACTCCGACGAACTCGCTGACTAGCTGTCAGATCAAGCCGTGCAGTTACGCGGCCAGCGTCACGGACGGGCATCGACGACGATCCTCCCCGGCGTGGCCCTTGGGCCGCGCCGCCATGACCGAGTCGCCGTGGAGATTCACGGACGGTGTACGCCTTGAAGGCGTCATCGGCTTGATGTATGGTCGCAGCGTCGCCCGCGCCGGGGGGTCGGGCGCACCCAACTCCTGAATGGGGGCAGGAGCATGATCGATTCCGTCCTGACAACCGCAGTGACCGTCTCGGACATGGAGCGCTCGCTCGCCTTCTATCGCGACCTGCTCGGCTTTCGGGTCGCAGTAGAGCTGCCCCCGCCAGCCGAGCGAGAGCGCTGGGACGCCTATCACCGGCACGTCTGCGGTGTGGACGACGCAGTGATCCGCGTCGTCTACATGGAGGCGCCCGACGGCGACACCGCCTTGGAGCTGATCGAGTACACCACTCCAAAGCGGCCACCGCAGTCGCCCAGCAATGTCGATCAGGGTGGAACGGTGATCATCGCCTTGGCCGTTTCCGACAGTGAGAGTGTTGTGGCCCGGGCCCGTGAGGCCGGTGTCGAGACCTTGTCGGACCCGGTGCCGTATGTCACAGATGACGGTGTCTCCTCCAAGACAACATATCTGCGGGATCCTGATGGTACTCTACTGTGTTTCTTCGAGATTCTTGACTCTTGAGTTCAACATCATTTGAGATAAGTTCATTCCTTTGATTGAAAGATAGAGCATTAACATCAATTGATAGCAATACCCGAATGGAGAAACGAAATGGCTGAACCACAGGATGTCGTTCTTCGCAACTTCGCGGCGTTCAATGCCCATGATGCGCAGGGCGTCATCGACACCTACACCGAGGACTGCACGCTCATCGACGTCGCCGCGCCGGAGCCAACGTACGGCAGCGACTTCTTGCACGAGCACATGGCCAACCTTGCGAACGCATTCCCGGACATGCGCATAGAGGATGAGCGCCTGCTGACCGGCGAGAACCTCGTGGCCGCGGAGTTCGTGCTGGTCGGGACTCACCTCGGGGAGTTCCTCGGCTACCCGCCGTCGGGAAACGTGATCCGTTGGGTGACTTGCAGCTTCTTCGACCTGACCGACGACAACGAGCGCATCTGGAAAGAGACCTACTACTACGACCTGGCCAGCGTCACCGCGCAGCTCCAGCCGCGAGACGGCTGAAGGACAGGCCCGCGGCTTCCGCAAAGGCGCGCGGGCAGGAAGGGACAAGTTATGCGAACCAAGGCGTGCGACGTGGTGGAGGCCTACCTGGATGCCTTCTTCCACTCGCGCTGGGACGAGGTCCGCCCTGCGCTGGCCGACGACTGCGTGGTTGTCGACCCGCTGATGCCCGAGCCTGTAGCGGGCAGGCAGGAGGTCATGGACCTGCTGGCCTACTGCCACTCGTGGGGCCACTATCACGGCAAGATCCTCAACCTCTTCGGTGACGAGCACGAGGTCGCCGTCCAGCTGTGGATCAGCGGCGAGGTGATCGAGGCGCCCGAGGGCATGACCGATGATGTTGTGGGCCGCGAGTTCGCCTTCGCCGAGTGTGACATTTTCGAGCTCAACGACGACCACCGCATCACCAAGGTCTCGATCTATGCAGATGTGGTCACACTCCAGAATCAGCTGGGCCAGGTGTTCTGAAGTGCGGGCCGCCCGGCTGCTGCCCGATGCCGACGACCTCACGGTTCTTGACGTGCCCGAGCCGGAGCCGTCCGGTGACGAGGTCCTGGTCCGGGTGGCCGGCGCGGGCGTGTGCCGGTCCGATCTTCACGTGCTGGACGGCGCCTTCGCTGACATGATCCGCCGGCCGGTGACGCCCGGGCACGAGATCGCGGGCGTCGTCGAAGCCGTCGGCGCCGACGTGAGCAACCTCGATGTGGGGACGCCGGTGGCGGTCATGGTGGGCTGGGGATGTGGCCATTGCGATGCCTGCGTCGGGGGCCACGAGCAACTGTGCCCCTCCGGCGACGAGGCGGGCGCCACCCTCGACGGCGGTTTCGCCGAGCTGGTGCTCGTGCCGCATCGACGCCATGTCGTGCCGCTGGGCGACGTTTCGCCCCACGAGGCCACACCGTTCGGCTGCGCCGCGCTGTGCGCCTACGCAGCCGTGAAGCGGGTGTCGCCGTACCTGTCGGGTCAATCGACCCTCGTCGTGCTGGGTGCTGGCGGGCTCGGCCTCTACGCCACCCACTACGCGCGCACCCTCACCGGGGCGCGAGTCGTGGCCGTCGACCCGCGCCCCGAAGCGCGCGACCTCGCCCTGTCCGCGGGCGCGCACGACAGCATCCCGTCAGGCGCCGACGCGGCCGGCACGATCAGCGAGTTGACCGCAGGCCGCGGCGCCGAGGCTGTCATCGACTTCGTCGGTACCGACGAGACGCTCTCGCTGGCCACCGCCACCGTGGCGGCTCGAGGCATCGTGGCGCTGCTCGGCCTTGCGGGCGGCCATGTCGCCTTCGGCTTCGAAGCGCTGGCGCCGGAGGCCGCGCTGACAACGGTCGTGGCAGGAACGGTGCTCGACCTTCATGACGTTGTGCGTCTGGCCCAGCGTGAGGTCTTCTCGATGCCGCTGAGTCCGTACCCGTTGGAGGGCATCAACGAAGCGATCTCCGATCTGCGCGCCGGTCGCATCAACGGGCGCGCCGTCATCCTCCCCGCGGGGCTGCCAGCATGACCGATCGGGTGCTGCCAGTCCCTGTGACCGTCACCGACACGGAGCGGTTGGTCGTGCAAGCCCCGGCCTGACTCCTGGTCAACGACCGCAGTCTCGGACCCCGACGGTCACACAGTATCAATGAAAGGATATCAAACATGAGAAGATTAGCAGTCATTCTCATATCGTTTCTCTCGGTAGCGCTCATTGCGGCTGCGTGCGGGGACGATGACGACGACGAAGCGCCGGCCGCGCCGGCGGAGGAGCCGGCTGCCGCACCCGCGGAGGAGCCCATGGAGGAGCCCGCGGAGGAGCCCATGGAGGAGCCGGCCGAGGAGCCCATGGAGGAGCCGGCCGAGGAGCCCATGGAGGAGCCGGCCGAGGAGCCCATGGAGGAGCCGGCCGAGGAGCCCATGGAGGAAGGCGGGACTATCGCCTTCAGCTTCGGCAACGAACAGGTCGGGATATACAAGATCGTGGCCGGCCCGGCCCGCCTGCAGGCCGAGAACCGTGGATACGAGTTCCTGGAGGGCGCAGCCAACGGCGATTGCGACGCCCAGGTCCGCGACGTCGAGAACTTCGTCGTCCAGGATGTCGACGCCATCGTGGTCGTGCCGATCTGCGGTATCGACGCCCTGGCTCCGACGCTCGAAGACGCCGAGGCCAAGGGCATCGTCGTGGTCGGCTACGCCAGCGAGATCCCGGAGACTGGCGACGGCGCCATCCTCTGGGATAATCGGGGCGCAGGCGAATCGGTCGCAGCCGAGGCGCTCAGGTGGCTCGACGAGGACTTCACCGGCGACCAGAGCGATTTCTCGTGGGTGCTGTTCACCTACGATGGATGCGGGCAGCCGTGCACGGATCGGACCGACCCGATCCGCGACATCATCACCGAGGCAACCGGAGTGTCGCCCCTCGAGTCCGAGGCAATTTCCATCCCTGAGGGCCTCGATGACACGCAGGTCTTCTTCCAGTCGAATCCGAACATCGCGATGGTGATCGGAGTCAACGACGCCGGTGCGATGGGCGCCTACGAGGCGATCCTCGGCGAGGTCGAGGCGGGCCGCGACCCGGGCGCGTTCTTCGTGGCCGGCATCGATGGCCAGAACGAGGCGCTGGAATTGGTGGCTGCAGGCGGCGGAGAGGGAGGCATCTACCGTGCCAGCTCCTCCCTGCTGCTGCACGAGCTCGGTCAGACGGTCGTCGACCTGCCCGCCGACATCCTCGAGGGCAGGATCGAGGCCGGTTCGGCGGATGCGGTCGTTCACATGGGCTACCAGCTCATGTCTGCGAACAGCCCGCAAGACGCCCAGGATCTGCTCGATCTGTACGCCGAGTTCACTGGTGGCTGAGCTGAGACGCTCCAGGTTGCTGTGTCAGGCGGCTGATCCGGAGCGCCGTCCATGAGCCAATGTCGGAGAACCTGACTCCCTCGATCTCAGGCCCTGGCCCGGCGAGCACGGTCGGAATCGATTCCGGACCGCGGATCGCTCGGGTCAGGGCCTGGTCGCTGCGCAACGGAATAGTCATCGCCCTGCTGGTCGAGGTCCTGTTCTTCTGGTCCCAGTCGGACAAGTTCATGACCGTGGACAACATCCGACTGGTCTTCCTGCAGGTGGCGGTGGTGGGGATCATGTCGGTGCCGAGCGCCCTGCTGTTGATGTCGGGCTACATCGACTTCGCGGTCGGCTCGACGCTCGGTCTTGCCGCCATGGTGCTCGGCCGGCTGCTCGAGGCGGAGACTCCCGTCCTGCTAGCAGTAATTGTCGCCATCGCATTGGGCGGCGCTACCGGCGGGGCTCAAGGCGTGCTGGCGACACGACTCCGGTTCGCGCCGATCGTCGTGAGTCTTGGCTTCTTCACCGCTGTCCGGGGGGTCACGCTCGTGATCAGCGACGGCGATGTCCCCAGCGGGTGGGACAGGAGCTTCCGGGCGCTCGGACGCAACCTGCTTCCCGGTACCCCGATTCCCTATCCCGTGGTGATCGCGGCCGCAGTGTTCATCGTTGGCACGATATTCCACACCCGGACGACCTGGGGCCGGCACGTGATGGCGCTGGGCGTCAACCCGGAGGCGGCCAGGCGGGCAGGGATCGATCTGTACCGGCTGCCGCTCATGCTCTATGTGGCCAGCGGGCTCGCGGCCGGGCTCGGGGCGGTGATCTCCGTGTCGCGCCTGAACGCCGCCCCCCCGACGCTGGGCGATGGCGACGAGATCGCGGTCCTGAGCGCGGTCCTCCTCGGCGGAGTGGCTTTCGGTGGCGGCAAAGGAAACCTCCTCGGGGTCGTGGCCGGAGTCCTCTTCATCGGTGTGTTGAACGACGGTCTGCTTCTGCTGGGAGCCAAGCCGTTCTGGGTGAGGGTCAGCGCAGGGCTGGCTCTGGTGGCGGCCGCCGCGCTGGATGCTCTCAGCAAGTACGTGGCCCGTCGGGCCGCGGGTGCGACGTGACGTCATCAGGGGACGGACTCGAGCCGCCCGTGCAGCTTGAGGACGCCGCGCTCGAAGTTCGCCGAATCGAGAAGTCCTTCGGTGCAGTGAAGGCCCTCACCGGTGTCAGCTTCGCGATGAGAGCCGGCGAGGTGATGGGGCTGATCGGCGACAACGGCGCCGGGAAGTCGACCCTGATCAACTGCCTCGCCGGGATCATCAGGCCCGACTCCGGCCAGATCCTGCTCGATGGCGAGGAGGTCGCCATCTGGTCTCCCTCCGAGGCCCGCGAACTCGGAATCGAGACGGTCCATCAGGATCTGGCGCTCATAGACACGCTGGACGTGAGCGGCAACCTCTTCCTGAACCGTGAGATTCTCCTCGGTCCGAGGGTCTTGAAGTTGATGAACAAGCGCCAGATGCACCGGGAGTCCAAGGAGATCCTTGAAGGTCTCCGAATCAACATCCCCTCAGTTCGCAACGCAGTGGAGAAACTGTCCGGCGGACAGCGCCAGGCCGTCGCGGTGGGCCGTTCGGTGGCCTGGGGCCGGCGCATCGTTCTCATGGATGAGCCGGCCGCCGCGCTGGGGGTCGAACAGGCCCGCCTCGTCCTCGAGCTGATAAAGACTCTCCGAGACCGGGGTCTGGCGGTCGTGCTGATCAGCCACAATATCCAAGCTGTGCTCGACGTCTGCTCCCGCGCCGTCGTGCTCCGCCACGGCGCGGCCGTGGCCGACCTTGAGTTGGAGGGAATCACTCGGCGCGATCTCGTGCAGCTCATCACCACCGGGGAGATGGGCTGAAGACAAAGCGGTGAACATGGGTGAGCGGGGGGAGCGCATGGGGCGAATTCGCTCGCCTATTCGCGCGGCCTCTATCGTCGCTCATCCCGACGCGGAGCTCGCAGCCATCGCGTAGGAGGAGGGAACCATGATGCAGCCGTTCGTTGATGCCCACCACCATCTGTGGGACATGAGCAAGGGCTACTACCGGTGGCTCGAGCAGGAGGAACCGGAGGAGACCGCGGTCGTGGGCGACTACTCTGCCATCCGTCGCAGCTACCTGATCGAGGACCTGCTGGCCGACTTCGCGGGCTGCGACGTCATCAAGTCGGTCCACGTGCAGGCCGAGTACGGCGGCGAGGACCAGGTGTGGGAGACGGCATGGCTCCAGCGGGTCGCCGACGAGCACGGCTACCCGCACGCCATCGTGGCCAAGACCGACCTCGCCTCCGACGGGGCGCGCGAGGAACTGGAACGCCACGGTGAGCACGCCAACATGCGGGGCGTCCGCAACTTCGTGCAGGGCGAGGACCTGTTGACACCCGAGTTCCGCCGCGGCCTGCAGGCGCTCAGCGATCTCGGCTTCTCCTATGACCTCAACTCCACCTCTGAGGGAATGGGGGAGGCCCGCCAAGCCGCGGAGCTGTTCGGTGACCTCCAGTTCATCCTGGGCCACTGCGGCGTGCCCATGGAACGCACGCCGGAGTACTTCGACTCTTGGCGGGCCGGGATGGCCACCCTGGCCGGAGCCCCCAACGTGGCGTGCAAGATCTCCGGCCTCGGGATGACCGACCACTCCTGGACCGTCGAGAGCATCCGTCCGTGGGTGCTGGCCTGCATCGAGACGTTCGGGGTGGAGCGGTGCATGTTCGGCTCCAACTGGCCGGTCGACAGCCTCTACAGCCCCTACGGCACCGTGGTCGAGGCCTACCGGGAGATCACCGCGGACTTCTCCTCCGACGAGCGGGCTGCACTGTTCCGGCGAAACGCCGAGCACTACTACAAGGTGTGACCACCATGAAGATCACAGACATCCGGGTCCGGCACGCCCCCAGGTCGATCTGGGGCCACCTGGCCGAACGGGAGAAGACGCTGCCGCTGGTGACGCCCCTCGACATCTATCCCGAGTACCAGGAGACCAGGGGCTCGTGGTTCTGGGACTCGGCCATGGCCGTGGTCGAGATAGAGACCTCCGACGGCGTGGTGGGCCGGGGATGGTGCGAGGACGGGGTCGGCGCGGTGGAGGGCGTCGTCGAGCGCCACCTGCGCAGCCTGCTGGTGGGCGCCGAGGCCTACGAGACCGAGGGCCTGTGGGACCGCATGTACCGGGCCAGCCTTCCCTACGGGCGCAAGGGCATCGCCTTACAGGCCATCAGCGCCATCGACATCGCCCTATGGGACGTCTGCGGCAAGGCCTCGGACAGCCCGGTCTACGAGCTGCTGGGCGGGCCGGTGCATCCCGACGTGCCGGTGTACGCGTCGGCCCTGCACCCCGTCGGCGCCGATCTGGTGGCCCAGGAGGCCAAGGCGTACGTGGCCGAGGGCTACCAGGCCATGAAGGCCCGATTCCCCTACGGTCCCGGCAACGGGGTCGAGGGCATGGCCGCCAACGAGGACCACGTGGCCAACATCCGCGACGCGGTCGGCCCCGACGTCGAGATCATGATCGACGCCTACATGGGCTGGGACTTCAACTACGCCAAGAAGATGTGCCGGCGGCTGGAGCCCTACAACCTGGCCTGGATCGAGGAGCCGTTCGTGCCCGACGACCTCACCAGCTACGCCAAGCTGCGACGGGAGACGTCCATCCCGATCTCGGGCGGTGAGCACGAGTACACCCGCTACGGCTTCGCCGACATCATCGAGCGCGAGGCCATGGACATCCTCCAGCCCGATCTCAGGCGCTGCGGCGGCTTCACCGAGGGCCGCAAGATAGCGGCGCTGGCTCAGGCGGCCGGGCTCACCGTCATCCCCCATGCCTACGGCCCCACCCACATCCACTTCGCGCTGGGCACCGCCAACGTTGGAATGGTCGAGTACTTCCCCATGCCGGTGTGGGACTCGCTCCCGGAATCAGACATCGAGCCCGTCTTCCTCGGCGAGCCCCAGCCCTCCCGCGGCCGGGTCAGCGCCGAGCCCCGCCCCGGCCTAGGCGTAGAGCTCAACGAGGCGATCTTCATCTGACCCGGGCCGCTCAGACGACCCGCTCGGCGCGGCCGCCCGTCAAGCCGTTCCGAGCAGGCGGGACGGCGGGGTGGGCAAGTCGGGCGTGGTGTCGTCGAGCTGCTCGAACGCGGCGAAGTCGGGCACCTCGATCGACTCCACAGACGTCCATCCCTCGGTCAGCTCGGGCCAGTCGATGGAGGGATGCCAGTGCGGGAGCGTCACGGTCGACGCCACCGCGGGGTCGCCGAGCCGCTGGTAGCGGAACTCGCAGGACCTCCTCAGCCGGTCGGTCGTGTTGGGGGTGCCGGCGTGGACGGTGAGGCTGTGGAAGATCAGCACGTCGCCGCGCCGGTAGGAGGCGCTTCGCCAGCGCGGGTCGCAGTCGTCGACGAGGATCGATTGGGTTTCCGGGTCGTAGGGCGCCACACCCTCCAGTTGGGATCCCTCCAGGATGCGCAGCCCTCCCAGCTCGGGAGGAATGTCGCACAGCGGGATCCACACCGTCAGGGTGTCGGCCGCGCCCTGGATCGGCCGCCAGTCCTGATGGATGTGGGTGGGCTCGATGCGGGCCGACGGGCCCACCACCCGGGCCACGTGGTTGGAGTGGACGAAGATCTCGTCCTGGAGCAGTCCTTGGATGGCCGAGATGATGCGCGGGTGGTGGGCGAACTCGTGGAAGCGCTGGATGCTCTGCACCCGGCGGTACATGTCCCAGAAGTCGGGGTCGTCATGACCCTCGGCCGCCACCGAAGGGCCGGCAATCCAGTCGGCCGGGTCGGTGCCCTCGGCGATCCAGCCTCCAGCGGCCGCCACCGCCTCGCCGATCGCCGCCTCGACCGCGGCCACGTCTTGAGCCGGAAGGAAGCCTCTCAGGAACAGGTAGCCGTCGCGGGCCAGGTGCCGGCGGGCCTCGTCGCCGGCCAGGTCGATGCCCGTCGACTCGGTGAGCGGGCCTGAGACCTTCATCGGCTCGGGTTCGGCGGTCATCCGGTCATCCCCGATCGGGCCATGCTCTCCACGAAGCGGCGCTGCATGAACATGAACACCGCCATCACCGGGACCATCGACAGCAGCGACATGGCCGCCAGGACCTCGGGCCGCAGCGGGCTGGAGCTGGCGTTGAACGTGCCGCCCGCGATGCCCAGCTGGAGGGTCACCACCCGCAGGTCGGGGTCGGCCACCGCCAGGAAGGGCCAGGCGTACAGGTTCCACGCGGCCAGGAACGACACGATCACGAAGGCGGCCACCGTGGGCCCGGCCAGCGGGGCATACAGGCTGCGGAAGACGCGGATCGGCCCCGCGCCGTCGAGGATCCCGGCCTCGTAGATTGATCTGGGCACCGTCCGGAAGAACTGCCGGAACATGAACACCGAGACGTCGGTGTAGGCCACGATGGGGATGATCAGGCCCCAGTAGGTGTCGAGCCAGCCGATCTCGAAGATGAACATGAACAGCGGGATCATGATCACGTGAAACGGGACGAGCAGGCCTCCGACGATCAGCAGCAGCAGCGAGTCCCGCAGCGGGAACCGCAGGGTGGCGAAGGCGTACCCGGCCATCATCCCCAGGATCGTCTGCCCGCCGACCACGACCACGG
>CBDCSK010000002.1:0-207150 GCA_965221605.1 Candidatus Aldehydirespirator sp.
AGACGCAGCCGGAATACTGCGGGGCACCGGCTGCACCTCCGACCGGCTGTGTCCGCAGGAGCCGCTGCCCCGCTGGGCGATGGCCGTCTGGCTGGTGCGGGCCCTCGACGGGAGCGACCCACCGCATTCCGGCGCTTCGCGCTTCGCCGACGTCGAGTCGTGGCGATGGTGGGCTCCCCACGTGGAGCGGCTCGCCGACCTTGGCATCACCGCGGGATGCGCCAGGACTCCGGCCCGCTACTGCCCGGACCTGCCTGTCACCCGAGCCGAGACGGCCAGCTTCCTGCGTCGGGCTCTCCGGCTCAGCCCGGCGCCCCCGGCGGGGTTCACCGACACCAACCGCAGCGTCCACGAATCAGCCATCGACGCGCTGGCCGGTGCCGGCATCACCGCGGGATGCGCCAGGACTCCGGCCCGCTACTGCCCGAGCGTGGCTGTCACCCGCGCCCAGATGGCCTCGCTGCTGCTCCGGGCGCTGCGGTTCAACGCCACCGTGACGTGGCTGTCAGCGGGCGATTCGTACTCGTCGGGGGTGGGAACGGACCCGCACGCCACCGGGCCGTGCCGGCGGAGCCCGCAAGCGGCCGGCCCGGCCGCGGTGGGGCTGCTCCGGCGGCAGGGATGGACGATCAGCCACACCCACACCGCCTGTGAGGGCGGGTTCGTGGAGGACATGTTCAACCGGAGATCTCAGGGATCCGGGCAGATGTCGATTTGGGAGGAGCACGTCGAAGCCCTCGGAGGCCCGGGGCGGGTCGACATCGTCACCCTGTCGCTGGGAGGCAATGACATCGGCTTCGAGGAGGTGGTCCTGGCCTGCGTCCCGTTCACCCGGATCACCGAACTCCTCCTCGGCTGCCCGTCGGAGTCAGCGCTGCAGGCTCGGATCGACGGCCTGGTCGATCCGGTCAAGGCCTGCCCGGGCAGCACCCGCCGGGGGTCGAGGCCGGACTACGGCTGCGAGCTCCGCATCGACGGTCAGCAGTACGGGTCGATCTCCGACTTCTACCGCGCCATCGTCACCGGGCGGCTCACCGAGCGGGGCCGCCTGTACGTGATCGGCTACCCGAGCCTGATCGCCCCCTCCAGCGAATGGAGGCTGTTCGATCCGTGCCGGGTGCTGTACAAGCCCGACACCGTCGACCGGCTGGGGAGGCTGGCCGAGCACCTCAACCGGCAGCTGGCCGCGGCGGTGCGGCAGGCCAACGAGGCGCTAGGCAGTGAGCGGATCCATTACGTAGACACCTACACGTCGTTCCGTCGGGACGGGCACGAGGTATGCGGGCGGGGCTCCGACTTCATTCACGGCATCACCCATGTGGGTACCAACCCGCTGACGGGTTGGTACCGGAGCTTCCACCTGAACAACGCCGGCCACGCCGAGGTGGCCCGGCTCCTCGCGGCCAGAGTCGAGGCGACCTTCCAAGCCCCTCCCGGCGTGCCGCAGCCCCGCGGCCCATCCTGACCGAGCCGTTCCGAGCCACCGGCAAGGTCATGGCCGAGCTCCAGGGCTTCGCCGACTACCCGTTCGCCACCGTTCCGCACCCGGTGGCCAGCCTCTCCATCGATCAGGTGAATGCTCTGGCCGACGCGGTCACGCCCGAGGTCGAGCGCCTGCTCCTCGGTGGCGTGGCCGATCCACCGTCGGCCGAAGCCAGCACCAGCGGCGAGCGGACGGGACTTGAAGATGTGGTGGAGGCCCTGGCTGAGGGCCTGAGGGCCGATCGCGCCGACCTGACCGCCGAGCGGACGGGAAACACCATCACGTTCCGGCTCCACATCCCCGACGAAGCGTGCGCGGAGTGCGTCATGCCGTCGTCGATGCTGGTCCCGATGTTCCAGCGCCGCATCGACCAAGAACTCGGTCCCGGACTGACCGTTGAGTTGGAGGACCCCCGAACTTCTGTGAGCCAGCGGCCCAGCGAGTAGGCGTAGCGTCCTATGGCAGCCCGTCAGGCGTCGGCGGCGTCCAGGGCGGCTGCGGCTGCTTCGAGCATCCGGGCGCTGCAGCCGGCCATCTCCACCGGCGGAACGTGCTCCTCGGACAGGGCGAGAGCCACCGACTTCAGTGCCTTCGCCGCGACGCTGGCACCGAGCACAGCCGGCTCGCCGAGGTCGGACCCTTCGGCCACCGCAGGATCGAGCGGGATGCGGCCCAGCAGGGGCGCTCCTATCTCCGCGGCCAGCGCCTCACCCCCGCCCGAGCCGAACACCGCCTGGTGCTCGCCGTCCGGTGTCACCAGATAGCTCATGTTCTCCACGACGCCCACGATGCGCAGGTAGTTCTTGCGGCCCATGTCGGCCACCCGGGCGGCCACCTTCTGGGCGGCCACGGCCGGGGTGGTGACGATGATCATCTCGGCTCGGGGCAGCATCTTGGCCAGGCCCATCTGCACGTCGCCGGTTCCGGGCGGCATGTCGATCAGCAGGTAGTCGAGGTCGTCGCTCCAGCGGACGTCCTCACAGAAGTGCTGCACGGCGCGGTTGAGCATCAGGCCCCGCCACATCAGCGCCGAGTCCTCCCGGTCGACCAGGAAGCCCATCGACACCACCTCGAGGCGACCGTCGCCGACGACCCGGGTGAGGGGCACGATCTTGCCGTCGCGGGAGTGCAGGTCCCCGTCCACCCCCAGCATCCGGGGCACCGAGTACCCCCAGATGTCGGCGTCCATCACCCCGACGTTGAACCCCTCCTCTGCGAGCGCGGCCGCCAGGTTGGTCGTCACCGTGGACTTGCCCACGCCGCCCTTGCCGCTGGCCACCATCAGCACCTTGGTGGTGGGCGGGATGGCGGTGTCAGGTGCCCGCTGAGACACGTTGAAACGGGCCTTGGCCATGGCCGCGGTCTTCTCCTCGGCGGTCAGCTCGGCCCACACGATGCGCACCTTGGTAACTCCCGGGAGGGATTCCAGCCTCGCCTTCACATCCTTCTGGATCTGGGCTCTCAGCGGGCAGCCCGCCGTCGTCAGGGCGATCTCGATGCGCACCAGCCCGTCATCGGACACCTGCGCGCCCCGGGCCATGCCCAGCTCAACCAGGTTGCTTCCCAGTTCAGGATCGACCACACCCCGCATCAGTTCCAGGACGTCCTCGGCCGTCGGCACGGTCGTGGTCACGACCCGATGCTACCGGCGGGTCCTGCCCGGTCGATCCGACCGTGGGGAGCATGAGTAGCCCCTGCCGCCGCGGGCCGCTAACTTGGGTCCTGCAACCGCCGTTGCCCAACCTCACGGAGAGCCGTTGTGATCACACTCACCGACCAGGCGTCCGACAAGGTGTCGGAGCTCATCAAGGCCGAGAACGAGGACGGACTGTCGCTGCGGGTGGCCGTCCGCCCGGGAGGCTGCTCGGGCTTCTCGTACGAGATGTACTTCGACACCGACATCACCGAGGGCGACGCGACCGCGACGTTCGGCGACGTACAGGTGGTCGTCGACCCGTCCTCGGCCATGCTGCTCGATGGAGCCACGCTCGACTATTCCGACGGCCTGCAGTCAGCCGGGTTCTCGATCGACAACCCCAACGCCCAGCGAAGCTGCGGCTGCGGCCAGAGCTTCAGCTAAGCCTCAAGTCGCGGCGGCACGGCCGCACGCAAGCCCAGCAGGAGATCGGCATCCCGCACCTGCTGCACAAGGGACTCCCATAACTGCCGCACGGTGTCGGGGGCTAACCCAGGTGTCGATTTGGCACCCATGCGCAGCGTATTGGTGAAGCACTCTTCAGGAAGCTCGATGCTCGGTCGCTTGAACCCCGCATTTCCACCCGCCTCCACCGCAGGGAAGAAGCTGAACATTCCATCCACCGGATCGGTCGGCGTCGCTCCCCAGTAGAGCCTGAAAGCTCGTTCCCGCGTCGTTTTCGGCGAGCGGTCCAGCCGTCACGTCCAGGAAGGCTTCTGGCACGAAGTCGGGCAGAGAATGGCGAGCGGTGGCGTCCCAGATTGGGTGTAATAGCGGTTGGGGTGCAGGTTCCGGGGGTCATGTTAGGCGGCGATTGTGACGGTGCGGTCGGGCTGGTCGCTGACGGTGTGGGCGGGTTGGTGGAGCTGGTGGCGGAGCTCGGTGAGGCACCGGGCGATGGCGGGGGTGTAGGTGAGTCCGCGCCAGCCCGCTGAGGCCCGGTCGAGCACGGCCCAGACCAGTGTGAGGCAGCTGGCTTCGCCGGGGAGCCGGCCGATGACTTTGACTCTTCGGCGGGTCTCGCCGAAGGTGCGCTCGATCAGGTTGGTGTGGCGGATCCTGCGCCAGTGCTCGGCGGGGAACCGCAGGTGCGCGGTGAGCGCCTGTCGGTCGCTGAGCAGACAGCGCACGGCGGCGGGGAACTCGCTGTCGTAGCGGCGGGCGAAGCCGTCGATGCCGGCCTGGGCGTGCCGCACCGCCCCCTGGCCGGGCTCGATGTCGTCGGGCAGGTCGAACAACTCCCAGAACGCGGCCTTGATCTCGTCGCGGCGCCCGGCGGGGACTTTGGCCACCACGTTGCGGCAGCGGTGGATGAGGCACCTCTGGCGCAGCGCGGAGGCCATGGTGGTCTCGATGGCGCCGATGAGGCCGGCCGCGCCGTCTGAGATGACCAGCAGCGGCGGCCTGAGGCCCCGGTGTGTGAGGTCGGCGAGGAAGCCGGCCCAGGCGTCATAGGACTCGTCGCCGCCGGGCTCGACGGCCAACAGCACCGGCCGACCCAGTGTGGTGATGCCGTAGGCGACCAGCACCGGCTCAGCCCGCGATCCGTCGTGCATCTTGAAGTGCGACCCGTCGAGGAACAGGTAGTCCAGCTCGACGTCGGAGAGGTCGCGGCCGCGGAACGTGTCGAACTCGTCCCGCAGCCGGGCGCAGACCCGGCTGGCGGTGGACTTCGACAGCGCGGCCTCAGGGCCCAGCGCCTCCGCCAACAGGGCCTCAATGTCGCGATCTGACAGGCCCCGCACCCACGCCGAGATGACCAGCGCCTCCAGCGGCTCAGAGCGCACCACCCCCTTGCCCAGCAGCTGCGACGCGAACGCCTCGGTGGTGTTGCGCAGCTTCGGGCGCTTCAGCGCCACGGGCCCCGCGGTGGTCTTGACCGTCAGGTCGCCGTAGCCGTTGCGCTGCCCGGCGCGCTCTCCGCCGGCGCGGGAGTTCCAGCCCCGCCCCAGCCAGGAGGTGACCTCGTCCTCGAGGACCTGCTGCAACACAAGCCGCGCCGACAGGCGCATCACCTCCTCGAGGACCTCCGCGATGTCGCGGCCCGAGCCGAACAGCTCGTCGATCTCGGCGCGGACAGCTTCTGTGGGCGATACTCGTGTTGGCACGGGCGTAGGTCTCCTTCTTGAGTTGACAGGTTCTCGAAAGAACCTACGCCCCTGCTGCTATTACACCGGCGATGAGACGCCACCCCAGCCTCGCCTAATGCTGAAGATCGAGTTCCGCGTCTCGCTAGACGACGAGTCCAACTATCTAGCCGTGCAGCAGTCGACCTACGGATTGTGGGTTCGCCCTGATCTACACCGTAAGGCGCGACCTGTGTTCCGCATCGAGTACATCCGTGACGCGCGCAACACACCTCCCGCGCACGTGCACATTCACGCTGAATCGATGGAGTTCGGATGGATCTACGGAACCTCGAGACTGGCTCCGCCCAGGCTCGAGGAGATCCATTTCCCGGTGGGCGGACGCCGGTTTCGGCCAACTGTCGAAGAGCTGCTCAGGTTTCTGAACCGGGAGAACCTTTTTGTCAATTGGCTTCCCGGATGGGACGTCCTAATCGAGGAATCGCTTGAAGACTGGGAGTGGAACCAGGCTCGCGCAACGGTGCGACAGCACACAGACGCCGCGGTTGACCAACTGAGAGCCATGGGTTATGAGGTGACGCCGCCGGAACAATGACCGTCAGCACGGGGGTTCAGTTGCAGACCCCGTTGGCGCTTACGCCTCGGTGGCTGTGGCAGAGGACCGTGCGCTCGACGCTCTTGAGAGTGAACGGGCCGGGATCGTCCTCGGTCCAGTTCTCCGCCGGGTGGGCGAATATCACGAGGCGGAACCCCCGGACCGAGTCGTCGCCGATGCCGACGATGTCGATGGCTACCCGCCCGAGATCGCCGGAGAGGCCGGGAGCCCCCGACACCACGACACTGGACTGGGGCTCCTGACTCACCATGGTCTGCGCCACCGCGAGTCCCAGCTCGCCCATGGTGTCGGCCACCGGGAGCTCGCCCAAGGCGTCGACCACCTCGGCGGTGGCGTCGTCGGTGCTTCCGGCCGGCGCAAGAAAGGTGCCGCTGGCCCAGCCCAGTAGGTCTCCAACCTGCAACTCGTGCCAGATGGTCGTGGGCAACTGCCGGCTGTTGCCGGTGGCGACAACCCCGCCCTGCAGATCGACGGTGGCGATGATGTCGTCGGAGCCCGGCTGCCGCACGTAGACGGCCGGATCGCGCCCCCCGTCCATCACGTTGTCCAGCCGGGCGATGACGGTGCCGTTGGGGCCGTCACGGAAGTTCAGAGCACTGTCATACCTGATCCCGACGACTGCCAGCCCGGCGCCTGCCGGCGGGCCCAACTCGGACGGCTCGCCGGGCAGAGCCGCAGCCGCACCGCTGTCATCGGGCTCGGAAGCATCCTCATCGGCGCCGTCATCCTCCGGCATGGGCTCCTCAACGGATGCCTCCTCGGAAATCGGAGGATCCTCAAGGGGTTCCTCCGGCATGGGCTCCTCAGCGGGTTCCTCCCCGGAAACGGCAGCATCCTCAGACGCCGCCGCGTCGTCGGCGCCGGTGGCTCCGCCAGCTGCGTCGGCCGCCACCAAAGCAGTGGCCGCAAGGTTCCGCGTCTCCTCCAGCTGGGCCTCGAGCCGGGCAATGACCTCGGGATCGACGGTCTCGCCGGCTGACACAACCGCGTCCGCCAGTGCCGCCTCTGCGGCCGCTGCCTTGGCAGCGGCCTCTTCGGCTATGACGATGGCAGCATCGGCCATCGCGGTGGCCGAACCGGCCTCGTCCTGGGCCGAGGCCGCGTCGTCCCGGGCCTGTTCAAGGGCCGCGGTCTCGGCCGGGTCGCTCCCGGGCTCACCCAGGAGAGCGACCACCACGGCCAAGGCGGCGATGACCATCGCGGCAGCCGCGACCACCATCGCCCGCCTGGCCACAACCAGCGCGGCAGGGAACGGGGGCCGCATCGGCGATCTCTGTTCGGTCATCGGTCGACGCTCATAGACCGCGAGTATGGCAGGACGGCGACCACCGTCCGGTGACCGTCGCGACATCGCCTCGATCCGGCCGGCGCGAGCCGGATCGCCTGTGAGGTCGCCTCTCAGTCCGGAACCAGCTCCAAGGCCCGGCCGAGCGTGTCCAGCCGCTCCTCGACGGTGTCACCAGCGGGATACCGGCGCAGTCGCAAGCCGACGTCAGGAGCCAGCGGGCGGCTGCTCCGACCGGGTCTTGATCCCGTCCACCACCCGCTGCATGTTGGCCCGGTGCTCGCTGATGCGGCGAGCAATGATGCGAGGCTCCAGGTCGGGCCGGGACTCGATGATGCTGTCCAGGCCGGACGGGCCGGGTCCCAGGATTCCCCGGAAGCGCAGGCGGGTGCCGCCCGCTATGGGCTCAAGCTCGAACCGCCAGCGGGCGCCGGGATTGTCGATGTCGCTGGTGCACCAGCCGAACGCGGCCCGCTCCTCGAACACGTCGACGAAACAGGTCGCCTCCCAGTCGCCCCGTCCCGGGTGGTGGTTGCGGCCGACGAAGCGGGCGCCCAGCGCCGGGCCGTCACGGCCGTCCTGCCACTCGGCGCCCCGGAACTCCTCGGAGAACTCCGCCGGCAGGTTGATGTCGGTGACACGGGCCCACACCGCGGCCGGATCGGCCCCGATGTCGGCCTCGGCGACGGTTCCGGGACCGTCGGCCACGCACACCGGGTCGCTGGGCCCCCGCTCGAAAGTGCGGGCGTAGCCGTCGAAGTAGGCGATCTCTCGGGCCGGATGGCGCCGGGCCGGCTTGAAGTCGGTGCCGACGGTCCACGCCACCGGGAACATGGCGATCTCGGTCACGTCGGAGGGGATGCCCAGCAGTTCCTTGATGTCACCGGCGTTGACCAGACCGGCGGTGGTCCAGACCGTGCCCAGGCCCCGGGCCCGCAGGGCCAGGCAGAAGCTCCAGCCGCTCTGGATCACCGAGTCGAACAGGCCGGGCCGGCCGCTGCCGTCGTGGCGCCCGAGGATCACCGGGATGACGATGGCGGGCACCTCGCCCAAGTGCTCGGCCAGGTGGGCCGATGACCGCATGGACCGCTCCCGGGGGTCTCCGGTGCCGGCCAGGCGGTCACGGGCCTCGATCATGCGGTTGCCGATCACGTCGCGGTACAGCTCGGCCAGGCGCTGCTTGAGGTCGGGGTCGCGCACGATGAGCCACCGCCGGCTGCCCTGGTTTCCCCCGGTGGGCGCCTGCTCGGCGATGTCTATGCAATCCAGGATGATCTCGTCGTCCACGTCGCGTTCGAGGTCCAAGCGCCGGCGCACCGCCCGGGTGGTGGTGAGCACCCCGTCCACTGCCGCGGTGACGGCAGGATCAATCTGCATGGTCACTCTCCATGGTCAGTCTCCATCCCGATCCTGGTCGGGCTGCCGGCCGTCGCGGACCTCGCGCACGTCATCGACATCGCGGACGTCGGGCCCGCCGGGCCGGCGCCGGCCGCCGCCTGATGCGTAACCGAAGCCGAACCCGCCGGAACCGCCCGGGCCCGCCGTCCATCCGTGGAGGTTGACCTTCCTGGAGAAGTGGCGCACCAGCAGCGACCGCACCACCAGCCTGGTGGGGAAGAACAGCAGCAGCAGGCCCACCGCGTCGGTGATGAACCCGGGCGTGAGCATCAGCGCGCCCGCGACCAGGATCAGCAGCCCGTCCACCAGTTCATTGGCAGGCAGCTCGCCCCGGTCGAGGCGGACCCGGATCTGGTTGAGCACCCCCAGGCCGGACCGGCGCACCATCCACGCCCCCACCACCGACACCGCTATCAGCAACAGGATGGTCTCGAGGGTGCCCACACCGCCGGCCACCTGGATGATCACGTACAGCTCCAGCAGCGGCACGCACAGCAACGCCAGGAGCAGCACTATGAACACAGCCCCAGCGTAAGAGGCGGAGCGGATAGGCGCGCGAATCCGGCTCATACGGGCCGGCGCGGCGCCGGCGACCGGATGCGTAGCCTTGTCGCCGACGTGGCGCCCCAGGATCGACCGCCCTCCGTAGACCGGCTGGCCCGCTCGCTGGCCGGCACCGGCCTGCCCCATCGGCTGCTGGTGGACGCGGCCCGGGCCGCCATCGCGGCCGGGGATCCCGATTCCGCGGAGGCGCGGGCCCACACCCTGGGCCGCCGGATGCTCACGCCGGTGATCAACGCCACGGGCGTGCTGCTGCACACCAACCTGGGCCGGGCGCCGCTGGCCCGCAACCAGAGCGCCCAGTACTCCAACCTGGAACTCGACATCGACACCGGCGAGCGAGGCGACCGCCAAAGGGGCGCGCCCGGCCTGCTGGCCCGGGCCTGCGGAGCTGAGGCGGCCATGGCCGTCAACAACTGCGCGGCCGCGGTGATGCTGGTGCTGGCCGCCCTGGCCGAAGGCCGCGACGCGGTGGTGTCGAGGGGCGAGCTGGTGGAGATCGGCGGCGGCTTCCGGGTTCCCGACGTGATGGCCTGGTCGGGCGCCCGGCTGGTGGAGGTCGGCACCACCAACCGCACCCGCCGGGCCGACTACGCCGCCGCGGTGGCCGACACCGCCAACGACGTCGCCGCGGTGATGCAGGTCCACCAATCGAACTTCCGGGTGGTGGGCTTCACCGAGGCGCCCCGCACGGCTGAGCTGGCCGACCTGGGCCCGCCTCTGGTGGCCGACATCGGATCGGGCCTGCTCGACAGCCGCTGCGGCTGGCTGGAGGGCGGCCCCCCGCCCTGGCTGGACTCCGAGCCGGCCGCCCGCCAGACCCTCGAGGCCGGCGCGGCGCTGGTGACCTTCTCCGGCGACAAGCTGCTGGGCGGACCCCAGGCCGGCATCATCGCGGGCCGGGCCGACCTGGTCGACGCCTGCCGCCGCCACCGGCTGGGCCGGGCGCTGCGGCCGGGTTCGCTGGTGCTGGCCGCGCTGCAGGACACCGCTCTGGCCTACCTGCGAGGCGACGGCAACGCCATCGAGTTCTGGCGGATGGCCACCCTCACCCCGGCGGAGCTCCGGGGCCGGCTGGGTCGATACGAGGGCCTCGCCGAGGTTGCCACCGCGGCCACGCCCGGTGGCGGCACGCTGCCCGGCGTGGAGATCGAGTCGGTCGGCGTGTCCGTGCCCGGCGACCACACCGCCGCACTGCGGTCGCGGCCGCGGCCGATCATCGCCCGGGTGCTCGAGGGCGCCACCGTCGCAGACCTGCGCACAGTCCACCCCGACGACGACTCCGAAGTGGCGGCCGCGCTGCGCGAGGTCGCCGGCTAGCACGTCGACAGCAGAGGCATGATGCGAGGACGCAGTGTTGTGGCAGTTTGCGGCCCGGCCTTGCTCGCCGTCGCGGCCGTTGCCCTGGCGGGTTGCGCCGCCCGTGACGCCGGGGGCCCGCAGCAGCCCATTGTGTCAGCCGCCGCGACCACGCAGGGCACAACCACAACCCCGCCTGAGACAGCAGCGACCACAACCCCCCAAGAAGCGACCCCGACAACCACGACCACAGAACCCCCGCCCACAACCACCACCTCACCAGCGACCCCGACAACCACGACCACAGAACCCCCGCCCACAACCACCACCTCACCAGCGACCCCGACAACCACGACCACAGAACCCCCGCCCACAACCACCACCTCACCAGCGACCCCGACAACCACGACCACAGAACCCCCGCCCACAACCACGACCACAGCCTCACCAGAGACCGCGACCACCACGACCGCAGCATCCCAAACCACGACCACAACCACGACCACCGCACCGCCAGCAACCACGACCACCACACCATTGACGCCGTACCAGCGGGACTTGGCGGCCGCCGCCCGGCTGGCGCCGGACTTCGTGATGCCGAACGACTGTCGGCCCCCACCCCTGGATTCGCCCTATTCGATGCCGAACGCGCCCCGCGCCTACCGCTCCGGGATCCACGCGGGGGTCGATTTCCTGTGCTCGGCGGCGGGGGATCCGGTGGTGTCGGTGCTTAGCGGCCAGGTGGTGGTGGCCGCACGCGGCTACACCGATCCCACCCTGAGCGAGTGGAACGAACTGCTCAACGCCGCTATAGCCCTGGGCGACACACCGGCCTACACCATCGCGATGCTCTCGGGCGCCTACGTGGTCGTCGACCACGGCATCATCGACGGGGTGGGCCATGTGGTGTCGCTCTACGCCCACCTCGACGCGGTCGATCCCGGCATCCGGCCGGGCCTGAGGGTCGAGGCCGGCCAGCGCCTCGGGGGCGTCGGCAATACCGGCACCCGCGCCGGCGCTTCCGGAAACCTCTACGACCAGCTGCACGTCCACTGGAACTTCTATGTCGACGACCGGTACCTGGGTGCCGGCCTGTCCACCGCAGAGACCCGGGCGGTGTACGCGGAACTGTTCAGCCACGCCGCCGGCACCGGCGCAGGCACACCCCAACCAGGTGACGCGGCCCCCACACCGGGTCCGGGGCCGGCCGGGCCGGGAACGATCACCTTCGGCGGCCGCAAACCGCTGGCCGAACCGATCCCGTTCGAGGAGGCTCGCGCCGCGGCCGAACTGCTGTCCGCCGGCATCGTCGTGCCCAGCGACTGCGAGCCGGTGCCTCTGGATCGGGAGTGGGCGCTTCCCAATGCGCCTCGCGCCTACCGATCCGGCATCCAACAGGGCATCGACTTCGGGTGCCCGGCACCGGGACATCCGGCCGTGGCCGCCCTCGCCGGCCGGGTGGTGGTGGCGCTGGGCGGCTTCGAGGACCCCGCTTCCCTGGAGTGGAACCAACTGCTCGACACCGCCGCGGTGCTCGGAGCCACCCCTCCGTACACGCTCGTGATGCTCTACGGCAACCATGTGGTCGTCGATCACGGCATCATCGACGGGGTGGGCCATGTGGTGTCGCTCTACGGCCACCTCGACGGGCTGGAACCCGGCATCCGGCCGGGGCTGAGGGTCGACGCCGGCCAACCCCTCGGCACGATCGGCAACACCGGCACCGGCGCGGGCGCCTCGGGAGCGGTCCACGACCAGCTGCGCCTGCTCTGGGAGCTGCACATGGACGGCCAGTACCTGGGCATCGGCCTGTCCCACGACGACACCCGAGCCGTGTACGCAAACCTCTTCGGCAACGTGAACGGCTAGGAACACCGCATGTATGTAGTCGCCACCGCCGGCCATGTCGACCACGGCAAGAGCACCCTGGTGCGGGCGCTCACCGGCACCGACCCCGACCGGTGGGACGAGGAGAAGGAGCGGGGCCTCACCATCGACCTGGGCTTCGCGTCGATGCCGCTGCCGTCGGGCCGCCAGATCGCCTTCATCGACGTCCCCGGCCATGTCCGGTTCCTCAAGAACATGCTGGCCGGCGTCAGCGGGGTGGACGCCTGCGTGTTCGTGGTGGACGTGACCGAGGGATGGAAGCCGCAGTCCGAGGAGCATCTGCGCATCCTCCAGCTCCTGGGCCTGCGCCACGGGATGGTGACCCTCACCAAGGCCGGCGACGCGGACGAGGACCTGGTGGAGCTGGCCCGTCTCGACGTGGCCGAACACGTCGCCGGCACGTTCCTGGCCGGGGCGCCCATCGTGGCCACCGACGCGGTGGACGGCACCGGAATGGACTCGCTGGTGGTGGCGCTGGACGATCTGCTGGCCGTCACCGGAACCGCGGCCGACCGTGACCGGCCCCGGCTGTGGGTGGACCGGGCCTTCGCCATCAAGGGGTCGGGCACGGTGGTGACCGGCACGCTCACCGGCGGGCGACTCCGCAGCGACGACACCCTCGCGGTCCTGCCCGCCGGCCACAGCGTGAGGGTGCGGGCCCTGCAGAGCCTGCACCGGCGATGCGACGAGCTGGGACCCGGCAACCGGGTGGCGGTCAACCTCGTCGGCGCGGGCCACCGGGAGGTGGCCCGGGGGGACGCGGTCGTGCGGGCCGAGCAGTGGCACCCGGCCGGCACCGTCGACGCGGAGCTGTCGGTGCTGGCCTCGCTCGACCACCCCGTCACCCGCCGGGGGGCTTACGTGGCCTACATCGGCTCGGGAGAGCACCCCGTGCGGCTGCGGGTGCTGGGACCTTCGTCCATCGAGCCGGGCCGGGCGGGACTGGTGCGGCTCCACCTGCCGGTGCCGCTGCCGCTGTGCATGGGAGACCGCTTCATCCTGCGCGAGTCGGGGCGTTCCGAGACGGTCGGTGGCGGCGAGGTGCTCGACGTCGACCCGGTGCTGCCCGCCTCGAGAGCCCGGCCCGACCGGTCGGTGGAGCGGATGATCGCCGAGCGGGGCAGGATCGACGCGGCCGCGCTGGAGAGGCTCACCGGCCGCGCCCGCCCGCCCGATCTGGGCCGGTGGGCGGTGGACCCCGAGCATCTGGAGCGGACCAGGGAGCGGCTTGCCGGCGCGGTGGCCGGCGCCGGTCCGCTCGGGCTCGACCTGGCCGGACTCGACGACTTCGAACGGGCTGTGATCGGCACCGTCGACGGCGTCGCCACCGGCGAGGGCCGGGCCCTCGCTGCGGGCGGATCAGATCCGCTGGCCGACCATCCGTTCGTGGCCGCGGCCGAGGCCGACCCGTTCGCGCCCCCCGCGGCTACCGGCGTCAGCTCCGACGAGTTGCGTCTTCTGGTGAGGCAGGGTCGCCTCGTCGAGAGCAGCGGCCTCCACTTCGCGGCGTCCGCAGTCGACGAGGCCGCCGTGGTGGTGGCCCGTCTGCTGGCCGATCAGCCTGAGGGGGTGACGGTGGCCGAGGTGCGCGACGCGTGGGGCACCACCCGCAAGTACGCCCTGGCCCTGCTGGGCCGGCTCGACAGCACCGGCGTCACCCGCCGGCGCGGCGACCTGCGCATCGCCGGTCCCCGGCTGCCGGAGCTCTAGCTCAGGCTCGGCCGCTGGGCTCAGGCTCGGGCTGTCCGCAGCAGGAGGTCGCGCCGCTCGACTTCGTTGAGCCCGCCCCAGATGCCGTGCTGCTCACCGATGTCCAGCGCGTACTGGAGGCAGTCGGACTGCACCGAGCAGGTAGCGCAGATGTCCTTGGCCCGCAGCTCGCGGCGGCGCTTCTCGTCGCGTTTCTCGACGTAGGGCGGGGGGAAGAACACAGAAGCGTGGGGGCCTCGACAGGCCGCCCGCATCTGCCATTCGACCCGGTCGGTGGATGGAAGCCCCATTCCAAACGCCCTCCTCGCCTGTGACGATTACCACATGAGGTCGACCGAAGCCAAGCCGCTCAAGCGCTTTTCTTAAGTGTCAGCGTCGTCGGCGGGCTCGACGGTGAGGACCAGGCCCTCCAGCGCCATCACGCGGATGGAGTCTCCCTCCGCGATGGGGGTGGCTCGCTGGGTGCGGGCCCGCCAGGGGGCGCCGTCGATGACCACGACCCCCTCGGGATCCACCGCGTCCCGAGCGACACCGAGGGCGCCGATCATCCATTCCCGCCCGATGGTCGGTGTGCCGTACCGGGTGCGGACCATCGCGGGCATGCCGGTCACCATCCCCGCGGTGACCCCTACGATCCCCGCCAGCAGCGTGACCCACGACAGGGACACCCCGTCGAACAGGGTCAACGATCCGGCCGTAAGGCAGGCGGTGGCGATGACGGTCCAGACCCTGGGCACGCCGGTCTGGATGTCCACGCCGTATCCGAACATGGCCACCAGCAGCAGCCCGACGGCCCAGCCCCGGGCCGGCAGCGCGGCCAGCCCGTAGCAGCCGAGCAGGAAGGACAGGGCCCCCAGTCCCCCGGCGAGTCCCACGCCCGCGGTGTAGAGCTCGAAGATCAGTAGCCCGGTGCCGGCCAACAGCAGCAGGTAGGCCAACGCGGGGCTGGCCGCGGTGTGCATGAACTGGTCGATCAGCGAGAGCTTGGCGAAGCGCACCGGGCTGACCGGGACCCTTACCGGCTCGTCGCCGGTGGTGTCGACCTCGGTCTCGAAGTCGGGCAGGTCGATCACGAAGAGCCCCAGGGTGGGGGCCTCCCGGGCCAGGCCGAGCTCGATGGTCTCGACCGATGAGATGGCCCGGTTCTGCATGGTGGGGTAGGCGTCGGCGAAGGGCTCGGAGAGCTGCTCGGCCGGCAGGACCAGGGGGCCGAGGTCGCCGAGCTCGGAGCCGGGGGCCACGGCCAGGTCGCTCACCACGCCGGCCAACTGCCCGACCCCTCCGGTGGCCACCGCGCCGGAGGGTCCGACCCACATGTAGACCGGCACGTCCGAGGCGCGGATGCGGGCGGCCAGCTCGACCAGGCGCTCGTCGTCGACGATGGCCCGGGGGCTGTTCACCTGGAGCACGAGGCCCAGCGAGCCCTTGGCGGCGGCCTGCTCCATGGATCGCTCGATGAAGTCGGCCAGGATCCCGTCGAGGAAGCCCGACACCTCGACCACGTCGAGAACGTCGGAGCCGGCCGCGGCGTCGGCGTCGTCGGACGCACCGGCGATGGCAGGCGGGCCCAGGACCAGCACCGCACCGAGGATCAGAGCGCTCAAACCGGTCAGGCGGATCAGGCGTCGGGTTGGTCGCATGGTCGCGGGCGCCCCTGGTCGGCGCTGCGGGACACCTCCGTGTCTTGAGCGGTCAGGCGTCGGGGTCTCGGTCGAGGGCGCTGACCGCGGCCTCGAGGGTCTCCTCGACGGGCACGATCCGGTCGAAGCCGGTGGTGTGCAGCAGCCGGATCAGCGTCGGGCCGTCGCAGTACACGACGACCCGGCCCTCGTTCTCGCGAATGCGGCGGATCCCGCCGATGAGGGCGCCGAGTCCGGCCGAGTCGATGAACGGCACCCCGCACAGGTCGACCACCAGGCGCCCTGCGGTGGCATGGTCAGCCAGGGCCTCCCGGAACTGGGCCACGGTGTAGGCGTCGAGTTCGCCGGTGGGACGCAGCCGGTGGTACGACCCTGCCTCGTTGTGGAACGACTCGATGTCCAGCACGGGCACCGAGGATATCCGGCCGCCGCTGGGATCGGGGTAGCCGGGGAGGCGGTACGATCGCGGCCGTGCCCGACGTGCTGCTGGTGACCGACGCCGATTGGGTGGCGGCGCAGTGTGAGGCCGCGCTGAGCGGCGAGCACACCCTGCACCGGGTGCGGCGGGGAGCGGACACCCTCGAGGCGATCGAGCTGGTCGACCCGGCTCTGGTGGTGCTCGACCTGCAGGTCGGCAACATGGGCGGGATGGCCGCCTGCCTGGCCGTCCGCCAGGAGGAGGACATGGGCAGGCTGCCGCGGCGGCCGGTGATCATGCTGCTGGACCGCGACGCCGACGAGTTCCTGGCCCGCCGCAGCACCGCGGACGCGTGGCTGGTCAAGCCCATCGATCCGATGGGCCTGGCCCGCCTGGTGGCCTCCACCCTGACCGAAGCCGCCACAGCCTGAGGGCGTGGCCCGCACCGGTTCCCCGCTCCTGTTCGCTGCGACCTGAGGGCCGCTCGGGCCCTGGGCTCGGCTAGCCTTCTCCGCGCTGCAACACGGGCAGTGGCGCAGCTTGGTAGCGCGCCTCGTTCGGGACGAGGAGGTCGTGGGTTCAAATCCCGCCTGCCCGACGCTTGTGATGTGTCAACACATCGGAACCCTGTGAACCCACGCGTGGGCTGGGATCTCAGGCTTGGATGGTCGCAAATTCAAATCGCGAGGGTTCCACTGCTCGCGAGGGTTCCACTGCTTGTCACAAGAGGCTGCTAATTTGGCAAGGCATCTATGGAAAGGCATCGACACTCATTGAAACTGCTAGCAAGCTGTCCAGCTACTCCCATACGCCAAGGCCTGCGGTCATGAACACAGAACCGACAATCAACGGCCGCCTGGCGGAGTGCCTGAGGAAGCGGCACCCGGAATGGCGCGGCGACGGGGTCGCATCCGAGCAGACCGGCTTGCTTGTCGACGAGCCGCTCAAGAAGCCGGACGTACTTATCCGTGGTGGAGCCCCGGTCATAGTGGAGGCGGAGATTGCGCCAGCGACGACGGTTGACCATGATGCGATCGAGCGACTGAACCGCAGAGTCCAGGGCGCCGTCCTCCCGGTGGAGGCAGCTGTCGCGCTCGTCTATCCGGGACGGTTCCGTGACACGATCCGGGAGAGCGATCTAGAGGCCGCGCTCTCCAACGCTGACGACCTCGAATGGCGCATATTCATCGTGTCCGAAACCGGCACACCATCAAGGTTTCCCACTTCAGGCACCATCCGTGGCGGAATAGACGACCTGGCAGCCGCCATCGAGACCCTCACCATTTCGCCCCGGCACATCGAAGAGGCCGCCGACACTCTCGCTCGAGCCGTAGCCGAGGCGTCTGGGATCCTCATCGGGCTGAGTGATGGATGCAGACAACAGATTGGCGACCACCTGCATCAGGCTCCAGACCAGCAAACGATGCGGATGGCGTCGGCGGTGATCGCGGACGCGTTCCTGTGCCAGACCGCCATAGCGGAAGGCTGCTCCACACCCAACATTGACGCGACCCGATCGCGAGGCAAGAGCCGAGGGCTCAAGAAGCGCCACATTCTTGACGTCTGGCACGAAATCCTCACGGTGAACTACTACCCGATCTTCAGCCTCGCCTCGCGCGTGCTGACCGCTGTACCTGACAACAAGGCAGGCGCGGTGTGCGACCGGCTGGCGGCCGCAGCCCAAGATCTGGCCGCGGCGGGAGCCGTCGAAGTGCAGGACCTCGCCGGCCAGATGCTTGGGCGCTTGATCGCGGATCGCAAGTTTCTCGCCACGTTCTACACAAGGCCCGCATCAGCGGCGCTGCTCGCCGAGCTAGCCGCATCCCGCCTGTCAGTGGAATGGTCAGACCCCGAAGCAATCACCGGTCTGCGAATCGCCGACCTCGCCTGCGGCACGGGGGCGCTGCTATCGGCCGCATACCGCCGCGTTGCCGCACGCCACCGACGCCGCGACCAAGACCCGGCGCAGGTGCACAAGAAGATGATGAGGCAGTCGCTGATCGGAGCCGACGTGATGCCGGCGGCAGCTCACCTCACCACGATGATGCTGTCGGCGGCTCATCCCGCCAAGCCTTTCGACGCGTGTGAGATTCATGTGGTCCCCTACGGCCTCACGACCGACGGAAGGAATCTGCTCGAGGCAGGCCAGGAGGAGGAGTTGGCCACGAAGCACGTGCGACTGGGATCGCTGGAGTTGATGGCCAAGGATCAGACAGGCTCGCTCATCGGTCAGGAATCCACGCGCCTCGCGGGGCATGAGGCAGGCGTTCGCGAGGATGACACCGCGTTCGAGTTGTCTGCCGGCAGCGTCGATCTGATGATCATGAATCCTCCGTTCACGCGACCCACGGGACACGAGAGCACCAAGGTGGGCGTGCCCGTGCCGTCCTTCGCGGGCCTCAACACCAGCGCTGTGGCACAGAAGAAGATGTCGCAGAGGCTCAAGGGGCTCAGGCCCTCCCATCACAGCGCCGGCCACGGCAACGCCGGCCTGGCCTCCGACTTCATCGACCTCGCCCACAACAAGCTGAGACCGGGTGGGGTGCTGGCACTGATCCTGCCCGCTCAGATCATCGCTGGCAAGAGCTGGACCGGCGCCCGCAAACTGCTGCAGGATCACTACCGCGACCTGGTAGTCGTGACCATCGCCGCGGCTGACTCGTCAACGTCCCGGGCGTTCTCGGCAGACACCGGAATGGCCGAAGCGATCATCGTCGCAACGAAGAACACTGACACCCTCACGATGGGCGAGTCGAAGACGGACACGGCCATCTACGCGGTGCTGCACCACCGGCCTCCGTCGCTGCTGGAAGCTCTTGAGACAGCCCGGGCCATCCAATCAGTCAGTGGCCATCCCGGAGCGCAACTGCTGAACATCGGAGACAAGAGGATCGGATGGCTCACCGAGTGCGAGTTCGAGCCTGAAGCCCGGGGTCATCCGGCAGGCGTTCACAGCCCCGATGTCGCCGACGCCGCAGGGAGCCTCTCCGCTGGCGAGCACCTGCGACTTCCGCGCGTCCGCGCCCAGCCGCTCCGCACTGTCGCCCTCAGAGAACTCGGCAGCCGAGGCCCCTATCACCTTGACATCAATGGTGAGCCTCCCGGTCCTGGAAAGCCGCCGCGCGGTCCCTTCGATGTCCTCACGATCGACCGCGACAAGCACGAACTGGCGTCCTGGCCGATCCTGTGGAGTCACGAACACAAGCGCGAAACGCAGATGACCGTGCTGCCTGACTCCGACGGCGCTCCCAGGCACGGCCAACTCTCCGAAGCACGGAACCTGTGGAACGGCACACCCGCCACTGCCGGAGCGGCTCGCCTGCACCTAAACCGCGACTTCCAGATCAACTCTCAACCGCTCGGCGCTTGCCTCACCCCTCAGGACGCTCTCGGAGGACGAGCCTGGCCGTCATTCGGCGTGGCCCCCGCGAACGATTCGGACAGGCTTCTCTGGGAAAAGGCCCTGTGTGCATGGCTCAACACGACACCCGGGCTCATCGCCCGCTGGTGGGTCTCCAGCCGCCAGCAGAAGGGAAGGGCCAACCTTTCGATCACCACAATCGGCCTGATCCCCGTTCCCGACCTTGCCAGAATCTCCCATCACCAACTCCAGGGGCTGGCTGAGTCGTTCGATGCGCACGTCGATATGGACTTTCTGCCAGCAAACGAAGCCTGGCAGGATGCGGCCCGGCAATCGCTCGACGAGTCGGTTCTATGTGTCGCTCTCGATCTACCGAGCATCATCCTCGGCCCACTTGAGACTCTGCGCCAGCAATGGTGCTCAGAACCCTCGGTCCACGGCGGCAAGAACACCCAGCCCAGCTAGGCCTGCAGTCTCCGGCCCACCTGACCCTTCGGCGGTTCATTGTTCGTAACGGCGCGCACTTGTCCAGCGCTACACCTGGGCCGCTCAGAACGCAACCCAGTGCCGCTCGATTAAAACGTGGAGGACTACAGGGCCCGTGAAGTGCTGCCACACGCTCCCGACGCGTGGGTAGACCACGCCAAGACCAAGATCGGGTACGAGATCCATCCTTCGACTGCTTCAACTTGGTCGAGTAAGCGGGCCTGGGAGGCTCTGATAGCTTCTCGGTTCGCTGCCCGATATTGCCGAAGATAATCCCTGTTGGCAGCCGTGCAAGCATCGCAACGGCACTTGTGATGGACGTAGCTCTGGCGTTTGCCGTGCTCGAGGTGGCGTCCCAGGTTTGGTGTAATAGCGGTTGGGGCGCAGGTTCCGGGGGTCATGTTAGGCGGCTTGTGTGACGGTGTGGTGGGGCTGGTCGGTGTTGGTGTGGGCGGGTTGGTGGAGTTGGTGTCGGAGCTCGGTGAGCGCTCGGGCGATGGCGGGGGTGTAGGTGAGTCCGCGCCAGCCTCCTGAGGCGCGGTCGAGCACGGCCCACACCAGTGTGAGGCAGGACGCTTCGCCGGGGAGCCGGCCGATGACTTTGACGCGTCTTCGGGTCTCGCCGAAGGTGCGCTCGATGAGGTTGGTGTGGCGGATCCTGCGCCAGTGCTGGGCGGGGAGCCGCAGGTGCGCGGTGAGCGCCTGGCGGTCGGTTAGCAGGCAGCGCACTGCGGCGGGGAGCTCGCGGTCGTAGCGGCGGGCGAAGCCGTCGATGCCGGCTTGTGCCGCGTTCACCGCTTCCTGGCCGGGCTCGATGTCTTCGGGCAGGTCGAAGATCTCCCAGAACGCGGCCTTGATCTCGTCGCGGCGCCCGGCGGGGACTTTGGCCACCACGTTGCGGCAGCGGTGGATGAGGCACCGTTGCCGCAACGCCGCCGGCATCTTGGTCTCGATGGCGCCGATGAGGCCGGCCGCGCCGTCTGAGACGACCAGCAGCGGCGGCCGCAGCCCCCGGTGTGTGAGGTCGTCGAGGAACCCTGCCCAGGCGTCATGGGACTCGTCGCCGCCGGGCTCGACGGCCAACAGCACCGGCCGCCCGAGGGTGGTGATGCCGTAGGCGACCAGCACCGGCTCAGCCCGCGACCCGTCGTGCATCTTGAAGTGGCTGCCGTCAACGAACAGGTAGTCCAGCTCGATATCGGACAGGTCCCGGCTGCGGAACGCCTCGAAGTCGTCGCGCAGCCGGGCGCAGACCCGGCCGGCGGTGGACTTCGACAGCGCGGCCTCCGGTCCCAGCGCCTCGGCGAGCAGGGCCTCGATGTCGCGGTCGGACAGGCCCCGCACCCACCCCGAGATGACCAGCGCCTCCAGCGGCTCGGTGCGCACCACGCCCTTGCCCAGAAGCTGCGACGCGAACGCCTCGGCGGTGTTGCGCAGCTTCGGGCGGCGCAGATCGATCGGCCCGGCGGTGGTCTTGACCCTCAGGTCGCCGTAGCCGTTGCGCTGCCCGGCGCGCACTCCCTCGGAGCGGGAGTTCCACTCCCGGCCCAGCCAGGAGGTCACCTCGTCCTCGAGGACCTGCTGCAACACAAGCCGAGCCGACAGGCGCATCACCTCCTCGAGGACCTCCGCGATGCCGCGGCCCGAGCCGAACAACTCGTCGATCTCGGCGCGGACAGCTTCTGTGGGCGATACTCGTGCAGGCACGGGCGTAGGTCTCCTTCTTGAGTCGACATCTCTCTGAAGGAACCTACGCCCAAGCCGCTATTACACCAGCGATGAGACGCCACCCGTGCTCGATGCCCTTCGATCTTGGCTGTTGTGAGATGCAGCATCGCCCGACACAACATATTTTGTCGCTCCATGCTTGTCTGGACGTGTTGCAATAAGTCCAGCTCTTCGGGCATCAGACAGCGCGGTGTCTATCATCTCATCTGACAACGTGGAGGTTTGCCATGTCCTCCGAAGAGCCGCAAGCAGTTGAGTTTCCGAAAGGGTCTGCCTCTCAGCGAGTATCGCGACAATCGTGTTGACCAACAGATCATGGCGTCCCTCTCGACGGTCCTTCCGAACGAGTGAACGGGAGGCTGTGAGTTGTGCCAGGCGAAAAGTACCCGCATTGAGGTTCTGTGAAGAGGCCCCCTTAGCCATTGCTGCTCCTAGTTCCGCTCACCAGAAGGGGATGCTGTGCGAAAGGCGTACGAGCTGCCCCGCTAGCCGTCGAGGGAGACGGCGTGTCGGGTCGGTCGCCCGTCGTGGCTAGGGAATGGTTCGCCGTCCCGAATAACATCTTTGTGATCCTAAGCGAGCGTTGCGACGCTTGCTCGCAGATCACAGCGGGGTAGCCGTGGAGTCTCCGGCATCAGAGCCGCTAGGCCGAGCCCACACCCCTTCTGACCTTGATGTTTACAATCCGTTAGGCTGAACGGGGGATATTATTCGGCACCGCCACAAAGCCCCATGTTGGTAGGTGTGAGAACCAGACTAGGACGACCCAACCAGGAGATATCGGCTAGGCGGTCAAGACACCATTCCACCACGCCGTTCGCTCCGTTAAGGGCCGGAGGCTTTCAAACGCGGGTGAAGGGCTCCCCGCGGACGGAGGTTCAGGGGGCTAGCGGCCGATCTGCCCCTGTCAGGCTCGCCCAGCCGGGCCGTAAACTACACCTATGTCATACAGCTTCGAGTAGCCGATGCGAGCGTGGCGGGACATGGACGTGCCAGCGGTAGCTGGCTTCGTCGCGTCCTCAGCAGGGTTTACAGCTCTCGTGGTCGAGCTAGCCGTTCGCGGCTGGTGGGGGTTCGCTACCTCCGGCTGGGAGCTGCTCATCATCCAAGCCTGGCTAGGAGGATCGGGATGGCTGTCGTGGAGGGCGTACACAGGAACATACGGCTGGTGGAAGGCCCTCGCAGCACTAGGCATCGGCCTGGCGATGGTCGGAATCTTGTGGGTAGTAGCCATATGCATCCTGTGGTTGCTCGTCAATCGCCCCAACCTGGTGATCGGCAAGTCCACCCAGATGGGGAATCGACGCGGGCGACGACGATGGTGACGCCATGACAGCAGGCATCTTCCTACCTGAAGCCACAGACCTAGAGGTTGCCGTTTCCCAAGCTGCTAACGACCTCAAAGTGACAGGCTTCGGGCAACGCACGCGCGCCGCGCTGAGACGCAACTTTGAAGCGGGGGAAGCCACACTGCTCCCCACCAGTCAGAATCAAGATATTCCCGGCCCGGATCTCATAAGGCACTTGAACGGTCTTCTGTACCATCTCTCTGCTGGCATACCAGCCAGCAACATCAGAAGAGCAGATCGAGAGCTTCTTCAAACTCTACGTGACTGTCTTCTGATTGTAGCTGACCTCGTTGCGTCTGTCTGGCCGAAGGAGCTAAGAGCCACGGCGAGCACGTTCGTCGATTACGACGATCTGCCAGCACCATTCTGTGTCATGTACCCGAACACCCGAGATTTCGTATCTGATCCCTCCATAAGTCTACCTCGGCCAACAACCAAGATCATCGACAGGGTTCGAGTAGAAATGGAGAAGACACCTGTATGGAATGCAGCACTAGAGTGTGCAACACAACTAGACTCCACAGAGCTGCAGACTCTGAAGGAAGCACGGAAGACCGTCCTAGAGCAAGCCACATACAACCAGGACGAGACATTCTTGGACTGGCAGAACAGAGCATACGTATTGATAGAACAGCTACGACGGAATGTTCCTCAACCGTTGCTCCAGTTGAATCAAATGATCCACACTACCATTGCCACCGTAGTCTCGCTCGCAGTATGGGACTACACGATTACGCCGGAAGAAATCGTCATTTGTGAGCCCATTGACTACCAGCTTCGCGGTGCTGACCTACAGGGGGCCGAAGATCAGACGGACGAGCCGCAGCCACATGGTCCCGATATACCGTCTGGCTTCTGCCTTGAAGTCGTTCCAACTATCGACCTAATGGTGATGCCGTTGGATGCAGCGATTCGGATAAGACGCGACAGCACGTTAGCGGGTATCGTCATTCTCAAAGGAGTGACACTGAGCGCCAGACGCAATAGTGCCGAGGACTTGGAGTGGAATGTGGAGTTGAATGTCGTGAGGATGTCTGCTTATGAGTCAGTCGAACCAACAGTGTGAGGATGCAGTGAGCGACTGGTGCATAGCTATCGTTACGCTTAACGAAGACGGTAGCGCTCACATCAGGGAGCACAAGCAACTCTCGGAGGATGAGTCGTCGCGCCTGAGGGAAGCAAACGACACGCTCAAATTATTCATAGGTCGCGTGACCTTTAGTGTTCTTCGTCAGAACTACCTGTCTTTTGTCTCGCTCGAAAAGCAATTGACAGCAGAGATTAGTTCGTCCCAACCATCCGGTAGTATCCATCCCGAAGCAACGCAAGTCATGCTGACAACAGTAACCCTGAACTATTTGTCGTCTATGCGTATGTTCCTTGATCATGCTGAGAAGGAACTCACACGGAGGGACAAGGTTGATAATGGTAGCCGATTAGATGTATGGAAGGAAGCTTGTAGCTCCGAGTATGACCATTACTTTGCATATCGCTTTCTATACCGATATCGCAGTTACATCCAGCATCGAGGTCTTCCTCTAACAATGTCAGAAATTTCCGGGTACCGAGATGATGACGGAAACGTAGTAGGAAGGTTAGTTCTGAGCGAATCTCCCCAGCGTCTCGTCGAGAACTATGACGGGTGGAGCAAGGTCGAAGATGAACTGGTTTCCTTGACTACTGAGATAGATCTTTCCGAGCAGATACACCTTAGCATGGAGTGCTTGGACAGGATAGAAGAGTGTTACATTGAACGGTTCGTGCCAGAGCTAACTCATAGTGTCGACACGATTACGGAAGTTCTGGGTGATGTAGACGACTACGACGGGACTCCGATTATGGCTAAGTTCACGCGTGATGGAGATGCCGTGGCGATCCAATCTATGGACATCCAGATAGAGCGCTTCCGGGTTGCACAGCAGGTGATCGTCGGACATCCCTACTGACCCACATAAGGCACCAACCTGCAAGCTACCCCTGTCCTGGAGGAGGTTCCGTCTGCTCACGAAGCCCAACATCCATTTCGTCCTTCATGTTGTCGCCTACTGACGCCCACCGCGACCCTCCGAGTTCCTTGGAATTGTAACGATCTTAGAAGCTCCGTACCCCCTCCGCGGTAGCACCAGCCCAGAACGGCGTGGGGCAACAAATAGGTTTCGCGTCGGGCAGCAGTTTCGCGGCGCTACTCAAGACCCCTGCAAACACAAGGGCTACAGCAAGTCGCGAACCCCCCACCGATTCCTGATGTGATGTGTCGAGTCTGCACTTGCCGGCCACAAGCCTCCCAGCCAACTCGGGCCGGCAGCAGGTGGCCCAGGGACTGACCATCTTCCAAGGCCTGGCCCGGTCAGGGGCCTAGGAGGGTGATGGGCACGACCGCGATGTCGTCCGCCGTCTCGAAGGCCGGTCCCACCGCAGTCAGCACGATCAGGCGCGAGGGCTCGCCGGCCTGCTGCGTGTCCACTTTGCTGCGGACACGGCGCAGGGACTCGACGGCTGAGGCGATGGCGTCGGTGCCGCCGAGCTTGATCTCCACAGCCGCCCAGTCGCCAGCTCCACGAGTGATGATGGCGTCGGCCTCAAGGTTCTTGGAGTCGCGGTAGCAGCGAACCTCCGTTCGCGCCGCTTGCGCGTAGACCCGCAGATCGCGCACCGCCAGAGACTCGAACAGCAGCCCGAGGGCGGCAAGGTCGGCACGAAGACCCGCAGGAGAGGCCCGCAGCGCAGCCGCCGCGAGCGACGGGTCGGCGAAGTAGCGCTTGGGCGTCGACCGCAGTGTCGCGCTGCTGCGCAGGTGGGTGGACCACGCGAGCAGCGGCTCGATCACGAACGCCTCCTCCAGGCGGTCGAGGTACCTTCTCACGGTGTCTCGGTCCGACGGCCCGCCCGTGTTGGCCGTGTCGGCCATCAGGGTCCTCGCCGAGGCCGAAGTGCCCTCGTTGCGGGCCAGCGACGAGATCAGGGCCAGCATCTTCTGCGGATCGTGGGTGACCTCTCCACCCCGGAGGTCCACCATCGCGACGTCCCGCAGATAGTCGCCCAGAAGGGCGCCCGCATCGGCGGGGTCCAGCGCGATGAAGCGGGGGAACCCGCCCCGGCACACCAACTCGGCCACTCGCAGAAGATCGGACTCTGGAGGATCGGCGCGGCACGGCCCGCCGTCCAGCAGGCCGCTGAGCGAGATGCGGCCGGTCGAGTCTCCCGACTCGAACAGCGACATCGGGCGCATCCGCAGCCGCGCCACCCGGCCCGCTCCGCTGTGGTCGGTGATGGCGTAGGTCGGTCGGATCGATCCGGCCAGGATGAACTGCCCGTTGAGGGCCCGGTCGTCGCAGGCGTGGCGCATCGCGTTCCAGACCCCGTCGGCGAGGTGCCACTCGTCCAGCAGCCGGGGGGTGTCGCCGACGAGGAACGCGGCGGGGTCGGCCTCCAGCCTGATGCTCGTCGATGGGAGCGCGTCGAACCGGACGACGCTATTGGCGAAGCGCCTGCCCGTCCACGTCTTGCCGCACGCCCGGGGACCTTCCACCGCCACCGCCGGAGACGACCTCAAAGCGTCCGCCATCTGTTGGTCCACAACCCGTGGCCTGTATCCGGCCGGCGCCTCGCTCCCCATCTCCATACCGCAGATTATACCCAGATGATACCGCAGAAAATACCCCTCTAATACCGCAAGAAATACTCAGGCTATACCGCAGAATATACCGCTAGGTCAGTGTGTCCCGGGCACGGCCGATGCCGATGTGGTGCTGGCCACTCGTTGTGGCGGCAAGCTCCCGCCGGTGTTCCGCACCATCAGACTCCTATGGCCCAAACCGCCAAGACACATCTTCCGCGTCCGGCAAGAGAGGGACCCGGCCCGGTGATGGGACGGGTCCCTCAGCGGCGTCGGCACGGCCGACGCACCCCGGCATTGCTGCTCCGGGGGTGCCAGGTTGGGTTGATGGGCGCAGGCGCACGATCCTTGCGCCTTGCTCGGCGGCGCCCGGAAAGGAGATCATCAAACAGGCAGGGCGCCCAACGGGGTGCCTATGGCCAGACACCCCCCAATCCCGGCGATGTTCCTGTCACTTGGGCACGATGCCGCCTCCTCTGACGTACACATGCCATTCTCCTGCAGGGGTGTGACAGTCATCATGCGCCCGGCAACCGGCACAGTCCATCGGCTGGCCGGACTGCTAACTGCTGGCACCGGCGCTCTCGGCGGTTGGCCGTTACGGTCCGGTGGATGGGAGCGGACTCGGGGAACGAGTCATGGGCCTCGTCGCCTGCGACTCGCAAGTCCATGCAGGGCAACCGCAGCCGCGACACCAAGCCCGAGATGGCGGTGCGCTCGGCCGTGCATCGCCGAGGCATCAGGTTCCGGGTATCGGTGCGGCCTCAGCCGGAGCTGGCCCGCACCGCCGACCTGGTACTACGCAAGACCCGCATCGCCGTGTTCGTCGACGGCTGCTACTGGCACGGATGCTCCGATCACCACACCCAGCCAGCCACCAACTCCCAGTACTGGGCGGACAAGATCGCCCGCAACATCGAGCGCGACAGCGAGACCACCGCGTACCTGCAGCGGGCCGGGTGGACGGTTCTGCGCTTCTGGGAGCACGAGGATCCAGAGGCCGAGGCCGACCGAGTCCAGCAAGCCGTGCAGTCGGCCCTCTCAGATCGGCGTGGCGATTGACGATTGCGGCCGGCTACAGGTCGAGATTCTGGCCGTGCCGACACCGTCGGGGACCACCACTCGGAGCGGTCTCGCGCCTACAGTCGAGCCGTGACCCGATCGGCCCGGAAACCACTGGTCCGGGATGACAGGAGCAGATCGCCACGCCCTCTGCCATGCTTGATCGGGAACCCTATAGATACCTTTTCTTGTCACACCCTCCATGTACTGTCGTTTCATTCTGTGAAGCGACATCACAACTACATGGAGGAACCGTGCGACCACCTAGGGACAACAAGCAGGTGACGATGCTCGAGGAGGCTCCGACCGTCGATGCGCATGCCTCGCATCCGGCGGATCTTTCGAACGGGACCATCACGAGTATCGATCTCTTCGCAGGGGCGGGCGGCCTCAGCCTCGGCTTTCATCTCGCAGACCTGGGCTACATGCCCGTGTTCGCCGTTGAGCACGAGAGCGCAGCCGCAGCGACGTTCGCCCGCAACTTCGGGTGTGAGGTCTTCGACGGCGACATCGAGTTCGGGCCCGAGTATCCCGAAGCCGACCTGATCGTGGGCGGGCCGCCGTGTCAGGGATTCAGTCCGCTGGGTCGAGATCGTGACGACCTGAGCCGGGCGCAGCTCAATGGCCTGTGGAAGTACTTCCTAGATGCTGTGCGCACGATCCGTCCGAAGGCGTTCGTCATCGAGAACGTCCGCGAGTTTCAGCGCTCTGCGGAGTTCACCGAACTTATCCGCCTGCTGGAGACGGACTCGGAACTCAAGGCCTACACGCCGGCGTACGGCGTGCTGAACGCCGCTGACTATGGGGTTCCTCAGATTCGCCATCGTGGGATCCTGGTCGCGGTTCGCGACCATGACGGGGACCTGCCGTGGCCTCCTGCGCCGCTCCGGGGACCCGAGTCGGCGGATGCCCGTCCCTACGTCACGGTGAAGGAGGCGATCGGCGACCTGCCGTCCCGTACCAGCGGAACCGAGCCCTACTTCACCGAGGACGGCCAGCACCTCCACTTCGGCCGCCGGCCGCGACCTGAGTCTCTGGAGCGTTACAGGGCGATCCCACCCGGCGGCAACCGGTTCGACCTGATGCGGAATCGCCCAGACATCACTCCACGGTGCTGGGCCACCAAGCCGACGGGCACGACAGACGTGATGGGCCGCCTCTGGTGGGACCGCCCCTCTGCGACGATCCGCACCGAGTTCTTCAAGCCCGAGAAGGGCCGGTACCTGCACCCGACGGCGGACCGGGTGATCTCGCACCGAGAGGGCGCTCGGCTCCAGTCGTTCCCCGACTGGTACCTGTTCGAGGGAACCAAGATCGAGATCGCCCGCCAGATCGGCAACGCGGTGCCGCCGTTGCTCGGGGTGGCTCTCGCGCGCTACGTCTACGAGCACGCGTTCGCTCCCAGGGCCGGTTGATGCCCTCGGACCCGTCGCTCATACGCGCAGTCGACTGGTTCCGTTCTCAGCCACGGATGGCAGAGCGGTTCGGTGATGCCATCCGCAAGAGCTTCGACGACGTGCTCGACGGTCAGAGGACCGGCCGCTACCGGATCGACCAACTATCGCCGGTAGAGAAGACTTACATCGGCACAAAGGTAGAGATCCTGATCCAGGCCGAGTTCGGCCTTCAGCGAGGCCACCGGATGGACTACCTCGTAGACGGTCAAGAAGTGGACGCGAAGTGGTCAATAAGGTCGCGCGGGTGGATGATCCCGAGGGAGGCGGTGGAAGAACTCTGTCTGTGCATGACCGCCAACGACGATCGTTCGACATTCTCGGTGGGGATTGTCCGAGCCGAAGACGCAAACCTCTGGACGAGCACCAACCAGGACAAGAAGCGGCGGTTCAACGACCAGGGGATCGCGGCCATGGCCTGGCTGGCAAACCCGGGCGACCTTCCCGAGAACCTTCTACTGCACCTGAGCGAGGAGACGCGCTCAGCGATCTTCGATCATGACTTGAGCGGCCAGCAGCGCGTGAACCAACTGTTCCGCTGCGTCCACAACAGGGTCGTGCGCCGCGAGGTTGTCCTAACGGTGGCGCAGCAACACGACGGACCGAAACGCGTCCGAGATGCCCGAAAGGCCCTCCAACCAGAAGGGATCATCGTGCTGGGGCACCAACGGAGTCACCCAGGCATCGCTGAGGCCCTCGAGATCGAGGTTCCCCAGAAGGGTTCTTGGGTAGCCACCAGAGTCGTCAAGGCAAAGCCAGACGACGATATCTCGGTTGCGATCAAGAGTGAACGATGGCGGCGGGCCACCCCATCCGATCCGGTCTGTCCGGGCCCAATGGACTACCAGTAGCCCCAGCCGCGCCTCCTGCCGCCGCGAAGCTCAGAGTGCCGAGGCCCCTGACCGGACTCCGTCAGGGGCCGAGGAGGGTGATGGGCACAGCCGCGATGTCGATGATGCCGCAGAAAAACACCCCTGCGATGCCGCAAGAAAGACCCCTACGATGCCGCAAGATGTACCCCCTAGATCCACATTAGATGTAAATTTATGATGTTACAGGATTGAACGCCTACGTATTGCTGGTACGGTGTGGGCTGGAAGCTCGCCCCATGGAGCGGGCGAAGGAGTCCGAGATGGTCGCTGAACCCCTATCCGGCAACTCCGCAGGGAACTCGGAGGCGCCTCCCCACATCGCCAACCGGATCCGCCCCGACGAGGAGATCGGAGCCGGCATCCTCGGCCCCGAGGACGACCTCGGGTGGCCGACAGAGGAGGAGATCAAGGCAAGGAACGAGCGTCTCAGCGCCGTCATCGACGAGTACGAGGCCGAGTGCGGCCCCATCAGCGAGGAGGCCCACGAATGGGTCCGCACCAACCTCAGGCTGGACAGCGAGTGACGCTCGTGCTCGACACCGGAGCGCTGATCGCCCTCGACCGCGGCGACGACCGCACTTGGGCCGCGCTACGCGCAGCGATGTGGAGGGCGCAGACAGTCCAAGTCCCGGTCGGGGCTCTGGCACAGGCCTGGCGGGGTGGGCCTCGCCAGGGCTCGGCTGGCCCGAGCGCTCAAGGAATACGACGAGATTCCGCTGAACGGACGAACCGCGCGCCAGGTCGGCGAACTCTGCGGCCAGACCGGCACCAACGATGTGATCGACGCCTCGGTGGCGATCACCGCGGCCCGAGCGGCGCGTCACGGCGCTGTGGACGTTCTCACCTCCGACTGAACCGACATCGTTTCGCTGCTTGTCGCGCTCAACGCTTCGGCCGATGTCGTGGACGTGTAGACACCGCACAATGTGCCAGGCAGGGAGCGGGATGGGGGAGGCTAGGTGTCGTCGCCTGACGCGGCGGACATGAAAATGCGGTAGAGCTGCTGGACGCCGTGTCTACAAGTCTAGCAGTGAGCTTTAGTGTTTTTGTGAGCTTTGGCAATACTGTCGGATCGGATCGGTTCGGTCCGGTTTAATCAAGCACCGGTCCTTCGCTCCGACGCCACCGGGTCATCTGGCGTCCACGAAGATCGGGGATCTGGTGCTGCCCGGCGGCGGGAACCTTCAGGGGGTTGGCGAGAAGGGACGGCCCGGCAACAGCCGGGGATCGCTAGGGCCGGGCGGCGGTTATGAAGTTGCGGTAGAGCTTCTGGGCGTCGGTGACGAAGCCGTCCATGTGGCGGTCGGCGTCGGCGGCGAGGGTGTCGATGGAGCCGGGGCCCAGTGTCGACTCCAGGGCCTGGCGGTAGGCGTCGATGTCGCCCCAGTTGCGGACGGTGTCGTCCTCGACCTCGACGTGGTACTGCATCGACCAGGCGCACGGTCCGACCCGCATGGCCTGCACCCGGCACACCGGCGAGCTGGCCAGCACCACCGCGTCCTCCGGCGGCTGGGCCACGCACACCGAGTGCCACTGGAGCGCATGCTGCTGGTCGGCCATCCGGTCGAAGATCGGGTCGGACCGGCCCTCAGGGGTCAGCTCCACCGGCAGCACCCCGATCTCGGGCGGGCGCTGCGGTCCGCATGTCCCGCCGAGGGCGTCGGCCAGCAGCTGGTGGCCCAGGCACACCCCCAGGAACGGCTTCTGCAGCTCACGCACCCAGCGCCGAATGGCCCGCTTCTCAGGCACCAGCCACGGATGCTCCTCCACGTCCCACACGTCCATGGGGCCGCCCATCACCCACATGGCGTCGAAGTCCTCCAGCGCAGGGATGGGCTCACCCTCGTCCAGCTCCACCGCGGTCCACTCGATGCCGTCGTCGGCCAGGAAGTCCCGCAGCCGTCCCGGATGCTCGCAATCGATGTGCTGCAGGACCAGCAGGCGCACACGACGACGCTACACCGGCCACGCACCCGCCCCCCGATCGGGAACTAGCCTCCGGAGGCACCACTCAAACAGACGGGAGACGGCTGCGTGACGGAGCTGCTACTCGAGGGTCGGGTGTCGTGGCGCTCGGAGAGGTCGGCACGCGACCAGACGCTGTCGATCGGGCCGGCCAGGGTCATCGGGCTGGGCCGGATCATGGCCCTGCTCCGCTTCGCGGCGGCGGCAACCATCGTCGTCACGATCATCACGGTCGTCGCCGGAGCGGTCGCCGCCGGCCTCGGCGTCCGCTGGGCCGAGAGGCGCCGGGAGCAGGGACTGGACGATCCCGTCACCGTGGTGCGGCAGCGGGTTCACGAGGCCAGGGAGTGGATCGACAACCGCCGGGCACCACACGACAACGCCCCCGGCAGCGACCTCTAGCCGATCACGATCTCAGCTCGCCCGTCGGCCCGGGCGACGAACATCTCTGGCCGCTCTTTGCGCCATCTGCTCGCATCGGGTGGCACGGCGACGCTGCTCGGCGACGTAGTTCTCCACAATCGGCAGGTCGGCCAATGAATCAGGCAAGTGATCGACAGCGCCCTCCAAGGCGTCCGGCATCCTGGCTGCGAGACTCTCGAAACGTTCAATGGTTGCTGCTTCCGGCAGTCGCAGCCTCCTGGCAGTATGGGCCATCGCGCTCGGCTGGTCGGCGCTGCTGATGCGGTAGTTGCTTCCGATCTTCATGGCAGTGCGCTGTCTGGAGATCGATTCCCCGCGGTCTCGGAACGGTATCCACGAGCAGGCGTCGTACAGCGGCGCCGAATGGCAGTCGTTGCCGCTGAGCAGCAGCGCATAGTTCTTCGAGTGCGCGTCATTGCCCACTATCAGCCATTGGAACACCAGCATGTCCAGGAACCTCTCCAGCATGGCAGTCCCCGAGGCGTCGACGCGCCGCAGCAGGCCGGCGATGCGCTCGGGAGTCGGGCCTCCCTGAAACTGGTACTTCATGTCGGGTGAGACGCCCAACGCCTGGCAGAAGTCCTCTTGATGCACCCTCCTCAGAGACGAGCCACCGACACGGGCCCGGTCGTAGCGGGTGACCACGATGGCTTCGACATCCTCAAAGCGCATCACCGCCGTCGGCGCGGCCGCAATCCCCATCCGTGAGGCCGTTTGCATGGTCAGATGCTCCATTACCGCCTCATGGGGGTAAGCGGCGTGTCGGGAGACCTTGATGATGTGGCTGCTCGGCTCGGCACCCCAGGGGACATGCCACCTGTTGTCCTCTTGGCGCAGAGCGATCTTCGGTTGCATGCCAGCGAGGCTGAACCCTGCGGACACCCTCGCCGGCTCGGGACGATAGGCGGGATCGCTCCTGAGACGGCGAAGCCAATCGATGACTTCACCGTCGGAGAGTTCCTGGAGCCCACCCTCGCCGGCCACAAGCCCCGCGGTCGCCTCAGGGAGACAGAACTGCACCGCTCCAGCGCACTCAGCGCCCATGGGCGTGCCGAGCAGAGCCAGCCTGTCGGCGGCGCTCACGTCATGGTCTTCGCACAACGACCTCAAGACCCGCTCGTCGTCAGGAAGCACTCCGGTAAGCCAGTTGCGAAGGGAGATGTCGTCTACCGGGCGGTCATCGAGGGCGAATCTGGTGGACAGCGGAGTCGCGTGCGGCTGTTCCAAGTAGGAGCGGTCGTATCTGAAGACCGGTTGAGAGGCGTCCCGCAGGTCCAGACTCCCCGCGGGCCGGCCCTCCAAGAGCACATCGAGTCTCACAACTCGACCTCCGACGAGGTCAACGTCGCGATGTGAGCCTCTAGATCAAAGGACGGCGCGGCCGCGGGGACGAGTTGTATCTCGTGGCCGAGGACGCTCACCACGCGGCAGACGAGCCCGAGCTCGGCTGTGCGCTTGCCGTTCTCCACCTGGGAGAGCCACTTGCGTGTGACGCGCGCCTTCTCCGCCAGTTCAGCCTGCGTCATGCCACGATGCAGGCGTATGGACCGCAAGGCCCGCCCGAACTGGTCAGGACGCCTGACAGGGCGGGTGTGGGCGGGATGTCGCTCCGGCTGAGAATCCATGTGTCATGTTACCGTACGGGAACGACAAGATGCAGAGAACGAACGGACGCACAACTCGGCATGTGTTCGTACGGTTATAACGACACTCAATTCCCGGCTCGATGGCAGAGACACTCGACTCCCTCGGCGCAGTCCACTAACACGCCGGTGTCGGGTCCGAGAGCCTCTCAGCGGGTGAGTTCAGGAACCGTCTCCACCCGGTAGCTCAACTCAAGGGGGGTGAGGCCGGGGCCGGACAGCTCGGCGTGGAATCTGGCGCTGGGGCGGATGTCGCCGATCACGGGGACCGTGCCGGTGAAGGCCACGAAGCATTGTGGCCTTCGCCCGGCCCAAGGGATCGAGTCAACCAGCTCCAGCGGAGGCAGGTTCGTCCCCGCTGAGCCGTCCTGGTAGGCCACGCCGCCGTCGATGCGGCTGGACAGCGTCAGGTCCTCCCAGCGGCCGGACACCGCGGCGGCCGGCCAGCCCGAGGCGGCCACCGGCTTGGGGCACACCGCCTTGGAGGCGGCGATGTCGACCGCCTCGAGAACCCGGTCGGTGTGATCGGAACCGACGGTCACGAAGACCTCGTCGCCGTCGACCACCAGCACGATCTCGGCCTCGCCCGAACTCTGCGAGCCGGCCACCGTGATCGACGGCTCCTGGGACAACAGCCCCGGCGGGAACACGATGTACAGCGGGATCGTGGCCGGTCGGGGAACCCCCAGCTCGGCCAGCTCGTCGATGTGGTGCTCGACCGCGGCCCGGTTCCGGCCGGCGTAGCCGATCACCACCAGCACCTCGGGCGCGAACACCCGCTCGGTGCCGTCGATGGACAGCCTCATCGCCAGCCTGACCCTGCCCAGCCTGATCGGCTAGGGGTTGTAGCCGCCGGTGCGGAACTCAACCATCAGCACACCGGCCTCGGTCCGCCACGGTCCGTGGGGCATTCCCGGCGGGCGGCAGGCGTACATACCGGCGGTGAAGGTCTCGCCCAGGCGCAGGTCGGTGAGGTCGCCCTCCACGATGAAGACCTCCTCCCAGAAGTGGTGGGTCAACACCCCGTTGGGCGACGAGTCCACCCCCGGCGCGAAGCGCATCAGCCGGGTGTAGGCCCCGTCGGGCCGGCCGTCGGTGGACAGGACCATCTCGTCGATGCCCTCCACCGGGCCGCCCGCCGGGCGCCACTGCCCGTCGGGAATGTGGAACTCCAGTTCAGGTTTCTCTGCCATGGCTCCTATCCGATCTCGTAGACCTTCGGTTCGAGACGGTGGTTGATGTTGCGGGCGCCGTCGGTGGTGATGACGTAGGTGTCGCCCATGAACACGCCCTTGATGATGTCGGTGGTGCAGGGATGGATCTCCACGCACAGCGCCATGTTGGGCTCCAGCACCACGTCCTTGTCGGGCCGGTGCGACGTGCCCACGAACGGTCCGGCGTCGATGGGGTTGAACACGCCGTGCACCAGCGGGGCCACGATGGTGTAGCCCCGTTCGGTGATGATGCTGCCCGCGGCCCGAAGCTCCTTGGCGGTGCAGCCCGGCTTCAGCTCGGCCACGATCCGGTGGTAGGCCTCCAGCATCACCTCCAGCAGGTCGGCGTAGTCGGGCGGCGGCTTGGAGAACACCATCGCCTTGCCCGTCTGGGCCTCGTACCCGTGGCCGTCGCGGGCGCCGACCTCCATCAGCAGCACGTCGTCGGAGGTGATGGTGCGCCCGATGGGCCGGGGCCGCTGGAAGCCGCTGGTGGGGTTGGTCATCGACTCGCTGCCGGCCAGCACCATGCAGGGGATCTCGCCCCGCTCGGCGGCGAGGGTGGTGAAGATGATCCGGAACAGGTCGTGCTCGGTCATGCCGGGTCGCAGCTGCTCCATCACCGCAACCTGGGTGGCGTCGCCGATGCGGGCCGCCTCCTCCAGGCAGGCGACCTCCTCGTCGGAGAGCACCAGCCGCATCTTCCAGAAGTCGTCTGAGTACTCCTCGAACACGAGGTCACCGAAGCTCTCGGTGAGGGCGGCCCAGTGGTCCCGCGACACCGACAGGTACGGCGTCGGGTTGATGATGCCGATGCGGCCACGCTGGAGGCCTAGCTCGTTGAGCCGGTCCACCAGGATGGTGCGGGTGTTCAGGGCGCCCCGCACATCGGGAAATATCGAGCGGGTCACCCGGTCGGGCAGGCGGGCGTTGAGGCCGAGGATGGCGAGCGTCGGCTCGCCGTCGGCGGGGAAGATCACGAAGCTGTCGAGCTCCATGGTGCCCATGTAGTTGGTGATCCAGCGCACGTTGGCCCAGCCCCGGTCCCACAGATGAGCCGCTCCGGCCACCAGCAGGCAGTCGAGGTCGCGCTCGGCCATGAATCCCCGCACCAGGGCGTGACGGCGCTCGAACTCGGCGTCGGAGAACGTCGGCCAGTCGTAGGCGTCGTGGTTGATCGGGTGGGGGTAGGTGATGGCCCTCGGCCCGAACTTCGGGGCCGACATCACATCAGTCATGGAGTCTCCTCTCCTGGAGGCCGTCGTTCACATGGCCTCCCTGTCGTCGCCGCGAGCAGTTCCGTCGGCGTGGCCGGGCCGGTCGACGCTCACCAGGACCGCCCCCCGGCGATGGTCGGCCGCGCCGAAAGTCCCCGAGCGCTGCGGACCGGCCCCGGCGATGGTGCAGCTGCCGAACAGATCGCTGTCGGAGGCCGCGCCGTCGCCGGCCATCTCGTGGCCGCGCCGGGCCAGCTCCGAACCCACGTCGCCGGAGAATCCGGGCTCCAGGAACAGCAGGTCGTCGGCGTCGGGCAGCCGGGGCGCCCCCGACAGCCAGCGCGGACGGTCGACCGCGGCCTGCGGGGCGTCCCCGTCGTCGATGATGGCCCGCAGCACCTGGAAGTTGGTCTGCACCTGGCCCCGGCCGCCGGGGGTGGCTCCCACCAGGCTCCGGCCGCGGTCGGCCACGTGGTAGCCGACCAGAGTGTGCAGCGGGCGCCCCGGCCGGTCCGGTCCCCCGTTGCGGCCGAGGCGGGCCGGCTGCTTGGCCAGGCGGTCGTTGAGCACGATCCCGGTGCCCGGCACCACCACCCGGGCGCCGAACTCGTTGAAGAGGCTGTGGATGAACGTCACCATCAGGCCGCGGTCGTCCACCACCGACAGGCAGGTCGTGTCGGTTCCGGCCGCCCCGGCCGGAACCGCCGGAGCGCCCGCGGGAGCCAGCACCGATCGGCGCTGATCCTCGATGATCGAGCACCAGCGGTCCAGCGAGTCCTCGCCCAGCACCGGCAGCACGTCGGTGGCCTCCTGCCAGCTGGACATCCCGGCGAGATCGCTGAAGGCCGCGTGCTTGCACCGCACCATCAAGTCGATCCGGTCGGCGTCGCCGTCGATGAGCCGCCCGCCGAGCCTCTCATAGAGCAGGAGCTGCTGGAGCAGCACCCAGCCCATCGACACCGGCGGCGTCACCGACACCTCCCTGGAGCCGTAACGGACCGTGATCGGGGCCTCGAAGTCGCAGGAGTGCTCGTCGAGGTCACCGGCCGACAGCAGGCCGCCGAGCCGGTCCAGCGTCGCGACCAGCAGCGAGGCCAGCCGGCCCCGGTAGAACACCGAGGGCCCAGCCGAGCCGATCTCGCGCAGCGTGCGGGCCAGCGCCGGCAGCCTGAACCCCTCGCCGGCGACCGAGCCGTTGTGCTCGCAGAACTCCGACACGAACGGATCGCCGGCGCCCACCGCGGCCCGGGTCCGGTCCAGCGCCCGAGCGAAGGCGTCGTCGAGGGCGAACCCCTCCTCGGCGAGGACGGCCGCGGGCTCGATCAGAGTGGCGAAGGGCCGGGATCCGTGGCGCTCCCACAGCCGCCACCAGGCGGCCACCAGACCCGGCACCGAGATCGAGAGCGGACCGAAGCGGGGCAGGGTTCCCCCCGGGATCGAAGCGGTGGCCAGAGCGTCGGGCACCGCGCCGGCGCCGTTGAGCGCCTCCGGCCCGCCCTCAGGACCCGACACCATCGCGAAGCCGTCACCGCCCAGGCCGCACCACGGCAGCTCCCGCACGCACTGCACCGCCGACGCGGCGATGGCGGCGTCCACCGCGTTGCCGCCCGAGGCCAGCACGGCCGCGCCGGTGTCGGCAGCCTCCCGGCTGCCCGCGCTGATCACCGCGCCGTCGAGGTTGCCCCGCTCTTGCTCGCTACGCTCACGGGCCGCTCGGGCCCCGGCCTCGCTCACGGTCGCGCCAGATCCTCGCGTATCGCGGCCGCTCCGCTCGGCCTCCGGACTGCCCCGCGGCGTCGGGTCAGACAACCGCGACCGCCTCGAGCTCGATGAGCATCTCCGGGTTCTTGAGGCGGGCCACGAACACCGACGAACGGGCGGGCAGGGGCTCGCCGAAGTGCTTGACCCACTGCTCGTTGAGAGGTCCTGTCGGGGTGCCCTCCTTGAGGTAGACGGTGGTCTTGACCACGTCGGCCATCGAGGCGCCCGCGGCCTCGAGGATGGCGGCGATGTTGCGCAGCGCCCAGTCGGCCTGCTCGCCGATATCGCCCATCTGGCCGGTATCGCGGTTCCGCCCGGCCTGGCCCGCGGTGAACACGAGGTTCCCGACGCGGATGGCCTGGCTGAAGGGTCCCGTAGGTGTGGGGGCCCCGTCAGTGCTCACGGCTGTGCGGTCGCTCATGGTGTTGGCTCCTGACTGTTGGAGGACGGCTCGGGCTCGGAGCGTTCCGCGATGGCCTGCCAGTGGTGGCACCGCAGCGAATGGAGCCCGCCGGGCTGACCGGTCACCTCCGGCAGCGGCTCGGTGTCGGCGCACTCGTCGGTGGCGTACGGGCAGCGGGTGCGGTAGCGGCATCCCGACGGCGGGTCGAGGAGGCTGGGAAGCTCGCCCAGCACCAGGCGGCGGGCGGTCTGCAGCCGGGCCGCGCTTTCGGCGTCGGCTCGGGGCACCGACGAGATGAGACCCTGCGTGTAGGGATGGCGGGGCTCGCTGAACACCTCGGAGGCGGTGCCCGTCTCCACGATCTGGCCGAGGTACATGACCGCCACCCGGTCGCTGAGATGGCGCACCACCGACAGGTCGTGGGCGATGAACAGCATGGCCAGGTCCAACTCGGTGCGCAGTTCGTCGAGGACGTTGATGATCTGGGCCTGGATGGACACGTCCAGCGCCGACACCGGCTCGTCGCAGACCAGCACCGCGGGGTCGGTCACGATGGCCCGGGCGATGCCGACCCGCTGCTGCTGCCCACCGCTGAGCTCGCTGGGAAGGCGGTCGGCGACCGCTTCGGGCAGGCCGACCAACTCCATGGCTTCGGCCACTTCCCGGGCCCGGCTGGACCGGTCGCCGATGCGATGGACCCGGAGCGGCTCGCCGATGAGCGAGGAGACGTCCATGCGGGGGTCGAGGGAGCCTCGCGGATCCTGGAACACCATCTGTATGCGGTGGCGCATGCGGCGCAGCTCCCGGCGGGGCAGAGTGCCGAGGTCGACGCCCTCGAGGCGCACCGAGCCCCGCTTCATGGCGACGAGCCGCAGGATCGCCCTCGCCAGCGTGGACTTGCCGCACCCGCTCTCGCCCACCAGGCCGAGGGTCTCGCCGGTGGCCAGATGCAGCGACACGCCGTCCACGGCGGTGATGCGGCCCGCGTCGGTGTCGAACTCCACCACGACGTCGTTCGCTTCGAGCACGTTGCGCGGCGCGGCGACCGGATCGGCCGGACTCGCCTCCAGCGTCGTGCGGGCAGCAGACCCGCTCATGGAGTCCGCTTCCAGGGGCGGCCCGGCTCGGTGTCTTCCTTGGCCCGATCGGCGGCCAGCCAGCAGGCGCTGAGATGCTCAGGTCCCACCCTCACCTCGGGGGGGACCTCGGTCCGGCACCGCTCGATGGCGTGGTCGCACCGCGGCGCGAAGGCGCACGACGAGGTGCCCCCTCCCGTTATCGGCGGCTGGCCAGGGATGGGATGGAGCCTTCCGGTGTGGGTGTCCTCGAAGCGGGGCACCAGCCGCAGGAGCCCCTCGGTGTAGGGATGGTTGGCCCGGTCGAAGAGGTGGGCCATCAAGGCCCTCTCGACCAGCTTGCCCGCGTACATCACCTGCACGTCGTCGCAGGTGGCCGCGACCACCCCGAAGTCGTGGGTGATGAGCATCAACGCCATGCCCTCGGACCGGCGCAGCTCGTCGAGAAGCAGCAGGATCTCGGCCTGCACGGTCACGTCGAGGGCGGTGGTGGGCTCGTCCGCGATGAGCAGCCGGGGCCGGCAGGCGATGGCCAGCGAGATCATCACCCGCTGGCGCATGCCGCCGCTGAAGCTGTTGGGGAGTTCGGTGGCCCGCCGCTCGGGATCGGCGATGCCGACCCGGGCCAGCAGCCCGACCGCTTCCGCGGCGGCCTCGGCCCGGCCCATGCCCCGGTGCAGCCGCAGCGACTCGGCGATCTGCTCGCCCACCGCCATCAGAGGATTGAGCGATGTGAGCGGATCCTGGAAGATCATGCCGATCTGCCCGCCCCGCACGTCCCGCAGCCGACGCTCGTCGATGCGCAGCAGGTCGGCGCCATCGAAGTGCACCGATCCCGAGATGTGCACATCGTCGGTGATGGAGAACAGACGCAGCAGGGCCCGGGCGGTGACGCTCTTGCCGCTGCCGCTCTCGCCTATCACGCCCAGCGACGAGCCCGGCGCCATCGCGAAGCTCACTCCGTCGACGGCGTGGACCGGTCCCGAGGCGGTCTGGAACGTAACGTGGAGGTCCTCGACCTCGAGAAGGGGCGAGCCGCTCATCCGGCTGCCTCCGAGGAATCCATCCAAGGCGTCATCCGGCCGCTCCCGAGCGGGACTCCCAGTAGCGGCCCAGCAGGTTGAGCGCCAGCACCGACAGGCCGAGCAGAACGCCGGGAAGGATAGTGAGCCACCACGCCACCGCCAGCAGCGGCCGGCCCTCGGAGATCAGCAGTCCCCAAGTGGTGTCGGGGGGCTGCACGCCCACTCCCAGGAAGCTGAGCCCGGCCTCCGACAGCATCACATGGCCGATCTCGATCACGCACAGCACCAGGATGCGGGGCGCGACGTTGGGCAGCAGGTGCCGACCGAGAATAGTGGCGGTGGAGCAGCCGGTGGCGATCGAGGCCTCGATGAAGGTCTCCTCCCGCAGCCGCAGAGCCTCGGCCCGCACCACCCGGGCGAAGATGGGCCAGACCAGACACGGCAGCACCACCAGCAGGATTCCCACACTGGGCCCCAGCAGGCTCAGCAGCAGGATGGCGACCAGGAACATGGGCATGGCCGTCTGAGCCTCTCCCAGGCGCATAAGCAGCCGGTCGGTGCGGCCGCTGAAGTAGCCGCCGAGCAGCCCGAAGAGCACGCCGATAGCCGCGCCGATCAGGGTGGCGGTGACCGCGATGAACAGCGTCAGCCGGGTGCCGACCACCATCCGGGAGAACAGGTCCCGGCCCAGGCTGTCGGTTCCCAGCAGGTGCAGCCCCGCATCCGAGGAGTCGCCGGGGCCCAGCAGCCGGGCCCGCAGATTCTGGGCCTCATGGTCGTGGGGGGCGAACACGTCGGGCACGACCGAGGCCGCCACCAGCAGCAGCAGGAAGAGCACCAGCAGCATCCAGCCCCGGCTGCCCAGCATGTCGATGAGACGGCCCCAGACGCGGTGCTCCGAGGTGCGGTCCGAGCCCTCGCCGGCGCGCCTGGCGACGGTGACGCCCATCAGGCCACGACCCTCATCAGCTGGCCGTGATCCGGCGGTCGATGAACTGGTAGCCCATGTCGATGAGCAGGTTGCTGAAGATCACGAAGGCGCCGGCGATGATCACCGCGGCCTGAAGGACGAAGAAGTCCTGGCGGTGGGCGGCGTCGATGGTCAGCAGGCCCACGCCCGGCCAGGCGAACACGTACTCGATGGCGAACACCGCTCCGCCCCACATCCTCACGTACTCCCAGCCGACGATGGTCGCCGTGGTGACCCCGGTGTTGCGCACCACGTGGCGTTTCAGGATGTTCCACTCCGTCAAGCCCTTGCTGCGGGCCACGGTGACGTACGGCTTGGACATCTCCTCGTAGGTGGCCGACCGCACGAGCTGGAAGATGCGGCCGCCGTGGACGATGCCCAGAGTGAGCGCGGGCATCACGATGCTGGACGTCTCGAAGCGCCCCGAGGTGGGCAGCCAGCCGAGTTGCACCCCCAGCAGCAGGATCAGCAGCAGCCCCAGCCAGAAGTTCGGCACCGACAGCGCCGCCACCGACAGCAGGTTCGAGGTCTTGTCGAACGGTTTGCGGGCCCTCGCCCCGGCCACGATCCCCGGTATCACCCCGAGCACGGCCGCCGCCCCCAGGCCGACGACGGTGAGGTAGATAGTGGACGGCAGCGCCTCGGTCACCGCATCGATGGCCGGCCGCTGCTGCCAGGTCGACTCCCCGAAGTCGAGCCGGGCCAGACCGACCAGGTACTCCCAGTAGCGCTCCGCGACCGGACGGTCCAGACCGAACTGGCGGTGGATCTCGGCTATGTGCTCGTCGGTGGCGTCGACCGGGGCGAACACCAGCGCCGGGTTCCCGACGACGTGGGCCAGGAAGAAGATCACCGTCACCACGAGCAGCAGCACGATGACGCCGTCGCGCAGCCGCCGCAGCAGCAGGCCGCGCAACGACCCCTTGGCGGCGAGACGGCCGGCCCGGGCCCGCAGGCCGCTCAGCCGCTGCCGCAGCGGGCCGCGCCGCGACCGCTGCGACGACGCCGTCGTTGTCGTCGTCTGTGTAGCCATCGATTCCTATTGATGCTCAGCCCTGCCGGGTCCGGCTCGGCCCAGATCCGCTCGGCCTCTGAGCCGAGCCGGATCGGCAGGTCTAACAGCAGGCCAGCGAGCCTGATGCCCTAGTTCAGGCTCATCTCCGTCACGAGGTACTCGTCATCGAGCCGGGGCTGCCAGGCGAGACGCTCGGTCGCGCCGTAGATCAGGTCCTGCTGCAGCAGGTAGATCGCATGCGGGTTCTCGTGCAGCCTCGCCCAGGCCCTCTGATAGAGGATGTTGCGCAGTTCCTGATCGGTCGTCGATCCGGCCTGCTCGAAGAGGTCGGTGACCAACTCGTCGCACAGCTTGGAGGACGAGCCGCCGCACACCAGGAAGTTGCGGGTGCGGGCCCCGTCGAACCACTCGTTGGAGTTCCAGCCGTAGCGAGCGTCATAGGCGCCGGGCTCCTCGCCCCTGATCCGGCTGCCGGCGCGGAAGCGGGTCCACTCGGCGAGCCGCACCTCAGTGTTGAAGCCGACGTCGTTCAGCATCGTGGCCACCGCCTGGGTCGTCTCCACGCCGCGCAGGTACCGGCCGATCGGCGCGTAGATCTCGAGGAACAAGGGGTTGTCCTCGTTCCAGCCGTGCGATTCCATGATCTCGCGGGCCTGATCCGGGTCGTACGGGAACGGGCCGATGTCGGGGTTGTAGCCGAGCATCCCCGGTGACAGGTGCTGGGCGTCGTTGGGCTTGGCGTAGCCCTCATAGAGCGTCTCCGCGATCAGCTCCTTGTCGACGGCCAGGTTCATGGCGACGCGGATCTCGGGCGGGGCCAGATCGGGACGCAGGGCGTTGAGCGCGATGTAGCTGTACTCGGTGGCGGGCACGCTGAGCGCCTGGGGCACCAGCGGGACCTGCTCGGGCAGGATGTCGAGCACCAGGTCGACCTCACCGGCCTGCAGGGCGGCCAGCGACGTCTGCTTGTCGGGGATGAACCGAACCGTGAAGGCATCGATGGACGGCGCCTCGCCCCAGTAGTTCGCATTCCGCGCCGCGGTGATCTGCTGGCCGCGCTCCCAGTCCTCGAACACGTAGGGACCGGTCCCCACCGGCTCCTCGCCCACCGTGTCGCCCGTGCCGGGCGCGATGACGGGCAGCTGGGCTATCTGCAACGGGATGGTGGCGTTGACCCCGTCGGTGTGGATGTCGACGGTGAACTCGTCCACTGCCTCCGCGACGGTGATGCCCCGGACGTACGAATCCCTCTGGGTCGAGTAGTCCGGATCCAGCATCCGGTTCAGGCTGTCGGCCACGGCCTGCGCGTTGAGGACCTGTCCGTCGTGGAAGGTCACGCCCTCACGCACGAAGAAGCGCCAAGTGTCGTCGTCCACTACCTCAAAGCCGGTGGCCAGCACCGGGACCAGCGCAGTCGAGGCGTCCCGGCCCAGCAGCGACTCGAACAGGTTGGCGGTCACGACCCGCGAACTGCGGTCGTTCACGGCCTGTGGATCGAGGGTGGACGGCTCGGTGGTGACCGCGATGGTGACCCTGCCTGGATCTCCGGTCGGGGCGGCCTCCTCCTCCATCATCTCTTCCTCGGCGGCCATGGCGGCCTCCTCGGCAGCCATTTCGGCCGCCGCGGCTCTCGACTCGGCCTCAGCCGCCGCCTCAGCCGCGGCAGCCGCCTCGGCTTGGGCCGCTTCCAACGCAGCCTGAGCCTCAGCCTGCTGCTCGGCGCTCGCCGCGGCAGCTGCCGCCTCGGCTTCGGCCAGGGCCGCCTCAGCTTCGGCAGCCGCGGCAGCTGCCGCGTCGGCATCGGCCCTAGCGGCGTCGGCGTCCGCCGCGGCAGCATCGGCTTCGGCCTGGGCCGCCTCGACGGCGGCGGTGTCGACCGCCGGAGCGGCCGGTTCGTCCGCCTCGTCGTCGCCGCAGCTCGCGGCTACTAACGCGAGCACGAAGAGCGCCGCGAGCGGCACCCCCAGTCTCCTCCATATGTGTCGCATGTTGCTGTTTCCTCCTTTGGGTCTGTGAATCCACTTCATCAGATCTATGCCCCCTCGGAATTGTGGAATTGCTCCGCGGCCGCAGCCGCGATCTCGTGATCGATGTGGGGCGAGCCGCCGCCGACGCCGATGGCGCCCACGCACACCTCTCCCTCGAAGAGCGGCACACCGCCAGGGTTGACGGTGACGCCTCCGGGGATGATCTCCACGAGACTGGTCGGGAACATGGGCCGGTCGGCCCATTGCTCCATCAGATCCTTGGTCGGCTTGGCGAAGGCGGCGGCCAGCCGGGCCTTGCCCATGGCCATGTAGGGCCCGTGCCAGCGCTTGCCCCGCATCACCACCAGGGGATGGCCGGCGTCGTCGTGCACGGCCACAGTGGCGTTGATGCCGCGGGTGGCCGCGATGGCTCGAGCCACCTGCACGAGTTCCAGAGCCCGCTCAACGTCCATTGCCGCTCCGCCCGTTGCCGTCGGCTCCGCCGTCGTCCCACGGGTCCGACAGCAGCCGCAGGTAGCGGGCCGCGTTGTCGGCCATGAGCTTGCGCAGGGCCTCCTCGCCGATGACCGGGCCCCAAGAGATCACGTTGTCGGTGCTGTCGGGGTAGTAGCACTCGGGGTGGGGGAAGTCGGACTCGTACATCAGCACGCCGTCGCCGAGGATGTCGATCACTGCCTTGGTCATCTCGGGGCCCTCGTGCTGCTCGATGGCGCAGAACACCCGGCCCATCTGCACGTACTCCATCGGCGTGTGTCTCAGGTCGGCAGGCACGGCGCCCTTCACGTAGTCGATCTGGCTGGTGAGGCGGATGATCCAGTGCGGAAGCCAGCCGTGGCCGGTCTCCACCGTGGCCACCCGAAGGTTGGGGTAGCGGTCTAGCATCCCCGACACCAGAACGTAGGCCATGAGCCGCTGGGCGCCCCACACGTGGGCCGCGGTTCGGGCCACAGCCACGTTGCCCCAGATGTCGCGGTAGCCGGGGAAGTAGGGGGCCTCGTAGAAGAAGCTGTGGTGCATGATGGGCAGGTCGGCCTCGTCCATGGCCTGCCATATCGGTTCGAGGTCGGGGTCGTCCACCGGCAGCCCCTCGGGCAGGACCGGCCACACCGCTGACAGCCACTCCTCGTCGGCGTGCCGGCGGATGGTGTCGGCGGCCCATTGCGGGTCGGCGCCGGGGGCCAGCAGCAGCCCCTTGAGGCGGCGCGGGTCGGCCGAGCAGTAGTCGGCCATGTAGCGGTGGTAGGAGCGGTACATGGCCTTGGCCAGGCTGAGGTCCAATGCGGTGCTGCCCGGCGCCCACGTGCCGGGGATGATGAAGTTGATGTCCACCCCCTCGACGTCCATGTTGGCCAGACGGCCCTCGGAGTTGGTGTGCTGGATGCCGTCGGCGATGGGCTTGGCCGCCAGGTTCTGCACCCGGCCCTCGAGCGCTCCCTTGGCGCCCGCGCCGCGGGTGTCCACCGAGGCTTCGGGCTTGTGCCCGGCCACCCGGCTGTAGGGCTGGGGGTTGACCCGCACCACGCCGTAGGGGTGGGTCGGATGGCCCCGGCCCGCCGTCGGCTTGGTGACCCGGACATAGGGCGTGAGCTCGTCGGCCCGGTCCTTCAGCTCGCGGTCGCCGTAGTCGACGAGCACCTCGACGGAGGGGGTGACGTGGGTGTCGGCGTCGATCACCCGGTATCCCTGTCTCATGGCTTCCTCTCTGTCTCTTCTGTGGGGGATGGCGTGCCGGACGCCGGGGGCGGCCCATCGTCGGCCGCCCCCAGGGTCTCGTGCATGATCGCGAGCAGGCTCCGTTCCACCTGCTGCAGATGGCGCCGCATCTGCTCGCGGGCCAGGTCGGGATCCTGGCGGACGATGGCGTTATGTATCTGCAGGTGGCCCTGATAGCCCGAACCCACCCGACGACGCTGCTCGGGGGCGCGGGTGAACACCCGCCAGAAGGCCGGCTCGCGGAAGAAGAGTCCGATCCCAGCCTCGTAGAGCTCGGCCAGCACGGTGTTGCGGGCGGCGCGCACCACCGCGCAGTGGAAGCTGCGATCGGCGGTGTGGTACTGCGTCTCGTCCTGGGTGTCCATGCGCTGCAGGCACCCGGCTATCTCGGCGAGGTCGTCGGCGGTGCGGTTGGTGGCGGCCAGGCCGGCCGCGTGGATCTCCAACAACTTGCGCACATCGAAGACCTGCAGCACCGATGCGTCGGAGGCCCTGGCCGCCAGGTCGAGCATGCGGGGGCTGATGTCGCTGGGGTGCCGCACCACGAGCCGGCCCGCGTCCCGGGCCAGGAAGCCGGACGAGACCAGGCCCTGGAGGGCCTCTCGCACAGTGGTGCGGCCCACGCCGAAGGCCTCGCACAGCTCCCGCTCCGACGGCATGGTCGCGCCCGGCACCAGCCGGCCCGACAGCATCTGGCGCTTGAGCTGCTCCTGCAGCCGGTCGGCGAGCGTCTCGCGGCTGAGCTTCACACCGAGCCTTCCGGGCGGCGCGGGTATCTGCCACCGCCTCGCGGTACAGCGTGGTGTTTCCCGCTCTTGTTCGCTTCGCTCACGGGCCGCTCGGGCCACGGCCTCGCTCGATGTCTAGTGGGACTTCCCATGGCCCGCACCTACCCGCTCGGCCTCTGGCCAAGCCAGCTGAGCACGGTGGCCCCGGAGTAGGTGGCGTCGAGCTCGGAGCCTGGCTCGGAAGGCGCCGCGAAGGAGATCCGCTCGAAGTCGGCCCGCCGCTCATGCGGCACCGAGGCGTCCAGGACGGCCTTGGTGCCGACCCCGGCCTGAGAGGTGCGCACATACTCGTGGCCGCGCATTCCTGGCAGTACCAGGAGGTCCGACGCGGCGTCGAACCGGGTGGCCAGGGCGTACTCCACGTCGACGGGGTCGTGGATGTCGATGTCGTCGTCGACCAGGATGATCATGTTGAGGTCCTTGAGGGCCCCGAAGGCGGCCATGGCCGCGTTGCGGCCCCATCCCTCGTCGCGCTCGGACCGCTTCGACAGCGCCATCACCAGATGGAACCGGTGGAGCCCGCCCGACGGCATGCACACGTCGGTGACGATGGGCGTCACCGGCCGGACCGCCTCCAGGGCGGCCACCTCCAGCACGTGCTTGCGCAGCACGATCGTCTCCCGGCCGGCGCCGTTGATGGCGTGGTACACCGGCTCGTGGCGGGCGGTGACCGCGGTGACGTCCACGGTGGGGGCCATCCCGGCCGGCGAGGCGTAGCCGACGAACTCGCCGAAGGGGCCCTCGTGAGCCTGCTCGCCCGCCTTGATGACGCCCTCGATGACGATCTCGGTCTCGGCGGGCACGTCCACGTCGACGGAGACGCCCGGCACCACCGGCAGGCCCTCGCCCCGGCAGCCGCCGGCCGCGCCCAGCTCGTCGCGGCTCTCGGGCATGAGCGCGCCCATGGTTGAGGCTGCGTAGATCAGGGCCAAGTCGGTGCCGACGCAGACCGCCACCGGCAGGTCCTGGCCCATCTCCACCGCGTGGTCCAGGGCCCGGCCCAGGTGGCGGCCGTGGTCGATCTTGATGGCCACCCTGTCGGGTTCCAGCAGCTGGAGCCGGTGGAAGGAGGCGTTGCGCACACCGGTGAGGGGATCGCGCACGATCAGGACGCCCGCGGTGACGAAGCGCCCGCCGTCGCCGGGGGCGTGCTTGAGCACCGGGAGCTGCTCGCCCAGGTTGATGGACCCCTTGCGCCAGACCTGCTCCTGGACCGGGGCCTCGGCGACACCGACAGGTTCGACATCGGCGTGGATGCCCCGGGCCAGCGCAGCCCGCAACTGGGCGCGGTCCAGCCCCATGGCCGCCTCGGAGGACTCCGGGGTGGCGAAGACGTTGCCGACAACGGGCACGTCGTGGTCCTTGACGCTCTCGAACAGCAGGGCCGCTCCGGCGTCGTGGCGCTTCATGAGCCCCGCCACCTCAAGGTCGGGGTCCACGGTGCGCGACACCCTGGCCAGCAGACCGGCCCGGTCGAGGCGCGCCAGCGCGGTCCGGAACCCGGTGTCGAGCGTGCCGATCCGGTCGGCGCCACTGCCGCGGTCGGGAGGCGTCATGGACCGCTCTCCGAGCCGTCGCCGGCGGCGGGGTGGGCCTCGGCCAGGCAGCGCTGCACCATGGAGCGGGCCCGATCCCAGTCGTAGTTGCGGTACAGGCGACCCTGCACCACCGACGCCGAGCCGGCATAGAACATCTCGTACTGGAAGTGCCGGCTGGCGAACTCCGAGCCGATGGCGTCCCAGATCAGCTTCAGCAGCCCGATTCGATGCTCGGCGTCCACCTCCGGCCAGCGCACGAAGCGCTCGAAGTCGGCCCGGGTGACCGGATCCTCCCACGAACTCATGGACGAGGGCACCTGGATGGTGGTCCCCCCGGTCAGCTCCCGCAATGCGAAGGTGATGTCGCGGTACAGCGCGGGCTGCTGGGTCATCGCCGCGTAGAGCATCTCCGGGTCGGGGCGGGCCACTCCGTTGGCGTCGATGGTGGCGTTGTACTCCCCGGCCAGCACCATCCCGTAGGGCACCGCCGCCTGGGCCGCCACCCTGGCCAGGCTCAACTGGAAGTTCCGGTCCCGGGCCTGACCCGACCATTCGGCCAGCTGGGAGGCCAGCCCGGCCAGGAACCTCATCTTCACCGCGTAGCGGATCTGGGCCTGGGTGTTGCCCAGGAGGTGCGCGGGTGTGCGGTTGAACTGGGCGAAGGTGATCTCGGGGTCGCGGTCCACGAAGACGTGCTCGGCGGGCACGTCGACGTCGTCGAACACCACCAGCGCGTCGGTCTCGTCATAGGTGGCCGACAGCGGGTAGTCGCCCGCGGAAGTCGCGTCGCGGCCGTAAGGCCGGCGGGGGTAGATGCGCAGCCGGGGGTGGTTCACGGGGATCACCACCGACAGGCCGTAGTCGTCGGCGCCCGGCGGCAGCGGCTGGATAGAGCTGACGAACACGTAGTCCGACATCAAGGTGCCGGTGCCGAGCATCTGCGCGCCCCTCACCACCACCCCGTCGTCGCCGGAACGCACGATCGAGGCGTACAGGTTGGGCGCGTACTGCTCGTGGGGCCCCTTGGCCCGGTCGACCTGGGGGTGGATGATGGTGTAGGTGACGTACAGGTCCTCGTCGCGGGCCCGCTCGTAGAACCGCTGCACGTTGTCGGCATACTGGTCGCCGGCCTTGGCGAAGGTGTCGAGAGACCCCGAGAAGCCGGCGAAGAAGGAGGCCACGTGGTCGGGCGACCGGCCCAGGTAGCCGAAGCTCATCTCCGACCAGGCCTCGATGGCGAGCCGCCGCCGGCGGAGATCCTCCACCGAGCGCGGCACCAGCCAACTCAGGTTCACGGGTCGACCGCTGGTCGGCGACTCGTAGGTCATGACCTGGTGGTTGGCGGGATCGGACGAGAAGTCGTAGAGCCGGGCCACGCTGCGCACGCCGGCCGCGAAGGCCGGGTGGGTCGTCACGTCCTCGACGGGCCTACCGTCGAGGATCACGTTGCGTCCGTCTCGCAGCGACTCGACGTAGCTGTCTCCCGTGCGCATCCATCCTCCAACAGGGCGCGAGAACCGCCCGGCAGCAGCCAGGTTCTCTTGGCAGATTGTCTGACAACCTGCCCACGGTGTCAAACTGGGTCGGTGAGGATCACGTGAGGACCGCTCTGGGCCGGCTGGCCGACACGCTTGGCAACCCCAACTTCCGCCGTTACGCGAGCGCCCAGTTCCTGCACGGTGCCGGAATGTGGGCCCACCACCTCGCCGAGGTGTGGCTGGTGTATGCGATCACCGACAGTGCGTTCGTGGTCGGTCTCACCATCGCGGTCCGGTCGGGCTCGGCCGTGGTTCTTGCGCCGGTGGCGGGGACACTGGCCGACCGGATGGACCGGCGCCGTCTGCTGGCCTCCACGCAGGCCGCGAAGGCCCTCGTTGCCGGCGCTCTGGCCCTCCTGGCGCTGGCGATGCGAGAGGACCTGCCGCTGGCGGTGCTGTTCGGCGCCGTCGCGGTGCTGGGCGTGATCGGCGCCATCGACACCCCGCTGCGGCGGGCTTTCGTGCGCGATGTCGTCATGGCCGACCGGATCGACCGGGCGGCCCGGCTGCACACCTCGGTGATGTCGGTGGGCCGGTTCCTGGGAAGCGGCGCGGCGTGGCTCTTCCTGAGCCTGTCCGCGGCCTGGGCCTGCTTCGCGGTGAACGGAGCGACCTCGCTGCTCGCCGCGACGCTGGTGCTCCGGGTGGTGCCCACCACCGCCGTGTCGAAGGACGCCCGAGCAACCGGCGGTCGGGTGCTCGGCTACCTGCTGCGCACGCCGGCGGTGACCATACCGATGGCCCTGCTGTGCTCGTTCACGCTGTTCGGCTGGAACCTGGCCGTGCTGCTTCCGGTCATCGCCGACAAGCAGCTGGAGAGCGGGGCGGGCACATTCGCGATCCTGGCCCAGGTCATGGCCGTCGGCAGTCTGATCGGCTCAGTGATGATGGCGGCGTCAAGGCTGGAGGGGTCGCGCAACCTGGCCATCCTGCTGGTTGTGTTCAGCGCGACCATGGCCGCTCTGTCCGCGGTGAACTTCCTCGTCGCCGGGATAGCGGCCATCTTTGTGGTGGGCATATTCGGCGGCGGATTCTTGAGCTTGTCCAACGGATCGGTCCAGAGCGCGGCCGATCCCCGCCTGCAGGGCCGGGTGTCGGCGGCCTACGGGGTCGTCTTCGTGGGGGCCCGCGCCGTCGGTGGCCCCATCCTGGGCTGGTTGGTGGACGCCTACGGCAGCCGCATCGCCCTGGTCACGGTGGGGGTCTTCACCGCCGCCTGCGCGCTCGTTGGCCTCCTCGCCGTGGCCCGAGTCCGTTCGAGCCGATAGAACGGCCTCACGACCGGAGGGTTGATTCGGTCGGCAAGCCAGGAGGGAGGAGCACCATGCTCACTCAGGGACTCGACCATGTGGCCGTCATCACCAAGGACTCCGACCGGCTCCAAGCCTTCTACATCGAGATGTTCGGCGCCACCGACGGAACCGTCACCGATTTCGGCCGCAAGCTCAGCCTGTTCTTCCGTGATCCCGACCGGATGGAGTGCGAGGTGCTGGTGGCCAACCCCGAGCCCGGCAAAGTCCCCGTAGGCAGCGCCTCCCACCTCTATCCGTAGTTATCTCGTTGCCAAGCAATGACCACGGACATTCCTCTGCGCCATCTGTCGATACGGGTTCCCTGGCACGACACCGGTTGGAACGGCACGGTCTGCGCCAACCCGGTCAACAACGCTTCGTGTCTTCGACTGCACAACATCCATGCGCGGCGCGACGACGGTGTAGAGGTCGAACTCCGCAGCCGTCGAGAGATCACATGACTCGGTCGACAACGTGGTTCCCTCACCACCGCTGATGCGCACAGGCTCGCGATCGACGGTTCTGGTACGCCAGAGTTAGGCCTCGCTGCCGACGGCTCGATGCGGGCTGGCTGCCATGGGCTGGTACTCGGGGCCGGACAGAGGCTCGTAGCCGTCAGGCCACGGTGCCCGCAGCCGGCACAGCAGACGCATATGGGGTGGTGACGTCTCGGGGTTGACGTGCTCCGCCGTGACCTCGACAGGGCTATCCAGGTCGCGCAGTTCATGAACCATGTTGACCAGGCAATCGGGCATCCAGCCCAGTTGCCGACCCGTGTGAGCGCTGACGAGGATGGCCCGACGGTTCACCGGGTTGTCGGGCTGGTCCACGAGTTCCAGCACTTCGCCCGGCTGCACGTCTTCGACCGCGGCCGCGGCACCGTCGAGATGGCGGATGCCCCGAACGAAGAACAGCGTCGTCAGAGCGCCCTCAAGAGTGCGCTCGGGATGGGCGAACACCTCGACTCGATCAGTCGCCCTACGGCCCTCACTGCGAATCAAGACCTCGAAGGGGTCCGTATCCACATCGAGAGCCAGCTCCGAGACGTAATGGCCATAGTCGGGGCGACTCCGGGGCATCAGACGATTCCGGAATACCGGAAAGAGGCAATCACTCTCGTAGACGCGGTACAACTCGGTCAGGCCCGGCAGACAGATGAAGCCGTCGAACTGCTCGGCTGCTTTCAGGTAGACGAATCGGTACGAGTCACCCTCAGCCGTTCGCAGGCGCGTCAGAACTCCCACAGGACGGATTAGACCCTCTGGGTTGCGCCAAGCGGCATAGAGGCGGTGTTCGCCGGGCTCGGTCATGTGCGTCACCGTAGCTGCGGGGTACGACATCGAACCTAGCGGAACTCGTCGAGCAGCCGATGGCAATTCCGCCGGATCACCCGTTCTGCAAACTGCCGCGCAGACGGCGACATGCGGTCCTCAGGGATCATCCGGATGGGTTCGACGAGGTGGTCCATGTCTGCGCATCGGCGCGCCCAACGCTGGCGGACGGACTCGTCGCTCAAGTTCAAGGCACGCGTCGCGGCCAGGACTGGATGCGGCCGACCCTCGAACTTCGACTTCGCTCGGTCGGCCCACGCTTCGGGCATGTCGTTGCGGTCGCGGGTGTGCAGGTGTCGCATGCGCCGCTCGTCGTCGAGTTGGAATCCCAGACACGAGGCGTGGTCGAAGGTGGGCGCGAGACGGCGGACACCGGCGCGGTCGATCACTGCCCAGTTTTCCTCGTGCCGGTCGGTGTTGCCGACCACGGCGTCCAACAGCAGATAGCCAACGAACAGGTCCCATGCCGTTATGTGGTCGTCGATGCCGCTGGGCGCCCCGACGTCGTCAAGCGCCTGCCGGATGGCCTCGACGGTATGTCCAATCCGCTCGGGACCGACCAATACGACGTCCACGAGTTGGTTGCCATGAATCAACTCCTCTGGACTCTGGGGCGGATCGCCGCTAGGCGGCGCAAGAACTGACTTGCTGATGATGCCGTAGCCCGGAGCCTCTGCAGCCCGATCCAAAGCGAGTTCCGTGCGAGCCGCGGCAACACCGAGCCGTCCAGCGACCCCGTTGGCGACGCGCTCGGACCAGTCGTCCCCCTTCCGGTAACTGGTACCGTCACTTCGCTGATTGTCGGTAGTGAACTTCATGAGCCAGCGATTGCCGTCCGGATCGAGGATCCACCGCTTGGGCTTCGTGCCGAGTTGCTCCCGCCGCACGACCGCCCAGTCAGTGACGTCGAACACGGGGTAGCGTTCAGCGTCGACCGCTGTGGACAAGACCTCGGGTCCAGCCATCACGACACATTCAAGCGCGTAGCTGGCCGACGGCGGCAAGGGCAGTTCGAGACGGAGAACCCGATTCCCCGGACCGGTTACGGATCCTGAACAGCGTTGGTGGCCTTCGAACGTTTACATCTTCGGCGGGAATGACTCCGCTGCGACGCGACCGGCCCTCACACCTATACGCGTGGCCCCTTAAGGAGAATGCAGGGATCAGTGGCGCTTGACGCCTCCGTACTTCATGCGGGTGTCGCTCATGGAGGCTGAGCGGGCCTCGTCGACGAGGATGTCGCCGTCCACCATCTCGCCCACGAACAGGGTGTGGGTGCCGAAGTCGATGGCGTGGCGCACCTCGCAGTCCATCCAGGCGATGGCCTCGGTGAACACCGGCGCCCCGGTGACAGCCTCCCGAACCGCCCGGCCGTTGAGGGTCCCGTCGGCGTAGGCGGCCGGCTTGGAGAACTTGACGAACACCCGGGTGTCCTCGGAGTTCCACAGATTGACGGTGAACGAACCCCCCTCGGAGATGAGCCGGTGCGTCACCGCCGTATTGTCCACACCGACACCTATGAGGACCGGTTCCATCGACAGCTGCGTGATCCAGCTCGCGGTCATGCCGTTTCGCTCCTCGCCCGAGCGCGAGCCGATCAGGGCCAATGCGTTGGGGATCTTCCAGGTGAGCCGGTTCACGAGTTGGTCGTCAAGAGCCATGGCGAAACCCTATCGGCAGGTCTGATGCGCCCCCGAGAGTTCCCGCCCGAAGGGCTGTTCATGGTCGGGGCGGTGTCGCAGTACCTGGGCGCGGCGGTGGCCGTGGTGCTGTTCGACGAGCTGGCTCCGGGCGGGGTGGCTCTGCTGAGAGTGCTGGCCGCGGCCGCGGTCATCGTGGCCCTGCGGCGCTCGTGGCGGCGGCGGTGGCAGGCCCGCGAACTGGGTCGGGCCGCCGCCTTCGGCGTGTCGCTGGCCGCCATGAACCTGTGCTTCTACCTGGCCATGGACCGGCTCCCGCTGGGCAATGCGGTAGCCATCGAGTTCACCGGTCCGGTGGTGGTTGCCGCTCTCGGAGCCCGCACCCTGCGCTCCGCGGGGGCGCTGGTGCTGGCAGTGGCGGGCGTGCTGGTGCTGGCCGGCGTGGAGTCCGAAGGCACGGCCGCGGGCGTGGGATTCGCGCTGCTGGCCGGCGGGTTCTGGGCCGGCTACATCCTGCTCGGCCATCGGGTGGCCCGAAGCCCGGCCTCGGTGGACGGGCTGGGCCTCGGCATGCTGGCCGGCGCGGTGGCCATCAGCCCGTTCGGCTCGGCTGCGGTGGCCGGAGCGCTGGACTCCCCGCTGGTGCTCGCCCTCGGGCTTGCCACCGGACTGCTGTCCAACGTGATCCCCTACCGGATCGACCTGACCGTCATGCGCCGCATCGATCCGCATCGTTTCGCCCTGCTGCAGGCGATCCTGCCGGCCACGGCGACGGCGGTGGGGCTGATCGCGCTGGCCCAGGTGCCCAGCGTCCGGGAGGCACTCGGCATCGGTCTCGTGATCGCCGCCATCGTGGCCAGCCGCCCGGGCGCGTCAAAGTAAGGCGGTGGTACTATATATGGTATGCAGAAAACGACTGTCTACTTGCCTGAGTCCTTGAAGCGGGATGTGGAGCGCCAGGCTCGGCAGCGCTCATGCTCGGAGGCGGAAGTGATCCGCCAGGCCATCCGGGATGCCGTGTCCCGTCCCAAGCCCCGACCCGGGATCATCGCCGGTGACAGCTCGTGGGCCGAGCATGTCGACGAGCTGCTGGAGGGCTTCGGCGAGCGATGATCATCGCGGACACCAGCGGACTCATCGCCTTCTTCAGCGAGTCCGGCCCACAGCACGATGCCGTGGTGGAGTGGCTCGACAAGCACGATCCGGTGATGGTCGTATCCCCTTACGTGATCGCCGAGGTCGACTACCTGGTCGCGACCCGCCGGGGCGTCGAGGCCGAGTTGGCCGTCCTGACAGAGCTGTCCGGCGGCGCCTACGAACTGGCCGCCATAGATGCCGAAGACCTGGCCAAGGCAACAAGAGTGGTGAGGCGATATGCCGACCTGGGCATCGGGCTCGCCGACGCCTCTCTGGCCGTTCTGGCCCAGCGTTACCGGACGCGCACGATCTTGACACTCGACCGGAAGCACTTCAGTGTGATGCGCCCGCTCGACGGCGGGCTCTTCACGATCGTCCCCTAGGCGCCGGGGAGGAGGCCGCGGTCGGCCATTACCTCCGCGATCTGGATGGTGTTGAGCGCGGCGCCCTTACGGAGGTTGTCGCCCGACACGAACAGCGACAGCCCGTTGGGACGGGTGGGGTCGCGGCGGATGCGGCCCACATACGACGGATCGTCGCCGGCCGCCTTGAGAGCCGTGGGGACGTCGGCCAGCACTACGCCGGGCGCGGCAGCCAGCACCTCGACGGCCCGCTCGACGGTGATAGGACGCTCGAACGACGCGCTGATCGACAGGGAGTGGCCGCAGTACACCGGCACTCGCACGCAGGTGGCCGCCACCGCCAAGTCGGGAAGCTCCAGGATCTTGCGGCTCTCGTGGGTGAGTTTCTGCTCCTCGTCGGTCTCGCCGCTGCCGTCGTCGACCACCGAGCCGGCCAGCGGGATCACGTTGAAGGCAATCGGCTCCGCGAACTTCTCACCCGCCTGTAGACCGACCGCGCCGCCGTCGAACGTGAGCGACGGGGCGACGTCGCCCGCCTTCTGCACCTGCTCGTGCAGCTCGTCCACCCCGGCGAGGCCCGCGCCCGAGACGGCCTGGTAGGTCGAGACCACCATGGCGACGAGACCCGCCTCGGCGGCGAGGCTCTTCAGCGGTGGCATGGCCACCATCGTCGTGCAGTTGGGGTTGGCGACGATGCCCTTGGGGCTCGAGTCCAGCGCATGGGGGTTGACCTCCGACACCACCAGGGGCACATCGGGGTCCCGCCGCCAGGCCGAGGAGTTGTCGATCACGACCGCGCCCTGCGACGCCACCCGCTCGGCCAGGGCCCGGCTGGTGGTGGCCCCGGCCGAGAACAGGCATACGTCGAGCCCGGCGTAGTCGGCGGTGGCCGCGTCCTCCACGACGACGGCCCGGTCGCGCCAGTGCAGCGTGCGCCCAGCCGAACGCGACGAGGCGAAGAAGCGCAGCCCGTCCACCGGGAGGTCGCGCTCGTCCAGCAGGGCGCGCATGACCCCGCCCACCTGCCCGGTCGCGCCGACGACTCCAACGTCCATAGGGCCGCAGGCTACCGGCGCGCGACCCCTCAGAGCCGGGCGGTGGTCAGTAGACGTTGCGGCGGTCGGCGGGGTCCTTGTCGAGCTCGAACGACTCGTGCAGCGAGACCACGGCCCGTTCCATGTCGCCTGCCCGGATCACGCAGGAGATGCGGATGGCGGACGTCGAGATCATCTCGATGTTGATCCCCGCCGCGGCCAGCGTCTCGAACATCCGGGCGGCCACGCCCGGATTGGTCTGCATGCCGGCCCCGATCAGGCTGACCCTGGCGATGCCGTCGTCGGCGGACACGTCGTCGGCGCCCAGCTCGCCGATGAGTCCCTGCGTCACCGACCGGGCCGCGTCGAGCTGCAGCCGGGGCACGGTGAAGCTGATGTCGGTGACGCCCTCGCTCGACACGTTCTGCACGATCATGTCGACGTTGACGTCGGTGTCGGCCAGCGCCCGGAACAGCCGTCCGGCCACACCGGGCTTGTCGGCGACCCCCGAGACGGTCATCTTCGCCTCGCTGGCGTCGTGGGTGACGGCCGAGATGATGGCGTGCTCCATGGCTTCCTCCCCGGTAACTGTGGTGCCCGGCATCCAGCTGAACGCGGATCGCACGTGCAGCTCAACGCCGTAAGTCCTGGCCAGCTCCACCGCCCGCATGGCCGGCTTCGGGCAGCCGCTGGCGGTCATCTCCAGCAGCTCGTCGAACGAGATCGCATCCATCCGCCTGGCCTCGGGCACCAGGCGGGGGTCGGCGCTGAACACCCCGGGCACGTCGGTGTAGATCTCGCAATAGTCCGCCCCGAGGACATGGGCCAGCGCCACCGCAGTGGTGTCGGAGCCTCCCCGGCCGAAGAACGTCACGTCGCCGTCGACGGACACCCCCTGGGAACCGCCCACCACCGGCACGATGCCGCGAGCCAGCGCATCGGTGATCCGGCCCGGCGTGATCGCCAGGATCTTGGCGCCGGTGTGGGTGGTGTCGGTGCGGAACCCGGCCTGGCTGCCTGTGAACGATGCCGCGGCCACGCCCACGTCGCTCAGGGCCATGGCCATCAGCGCGCAGGCCTTGCGCTCACCCCCGGTGATGAGCATGTCGACCTCGCGGCCGGGCGGGTCCGCGGCCACGTCGGAGGCCATCCGGAGCAGCTGGTCGGTCTCGCTTCCCATGGCCGAGACGACCAGCACGACCTCGTCGCCGTGGTTGCGGCGGCGCGCCACATGGTCGGCCACGACGCGGATGCGGTCGGGGCCGGCCACCGAGGTGCCGCCGAACTTCTCTACTACGAATGCCACCGCCGGTCAGGCTACCGGCGCTGCCGGTGGGGCCCGGCCGGCGAGTGCCCCGGCACAAGTCGTAGCAAATCCGCCAATCCGTGGCATTCTTTGGGGTGTGAGCGATGCGCTCGCCATCGACGAGATAGTCCTGAAGGTGCCCGCCACTGCCGCCTGCGGCCGGATCGTGCGCGTGGGCGCGGCTGCGGTGGCGCTGCGCCAGGGCATGTCGTTCACTGAGATCGACGAGTTGCGAGCGGCCATGGACCAGGCGACCGAGCTGCTGCTTGCGCCGCCGCCAGGACCCGACGCCACCATCGTCTGCGTGCTCCGGACCCAGGGAAGCAGCTTCGAGGTGGACTTGGCGCGCACCGACGGGGCCAGCGTGGGGACAGGCGACGCGGCCCGGTTCAAGAAGGCGGCGGACGCCTCGAACGTGACGGCGACAGTGGAGTCCGAGCGGGGACGGCTGCTGATGCGCAAGGTCATCGGCCGACCCGGGAGCCGTCCCGCGGCCTGAACGGGTCTCAGCGTCCGGTCGAGCCGAACCCCTGGTCGCCGCGCGTCGACGGGTCGAGGCTGTCCACCTCCACCAGGCGCACCTGCTCCACCGCCATCACCACCAGCTGGGCGATGCGCTCACCGCGCTGCACCGTGAACGGCTCGGAAGGGTCGGTGTTCACCAGTATCACCTTGAGTTCTCCCCGGTAACCGGAGTCGATCAGTCCGGGCGTGTTGAGACAGGTCACGCCGTGCTTGAGAGCCAGCCCGCTGCGGGGGAGCACGAAGCCGGCGCACCCCTCCGGCAACGAGATGGCCACGCCGGTGGGTACCAGCGCCCGGCCACCACCGGCGGCGAGGACCGTCGAGGTGCGGGCCCGCAGATCGATGCCGGCGTCGCCGGGCCGGGCGTAGGCAGGCACAGGCAGGTCTGGGTCAAGCCGGAGAACGGGAACATCGAGCACCGGCCGAGAGTAGCGGTCGGCCTGCCTGCCCGTCCCGCGCGGGGGCGGGCGTCGTTATCCTGCCGCGGTGCTCGCGTGGATGGACTTGGAGATGACCGGCCTGGACCCCGGGCTCCATTCCATCGTCGAGATCGCGGTGCTCATCACCGACGACGACCTCCAGATCGTCGCCACCGGACCCGACCTCGTGATCCACCAGCCGGAGGACGTCCTGGCCCGCATGGGCGACACCGTGCGCACGATGCACGCCAGCAGCGGCCTGCTCGAGGAGGTGCGAGCCTCGACGGTGAGCCTGGCCGACGCCAGCGGGGAGGTTCTCACCTTCCTGCGATCTCACATCGACACGCCCCGGACCGTACCGCTCTGCGGCAACTCCATCGGCACCGACCGCCGGTTCCTGGCCCGGCACCTGCCGGAAGTTGAAGACTTCCTGCACTACCGGTCGATCGACGTGTCCACCGTGAAAGAGCTGGCCCGCCGCTGGCAACCATCGGTGTATGAGGCTGCACCCGTCAAGGCAGGGGGCCACCGGGCGCTCGACGACATCACCGAGAGCCTCGAGGAGTTGCGCTGGTACCGCCAGGCCGGGTTCCTGCGGTCGGTTCCACGGGCCGAGGGTGCGCCATGAGCGTGAAGACCTACACGAAGCAGGAGCAGGAGCCCGCGTCCTCAGAAGTGACCGAAGTGGCGCCCGGGGTGCTGCGGATGCAGCTTCCGGTGAGCATGCCGGGCCTGGGCCACGTCAACTGCTACGCGCTGGTCGACTCCGACGGCGCAGCCCTGGTGGACCCAGGACTGCCCGGCGAGGAGTCGTGGTCGGCGCTGGTCGACCGGCTCGATCAGGCCGGCATCCCGCTGCGGCGGGTGCACACCACCGTCGTCACCCACTCCCACCCCGACCACTACGGCGGGAGCCACCAGCTGCGCGAGGTGACCGGCGCCGAGCTGCTGACCCACGCCGCCTTCACCGCCAGCCCCGCAGCCGACGACGCCAACGCCGACATCGACCTGGAGCTGCTGGAGTTGGATCCCGAGGCGCTGGTCGATCTCTGGAAGGCCAAGCTGGCGGACCGGGGCAGCACCCCGTGGGGCACGCGCCGGGAACCGCCCCCCGACGAGGCCATCCGCCTGTTCATCCAGAGCAACGTCGCGGGCCAGGTACCCCGCTTCCGGGTGCCCGAGCCGACCATCCGGGTGGCCGACCGCGACCCGGTGCGGCTGGCGGGGAGGGACTGGTTCGCAGTCCACACGCCGGGCCACACCATCGACCACCTGTGCCTGTGGGACCCGACCGAGGGCGTGCTCCTTTCCGGGGACCACGTGCTGCCCACCATCACGCCCCACATTGCGGGCTCCACCGATCTCGACGACCCGCTGGCGGCCTTCTTCGAGTCGCTGGCCCGGGTGGGGGCATTCGAGGGGGTCAAGGTGTGCCTGCCGGCCCACGGCCACCCGTTCACCGACCTGCGGGGCCGCACCGACAGCATCCGCCGCCACCACGTCGAGCGGCTCGACATACTGCGGTCGGCGGCCGCCGCGCTCGGCGATGCGCCGGTGGAGGCCTACATGAGGGAGCTCTTCTCCGAGCGGGCCTGGGGGGACATGGCCGCCAGCGAGACATTCGCCCATCTCGAGCATCTGCGGGTGATCGGGGAGATCGAAAGCAGTCGCGACGGCGACGGCCTGCTGTACTACCGGGTGAAGGCGCCCGAATGCCCCGGTTCGGGGCCGTCGGAAGGATCGGCCGACGCCGCCTGAGATGCCTAGGGCAGGCGCCGGTACTGCCGGCTGCGTCATGAGGATCAAGCCGCCGCTGCGAGCCAGGGTCTTAACCGCTGGCCTTGCCACTGTGCTGGCTGTGACCGGGGGCGCCTGCGGCGGCACGGCCACGACCGCAGGTGACGAGACCCCCAAGATCGTCCTGAGCCAGGACAGCCCGGGCTTCGTCGCCGACACAGACCTCTCGCCCGACACCTCCGACGGCACCGACCTCTCCGACCTCACCTTCGACCTCTTCGACGGCAGCACCGGCACCATCGCCGACTACGAGGGCACCCCGCTGGTGGTGAACTTCTTCGCGTCGTGGTGCCCACCGTGCGTTCGGGAGATGCCCGAGTTCCAGGACGTCTTCGAGAGTCTCGAAGGCCGGGTGGCCTTCCTGGGGCTGTCGCAGGACTCGTCGACGCAGGCCGCTCTCGACCTGGTGGAGCGGACAGGCGTGACCTACGACGTGGGCTGGGATCTCGACCTCGAGGTGTACGGGGCGACCGAGAGCATCGCCATGCCCACTACCGCATTCGTATCAGCCTCCGGCGAACTGCTCGACACCTTCGCCGGGGTTCTCGACACCGAGTCGCTGGCCGAGTTCATCGAGGATGTGCTCGGTGTAGCGGCTAGACCGTAGGGATCATGGACTGGGCCGCGCTCGCCTATCCCTTCTCGCTCGGCCTGGTCGCCGCGTTCAACCCATGCGGCTTCGCGCTGCTGCCCGCCTACCTCTCGTACTTCATCGGCGTGGAACAGTCTGCCGAGCAGCCGTCCTCGGGCACGCAGGCCCTCGGCGCGATGTTGCGGGCGATGGCCGTCGCCCTCACGCTCACCGCCGGCTTCGTGGTGGTCTTCGGCGCATTCGGGGCCCTCTTCGAGACGGTGCTCAGCCAGGGCACCGTGCTCGACCACATCGGTTACGTAACCATCGCCATCGGCGCGATCATGGCGCTCCTCGGGCTGTGGCTGCTGACCGGGCGGGCCATCAACCTGCGGCTGCCGAAGATGAACCGGGGCACGGGCAGCCGGCGCATGGGCTCGGTGTTCATGTTCGGAGTCAGCTACGCGGTCGTGTCGCTGTCGTGCACGATCGGTCTGTTCATCGCGGCGGTGGCGGCCAGCTTCTCGGCCGACGGTGTGGCCAACGGCACCGCCAACTTCGTGGCCTACGGCGTCGGGATGGGCGCAGTCATGACGTTCCTGACCCTGGCGCTGGCCACCGCTCGCACCAGCGTGGTGCCGGCCATGCGCAGGATGTTCCGCTGGATCAACCCGATCTCGGGCCTGGTGCTGATCGCGTCCGGGGTCTACGTCGCCAACTACGGCTGGTGGGAGCTCCAGATCATCGACAACCCGCGGGCCACCAACGTGCTGGTCGACAAGTTCACCGAGTTCCAGGCGGCGGTCAGCAACTGGATCGACGACGCCACCGCCGAGCGCATCGGCGTCCTGTGCGCCCTAGGCGTGCTCGGCGCCCTGCTGCTGGGCTGGCGCCAGGGAGTGACCGGCGCGCTGGCGCGGCGCTTCGTGACCGCGGCCTACCTGGCCCTGTACCTGATGGTGGAGTTCTACTTCAACCGGGGCGAGTTCGTGTTTCTGCCGGTGGTGCGATTCGTTTCCGGATGGCCGTTGCGGGTCGGTCACTGGTTCACCGATCCGGCCCGCTTCGGGGTACCGCTGGAGATCCTGTTCACCGCGCTGGTCGTCTGGATCTTGTGGAGGATCCTGAGACGGGTCAAGGGCCGGGGGCGGTCTGAGCCCGCCGCGTTGAACCGGCCGCTTTGACCGGAGGCTTTCCGGAACTGCTCGCCCACCCCGGGGTGGACGAGGTGTGCGAGCTGCGGACTCGGTTCGGGATCATGGCGTTCCACGGCGGGAACCTGGAGCGCACCACCGACGTGATCGCCCAGGAGGTGGCGACCCGCGCCGGAGCCTCCCTCTACGCGGTGATCCAGCACGCGCCGCTGCGTGAGCACGTGCCTTCCATCACCATCCGGCCCGGGCACTCCGACCGGCTCAGGGAGTTCTTCGAGCATGTCCACACGGTCATCGCGGTCCACGGCTACGGCCGCGAGACCCAGTTCTGGAATGTGCTCCTGGGCGGGCGCAACCGGCCGCTGGCCGGTCACCTGGCCGAGCACCTGCGGGCCGCTCTGCCGGACGCCTTCGGGGTGGTCGACGACCTCGACGAGATCCCGAGGGGGCTGCGGGGCCTGCACGACGACAACCCGGTGAACCTGCCGTCCAATGCCGGGGTGCAGCTGGAGCTGCCACCCACCATCCGCTGGAACAAGGAGGCCCGCAACTGGTCCGACCACGAGGGCACGCCCCGGGCGCCCCAGGTCGACACCCTCATCGATGCCCTGGTGGACGCCCTGGACGCCTGGCCAACAAGCTAGGGAGCGAGACGCTCTACCGTCCAGGTCGCGCCGGGGGTCGGGTTCGAGCGGCGGTAGCGAAGGCGGTCGTGCAGGCGGCTGCGGCGTCCCTGCCAGAACTCGACGGTGACCGGTCGCACCAGGTAGCCGCCCCAGTAGGGGGGCCGGGGCACGGTGCCAGACACCGCCAAGCGGGCCTCGGTCTCTGCGGTCAGGCGCTCCAGTTCGGCCCGGCCGGCGATCACCTCGGACTGCGGCGACGCGGTCGCCGCGATCTGGGCGTCCCGGGGCCGCGACGCGAAGTAGGCGTCGCTCTCGTCGTCGGGCAGGTGCTCCACCGTTCCCACCACCCGCACCTGGCGCTCGAGGGGGTGCCACAAAAAGCACAGCGAGGCCCGGTGCGACCGGTCCAGGTCCAGCCCCTTGGCCGACCGCCGGTTGGTATGGAACACGAAGCCACGTTCGTCGAGGCCCTTGAGGAGCACCGCCCGGGCCGAGGGCCAGCCGTCGGCGCCGGTTGTGGCCAGGATGACCGCGTTGGCGTCGTAGGGCTTCGTCGACAGCCACTCCTCGAACCAGCGATTGAACTGGACGATGGGGTCGTCGGCGACATCTTCCTCGCGGAGGCCGACCTCGGAGTACTGCTCGCGCATCTGCGCCAGATCCATGCCCCGACTCTACGACTCCACGGCTCTATGGCCGCGGTCTAGCCGCGGCGAGCGACTAGCCAGAATCCGGTGCCGGCATGGCTGCCGGTGGCCGTCCAGCGGCCGGGCAGCAGGTCCATCACCTCGTTGGGCGGGAAGTAGATGGGGGTCTCGTCACCCATCGTGCTTATCCACACGAAGCGGCCGCCGGGCGCCAGCACCCGGTCGTAGGAGTCCGCGAACATGAACATGTTCACCAGCACCATCACGTCGACCGACCCGGATGCCAGTGGCAGCGCTCCGGCATCGGCACGGACGAACGGCGCCACAGCCTGATCGGCGAGAGCGAGCATCCTCGGCGAGAGGTCCAGGGCGGCAGCCACGGGACGGCGGGCTGCGATCCGCTCGGTGGCCGCCCCTGTCCCGCAGCCGATCTCCACCACGCGGCCCTGAGGAAGATCGCCCCGGTCGAGAGCGTCCTCCAGCGGTGACAGACGCAGGTCGCTGCTGTGATCGGCGTGCCAGCCGACGCTCAGCTCGTCGAAGACCCCGGCCACGAACGAGGCCCGCTCGGGCGACCAGCCCTCGCCGGATCCGATCTTTTGGGTGACGGTCCGCATCGGATGGTCCGAGCCGAACCGGGACGGCTCGACGACGGCGCGCACCGGCTCGATCCAGGTAATCGAACCAGCCACCTCAGTGCGGCCCGATGGACGTGATCCCGCCCATGTACGGGTGCAGGGCCTCGGGGACGGCGACCGATCCGTCGGGCCGGCGGTAGGTCTCCACCAGCGCGGCCCACACCCGGGGCACGGCCAGGCCGGACCCGTTGAGGCTGTGCACCATCTGGGTGCGGCCTCCGGCCTCGGGCCGGTAGCGGATGTTCGCCCGCCGGGCCTGGTAGTCGCGACACCACGAGATGCTCGACACCTCCAGCCAGCGGCCGGCTCCCGGGGCGTACACCTCGATGTCGAAGGTGCGGGCGGAGGCCCCGCCGATGTCGCCGGCGCACAGGTCGAGCACCCGGTGGGCCAGACCGAGATCGATTATCGCCTGCTCGGCCCGATCGAGGATCTCGTCGTGCAGGTCTTGGGCCTGCTCGGGCGTGCAGAACCCGTACAGCTCCACCTTGTCGAACTCGTGGACCCGCAACAGCCCGCGGGTGTCGCGGCCGGCCGAGCCCGCCTCCCGCCGGAAGCACGAGGTGTGGCCCATCAGCCTCACCGGCAGGTCGGCTTCCTCGACGATCTCACCCGACAGCAGCGATGTCAGGGGAACCTCCGCCGTGGGGATGGCCCACAGCCCGTCGCGCTCCACCTGGTAGGCCTCGTCGGAGAACTTGGGCAGGTGCCCGGTGCTGGTCATGGTCTCGGTGCGCACCAGCGTGGGCGGCCTGATCTCCTCGTACAGGTCCCGGTTCCGGTCCAGCCCGTAATCAATGAGAGCCCTCACCAGCCGGGCCCCCAGCCCCCGGTACATGGCGAACATGGAGCCCGACATGCGCACGGCCCGGTCGATGTCGAGGATGCCGAGCTCGGTGCCGATGTCCCAGTGCGGCACCCGCTGGTGCTCGCCGTAGGAGTCCGGGGCGTAGCCGACCGTCCGTACCACGACGTTGTCGTCGGGGCCCGCGCCGTCGGGGCAGTCCTCGGCGGGAATGTTGGGCACGAACAGCAGGATCCGGCGGATCCACTCCGAGAGCTGCTCACCCTCCGCGTCAAGTTCGCCGATGCGGGTACCCAGCTCGCGGCTGCGGGCCCTCAACTCGTCGGCCTCACCGGCCCGGCCGTCGCGGTGGAGCGCGCCGACCTCGGCCGAGATCCGCTTCACCTCAGACCTCAGCTCGTCGGCCTCCGTCACCACCGCCCGCCGGCGCTCGTCGTGGGCGATGACCTGGTCGAGGGGCGCGGTGGGCTCGCCCCGGCGGGCGACTGCGGCCTTGACCGTGTCGGGCTCGGCCCTCAGTTGGCGCAAGTCGAGCATCCCCCGACGGTACCGGCTCACGCCGCCGGCGCGGAACAGCCCGCTTGCAAATACTCGGCCCGATGATTCGCTGGCCGTTAGCCGGTTGTTCGCCCGGTGCTGGCCGGTGCCACTTGCCCGACTGGACATTCACACTTATCCTCAGGTTAGGGTCGGGCTGTGGACAGTCCAGTCAAACTGACTGTCAACACATGTAAAATAATCAAATGGCCAATAACTCACCACAGAAACAAAGCAATATGAAGAAGACAAAGTACGTACCCACCGATAGGGAGCGGCAGGTCCTCGACCACGTCGAGAACCCCCGCTACGACCGCCAGATCGTCAACGGTCTGGACCCGTTCATCAACGAGAGCGCACCGGCCGACATGCGCGGCTTCTACACCCCGGTCGAGCTGTCCGACCTGCAGAGCCTCAAGGGAACCGACCGCGACGTCGAGGACCGCATGCCGGTCAAGATCACCCGCCACTACTTCGACATGGCCCGCAACAGCCCGGCCCTCCAGAAGCTGGTCAAGGGCTCGGTGGACGAGACCCTGAACCTCGACGGCGAGGAGGACCCCGCCAGCCAGCTCAACTACAGCCCGGTCGAAGGGATCCTGCACAAGTACGAGATGGCCCTGCTGTATGTGATCTCAACCTGCTCGGCCCACTGCCGGTTCTGCTACCGGGAGGAACTGATCGGCCGCAAGGACATCGAACGGGCCGACGGCACCGTCAAGAAGAAGGGCCTCGCCCAGGTCGCGGAGGTGACCGACTACATCCGGACCCACAACGCCGCCGTCAAAGCCAACGGCGGCCGCCATCCCGAGACCGGCCGGCCCAAGCTGAGGGAGATCCTGCTCTCGGGGGGTGATCCGATGGTGCTCCCCAACTCCAAGCTGGCCGGCTGGTTCACCGCCCTGGCCGAGGCAGGTGCCGAGGTCATCAGGGTGGGGACCAAGGAGCTCGCCTTCCATCCAGACCGCTTCGACGATGCGTTCCTGTCGATGGTCGACCGGTTCCACGAGGTCTACCCCGATGTGGCGCTGCGGCTGATGGTGCACTTCAACCATCCGGACGAGCTGCTGGCCAAGGACGGCGACGGCAACTACATCTCCGACGAGCACGGGTACTACCAGTGGAACCCCAGCACCCGGCGGGCTGTCGACGCGGTCGTGTCCCGGGGCTGGATATGTGTCGAGAACCAGTCGCCGATCATCCGGGGGGTCAACGACGACGCTGACGCCCTGCGCATCCTGCAACGGACCCTCAAGGCGGCCGGCATCGAGAACCACTACTTCTTCGGCGGCCGGAACATCGTGGCCTACAAGGCCTTCAACGTGCCCATCGAGACCGCGTGGCACATTCTCAACGACTCGCAGAAGGGCCTGTCGGGAGTCGAGGCCCACGCCCGGCTCACTTGCGTGCACTTCAAGGGCAAGACCGAGGTCTCGGCGATCACCGAGGAGCCGATCCCGGGTCTGCCCGGTGCCGAGGACGGGGTCGTCATCTTCAAGGTGCTGCGGAGCCCCGCCGGCGCCGGCGACCGGGGCAAGGTGGCCATTGTCGGGCGCAATCCCGAGGCGCTGTGGTTCGACGACTACACGGACCGGGTCATCCTCGACGAGGCCGGGCTCTTCGACTACTACCGGAGCACCGAGGAGTCCGAGACGGCCGCCACCAACGGCTCAACGGTGGCGAGCCCGCCCCGCCGCACTCCCGCGGACCGGCACCGCGACGAGGAGATCCACAAGCACCGAGTCCCGGTCCAGCGCCGGACCTGACCGGCGCCGCGGCCTCTTGTCAGGCCGCGACCAGCGAGTCGAGGTGGCCGGCCAGGTGCGCCACCAGGTCGCGGCTGTCGTCGCCGGCCCCGTGGATGAAGCTCGACTTGCGCCGGCGCAGGAAGTTCAACCCGATGACGTACATGCCGGGAGACTCGGCGACGACACCGCCGTCGTGGCGGACCTGGCCCTTCCGGTCAACCACCGGAACGTCGAGCCAGGAGTATTCGGGCTTGAATCCGGTAGCCCAGATGATGGTGCGTATGTCCCCCCGGGCCAGGTCCAAGCGCAGGGGCGGTGACTCCGGCACCCGGGTGGGCGCGAGCCTCTCCGGCGGCCCCACGCCGTCGAGGCGGCTCTCCACCGCCCACTCGTCGAACGTGTCCAGCAGACGGCCCATCTTCAGGTCGGCCAGCTCGCACTTGTTGGGCAACGACCCCGACAGCAGGGCCTCGGCTCCCCGCAGCGCCGCCAGCCGTCCCACCAGACACACGCCCTGATCCGTCAGGGCATTGAGATCGAGCGTCTCCCGTTCGGGGGTCCCCACCAGCTGAGGGGACGGGGTCTTGCGCACCCGCACCACGTCGTCGACCTCGTCGTAGCGCTCGTCGAAGAGACCCGAGCGCTCCATCCACCACAGGATGTCCCGGCCCCGGTACAGGCGGGGCATGCGCACGTGCTCGCCGACGGCCAGGGTGACCGGGCGGCCGGAGCGATGCACCTCGTCGGCGATCTGCACTCCGGTGGCTGAGGCGCCCACCACCAGCACCCCGCCCGCCTCCAGCCGGTCCGGATTGCGGTATTCGAGAGCGCTGAGAGCGGTGATCCCGGCTGGCGGCGCATCCCCCAACTGGGGCACCTTGGCTACGTTGAAACCGCCTGTGGCCAGAACCACTGTCTTGCACTCCCAGCGGCCCCGGTCGGTGTCGACGATGTAGCCGGCACCGGCACGGCGCACCGAGGTGACCGAGGTACCGGTCCGGACCGGGGCGTTGACGAGCCGGGCGTAGCCCGAGATGAACTCGATGACCTCCGGCATGGACATGAAGCCGTCAGGGTCTGTGCCGCCGTGCGACCGGTAGTCATAGCCGGGCAGCCGGCTCTGCCAGTTGGGGGTGAGCAGCCGCAGCGAGTCCCAGCGCTGGGTCCGCCACGAGTTGGCCACCTCGCCGCGCTCGAGCACGACATGGTCTATGGAGCGCTCGGCAAGGTGGCTGCTGACGGCCAGCCCGCAGTGCCCGGCCCCTACAACGACCGTGGTAGTCCTCATGAACCCGCCGAGAGACCTCTACGGTCCGGCAGCGCGGCCCGCTCGGTCCCTCAGTCGACCTCGACGGTCACGTTCGTCGGGTTGGTGATGATGTCGTAGACGGCCGACCGCTTCTGGGACTGGGCCACCAGCGCCCTGATCTCGTCACCGGTGGCGTCGGCATCGATGTCGTAGGACACCTTGACGTCGTTGAAGCCGTTGCGGACGTCCGGGTCCCCGCCGAGGATCCCCAGGATGTCCATGCTGCCCTCCAGGGTGGCCTTCACCGATCGCAGTTGGATCTCGCGGTTCTGGGCCACGGCAGCCACCCCGGCGGTGAGGCAGCTGGCCAGGCCGGCCAGGACCAGTTCGACCGGTGTGGCCGCGTTGTCCTCCGCCCCGAACACCAGCGGGTGATCGGCCTCGAAGGTGAAGGTCGAACGGTGCTGGTGCTCCTCGCCGAGCCCGTGATAGCTGTCAACCGAGGAACGGCTGTGAGTGCCGTTCAACCACTCGTTGGTGGCCTTCCAGGTGAACTGGGCCGCCTCGGGTGCCTCGCTGAGAGCCTGGCGGGCGCCCAGCAGGTGTTCGACGTTCACGCCGTTGTCGACGTTTGCGGTGCTCATCGGGTGGATGTCTCCTGTGTGATGGCGGTACGCGGGTACGGACCGCGACGGTGACAGAGCAATCTAGAGGCCGCCCGACCAAATCCCGACCTTGCCGGTCAACATTTCAGGGAATCGGACCGAGGCCCTCGAGCAGCCGGGGCGGCGTGCTTAGAGGGGCTTGCGGGCCAGGAAGCAGTACAGCGGCGTGAAGATCCCTGATCTGCCGCCGGCGGCATAGGCACTGGCGGTCCGATCCAGCATCTCGACGACATCGGCCGAGCCCCTCGGCAGGATCCTCAGTGCCTCGGCCAGCCTGGACCCACCTATTGCGGTCTTGCGGCCGTGCGGAACACCGATCAGGGAGTTGCCCAACTTCCTGCTCCAGCCTTCCAGCGGCTGGTACCACGGGGTGGTCGGACCGTCCTGTTCGGCGCCCCGATCCATTCCCTCGATGAGCTCGAATCCCACCGCTTCGAGCATCCGGTCCACCTCGTGCGTCGTGGCGATGTCCTTGAGCGCGATGCCGTGCATCAGGTCCTGCTTCATGGCCCGATGTTCGTCGTCGTCGGGATCGAATCGGTCCGTCATGCACATCTCCTGGCCCCAGAAGAGGGCTCCGGGTTTCAAGACGCGGTAGATCTCGGCGAATGCGCCCTGCTTGTCCGGCGCATGGCATGTCGATTCGATCGCGTAGCCGCGGTCGAACGTGCCGTCCGCCACGGCCGACATGTCCATGAAGCTGCACACGAGGTAGTCGACCATGTGATCGAGTCCGGCCGCGGTGTTCAACGACTTCGCCCGGTCCATCTGGGTCTCATTGATGTTGACCCCGACGACCCTGACGCCGGCCTCCGAGACAACCCGGCGCATCGGGCCACCTACCCCGCAGCCGATATCGACCACCGTCATGCCCTCGCGCAACTCCAGCTTGGAGATCATCAGCCTCTGGTGCCTGATCTTGGAGTCGTGCACGCTCTCGCCGGGCGACAGCGGCGCGAAGTGCAGGGACTCCCCCCAACCCCACACCATCAGCTCGTTGGAGATGTCGTAGTACTCCTTGACGGTCTCGGTGTGGTCATAGCCCGCAGCGTTGGCATCCCGCGCCGATGCTCTGTCGAGCCATCCGTCGAAGTGCCGGATCCGGCGGGCGACTCCCCCTTCGACCCGATCCGCTGCCCTCAGTCCGGTGAGCACTCTCAATAGCTTGGTCATCTGCTCAAGCTTAAGGGGGCTGCGCGGATAAGCGCTGACCTGCGGATTTTCCTGGATCCGCCGGTAGGGCTGGTCACACTGGTTGGCAAGGAATGACAAGACCGCATCCAGTTACCTCATCGACTGCGATACCATTTGTTCACGTCTCCCGGCCACCATCATAACGCTCCGCGCGCCGCCAATTGCTGCCTAACCTATCAGCCAATGCTCAACTTGAGACTCGGGTGTTACTTGACGCGTGAGCGCACCACGCCCAAGATGAGTTGCGCGGAAGATAGACAGCGAAAGGACTGTAAGATGAAAATTCAACGACGCACCAAGAGGCTCGGCGGGAAGAAAATCGTCTTCGGCTTGGCAATCATAGCATTCATCGTCGGCACGCCAGCGATGGCGGCGGTGGCATCTACAGAGTCAATCAACGCGCCTGCTGTCGTAGACGCGCCTGTTGTTATAGACCTAGCCATTCAACTTGATTCAGTTCTTGATGATGCTGTGCCGCCACTTCCTTTCCCAGACAAAGGTAACCCTGCTCCAGCTACGAACGGTGGCTAAATGATGGATCAGTTCTGCTACTATGCGTCAAGGGTCGATAACCCACACATGTCAGCTAACAGGAGGGATGTATCGGCTCATGGCTATTGGATATACCATAATGGAACTTGCTCGACAGCTACAGTGGAAATTTGGCTCTTTCATGCCCGCTGGAGTAGTCTCATTGGGAATTATTGGGCATTTACTGCCTACGATATCGTCACCAATATGTCGTCAAATCCGCCCGTGAGTGGGCGTGCAAATGCACGGCATAGATGCGATACACAGGATCGTCCAGTAACATTTGTCGCCATTGTAGATGTAGATATAGATGATCACTCGGATCCTTCTGATCGTCCGGAGAGCAGAGCGAACCTTAACTGCGTACCTTGGTAGACCCTCCGCAAAATTATGACGAACCATCAGATGTTGAGAGTTAAGATGCTCGGCGCAATCTGTGAACTCAGGCCCCAAGAATCTCTATCCTCACCCGGCATAGATGTGCGAGAATTCGCTGACTTGGAGGACGAGCGACGTCTGTTCTGGCGAGAGGATCGTGGATGGTCTAGTTCCACAAAGTTCTCACACTCCACTTGGCCTGTACATAGCGGTCACCAAATGACGTTTGATACGGTCATGGTAATTGAGTCAGATGATCGCCGGGTGGACTCCTATGTTGAGAGTGCGCTAAACGGACTAAGAGATATGGGAGTTGATGTTGATCCGGCCTCTGTATATTCTGCGCCCTTTATCGTCGAGCAGGGTCCGCACCTGAAGACAGAATTACAGAAAGTTGCACAACTTTTTGATCCGTCTGGCTCATCTGGTAGTCGCAATCCGCGTTCATTACCTGCACCCCACGACTTAGAGACACACTCCATCGTGGACTACGCAGTCGTCGTGGACCACGAACCACATCAAGCGGGATTGCAAATCAATATCCCAGAAGCCCTCTATGATCATTTGGACCAATATTGTCTGGAACATCAAGTTACTAAATCCACCGTTGTGCGCCTCTTGATTGAGTCACACCTTCAGAGCCCGTAGGCGGCAGCGACAGCGGTGGAGCTACGACGCTCCTTCTGGTCCCCAATCTTGTAGAGCCTGAACCTTGACCTAGACAGGACTTGCCTTTGTGGCGTTCCACAGACCAGCCTCCATCGACTCCTTGACCTCCGTAAGGTAGGGAAACGATTCGAGGCGCTTGACGCCGGGGATGGAACGCAGCGAGTCCAGCGTCTCAACGAGGTGACCCAGATCGCGGTATCCGATCTCGGCGACGACTTCGAATACGCCGAATACTGTCGCGACCAGCGCGACGGGCTCGAGCTTGGCCGCCTCCTGTGCAACAGCTTCGGCCGAGCCTTCAACGCTGATGCCGACAGCCGAATAGCCGGCTAGGCCCAAGACTCCAGAGCTGACGACCGTCTGCACCGTTACGACACCCGCCGCCTCCAAGTGAATCACCCGCTGGCGGGCCGTTCCCTGTGAGACTGCAACCTGGCGAGCGATGTCAGCGTAGGTGGCCCGACCGTCCGCAGCCAGCGCCTTGAGAATGTCCATGTCTATCGCATCGACGGTGTACTTCGGTCGCTCCTCGCCCACATTTAGGAGTACTCCGCCGCTGTGAATCGACGACCAGTCATGCTTGCAGTACGACCGGAGCATCGCGACCCTGGCGTGCATGAATCTGGGGTCGCCCCGAACGTCGGCGATCGTGTCGGCCAGTTCACGCCAGTCTTTGCACCTGAACTCCACTATCAGGCTTGCACTGCCACCCACTACCACCACGAACGCTGCCTCATACCGTCTCGCGAGGGATTGCGCCGCCTCCAGTGCACTGCCGCGAACCTCGACGAAAGAGAAGGCGAAGAGACCGTGGCCCAGAATCGTCGGATCCACCCGGCCCGCGATCCTGACGCACCGCGACTCCAGCAACGTCCGTACTCTCGCCTTTGTCGCGCCCGCCGACAGGCCCACCATCGCGGCCAGGTCCGAGTAGCTGCAGCGAGGCTTCGCAACGAGCTCGTGGATGATCGCCAAGTCGACATCGTCAAGAGAGTAGGGATTCGCCGCCATCAGCCCGATCTAGCGGCGCGGTCGGGCTACGTCAAGCGCTTGACGCACCACAAGGGTGGTCCGGCTGTGCAAGGGCGCGGCTCGGGGGCTCAGACGCTCGGTTCCTGGGGCGGGGGGCCGAGGCGCTCGAACTCGGCCTCGACATCGGCCGTGGTGAGGGTGTTGGCCGAGAAGCACTGGCGGCGCTCGGTGGCGTCGGCGTGGCGCTGGGCGGCTGAGAAGCGGAAGAACCGGATGGCGATCAGGGTCCACAGGTAGAGCCCGCCGAGCACCTTCATGATCGCGCCGGCGGCCTGCTGGTCGGCGGCCACCGAGATGCCGAACAGGCGCTGGGCGTGGTCGTAGACCGGGTACACCGAGCCCTCGGCGAAGGTCAGCCAGGCGGCGGGCACGGTGGGAATGATCGACATGGTGAACAGGTAGACCATCTTGGCCGGCTCGGACAGGTGCAGTTCCCGCAGGGGCCCTACTACCGGCGTCCACATGGCCAGTGCGCTGGCGAACATGAGCAGGTGCATGGCGTAGTGGAAGGGGCCGCTTCGCACCGACAGCTCCACCAGGGTGTTCCAGTGCATCAGTGCCTGAAGCGCGTTGAAGGCCACCCCGGCCACCAGCGGGTGCACCAGGCGGCGGATGACCTTGGCCGAGTGGGAGCCGTCGACCACGATGAGCCGGGCCAGCCACTCGGGCACGGCCATGAGCAGCAGCGGAGGCACCACGAAGCTGATGAGCAGGTGCTGCACCATGTGCACCGAGTACAGGTACTCCTCGGCTATGTCGTGCATGGGCCAGTCGGCCGAGACCCACAGCAGGGCCACACCCGCCACGAAGCACAACCGCTGGCGCTTGGTGACCGCGGCCACACCTGGCGGCACCGCGACGGGGGCCACCACCCTCACCACATAGATGGCAAGGCCGATCAGCAGCGCGACCGTCAGCCACACCTCGGGATGGAACTGGAAGCGCCAGGCGTCGGTCGCAGCCACCACGCCCATAGCCGGCTAGACCCAGAATTCGAAGACCGTCAGCGTGACCACGTAGACACCGACGGCCAGGATGAGCCCGGCCGTGAACATGCGGCCGAACAGCTTGCTGTCAAAGCGCAGATGCATGAACCACGTGGCCACCAAATAGAACTTGACGATCATCATGAAGATGAGCGACGGAACCAGGAACGCACCCCAGTCGAGCACCGTGTCGAAGTAGGTGAACACCTCCAGCGCGGTGACCAGGGCCAGCACGATGGCGATCTTGGCGTAGGCCCAGTCCGAGGGATGCGAGTGGCCCTCGTCGTGATCAGCGTCGTCGTGCTCGGCGACGGGTTCGGGGTGCTCGGAGGTAGCGGTGTCGCTCATGGGAGTCAGTCGGCCGGGATCAGGTAGATGACGGTGAAGATGAAGATCCAGACGATGTCCACGAAGTGCCAGTAGAGGCCGACGATCTCCACCGTCTCCGCGTTGCGCTGCGTCAGCTTGCCCTTCACCGACGCCACGAACAGCGACATCAGCATCACGATACCGAGGCTCACGTGCACGCCATGGAAGCCGGTCAGGGTGAAGAAGGCGCTGCTGGCCGGGTTGGTGGTGAAGGCGACGCCCTCCCGTACGAAGCTGGTGAACTCGTACACCTGCCCGCCGATGAACACGCCGCCGAGCAGGGCGGTGGCCAGCAGCCAGGTGCGACCGGCCTCGTCCTCGCCCCGGGACACCGCGGAGAGGGCCAGCACCATCGTCAGCGAGCTCATCAGCAGCACGAACGAGCTCACCGACGTGAACGGGATGTCGAACACGTCGGTGGGCAGCGTGCGACCGTTGCCCCGGGTCTTGTACAGCAGGTAAGTGGAGATCAGCCCGCCGAACAGCAGGCATTCCGAGCCCAGGAACACCCACATGGCCAGCTTGGTGTGGGACAGCCCTGTGGTCGTGGCATGGGGGTCGTGATCGTGGTCGGCGACGTCGTGGGTGGGATCGGCGATGAGGGGTTCTGTGCTCACTAGCAGACTCCGTTCCGGCCGGCGGGTCCTGTCACGGGCGCGGCCTGGCGGCGCGAGCGCCGCCATTCCTTGCCCCCGTGCCACCCCCCGGCCTGGCCGGTCGCGTCGGCGCTCATGGCTGGTCGCCCTCTTCGGGCCCGGTGTGTTGGTCCTCGTCCTCGTGGTGGTCGTCTTCGTGGTGGTCGTGGGTTGCGTCGGGGTCGTCTACTGGTTCCATGGCCCAGGAGTAGAGCGAGGCGATCGTCAGGAGCGCGCCGACCAGCGCCAGCCATAGGTTGAAGATCAACCCGTAGCCGATGAGCGGCAGCCCGACCGCCACCGCCAGCGGCCAGAACGACGGTGACGGCAGGTGCACGCCGGTGGCCTCGCCGGTCTGGGCGGCCTCCTCGACGGTGGCGACCCGCACAACCTGGCCCTCGTCGTTCTCGGCGTACTTGGCGTGCCACCACTCGTCGCGGCCGTGCACCTGAGGCACGGTGTCGAAGTTGTGGACCGGCACCGGCGACGGGATCGACCACTCGAGGCTGCGGGCGTCCCAGGGGTCCGGACCGGGCGGGGGCACATGCGGGGCGTCGCGTTTGGACTTGACCACGTTCCAGATGAACACCAGCACGCTCACCGCCAGGAGCAGCGACCCCACGGTGGCCGCCATGTTCCAGAACTCGAAGCCGTAGCCCCGTGCGTAGGTGTCGATGCGGCGCGACATGCCCTGAAGGCCCAGGATGTGCATGGGGCCGAAGGTGAGGTTGAAGCCCACCAGCATGATCCAGAAGTTCCAGTTGCCGAGCCGCTCGTTGAGGAAGTGGCCCCACACCTTGGGCCACCAGAAGTAGAGGCCCGCGAACAGGCCGAGCACGCCGCCGCCGAAGATCACGTAGTGGAAGTGGGCCACGATGTAGTAGGTGTCGGTCTGCTGGGTGTCGGCCGGCGCCACCGAGTGGGTCACGCCCGACAGCCCGCCGATGGTGAACATGGCCACCGTGGCCACCGCGAACTTCATGGCCACCGTGAAGCGCAGCTTCCCGCCCCACATCGTGGCAAGCCAGTTGAGGACCTTCACCCCCGTCGGCACTGCGATGAACATGGTCGACAGGGAGAAGGCGGCCACCGAGATGGGGCCTATGCCCGACACGAACATGTGGTGGGCCCACACGCCCCAGCCCATGAACCCGATGGCGATTCCCGAGAACACCATGAACTCGTAGCCGAACAGGGGCTTGCGGCTGAACGTGGGGATTATCTCCGACACCACCCCGAAGGCGGGCAGGATGATGATGTACACCTCCGGATGCCCGAAGATCCAGAATAAGTGCTGCCATAAGAGCGGGTCGGCGCCCGCGTCGGGGTTGAAGAACTGGGCGTCGAAGAGCCGGTCGAACATCAGCAGGAACAGGGCCACCGTGATCACCGGCAGCGCGAACAGCAGCAGGAACTGGGTGATCAGCAGCATCCAGGTGAGCACCGGCATCCGCATCAGCGTCATGCCGGGGGCCCGCATGTTGAGGCAGGTGACGATCAGGTTTATCGACGACACCAGCGAGGCGATGCCCAGGATCTGCAGGCCGATGGCGTAGAAGTCCACGCCGTGGCTGGGCGAGAAGGCCACGCCGCTGTTGGTCGAGTAGCAGAACCACCCGCAGTCGGCGCCGCCGCCGCCCACGATCCACGAGGTGTTCAAGAAGATGGCGCCCGACAGCCAGATCCAGTACGACAGCGCGTTGAGGCGGGGGAAGGCCACGTCGCGTGCCCCGATCTGGAGGGGGATGAAGTAGTTCGCGAAGGCAGCGGCCAGCGGCATGATGAACAGGAACACCATGGTGACGCCATGCATGGTGTACACCTGGTTGTAGACGTCGGCGCTGAGCACCGAGCCCTCCGGCGCGGCCAGCTGCAGCCGGATGAGCAGCGCCTCGACCCCGCCGACCAGGAAGAAGAACATCGCGGAGGCGCCGTAGAGGATCCCGATGCGCTTGTGGTCGACGGTGCTGAGCCAGTCCCGCCAGCCCCGGCCGCCCTGGGGGCGGGTGAACACGCCGAGGGGACGCTCGGCGTACCGGGCGGCGTCGCCCGGGCCGAGCTCGAGGGGCGTCTTCTCAGTGATCGCCATGGTGCTGCGACACCTCCTCAGTCCTCATCGGTATGTCATCCCCATGTCACTCCACCTGGGTCGCATCGATGATCCAGTCTGCGGGCCTCTTCCCCAGCTCTGCAAGGTAGGCCACCAGGTCGTCGATCTGCTGCTCGCTCAGGTCCAGATCGGGCATGCCGCGGTACTGCTCGCCGGGCACGGTGTAGTTGGCCTTGAGGTCTCCGGGGTTGCGGAGCCAGGCCTCGAGCTGGACCCGGTTGAGCGACCCGTCGGCGTTGTAGGTGTTGAAGATGCCGCCGGCGAATGTGCTCCGGTTGGCGAAGTGGGTCAGGTTGGGAGCCGCGCCGGACGCCTGGTCGGCCCTCTCGAAGACGTCGTCGTTCACTCCCTCGATGACGTGGCAGGAGGTGCAGATGCCGGAGAACACCTCTAGGCCGGCCAGCGCCGCCGGGTCGGTGGGCTCGGCGGCGTCCTGGGTGGTGTCGTCGATCCACGACTGGAAGTCGGCGGGGGTCAGCGCCACCACCTGCATCCTCATGCGGGAGTGCGACAGGCCGCAGAACTCGGTGCACTGCCCGAAGTAGAAGCCGGGATCGGAGGCCTCGATCTTCCAGGGCGAGAAACGGTTGGGCACCGCGTCGCGCTTGCCGTTGAGGGCTGGGATCCAGAACGAGTGGATCACATCGCGCGCCGTGATGATCAGCTCGATCTCCTCGCCGGTGGGGATCATCATCTGGCCCGAGGTGACGATGTCGGCCGGCGGCAGCGTCTTGGCGTCGCCGTGGGCCCTGAGATCGGCCAGGTCGACCTGATCGGTGAAGTAGTAGCGGAACTCCCACCACCACTGGTTGCCCACCACCACCACGGTCGGCTCCCACTCGACGCTGTGGTCGTCGACGGTGACCGCCATGGTGTTGGCCTCGGTGGCGTCCACGGTGGGCAGCGACAGCACCATGATGACCGCGACCGCGGCCATGGTGACGAGGAACCCCACGGTCCAGCCCACCTCGAGCGGGACGTGGCCATGGGTCTGGGCGGGCCACTCGTCGTCGCCGTCGTAGCTGGAGACCCGGTGGCGCCATATCAGCCAGACCATGGCCACCGTGATGCCCACGAACACCACCGCGGCGATCCAGAAGACGGGAAGCACCCCCCTGGAGTGCAGTTCCCTGGCGATCGGGCCCTCCGGCGCGAAGGTGTCGAGCTCGGCATCGGATGCGCATCCGGTGGCAACGGCGGCGCCCAACAGCACGAGCACCCAGACGAGGGCACGGATGGGCGTCAACGTACGCACGTCAGTGGCCTTCGGTAGGCACGGCGGGCTCACCGGACTCCTCATGGGTGTCGTCGGTATGGTGCTCGACCTCGTGGTGGACGAACTCGCGCTCGCCGGCCACCGCCGCCAGCACCCCGCCCACGACCAGCAGCAGGGCAGCCACCGGCCCCAGGACCCGCACGAGGCGGCGGCCGAGACCGGGCCGGCTGGTGTACACCCAGGCACCGACCAGGATCACCGTCGACACGACGGCCGCGACCCACACTGCCTCCAGCTTCGACACGTTCAGCAGGATGCGGGAGGCGGCCAGCACGATCACGGCCACACCGAGCGTGCCCACGACGGGGATCTCGATGGGCGCCATGATGCGGTTGCGCAACTCCCGGTTGATCGAAGTGTCGCCGGTGGCCCGGTCGGACCATGCGTCCATCGTCCACTCGACCAGCGAGAGGAGGATCAGGGCGAGGCCCAGCACGAACACCATGGGGTGCAGCACCAGACCCACCGCGGCCGCGCCCAGGCCGAAGGAGGCGACCACCGGCCAGAAGCTGGCCGCCACCGGCTGGTCGGTGAGCACCTCGGCAAGGTTCTGCAGGCGGGCCTGGGCCGAGGCGTCGGCATCGCGGAACGACACCAGCACCAGGCTGACGGTCAGGCAGACTCCGGCCAGCCCGACGAGCACTCCGTAGCCGATGTGGTCGCCGACCCCGCCCTTCCAGCCCAGCGAGATGGGGCCGACGTGGTTGCCTCCGGTGGTGTAGCCGTAGACGAGCGCGGCTGCGCAGAACGCGACGAACAGACCGAAGAAGAACTTGAAACCGGTGGTGAACACTTGCCTGCCGCCCTACTTCGTTATGAACACGACGTACCAGACCAGGAAGTAGCACAGCACGCACATATGCCAGAACAGGGCCGAGGCCTGCACCGCGTGGGCCAGATCGCGGCCGAAGGGCCCCAGCAGCGAGCGGATGGTGGTCACCGCCAGCATCGCCATCGCCCCGATGAGCATGGCGATGAACGAGCCGGTGACTGCGTAGAACAGCAGCTCGGCCCGGCCGTCGTCGATGGCGAAGGCGGTGTCCTGGTAGACGAACCAGAACTGGTTGATCACCGCGGCGCCGAACATCAGGGTGACACCCAGCGCGATGAACCCGTGAGGCCGGTCCTCGGCCCGGGCGGCCTGCACCGCCCACTGCACCGTCACCACCGACAGCGCCAGCGTCATCATCATCATCCCGGCCGGGCCGAGCTCGACCGTGCCGGGCGGGAACCAGTCCTCGCCCAGGGCCAGAGCCTGCTGGCGCTGCTGGACGTACACCGAGACGAGAGCGGCGAAGGCCATGAAGGTCGCTCCCGTGGCCAGCAGGGCGCCCACGACGACAGTGCGGGGGCGGGTCGCCTCGGCCGCGGGGAGCTCGGTCGTCCTCATGCCGCCTCGCCCCCGGCCTCTTGTTCGCTGCGCTCACGGGCCGCTCGGGCCCTCAGGGCCGAGACCGCTCCGAACAGGGCCGCGGCCAACCCGGCCGCCACCAGCAGGGATCCGACCAGGACCACCACGTTGAGTGGGGCGCTGCCATCGAGCGCGAGGGCCATGAGATCAGGATCATCGGCGATGAACCCGGAGATCAGGTCGGCCAGCACCATCAGCCCGCCGCCGCCGAACAGCAGCACGATCGCTCCCCGGGCAACCTTCTGGTCGATGGGGCCGAACAGCAGCTGCGGCCAGGTCGCCAGCCCAGCCACGGCCGCGATGACGCCGGCCACGACGACACCGTGGAACACCGCCCAGGTGGCCGAGGTCTCGAGCAGGTCGAGGGGCTCGATCACCCGCAGAGCGCCGACCAGGGCGGCTGCGCCGAGAAGCTTGAGGGCCGCGCCCGCACCGAGCATCCGGGTGTCCAGGAGCCGGTCCAGTGTCTTCGAACCCCGCATCACCAGCTCGCCGACGCCGCCGGCGGTGGCCACTACCGGCACGACGGCGGCCAGGCCGAACGCCACGTAGACGAGCCCGTCGCGGAGGTCCTGCGGGGCGGTGAAGTAGTCCTGTGACCAGCCGCCCATCGCCAGCAGGCCGAACAGCCCTACCACGATGAGGATGGCCTCGGGGCGGCTGGAGCGGGCGTTGAGGGCCGCGCCGGCCGCACTGAAGACGATGCCGAGCACCGGCACGGCCATGGCGTACACGGCGGGTTGCTCCACCAGCCAGTCGAGCTGGAGCCAGATGTCGGGACTCTCCGGCCGGCCGAAGGCGATGGCCTGGCGACCCCGCAGGTCTGCGTAGATGACCACGATGTTGGCGATGGCCACCGGCAGGGAGAACAGCCATACCGCGGCGGTCACCAGCATCGACCACGAGAACGGGGGCACGTCGAGGAGGCTCATGCCGGTCTGGCGCTGCGAGATCACGGTAGTGGCGACCACGATGGCCCCGAGCAGCAGCGCGATGATCACCATGCCGGTGCCGAGCAACGTGAGGGCCATGGCGTCGCTCTCGTTGCCGGTCACGCCGTCGACTGCGCCCCAGCCCCCTCCCGCGAGCACCGACACGACGATGATCACCGCGCCGATCAGCCACGACCAGAACGACGCCAGCGCGGCCCGGGGGAAAGCCACATTTCCCGCTCCCACCTGGGCCGGCACAACGGCCAGGGCCAGGCCGAGAAGTAGCGGCATGACCACCAGCAGCACGAACGACGCCCGGTAGAGCGTCCACATGCGGAAGTAGGCGTTGAGACCGCCGAACAGGTCATCGGGAGCCGCCGCGTCGGTGCGTCCCAGCGAGAGCAGCACGCCGATGACGGCCGTACCCGACCCCATCAGGAGCGACATGACCACGAAGAGCCTGCCGACCTGCGCCGCGTCGTTGGTCATGAACGGCTGGGCCAGCCCCCGGGGCGCCCCGAGAGTCTCAGCCGGCGCGGCCGGGCCGCCGGCGTCAGTGTCGGCTTCGGCGGCAGCCTCCGATTCCGCGACGGGGGACTCGGTCAGCGTCATCGGGGGGCGATGCTACACATTGACGATGGGGCCGCCGACAATCGGCGTCGACGCCGCTGAGCCGCTGGGAGGCGCCATGCGGGGCCTCGGCACGAGCACATCTCCATCCTCAGAACCCGTTGCGGATCAGAACGTCGGCAGCGACGCTGGTGAAGAGCAGCACGATGTAGGCGTTCGACCAGCCGAAGAGCCGCATTGACCGGGTCGGATCCGGGCGGCGCAGCACGTCGACGGCCAGCGCGAGGAAGCCCGCGCCCAGGACCAGCGCAGCCACGACATACAGGACACCCATCGACGCCACCGGCACGAGCACCAGGGTCAGCACCCACAGCGCGAGCGTGTAGGCGACGATGCGGCGGGCAGTCGCTCGCAGCCCGGCCACCGCCGGGAGCATCGGCACGTCGGCGGCCTCGTAGTCGCTGCGGTAGCGGATGGCGAGGGCCCAGAAGTGGGGCGGCGTCCAGTAGAAGATCACCGCGAACAGCACCACCGGGGGCCAGTCGAGCGATCCGGTGACCGCGGTCCAGCCCACAAGGGTCGGTACCGCTCCGGCTGCACCGCCGATCACGATGTTGCGGATGGAGGTCCGCTTGAGCCACAGCGAGTACACGAACACGTAGAACAGGGCGGCCGCGGCGGCCAGCGCGGCAGACAGCAGGTTCACGAAGGCCCACAACCACACGAAGGAGCCGGCAGTCAGGGCCACCGCGAAGACGATCGCCTCTCCGGCGCGGACCGCTCCGGTGACCAGCGGACGGTTGCGGGTCCGGTGCATGAGCCGGTCGATGTCGCGGTCGACGTACATGTTGAGCGCGTTGGCCCCGCCGGCGGCCATCGCGCCCCCGACAATGGTGGCCCCCATGAGCCACACCGACGGCAGACCCCGCTCGGCCAGAACCATGGAGGGAAGGGTGGTGACCAGCAGCAGTTCGACTATGCGGGGCTTGGTCAGCGCCACATAGGCCGCCGCCCGGCTCAGGACGTGCGCGGGTAGGCGCAGGCCCGTCGCGCTGCGAGGGGGTGCCTCCCGCTCTTGTTCGCTGCGCTCACGGGCCGCTCGGGCCACGGCCTCGCGCCGTATGAGCCGATTCGCTCGCCTGCCCGCTCGGCCTCTTGGCCGGGGGGCGCGCAGGCTTCCGGTGACGGTTCCAGCCACCTCAGCAGGCTAGGAGGTTGAGAGGGTCATACGACAGCCGGACCAGGAATCTCGCGCCGCCCTTTTGGCCGTACCATCGATACGTGGCACCGATGGCCTACACCCGTCTCACCCGGTTCGCTCTGTGGGCCCTCACGGCCATCGTGGTGACCGGCACCGCGGTGCGCCTCACCGGCTCGGGATTGGGATGCGAGGACTGGCCCACCTGCTCCGAGGACCGCTTCGTGGCCGACCTCGAGTACCACGCCCTGGTGGAGTTCGTGAACCGGCTCTTCACCGGGGTCGTGGCCATCGCGGTGATGGCGGCGGTGCTGGGCTCAGTCAGGCGCCGACCCCGGCGATCCGACCTGACCGCCCTGTCGCTGGGCCTGGTGGTCGGGGTGCTGGCCCAGGTCGCGCTGGGCGCCCTGCTGGTGCTGTCCGAACTCGATCCGCGCTTCACCATGGGGCACTTCCTGTTGTCGATGGTGCTGCTGTGGAACGCGGCCGTGCTCGATGTCCGGGCCCGCCAGCACGGCGCCGGCCCGGCCGGGAGCCACCCCATCGACGGAGTGACCCGGCTGATGCGGTGGGCTGTACTGGCGGTGGGAGCGGTGCTGCTGGTCAGCGGAACCCTCGTGACCGGGGCCGGACCCCATGCCGGCGACACCCGGGCCGAGAGGCTCCCGCTGCTGGTACAGGAGGTCGCCCGGATCCACAGCATCATTGCTCTGGTCCTGCTAGGGATGGTGGTGTGGACGTGGTGGCGGTTGCGGGCGGCAGGATCCGCGGACCGGGCCCGGATGGGCCGGGTGGCGGTGCTGTTGGCCGTTCAGGGCGCGGTGGGCTACACGCAGTACTTCACCGGCGTCCCCGTGCTGCTGGTCGGGATCCACGTGGCGCTGGCGTCAGTCACCTGGATCGAGATCGTCAAGGCGGCCCACGCCCCGGGAGCCTCAGCCGCGGCGGTGCGGCCCGACCGCCCCGGCGAGGTCGCCACGGCCGGAGCCCGACCGTGAGGCTGCCGGCTGTCATGGCCGTGGCCGGGCCGAGCGCGGCCTCGCCGGTGACCGCGCCGGTGAAGGACCCGGTCGACGAGACGGACCGGAGGCCCGACCTGCCGTGGAAGGTGATCGTGCTCGATGACCCGGTCAACCTGATGTCCTATGTCACCTACGTCTTCCGCAAGCTGTTCGGCTACTCGCAACAGAAGGCCCACCGCCTGATGATGCAGGTCCACACCGAGGGCAAGGCGGTGGTGGCTTCGGGGCAGCGGGAGAAGGCCGAGTTCGATGTCTACCGGCTCCACGAGCACGGCCTCTGGGCCATCCTCGAGCAGGACTGATGGCACGGGCCAGGTTCCGTTCGGGACCCGACGGCATCATCGTGACCCTCGGTGACGACGAGCGAGCCGGGCTGGCCACAGTGCTCGAGCAGTTCCGACAGCTGCTCATCGGAGGCGGGGATGCCTCTATGCTGCGCTTCCAGCCGCCTGTGCATCTCCACGACCACAGGGCCTCCGAGGAGTTCTGGGACATGGCCGCAGGACCCCTGCTGCAGCACCGGCTGGAGGCCATCGACACCGTCGAGGCCGGACTGGACGGCACCCCGCTGGACAGCGAGGCGATCGCGGCCTGGATGCAGACCCTCAACAGCCTGCGCCTCTACCTGGGCAACACGCTCGAGGTGGGGGCGGCGACCTTCGATCCGCCCCGACCCGGCGACAAGTCCCAGGAAGCAGCCCGTTACATGCTCTACGAATGGCTGGGCGGGCTGCTCGACCAACTGGTGTCGGAAGCAGCCGGAACCCTGCCACCCGGCACCGACGACTGAGCAAGAAAGAAGGGGGCGAGGTCGGATGACTGGCGGCGCGATCAACAAGATGACGGCTTCTGCCGCGGTTGCCTTGGAGGCTCGATCGGTGATCGATCCGGCAGTCTGGGCCGATCCCTATCCGTTCTATGAGAGGCTCCGCCGGGAGCGTCCCGTCTGGCTGGTTCCAGGACTCGATCTGGCCTATGTCGCCACCCACGATCTCGTCGTGGACGCCGTCCGCCGGATCGACGATTTCTCCAGCCACCTCGACATGCTGGTCATCACCGGCGAGGACGGCGCCCCCGACCTGTTCAACACCGAGGAGTTCGGCGAGGGCACCACCACCCTGGCCACCGCCGACCCGCCCGAGCACACCGTTCACCGCAGCCTGGTATTCCCCGAGTTGGTCGCCCGCCGCATGGAGGCCATGCGGCCCGAGATCGAGGTCTTCATCGACGAGCGGTTGGCCGTCGCCCGATCCCAGGGGGCCAGGGTGGAGTGGGCCAACACCGTGGCCCATCCTGTGCCCGCCCGGGTCATCGGACGGCTTATCGGCCTGCCCGACGAGGACTGGCCCCAGGTGATGAGGTGGGCCCTCGGCGGCGGCAGGGTGCTGGCCGGCTTGCTCACCCGGCAGGACCTCATCGCCATGACCAAGGCGCCGAACGAGGCGAACGGGTTTCTGTACGCCAAGCTGAGTGAAGCCGGCGACGATCCCGGCGACGACCTCTTGGGGGTGTGCGCCAAAGCGGTGGCCAGCGGCGATCTGGAGCTGGGCGACGCCATCGGCACCCTCACCGTGCTGCTCGGCGCCGGCGGAGAATCCACTGCGTCGCTGATCGGGAACGCGGTGCGGATGCTGGCCGACGATCCCTCCCTCCAGGAGCAGGTCAGGGCCGACCACGGCCTCATCGAGCGCTTCATCGAGGAAGCCGTACGGCTCGAATCGCCGTTTCGAGGCCACTACCGCCAGGTGAAGCGCGACTGCGAACTGGGGGGCGTCACCCTCACTGCCGGCACCACCGCCTTCTTGCTGTGGTCATCGGCCAACCGCGACCCGGCCGAGTTCGACCGGCCCGACGAGGTGGTTCTGGACCGCCGCATACCCCGCAGCCACCTGGCCTTCGGACGGGGCATCCACCACTGCGTCGGCGCTCCGCTGGCCCGCCTGGAGACCCTCTGCTCGCTAGAGCGTCTGCTGCAGGACACCTCATGGTTCAGTCTCGTCGACGACGACCCGCCCCGCTGGGAGAAGAGCATGTTCGTGCGCCGCCACGAGCACCTCCCCCTGGACGTGACCTGGAACTAGCAGGCAGGCATTCCCGCTCTTGTTCGCTGCGCTCACGGGCCGCTCGGGCCACGGCCTCGCGCCGTATGCGCCGGATTCGCGTGCCCATCCGCTCGGCCTCTTGGGGGCCGAAGCCCGGAAGGTACAGTGACCTGGCATGAGTCGCCTGCTCGACAGGTTCAGCCGGCTGGTCACGGCCCGGCCGTACATCACGCTCCTCGTCTTGCTCCTGGTCACCGTCGGGCTGGCCGCGGGGGCCACAAGGCGCGCGCCACCGGTTGAGGGGGCCTCGCTGGCGTTCCTTCCCCCCGGGAGTGCCATCGCCACTGCGGTGGACGAACTCGACGAGTTCTTCGGGGAATCCAGCGACGTGAGCGTCGTGACGCTGGTGTTCCGCGGCGACGCGCTCACACCCGGCGGCCTCGCCCAGATGGACGCCCTCATCGACGGCATCGTGAGCACCCCCGACATAGCCGGGCTGCTGGCGCCCGCCGATCCGCTCATCGCACCCTCGTTGCTGATCGAGGCCGCGGGCGGGCTCGATGCCGCATCGGTCACGCAGACGGAGATCGACTCCATCTCAGATATCCCCGAGATCGGCGGCGCACTGGCCGCGATGGGTGGGATCGACTCGGACGGCACCCCGATCACCATCGCCAACATCCGCCTGCTCAACACCGACGACGGCAGGGTTCAAGACGCCGAACGGCGGATCAGCGAGCTGGCGGCCGACTCGGCGGGGCCGTTGCGAGTAAGCAGCCTGTCGCCGGTGGTGATCGAGGACGAGTACACCGAGGCCATAGAGACGGGGATGGCGCCGCTGATCGGGCTGGCGCTGCTGCTGATCGCGGCGCTGATAGTGGTGTTTCTGCGCGCCTTCTCGGATCTGGTGCTCACGCTCACGGGCCTCGTCTTCTCGCTGATCTGGATCGTCGGCGCCGAGGGGTGGCTCGGGCCGAACGGGCTGGACTGGATCGGTCCTCCGAGCTCGCTCACGACGATGGTGCCGATCATCGTGATCAGCCTCACGGTGGACTATGCGATCCAGGCCGTCTCGCACTACCGGGAGCTGCGAGCCGAGGGCGAGGCGGTGCTGGTTGCCGTCCGCGCAGGACTGCGAAACGTTGCCATCCCCTTGGCGCTGGCGGCCGTCACAACCATCGCAAGCTTCCTAGCCACCCTGTTCTCCCCGATCGACGTGATCGGGGACTTCGGCATCGTCGCGGGGCTCGGTGTGGGATTGAGCCTGATCGTGATGCTCACGCTGGTTCCGGCCGGACGGACGATCATCGACCGGCGGCGCGAGGCGCGCGGCAAGCTGAAGCCGCCCCGTCCGGTGTCGGGCGCGCTGCCCGGGATCGAGCGGGTGGCGAGGGTCCTGGGCGCGAGCGTGGCCCGGCGGCCGGCGCCCTATCTCATCGCGGTGGCCGCGGTGACGATCGCGTTCGGGGTGGCAGCCACCGGACTCCACTCGGAGTTCAGCCTCCGCGACATCCTTCCCCGGGACGGGAGCGTGGCCAACGACATGGAGACCCTCGACGCAGCCGTCGGAGGGTCGACGGAGCTGGCCAGCGTGCTGGTGAGAGCCGAGGTCACCGAAACCCGAACCCTCCTGAATGTGCAGGATCTCAGCGACGCCTTCGCCGACCCGCAGCGCCGACCCCAGGCGGCCGCGGGACCGATGGAGGCCTCGTATGTGTCCCTCCTGCGCGACTGGACCCACGACAGTTCCGAACCGGGCGACAAGTACGACGCCGAACTGGCCGGACTCTTCGCCGAAGCCTCCGCCGGCGTAAGACTCGACCCCGTACTCATGCAGGAGTTCCTGGACAGGCTCGGCGCGAGGGAGCCCGCCCTGTCACACCTGCTGGCCAACGACCCCGGCGGCACCGACGCGATCCTGTTCCAGTTCCCGACCTACACCGATGATCCCGCCGCGACCGCGGTGCTCCAGGATGAGATCGATGCGCTGTGGTCCGGTGACGACCGCGCCATCATCGCAACTTCGGCGAGCATCCTGTCGGTCACCGTCACCGACCAGATCACATCCCGCCAGACGGAGGCGATCAGCTCGACGGTGGTCGCCGCCCTCGGCATCCTGATTCTCTTCTTCTGGATCACGCTGCGCCGGCCCACGCTGGGGATAATCGCGGTGGGGCCGATCGTGCTCGTCCTCATCTGGATCCTGGGCACGATGGCGCTGCTGGACATTCCCTACGGGTTGATCACCTCGATCATCACCGCGCTGTCCATCGGGATCGGGGTGGACTACACCATCCACGTGATACACCGCTACCGGGAGGAGTTCTCCCGGGTGCGCAACCCGGAGCAAGCGGCGATCCGGACGCTGGCGACCACAGGGTCGGCGCTGCTGGGTTCGGCGCTGACCACGGCGCTCGGGTTCGGGGTGCTGATCTTCTCGCCGCTGGCGGGAACGCAACAGTTCGGCATCACCGCCGCGATCTCCATCGCCTACTCGCTGCTCGTCTCCATCCTGGTGGTACCGCCTGCGATGACTGTGTGGGGCGCCTATGAGAACATGCGCCTGCGCTCGACTGTGCAGCGCATGTGGGACGACCTGGACGTGGCCGTTGAGGAGATCCACCAGCGCCACGCCCAGGAGCAGGGCACCTCAGGCGGGTAGCTCGTGCCTCCGCTCGGAGATGCGGAACTTCAGCTTCTTGCTGGGTGACATCGACGGGAACGGGCTGATCTTGAGCTTGTAGTTCTTGGGGGCGATCTCGAACGTGAAGTAGTGCGCCATCAGCAGCAGGTTGGTGGTCAGGTACAACTCCACCTGCCGGGAACCCAGGCATGTGTGCGTCCCCAGGCCGTACGGGGCGTATCCCGTGCCGATGTGCTCCTTGCGGGGCGCCTGGTAGCGGTCGATGTCGAACTTGAAGGGGTCGGGGAAGATGTCCTTCATGTAGTGGGTGGCGGTCGTGACGATGAAGACCCGAACGCCCTCGGGCAACTCGTAGCCCTCGACCTCGCATGCATTGGCGACGTTGCGGACCGACATCGGGACGATCGGGTAGAGACGCAGGCACTCCATGATGAAGCGGCGAGTGATGTCGGTCCCTGGTCCGGTGAGCGCCTTGGGATCTGGATCGCCGTCCGCGAACATGGCATCGGCCTCGGCGCGGATCTTCTCGTAGAACTCCGGCTGCGACACCATGGCGTGGGCGATGAAGCTGAGCTGATCGCCCACGTACATGCTGGCGATCAGCGGCGCCGAGAGCACGAACCGCAGATTCGACTCCGGTAGGAACTGCCGGTCGTTCGAGTGCATGGTCAGCAGATCGTCGGCCAGGTCCCGGGGGCATCCAGCCCTCTGGGCGGGGGTGTGGACGCTCAGTACCCGTTCCACCACCTCGCCGACCAGCTTGGCCCGGCGCCTCATGCTCGGAGTCTTCAGCATGAACTTGGGCAGGGTTCTCCCGATGTGGGTCTTGAGGGCCCGATCCTTGAACTTGTGCATGTCGTCCGCGATGTCCTGCGAATCGATGCCTATGTTCAGCGGCGACATCGTCGAGTTGATCAGACGCCGGCACATTCCCACCGCTTGCCGCGTCTCTCCGATATCCCAGGTCGCCAAGCAGCCCCGAGCATTGGCGAGAAACGTGTCCATCTGTTCTTCCAGCCTGGTACGCCCGTACGCCGGCTGTATGGACTTCCGGTACCGGAAGTGGTCGGCCCCGTCGAGGGCGGGCAGCAGTCCCACCCCGCCGTAGACCTTCTCGAAGTCCTCCAGATAGTCCCTGGCCCTGAGGTGCATACGGCCGTGCCGGTGGACCCAGTGGTTCGTCTCCGGCCCTACGAGACAGATCATGTTCTGCATGAAGGGCGGCCGGATCTCGAACACCGGGCCGTACTCCTCCTTGAGCTCTGCGAAGACTGCGGGGACGTTGCGGGTACGGACACTCTTGCTGCCCAGCAGCTTCCAGAGCTTGACGACGGGAATCCGCTTGGCCAGGGCGGGCTGTCTGATCAACTGCCCGGCGATGTTCTGACCGACTGCATCCGCGATGGCGCGACCGATCAGGTCCATCTTGCAGACCTGCTCGACGCGCTCCTCAGACTCCTCGTCGAGTTCGAAGATGAAGCGCAGCACGTCGCAGGTGTCGATAAGGCAGATGATGATGACGTCTCTCGGGTCCGGGATCTCGTTGTTGAAGATGGCCCGGCTGATCCGGGTCTTGACGAACTCGACGGCCGTACCCACCTCAGAGCCGGTGTGAACTCCCATTCGCCAGGCCGATCCGGCCAGCGACCAGAAATCGCCATCGTGATGCTGGAGAATCTTCAGGTCGCACAGGCGGGCCAGGGTCAGGTCGATTATCGACTCCGCTTCAGGAGCGAGCCGCTCGATCCAGTACTGGGCGTTGCGTTGAGTCTTCTCGGCCGCGACCTTGTAGAGGACAGGGTCGAGCGCAGGGTCGCCGGTCGCGGTCCCGTCCAGGAGGATCAGGGACTCCATGTCGGTGTCGATGCGGGCCATGAGCGACAGCTCGGCGAGGGCCGCGCCCACGATCGCGCAGTTCAGATTCCAACCCGGAACCTGGCGGAAGTAGCCGCTCTCCTCATTGAGGAGCGTCAGGACGAGCTCGTCGATCAACGTCAGCGACCTCGTCATCACTCCCGTTCCCGAAGGGGGCATCAGTGCTGGTCCCGACGATCCATCCCGAAAATCGTAGTCGCAGGGACTGCATGGAGCACAACGATCAGTCCATGTGAGCACGTTGGGAGACCGCGAGCCGCGGCCGGTAGCCTGAGCCCGTCGGCGACGGCCGGCGGGCCCCCATCGTCCAGCGGCCTAGGACGCCGGCCTTTCACGCCGGTAACACGGGTTCGAATCCCGTTGGGGGTGCGAGCATCCGGACGGCTCGCTAGCGTTTCACATCCGCACGCCCGTCGTGCGCCCGGTCCTGTAGATCAGTCTGGAGTGATCGCCACCCTGTCAAGGTGGAGGCCGCGGGTTCAAATCCCGTCAGGACCGCGTTGCTGCCCTCACCGGCGGCGACTACCCCGGTCGGGTAGCTCAGTTGGCAGAGCGTCCGCCTGAAAAGCGGAAGGTCCGCGGATCGACGCCGCGCCCGACCACTACTGTGAGAGCAGCGATCCACCGCCGCGACCGGAGCCGCATGCCATGACCGTCACCGCACCCGGTCCCTCCACCAAGCCCCCACCGGCGGACAAGGCGGACCCCGGCAACCCGATACACAATGTCTTCTGGCGGCGGCACCGCGACGAGTTGGAGGAGGACCTGAGGAGGCTCCGCTCCCAGCCGCTCACGTTCTTTCCCGGATTCCAGTTCGTGGACGAACTGGCGGGCATCAAGACGCCGGGCGCCTGGGTCGTGCCCCGGCACGCTCCCATCCTGGAGGTGTCGCGCAACCCGCAGATCTACTCGTCGGCCCGGGGAGTCACCATCAACGACTTCCCGCCGGAGTTCAACGAGTACTTCAACTCCATCATCGCCATGGACGACCCCCGCCACGCCCGGCTGCGGCGGCTGGTGTCGGCGGGCTTCACGCCCCGCATGCTGGCCCGGCTGGAGGACTCGGTGCAGGACCAGGCCTCGATGATCGTGGACGAGGTCTGCGAGCGGGGCGAGTGCGACTTCGTCACCGATGTGGCCGCCCGCCTGCCGCTGCGCATCGTCTGCGACCTGATGGGGATCCCCGAGTCGGAGCACGACTTCGTGTTCGACCAGTCCAACATCATCCTGGGCGCGGCCGACGAGGAGTACGTCCCCGCCTTCGGCGACCTGATCACCGCCATCCTCGGTGCGGGGGAGGGCCTGAGCCGGCTCATGGACGATGTGGCCGAGTCCAAGGTCGGCGCGGAGTCCGAGGACCTGACCAGCGTCCTCGTCAACGCGGAGGTCGACGGGGAGCGGCTGACCCGGGCCGAGCTGGCCAGCTTCTTCGTTCTGCTGGTGGTGGCCGGGAACGAGACCACCCGCAACGCCATCAGCTGGGGCCTGGTATACCTCACCGATCATCCCGACCAGCGTCGCATCTGGGTCGAGGACTTCGAGAGCGTGGCCCACAGTGCGGTGGAGGAGATCGTGCGGATCGCCAGCCCGGTCACCTACATGCGCCGCACCGCGCTGTGCGACACCGAACTGGAGGGCGTCAGGATCGACGAGGGCGACCAGGTGGTGATGCACTACCTGTGCGCCAACCGGGACGAGACGGTGTTCGACGACCCGCTCGCCTTCGACGTGCTGCGCGACCCCAACCCCCACGTCGGCTACGGCGGCCCAGGTCCGCACTACTGCCTCGGCGCCCACCTGGCCCGCCGCCAGATCAAGGTGATGTTCCGGGAGCTGTTCTCCCGCATCGGCGACATCCACGCCACCGGCGAGCCCGAGCTGCTGTCGTCAGCCTTCATCCACGGCATCAAGCACCTCCCCGCCGAGTTCACCCCCACAACGCCCGCTGGGGCGGCCTTCTAGAACCCTCCCGGACTGCGCTGGGACTCGTCAGATCCGCTCAAGCCCGACCTCTCAGCGGGACCAACTGCCGGTGAACCGGGTCTACTTGCAGCCGCAGCCCCTCAAGCGTGTAGGCGCCCAGCTGCGCGGACGCGCCCTCCTCGCCGAAGACGACCAGGGTCGCCTCGGTGCGTCCGTCGATGGTGGCCATGGCCCGGCCGATGTCGTAGAAGTCGCGCCGCCCGTCGGCCAGCTCGAGGTGCACCTTCTCGAGGGGCGACACTCCGAGTTCCCGCAACTGGTCCGCGGCCACGACTGTGAAGGTCGAGCCGGTGTCCACCAGCGCCTCGAATTCCAGCGAGCTTCGGCCATCCATGGTCTCTAGCCGTAGAGGCCATTCAAAAGTTCCCATCCCACCTCGCCCTAATTCTTTTCCATATATTTCACGTTAACTCAACCAGTCAGGCATTGCAACCACCGCCGACGGAACTGCGACGGCGAGGCGGGCGATGCCAGGCGGGGGATGCGGGTGTTCGACTTGCGAGCGAATAGGGCGAAGCCCGTGCGAGCAAGCGAACACACGCAGCACCCGCCGGTCAACAGCAAGCGAACACACGCAGCACCCGCCGGTCCCCACAACGGCAGAGTTCGGTAGTGTGGTTGTATGCCGCAGCTCCGATCACACACCACGACCCAAGGTCGGAACATGGCCGGGGCCCGGGCCCTGTGGCGGGCCACCGGCATGACCGACGACGACTTCGACAAGCCCATCGTCGCGGTGTCCAACTCGTTCACCCAGTTCGTGCCGGGCCATGTCCATCTGAAGGATCTCGGCCAGCTCGTGGCCAGCGAGATCGCGGCCGCGGGCGGGGTGGCCAAGGAGTTCAACACCATCGCGGTCGATGACGGCATCGCCATGGGCCACGGCGGGATGCTCTACAGCCTCCCCAGCCGCGACCTCATCGCCGACTCGGTCGAGTACATGGTCAACGCCCACTGCGCCGACGCGCTGGTGTGCATCTCCAACTGCGACAAGATCACCCCGGGGATGCTGATCGCAGCCATGCGGCTCAACGTGCCCACCGTCTTCGTCTCGGGCGGACCCATGGAGGCGGGCAAGACCAAGCTGGCCGGCGTGAGCGTGAAGCTCGACCTGATCAACCCGATGATCTCCGCGGGCGACGCCTCCGTCAGCGACGAGGACCTGCTGGAGATGGAGCGCTCGGCCTGCCCCACCTGCGGTTCGTGCTCGGGCATGTTCACCGCCAACTCGATGAACTGCCTCACAGAGGCGCTGGGGCTGTCACTTCCCGGCAACGGCACGGTGCTGGCCACCCACGCCGACCGCCGCGACCTGTTCTGCGAGGCCGGCCGGCGGGTGGTGGACCTGGCCCGGCGCTACTACGAGAAGGACGACGAGTCGGTGCTGCCCCGCTCGATCGCCACCAAGGTCGCCTTCGAGAACGCCATGCGCCTCGACATCGCCATGGGCGGCTCCACCAACACCGTGCTGCACATCCTGGCCGCGGCGCGCGAGGGCGAGGTGGACTTCACGATGGCCGACATCGACCGTCTCAGCCGCAGCACGCCCAACATCTGCAAGGTTGCGCCGTCCACCGACCGGTACCACGTGGAGGATGTGCACCGGGCCGGGGGGATCATGGGCATCCTGGGCGAGCTGGACCGGGGCGGGCTGCTGGACACCTCGGTCCCGACGGTGCACTCCAACACGCTCGCCGACGCTCTCGAGGTGTGGGACGTGATGCGCGACCCGTCCACGGAGGTCGTCGAGTTCTTCCGGGCCGGGCCGGCGGGCATCCCCACCCAGGCGGCGTTCAGCCAGGCCGAGCGGTGGCCGACGCTCGACACCGACCGGGCCGGCGGCTGCATCCGGTCGGTCGACCACCCCTACAGCGCCGACGGCGGCCTGGCCGTGCTCTACGGCAACATCGCCACCGACGGCTGCATCATCAAGACCGCCGGCGTCGACGAGTCGATCTTCCGGTTCTCCGGGCCGGCCAGGGTGTTCGAGAGCCAGGAGGAGGCCTGCGACGGGATCCTCGACTCCACCGGCGGGGTCCAGTCCGGCGATGTGGTGGTCGTGCGTTACGAGGGGCCCAGGGGCGGTCCCGGCATGCAGGAGATGCTCTACCCGACGTCGTACATCAAGTCCCGGGGCCTGGGCAAGGAGTGTGCGCTGTTCACCGACGGCCGCTTCTCCGGCGGCACGTCGGGTCTGTCCATCGGCCACGCCTCGCCCGAGGCGGCCGAGGGCGGCGCCATCGCCCTGATCCGGGACGGCGACATGATCGACATCGACATCGGTAGCCGCGCCGTCAATCTGCGGGTCGATGAGGCCGAACTCACCCGGCGGCGGCAGCAGGAGGACGCCCGCCCGGCAGGCTGGAGGCCCGGGAACCGCCAGCGCCGGGTGTCGGCCGCGTTGCGGGCCTACGCGGCCATGGCCACCTCCGCCGACAAGGGTGCGGTGCGCGACCTGAGCCGGATCGAGGCCTGAAGCCTGGCCGGTTAGAGAAGGTCGGAGGGAACCGGCGGGGCCGGCGGCCGCACGCAGCCCTCGGCCACCGCGCAAGCGGCCACTTCGACGGCCACCCGCGATGCAACCCTTCTGTCGAAGACGGACGGGATGATGTAGTTGCGGTCCAGATCCTCGTCGTCGATCACGTCGGCGATGGCTTTGGCGGCGGCCGCCTTCATCCGTTCGGTGATGCACGTGGCGCTGGCGTCCAGCGCACCTCTGAACACCCCGGGGAAGGCAAGGACATTGTTGATCTGATTGGGAAAGTCGGACCGGCCGGTGGCCATGATCGCAGCCAGACCGTCGACCTCCTCAGGTCGAATCTCCGGATCGGGGTTGGCCATCGCAAAGATGATCGGATCGCGGCCCATGGCCCGGACATCATCGGCCCTGAGCAGGCCCGGCGCAGACACTCCCACGAACACATCGGCACCGCGTATGACCTCCGAGAGAGAGCCCGCCTTCTGATCGGGATTGGTATTGCTTGCGAACCACTGCTTGGCGTCGTGCAGCCCGCGGCGGCCCTCATGGATCGCGCCGAGCCTGTCAGCGCCCACAATCTCGCCGACACCGGCGTCATGAAGCATCTTTGCGACGGCGAGGCCGGCCGCCCCGGTGCCCGAGATCACTACCGACACATCGTTGAGGGGTTTGCCGATCAGCTTGAGAGAGTTTCTCAAGGCAGCCGTGGTCACGATGGCTGTGCCGTGCTGGTCGTCATGAAACACCGGGATGTCAAGGGCATCGATGAGCCGTTCTTCGATCTCGAACGCCGCGGGCGCGGCGATGTCCTCCAAGTTGATGCCGCCGAAGGAGGGGGCCATACGGACGACGGTCTCAACCAGTTCGTCGGGGGTGCTCACATCAAGACACACCGGGAAGGCATCCACGCCTCCGAACTCCTTGAACAGCAGAGCCTTGCCCTCCATTACCGGCAGGGCTGCCGCCGGACCGATGTTGCCGAGGCCCAGTACCGCGGTGCCGTCGGTGACGATGGCGACGATGTTCTTCACGATAGTGTGGGTGTGACGCAGCATGGGTTCCCGCTCGATCGCCGTGCACACGCGGGCTACACCCGGCGTGTAGGCCATGGCCAGGTCATGGGCGTCGCCCACCGCACACAAGGCGTTGACCTCTATCTTTCCGCCCTCATGAAGCCGGAATGTGCGGTCCCACCAGTCGAGGACAGTGACGCCGTCGAGATGACTGACAGCAGCCACTATCTCACGGGCATGATCGGGCGACTTGGCCAGCACATCGATCTCCCGCATCACGACCGGGCCCTTGGCCTCGAATCCCGGGATAGCGGCGATATTGCCGCCCGCATCGCCAATAGCGGTAGCAAAGCGACCCAATGTCCCGGGCCGATTGCCCAGCGAGACCTTGATAGTTATCGAGTAAGCGGGCGTCGGTGTGTCCAAGTCAACTCCCGGACTTGCGCTGGTTGAGGCAGAAACCCTAGCCAGATATTGGCAGAACACATCTCCTGGCAGCCGTGGTTGAATATGCGACACGGGAATGGCTATCATTCGAATCTCTAGATTCAACAGAACAGGAGCAACCAGTGGTCCGACAAATGTCAGACGAGCACAAGGCTGCAAATGCCCGGGCTCGATCCGAGAACAAGGCCGTTAGCGCATACCTTGAAGGCCTCGAATCGAATCGGCCTCGACCCGGTCGGCGGCGTACTGCCGAGTCCATGCAGAAGCGAATTGAGGCCATCGGCGAAGCGCTGGAGTCGGCTACACCCATACGTCGGGTACAACTCGTTCAAGAACGGATCGACCTTGAGAGGGCTCTGAGCGCACCCGCAGAGGTCACCGACATCAGCGGACTCGAAGACGCCTTCGTCGAGGTTGCCGTCTCCTACAGCGGTCGCAAGGGAATCACATACTCCGCATGGCGGGAAGTGGGCGTTCCGGCGTCAGTTCTCAAGCGGGCCGGCATCTCCCGCGGCGGCACCTGACGGTTCCAGCGGGCCGCTCGCCCCGGCGAGCGATCAAAACCGAACTTCGGGAGACTGCGCTGCGGCGGCGGGGTGGCGCGCCGCGATCTCGCGGGCGGAGGCCACCACGATCGCGGTCTGTGCCGGCGCCGTTCCTGTGAACTGCGACGGCTCCGCCACCAACCGGGCCATGTCGTCGCGGTCCAGCGGCACGCGCTGGTCGGCGGCGAGCGCGTCGAGCAGACCGTCCAGGTCGGCGGGCTCACCCCCGCCGGCCTGCTGAGCGGCCCGCCGGGTGGGCTCCGCCAGCACCTCGAGAGCGGCCTCGCGCCCCATCCCGGCGCGGACAACGACGGTGAGCAGCCGCGTGGTCGCCAGTGCGGCCAAGTTGCGCTCGAACTCGGCCCGGAGGGCGGCCTCGTCGATGTGCAGTTCCTCCAGCACTTCCAGCGCGGTGTGCAGGAGGCCGTCGGCGGCGCAGAACGCGTCGGGGAGCATGACCCGGCGGGCCGCCGAGCAGCTCACGTCGCCCTCGTTCCACTGGCGACCGGCGACCGATGCCGCCATGGCGAGATGGCCGTCGAGGACGGTACGCAGTGCGCCGATCCGCTCCGAGGACCGGGCGTTGGCCTTGTGGGGCATGGCCGAGGATGCGACCTGGCCCTCCCGGAACCCCTCGGCGACGAGGCCGTGTCCGGCCATCAGCCGGATGGTCGTCGCCCACGACGCCGGCCCGGAGACGGCCTGAACCACCGCAGCCACCACATCGAGATCCAGTGAACGGGGATAGATCTGTCCGGTCGCGCCGAGCACCCGGCCGAAGCCCAGGTGCTGGGCCACGATCCGCTCCAGTTCGTCCACGGCCTCCGCCGAGCCGAGTAGGTCGAGCTGGTCGAGCCGGGTGCCGACCGGTCCCTTGATTCCCCTGAGCGGGTACCGGCGCAAGAGCTCGTCGACCCTGGTGAAGCCGAGCATCGTCTCGGCGGCGGCGTCGGCGAAACGCTTCCCCAACGTGGTGGCCTGCGCGGCCACGTTGTGGGTCCGGGCCACCATCGGTGTCGAGGCGTGGCGCTCGGCAAGGTCAGCCAGCCGGGCGATGACGGCGACCAGGTCGTCGCGGATCACATTCAGCGACTCGAGGACCTGGAGCTGCTCCACGTTCTCGGTGAGATCGCGCGACGTCATCCCCAGGTGGATCTGCTCGTGGCCGGCCAGCGCGCAGAACTCGTCGATGCGGGCCTTCACGTCGTGGCGTGTGACCGCCTCCCGGGCCGCGATGGATTCGAGGTCGACGTCATCGACCACCGCCTCGTACGCCTCGACGACACTGCCGTCGACGTCCAGACCGAGCCTGCGCTGCGCCTCCAGCACCGCCAGCCACAGCCGGCGCTCCAGCACGACACGGCGCTCGGGCGACCACAACGCCCGCATGCGCTCGCTGGCGTAGCGACCCGCCAGCACGTTGGGGATCCCAGCGTCCACTTCGCTGCCCGACCTCGGCGACTAGGCCGCTTCCTGCCAGTCCAGGTACTGGCTCCGCCCCGGACCTACGCCCACCAGCCGGATGGGCACACCGATGCCGTCCTCCAGGAAGGCGATGTAGTCGGCAGCCGCGGCCGGCAGCTGCGACGACCGGGTGACACCGCTCAGGTCGGTGCTCCAGCCCTCGAGCTCGGTGTACACCGGCACCGCCTTGTGGATCACCGACTGGTGGTAGGGCATGTGCTCGAAGCGCTCGCCGTCGAGTTCGTAGGCGACGCACACCTTGAGACGCTCCAGGCCGTCGAGTACGTCGAGCTTGGTGAGGGCCACCTCGGTGATCGAGTTGAGCCGCACCGCCTGGCGCATCATCACCATGTCGAACCACCCCGTCCTGCGCCGCCGGCCGGTGTTGGTGCCGAACTCGCCGCCGACCTCCACCAGGTGATCGCCGACCTCGTCGAACAGCTCGGTGACGAACGGCCCCGAGCCCACCCGGGTCACGTAGGCCTTGGTGATGCCGATGACCCTGTCGATGTGGCGGGGACCGATACCGGTTCCGGTGCAGGCGCCTCCCACGACCGGGTTGGATGAGGTCACGAAGGGGTAGGTGCCGTGGTCGAGGTCGAGGAACGTTCCCTGGGCCCCCTCCAGCAGCACCTGTTGACCGGACTCGAGGGCCTCGTGCAGCAACGTCACCGTGTCGGTGATGTGGGGCGCCAGCCGTTCTGCGCATCCACCGAGGTAATCGCGAGCGATGTCGTCGGCGTTCATGGGCAGGCGGTTGAAGACCTTGGCCAGGACCTTGTTGGTGTGGGAAAGAGCGGCTTCGAGCTTGGCACGGAAGATCGGCGGGTCGAGCAGGTCCTGCACCCGCAGCCCGATGCGCATCGACTTGTCGGCGTAGGCGGGTCCGATGCCCCGCTTGGTGGTGCCGAGCTTCGCCTTGCCGAGGTGGCGCTCGTGCAGGGCGTCCAACTCGGTGTGGTAGGGCATGATCAGGTGAGCGTTGCCCGACAGCCGCACGGAGCTGCAGTCGACGCCTCTGGCACCGAGGGCGTCCATCTCGGCAATGAGGACCCTCGGGTCGACCACCACCCCGTTGCCGATCACGGGTGTGATGTGCTCGTACAAGACTCCGCTGGGCACCAGCTGGATCTTGAAGGTCTCACCGCCCACCACGAGCGTGTGGCCCGCATTGTGGCCACCCTGGTAGCGGACGACCAAGTCCATCTCGGCAGCGACGAGGTCGGTGAACTTCCCCTTCCCCTCGTCGCCCCACTGGGTACCGACGACAACGGTCGCAGGCACGGCGCTCTCCTTCAATCGGGGGGCGTTACCCGTTAACTCTAGCTGTCAGCCGAGATTGAGCGACTCGCCGGTCTCGTCGACATCGACGGTGACCACGTCGCCGCTGTTGTAGCGGCCCTCCAGCATGGCGATGGCCAGCGGGTCCCCGATGGCCCGCTGTATCAGCCGCTTCAGGGGCCGGGCCCCGAAGGCGGGGTCGTACCCGGCGCGGGCCAGGTGCTCCTTGGCCTCGGCGGTGACCTCCAGCCTGAGGCGCTGCGGGTCCAGGCGCTCACCCAGCTGAGCCAGCTGGATGTCGACGATGGCGGCCAGGTCGTCGAGCTCCAGAGGTCGGAATCGCACGATGTCGTCGATGCGGTTCACGAACTCGGGCCTGAAGAAGTTGCCCGGCTCGCCCTTCAGGTTCGACGTCATGATCAGCACGACGTTGGTGAAGTCCACGGTGCGGCCCTGCCCGTCGGTGAGACGGCCGTCGTCGAGCAGCTGCAGCAGCACGCCGAACACCTCGGCGTGGGCCTTCTCGACCTCGTCGAGGAGCACCACCGCGTAGGGACGCCGCCGGACCGCCTCGGTGAGCTGGCCGCCGGAGTCGTAGCCCACATACCCGGGGGGCGCACCGATGAGCCGGGACACCGAGTGCTTCTCGAGATACTCCGACATGTCGATCCGCACCATGGCGCCCTCGTCGTCGAACAGGAACGCGGCCAGGGATCGGGCCAGCTCGGTCTTGCCGACCCCGGTGGGACCCAGGAACAGGAAGCTGCCGATGGGGCGGTGCGGGTCGCCCAGGCCGACACGGCTGCGGCGGATGGCGTTGGCCACCACGCCCACGGCCTCGTCCTGGCCCACGACCCGCTCATGGAGATGCTCCTCCAGGCGGATCAGCTTGGCCGTCTCGCCCTCCATCAGGCGCGACACCGGCACGCCGGTCGAGCGGCTGACCACGGCCGCGATGTGGTCGGCGTCGACCTCCTCGGTGAGCATCGACGAGTCGCTCTGCAGCCCGGCCAGGCGGCCGGTGGCCGCGTCGATGCGACGCTCGGTCCCGGGGATGATCCCGAAGCGGAGCTCGGCGGCCCGCTCCAGGTCGGGCTCGCGCTCGAGGTCGGACCGCCGGGTCTCCAGCTCCTCCTTGAGGGATCGGATGACGCCGATGGCCTCCTTCTCGGCCTGCCAGCGGGCGGTGAGCGCGGAGGACTCCTCGGTCAGCTCGGCGATCTCACGCTCCAGGTCGCCCAGGCGCTCGCGTGAGGTGGCGTCGGTCTCGGCGGTCAGCGCGACCCGCTCCATCTCGAGCTGGCGCAGGCGGCGCTCCACCACGTCTATCTCGGTCGGCACCGAGTCGATCTCGATGCGCAGCGAACTGGCCGCCTCGTCGATGAGGTCTATGGCCTTGTCGGGCAGGAACCGCCCGGTGATGTAGCGGTCCGACAGCTGGGCCGCCGCGATCAGGGCCGAGTCCTTGATGCGCACTCCGTGATGGACCTCGTAGCGCTCTCGCAAGCCCCGCAGGATGGCCACGGTCGCGTCGACGGACGGGGGTTCGACGAGCACCGGCTGGAAGCGGCGTTCCAGCGCGGCGTCGGTCTCGAGATGCTTGCGGTACTCGTCGAGGGTGGTGGCGCCCACCATCCGCAGCGTGCCCCGGGCCAGCATGGGCTTGAGCATGTTGCCGGCGTCCATGGCCCCCTCGGCAGCACCGGCCCCCACCATGGTGTGCAGCTCGTCGATGAACGTGACGATCTCGCCGCCGGCCTCCTCGATCTCGGACAGCACCGCCTGGAGCCGCTCCTCGAACTCGCCCCGGTACTTGGCGCCGGCCACCATGGCGGCCAGATCCAGCACGATGAGGCGCTTGCCGGCCAGGCTGTCGGGCACGTCGCCGTCGACGATGCGCTGGGCCAGGCCCTCCACGATGGCGGTCTTGCCCACTCCGGGCTCGCCGATCAGCACCGGGTTGTTCTTGCGGCGCCGGGCCAGGACCCTTATGACTCGCCGGATCTCGTCGTGGCGGCCGATGACGGGGTCGAGACTGCCGGACCGGGCCTCGTCGGTGAGGTCGCGGCCGTAGCGCTCCAGCGCCTGGTACTGGTCCTCGGGCGCCTTGGTGGTGACCCGGTGGCTGCCCCGCACCTCGTGCAGCACTTTGAGCAGCAGCTCGCGGTCGATGTCCAGGCGGCCGCCGAGGGCCAGCACGAGATGCTCGGTGGACAGGTAGTCGTCGGCCAGGTCGGCGCGCACCCCGTCGGCGTCGTCGAGCACGTCGCGCAGCTCCCTCGAGATGCCGACATCGGACCCGTAGGCACGGGGCAGGGTGGCCACCGCCTGCTGAGCCTTGTCCATGACCGCCTTGGGATCGACGCCCGCCGAGTGCAGCATGGGCAGCACCAGGCCATCGGTCTGGGCCAGCAGGGCGAGGAGCAGATGGTCGGGCGTGACCTCGGCGTGCGAGGCCGACCGGGCCGCCTCGGTGGCGGCCGCGAAGGCCTCCGTCGTCTTGAGAGTCCAGCGGTTGGGGTCTAGTGCCATGGCAGTTCCTCGCCTCAGCGGCCGCCCGCGGCCGGGTCGCGCCGGGCGCGGTACAGGGTCACCGGCCTCTGGGGTCGGACCGCCGGGACCAGGCTGCCGGGGTTGAAGCCGCGGGCGGCCAACTCCGCCCGGTCGTCCTTGTGGGCCTGGCGGGCCTCTGACAGCTGGGCCTGAAGCTCGGCAACCTCGCTCTCGAGCTCCAGCACTCGCTGCACTCCGGCCAGGTTGAGACCGGAATCGGTGAGCTCGGCGATGCGCTCCAGCAGCGCCAGGTCGGCGTCGCTGTAGCGGCGGCTGCCGCCCGCGGTCCGGGCCGGGGCGAGCAGGCCCTTGCGCTCGTAGATCCGCAGCGTCTGGGGATGCACTCCCGCCAGCTCGGCGGCCACCGAGATCACGTATACGGCTCGATGGAAACGTTCGTCGCTCATGATGGTTCTCCGTGTCTTGCGGTCTTTGAAAGGTGAGCCCGCGGATCTTCTCCGGGGGCGGCCGCGAAGGCCTCCACCGCGGCCCTCTGCTCCTCGGACAGGTTCTCGGGCACGACCACCTCGACCTCGACGATGAGGTCGGCGCCGCCGGTCGAGGCGCTGGCCGGGATGCGCAGGCGCCTGCCCGTGGTGGTGCCGGGCGGGATGCGGATGGTGACGGTCGAGTCGTCGAGGGTGGGCACCTTCACGTGGGCGCCCAGCGCGGCTTCCGAGAAGGTCACCGGCACTCTCAGCGTGAGGTTCTTACCGTCCCGCCCGAACAGCCGGTGGGGCTTCACGCCGACCCGCACGTACAGGTCGCCGGGCTGGCTGCCCGGCCCCTGCGGAGGCCCGCCCCGGCCCTTGAGCTTGATCCGCTGCCCGTCGGTGACGCCCGAGGGGATGCGGGCCTTCACCTCGCGGCGCCGATGCTCGACGCCCCGTCCGCGGCATATCGAGCACGGCTCGTCGATGACTACGGCCCGGCCGGCACAGGCGATGCAGGGACGGCTGAAGGAGAACAGGCCCTGGTTCTCGTCGGTCACGCCGGTTCCCGAACAGGTTGGGCAGGGCTGCGGCTTGGCCGGGGGCTCGGCACCCGAACCGTCACAGGTCCGGCAGCGGGCCTCGCCGGTGACGGGCACCGCGATGGTGGTTCCCGACACGGCGTCGGCGAAGTCGAGCCTCACCTCGGTCTCGATGTCGGCGCCCCGCGGGGCCGCATCGCCGCGGCGACGGCGCCGGCCGAACAGGTCACCGAACAGATTCCCGAGATCGCCCATCTGCTGGAAGTTGACGTTGAACCCGCCCGCCGGGCCCGGTCCGCCCGGACCGAAGGCGCCGGCCATGGGGCCGAGCTTGCTGACGTCGTCGTAAGCCTTGCGCTTGGCAACGTCGCCGAGCACGTCGTAGGCCGACGCCACCTCCTTGAAGCGGTCCTCGACCGCGGCGTCTCCCGGATTGGCGTCGGGGTGCAGCTCCTTGGCCAGCTTGCGGTAGGCCTTGGTGACGGCGGAGTCCGAGGCGTCCTCGGCCACGCCGAGAATCTTGTAGTAGTCCTTCTCGAACCACTCCCGCTGGGGCTCCACTTTCACCTCCTCCTTACGTCTGTTGCTTGCTGCACCTTCTGTTAGTTGCGCACCTTCACCATGGCCGGCCTGAGCACCCGCCCGTTCCACGCGTACCCGGTGCGAAGGACATCGGCCACGACGGGGGCGGACTGGTCGTCGGTGCCGGACTCCTCGCTCATCACGGCCTCGTGGAAGCCGGGATCGAAGGGCTCGTCGACCGTGCCGAGGACGGTGAGGCCCTCGCCGGTGAGCACGCCCAGCAGCTGCGCCTGGACGGCGTCGATGCCCTCGACGCCCTGGCTCGCCGCGGCTTCGCAGGCGTCCAGCACAACCAGCAGCTCCCTGGCCAGCCTCGAAGCGGCCTGGGCTACGAGCTCGGTGTTCCGCTTCATCGTCTGGCGACGGAAGTTGGTGAACTCCGCGGTCACCCGCTGCAAGTCCTCGAGATAGGCGTCGCGCTCCGCCATCACGGCGGCCAGATCGGATGGCGCCTCCTCCGCGGCTGCTGCGGGGTCGGCGGCCTCGGTATCGGCGGGCTCGGGCTCGGCTGCGTCGGGCTGCTCGCCCTCGGGACCGGAGGCCTGGCCCTCCTCGGCGGCCGGTCCGGCCCCGTCCTGCGCACCGGCAGCGGCCTCCAACTCGCTCACATCCGACGGCTGGCCGCTCACGCCGTCTCTCGGTCGTCGTCAACGATCTCGGCCTCGACCACGTCGTCGTCGTCGGGCGCCGCGGTGGTGGCTGCATCGTCGCGCTCGGCCGCAGCGGCGGCCTCGTACAGCCTCTGGCCGAACTCCTGGCTGGCCGTCATGAGCGCCTCGGTGGCCGCCTTGACCGCCTCGATGTCGTCGCCTTCCAGCGCGCTGCGCAGGTCCGCGAGCTTGGAGTTGATGGTCTCCTTCTCGTCGTCGGACACCGCGTCGGCCTGGTCGGAGAGCAGCTTCTCGGTCTGGTACACCAGCGTGTCGGCCGCGTTGCGGATCTCGGCCTCCTCACGGCGGCGCCGGTCCTCGTCGGCGTGGGACTCAGCGTCGGCCACCATCTGATCGATGACCTCGGAGTCGAGCGACGACTGGCCGGTGATGGTCATCGACTGCTCCTTGCCGGTGGCCTTGTCCTGGGCGCTCACGTGGACGATGCCGTTGGCGTCGATGTCGAAGGTCACCTCGATCTGGGGCATCCCCCTGGGGGCGGGCGGGAGATCGACCAGCTGGAACTTGCCCAGGGTCTTGTTGTAGGCAGCCATCTGGCGCTCGCCCTGGAGCACGTGGATCTCCACCGACGGCTGGCCGTCCTCGGCGGTGGTGAAGATCTCGCTCTTGCGGGTGGGGATGGTGGTGTTGCGCTCGATGAGGGTGGTCATCACGCCGCCCTTGGTCTCGATGCCCAGCGACAGCGGCGTCACGTCGAGCAGCAGCACGTCCTTGACCTCGCCCTTGAGCACCCCGGCCTGGATGGCGGCGCCGATGGCCACCACCTCGTCGGGGTTCACCGTCTTGTTGGGCTCGCGGCCGGTCATCTCCTGCACCAGCCCGGCCACCGCGGGCATCCGGGTCGACCCGCCCACCAGGACCACGTGGTGGATGTCGCCCTTGGCGACGCCGGCGTCGGAGATGGCCCGCTCGAAGGGGCCCCGGCAACGGTCGAGGAGCTTGGCGGTCATCTCCTGGAACTTGGCCCGGCTCAGCGTGTAGTCGAGGTGCAGCGGACCCTTGTCGGTGGCCGTCACGAAGGGCAGGTTGATCTGCGAGGACGTGGTCTGGGACAGCTCGATCTTGGCCTTCTCGGCGGCCTCCTTGAGGCGCTGCATGGCCATCGGATCGCCCGACAGGTCGACTCCGTGATCGCCCTTGAAGGACGCCACGAGCCACTCGATGACGGCCTCGTCCCAGTCGTCGCCGCCGAGCTTGGTGTCGCCGGCGGTTGACTTCACCTCGAACACGCCGTCGCCGAGTTCCAGCACGGACACGTCGAAGGTTCCGCCGCCGAGGTCGAACACCAGGATGGTCTGGTCGGTGGACTCCTTGTCCAGCCCGTAGGCCAGGGCGGCCGCGGTGGGCTCGTTGATGATCCGCAGCACCTCGAGTCCGGCGATCTTGCCGGCCTCGTGGGTGGCGGTGCGCTGGGCGTCGTCGAAGTATGCGGGCACGGTGACGACGGCCTGGGTGACGGTGTCGCCGAGGTACTCCTCGGCGTCACGCTTGAGCTTCATCAGCACCCGGGCCGATATCTCCTGTGAGGCGTAGTCCTTGTCGTCGATCTTGAACTTCTTGGCCGTGCCCATGTGCCGCTTCACCGATCGGATGGTGCGGTCGGGGTTGGTGATGGCCTGGCGCTTGGCGACCTCGCCCACCAGCACCTCGCCGTCGGTGCTGAACGCCACGACGGAGGGGGTCGTGCGCGATCCCTCGGCGTTGGGGATGACTACGGGGTCGCCGCCCTCGAGGACGCTTACGACTGAGTTCGTGGTACCGAGGTCGATACCGACGGCCTTTGGCATGGTGAGGCTCCTTTTCTTGGTGCGTTGCTCTACTCTGCCTAACTTAAACACACACGGTAACGAAATTCATTCCCAAACACAACAAAAACTTGAGTCTTATATTATCAACTTTTGGTGGAGTTGGGCGAGTACCTTTGCGGGCATGGCCCATGATCTGATCTTGTTGCGCCACGGCCGCAGTGAGTGGAACGACCGGAACCTGTTCACCGGCTGGCACGACTGCGGCCTCAACGACGCCGGCCGGGCCGAGGCCCGCCGCGCCGCCGAGCTGCTGGCGGAGGCCGGCCTGATCCCGACCGCGGTGCACACGTCGGTGCTGCGACGGGCCACCGAGACCACCGGGATCGTGCTCGACGCCCTCGGCCTCGACTCCCTGGAGGTCCGCCGCAGCTGGCGACTCAACGAGCGCCACTACGGCGAGCTGACCGGTCTCGACAAGGCGGCCACCCTCCGGGCCCACGGCCCCGAGCAGCTCCAGCGCTGGCGCCGGGGCTACGACACCCCGCCCCCGCCCATCAGCGCCGGCAACGAGTTCAACCCCAACCACTCGCCGCTCTACGCCGGCCTCCCGCCCGAGCTGATACCGCTGACCGAGAGCCTCGCCGACGTGCTGGTGCGGCTGCTGCCCTACTGGCACGACGCCATCGTCGGCGACCTGCGCAAGGGGCACACCGTGCTGGTCTCGGCCCACGGCAACAGCCTGCGGGCCCTGGCCAAGCACCTGGACGGGATCTCCGACGACGGCATCGGCGACCTCAACATCCCCACCGGCATGCCCCTGCACTACGTGCTCGGCCCGGACATGTTCCCGGTAGGGCCCAAGCACCCCCTGGAGCGCGCTCTGGACCCCGAAGCCGCAGCCGCGGCCGCAGCCGAGGTGGCCGCCCAAGCCTCCCGCCCGGGCACTAGACCCTAACTACAAACCCCTATGTCAAAGGCCATTTCTTAGCAACTGAGCGATAGACTGGCCTCTGATTTGTCCGCCACTCACGGTCGAGCGTGTTGGTATGGGACCTCAGTTCGACCTTACACTTCCGCACGAACGACGAGGGTTACATCCTGAGCGGTTAGAACGAGGAGCAGAGGATTGGAACGCAAGAGGCGAATCAGTATCCCAGGGCAGGTCGAGACGGCCAAGACGCAAGCCCTGAAGTCCCTCCATGCGGTCGAGGTCGTTCAGATCGAGACTTCGACCACCGCATTGAACGTCGAACCTCCTCCTGCTGGACACCCTCTTGAGAAGCTGATTGATCAATGGGCGGAGATAGCCGTTTCGCACGCGATGGTCCGCACTACGAAAGACCCTGCTGGCCTTATCGCAACGGTCGCCGGAATCGATGGAGCTTGGGGCTTCGGCCAGTCAGAGGACGAAGCGCTGGACGATCTGAGGTCCGTGCTTGTGGATTGGGTGAATCTCAAGCTTGAGGACGGCGACGACGACATCCCCGGCATGGAGGGCGTGCACCTAGTCATCGCACAATGAGCCGCCGGTTAGTGCCGGTTGCGCCACGCGAAGTCGTCAAGCGCCTCAGGAAATTCGGCTTTGAAGGCCCACGGCAGGGCACCAATCACGACTTCATGCAAAAGGGAAAGAAGAAGGTTCGCGTCTCAACCCGTCATAACGACGATGTCGGCATCGACCTACTCAAGAACATCTTGAAGCAAGCAGGCATCTCCCGTGAAGAGTGGTTCGATGCGGAATGACGAGATCAGCTATTCCTCGTGGGCGAGCAACCCGGACGTGGCTAGCGCCTCGGTGACTTCGACTCCACCGGCGACCAGGGCCCTGAACGTGGATGCTCGGGCTTGCAGGTCCATCGGGTAGCCATCGAAGCGCCGCCGTACCGGCGTACTCATCCGTAGGGTCAACTCATGCGCTAGCAGCCGGAATGGGATGTTGGCCTCGGATCAAAGGCGTCGATGACCACTGCCGAACGTTAGCGTTCATGTGCCCAGCGTCCTCCCCGGCGTGTTCGTCGCCCGTGTGGCGGCTGACAGTGCCGACGGTGCCACGGTTGTCGGAGCCTGAGCACCGATCCTCTTCTAAACCGACATCCCAGCATGTTGTAGACCGACATCGCGAGGCGTTGAAAGCCGACATCCAACAGTGGAGCAGGCATCATCCCTCTCGGCGATCGCTTGCGCGCCGCACCGATCAGCATCCTCTGGCAGTAGCGCTCTCAGGTCCGGCTCGGGGACGTTCCCGCGCGAATCGGTCAAGGCGTATATCGCCGCGACCCGTGCTGCGAGCACGATCACGCCGCGGCTTGACTCGGAACTAATCGAGAGTTGGCCTAAGAGCACCAAGTGTGTCGTCTACGGCGCTGACGAGTTGTTCGATCTCGGTTTCACGCATCGGCGTGGAGACCGCTCCGGCGCAGCTGTAGATCAACAGGACCCCGGAGTCAAGGAGCGCGTCGAAGAACAGCTTGTGCCGGTCTGCCTGCGCGGGGCTGGCGTAGGTCTCCCGATAGTTACGGGGCGCGGTGGGCTGCATGTGGATCCGGAACATCGAGCCTGCTCCGGTGACGCTCGCTTCGACACCGCGCTGGGCGATGACCTCGGCGATGCCCTCTCTCGCCAACTGGCCGAGCCGGTTGAGCCGCTGGACCTCTTCGGGCGGGAAGAGTTCCATAGCGATGAGTCCGGCGGTGACGGTGATGGGGTTGGCTGAGAACGTCCCCGAATGAGGCATGGCGTAGTGATCGCTGTGGGGGTTCATGACGCTCATGACCTCGGCGCCGCCGGCTACCGCTCCGACGGGGAAGCCGCCGCCGATAATCTTGCCGAGCGCCGTGATGTCGGGCGTGAGGCCGTATTGCTGCTGGGCGCCGCCGTAGCTGTTGCGGAAGGTGACCACCTCGTCGGCGACGATCAGTGCGCCGTTGCGGACGGTCCATTCACGCAACGCGGTCACGTATTCGCGATCTGCGGGGCACAGCCCGGCTCGATGCGGCATCACGTCAACCAGTACACAGGCGATCTCCGTGGCGTGGCGGTCGAGGAGTTCGACGGTCCGGTCGATGTCGTTGAACGGCACCACCACGACATCGTCGAGCACTGCATCCGGCGTGCCCTGCGCGACGGGAATGCTGGCGGGCTGCTCGAGCGGGCCCCAGTTGTCGGGGGTGGAGGTCTGGCTGACCTCGGCGAAGTCGTAGGTTCCGTGGTAGGTGCCTTCTGCCTTGGCGATCTTGGGACGCCCAGTGAACGCTCGTGCGGTCTTGAGGGCGCACATGACCGCTTCGGTGCCGGAGTTGACGAACCGGATCTGTTCAAGACTCTCGACGCGTTCGCACAGATGCTCCGCGAACTGCAACTCGACTTCGGTTGCGAGGGTGTGGGCAGTGCCATGTCGAAGTTGCTCGGTAACGGCTGTGACGATCGCAGGGTGGCTGTGGCCGTGGATGAGCGATGCCATGTTGTTGGCGAAGTCGATGCGCTCGACGCCTTCTACGTCGGTAATGCGACACCCCGAGGCGTGCGATGCGTAGATGGGGTGGGGCTTGCGCAGCACGGTGTTGCGGCTGACCCCGCCGGGCATCACTCTCACAGCGCGGCGGTAGAGGGTTTCGGACTCGGTCATGGCCTCGGCATCGGTCATGGCCTCGGCATCGGTCATGGCCTCGGCATCGGTCATGTGGTGTTCTCCAAGTGTGGGGCTCTACCCGGACTGCCCAGAGATGCGGAGTCATCGGTGAGTGTGCCTCCGCCGGCGTCGACTATGGGCGCGGCGGTTCGCTCCACCAGGTCGCTGAGCGTGATCCCTGGTGCCAGATCACGCACAACGAAACCTGGCGACGTGATGTCGATGACGGCGAGGTCGGTGTAGACGCGGTCTGCTACGCCTTTGCCGGTGAGCGGGTAGCGGCATTCCGTGACGAGCTTGGGTTCGCCGTTGCGGGTGCAGTGGCTCGTGACCACGTACACCGCCTTGACGCCGGAGACGAGATCCATGGCGCCGCCGACCGCGGGCACCGCGCCGGTGCCGGCGGACCAGTTGGCAAGATCGCCGTTGACAGCGACTTCAAGAGCGCCGAGTACGCAGATATCGAGGTGACCGCCGCGAATCATCGCGAAGCTGTCGGCGTGATGGAAGAACGACGCTCCCGGAACTGTGGTGACTGGCCGTTTGCCGGCGTTGATGAGTTCGGGGTCTTCCTCGCCTTCCGGCGGCGGAGGACCCATCCCCAGTAGCCCGTTCTCCGTATGGAGGATCACTTCCTTGTCGTCGGGGAGGTGATGTGCGACCGTCTCGGGCATGCCAATGCCAAGATTCACGTACGCGCCATCCGGGATGTCGAGCGCGACTCGCTTGGCGATCTCTGTGCGAGTCCATCCTTGCAGCGCCGGTGCTTTCACAACCAGTCAGCTCCCGGGTCAGGGATCCGCAGGGAGCGTTCCTCCTTCACGACGCGATCCACGAAGATGCCGGGGGTGACAACGGTCTCAGGATCTAGCGATCCCGCGGGCGTCACAATGCTCGCTTGCACGACTGTGGTATCGGCTGCCATGGCCATCAGCGGCGAGAAGTTGCGAGCGGTCTTGTTGTAGATGAGGTTGCCGTGCCGGTCGGCCGCCCTGGCCTTGATCAGCGCGACATCGGCGCCCAATGCATGCTCAAGCAGGCAGTCGCGGCCCGCGAACCGTCGCACCGGTTTGCCGTGGGCGAGGATCGTGCCGGCCGCGGTGGGTGTGTAGAAGGCCGGGATGCCCGCGCCTGCGGCACGGATGCGCTCTGCGAGCGTTCCCTGCGGCACCAGCTCCAACCCGATGCGCCCGGACCGATACAGCTCGGCGAAGATCTCCGAGTCTGCGCTGCGCGGATACGAGCACACCATCTTGGTGACTCGGCCAGCTTGGATGAGCGCCGCTAGTCCGGTGGTGCCGCTGCCGGCGTTGTTGCTGACAACGGTCAGTTCGCGGGCCCCCTGCTCGATTAACGCATCGATCAGCTCGGTGGGGCTGCCGGCTTCGCCGAAGCCTCCGATCATCACCGTCGCGCCGTCGCGGATGTCGCGTACCGCGGCGGCAGCGTCGACGCAGCGCTTGTCGAGCACAGTCGGGGCGCTACACCAACGCGGCGGCGTCTTGTAGTCGTGCTGACTTGAAACGGGCGTAGTCGAACAGTCCGGCGTCGTCGAACAGCACCCGGTCCTCGTAGTCGTCGAACCACAACGCCTGCGGGTTGCGGCCGACGATGCACATGCGGCCGCGGTCGGGGGCGTCGGCCGCGTTGCGCAGGATCTTGAACACCACGAACCCGTTCTCGGAGCCTGGCAGCCCTGCGATGGGCTTGTCGGACACGGCAGCGACCTCTGTCTTGCCCTTGTAGTGGGTGATGGACAGCCGGGCGTGGTTCTCGACGCCGGAGAGGCCCTTCTGGGAGTCGTTGAGGATCTGCCAGGCGGTCTCGATGGGCACATTGAACGCCCGGTAGGCGACGATGTCGCGGCCGCAGAAGAAGTAGTGGTTCTCCACCCCGACCCGCTTGAGGAGCCCTTGCATGATCCGCAGAGCGTCGGCGTCGTCGTTGACGCCTCTGATGATCGGAGACTGGTTCTCGACGCTGATCCAGCCCCTCGACACCACCGCATCGAGCGCCCGACGGGTGTTGGGATGCCACACCGGGAAGCCTTCGGCGTCCTCGACGTAGTCGCCGTCGGCGTCCTTGGCGAGCAGCTCGTCGGGATGGTTGAAGTGCGTCATCAGCCTGAACCCGACCTCGGGGTAGGTCTCGTGGAACCGGTCGAGCAGGTCCAGGAACGCGTCATCGAACCGATCCGGATGGAACGCGAGCTCCTTGGTGCCCAACCGGATGGCTTCCACGCCGGCCTCCGCCAGCGCGGTGAACCAGGCCGCCAGCTTGGAGTTGGGCAGCACCATCGGGTCGCCGCCCGACAGCAGCATCTCCCGCAGCTTCTCGCGGCCGGAGTCGGGATGGACTCCGCCGTTGGTCGCTACCGCGGCGTTGTGGTCCCGCACATAGGCGACGACCTCTGGGATCTTGGCGATGCCCTTCTTCTCGACGGTGCCGTCCTGGCGGGGGATCTCTTTGCGGGCGATGAGTTCCTCCCGGTAGCAGAACCGGCAGTGCGCCGAGCAGGTCGACACCACATACAACAGACCCATCTCATACTTGTGCAGTAGCCCTTCCACGGGGCTGAAGTCCATCTGGTAGCCGGGATCCTCTGATCCTTCGAGGTTCAGCGTCTCCTCCGGTGTGGCCTTCACGAGCTTCTGCAACTCGGGGCTGTTGCGGGCGATATCGAAGTAGTGGCGGGTCATCTTGACGGGCATGCGCTGCTCGATGTCGCGTTCGGTGCCGCGGATCTGCAACAGCCCGTCGAGCTCGGTCTGGCTGTAGAAGCCGCGCATGTCCCCGGGGGCGGTGCCTTTGATGAACGGGTCTAGGCCGTTGAGGATCTGCCGGTCATAGCGCGGGTTCTCGACATGGTCGAGAACCCGCTGTTCTCTCTGGGTGGGCTCGTACTTGGTGATGCTCATGGTTTTCTCCGCTCGGTAGATTCGGGTGTCGGGGTCCGGTGCCGGGACTTGTCGCCTGTGAGAGGTGGTTGGTCTGGTGTTGGCCTCCAGGGCCGGGCGGGGCGCTCGATCCGCTTGGTCTCATCGTCGGTTCCATCGAAGATTGAGACCGGGCTGCGAGTCCCCGCCCGGCTGTCCTGGAGGGGATTCACCGCGCCGACGTTCTTGTCGGCGCGGTCTGTTAGCCTGGATCCACCGGCGCGGTGAGGTTTGTGGGGTTGGCGCGTCCACCGGAAAGGCCTCCTGACATGGGAGAATGCTGTTTGAGTCAACAGTGATTCTGGCCATGTGAGGAGGCACTTCCTGTGAGCAGCGTAGCGGGTGGTATCGACGGGATCGAGGCGGTGTTCGACGACGCTTCGCTGGTGGCCGATTCCCCGACCAGCCCACCCCGACCAGCCCATCGGTGGATTCAGGGTTAGCCGTCGAACGTCGACGCCGGGTAGAACTCCACGTTCACCCATTCGCCGCTGATGGCCTGCTGGATGGTGTATGCGCCCGAGACGGTGCCGGACTCGTCGAACACCAGCGGCCCCGAGGCGCCCTCATAGTTGATGGCGCCGCCGGAGGCGAGAATGTCGCGTCCCTCTGCGAAGGTGGACACCTCGGTGCCGTCGCTGTGCGCGACTCCGCGGATGACCGAGTTGATTCCCGCTCCGTCGCAGCTGTCGGCGGCCTCCAGCGACAACGCCACCAGCGTGATCATGTCGAATGAGTTCGGCGCGAACGGGTCGCCGGCCTTGTCGTAGCGCTCCTCGAAGGAGATGAACTCCGGCAGCGACGGGTCCGCGTCGGCGAACTCGACGAAGGCCTTGTCGTTGATCAGCTCCGCTCCCACAGCATTGAAAATCTCCGGCACCGCGAGATCGGCGGTGAACAGCCACTCGCCTTCGAAGCCGCCGGCGACGGCCTCCTTGATGACGGTGACACCGGATTCCTGGCCGCCGGCGAGGAAGATCGCGTCGGGGTTGTTGGCCAGCACGGTGGTCAGCTCGGCCTGGTAGGACGGCTGGCCGGGGTTGTAGATGATGAAGTCGGTGATCTCGATCCCGGATCCGTCCACCTCGTCCCGTGCGACCTCGGCCGGGGAGATCGTCGATTCCTCGTTCTGGATCAAGAACGCGACCGACTCGTAGCCGCGGCTCGACAGCCACAGACCCGACGCAGCGCCGTCTCCGAGGTCCGACGACACGGTGCGGTACACGAAGTTGCCGCCCAGCTCGTTGAGGTTGATCGTGCCGGCATACGGAGACATGATCACGACCTCCTCGCGGTGGGCGAGATCGACGAGCGCGACCATCACACCAGAGGTCGGACCCATGACGGCTACGGCTCCTTCGCTCTCGATCATGTTGGTGGCCTCACGGATGCCGGTTTCGGCGTCGCCTCCGGTGTCGGCCACCACGGTGCGGATCGTTCCACAGCGGGAGCCGCCGGCGGCGTTGATCTCGCTGACACCGAACTCGATGGCGTCAGCAACGATCTTGCCGAACTCGCCGAGTTCGCCTGTGAGCGGAACGAGCACACCGACGGTGATCTCACCGACGTCGGCGGCGTCGGCGGGCTCTTCGTCCGCCGGCTCAGCCATGTCGTCCGCCGGCTCAGCCATGTCGTCCGCCGGCTCAGCCACGTCAGCGGTGGACTCGTCGTCGTCGGCGGGTCCTTCGTCCGCCGGTTCGGCATCGCCGGTGTCGGCGGGTTCGCTCGGCGCGTCGGGCGCGTCGGTTGTCGGCTGTTCGTCGGTGTCGTCGTCACCGCAGGCCGCGGCGACGAGCGTGAGAACGAACAGGGCTGCGATGAGCCGCAACCAGATGGACTTGGTTGTTTTCATGGTGGATCCCCTCCTTGGGGTTGTTGTGTCAGACCGGCGGCGATTTGCTGCCGGTCTGTTGCCGCTCCTCTAGGAGCAGTTCTCTCAAGCGGCCGGGTCTGAGCAGTTCCCGGCTGTCGAACTCGTCTGTGATGCGTCCGCCCTCGACGAGGTAGGTCCTCGCAGACGCGGCAAGGATCAGGTCGGGGTTCTGCTCGACGACCCAGACGACGCCCATCCCCTCATCCGCGAGGTCTCGGACCCAATCGACCATCTGCTTGATGAACAGCGGCGCGAGTCCCGCCGCGGGCTCATCGAGGAGCATGACTCGGGGGTCGCCGACGAGAGCGGAACTCACCGCGAGTGTCTGGCGCTCCCCGCCCGAGAGGGTCGCGGCGCGTTGTGATGCTCGCTGCGCGAGGATCGGGAACCGTTCGAATACGGCCTCAAGCCGGTTCCCAGTTCCCCGAGACGACAGCGCGGCTACTCGCAGGTTGTCGCGCACCGATAGCTCGCGGAACACGTTGTGCTCCTGGGGCACGTAGCCGACACCGCGGGCTGCGACAGCCTGCGCTGGGCGTCCTGTGATGTCTGTGCCGTCGAGCACGACCGCGCCCTCGGAGGGCTGTAGGTGCCCTGCGATGGTCTTCATCAGGGTGCTCTTGCCGGCTCCGTTGGGGCCGAGCACCACCACGATCTCGCCGGCTTCGACCGCCAGGTCGACTCCGTGGAGAATCGTGACCCGGCCGTAGCCTGACACGAGGCCGCGCACCTCAAGCAGCATCGCCGTCTCCCAGGTACGCGGCGATCACGACGGGGTCAGCCCGTATGTCCGCCGGTGGGCCCTTTGCGATCAGTTCGCCCTCGGCGAGCACGAGGATGTGGTCGGCCAACGCAAGCAGGAAGTGGAGGTTGTGCTCGACGACCACGAGGGTCATTCCGCCGCTGTGGAGGTCCTGCAGCAGCTGTGCGAGCCGCTCCTGCAGGCCGGGGTGAACGCCGGCGGTGGGTTCATCGAGCAGCAGAACGGTGGGGTCGCGCACCAGTTGGCGTGCGACTTCGAGCATTCGCAGTTCCCCGCCAGAAAGATCACCCACACGGGCTGCGGCTCGTTCGTGCAGACCAACGCGCCGCAGGATCGCTTCTGCCGCTTCGACAGTTGCGGTCTCGTGGCTTCGCCAGCGGCGACCGAACGCCCACCGCAGGCTCTCGCCTGGGCTGGTCGCACCTGCGACCACGTTCTGGAGCACGGTCAACGATTCGAAGGCCCGCGGTGTCTGGAAGGTACGGCCTATGCCTTGCTCGGCGATGGTGTCGGTGCTGGAACGCGTGATGTCGTGGCCGTTGAACCGCACCGACCCGGTGTCTGAGGCTTGAACACCGGACATGAGGTCGAAGGTCGTGGACTTGCCGGCACCGTTCGGACCGATCAACCCGACGAAGGCGCCCCGGTCGACGCTGAAACTCAGGCCGTTGGTGCCTCCGACCGCTTGCAGGCCCGAGAACCGCTTCGAGATGTGTCTCGCCTCCAGCAAGGCGCCGTTGAGTGCGGTCGCGCCGCCTGGGAGGGTCATCTCGAAGCCCTCGGTTCCCGCTCTTGTTCGCTGCGCTCACGGGCCGCTCGGGCCACGGCCTCGCCCGCATGGACCGGATTCTCGTACCTACCCACTCGGCCTCTTAGGCGTCCGGCTGCGGCTTCGAACGGCTGGTACCGGAGAACCGCTATGAACACCAGCCCGGTGACCACATGCTCGACGGATGCCGCGATTTGCGCCGATCGCACGGTTTCGAAGGGCCAGGCCCGCACGATCTCCTCAAAGAACACCAGCCCGACGGTTCCCAGCACCACCCCGTACACGGATCGCTCACCGCCGAGCACCAGCGCGATCCACACGATGAAGGTGACCTCGGCTGTGAACAACGACGGCTGCGCGAGGGTGGTGAACATGGCGTAGACCGCGCCGGCGAACCCGACAGGCACCGCCGAGATCAAGAACACTTGACGGCGCATCTGCTGCGCGGGCTTGCCGGCTGCCAGAGCGGCGGTCTCGTCGTCGCGGATCGCGTCGAGCGCCCGCCCGTACGGCGACACAAGAAGCCGCCGGAACACGACCAGCGTTGCGACCAGCAGCAGCGCCGCGGCGCCGGCGAACACGTACTTCTCCTCGATGGGACCCCAGTCACCGAAGGGACGTTCGACTCTGGCAAGGCCGACGGTGCCGTTGCCGATGCGTCTCTCGTTCAACAACAGGGAGTGGAAGACCTCGGCGAACGCGAAGGTGGTCAATGCCAGGTATTCGCCTCGCAGCCGCAGCGTCGGCCATCCCGTCACCGCGGCAAACACCAGCGCTGCGAGTCCTGCGACGATGACCGCGGCCCACCACGGCCAGCCGAATCCGAACTTGTACTGATCCAGCCCCTGCGGTGGGGGCTGTGTGAAGATCGCGTAGGTGTAGGCCCCGACGGCGAAGTAGGCGACTATCCCGAAATTGATCATGCCGCCGCGTGCGTATTGAAGGTTCAGCGACAAGGTGACGACCCCGAAGATGCTGCCGAGGGTCAACACAGTGACGAGCAGTTGCGGCCAGTTCATGCGGTTCTCGTTCCTGCGAGCCCAGCGGGGCGGAACAACAACACGACGATCACCACCGCGAACGCCACCAGCGGCCGGTATCCGGCGGGGATCCAGTACGCGGAGACGTCCATGGCAACGCCGACGAGCAGCCCCGACAGGATCACCGCATAGAGCGACCCGAGACCGGCGAGAATCGCGACGGCGAGGATCTGCAGGATTTGAGCGAACGCCAAGTCGGTTGTCAGCGTGGCGAGCACCGCCAACATGACCCCGGCCAGTCCTGCCAGTCCCGACGACAGCAGCCAGGTCGCCCGTGATGTGGCGCTCAGGTTGACGCCGCGCGACGCGGCTAGTTCGGGGTTGACCGCCATCGCTCTGATTGCCAAACCAGTGCGGGTACGGTTCAAGAACACCGCCAGCGACACCGACACCGCCGCAGCCAGGCCGACCACGATGAGTTGGTGGCTGGTGACACGCAACCCGAAGGCCTCGTAGCGGTGCGCGAGGCCGATATCAAGGGTGCGGATACCGGTTCCGATCAACCCGTGGAGCGCGCCGCCGATCACGAACGCGACCCCGGTGGAGGTGATCAACAGCACGGCCGGCCCGCGGTGGCGGATCGGGTCGTAAACGACGCGGGCGATGCCCAGCCCCACCAGCGCGGTGAACCCGATCGCCGCGACCGCGGCCGCTAGGACGTGCCAGCCGTGGTGAGAGTTGAGCCACCAGGTCGTAAACGCGCTGACTCCCAGCAGTTCCGCGTGCGCGATGTTCAAGAACCCCTCGACGCGGCGGGTCAGCGAGAACCCGATCGTTGCGAGGATCAGAAAGCAGCCGGTCGCGACGCCCGACACGAAGAACTGCAGCAGCAGCATCGATGCTCTACTCGTAGTTGCGGACTTCGAAGGTGATCGCCCCGTTCGGGCTCACCCACGGGCCATGCGGCATGCCCGGCGGGCGGCACGCATACATGCCCTTGATGAAGGTCTGATCCAGTGTCAGGTCGTGGATGGCTCCCTCGACCATCCAGATCTCCTCCCAGAAGTCGTGACGCTGCACCCCGGCAGCAGAGGTGTCGGTGCCGGGCAGGAACTTCAACAGCCGTGTGTATGACCCGCTGTCGGGATCAGCAGACAGGGTCTTGCTGTAGAGGCCCTCGATGCCAGCCTCGGGCTGCCATGGCAGCAGTTCGGGATCGAAGAACTCGAACTCTTGTTTTCCCATCAGGTGTCCTCCATGACGTTGACGATCGAGTAGGCGACTTCGAGCGAGCGGCCCCGTACCGGGTCGCGCAGTTCGACCTCGAAGCTGGGATGGAACTCAAAGCCGCCGGAGGCGGGGATGGTTCCCGACAAGATCACCGTCCCGGCCATGGACCCCCCGAATCGGTCCTCGACGAGTTCGATCAGCTCGCGAGGAGGTCGCAGCGCCGCCACCGGTCCCGCCTGATAGGAGTCCGTGGTGCCGGCGGGGGTCCTGGCTTCGAAGGTGAGGTCGTCCCAGTGGGCTTCGATGTCGCTGAGCCGCCACACGCCGCTCGACAGGACCTTGGGGCAGTTCTGCTTGGAAGCGTTGATGTCGACGGTCTCCAACGCCCGGTCGGTGTGGTCCGACGCGGCCGCCACCCAGACTTCGTCGCGGTCGATGAGCAGCGCGAACTCGACCTCGCCGCACGACGAGGCGGTGGTCACCTCGATCCGGGAGGCTGTCGTCAGCCGGTCGGCGCCAACCACGAAGTAGGCGGGCACCTCGTCGGGTGGAGCAACGCCCTCTCCTTCAAGCTTGGCGATATAGGCGGCAGTGGCAGCGGTGTCCCGTGCTGTGTAACCAGCGAGGATCACTCGCCTGGCGGTGAACCGGACAGCGGTGCCGTCATCCTGGCGCAGCACCAGGTCGTTGTCGGGATCGCCCAGCAGTTGCCGGTCCGACAGCGCCGGGAACCGGCTGCGGGCGGTGTTGGCCTCTTGGAGTTGCATCGGCGCCGAGACGAAGCCGGGATCATCACCCAGCGATGCGACGGTGATCCCCCAGGGGTCTATGACCGCTGATCGACCGCACAGCGTCGCGCCGTAGCCGGTGGCGCCGACGCCGTTGCAGGCGAACACGAACGCCTGGTTCTCGATCGCTCGGGCCCGAAGCAGAGTGCTCCACGCCTCAACTCGGGGATGGGGCCAGGCCGACGCCACGATGAAACCGACCGCCCCCCGTTCGCACATGCGTCGGAACAGTTCCGGGAAGCGCAGGTCATAGCAGACCGCCATGCCCAGACGACCCAGCGGCGTGTCGGCCACCACGACCTCGTCGCCGGAGCTCAGCAGCCGTTGCTCCTGGCTGTCGAACCCGAACAGGTGCATCTTGCGGTACCGGGCAAGTTCGGTGCCGTCGGGTCCGAACAGCACCGACGTGTTGTAGAGACGCCCGCCGTCGGCTTCGACCAGAGAACCCGCGTGCAGGCACGCTCCGACCTCGGCGGCTGTCTCAGACAGCGCCGCCAGCAGCGCAGGCGTGTCGTCGGCGGCCTGTGCGTACTGGTCGAACGCGAAGTAGCCGGGGTGCCACATCTCCGGCATCACGATCAGGTCTGAGCCGGCAGCCGCGGTGACCCATCCGCGCACGAGATGGACCGGATCCGGCGACGCGGCCGCGTCGGCAGGCATCTGCAGCAGCGAGACCCTCATGGCCCGGTTCCGTTGCCGTTGGCGGCGTCGATGTAGCCCAGGACCCGCTCGGGGGTGAGCGGCAACCGGTCGACGGTGACTGTCCCGAGATGCGAGAGGGCGTCTTCCACCGCGGAGGCGATCACCGCTCCCGGGGCGATCGCTCCTCCCTCGCCCATGCCCTTGAGCCCGCCGATGGTGTGGGGCGACGGTGTCTGGAGGTGAGCGACCCGGAAGTCCGGGATGTCGCTCATCACCGGCACCAGATAGTCGGCGAACGTGGTGGACAGCGGCTGACCCGCCTCGTCGTAGAGGAACTCTTCGAACAGGGCAGATCCGATGCCTTGGGCGACACCGCCGAAGATCTGGCCCTCGACGATCGTCGGGTTGATCATCGGGCCGCAGTCCTCCACCACCGCGTAGCTCAGGACTCGGGTCTTGCCGGTCAGCGGGTCGATCTCGACTGATGCCAGATGCGCGGCGTTGGTGTACGCACCGGTTCCCGGGTGCGCGTCGTAGGTCCTCGATGCCTCGAGGTGGGGCTCTACGCCCTCTGGGAGCCGTTCGGGACGCTGATAGGTGAGCCGGCACAGTTCAGTGGTCTCGATGAACTGGCTGGGGCTGCCGGCCACCGACACCCGCCCCATCTCGATGACCATGTCTTCGGGGGCTGCTTCGAGCATGTGCGCCGCTACTCGCCGCATTGTGTCCGCGACCGCGTCGGCCGCTTTGGTCACGGCGCCGCCCGCGAGCACCGCGGAGCGACTGGCGAATGTGCCGGCGCCGTAGGCGACCTGTTCGGTGTCGCCGTATTCGACGCGGACCTGTTCGAGGTCTAGTCCGAGCCGGTCCGCGGCGATCTGAGCGAGGGTGGTCTCCAGTCCCTGGCCGTGGTCGTGAATCGACGCCGACACCACCGCGGTGCCGGATGCATCGAGGCGCACTTTGGCGGTCTCGTAGCCGAACACGATCGGAACGCCCCGCTGTTTGAACTCCTGGGTCGTGTGGGCGGTCTGTTCTGTGAACACCGCCAACCCCACTCCAACAAGCCGTCCGGCTGCTCGGGCGTCGGCTTGGCGCTTGAGGAGGCCTTCGAGGTCGCCGAGGCCCAGCACCGCGTCGAGCGACTCGATGAGCGATCCGCTGTCATAGATGAGCCCCGACGGGGACCGCCACGGATAGTCGACGTCTGTGAGCAGGTTCCGGTTGCGGATCTCGACGCGGTCAACCCCCAGATGGCGGGCGATCTGGTCCATGAGCCGCTCGATGGAGAAGCACGCCGCGGGGCGGGCGACTCCCCTGTAGGCGCCGTAGGGGGTCTTGTTGGTGCACACCGACGTGGACGAGACCGAATACTGGTGAATCCTGTAGGGACCCGGCAGGATGCCCATGGCCATCCCGCCGTCCATTGTCGCTGTCCACGGAAACACCGAATAGGCGCCCATGTCGACAGCGATGTCGGCCTCGAGCGCCAGGATCGTGCCGTCGTCGTCGAAGTAGCCCGTCACGGTGTGGCGGTGCTCGCGGGAGTGGTGCGCCGCCACGAAGTGCTCGCGGCGGTCCTCGACCCATTTGACGGGCCGGCTGAGCCGATGTGCCGCCAAGCAGCAGGCCACCTCCTCGGGATACAGCTGGGCCTTTATTCCGAAGCCGCCTCCGACGTCGGGGGCGGTTACCTGGATGAGGCTCTCGGGGACGCCCAGCGCCCAGGACAGCCCGGCACGGATCAGATGAGGGATCTGGGTTGTGGTGTAGAGCCGGAACCTGCCCGTGCCGGGGTCGTGTTCGGCGACACACGCCCGCGTTTCCATGGGGATGCCGCTGTGGCGCCCGTTGTGCAACTCGATCGACACCCGATGCGGCGCGGACGAGCTGGCCTCGTTGAACCCATAGGTCGTGGCCCGCCTGCGCACGAAGGCGTTGTCTCGCCAACCGGAATGCAGCGGCGCGCAGCCCGCGTCGAGGGCCGTGTCGATGTCCACCGCGACGGGCAGCGGCTCAAGGTCGGCCACCACCAACTCAGCGGCGTCCTCCGCAACGTATTCGTTGTCGGCGACGACCATCGCGAGCGCCTCGCCCACATGCCGTACCCGATCCGCAGCGAGGATCGGCTGAGCCGACTCCTGGAACACGGCGTAGCTCGACACGCAACGGATCTCGTCGCCGGCGAAGTCCTCACCGACGAAAACCGCCCTCACGCCCTCAACAGCACTGGCCGCTTCGGTGTCGATGCCGGCAACCGCTGCGTGGGCCTCGTGGGAGCGCACGAACCTCGCGGCGAGCACCCCGGCAGGGTTGATGTCGGCGACATAGCGGCCATCGCCGCGCAGCAGCCTGTCGTCCTGGCGGCGGGCCACCCTCGCCCCGAAGTAGCGGGGCGCCTGGTCAGACGTCATCGGCCTGTGCCCCAACACGATTAAGGGCCGCTTCGACCGCGTCGACGATGTGGTGGTAGCCGGTACAGCGGCACACGTTTCCCGAGAGGTGTTCTCGGATTTCGTCGCGGCCGCAGCCGGGGTTCGTGGCGGCGAGTTCCACGACGCTCATGAGCAGCCCCGGTGTGCAGAACCCGCATTGCAGTCCGTGGCAGTCCTTGAACGCCTGCTGTATGGGATGCAGCCCGCCGTTGTGTGCGAGCGACTCGACGGTGTCGACCCGTCGTTCGTGGGCCTGGACGGCGAGCATCAGACAGGACCGCGCCGACGCGCCGTCAACCAGCACGGTGCAGGCTCCGCAGTAGCCGTGCTCGCAGCCCACATGGGTGCCGGTGAGGCCCAGGTGGTCGCGCAGGAAGTCGGACAGCAGCGTGCGGGGATCCATCTGCGCTCTGGCGGGTTGCCCGTTGACGATGAGCGAGATCTCAGCCATCGCCGGCATCCGCTTCGTTGACGCTCAGGGCTTGACGGACGGCGCGTTGGGTCTCGGCGTAGACAAGGCGCTTGCGGAACGACGACGATCCGTGGATGTCGCTGACCGGGTCGACCGAGTCACAGGCAGCCTCCGCGGCGTCGAATGCGGCTGAGGACGATCCCGCCGTCAGGGCTGCTTCGGCTTCGCGGCATCGCAGCGGCCGATCCGCCACACCCGCGATGGCGACGCGCGCTTCGGTGATCTCACCGGACTCCACGACGCACGCGACCGCCACCGCGACCGTGGCGAAGTCCCCGGCGCGGCGCTGGAACTCCGAGAACCCCCAGCTGCGCGCGAAGCGGCTACTGAACCGCAGCGAGGTGACGACCTCGTCGGGTCCTTTGGCGGTGGTGTACACCGACTCGAAGAAGTCCTCAGCAGCGACACTGCGCCAGCCGCGCACGGAGGCGAGGCCAATGACGCCGTCGAGCGCCAGCAGAACGATTGGCCATTCGGCGGCAGGGTCAGCGTGTGCGACGCTGCCGCCGACGGTGCCGCGGTTGCGGATGGCGCGGTAGCCGACATAGCCCGCGGCGTGCTTCGCGAGCGGCATGGACGCCGCCACCAGCGGGTCGGTCTCCATGCGGCGGTGAGTGACCATCGCACCCACCTCGACGCTGCCGTTCGCTCTGGCGATGGAGTCCAGGCCCGGCACCCGGCCGAGATCGATCACATCGCTGGGGGCGGCTAGGCGAAGGTTGAGCATCGGCAACAGGCTCTGCCCGCCCGCCAACACCACGGCTTCGTCGCCGGTCTCGGCGAGGGCCTCAAGCAACTCCGGAAGCGTCTGGGGCGCGTGGTAGGCGAATCTCGGCGGCTTCATGCGCTGCGATGCCCTCCTCCCTCGCCCGGCGACCGCTGCGATGCGCTGCACACGCTCCACAGGCCCGCGCAGCCCGACAGCCGATAGTGAACCATGGGAGCAATCTAAAATCAAATATTTGCAATTTCAAATTGCAGAATGTAGAACCATCGGACTCACTGGCCATCCAAGAGAAGGACCCCCCTATGCGTTTCGGAGCCTGGATCCCATCGTTCGCCTACCCGCAGCTCGACTACGAAAGGGCTCGACGCGGCACCGACGCCTTCTCCAAGACAGCCAACGAGCACGACATCGACCTGTGGGTGATCGACCATCTGCTGCACGCTCCGGGCCTATATGGCATGGCGTGGCTCGAGCCGATGACGGTGCTCACCCACGCCGCCGCGGTCGCGCCCGATGTCGAGATGGTCGGCACCGGGATCCTGGTGCTGCCGCTGCGCGACCCCGTACTTCTCGCCAAGGAGGTCGCCACCATGGACTTCCTCACCGGCGGCCGCTACCAGTTCGGGATCGGCCCGGGCTGGTACGGGCCCGAGTTCGATGCGACGGGCACCCACATCAGCGAACGCGGCAAGCGCACCGACGAGATCGTCGAGGCGGTCAGGCTGCTGCTGACCACCTCAAACACGTCATTCGAGGGACGGTACTACTCGTTCACCGATGTCACCATCGAGCCCCGACCGCCGAGGATGCCTCCCGTGTGGGTCGCCGGCGGGTCGCGCATTCCCGACGGGCAGTTCGACAACGACGTACCCGTACTGGCAAGAACAGTGCGAGACCGCATCCTCGGGGCCGACTGGTGGCTGTCTCGATGCTCGGGCCAGCAACAGTGGGTGCACCGCGACTGGAGACTGATCCAGGACGCGGCGGCGGAGCGCGGCACGGCCTGCCCCAGGTTCGCGCATTGCAACTTCATCCATGTGGTCGACACGAGCGATCCGGCGAAGGCCCGCGCCGAGCAGTCCGTCTACTTCGAGCAGGCCATGGGCAGCCACCGCAGCCGGGAGCATCTCGAGAAGAGCTACTTCTTCGGGTCGATCGACGAGATCGTGGCCCGTCTGCGCGACCTCGCGGACGGGGGCTGCGAGTACATCGTGCTCGGACCCACCAGCGACGACCCTTCCCAGCTCGAACTGTTGAGCCGTCTCGTGATTCCCCAAGTGAACAGCTGAGCCACAGCCGGCCTCGGGAATCGGCTGCGATTCTTGCCCCCTGCTAGGGGCTGTCCTCCTCGAGAAGGCCCGGCGTGATGGTCGCCGTCGCGAACTCCCGGTGCGCGGTCATCAAACTGACCAGCGTCTCGGCATCGCGGGCACGGCAAGCGTCGATCAGGCCCACATGCTGGTCTAAGGACACCTCCTGGACATCCTTGTCCTTGTAGAGGTACAGCACCCGGTAATGGTCGGTGTGCTCCCAAAGCCGTTCGATCTCGCGGACGAGGATCTTGCGACCCGACGCCCGGTAGGGCACGAAGTGCATCTCACGATGGGCGACGCTAGCGGTCCACAGATCGCCCACGACGAGCGCCTGCTCCATCTCTACGCGGTAGGCGTCCATGCGCTCAAGGTCCTCATCGGTGATGTTGGTGGCTCCGCTGCGGATCGCCTCGCACTCAAGCAGCAGCGTGATCTGCTGCAACTCGGTGAACTCCTCACGCGAATGGCGTGCAACCCAGTAGCCGCGGCGCGGCTCATTGATGACGACCCCCTCGTTTTGGAGCTGGCGCAGCGCCTCGCGCACAGGAACCGGACTCACCCCGCACGTCTTGGCCACAGCGTCGACCGGGATCTTCTCGCCGGGAGGAAGCTCCCCGGTGATGATCAGCTTGCGCAGATAGTGCAACACGTTCTCATGAACCGACGGCTGCGGCACCGGCGGCACCGAGGTGAACACTGCGTCTGTCGCCACGGCCTGAGGACCTCACTTTCGCGGCGCCGGGCTTGTCGCTGCCAGCAGATGTGCATCTGCTCGTGCTGCAAGCGCGTCGAAGCGACACACTACCGCCTCAGGCGTTCTCGAATGGAATCTGATATTGGAAATCTGATCTGCCTCCTCAATGGGAGCCCCCTCCGCTACCCGGGACGAGCGCGGCGATTAGTGTCGCGGCCGTCATGCAGTCCCGGATCAGGCCCCACCACATCGTCATCGCCCTGGGGGTGGCCATCGCGCTGTTCACCGCCCTGTCGGGCATCGTGGCCGGCATCGCCGGCTTCCACAGCGACAGCCCCATCACCCGCGAGGTGTTCGGCAACATCCCGGCCCCCCTGAAGGTCGCCTTCTACACGGTCATCCCCGTACTGCTGGTGTACGGGTCGGTGCTGTTCGCCCACCGGGTGAAGAACTGGCAGCGGGGCCGGCCCGACAACCGCCGCACCACGGTGCACAACGCCAAGCACCGCATGGCCGACTTCCGGGCCGGCGTCTACATGCGCACCCTGCTGCGGGAGCCCGGCGCCGGGGTGATGCACTCGCTCATCTACTTCAGCTTCCTGATCCTGCTCGGGGTGACCACCACCCTGGAGGTCGACCACCAGCTTCCCGACGGTCTCAAGTTCCTCCACGGCGACGTGTACCGGGCGTACTCGGCGGTGGGCGACGCCGCCGGACTGGTGTTCGTGGCCGGCATGGTGTGGGCCATCCTGCGGCGCTTCGGACCACCGGCGTGGCGGCCTTACCGCATCCGCATCAAGACCCGGCCCGAGCACGCCGTCATCGGCGGCGTGATGCTGGCCATCGGCGTGACCGGCTTCGGCGCCGAGGCGTTCCGCATCGCGGCCGACGGCCTGCCCGACCACGAGCGCTGGAGCTTCATCGGCTACCCGCTGGCCACGCTGGTCGAGGGCTCGGGGGCACTGGTCGGCTGGCACCAGGCGTGGTGGGTGGCCCACGTGATCGCGTTCATGGCGTTCCTGGTGATCCTGCCCACCACCATGCTGCGCCACATGTTCACCTCACCGCTGAACATGTACCTGCGCCACCGCGACCGCCCCAAGGGCGCCATGCGCCCCATGCCCAACCTGGTGGAGGGCGACACCGAGCTCGAGACGTTCGGGGCCGCGGTGGTCGAGGACTTCTCGTGGAAGCAACTGCTCGACACCGACGCCTGCACCATGTGCGGTCGCTGCACGTCGGTGTGCCCGGCCCACGCCACCGGCAAGCCCCTCGATCCCCGCGAGATCGTGCTCAAGACGGGCGAGGTCATGGCCCGCACCGGAACGCCGCCCACCTCGCCGCCCCTGGGCACCGGCGCGGACGAGGTGCAGGTTCCGGCCAACTGGATGTTCGAGCGCATCAGCACCGAGGAGCTGTGGGCGTGCACGTCGTGTAGGGCCTGCGACGAGATCTGCCCGGTCAACATCGAGATCCTCGACAAGATCCTGGACATGCGCCGCTACCTGACCCTTATGGAGAGCGACTTCCCCTCGGAGCTGGGCCAGGCCTTCCGGGGCATGGAGAACTCGTCCAACCCGTGGTCGATGAGCCAGACCGAGCGGGCCGACTGGGCCCGTGACCTCGACGGGGTGCGGGTCATCGCCGGCGGCGACCCCCTCGACGCCGAGTACCTCTACTGGGTGGGCTGCGCGGGCTCCTTCGACGACAAGAACAAGAAGGTGGCCCGGGCCATGGCCCAGCTCATGGAGCGGGCCGGGGTCGACTTCGCCATCCTCGGCCCAGCCGAGAACTGCACCGGCGACTCGGCGAGGCGCTCAGGCAACGAGTACCTGTTCCAGATGCTGGCCTCGGCCAACATCGAGACCCTCAACTCCATGGGGGTGCGCAAGATCGTCACCCAGTGCCCCCACTGCTTCAACACCCTGGCCAACGAGTACCCGCAACTCGGCGGGCACTACGAGGTCGTCCACCACAGCCAGCTGCTGGACGCGCTGGTGGCCGAGGGAAGGCTGAACCTCGAAGGCGCCACCCTCGCCGAGCGGGTCGTCTACCACGACAGCTGCTACCTGGGCCGCCACAACGACGTGTACCTCGCTCCCCGGCGGGTGCTCGGCTCCCTCGGCGGCATCGACCTGGTGGAGGCCCCCCGCAACGGGACCAAGGGCATGTGCTGCGGCGCGGGCGGGGCTCGCATGTGGATGGAGGAGACCATAGGCACCAAGGTGAACGACGAGCGCTCCCGGGAGCTGCTCGATACCGGCGCCTCCCGCATCGCCACGGCTTGCCCGTTCTGTTACATCATGATGGACGATGGGGTGCGGGGTGCTGGCGTGGAGGAGGACTCGGTTCAGGTCGCCGACATTGCTTTGCACGTACTGGAAGCAATCGAAGCTCGGGACTCTGCTGGTAGCTGAGCGGTTCCGGCCGGCGGGTTGCGCCCCCGGTCTGGCTGGTTGCGCTGCTCCGGTAGCGTCTTGGGGGTGGGGCCTCGGATCGCGGTTGTTGACAACTATGACTCGTTTGTCTACATCCTGGTGCAGTATCTGGGGGAGTTGGGGGCGGAGCCTCTGGTGTACCGGCACGACGCGGTCACCGTCGATGACCTGCGGGGGCTGGAGCCCGACGGGATCCTGATCAGTCCTGGCCCGGGAACGCCCGATGACGCCGGGGTCAGCAACGAGTTGCTGGCCACGTTGAGCGGCCGCGTTCCCATCTTCGGGGTGTGCCTGGGGATGCAGTGCATCGGCCAGGTCTTCGGAGGCGACGTGATCCGGGCTCCAGGAGTGATGCACGGCAAGACGTCGGTCATCGAGCACGACTCGGCCGGCGTGTTCAAGGGCCTCCCCAACCCGCTCATCGCCACCCGCTACCACTCGCTCATCGTCGATCGGGCCTCGGTACCCGGCGACCTGGGGGTGACCGCCACCTGCGACGGGGGCCTGGTGATGGGCCTGCGGCACCGCAGCCATCCCACCGAGGGCGTGCAGTTCCACCCCGAGTCGGTGCTCACCGACGCAGGGCGGGACCTGCTCGACAACTTCCTGGCCCTCTGCCGCTAGACAGCCGCCCGGGCCCGGCCGCCTATCCGGACTGGTCCTGGCCCTCGTTCTCGTCGCTCTGGCCGTCGGGCGGGTCGGCGCCGGACTGGTCCGACTCGGACTCGGACAACTCTCCCACCACGACGTCGACCGCGGTCTCGGCCGCAACCTCCAGGTCGGGCGGCGGCGTCTGGGCCAGGATCCGACCCACATCGGTGGATCCCGGCTCAACGGGCTCGAACGTGACCGTTCCGATCACCAGGCCCTCGCGCTCTATGGCAAGCCTCCCGGTGTCGAACAGCAGTCCCTGCACGTCGGGGATGGTCACCAGCGGAGGCCCGTCGGAGATGATGATGAACACCTCCAGCCCGGCCGACACCGGGAAGCCGTGCGGCGGGTCGGTGTCGATGATCTCCCCCTCCGGGACCTCGCTCGACGGCTCCCGCCGCTCCGCGACCCGGAACCCCTGACCGATGAGCGTCTGGATCGCATCGAAGGGCGACTGTCCCCGGACGTCGGGCACGAAGATCTGTCCCGGGCCGGTGGAGACGGTGATCGTCACCACCAGGTCGCCCTCGGTGATCTCGGTGCCGGAGGCGGGCTCCTGGAAGACCACGGTGCCGGCCTCGGCCTGGCTGGGGCCTTCGATCACGATGACACCGAAGCCGGCGTTCCTGAGCAACTCCTCGGCGTCGACCCGGTTGCGGCCCCGCACCGACGGCACCCTGGGAATCTCACCCTGGCTGACGGTCAGGGCCACGATGCCCTCCTCGGCGATGCGCTGGCCCGCGGGCGGGCTCTGCGCGAAGACCGTGTTCTCGGGCTGCTCGATGTTGACCTGGTAGCTCGGCTCCGGCTGCAGCCCGAGGGCCCGTAGCTGGGCGTCGGCCTCTCCGTAGCTGAGCCCGATCACATCGGGCACTTCCACCAGGACCGCCTCCTCGCTGGGCGTGGTTCCGGTCGGCGGGGTCTCGTCGTCGAGTCCCAGGGAGTCGTAGAAGGTGACGGCCAGGAACCCGAGCGCGCCCAGCAGGACGACGAGGCCGAGCACCATGAGCAGGGTGCGCTTCCAGCCATCGGAACGGTGGACCTCCTCGTAGTAGTAGGCCGGCGGCACGTACTGGGGAGGAGGGCCTCCGCCGGGCGGGGGCGGGGGCGTTACCGGCGGTTGGACGCCCGAGTCGCCGGCCCCGCCGACGGCCGGCTGCGATGCGGTCGGAACCCGAACCGGCCCGGTCCTGGACTGGGTGCGGGGGTGGCTGCCCGTCCTGGGTGGCCGGGCCCTGGTGACGGGACGTTCCGACGTGGGCGCCGGCGACGGCTTGGCGACCCGATCGGGGATCTGGTGGGCCCCGTCCAGGTAGCGCCGCAGGTCGGCCCGCAGGTCGTCGGCGCGGGGGTAGCGGTTGGCCGGGTTCTTGGCCAGCAGCTTGAGGATGATGGCTTCCAGCGACTGCGCGATGGTCACGCCCAGCATCGACGGCGGGAGCGGCCGCTCCTGAACGTGCTTCACGGCCACCGCGGTCGACGTGTCGGCGGTGAACGGGGGCTTGCCCACGATCATCTCGTAGAGCACGACCCCCAGCGAGTACAGGTCCGAGCGCCCGTCGAGGGCCTTGCCCCGGGCCTGCTCGGGCGAGAAGTAGGTGGCCGTGCCCATGACCGAGCCGATGTGGGTGAGATTGTCGCCCGCCCTCTGCGCCAGTGCGGTGGCGATGCCGAAGTCGGCCACCTTCACCTGGCCGTCGTCGCTGACGATGATGTTGCCGAGCTTGACGTCACGGTGCACCAGCCCGGCGCTGTGAGCGCTGCTGAGGGCCTCGGCGACATCCGACGCGATCTCTGCGGCGCGGTCGGGGCTGAGTGGCCCGGTGGACCGCAGCACGTCGGCCATGCTGCGGCCGACGACGTACTCCATGACGATGTAGTAGGTGCCCTGCTCCTGTCCCCAGTCGTAGATACCGACGATGTTGGGGTGGTTGAGGTTGGCCGCGGCCTTGGCCTCCCGGCGGAACCGCTCGACGAAACTCGGGTCGTTGGCGAACTCCGGGAACAGGACCTTCACCGCTACCTGCCGGTCCAGCGAGGCGTCGCGAGCCAGGTAGACATCGGCCATCCCTCCCCGCGCGATACGGCGCATTAACTCGTAGCGGCCGTTGAAGACGGTCAGACCCTGGTCGGACACCGCCGACCATTGTACCGGCCGCCTATGGGCCGAAAAATTGACGCCCGGCTGCGGTCCCGTGTGCGGCGGCTCCCCTCGCCGCCTCCGACGGTCCGATCAGGCAATCACAGCGGGGGTGGTCGCAAGCACCAACTGGTCGGGACCGTGTGTGCCACCGGCAGCGCCCTCGGTGACGTCGACCACCACGACGGTGACGTTGTCGCGGCCGCGGCCGGGGCGCACCGCCCGCTCCACCAGGGTGCGGGCGGCCGCGTCGGGAGCGGCCACGGACCGCAGGATCCCGGCTATGTCCGGATCCGGCACCTCGTTGGTCAGCCCGTCGGTGCAGATCAGGAAGCGGGTGCCGTCGACGGCGGCGAGCTCCCAGCCGTCGACGTGCACCCGTCGCTCGAACCCGACGGCCCGGGTCAGCGTGTGGCGGTCGGTGTGGGTGGCCGCCTCCGCCGGCGTGATCACCCCGTCACGGACCAGGTTCTCGGTGATGGTGTGGTCGATGGTGAGCTGGCTGAAGCGTTCCCCGGCCAGCGCGTACAGGCGGGAGTCGCCCACGTTGGCAGCAGCCAGCCGGGCCGGGTGCTCGGCGGTGCCGATGTCGGCCAGCGCGCACAACGTGGTGGACATCCCTGCCAGGCTCGGATCGTCGACGGCAGCCTCGAAGATGGCCGTGTTGACCGAGCCCACGAGAGCGACGAGATTCTCGAGCGACTCGAGGCGGCCGTGGCGACCCAGCGCCTCGCTGGCGATGGACGCCGCGGTGGCTCCTCCCGAATGCCCTCCCAGCCCGTCGGCCACCGCGAAGACGGTGCCGTCGGCGAGATACCGGTCCTGGTTCTCGCCACGCCGCAGGCCCACATCACTGGCCGCACCAGAGTCGAGGAGCACGCGCGGATGCTAGTGGCGGCCCCGGCGACCGGGTGATTCAGCCGGCAGGGCGGTAGCCTCGTGGCCCCACGCGCGAGTGGCGGAATTTGGCAGACGCGCAGGATTCAGGTTCCTGTGTCCGAAAGGACGTGGGGGTTCAAGTCCCCCCTCGCGCACCGCAGCAAGTCGGCCAGGCGGGCGGTGACGGCCTCCACCGCGGCCGCCGGCGAACAGACTGAACCCTGAGTCCACAAGGAGAAGAAATGACCATCAACGTCCCCAACCCCACCGAGCACAACCAGTGGTACCCGTTCGCCAACCGGCCCCTGCCGCCGGAGGTGGACGGGCAGGCCATCAACCCGGCCGTCATCCCGGTGTTCGACGCGGTCCCGCTGCCCCGAAGCGCCCGGTTCGTCGTGGTCGGCGCGGGGGTGCACGGTCTGTCCAGCGCCTACCACCTGGCCATGTACCTGGAGCGCACCGGCAAGGGCTCGGGCCGCGACGTGGTGCTGATCGACAAGCAAGGGCCGGGCGCGGGCGCCACCGGGCTGGCCTGCGGCTGCATCCGCAACCTGTACATGACCGGCCCGCTGCACGCCATCCTGCGAGCCAGCGTGGAGGTGTGGGAGTCCGATCCCGTGAACTTCGGCTTCCAGCAGGTCGGCTACGTGTCGGTGGGCGAGTCGAACCAGACCGAGGACTACCTCAAGCTCCAGGCGTCGCAGGCGGCCAGCGGCTACCCGTCCGACGTGTACACCGGAGCCGAGGCGCACGCCTTCCTCACCAACCTGTGGCCCGACTTCAAGACCGAGAACTGCGACGTGGTGCTGCACGAGCACCGCTCCGGCTACGCGGGCACCCACATGGCGGTGTGGGGCCTCGACCAGAAGTGCCGCCAGTGGGGCGTGCAGCGGGTGTACGGCACGGCCGTGACCGGCTACACGCTCGACGCCTCAGGCTCGGTCACCGCGGTGGAGACCGACGACGGGTCCATCGCCTGCGAGCAGGTGATCGTGGGCGCGGGGGCGTGGACGCCCGAGCATTGGGAGTGGCTGGGCGGCCCGTCGCACCTCGATGTGCGCTACCCCGACGGCCATGTCACCGAGCAGATGGACATGTGGACCTACTGGCGGCTGCTGGAGGGCGAGGTCCTGCTGCCCGAGGGCGTCGACTTCCGCACCGCCCAGCACCGGGACTCGCCGGTGCTGCACGTGGAGCTCATGAACACGCCGGTGTACTCCGAGGACGGCCGGTTCCTCAAGGACCACTTCTACTCCTACGTGCGCTACGCGGCCGAGCGGGTGGGCGCTCCCGGACTCCAAGGCGGGACCATCCCGGTGAAGATCGGGCCTCGCGCCGCGGTGGAGCCCTACGGCCACCTGAACGACCAGTACCAGGCCGAGGAGTGGTTCGCCGACTACTACTGCGCGACGCTGGGCATGCTGTTCAAGCGCCTGGAGAACCTGCGGCCGTACTTCAAGGAGCGCCGCAACGGCGGGATCGGCGCGTTCACGCCCGACAACGTGCCAGTGTTCGACTACGTGGCCGACAACGCCTGGGTCATCGCCGACTCCAACCACGGGTTCAAGATGATCGGCGTGGGCAAGCTCACCGCCGAGATGCTGGTGCACGGCGACAAGCCCGACGAGCTCAAGCCGTTCACCCTCGACCGCTACCGCACCGGCGCCACCTTCGGCGACCGCAACTCCAACTGCCCCTGGGTCTAGAGGCCGAGCGAACAGCGAGGCCGTGGCCCGAGCGGCCCGTGAGCGAAGCGAACAAGAGCGGGAATCTAGCTAACGAACATCCCCTCAGGCCGTCAGCCGGCGAAGGTGGCGAGCCACTGGTCGCGTCCGGGGATGCGGAACACGGGATTGCGCTCGCGGGTGATACCCATGGTGGCCGACGACTCCAGCGAGTAGCGGTGCCCGGGGTACAGCACGGCGTCGTCGGGCACCCGGGCCAGCCTGGTGGTGAGGCTCTCGTACATCTGGGCCGGGTCGGACCCGGGCAGGTCCATGCGGCCGCAGCCCTCCAGGAACAGCGTGTCACCGGCCACCAGGCGCCCGTCGACCAGGAAGCACTGGCTGCCGGGGGTGTGGCCCGGGGTGGCGATGAGCTCGATGTCTATGGCTCCGACGGTCACCAGGTCGCCGGAGGCGTGGCTGACCAGGCAGTCATCGGACAGGCCGGTCACCTTCTTGACGAGGTCAGCCTCGTCGGCCTGCACGTGGATCGGTACCGACACCCGCTCCAGCAGGCGGCTGACGCCCTCGATGCTCATGCCCATCATCTCGCCGCCCACGTGGTCGGGGTGGTAGTGGGTGGCCAGCACTCCGGTGCAGGTCATGCCGTCAGCCTCCAGGAGGTCGAGGAGGCCGTAGGTGTCGTAGGCCGGGTCGACCAGCATGGCCTGGCCGGTGTGACGGTCGCCGACGGCGTACACGAAGTTGACCATCTGCTGGGCCAGCCCGTCGCCGGCCGCGAAGTCGCGCCCCGACAGCAACTGGCGGAAATACAGCCGGTCGTCCACCACCGTCAGGCTAACGGGGGCCGGTGGCGGCGCTGAACGGGCTGATCGGCCGTACCCTGCCTGCCCATGGGGCAGCCTGAAGAGCCGCGCAAGCCGACCGTCGGGTACCTGGGGCCGGCGGGCACGTTCACCGAGCAGGCCATCTACTCCCAGCCCGACCTGGCCGCCATGAACCACCGGCCCATCAACTCGATCATCGACGTGCTGCAGGCAGTCGAGAGCGGCGAGGTCGACCTGGGTCTGGTCGCCATCGAGAACATGATCGAGGGGTCGGTGACCGCCACCCTCGACGCTCTGGCCTTCGACACCGACCTGTTCATCCAGCGCGAGGTGATCATCGACGTCAACCTGAACCTGCTGGCCCGGCCGGGCGTGACCCCGGACTCGATAGAGCGGGTCCGCTCCTACCCGGTGGCCCACGCCCAGTGCCGCGGGTACCTGGCGGAGCATCTTCCCGACGCGGTGTTCGAGGCGGCCAACTCGACCGCGGAGGCCGCCCGCAGCCTGGACGAGACCGATGATCACGCCACCGCGGCCATCGCGCCGCTGCGCTCGGCGGAGGTGTACGGCCTGGAGGTGCTGGCCGCCGACATCGCGGATCACGCCGAGAACCAGACCCGCTTCGTGCTGGTGGCCGCGGACGTGGTCGCCGCGCCCACGGGCCACGACAAGACGAGCATGGTCGTCTACCAGCGTTCCGACGCTCCCGGCTCGCTCATCGGGATCCTCGGTGAGTTCGCCGCCCGGGCCATCAACCTCACCAGCCTGCAGAGCCGTCCCACCAAGGCCAGCCTGGGTCAATACTGTTTTCTGCTCGACTGCGAGGGCCACATCGCCGACGAGGTGGTGGCCGACGCCCTGCGCAACCTCCGCATGAAGACGGCCAGCGTGAAGTTCCTCGGCTCCTACCCGTCGGCGTCGGTGGACCACCATGACCATCTGATGAACCAGGTCGAGGTGCGCAAGGCCGCGGTCTGGATCGACGACCTGCGGGGCCGCATCCTCGGCTGATCCCGGCCTGCGTCCGCGTCGCTGACACCCGCGTATCCTTGGCTGCGGAGGGATGGCAGAGTGGACGATTGCGACGGTCTTGAAAACCGTTGGGCCTTCACGGGTCCCGGGGGTTCGAATCCCCCTCCCTCCGCTCCTATTCGCTCATAATATTGACTTTGAACTGTTTTCTTGCTGAGACTATCGCCTGTATGTCATTATTTTTCATATTATGAACACTTCCAGTGCCAAGATGGACTTGACACAAGATGGGACATGCTCACCTCGGTGTGGGACTTGACAGTCTGGAGAGCCATCCTCGGGAACCGATCCGGCGCTGGCAGCGTCTCAAGTGCATGCGCAGACTCTCGGCACTGTTGGCTTGGACGATATTGGGTGTCGGTTGCGGCCCGGGTCAAGGTTCCAGCGATGTGCCGGTGGCCGGATCTGAGCCGGTGGCCGGATCTGAGCCGGTGGCCGAGTTCCCGGAGCTGGAGCTCTGTGACCGGGTCCCCACGGCTCGGACGGACTTCGACTCTGTTCCCGTCGACGACCCTGTCCGGTCGGCGGCCCAGCACAGGGCCCACGACACCGCCGCGGCCATGGGCATCGGCTTCGACGGCTCCGGATTCGACTGGGCCCGCGAACGCGTCGAGTTGCTCCGGCGGAACGCGACGAACGAGCAGATCGAGGAGTTGGCGCAGCGCCTCGATGATCCATCGGGAGTCTGCTACGACCTCAGCGTGTCGCCCGTAGCGTCCAGCTAACCGTTCGAGCCGCTGCCGAAGCGGGGGTGGCGTGATCAACTGCAACCATTTCCGTGGGGTAAGGGATTCGGGGAAGGTCCTGTGAGAGCTATAGGGCGTAGATCTCGGGGTCGATGACGTCTCGGAGACTGGTGAGCGTGCTCACGAGCCATTCCTGGGCGTCCGGCCACCGGTCGGAGTCCTCGATGCTGATCTCGCCGGGAAAGTCGGTGTAGACGCTGGCATACCGAACACCGTTGCCCGGATCCCAGCCAAGTTCGCCGCCGAAGCTCTCCTCTATGTCCCCTTGCCTCTCGTGAAGGTGCGCGAAGATGCTCTCGACGGTGCCCTCGTCCTTGCAATCGATGTAGGCCTGCGCGATCAGGCGGCCATGCCTCCTGAACGACGGGAGGTACTTCACGCATGGACTCGCTGACTCGAACCTCATATGGTTGCGCCCCGGGGCTTTGGTCCGGCTCCATTGGGGTTGCACCCTGTGGAGTTTGGGGAGCAGCCCGCTCCAGAACTGGTAGTAGAGCCCGGGCCGGCCACCGGCATGAGAGGTCGTCATATCCGTTCCTCTCGGTCGCTGGCTAGCTTAGATCTTTTGGTATCGCCGGTGTGTTGAGGTCGTCGTCCATGATGTACAAGAACCTGCCGATGACTCCCGTGAGCCTTTGTGCGGGCGGCTGAGCTGGGCCGAGGGTCCACATCCGTGCGATGGCTCGCGATGCCCGCTGGAGTGTCTCGGTTTGCTCGCCGACAGCGCCGGGTACCACTGGCGCTGGAACGATGCCGGGTCAGAATCCATGAGTTGCTGCCATCTGGGGTCGGTGCGCCAGTACGCGCCTCGGAAGCCTCTCGCCCATTCGATCACCCACAGCCACGGACCCGACCCGAACACTACTAGACCAAGACTCCCGCTGTGCTGCCCTGGGCCGCCAATCCCCAAGACAAAGCGATCCCTCCACAAGCCCGCACGACTCCCGAATCGCGGCGATTCTCCGACCCAGTAGTGGGCTCAACGGCACACACCTAACCCCTACTCGTACCGTGCCCGCATGGCTGCTCATCACCGACCGCTACCCGCCATTCTCGCTGCGCCAGCCACCCACCCCCACACCATGTCACAGCTCATCCGTATGGTCGAACATGTATTCGCACAGGAGGCTGCTGATGCCCCGCAGTCATCATTCGACGCCCGCTGCAGCGACTGGAAGAACCGTACAGCCGATTGTCCTGCCTGGGAGCGAGTCGTGGTCTACGGTGGCCGACATGGCCTCTGCTGCGCGGCCACGCACCAACGGTGCCATGAACACGCTGTTGGCGCGAGACGCCCCCGCGCATGACTGGTACCGCTTCGTGCTGTCGTTTCCGCCTCATCTCGTGCGCGACTATGCCCAACGGTTCGGCCTCAACGGCGACAGCCGTGTTCTTGACCCGTTCTGCGGTACGGGCACGACTCTGGTCGAGGCAAAAAAGCTTGGCGTTCCGAGTTGTGGCCTCGAAGCGGTGCCGTTGTCCCGGCTCGCGGCCTCAACCAAGGTCAACTGGACTCCCGATCCAGACAGGCTGCTAGAGCACGCCGAACTCGTGGCCGAGAAGGCGTTCGCGATGCTGGCCGCGGATGGTATTTCCGATGAGCCGGCGTTCTCGGCCCCACGGGGAGTGCGGTTGCGGACGCTTCCTTCTGCTAGCGCGAAGCTGCTGTTGAAAGACTCCATCAGTGCCCTGCCGCTTCACAAGGTGCTGGTGTTGCGTGAGGCTCTCGACGGCGAATACGACGCGGCCTTTGCTGACCACGAGCGTCTCGCGCTGGCTCGGATCCTGCCGGTAGAAGTTGGCAATCTGCGTTTCGGGCCGGAGGTTGGCCTGGGAACGGTCAAGCGCGACGCTCCGGTGGTGTCTGTGTGGTTTGAGCGGGTGCAAGCGATGTGCGCCGACCTGCGTCAGCTTCAGCCGCGCGCCGCCACTTCGGCTGTCGCCTTTGACGCTGATGCCCGAACGGTCGGTGAACTACTAGAGCCCGACAGCGTTGATGCGGTCATTACTTCGCCTCCGTATCCGAACGAGAAGGATTACTCGCGCACCGTGCGCCTCGAATCGGTACTTCTTGGATATCTCAAGAGTCGCTCGGACCTTCAGGCAATGAAGAAGGGCCTGGTGCGGTCCAACACGCGCGGTGTCTACCGAGACGACGCAGACGACGCCTGGATTCGAGAAGACGCCGAGGTCGAGCGCATCGCCGCCGCTATCGAGGCCCGACGCATCGAACTCGGCAAGGATTCAGGATTCGAGCGCATGTACCACCGGGTCACGAAGCTGTACTTCGGGGGGATGGCACGTCATCTGGTCTCATTGAGTCGCGTGCTCAAGCCCGGCGCCCGCCTCGCGTACGTGGTCGGCGATCAAGCCTCGTATCTGAGGGTCATGATCCGCACCGGTCAGATCCTGGCAGAGATCGCAGAGCGCGCCGGATACGAGGTCGAGTCGATCGACCTGTTCCGCACCCGCCACGCCACAGCCACACGCGAGCAACTCCGCGAAGAAGTACTCGTGTTGAGATGGACGGGCGCAGTAGCCACCGGCACCCGCCGATGGAAGCCACCGCAGTCACCCGCCGCAGGACTGGCCTGACATGCCCACCACGAGCCTGGCACAGCAGATCATCGAGAGACTATTCCGCTCGCTCCACAGCCCAGGCCTTCAGGAAGTGACCTTCACCAGAGACGACTTGGAATCCGCCGCGCAGCAGCTGGGAGCGTCGCGCCCAAAGAACCTCGGCGACATCGTGTACTCGCTGCGGTACCGGGTGCCACTCCCCGACTCCATCCAACAAACAGCGCCGCCGGACCGTGAATGGGCGATCTTTCCCGGTGGCAACGCCGTCTACACGCTGCGGACCGTGCCATTCAATCTCATCGAGCCACGGAAAGGACTCCGGACGATCCGCCTACCCGACGCAACACCTGGCGTCATCTCCAAGTACGCCCTAACCGACGAACAGGCCCTGTTGGCACGGGTCCGATACAACCGACTGCTCGATGTGTTCACCGGCCTCGCCTGCTACCCCCTACAAAGCCACCTGCGCACAACCATCACAATCCCCAACGCCATCGACGGCACACCAAGCAGCTCGCAGGTCGAAACTGACGATGTCTATGTCGGACTGGACGAGCACGGCGCCCACTACATCCTGCCAGTACAGGCCAAGGGCGGCTCGGACTCGCTGAGCGTCGTCCAGATCTGGCAGGACCTTCGAGTCGTCGAGCAGAAGTTCCCCGACCTGCTAGCTCGCCCAATCGCGGCTCAATTCATGCAGCAAAGCGTCATCGCTCTCTTCGAGTTCCAAGAATCCAACAACCAGATCACCATCGCCCGCGAACACCACTACAGCCTCGTTCCACCAGAAGAACTCGAACCACACGAATTGGCGACCTACCGGACTGCTGCACAACACGCCACTCCATAACGCCGAACGCGATGCAAGACCTAGTCAGCACGTTGTACGGTGACCTCCATTAGTGGCCGGCGGCGGTCGATCATGTCAGAGCGCTGATAGGCGCTCCTCCCTCCGCGTTCAGCGGCCGGACGGGCTAACCGGGCCTAGCCTCGCCGGCAATCAGTCGTGAGGGAGACGTCATGATCCGCATCCGCTTGCCGGCCACGCTGGCTGTCGTTGCGCTGATGGCCGCGGCCTGCGGTGGAGACGACGGCAACGAGACGGCCGCACCCACCACCGCGCCAGCGGCGACGGCGGCACCGGCCACCACCGCAGCACCAACGACGGCACCGGCCACCACCGTCGCGCCAACCACGACCGCCGCACCCACCACAACCGCCGCACCCACCACAACCGCCGCACCCACCACAACCGCCGCACCCACCACAACCGCCGCACCCACCACAACCGCCGCACCCACCACAACCGCCGCACCCACCACAACCGCCGCACCCACCACAACCGCCGCACCCACCACAACCGCCGCACCCACCACGACCGCGGCGCCGACTACTACTGCGACGCCGGCCTCCGAATGGGAGATCGTGCCCGGCACCGAGGACTGCGTCTGCGCCGACGGCAGCGACTACGTCTTCTGGGTGCGGGAGGCCGACCCGACCAAGGTCGTCTTCTACCTGGAGGGCGGCGGGGCCTGCTTCAGCCTCGAGAGCTGCTCGTTCACCACCGGCAACTACGACCCGGACGTCGATCCCAACGACCCCAACGAGGATCCCAGCACGGCGGGCGGGATCTTCGACTTCGACAACCCGCTCAACCTGCTGCGGGACTATTCCTTCGTGGGCGTGCCCTACTGCACCGGCGACGTGCACATCGGCAACGCCACTACCGACTACGGCGAGGGCGTGGTGGTGCACCACAACGGCTTCGTCAACGCCACGACGGCCCTGGCGGAGACGGCGGAGCGCTTCGGCGGGGCAACCGAGGTGCTGGTGGCCGGGACCAGCGCCGGCTCGGCGTCGGCCGCGCTTTACGGCGGGCTGGCCGCCGACGCATTCGGTGAGGCCAGCATCACGGTGCTCGCCGACGCGTCGGGCGCCTACCCCAGCGTGCCGGCCATCAACGCCCTCATCGGCGGGCTGTGGGGGACCACCACGATCATCCCGGACTGGTCGGTCAACGAGGGGATGACCGCCGAGGAGTGGGGCCTGCCCGAGCTGTTCATCCAGGCCGGCCTGCACGCGCCCCGCATCCGCTTCGGTCGCTTCGACAACGCCTTCGACAGCACCCAGGAGTTCTTCGCCGCGCTGGCCGGCTTCGACGCCAGCCGCATCGACGAGCTGATGGCGCTCAACGAGGCCACCATAGAGGCGGCCGGAGTCAACCAGGCCAGCTACACCGCGCCCGGGCAGGACCACGGGATCCTGTACTCCGACATGATGTACACCCTGGAGGTTGAGGGCGTGGCCTTCCTCGACTGGTTCACCCGGTTCGTGGGCGGCACCGACGTCGACGACGTGACCTGCGTGGACTGCTCATAGCTCCCACGCCGGTACGCTCGGAGCCTCCGGAGACGTGGCCGAGTCCGGTTGAAGGCGCTTCCCTGCTAAGGAAGTAACGATGCAAGTCGTTCGTGGGTTCGAATCCCACCGTCTCCGCCAGCCAGCGACCGTAGCCTCCGCATCTGCGGGCGATCCAGGGGTGCACATGCATGACTCCTCGAGAGGCAAGCTGGTCCTGGGCATCAGCGAGCGCTTCGTCACCTCCGGACCGCATACGCCTGAGGGGCTGGTGGCACTTGACGCCCGGGCCACACCCATCGGACCGTTCCGCGGTGAACCCGGCTGGTAGGGGCACCGGGCGTCGTGAGCTACTACAGGATTCTCGGCGTCTCCGAGGATGCCTCGGAATCAGACATCACTAAGGCCCACCGCAAGCTGATCAAGAAACTGCACCCCGACACCAACCCGGGCGACCCGGCCGCTGAGGAACTCTTCAAGGAGCACTACAAGGAGGTGGTGTCGGCTTTACAACGTGCTCGGTGACGCCTCCAGGCGCAGGGCCTATGACAAGGCCCGCCGACAGTGGCACCCCCCGGAACCCGATCCGCAGCCACCGCCACGGGACTCATCAACGAGAGAACCCGATGACCGCCAGGTACCGCACCGCGACCGGACTGCGCCGCAAGACCGCCTCCGCAGCGAAACCCGCCAGCCGGGTGAGCCACAGAGCCGCAGACGGCCACGGCGCACCGAACCCGAACCCAATGAGCCATCCGACCGCGGTGCTCGTGACGACAGCGCTCCGAACCCGAGCGACGGCCGCCACCGCCGACGCTTACGGATGACTCTGTTGTCGTGGCTGATCCTGTTGACAGTTTGGGGGTCGATCGGCGTCGCTGGCTTCGTCGGTGCCCGCGTCCTGTTCTATGACGAGTCGCCGGATGAGATTCTGGCGTGGGCTGTCGATGCGGTGACGACCGGCGACCTCGACGGTACCGAGAACGGCCACGACGGCACCGGGTGGCGACTCGGGAAGCCGCACGAAGCAGAATGGGGCTTCATCCACGCCCGGGCGTGGGTGGAGGGGGTGCCCTCCGACAACCTGCTTGAGGTGCGCTGTGTGACCGACTTTGAGCACGGGGTCGACCGGGATCTCTACGCGGTCTTGTACCCGGCCTTGGTTCACTTGCGCGTGCCCCTGATGGCAACCACCGTACCGGTCTTCAGCCGGTTCTCAGGCGAGCAGCACGTGTCAGAGAGCGAGTGGCGTGTCGGAGAGTCGGTTCTCTGGCTTGACCCGGAAGAGACGGAGCGTTTCCTAGCCCGCTTCAGCGGAGCGGACAAGCTGTTTCTGCGCATCAAATACGGCGGAAACAGCGACACTGAGCAACAACTGACGTTCGACCTCGGGGACTCGTCCGCCCTCTCAACCGTCGATTCCGCCTGCGAATAGGGGGTCGCTACCGTTGCGCTGAGCCCTCCGGCCTGCCGGATCAGCTTCCTAACCATCCGAAGTAGCCAATCTATTGCGGTAGACATTCTGAGAGTTTTTCGTTACACTTAACTCTCATGAGTGCGGCGCAGTTCGTACGCGAGCAGGTCGAGGCCGCTGCAGCGCGGTCGTTCATCTCTACCGGTGAGGTGGTGGGATCTCGCCGCGCGGTCGAATGTGAACTGTCCCGCCTGGCCAGCTCTGGAGCGGTTATCCGTGTACGCAGGGGCCTGTACTGGAAGGGGCCCCGCACTCGTCTCGGAATGCCGCTGCCCCGGCCCGATGAGATCGCACTCGCCGTGGCCGGACCCGGCGCAGGACCTGCTCGCTTGTCCGCGGCCGCACACCTCGGCTTGACCACACAGGTGCCAGCAGTCGACACGATCGCGGTCGCCGGACGGATCCCGACTGCCCCGGCGGCTACCCGGTTCGTGTCCCGGTCTGTTGAGCGACGCATTCGCGACCTCACACCAACCGAAGTCGCCGTCATCGAGGTCCTCCGCGAAGGGCCGGATCTGCTGGAAGTGCCCTGGGAGGCCTTCGCTGCGGCGGTCGCCCGGCTCACAGCCTCCAGAGAACTGCGACACGAGCGAATCACCGAACAGCTCAGCGATGAGCGCCACGTCGCAGCGCGAGACCGCTGGCGACCGCTCGCTGAAACACTGGAGCCTTGACCGCTCCACTCCGAACGCGCCTCGATGAACTCGAGGTCTACGTCACCCACGTCGCTGAAGCGACCGGCATCCCGCCCGCGCACCTTGAGAAGGACTTCTGGGTAACCGAAGTTCTCCGGGGCGCATCCAACGCGTCGGAGGCCACTGGCTGCTCGGTCATCTTCAAGGGCGGCACCAGTTTGTCCAAGAGGCTCCTGAGCGTGTCTCTGCAAGCAGCAGGTTCTCCGCACGGCGAGGCTAACGAGGTGTGCGCCGGGGCGGCATGGGGACGAAGGCGCTGGTGCGGGCCACGTACCCGGCGTAACCGGGGCGGCGCTTGCCCATGTTGCGTTCCAGCACGGTGACCCCCGACACCTTCAGCAGCAGGATCGTCATGAGCAGTGGCCCGGCGACCGTCCACCACGCCCCAGCCGCTGCGGCTACCACCCAGATGCCCCACCACACCACGCTGTCGCCGAAGTAGTTGGGGTGGCGGCTGTAGCGCCACAGGCCCCGGTCCATGACTGCGCCCCGGTTGGCTTCGTCGGCCCTGAAGCGGCGCAGCTGCTCGTCGCCCACCGCCTCGAAGGCCAGCCCCACCGCCCACACCGCTGCGCCGACCCAGTCCAGCCACCGGAGCGGTGACGGGTCGGGATCGCCCAGCACCGCCTGGATCGGCAGCGACACAACCACCGCCAGCGCGGCCTGAAGGATGAACACCACCAGCAGGCTCCACAGCCAGAACGGTTGCAGGCGCCGCCGCAAGGCTTGGTAGCGGAAGTCCTCGGGCTGGCCCCGCTTGCGGGCGGTGAGGTGAACTCCCAATCGCAGGCCCCAGGCGGACACCATCATGAGCATCAGCCATGCCCGGCCGCCGGCGCCGTCGCTCCACAGCCGCAACGACCAGGCGACGGCAACGAACACCATCGGCCACAGCGGGTCGACGATCGACACGTCGCGCTTGGGAAGGCTCACTGGCCAGCAACCGGCCATCAGCCCGCCGGCCACCAGAGCGGTGAGGCCCAAAGCGCTCACGGGCGGGACGACCACGCCGGTCCCGGTGATGACTGCGGGCATGCCCGGCCGATCCTAAAGAGCCGGAGCCGGTAGTCGGCGATTCATACCTCGCCAGCTCTCAGCGAGTGCGACGATCCCGCTGGAGCGAACCGCGTCCTGCGACCCGGGCGCGTCACCATGTCGGCGCGGGTGCAAGAGCGCCCAGCCCTCTAGGAGCCGATTCGTGCAGGTCGCCCGCTGACGGTGGCACCATCAAGTCCGTTCAGCACTGAGCCTCAACCTCATCGTTGCCAGGCGGGATCGTGGTGTGAGGCATGCACATCGGTGCGCCGGTCCGGGGGTCTTTCATCACCGAGGCCTCCACTCCGAAGCACTCCCGCATCAACCCCGGCGTCAGCACCTCTGCGGGCGGACCGTCGGCGACAACCTCGCCGCCGGAGATTGCGATCATCCGATCAGCGAACCGGGCCGCGTGATTGAGATCATGGAGCACCATGACGACGGTGACGCCGTGGTCGCTGTTCAGACGGGACACCAGCCCCAGCAGGTCGAGTTGATGCCCGACGTCGAGAAACGTCGTCGGCTCGTCGAGGAGCAGGAGGTCGGTCTGCTGAGCGAGCGCCAGCGCCATCCAGGCTCGTTGATGCTCTCCACCCGAGAGCGTGTCAACCGAGCGGTTCATCAGGTGTTCGAGACGGGTCAGTCGGATGGCTTCCATGACGGCTTCGTCATCGCGGTTGCCGAGCATCTTGAGCACGCCAACGTGAGGAAATCGACCTTGTGACACCAACTCCAGCACGGTCAGTTCGGGAGGCGCCTCGTGAACTTGGGGGAGAATCGCCATACGACGGGCGACCTCGCGGGTGGGAAGCCGGCCAATGTCCTTGCCGTTCAGATAGACCGCGCCCGACAGCGGCTTGATGAGCCGGGCCAGGGTCTTGAGGATGGTGCTCTTTCCCGACCCGTTGGGACCCACCAGCGCTGTGCGGCTGCCGCGCTCGATGCTCAGGCTGAGACGCCGCGACACTTCATGGCCTCGATAGCCGGCCGTGACGCGGTCGGCCCCGAGCGACGGATGACCGGTGGTCGGCTCCATGTCGGTCACGCCTTTGCCCTCGCTCGGCCTCTGATCAGATAGATGAAGAACGGCGCACCTAGCAAGGCAGTGAAGGCGCCTACCGGTATTCGGTTGCCGCTCTCGGTCTCCACGTCGAGGAGAGGTATCCAATCGAGCGAGAACGTCCGGGCCATCAGATCAGCGGCCACCAGCAAGATGGCGCCGACTAGCGCGGCCGCGACCACCAGCCGACGAAGGTCCGATCCGACCAGGGTCCGAGCCAGGTGCGGTCCCATCATGCCCAGGAAGGCAACACCCCCGACGACAGACACGGAGCTGGCTGCCAGCACCACCGCAGTAGTGAGGACACCGGCCCGAGCCAATTCGACCCGAAGGCCCAGATTCGCCGCCGATGCGTCGCCCAGTTGGAGGACATTGCCCACCACGACGGCGGCAACCACCAGCGGAACGGCCAGGGCTGCCACCGGAACGAGCAACACCAAGTGTTCCCATGTTCTGGTGTTGAGCGAGCCGACCAGCCACCTGATGACCGAGTCGGTATGGCTGCCGGAGATGAGCACGAGAAACGAGGTGGCCGCCGACAGGGCCGCCGCCACGATCACTCCGGTAAGGATGAGCCGCAGGGGGTCGGCACCCCCTTCGCGGCGGCTGAGCCCATACACCAGGCCCCCGGCGAGGAGGCCGCCGGCGATCGCGACCAGCGGGGCCAGGATGTTGAGGTCGGCGAGCGAACCTTCCGAGCCGAAGGTGAGCACCAGCGCAAGGACGGCCCCCAGGACCGCGCCCTGGGTGACGCCGACGGTGGCCGGAGCCGCCAGCGGGTTCCTGAGCACCGACTGGAGGAATGCCCCCGACGACGACAGCATCGCCCCCGCTAGGGCTGCTATCAGGGCTCGCGGCAGCCGCACTTCCCGGACGGCAATGCGGTGCAGGCGCTCCTCGGGCTGGCCGACAAGGGCCTTGAGGACCAGATCGGGAGCGAAATTGACGGGCCCCAACATCACATAGAGCAACATGACTGCCAAGAGCAGGAGGGCCAGCACAGCAATGGACCAGCAGTAGCGGGGGCTCGAGCGGGCCATCGGTTGCGGTCGGGCGAGGCCCGCGACTGCGGCGGTCATACCGGTTGCCTCTCCCGGAACACGCTTCGCCGCCGCAGCAACACCAGGAGCGCAGGCGCCCCGAGGATGGCGGTCCACAGCCCGACCGCCACCTCATGGGGATGCAGGGCGAGTCGAGCGGCCGTGTCGGCCATCAGAACCAGCGCTGCCCCACCCACAGCAGCAACCGGCAGCACCGCTCGGGCGTCGGATGTTCGCAGCAATCGGCGGACGATATGGGGCGAGACCAGTGCTATGAAGCCGATGGGGCCGGCGATGGCGATCACGGGCGCCACGAGCAGGACCGACGCAGCGAAGAGCACAGCCCTTGTGCGACGGACTCCGACACCCAGGCCTTCGGCCACCTCATCGCCGAGTTTCAATATGTTCAGGGGGCGTCCCGCCAACACGACCACCAGCGGAAGGGCGATGGCCCACGGCGCCGCCAGACGTACTTCGTCCCATTGGACATCCGAGAGACTTCCAACCAGGAAGCGGTAGATGACGGTGACGCCGCCGAAATTGGGCGCCAGCGTGATGACCGCGATCACCATCGCATTGATCAGGGCGGTGAAGGCCGCTCCCACCAGCAGCATGTGCATCGGGTTTGTCTTGAGGCTCACCAGCGAGAGGATGAGCGTCCCCGTGATGAGTCCGGCCACCAGGGCGGCGACGGGCATGGCGATGCCGGGGAACGGGAGCCGGAATGCCACGATGGTGGCCACGGCCAAGGAGGCGCCGGCGGACACCCCGATGAGTTCCGGCCCGGCCAGGGGATTGCGGAGCGTGTCTTGCATGACTGCGCCCGAGACGCCCAGCATTCCCCCGGCCAGGGCTCCCCCGATTACACGGGGAAGCCGGAGATTGCGCACGATGAAGAGGTGGCTGTCGTCCACACCCGTTGAGCCGAGCAGAGCCTCCGCCACCTTCTGTACCGACAGCGTGGGTGTTCCCCACGCCAGGGAGCAGATCATCACGGCTGCGGAAACCCCGCAGAGGACGGCCGCCGCGGTGACTGCCCGCATCCAAAGACGGCTCCGGTGCCGCGAGGCTCCTCTCAAGTCGGCGAGGCTCCTCTCAAGTCACGGAGAGCTGCCGAGATGGGCGACCCCAGGGACGCTCCGGTTCTCAGGAGGGATCAGTGGTCCTCTGGACGCCACACGGCGAGGTCGCCAGGATGGTCGTAGATGCTCGGCCATCCAGCGTTCAGATAGCACTGGAATGCCCACTGGAACATCAGCAGTCCATGCCCGAAGGAACCCGCCGAGTCCTCGTTGCAGATCCGGCCTTGTTGGTGGGCGGTGGTCTCGAGCCATGCCGCCTCGGTTACCGAGTCGGCACGGGCGCTTCCCGGCCAGGTGATCATCACCCAGACCTCGGGGTCGGCCTCAACTATGAACTCCCACGAGAACTCGCTGTCGGGGGAGCCGTACTCGGACTCGGGCTGCGCAGGAAACACACAAGTCCCGGCGCCGGCGCCGTTGAGGAACCGACAGAACGAGGATGAGTCCCAGAGCATCCAATTGGTGTCGCCGAATCCGAGGGCCACTCTCGTGTCGGCGGCGCCGGCCGGGAGCTCCTCGACGAGGTGCTCGATGTTGTGCTCGAAGCGGTGGATCGCCTCTTCGGCCTCAGCCTCCCTGCCGGTCAGGAGGCCGACGTTCGTCCATCCTTCCTTCAGGGTCTCGACACTGCCGATGTCCACCAGGTAGACGGGGGCGACCATCTCGAGAGCGTCGCGCACCTCTTCCTGTCCGACCCGGGCGATGATCAGGTCGGGCTCGAAGGCGGCCACCTCCTCGACGGAGGTCTTGTCGTTGAGCACCGGGATGTCGGCGGAAGCGGGACCGTAGTAGGCAGCCGCAGTTCCCCATTCGCCCCCTCGATGGTGGGCGACCGGCACGATCCCGAGGTCCGACGTCAGGTCGGTGCAGTTGTCTTCCAGGCAGACGATCCGCTCGGCGGGATGGTCGAGCGTGATCTCCCGGCCGCTGCCGTCGGCAACCGTCAGCGAAGGTGCCTCGGTGGTGGTGGGAGCGGCCGCCGTGGCCGGCGCCGCAGTGGTAGCGGGAGCGGCCGCCGTGGCCGGCGCCGCAGTGGTAGCGGGAGCGGCCGCCGTGGCCGGCGCCGCAGTGGTAGCGGGAGCGGCCGCCGTGGCCGGCGCCGCAGTGGTAGCGGGAGCGGCCGTCGTGGCCGGCGCCGCAGTGGTAGCGGGAGCGGCCGCCGTCTCGGTGTCCGAATCTCCGCAGGCGGCTAGGGCCACTAGGGCGGCCACGAGACCGACGGACAGGGCCAACTTCGTGCGGCGGGCAAGGGGGGATGTGCGATGTGCCATCTGGCCGGTCTCCTTCGCTCGGGTCCGGCCATCACCGTAACAAGAATAAGAACTATTCCCAACTCACCACCGGTGCGGCCACTCGCGTTCGCGCCCTCGCGCGGCGCTAGGGCGGATCAGCCGCGTACCGGGGTGCGCCAGCCGAACAGGTCCGGGGCCGCTCCCACCTGGATGTCCACCAGCGCTTGGCGCAGCCGCATGGTGTTGCGGCCCGGCTGGCCGTCGCCGACGATCAGCGTCGTGCCGCCGGCGAGGATGGTGCCCACGGGGGCCAGCACTGCGGCCGTCCCCGACAGGAAGGCCTCGCCCCGCTCGGCCCAGTCGATCAACTCGTCGGGATCGATCGTCCGTTCCTCCACCTCGTAGCCGAGATGCTGGGCGAGTTCGATCACCGAGGCCCGGGTGACGCCGTGCAGGAACGACTCGTCCAGGCTCCGGGTGACCACCCGTTCGTCGTCGGCGAGGAAGAAATTCGAGGCTCCGGTCTCGGTGATGTCACCGCCGGTGGCGAACAGAATCTGATCGATGGCCTCGTTGCCGGCCATGGAGTCCAGTGTGACCCCCAGCGCCATCGCGTAGTTCGCGCCGCACTTGATCATGCCGAACTGGGGCACGGTCCGGGGGATGGACGTCTCCACCAGCAGAGTCAGCGGCCGCACCCCGCCCTTGAAGTAGTCGCCGACCGGGCTGTTGACCACGTACAGCAGCGCGCTGCGAGTCGGGCGGGCCGCGGCGCCGATGTCGGGATCGGTCCCGATGAGGGTGGGACGGATGTAGAGCGAGCCCGGCGGATCGGGGACCTCGGCCGCGTTGGCCTCCACCGCATCGATGATCATCCGGCGCAGCGTGCCCGCCTCGACAGGGGGCAGCCGCAGCAGGTCTGCGCTGGCCACCATCCGCTCCACGTGGCTGTCGAGCCGGAAGATGGCCAGCGATCCGTCGTTCTGGCGGTAGGCCTTGAGCCCGTCGAAGACGGCACTGCCGTAGTGCAGCACGTGCGCGGCCGGGCTGATCGTCAGGTCTCCGTACGGCTCGGGCGATCCGCCGTAGACGTACGGGCCTCCGTCGGCGCGGGCGGTGGTCATCCAGTCGCAGGAGATGGTCCCGAAGGGGACGCTGAACGGATCAGGCTTGGCGGTCACTCGGACTCCCTTCGAGACGACCGCACTTGTATAGCCGAACTTGAGACCGGCCCGGTCGCGTTCTGCGTCCAGTCGAGCAGCCCGAGCCGGATGGCGGCGACGACGGCCTCCAGTTTGGAGGCCGCATCCAGCTTGCGGCGGAGATTGCGGATGTGGTTGAGCACCGTGTGGGCGCTGATGGCGAGTTCCCCGGCAATCTCGGGCGTCGAGCGACCCAGCGCCACCAAGCGCAGCACCTCAAGTTCCCTACGGGTCAGCTCGGACCCCGGCGCGGAGTCCGGTGCCGCGGCCGGATGATCCGACACCACGTCGGCCCCTCGCCTCACCAGCCCCTCACGAACCGACTCGGTGGCCGTCTCGGGGGACTCGCTCGCAGAGCTGTCATGGATCACATGCACGAGCACGGGAGCGTCGTTGTCGCGGCCCGCGACCACCATCGGGGTGACCGTGACCTCTCTGCGCTCGCCGGAAGCGCACAGAATCCGCACGTCCACCGCGCCGGGGACCTCCCCGGCCTTCAGCGCGCGCATGGACGGGCAGCCCTCCAGGCACTCCGGGACGATGCCGCCGGGCGTGAGGCCGGCCAGCACGTCGTAGCACCGGCGCCCGAGGACCTGCTCCGGCGAGAACCCCAGGATCCGCTGCGCGGCCTGGTTCCAGGACACGATGGTCTGATCCAGGGACACCGCGTAGGCACCGACGTGCGCCGACTCCAACAGCCGGAACACGTCGCCCGAGGTCACAAGCTCAGCCTCCTGAGCATCATGGAACGACTCTAGATCAGCCACCGAACACCCACGGCAAGTTCCGTAACCGTTCCTGCGGGGCCACTACCGCATGCCGCCTGCTATGACATGAACGTGTCAGGTACGATCCCTGCATGGCTACCAGCGGCCGTCTCGCCGCCGATGACTGGATCACGGCCAGCCTCGAGGTCCTCGTGGAGAGCGGCGTGGCCGCGGTCAAGATCCTGCCGATCGCCAAGCGGCTCGGCGTGACGAGAGGCAGCTTCTACTGGCATTTCAAGAGCCGGGAGGCGCTGCTGGGCCAGTTGCTGGACGCCTGGGAAGGCAGGAACACGAGCGCGATACTGCGAGCGGCCGCGACTCCGGGAACGCTCATCGACCGGTACATCGCCCTATCGCGACTCTGGCTCGGCTGGTCGGACTTCGATCCGCGACTCGATGTGGCTGTGAGGGGGTGGAGCCGCCACGACCCCGCCGTGCTCGAGAAGCTGCGAGCGGCCGACGAGCAGCGCGTAGCCGCTCTCACGGAGATGATCGAGCCCGAGGGCCACGACCCCGCGATGGCTCGGTACCGGGCCCGCACCCTCTACCGCATGCAGATGGGATGGTACGAAGGCGTCGACGCTTCGACCGACGGCAAGGGCGAGACATCGGCGGCCTATTTCGAGATCTTCCTGGGCCGCTCCCCCGACCCGGCCGAGCGCAAGGCCATCGTCGCCGGCCTGCGACCTCCCTAGAGGCCGAGCGCAAGCCCGTAGCCCGCGAGCCTGCCGGGGCGTACACTGGCGGTCCCCAGCGCTCGTAGCTCAATTTGGATAGAGCATCTGACTACGGATCAGAAGGTTGGGGGTTCGAGTCCCTTCGAGCGCGCTGGACCCGCATGCACGCTGACGTCGAGTGTCAGCCGCCGCGTGTCAGCCGTCGCCGGCGACGACCTTGGCCAGTAGGGCGTGGGGCAGCGGCTGGTAGTCGTGGTGCTCGGCGCTGAACGTGCCGGTGCCGCCGGTCATCGACCGCAGATCGATCACGTAGCTCAGGATCTCCGACGTCGGGACGTGGGCGTGAATCACGCTCGTACCGGCGGCTGAGCCCGGCTCGGTGCCGAACACCTGGCCCCGGCGGGAGTTCAGGTCTCCGAGCACGTCGCCCTGATGGGTGTCGGGGACCTCGACGTGGACCTCGCTGACCGGCTCCAGCACCGCGCTGCCGACCTGCTCCACCGCCTGCTTGAGCGCCAAGGAGCCGGCGATCTTGAAGCTCATCTCCGAGGAGTCCACCGAGTGGTGCTTGCCGTCGTAGCACACCGCCCGCAGATCCACCATCGGGAAGCCGTGCCTCCCGCCGTTGGACATGGCCTCCTCTATGCCCGCACCCACCGCGGGGATCAGGCCCCGGGGGATGGCGCCTCCGGTCACCTCGCTCTCGAACTCGTAGCCGGTACCCCGCGCCAGGGGCTCGAACCGGACCATGGCCACCGCGAACTGGCCGTGGCCGCCGCTCTGCTTCTTGTGCTTGGCCTCCACGTCGGCCGGCCGGGGCAGCGTCTCCAGGTAGGCGATCTTCATGTCCTCGATCTCGAAATCGATGCCCATTCGCTCGAGACGGGCCCGCACCACCCGGATGTGGGCCTCTCCGGCACCCGACAGCACGGTCTGGCGGGTGGTGGCGTCCTGGCGGATCACGAGGCTGGGATCCTCGGTGGCGAAGCGACGCAGCGCGGAGGCCAGCTTGTCCTCCTGGGCCGGGGCCGAGGCGTGGATGGCCACGCCGTACACCGGTGTCGGTGGCGGAGTCATGGGCACCCGGAGCGCGGTGTCGTCGGCCAGCGTGTCGCCGGTCCGCACGTCGCCGAGCTTGGTGGCGGCCACGATCTCCCCGGCTGCAGCCTGAGTCACCGCCTGGTGCTCGGCGCCGGTGAACGACATCAGGTTGTGGAGCCGCTCCTTGTCGGCGGTGCGGCTGTTCACCAGGGTGTCGTTGGACCGGATCGTGCCCGAAAGGACCTTCATGAACGAGATCTGACCCAGGAAGTCGTCGATCCTGGTCTTGAACACCAGAGCCACCGGCGAGCCGGACGCGTCGACGGCCAACTCGACGGGCTCGGAGCTGCGGACCCCTTCGGCCGGACCCGACTCGCCCGGCGCAGGGCCGACCCGGCAGATGAAGTCGAGCAGGCGGTCCACACCGATCGGCTTGGCGGCCGAACCGCACAGCACCGGGAACACGCTGCGGTGATCGACAGCGTCGTGGATCAGACGCTCCAGCTGCTCCTCGGTGGGCTCCACACCCTCCAGGTACTGCTCCAGAAGCTCGTCGTCACCCTCGACGACCCCTTCGATCAGCTGGATGTGGCCGTCGGACGCGTCGTCGGCCAGGTCGTCGGGGACGGCCGCAGCCGCTGACTCGCCGCTGCTGTAGTCGAGAGCGCCGTCGCCCACCAGGTCGGCGATGCCGTGGAAGGTGGCCTCCGCCCCCAGCGGGAGCTGCACCGCCTCCGCATGGGCACCGAAGTGCGCCTGCAGGTCTCCGAGGGTGCGCTCGAACGACGAGCGCTCGCGGTCGAGGCCGTTGACGAACACCATGCGGGGCAGGCCGAGCCGCTCGGCGTGGCGCCACATCACCTGGTCCTGGGCCTGGACCCCGGAGACGGCGTCCACCACGAACACGGCCAGGTCGGCAGCGTGCATGCCGTTGACCGCCTCGCCCACGAAGTCGGTGTAGCCCGGCGTGTCGATGACGTTGAGCCTGTGGCCGCGCCAGTCGAACGACGCCACCGACAGGCTCAGGCTCTGGTGGCGGGCCTTCTCCTCGGGGTCGTGGTCGCACTGGGCGGTGCCGTCGTCGACGCGGCCCATGCGGCCCACCACGCCGGCCCGGTACAGCATCGCCTCGGCCAGGGTGGTCTTGCCGTTGCCGTTGTGGCCGACGAGGACGACGTTTCTGATGGATTGCGACGACACGCTGACTGTCCCTCCCTCTGATGGACCTGCGCACGCAAGGGACGCTGACCCTAACCGGGCCGGCCTGGCACGGCTAGGCCGGACGCCGGATCAGTCCTCGGTGATCTCCACGGCGTACTCGGGGCAGTTGTCGAAGGCGAGCCGGGCCTTGTCCTCCAGCTCGGGAGGCACCTGGCCGTCGCCGATCTCGAAAGCGGTGCCCTCGTCGTCCACGTCGAACAGTTCGGGGGCCAGCATGTAGCAGCGGTTATGGCCCTGGCAGGCCTCCTGATCGACACGGACCCTCATGGTGCCTCCTAGCTGGGGTGTGGTTGGCTGAGCCTATGGCAAGTGGATGGGGAAGGCAGCCCGGATGCGGGCGTCGATCTCAGGAGCGATGTGGGCCGGACGGTGCTCGGCCAGCACCCGCTGAACGTGCTCGTAGGCCCGGTCCCGGGCGTCCTTGCCCCCGGCGTCGAGCCAGTTGTCGGGGGTGTCGCGGTCGCCGATCTCCGGGTAGACGTAGTCGCGCTGCATCAGCTCCAGGGTCTGGGAAGAGCCCAGAAAATGGCCGGGACCGGCGACCACGTCGGCGATGAGCTCGGTCGCGAGGGTCTCCTCGTTGACCTCGATGCCCCGCACGGTGCGGTTGATCGCCCCGAGCATGTCGTTGTCGATGACCAGGGCCTCCAGCGAGCAGCTCAGGATGCTGGCCAGCATCCCGGCCGACTCGTACACCAGGTTGGCTCCGGCCTGGCCGGCCAGCGCGATGTTTACGCCCTTCTCGTAGCCGGCCTGGTTGTCGGGGACCTTGGAGTCGGCCATGCCCGCAGCCACACCCGACGGCAGGCCCATCCAGTTGACCAGCTGGGCCGCGGCCGCGTTCAGGATGCCCTCCTCCCCCGACCCGCCGCTCATGGCGCCGGTGCGCAGGTCCGACACGAACGGCCACATGCCCATCACGCACGGATGGCCCGGGCTCAGCAGGTTCACCGCCGTCAGCGCGGCCAGGCACTCGGCCAGGGCCTGGGCCAGCGAGCCGGCCAGCGCCGCCGGGGACGTGGCCCCGGCCTGGCCGGCCGACAGCAGATTGATGGGCATCCCCGTCTCGACCTGGGCCACCATGCACCTGGCCGACTCCTCGGCGAAGCGCAGCGGCGGCACCACGAACGTGTTGTTGGCCGCCACGAAGGGCCGCTTGCGGAACTCGCCCTCGCCTCCGAGGGCCATGTCCAGCATGTCGACGGTCTCGTACACGTGCTCACGCTCGAACCACGAGGTCCCGATGGGCTTGGTGGTGCCGAGAATGGCCGCGTAGGCGGTGTTGAGGTCGAGCAGCCGGGCGTCCTCCATGTCGCGAGCCACCACGGTGCGCACGAAGAAGTGGATGTGGTCGAGGGTGTCGATGAGCCGGGCACAGTCGTAGACGTCGACCGCGGTGGAGGGACGGAACACGCCGGTGGTGTGCTCGTACATGAGCACGGCCGCTCCGGCGGTGCCGAAGTGGACCCGGTCGCCGCCCACGGTGATGGACCGGTCGTCGTCGAAGCCGTGCCAGACCCACTCCTTGGCCGCGGTGGCGATGGCCGCCTCCACCACTCCCCGCGGGTAGCGGAGCCGCTCGGCGTCGTCGACATGGCCGCCGGCCGCGGTGACCACGTCCACGAACTCCTCGATGGGCGAGCCCATGCCGACATCCTCGAGCAGTCCCAGGGCGGCCTCATAAACCTGCTGCATGTCGGACTCGCTCAGTGGCGCGAACTTGCCGCCCGGAAGGCCGGGCCGCACCGGCCGGACATCGACCTCCAGCGGAGCCTGGCGGGCTGCGATGCGTCCTGCCCGCCCCCCGCTGCGCCGGCGTCCCCGGGTGTCGTCAGCCATCGGTGCCGCCTCCTTAGCGCCGAACTTCCGGGCCCCTGGGGGGATAATCCCCCACAATCGCCACAAGTTCGGTCCGGGTCATGCGCGGGGGGCCAGGTTGGCCGGGTCGTAGGCGGGCTCGGCCAGCACGGTGGCCACCCGCCGCTCCCCCAGCAGGTCGAGCTCGAACGTCGAGCCGGGCGCCTCGAACTCCGGGGCCACGTACACGAAGGCCAGGCTGCGGCCCACCGTGTGGCCCCAGGTGCCGCTGGTGGCGATGCCCATGACGTTGCCGTCGGCGTCGAAGGCGGGCTCGTTGCCGCGGACATCGTTGTCGGTGGCGTCCACCTCGCAGTAGACCAGCACCATCGAGAGCGGCTCGGCCTGGTCGCGCCGCTCCACGGTGGCGTCGCGACCGATGAAGGGCCGGTCGAGGTCCACGAACCGCTCCAGGCGGGCCTCGATCGGGGTGATCTCGGTGGTGAGCTCCGAGCCCCACGCCTTGTAGGCCTTCTCGATGCGCATCACGTTCATGGCGTAGCTGCCGAAGTGCACCATCTGGTGGGGCTCCCCCGCGGCCACCACCGCCTCGTAGAGCTCGGCCAGGCGGTCCAAACCACAGTGCAGCTCCCAGCCCAGCTCGCCCACGTACGACACCCGCAGGGCCAGGCACGGCACCCCCGCCACCGCGATCTCGGCCGCGGTCAACCACCGGAACGCCTCGTTGCTGAGGTCGGCGCCGGTGAGCGGAGCCAGCACGTCGCGGGCCCGGGGGCCGGTCACCGCCAGGATGCCGGTGGAGTCGGTGACGTCGGAGACGGTGACATCGGCGCCCTCGGCGACGTGCTGGACCAGCCAGTCGAGGTCGTGGCTCTGGCCCATGATGGCCGAGGTGAGATAGAAGCGGTCGGGTGCGAGGCGGGCGATGGTCATCTCGCACTCGATGCCCCCCAGCTCCGTGAGCATGTGCGTGAGCCGGATGCCGCCGTCGCGGGCCGGCAGGCGGTTGGCCGACAGGCGGTCGAGCAGGGCGGCCGCTCCAGCCCCGGTCACCTCGAAGGAGGCGAAGGCGGTGATGTCGGCGATCCCGACCCGCTGGCGCACCCCCCGCACCTCGTCGCCCACAGGGTCGAAGGCGTTGGAGCGGCGGAACGAGTGCCGCTCGCCGGTCCCGTCAGGCGAGTAGTACTGGGGCCGCTCCCAGCCGTACACCTCCTGCCACTGGGCACCCAGCCGGTCGAGACGGTCGTAGATGGGGTTGGTCTTCTGGGGCCGGCCCGCAGCCCGGAACTCGCCGGGCAGGCGCACCTGGTACATCTCGTGGTACTCGTCGTGGGCCTTGGCGATGGCGAAGGTGGAACTTGGCCCGGTGTGGTCGCCGAAGCGGCGGGGGTCCATGCCCCGCACGTTGATCTCGGTCTGGCCGTGGACCATCCACTGGGCCAGGTACTTGCCCGCACCCGGGCCCTGGGTGATGCCGATGGAGGCGCCGTTGCAGTGCCAGTAGTTGCGCAGCCCCGGCGCCGGGCCCATCAGGTAGCCGGAGTCCGGGGTGTGGGTGATCGGGCCCGACACGATCTGCTTGATGCCGGCCTCGGCGAAGGCCGGGATGCGCATGGCGGTGTACTCCAGGCACTCCTCGAGCACGTCGACGTTCTCGCCGGTGAGGTGGAAGTCGTGGGCCCAGTCGATGCCCTCGACGCCGTACACCCTGGAGTCGGACATCTCGTAGGGGCCGACCAGCAGGCCGTCGATCTCACGGCGGTAGTAGCAGGAGGCTCTGGGGTCGCGGGTCACCGGGGGCTCGAAGCCGAGATCGATCATGGCCTGCAGGGGCTCGGTGACCAGGTACTGGTGGATGACCGAAACGATCGGCACGTCCAGCCCGACCATGGCCCCGAGCTGGGGGGCGTAGTGGCCGGCCGCGTTCACGACGTGCTCGCACACGATCCGGTAGCTGTCGGCCGTTTCGCCGTTGGCGGCGGTCTTCATGCCGCCGGGGGTGGCGATGATCTCCCAGCGCCCGTCGGGCAGCCGGCTCATGCCGGTGACCAGGGTGTGGCGGCGGATCTCGCAGCCGCGGTTGCGGGCGCCCCGGGCCATGGCATTGGTGCAGCCCGACGGGTCGGTCCAGCCGTCGTTGGGGGTGTAGAACCCCAGCTGCACGTCGCTGAGGTCCTCCAGCAGCGGGTGGCGCTCCCGGATCTCCGAGAGGCCGATCAGGTGCGACTCGATGCCGATCTGGGTCAGCATGGCGTGCACGTAGCGATGCCAGTCCACCTCGTCGTCGGTGCGGGCCAGCCGGATGGCGCCGCAGCCGTGCCAGCCGGCCGACAGCCCGGTCTCGGCCTCCAGGCGGGGGTAGAGGGCGACCGCCTCCTCGTGGACCTTGGCCATGTTGAGGTCGCCGATGAAGTTCGGGATCAGCCCGGCCGCGTGCCAGGTGGACCCTGAAGTCAGCTCACCCTTCTCCAGCAGGACGGTGTCGGTCCAGCCCTCCTGGGCCAGGTAGTACAGCAGGCTTACCCCCATGGCCCCGCCGCCGATGATGACGCACCGCGCCTCTTGCGTCATGGGCCGTCCTCCAAGCGGACTCGCTGGTTGCGGGGGTCGTAGAAGCTGCGGATCGACGGGGTGGCCGGCACCGACTCACCGCCGACGTTGATCTCGAAGTGTCCGGTGTCGAGCCAGTCCTGGACGACGCCTTCCGGACCGGGCCGGTGCAGGTATCCCATGGTTAGGCAGCGGTCCTCGACGTAGCTCCACATCGACGAGGTGGTGCTGCCCACCGGCTCGCCGTCGCGCAGGATCGGGTCGTCGTGGTAGCAGAGAAGCTCCGGGTGCTCCAGGCGGAACTGGATGAGGCGCTTGTTGCGGGGCCGCTCGCGCTGATTCTCCAGCGCAGTCCGGCCATTCCAGGGATTGGGCTTGTCCCAGCCGATGGTGAAGCCGAGCCCGGCCTCGATCGGGGTGTCCTCGTCGGTTATGTCGTGGCCCCAGTGCCGGTAGCCCGACTCCAGCCGCAGCGTGTTCATGGCGTGGTAGCCGGCCATGACCAGCCCGTGGGGCTCACCGGAAGTGACCAGCGCGTCGAACAGCTCGACCGCGTGCTCGTTGGGAAGGTAGAGCTCCCAGCCGAGCTCACCGACGTAGCTCATGCGCAGGGCCAGCACGTCGAACCCGGCAACGTCGATGCGCTGGGAGGTTCCGAACGGGAAGTCGGTATTGGTCAACGATGCGTCGGTGAGCGGGGCGAGCACGAAGCGGGCCTTGGGACCCATCAGCCCCAGCATGGCCCAGTGCTCGGTGATGTCGGCGATCTCGACGTTGCGGCCCCGGCAGGCCCGGCGCAGGCGGGCCCAGTCCCGGGTCTGGGCCGCGGCCGCGGTCACCACCAGGAAACGGTCCAGGCCCAGGCGGGTGACGGTGAGGTCGGCCTCGATCCCGCCGCGGTCGTTGCACCACTGGGTGTACACCGCCTTGCCCACGGGCACGTCGATGCGGGCCACGCTCAACTCGTCGAGCACCACAAGCGAGTCGGCGCCGTCCACCGTGAACTTGGCGAACGACGTCTGGTCGAACAGGGCCACCCCCTCCCGCACCGCCCGGCACTCCTCGCCGGCGTTGGCCCACCAGTTCTGCTTGCCGTAGCTGTAGACGTACTCCCGGGCCTGGCCGTCGGTGGCGAACCAGTTGGGCCGCTCCCAGCCCGCGGTCTCGCCGAACACCGCTCCTGCGGCGTCGAGCCGGTCGTGCAGCGGTGACATCCGCTGGCCCCGGGCGCTCTGGTACTGGTAGAAGGGCCAGTGCATGGCGTACAGGAGCCCCAGGCTCTCGGGGACCCGCTCGGCCAGGTAGGCGGGCTCGGCCTGGAATCCGAAGGCCCGGCGGATGTCCACCGACGACAGGTCCATGGGCGGGTGGCGGTCGACGATCCAGTCGGCGAGGGCCCAGCCGACCCCGCCCGCGGACTGGATGCCCACCGAATTGAAACCGGCGGCCACGAAGCAGCCGTCCACCTCGGGCGACTCGCCCAGGTAGTACACACCGTCGGGGGTGAAGGCCTCGGGGCCGTTGAGGAACAGCTGGATGCCGCACCCCCCCAGCGCCGGAACCCGGTGGATGGACCGCTCGAAGATCGGGCCGATGTGGTCCCAGTCCTCGCCCAGCGTGCCGAACGAGAAGTCCCGACCTACGCCGTCGAGCTTCCACACCTTGCCCCGGGGCTCGAAGAACCCGGCCATGAGCTTGCCGGTCTCCTCCTTGAAGTAGGTGTAGTTCCCGGGGTCTCTCAGCACCGGCGTGTCGGAGTCCAGGCCGAGGGGTTCGGAGACGACGTAGAAATGCTCGCAGGCCTGCAGCGGCACGTTCACCCCGATCTGGGCCGCGAGCTGGCGGGTCCAGATACCGGTGGCCAGCACCACGGTCTCGGTCTCGATGCTGCCCTGCTCGGTGTCGACGCCCGAGATGGCGCCGTCGGTGGTGCGCAACCCGGTGACGGACACGCCCTCGACAATGCGCACGCCCCGGTTGCGGGCCCCCTTGGCCAGCGCCATGGTGGTGTCCACCGGCGACGTGTGACCGTCGCGGGGGATGTACAGCGCGCCGACGATGTCGTCGGTGCGGATCAGCGGCCAGCGCTCCCGCAGCTCGTCGATGTCGATCTCGCGGGTCTCGACCCCGAGCGAGACCGCCATGGCCGCGCCCCTCCTGATCTCCTCCCAACGCTCGGCGTCGGCCGCCACCGAGATCGATCCCGGCGTGCGGCATCCGGTGGCCTGGCCGGTCTCGTCCTCGAGCGCCTCGTAGAGCCGGGCCGAGTAGGTGGCCAGCTTTGTGAGGCTGAAGGTCGACTTGAGCTGGGCCACCAGCCCGGCGGCGTGCCAAGTGGTGCCGCCGGTGAGCTGGTTCTGCTCGAGGACGACCACATCGGTGATGCCCCGGCGGGCCAGATGGTAGGCCACGCTGCAGCCGACGATGCCGCCGCCCACCACCACCACCTGGGCACGATCGGGCAGCGGATGGGCCATCGAACTCCCCTCGCCGGTTGTCGGGTCCGGCTGCTCAGCCGGCGCCGGGCACCCAGCCGGTGCCCGCCAGCGGAACTTTAGCCATTGCGGCCGCCTCTACGGTCAGCGCAGCCAGGTCCTCGGGCTCGAGGTTCAGCACGTGCGACTTGCCGTTGGCCCGGGCCAGGATCTGGGTCTCGATGGTGAGCACCTGCAGGTAGTTGGCCAGGCGCCTCCCGGCCAGCACCGGATCGAGGCGGGCCGACAGGTCGGGATCCTGGGTGGTGATCCCGGCCGGGTCGGTGCCGGCCTGGAAGTCCTCCCAGAAACCGGCCGAGGTGCCGAGAGCCTGGTACTCGGCCTCGTAGGCGGGGTCATTGTCGCCGATGGCGATCAGTGCGGCGGTGCCGATCGAGGCCGCGTCGGCGCCGAGGGCCAGCGCCTTGGCCACGTCCGCGCCGGAGCGGATCCCACCCGCGACGATGAGCTTCACCTCCCGACGGTGCACGCCGAGCTCGCGCAGGGCCCGCACCGACTCGCCGATGGCGGCCAGCGTGGGGATGCCGACATGCTCGATGAACACGTCCTGGGTGGCCGCGGTGCCTCCCTGCATGCCGTCCACCACCACCGCGTCGGCGCCGGACTTGACCGCCAGCGCCGTGTCGTAGTAGGGGCGGGCCGCACCCACCTTCACATAGATCGGGACCTGCCAGTCGGTGATCTCCCGCAGCTCGCCGATCTTGATCTCGAGGTCGTCGGGACCGGTCCAGTCGGGGTGGCGGCAAGCCGAGCGCTGGTCGATCCCGGTGGGAAGGGTGCGCATCTCGGCCACCCGCTCGGTGATCTTCTGGCCCAGCAGCATCCCGCCCCCGCCCGGCTTGGCCCCCTGGCCCACCACCACCTCGATGGCGTCGGCCACCCGCAGATGGTCGGGGTTCATGCCGTAGCGCGACGGCAGGTACTGGTACACCAGCGTCTCGGAGTGCTGCCGCTCCTCCTCGGTCATGCCGCCGTCGCCGGTGGTAGTGGACGTGCCTGCGGCGCTGGCGCCCCGGCCGAGGGCCTCCTTGGCCTGAGCCGACAGCGAGCCGAAGCTCATGCCGGCGACGGTGACCGGGATCTTCAGGTGCACCGGACGCTCGGCCCGGTCCTCGCCGATGACCACGTCGGTGCCGCATGCCTCCCGGTAGCCCTCCAGCGGGTAGCGGGACATCGATGCGCCCAGGAACACGAGGTCGTCGAGGGTGGGAAGGTGGCGCTTGGCCCCCCAGCCCCGGATGCGGTAGATGCCGGTGTTGGCGGCCCGGCGGATCTCGGCGATCACGTTGCGGTCGAAGGTGTACGACTCGCGCAGGTGCCAGAAGTCGGGATCGGAGGATTCAGCGGGCTCGACGCCGTCGGGCAGTGGCGCGGTCATCGGCTCACGTTCCCGGTAGTGGCCTCGAGAGAATCCACGTCGTCGATGGTGAAGTTGTAGAGACGCCGGGCCGAGCCGTAGCGGCGGAACTGGGACACCTCCGCGCCGTCCGTCGCAGGGGCGGCGGCGGTGAGCAGGCTCCGCAACGTCTCCACGTGCTCGGGGCGCATCTCCTTCTCGATGCAGTCGGCGCCCAGCGACTCGACGTCGCCCCGCACGAAGATCCGGGCCTCGTAGATGGAGTCGCCCAGGTCGGCGGCCGCGTCGCCGCACACCACCAGATTCCCGGCCTGGGCCATGAACGCGCTCATGTGGCCGACATTGCCGCCCACCACGATGTCGACGCCCTTCATGGAGATGCCGCAGCGAGCGCCCGCGTTGCCGCCCACCACCACCAGGCCGCCGCAGCCGGTGGCGGCGGCCGACATGGTGGCGTTGCCGGTGATGCGCACCTCCCCGGACATGATGTTCTCGGCCAGTCCGGTGCTGGCGTTGCCCTCCACAAGCACCCGGCCCTGCTGATGCATCCCGGCGCAGTAGTAGCCGACCGAGCCCCGCACCGCCACGTCTATGTCCGCGGTGATGCCGCAGGCCACCGCATGAGCACCGCGGGGGTTGACGACTTCGAACGACTCGCCGCCGGAGGCGTCGTGCAGGGCCTGGTTGAGAGCGCGCCGGGTCGTGGAGGCCAGGTCGAAGGTGATCACGCGGCCAGGCTCCAGGTGTATATGCGGGCCGGCTCGGGCTCCCATATCTCAGCGTGGGTGGCGCCCGGCAGGCGGGCGATGGCCCGGTACTCCGACGACATGGCCACCCAGTCGTCGGTCTCGGCCACCACCGCCGGCTTGCAGGCGATGGGGTCGCGCAGGATGGCGAACCCGTCGGCCACGCCGATCGCGAAGGTGTAGAAGCCGTCGAGGTCCTCGAGGGCGCCTTCGAGCGCCTGCGAGATCGTGTCGCCCGAGCGCATCCGCCACGACAGGTAGCCGGCGGCCACTTCGGAGTCGTTCTCGGTCTGGAACGACTCGCCATGGCCTTCCAGGAAGCGCCGCAGACGGTTGTGGTTGGACAGCGACCCGTTGTGGACCAGGCAGGTGTCGGCCCCGGTTGCGAACGGATGGGAGCCGTTGGTGGTGACCGCCGACTCGGTGGCCATGCGGGTATGGGCGAGAGCGTGGGTGCCGGTGCGCGAGCCCAGGTCGTACCGCTCGGCCACCAGGTCGGGGTCGCCCACGGCCTTGTACAGCTCGATCTGGGAGCCGTAGCTCAACACGGTGGCGCCGACCACGTTGTCGATGATCCACTGGCGGGCGGCCCGGCCGTCACCGTCGGTGGAGAAGACCGCGTGGTCGTGCACGCCCCGGACGGTCACTCCGGCCTCGAGCACCTTCTCCAGCGCGGCGGCCACGGGCCCCCAGTCCACCTCGATGCCCTCGGCTAGGACGGTGATGCGGGTGCGTCCCGGCGCCCCGGTGTCGTACGACGCGAACCCGGCGCTGTCGGGGCCCCGGTCGCGCATCTCCCGCAGCATCACCGCGGTCAGGCGGCCCAGCTCGTGGCGGTGGGTGTCGGTCTTGCAGAACAGGCCCACGATCCCGCACATTGCACTACTCCCCCGCAGCCCCTGACCGTCCTGAGTCCGGCCCGCACGGTAGCGCCCGGCGCGCCCGAGACCTCAGCCCGGCGGACCGAGGCTCCGATTCCCCGACGGGGGGAACCTTGACTACTCTCGGGCGCCGCGACCCAGCCGACAGCGGCACGAACCACAGGGGGACCGACATGGGAGCACTCGAGGAGATCCGGAGCCGGGTGGAGGCCGACGGCGTGGAGTTCATCTACGCCATGTTCGTGGAGATGCACGGCAAGCCGTGCGCCAAGCTCGTGCCGGTCGGTGCCCTGGATCCGCTGATGAGCGACGGCGCCGGGTTCGCGGGCTTCGCGGCCGGGCCGATGGGCCAGGACCCGTCGAGCCCCGACATCCTCGCCCTGCCCGACCCCGCCTCGTACATCCAGCTGCCGTGGCAGCCGAACGTGGCCGCCATGCAGTGCGACCCCACCGTGGAGGGCGAGCTGTGGCCCTACGCACCGAGGGTGATCCTGCGCCGGGCGCTGGAGGCCGCGGCCGAGCGCAACATCGTGCTCAAGTGCGGGGTCGAGGCCGAGTACTCGCTGGTGGTTCGCAACGACGACGGCTCGATAGCGGTGGCCGACGACCGCGACTCCATGGCGCTGCCGTGCTACGACGCCAAGGGCCTGACCCGGATGCTGCCCCACCTGACCGCGGTGTCGAAGAACCTCGACGCCATGGGATGGGGCAACTACGCCAACGACCACGAGGACGCCAACGGTCAGTACGAGCAGAACTGGCAGTACGCCGACGCGCTCACCACCGCCGACCGGCTCATCCTCTTCCGGCTCATGGTGCACACCCTGGCCCAGCGCGACGGCCGCTACGCCACCTTCATGCCCAAGCCCTTCGCCGACAAGACCGGCAACGGCCTTCACATACACCTGAGCCTGTGGACCGGTGACACCGACGAGCCCCTGTTCATCGGCGGGGGAGCCGGCGGACCGGACACCAAGGGGCTGGGCCTCAGCGACACGGCGTACAAGTTCACCGGCGGCATCATCGATCACGCGTCGTCGCTGGTGGCGGTGCTGTGCCCCATCGTCAACTCCTACAAGCGCATGGGTGTCGGCGCCCCCACCTCGGGGGCCACCTGGGCGCCGGCCTACGCGGTGTACGGAGGCAACAACCGCACCCAGATGATCCGGGTGCCCGAGCCGGACCGCATCGAGATCCGCCTGGGCGACGGCGCCGCCAACCCGTACCTCATGTTCGCGGCCACCCTGGCCTGCGGCCTCGACGGCATCGACCGCGACATCGACCCGGGCGAGCCCAACACGGACAACCTGTACACCCTGTCGGCCGAGGAGATCGCGGCCAAGGGCATCGAGGCGCTGCCGCCCACGCTGCTGCACGCCGCCGACCGGCTCGCGTCCAATGACGTGATCGGCCGGGGCCTGGGCGACACCGCCGAGGGCCCCTACCGCGACTACTACGTGAAGGTGAAGCGCGAGGAGTTCCTAGCCCACCACCATGTGGTCACCGCCGGCGAGGTGGACCAGTACCTCACCCTGTTCTGACCCACACTCAAGCGCCATCGCTCGGCCTCTTAGACTCGCGGCCCATGGCTGACGGCGCGCCGCTGCGCATCTGGACAGGCGCCGTGCTCGACGAGTGGATCGACTACAACGGCCACATGAACGAGGGCTTCTACGGCATGGTGTTCGGCCTGGCCAGCGACGAGTACCTGGTCCGCATGGGCTTCGACGCGCACTACCGGGCCGCGACCGGCGGGTCGTTCTACACGGTGGAGACCCACATCGTCTTCGTCGACGAGCTGGCGGTGGACACGGCCCTGGCGGTGGACACCACCGTGGCCGGCGGCGACCCCAAGCGGGTCTACCTCTTCCACGAGCTGCGCCGCGCCGGTGACGGGGCGCCGGCCGCCACCCAGGAGTCGATGATGCTGCACGTCGACACCAACATTGACCGGGCAGTGCCCATGGGCGCGGACCTGTACGCCGTGCTGCGGGCCGACGCCGACGCCCACGCCGGGCTGCTGGACGGGGGCGCCACCGGCCGGGCCATCAGGTCCGTCGGCGCCTGATCCTCCCAGAGGGCGGCCAGGACGATGACCGTGTCGTCCCGGGCCACGGAATGGCACCGGTTGGGGCTCGTGGCCGTGTCCGGGGCGGTGACCTGCTGGGGCGTCGGCAACATCCTCGTGCGCCAGGTGGACCTTCCCGGGCTCGAGTTGGCCTTCTGGCGGCTGGTGCTGAGCTCCGTAATCTACGTGGCGATCGTGCTGGCTCGGCGGGGCCGGTTGACGTGGGCCCAATTCCGAGCCTGCCTGCCTCCGGCGGTGATGATCGGGCTGTGGCTCCTCACCTTCTACGAGTCCATCAAGTCCACGACCGTCACCAACGTGTCCATGATCGTGTCGCTGTCACCGGTGGTGCTGCTGTGGGCGGCGGTTCGGCGGTTCGCCGAGCCGGTCACGCTCAAGCTGCTGGCGCTGGTGGCTGCTGCGGTGGCCGGAACCGCTCTAGTGCTCTTCGGCTCTACCTCGGTCGCCACCTGGAGCCTGCGGGGCGACGGGCTGGCCGTCCTGGCGCTGCTCTGCTTCTCAGCCAACATGGTGCTGTCCAAGGAGGCCCGCCAGAAGGTCGGCGTACTGGAATTCCAGGCGGTGGTGTGGACGGTGGCCATGGTCGTGGTCGCTCCCCCGGCGCTACTGCTGAGCGACGGGCTGGCCCTTCCCGACATGGGTACCTGGCTGTGGGTCTTCGTACTCCTCGCCGTCCCGGGATCGGGCCATCTGCTGATGAACTGGGCCCACCGGCACGTCCGCATCACGGTCTCATCGATGGCCCTGCTGGGCGCGCCCCCCATCACGATGGTGGGTGCTGCTCTGTTCCTGGACGAACCGATCAAGATCGCCCAGGTGATCGGCGGGGCTGTCGTGCTCGCGGCGGTGGCTGCGGTGATCCGCCGCGACATCCAGATCACCGCCCGCCACGGCACCAGCACTGCCTGAAGACGGCGAGTTCTAGCATTAGAGGCATGGCTCAGCTCCAGGTGATCGGCGGCGGCAAGATGGGCGAGGCCCTCCTGGTCGGACTCGTGGCCAGCGGCTGGGCAGAGTCCGGTGAGCTGCACGTGGTCGAGCCCGACCCTGCCCGGCGCGACGCCCTCACCGACGCGGCGCCGGGCGTCTCGGTGTCGAGCGGTCCCATCGCTGATGCCGATGCGGTCATCGCGGTGAAGCCCGACGTGGTTGCCGCCGTGCTGCCCGCGCTCGCCGCGGCCGGCGTGGGCCGGGTGCTGTCGATCGCGGCCGGCGTGCGCACGGGCGCGATCGAGGCCGGGCTGACGCCGGGGACGCCGGTGGTGCGGGCCATGCCCAACACGCCCGCGCTGGTCGGCAAGGGCGCAGCCGCCATCGCGCCGGGATCAGCCGCGTCAGGTGACGACATCGACTGGGCCCGGGGGATCCTCGAAGCGGTCGGCACGGTCGCGGTCGTAGAAGAGGCCGACCTCGACGCGGTCACCGGCCTGTCGGGCAGCGGCCCCGCCTACCTGTTCAGGCTGGCCGAGGCGCTGAGGGCCGCGGGGACCGCCCAGGGTCTCGACCCGGACACCGCGGATGCCCTGACCCGCCAGACGCTGCTGGGGGCCGCGTCGCTGTTGTCGGAGTCCGGGGAGGACCCGGGGCGCTTGCGCGACAACGTGACCTCACCGGGAGGAACCACGGCCGCCGGTCTCGCGGTGATGGACTCCGCCGACTTCATGGGCCTGATCGACCGGGTGGTGGACGCGGCCACCAGGCGCTCCCGGGAGCTGGGCCAGTGACATCGGGAGCGGTCCCCGGCCCGGGCGGCGCCTACGACACGATCTCGTTCCTCTCCGATTACGGCCACGACGACGAGTTCGTCGGGGTGGTGCACTCGGTGATCGCCGCGATCGCGCCCCATGCCCGGGTGGTGGACGTGACTCACGGCATCGCCCCGTGCGATGTGCGCGCCGGCGGCCTGGCTCTGGCCCGGGCCGCTCAGTACCTCCTGCCCGGCGTGGTCCTCGCGGTGGTCGACCCCGGCGTGGGAACCAGCCGGCGGCCGGTGGCGGTGGAGGTGGGGGACGGCGCCTCGGTCCTGGTCGGGCCGGACAACGGGCTGCTGGCCCCGGCGGTAGCGCTCGTCGGCGGCGCCAGCCGGGCCGTGGAGCTGGCCGATCCCGAGTTCCGGCTCGAGGCCCAACCCGAGCTGGGATCGACCTTCGACGGCCGCGATGTGTTCGCACCCGCAGCCGCACACCTCTGCTGCGGTGTGCCCATCAGCGCCCTCGGGCCGCCCGTTGATCCGGCCACGCTCACACCCGGGATGCTGCCGGTCAGCAGTCGTGAGGGAGACGATCTGGTGGCCGAAGTGCTGTGGGTCGACCGCTTCGGGAACTGCCAGCTCAACCTCGATCCCGCCCAGCTGGACGATCTGGCTCCGGCAGGGGTACCGCTGCAGGTCGCGGCGGGTGAGGATCTCCGCACCGCCGAGCGGGTCGGTGCCTACGCCGACGTGTCGCCGGGCCGGGTGGGCTTGATAACCGATTCGAGCGGGCTGGTATCGCTGGCGATGCCACGGCAATCCGCCGCCGATGATCTCGGCCTCCACGAGGGGGCCGAGATCCGGATCGGTGCGGCGGCCGCCGGAGGCGCAGGCCGTGCGGCGGGCACGGCCACGCCGGTGGGCTTGGGACGCCGGCCGGCGGGGCCCGCAGGTCACGACATCGGAGGCTGAATATGAGGCCAGGAACCACCATCGCACTGGTAGCCCTGATGGCGATCATCGTGATCGCCGCGGTGTTGCAGCTTTTCTTTCTGGCTCGCTGACAGGCCGCTGACGGGCGGCGATAACATCGCGCCCAGTGTCGCTGGTAGTCATCGGTTGCAATCACCGATCCACGCCGCTCGATCTGCTTGAGCGGATGACGGTCGCGCCCGGCGACCTGCCCAAAGCGCTCCACGAGCTGGCGTCGGCCGCCCATCTCAGCGAGGCGGTGCTGCTGTCCACCTGCAACCGCACCGAGGTCTACGCCTACGCCGAGCGCTTCCACGGTGGATACGCCGACATCCGTGAGGTGCTCGCCCAGCACTCGGGACTCGCTCCGGAGACCGTCGCCGACGAGCTCTATTCCCTTCACGACGCCGAAGCGGTGCAACACCTGTTCAGGGTTGCGGCCGGGCTCGACTCGGTGGTGGTGGGCGAGCACGAGGTCCTGGGCCAGGTCCGGGATGCCTGGCAGACCGCACGGGCCGAAGGCACCGTGGGCGCGGTGCTCGATCCTCTCTTCCGGCGGGCGGTCGAGGCCGGCAAGAAGGCCAGGGCCACTACCGGCATCTCGCAAGGCATCGCGTCGCTGTCCCATGCCGCGGTGGCGCTGGCCACCGAGCGTCTCGGCACCCTCGCGGACCGGCGTGTGCTGGTCCTGGGGGCCGGGGAAGTGGCTACCGGCACGCTCAAGTCGCTGGCCGGCGCCGGTGCCGCCGATATCGCGGTGGCCAACCGCACCCCGGACCGGGCCGCGGCCGCCGCAGAGACGTGCGGCGGGCGACCGGTGGGCCTCGACCAGCTGGAGCCGGCGTTGGTGGCAGCCGATGTGGTCATCACCACCACCGGCGCCACCGACATCGTGCTCGAGCACAGCGACATCAACGCCGTGATGACCCGGCGGGGCGGAGCAGGCCTGCTGATCATCGATGTGGCCGTTCCCCGCGACGTGGACCCGGCCGCCCGGGCACTGCCCGGCGTGACGCTTCTCGACATGGACGATCTGGACGAGTTCGTCCAGCAGGGCCGGGCCGGCCGGGAGCGGGAGATCGACGCGGTGCAGGCCATCGTCGACGACGAGGTGGCCCGCTACCAGGTCGAGGCCTCGGCCCGGGAAGTCGCACCCTTGATCGCCGCTCTGCGGTCCCGCGCCGATCAGGTCACCACGGCTGAGCTGGAGCGTCACACGTCACGTCTCGGCGATCTCTCGACGGCTCAGCGCGCCGCGGTGGAGGCGCTGCTGCACGGCGTGGTGAACAAGCTGCTCCACGAGCCGACGGTGAGGCTCAAGGACGCCGCCGGACACGCCCGGGGCGACCGTCTCGCTGAAGCGCTGCGCGACCTGTTCGATCTCTAGCTACCGGGCACCGTGACCGCTTTGGTGTTGCGGGCGGCCACCCGGGCCAGTGCTCTGGCCCGCAGCCAGACCGGCATCGTGGCCGGTCTGCTGGCCGAGGCCGCCGGGGTCACGACCGAGCCGGTCGCCGTATCGACCACAGGGGACCGCCGAGCCGACACCCCGATCCACGCCATGGGGGGCAAGGGCGTGTTCGTGAAGGAGGTGCAGGCCGCGGTGCTCGACGGCCGGGCCGACATCGCGGTGCACTCGGCCAAGGACCTGCCGTCGTCGACACCCGAGGGTCTGGTGCTGGCCGCAGTGCCGCGGCGCGGCGATCCCCGCGATGCGCTGGTGGGCTGCCGGCTCGCCGATCTGCCGGTCGGTGCGACGGTGGCTACCGGCTCGCTGAGGCGCAAGGCTCAGCTCGCACACCTGCGGCCCGACCTGAACTTCGCGGAGCTGCGGGGCAACATCGCCACCCGGCTCGAGTCGGCCGCCGGTTTCGACGCCATCGTCATGGCCGCGGTCGCGCTGGAGCGGCTGGGGCTCGAACCCGACGTGGTCGACGTGCTCGACCCGGCGGACTTCGTGCCCCAGGTCGGCCAGGGCGCCATCGCGGTGGAGTGCCGGGCCACCGATCGGGAGACTCTGACGCTGCTCTCTGCCATCGAGCACCGGCCCAGCCGGCGGGCTGTCGACGCTGAGAGGGCCTTCCTCGCCGAGCTGGGTGGCGACTGCAACGTCCCCGCGGGCGCCCACGCCACGAACCTTGGAGGCGGTGTGGAGTTGACGGGCTTGCTGGCATCGACCGACGGCTTGAGGCTGATCCGCGACAGCCGCCTGGGCCGCGATCCCGAGACGCTGGGCCGTGCCGTCGCCCGGCACCTGCTGGACGACCGCGGCGGGCGAGCACTATTGCGAGAGAGCGCGGCTCGATGAATCCACCGTCGCGGCCCCGGCCCCACGCAGCCAAGCCCCTGGCCGGACTGCGGATCGTGATCTGCCGGCCCCGGGACCAGGCCAGACCACTGGCCGACGGCCTGGCCGCGGCCGGGGCCCAGGTGGTCAGCGCGCCGGTCATCGCCATCACCGAGCCGGCCGACGATGGCGCCGCGCTGCGGGCTGCGGTGAAGAGGCTGCGGGCCGGCGATTGGCTGGTGGTCACCAGTCCCAACGGCGCGGCCAGGGTCGCGGCCACCGGGCCGCTGCCTGACGGCGTGAACGTGGCTGCCATCGGTCCGGGAACCGCCAACCGGGCGATCGCGGCCGGCTTGACGGTGCGCATGGTGCCCGACCGGTCGATCGCAGAGGGTCTGGTGCAGGCCTTCCCGCCCCCCGAGCCCGGCGGCGGCCGTCTGGTGGTGCTGGCCCGGGCCGCGGTGGCCCGCTCCGTCCTGCCCGATGAGCTCCGAGCCGCCGGTTGGGAGGTGCTCGACGTGGCCGCCTATCGCAACGTCGCCGCGGCGCTGAGCGACGACCAACGTCAGGCGGTGGCCGCCTCCGACGGTGTGGTGTTCACGTCGTCGTCGACCGTGAAGCGCCTGGTGGCCGAGATCGGCGCCGGCGCCGTCCCACCCCTGGTGGCGTCAATCGGTCCGGTCACGACGGCCACCGCGGTCGAGCACGGCCTCGAGGTCACCGTCGAAGCAGCCGAGCACACGATCGACGGGGTGGTGGCCGCGCTGGTCCACCACGCCCGGTCGTGGCCGTGCACCGAAAGTGCTGGATAGCCTCGCGGGGTGAGTTTCCCGCAGCGGCGCATGCGTCGACTGCGCCGAACGCCCGCTCTGCGGCGGCTGGTGGCCGAACACCGGCTCGACCCCGCCGACTTCATCGCGCCGCTGTTCGTGCGCGAGGGCATCGACGAGCCTCAGCCCATCGTGTCCATGCCCGGGCAGTTCCAGCACACCCGCTCGTCGCTCCGGACCGAGGTCAAGGAGTTGCATGCCCTCGGGATCGGCGCGGTGGTGCTGTTCGGCGTGCCCGAACGCAAGGACCACATCGGCTCTGAAGCCTGGAACCCCGACGGGATCGTGCAGGTGGCGCTGGCCGACCTGCGCTCGGACTTCGGCGACGAGGTGGTGCTGATCGCCGACCTGTGCATGGACGAGTACACCGATCACGGCCACTGCGGCCTGCTCGACAGCCGGGGCGATGTCGAGAACGACGCCACCCTCGAGGTGTACGCCCGCATCGCGCTGGCTCAGGCCGCCGCGGGCGCCGACATCGTGGCTCCCTCGGGGATGATGGACGGTCAGGTCGGCGCCATCCGCACGGCCCTGGACGGCTCCGGGTTCGAGCAGACCGCCATCCTCGCCTACGCAGCCAAGTACGCCACCGCCCTGTACGGCCCGTTCCGCGATGCGGTGGATGTGACCATCGCGGGCGGGGGCGACCGCCGCACCTACCAGCAGGACGTGTCCGGCGCCCGGGAGGCTCTCGAGGAGATCCGCCTCGATGTGGCCGAGGGGGCCGACATGGTGATGGTGAAGCCGGCGCTGGCTTTCCTGGATGTGATCGCGGCGGCCCGGCGGGCTTGCGACGTGCCGCTGGCCGCCTACCACGTCTCCGGCGAGTACGCCATGGTGTGCGCCGCGGCCGAGCGGGGCTGGTTCGACCTCGACGCGGTGGCGTTCGAGCATGTGCTGGCCATCCGCCGGGCCGGGGCCGATGTGGTGCTCACCTACTTCTCCAAGCGGCTGGCCGAGGCCATGCAATGAGCGCCGGCGGGCGCGCCACCAGCACCGTGGACACTGCCGGCACCGCCGAGACCAACGAGACGCTGTTCGAGCGGGCCCAGCAGGTGATCCCCGGTGGGGTCAACTCCCCGGTGCGGGCCTTCCGCTCGGTGGGAGGGACGCCGTACTTCGTGGCCGAGGCGTACGGGCCCTTCGTGCATGACGTGGAGGGACGCCGCTACATCGACTATGTGCAGAGCTACGGGCCGGGAATCTGCGGCCACGCCCACCCTGCGGTGGTCGAGGCGGTGCAGCGGGCCGCCGCCCGGGGCACCAGCTACGGTGCGCCCACCCGCAACGAGGTGTTGATGGCCACCGAGATGTGCGCCCGGGTGGAGGGCCTGGAGATGGTGCGACTGACCAATAGCGGCACCGAGGCGGTGATGTCGGCGGTGCGGCTGGCCCGGGGCGTGACCGGCCGCCCGACGGTGGTGAAGTTCGCGGGCTGCTACCACGGCCACAGCGACGCCCTGCTGGTGGCCGGAGGCTCGGGCGTGGCCCAGCAGGGCCTGGCCGGGTCCGAGGGTGTGACCCTGGGCGCGGTGGCCGACACCATCGTGGCCCCCTACAACGTGGTCCCCGAGCTCGACGAGACGGTGGCGGTGGTCTGCGTGGAGCCGGTGGCGGCCAACATGGGCCTGGTGGCGCCGCAGCCCGGATTCCTTCAGGGCCTGCGCGACGCTTGTGACGAGGTCGGCGCTCTGCTGCTGTTCGACGAGGTGATAACCGGTTTCCGGCTGTGCCGGGGCGGGGCGGCAGCGTGGTTCGGGGTGCAGCCCGACATCTGGTGCTTCGGCAAGGTCATCGGCGGCGGGCTGCCGATCGGCGCCTTCGGGGCCTCCACCGAAGTCATGTCGGGCCTGGCGCCATTGGGCGGCGTGTACCAGGCCGGCACGCTGTCGGGGAACCCCCTGGCCACCGCCGCCGGGCTGGCCACTCTGAGCCTGCTCGACGACGACGCCTACCGGCGGCTGGAAGCGACCGCTGCGTCTCTACAGGCCGGGCTGGAGGAGGCCTTCTCGGCGGCCGGGGTTGATGCCGTTGTGCCGAGGGTGGGACCGTTGTTGGGCCTGTTCTTCGCAGAGGAGGCCCCCACCGACTTCGACGAAGCCCGCAAGGCGGCCGATAACGGTTGTTATCCGCAGTTCTTCCACGGGATGCTGCGCCGGGGGGTGGCCTTCGCGCCGGGAGCGTACGAGGCGATCTTTCCGTCCCTGGCCCACACCGAGGCCGAGATCGAGGCCACCGTGGCCGCCGCAGCCGAGACCGCCTGCGAGATGGCGGCTCAGGCCTAGGAAACGTTGCGTATCAGGCGTTGAAGAGAACCCGGACATGAGGAAGCTCACGAAGATCATCGTCGGCGCGATCATTGCCGTGGTCGTGTTGGCGGTGGCGGCGGTCGTGCTGTTCATTCTCACGCGCGACGATGCGCCCGAGGCGGTCGACCTGGAGACCACGGTCGCCCGGATCGAAGCTGTCGAGGCCACCGACGAGAGCGTCGGCGAACCGTCCGCCACCGAGGTCACCGACGACCACGAAGATCATGACCACGAGGCCGAGATAATCGAGTCGGCGACGGACGGGAGCGGCAACGTGACGACCGTGCCGGCGCCGTCGATGGAAGATCTGGCCGCTGAGATCGAGACCGAGTCGACCTCCGCTGACGAGGCGGTCGACACCCCGGCCGGGCTCGCCGGGGTCTGGACTGTTGAGGTGGCCGATAGCCCAGGTGACCTGCAGGGCGAGCCGACGGTGAGCTTTGCGGGCTTCCGGGTGGACGAGGTGCTCAACAACATCGGCGACTTCACCGCAGTGGGTCGCACGGCCAAGGTGTCAGGCTCGATCGAGTTGAGCGACATCGCGCTGGTGGCCGCGACCGTCGAGGTGCAGATGGGCACGCTGGCGACCGACAACAGCTTCCGGGACGGCAGGATCTACCAGGCCCTCAACACCAGCGAGTTCCCGCTGGCCACGTTCACGCTCGTCGAACCGGTCGAGCTGCCCGCGGCAATGGCCGACGGCGCGGCGTTATCAGGGTCGGCGGTGGGGGACCTCACCGTCAAGGGCACCACCAACCGGGTCACCTTCGACCTGCAAGCCCAACTCGTGGGCGACAGGATCGTGGCCGTCGGCTCCAGCGACGTCGTCTTCAGCGACTTCGGCGTGACTGCGCCGACCGCTCCCATAGTCGTCTCGGTCGAGGACCACGGCGTGATGGAGTTCCAGCTGCTCTTCACCCGCTAGCGAGGCGAACACCCTCAGGTCCGCAGGACCGGGTTGCGCTGTGGCCGGGCCAGAGCATCAGGTCGCGAGCGGCCGTTGTGCCCGTTGTACCAGGGCAAGCAGCGACTCGAAGTGATGGCCGCCTTCTCGCATCAGGTCGCGAGCGGCCGTTGTGCCCGTTGTACCCGTTCCGGCGGCTGGCGTCAGGTCGGGGGCGGGGTCTTGTCAGCGGGTGCGAGGGCGGCCGGAGCCTGAGTTGGCCGTCCTGGTTGTGAAGCTGCCACCCGTCGTCGTGGATGAGATGGTGGCAGCGTTCGCACAGCAGGCACAGATTGTCAATGTCGGTCGGTCCGCCCCGGCTGAACCACTCGATGTGGTGGGGTTCGCCGCCCTCCGCCGGGGCGGCGCAGTTGACGCAGCCGCCATCACGGGCCGCCAACACGATCCGCTGGCCGGCACTGGCGTCCCGCTGGGCCCGCCCCAGCCACAGCGGGTCGCCCTCGGCGCTGAAGATGGCGGGCAGGATCCGCGCCTCGGCCGCCAGTTCGGCGATCCGGTCGGCAGGGACAGCCATGCCGTCGTCATAGCGAAGGTTCTTGAGCTCGCGTGACACGGTGGCGTAGTCGGCGATGACCAGCAGCGTGGTGTCGGGTCGATGATGGGGTCCGTCGCCAGTGATCAACTGGGTCAGTGCATCGGCTCGGCGCTGTTGGTGGGTACGCACCATGCCCCGCTCACCGTTTCGCAAGGTGCGCACCATCTGGTTGAACGCGATGCTGACCCGCTTGCCGGTGCAGTGGTCGAAGTACGCCGACAGTCGCCATGACCCGTCGGGATCCTGCACCAGCGAGGCCCAACGGTTCTCGCGCTGGCGCTTGTGCTCCTCGGACGAGTCCTGCGAGCTCATGTACTGGCGGGTCATACGAGCGAACATGTCCACCGGGTAGCCCCGGGCCATCTCCAGCAGCGCCGGCTCATCAGCGTGTTCAGGGTCGGCGCCCACCCGAGCGATCACCCGGGCATGGCCCGCAGTGATCTCGCCCGAACGCCAAGCCTCCACCGTGGCCGGGAACTCGTCCAACGACGCGGCCAGTTCAGTATCCGCGGTGGCCTGGCGAGCCGGCGCATGCAGCCGCTCACGCATCACCGCCGCCGTAGCCCTGCCGCCAGCGCGCCGGTGCAACTCCGCAGCGGTCTCAGCCAGCATCGCGTCAACGCGAGACCGCTCCCGCCCCAGCGCCGCCATCCGCTCAACAAGCTCTCCATCACTGAGAGCTCCGACCTCCACATCGCCACCACACGCCACACACCCGACGCCGGTGGCCTCAACGGATTCGATCCTCGATTCCATGCCAGTCACATTAGACAGGGGGTGTGACAAACATTCATGAATAGTAATGAAATATCAAAATAGGGGCTATTATCTGTCGGTTTGTGTCCGCGGTGTCGCATGGCGGTGCTTGACTCAAGGCTATGAACGACTACGCCCCGGCCTCATCGTTGGGCTGGCTCGACCTCGACACCGCCGCCAGCGAGCGGGTGGCCACTCTGCTGCGCTCGCTCGAAGAGCCCGGCACCATCGACGCGCTGGGCCTCGGGTCGATTCGCGACGCCTTCTCAGACATGCTCACCCCAGGAACCTCGACCGTCCAGACCAGGCTGCGCTACTTCATCTTCCTGCCGTGGATCTTCCAACGCCTGGAGGCTGACGGCACACCGCCGGCCAGGTTCGCCCGCAAGCTCCGCGACTACGAGGTTGAGCTCATCGACTGCCTCCGCCACCTGGAGTCGAACCAGGGCGTCATCGGCCTGATCGCCGGTCGCAATCTCCGGCGCATGCCGAGCGACATCTACTGGGGAAGCATGGCGGCCTGGGGAATCATTAGACCCGACCTGAGCCTCGCCGAGTACGGCCGGCAGGCGAGAGCGCTGGGCCGGTACCGGCCCGAGCGCGACGACGATGGCGGCGCCACCGAGCCTGCAGGATCGATATGGGCGGCCGTCCCTGAAGCGCCCAAGGACTTTCCGACCGGCCAGATCACGTTCGAGCTCCAACCGGACGAGGCCCAGGCGCTGGCCGAGGGCATCCGTCGGCAGCACCCCGACACGCTCATAGCCGTTCTGTCAGCAAGGCCGGAACTGGCGCTCGACAGCATCGACTACCCGTGGCTCGCGCCGGTATCACAACTCCCCGACCGTCTCGACACGATGCTGCACCATGCCCGCTGCTTCTCGGAGCTGACTCACGGGCCGCAACTGGTCTACAACCTGCTGCTGGCCCGGGCAGCGAGCCATGAACTCGGCTGGGACACGAAGGAGCTCGAAGAGAGCCAGAAAGCGAAGCTCGATGACTGGAGCCAGTTGGTAGGCGGCCGCCATGCGGAACTGCAGTCCTGGGGGAACACGCCCCACGACTTCCGGCAAGTGCTCGCCGGCTACGGCATCGCACACAGCACCCTCGAATTCTGGGACCAGATGGCCCGACACGCGGTGGACGATCCGGCAGGGTTCGCGGAGCGCCCCGAGGTCCACCGGCTCATCCGTGACCGGGAACGACGACTCAAGTCGAAGCGGGCCCGGCTGTCGCACCGGGCCGCCCTGGAGAACTGGAACCAGGCGCCGTTCGGAGGTCAACTCGAGTACCGGTGGTCCATCACGAAGAGCTATCTCCAGGATCTCAGGGCTGCGGAGGCATAGAGCTGATGCTGCAACCCGCCAACCGGCTCACGCTGATCGACGCCATGCGTCCCCCGGCCGGCTTCCGCTTCGAGTCCGCCATGGCGGTGACCTACACCCTCGACCTCCGGGCTCTCCTGGCCGCGCCCGCGGCACTGGCCCTCGCCGGCCGCGGCACCGACTCCGGGGACGACAGCGACACCTACGAGCCCATCGAGCTGATCCAAGCGCTGCAGGCTCACGCCAGCAGGTTGACCGTGTTCAGCCAGGTCGGAGAGATCGCCCTGGCGCCGTCGCGCCGGGCGTTCGCCTTCCTGGAGCAGACGGTTCTGCCGGTTTCGGCACCGCGAGGCGGCATCGTGCACCCCAAGGTGTGGGTGATCCGCTACAACGCGGCCGGGCACCCGGCAGACGGGCAGGCGGTCGAGCAGCGGCTCCGAGTGCTCATTGCCAGCCGCAACCTCACCTTCGACATGAGCTGGGACACGGTGGTTCGCTTGGACGAGACCGCCGATTCGGGTGGAACGCCGCTGGAACCCGTAGGCGAGCTGTTCAAGAGTCTCCTGAGCAACTGCCCGACCAGCGTCTCGGAGGACCACCGCACGCGAGTCCAGTCGCTGGCCTCGGCTCTCCAGGACGCCCGGTTCGCCCTGCCCGCGGGCGTGGACGCACTCAAGGTCCATGTCCTGGGTCTAGATCCCAAGCCGTCACCACTGCCGTCCGGCGCCGAGCGGTCGCTGATCATCTCGCCGTTCGTCAGCGACAGCTTCTTCACCAGCGTTCATCCGGTCAAGATCGACGAACTGGTCAGCAGCTCAGAGCAGCTCGACCGCCTCGATCCGGCTTCCCTGGCCAAGGTGGAGAAGGTCCATGCTTTCGACGACGGGAGTGCCACAGACCGCGCCGGCGACGACAAGCTGTCGCCCTTCGATCCCGGACGGCCGCTCGTCGGGCTCCACGCCAAGGTGTTCGCCTTCGAGAACAAGGATCGGGCCCGGCTGTTCCTCGGGTCGGCCAACGCCACCGGCCCGGCGTTCGACAGCAATGTCGAGATCCTGGTGGAACTGACCGGGTCGGTTGATGCCCTCGGCATCGATCGTCTCTCCGGCGGCAGCGACGACGAACCGGGCCTGCGAGACCTCTTCTACGACTACCGGCGGTCGGACAACGTTGAGGAGCCCAACGGCAGACCGTCGGTCGACCACTGGCGACACAACATCGCCCGGCTCTCATACACCGGGCAAGTCACCGAGGGCGACGACGGATGGACGGTGGTCTACCGGACGACCGAGCCGATGCCTGAGCCCGACGACGTGACGATTCACTGCTGGCCGCTCACCGTCGCCGGCAACCGGCTCCGGGTGGCCCCAGGAAAGCCGCTGGACGAGCAATTCAACACCAGCCTGGAGAACCTCAGCGGCTTCCTCGCCTTCGAACTGGCCCACACCGAGGGCGAGTTGAGCTGCTTCGTCGTCCCGGTCCCACTCGCGGGCGTGCCCGAGCACCGCGACCGGGAGCTGCTGCGGTCGCTGATCGGGAACGCGGAGCGCTTCTTCCGCTACCTCATGGCGCTGCTCGAAGAGGACACCGGCGAGTTCAGCGTGATCGACACCATCGAGCGGATCAGCGGAGGTGAGCTAGACGGAGGCGACGAGCCGATCAACCTGCCGGTGCTGGAGAGGCTGCTGCGAACCATGCGCCGCGACCCCGGCAAGCTGGCCGGACTCCATCCGCTCGTGTCGGACCTGGCCGCCGAGGACGCGCTCCCTCCGGAATTCGCCGAGCTGTGGGAGATGATCCACGAGGTGGCATCCGCAGAGGGACCGGCGCAGTGAGCGGGCAGGCCATCAACGCCGAGGCGGTGCTGGCTGACCTCAAGGACTTCCAGCGGAGGACGGCGCGCTGGGCTTTCGAGCGAATGTTCGCCGAGGAGGACCCCGCCATCCGATTCCTGGTGGCGGACGAGGTCGGCCTGGGCAAGACCCACGTCGCCAAGGGCGTGATCGCCCAGGTGATCGAACACCTCCACCACGCCGGCGACGAGCGCCACGACATCGTCTACGTCTGCTCCAACGGAGCAATCGCCCGGCAGAACCTGCGCAGACTCGCCCCCAAGGGGATCGAGCCGGTAGCGAGGGTCGATCGACTCACAATGCTGCCGCTCGCCGAGCTTGACGACGGGGACGACACGCGCACAGGTATCAACCTGCTGGCAATCACACCGGGAACGTCACTGCGATTCGGTCGCAGCACGGGCACGTTCCCCGAGCGATGTCTGGCCTACACGTTCCTGCGGGGCCATTGGGGAGCGAAAGCCATGAGTCGATCCCCGGTCAAGCGCATCTTCTGGGAGGGTCTGCGGTCCGGCACCCGACACGACCGGGACCGGTGGGTACGAAGTCGGGAGAAGTGGTACCGCCCTCAGATTGAGGGATCGCTCGGCCACTTCGGCGCGCGACTCGAACAGGCTGACCGAGCCCGGGCCGCGGACGGACGGCCCTCTCTGCGTGACCTGTTCGAGCAGTTGGTCAACGAACTCGCCTACAAGCGAAGGATCCCGTGGGAGCTCCGCGTGCAGCGCAGCGAGTTCATCGGGGAGGTTCGGCGGATCATGGCGCTGGTGGGCATCGACGCGCTCCGTCCCGATCTCGTGGTGCTCGACGAGTTCCAGCGATTCAAGGACCTGTTGCAACCGGAACCCACGAACCTGGCGGCCGAGCTGGCCCAGCGGCTCTTCGACTATCAGGACCCCGATACCGGCACGCCGACGCGAACGCTGCTGCTGTCGGCGACCCCGTACCGCATGTACACCACCTCGGGCGAACCCGAGGGCGACCACTACAAGGACTTCCTCGACACCTGCTCGTTCCTGTACGGAGACCCGGCCCGGGTCGAGCGACTCCAAGGCCATTTCAGGGAACTGCGCGCCGCGCTCACATCGCGGGACTCGCTCGACCAGGCCACCTCGATCTGTCGAGACATCGAGGCTGATCTGCGCGACGTGATGGCCCGTACCGAACGGCTGGCGGCCACCCCGAGCCGTGACGGCATGCTCGACGAGACGGAGGCCCCCACGGCTGTGAGCCCTGACGACCTCCGCGCCTATGTGCGCATCGGCGGCCTGGCCGAGGTAGTGGCACACCACGAGCCGACCGAATACTGGAAGTCGGCGCCGTACCTCGTCAACTTCATGGAGACATACAAGCTGAAGCAGGCGATCGAGGCGGGTGCAGAGCAGGGACTGTTCGACGGCGAGGCGCTCGATCCCGGCCCCGGCCTGCTGAGCTGGGACGACATCGAGGCCTACCGGCGGATCGACCCCCAGAACGCACGGCTGCGCTGGCTGCTGGACGACCTCGAGCGTCGGCGCGCCTTCGAGTTGCTATGGGTGCCCGCGTCGATGAGGTACTACGACACCGGATCGGTGTACGAGTCGCCCGAGGCCTCCGGGTTCACGAAGCGGCTGATCTTCTCAGGCTGGACGGTGGTGCCCAAGGTCGTCTCCTCGCTGGCGAGTTTTGAGGCCGAGCGGCGGGCCTTCGCCGGTCGCGATCACAGCTACACCGCCGACTACGCGCACCGCGGCGGCGGCCGGCTCGACCTCCGGGCAACGGCACGCGCTGGTGCCGGGCCCCGACCGGGGGAAGCGCTGGGGAACCGTCGAGCGGCCGCGATGACTGCGTTCATCCTGACATGGCCGAGCCCGAGCCTGGCGGAGCTCGGTGATCCCAGACCGACCGGCACCGGTCGAACTCGCCGTTCGCATGGAGCCACTGGACCCGGACGCGACGGGGTCGATGCGGGTCGCGAGCGCCCTCGAGTCTCCGGGCTGACCGCTGATGTCGAAGCTCGAATAGGTACTGCCCTCGAGCCGCTGGTCCGGTCCGCGCCCGATGCCGGAGCCATCGACCGGCGCTGGTACTGGGCCACGCCCCTGCTCCTTGACAAGGAACTCCATCCGTCGGCGGTCGAGGTTCTGCTCGGCCCCGACGGCGCGTACTACCTGGGCGGCGGAAGCCCCGACGGACAAGGGCTGCACATCCACATGGCCGAGGCGCGAGCCATGCTCGACGAGGGCGTGGAAGCTCTCGGCCGTCCTCCCGACGACCTCACCGAGGTGCTGGCCGACCTGGCTGTGGGCGGGCCGGCACAGTGCGCGCTGCGGTCCATCAACTCGGTAGTGGGTCTGGAGATCTCCCACGAAGGCACCCTGGCCAACGCGGCATGGGTGGGTGCCGCGTTCAGGAACTTCTTCAGTGCCCCCGAGACGACCGCGGTGGTCGTGGGCGGCGAGCCTCAGGACGGTGCCGGCCACGCCGGTGCAACCCGCTACTGGCAGGAGGTGCTGCGACACTGCATCGACGGCAACCTTCAGGCGGTGCTCGACGAGCACATCCATGTGCTGCGCGACTGGCTCGGCTTCCTGAGCCTGGACACCGAGAGTCAGCGAGTCGACGCCGCTGACGACATCGCCTACAAGCTCGCTGACGCCCTGAACCTGCGCACCTCGTCGTATCGCGTGGATATCCCCGGCCCGGAGCGCGACGGCCCCGGGATCGAACTCCATCCTCACCGGATGCGCTCGCGCTTCGCGGTCGCCTTCGGCCATCAAACCCTCGACGAGGGCGGAGAGGCCCGCATCGAGGCCGTCTCAAGAGCGTTCAACTCGCCGTTCTGGCCCTTCGTGCTCGCCTCCACGTCCATCGGCCAGGAGGGTCTGGACTTCCATCTCTGGTGCCATGCGGTTGTCCACTGGAACCTGCCGTCCAACCCGGTCGACCTGGAGCAGCGCGAGGGCCGAGTCCACCGGTACAAAGGCCACGCGGTGAGGCGCAACATCGCGACGACCTTGGGTCCGGACCTGCTCGGCGAGGGACTGGCCGCTGGCAGCGACCCATGGAACGAGCTCTTCGACCTTGCGGTAGCCGGGAGAGAAGCCGGAACCGATGAGATGGTGCCCTACTGGGTGTTCCACAGAGGTGCCGCCAGGATCGAGCGGCTTGTGCCGTACATGCCCTTCAGCCGGGAGGCGGCAGCCCTGCCGCGATTGCGCAAGACCCTCGCTGCGTATCGTCTCGCCTTCGGTCAGCCCCGCCAAGAGGAGTTGGTCGAGTTTCTCGGCAGGAACTTCACCAGAGAGGACCTCAAGCGGCTCCGCATTGATCTGTCACCCCCCAATATCGACACTCTGAACCAACTTCTGCATAGGTAGCCGTCATTTTTCGGCTATTTTTTATGGTGTGATGTACACAAGGCTGGCTCGGGTGCCGGAGCAGAGCTTCTTCCTGCTCGGCATGAGAGGCGTCGGCAAGAGCACTTGGGCCCGGCACGTCCTGCCTGACGCCCTGCGCCTCGACCTGCTCGACGAAGCCCTCTTCGCCGACCTGCTGGCCGGCCCGTCGCTGTTCCGGCAACTGCTGTCAGGCGTGGGGCCGAACGAATGGGTGGTGGTGGACGAGGTGCAGCGCATCCCGAGCCTGCTCAACGAGGTGCACCGCATGATCGAGGAGCGAGGCGTTCGATTCGCTCTGCTGGGATCGAGCGCCCGCAAGCTCAAGACCGCGGGCACCAACCTGCTGGCCGGCCGGGCGCTGCGCAAGGCCATGCACCCGTTGACCCCAGCCGAGCTCGGAGACGACTTCAACCTCGACGACGCGCTCCGCTTCGGCACCATCCCCCTGGTCTGGACAGCCCCGGACCGGCGCGAGACCCTCCAGAGCTACACCCAGCTGTACCTGCGCGAGGAGATCCGGGCCGAGGCCGCGGTGCGCAACCTGTCGGGCTTCGTGCGCTTCCTGCCCGTGGCCGCGGTGATGCACGCCCAGACGGTGAACGCAGCCTCCATCGCTCGCGACGCCGGCATCTCCCGCACCACCGTCAACGGCTACCTGGAAATCCTCGAAGACACCCTGCTCGCCCTGCAGCTGCCGGCCTTCGAGGCCAAGCTGCGGGTGCGGGAGAGGCGCCGCCCCAAGCTGTACTGGGCCGACGCCGGCCTGGTGCGAGCGGTGAAGCGCCAGCTCGGGCCGGTGACGGCCGAGGAGCGCGGCGCCCTGCTGGAGGGCTGGGTCCTGGGCCTGCTGCGAGCCCACAACGAGCATCAGCATGTCTACGACGAAATCGGCTATTGGGCCGCGGCCGAGTCGAAGGCCGAGGTCGACTTCGTCCTCACCCGCGACCACGAGCACCTCGCCATAGAGGTCAAGGCGTCCGAGCGGTACAACACCAGCATGCTCAAGGGGCTGCGCGCCCTGGCCGACCTTCCCGGCCTGGCTCGCCGGATCCTCGCCTACCGCGGCCCGCGAGCCTTCCGGACCGAGGACGGCATCGACGTGTGGCCCCTCGACCACCTCCACCAGGCCCTTCCCCACGACGAACTCTGGCCCTAGGCGCCCCTGTCGTCCCCAGGAGCCAGTCGAGCCGGAGGGAATGTGGTAAGCGCCGGCTGGACCGCACTGGTACTCGACCACAGCACCGGACCCCCTCCAGATTCGCCTTAAGCTGCCAGGCCGTGAGCATTTCTCGACGTGAAGTTGACGAGCGACGCTTCAATCGCGATGTGATCCTGCCCTACGAACTGAGGCTCCTCGACTTCCAAGCGGCCATGCAGGACGTCTAAGACTTCTTCTCTGATGTCAACGGGTCCCTGGCCGACAAGGGCCTGGGGCGACTTGAGGACACTCTGCGAAAGGCAATCCTGTCGGGGATGCTCTCCGACATGCTCACAGCAAGCATGGCCGCTCATGCACGCACCCTGGTCGAGAATCAGCACCACAACGGGCACCCCGACCTTGTTGTGAAGGGGGTGTACCCGGGTGATGCCGTGAAGGCCGGGGCCGAGGGGGTCGAGATCAAGACCACGCTGAAGAAAGGGGGCGCTGTGGACACGCACGGCGCTCGAGACCAGTGGTTCTGCGTGTTCGTCTACCAGGTCGACAACTTGACAGAGCCCGCCGCCGACCGAGATCCACTGCGCTTCACCGAGGTGTACCTCGCAGAGGTCACAACAGCTGACTTCCGCCGCAACGATCGAGGCGAACTAGGCACGAGGACTGCCACGCTTCACGCCGAAGGAGTCGCGAAACTGCGGCGGAGTTGGGTCTATCTGGACGTAGTCGACAACCCGGCCGAACCCGGCTCGTAGTCACGCAGTTTGGGAATGGCGGATACTGCAAGGCGGGCATAGGTCGGGTCTCGCTCGACGCCTGCACTGCGGTAGCCGACATGCTCCGCGGCGGCCAAAGTAGAGCCCGAACCGGCGAACGGATCGAGCACGACACCGGTGCCGAGCGGCAGGATGGCACGCACTACTTGGCGGAGGAACGCCTGAGGCTTGAGACTGGGGTGCGGCGCGAGCTTCCGCTCCGCCCGGCGTGTGGGAGTTGATGCGATCACGTCGGCGAACGGCTTCTCGTCAGAGACACGCCGGAGTCCACCGGTGCCCCAGGTTCGAAGGTTGTCTTGGACACGCCCCTCGAGCGGCTTGCGAAACAACAGCCACGGCTCCCACTTGGAGCGAGGCATGACTGTGACGTTGGGAAACTCCTCGTGGGCGTTCTTCGGACGATCACCGCCTCGCATCGTCATCACGAGGCGCACCACCTCGCCCCGGCGCTCAAGACCGCCCTCGCAGATGGCGCTCGCGACCAGGTGAGAAACCAGCGGGTTGGACGCCACCAAGACGTGCGCACCGGGAACCAGAACCGGCACGAGCGCCTCGGTCCACGCACGGAAGAACGAGCACAAGCCGTCCAGATCTTCCGTGGTCAGAGTGGTGAACCTGGGTACGGGGGAGCGCTGATGGCCATCGAATGCCGGGGGAAGGCGCCATACGCCTCCTTGTCCCCTCCGGAGCTTGCGTTGCTCTTGGGGGGTGTATTCGACGATGCCGTATGGAGGATCGGTCACGACCCCGTGGAACGCGTGGTGCGGCTGCTCAGCGAGCCACTCCAAGCAGTCACCGACGTACAACGAAGCGTCACCCACCTTTGCGAATGGAGACCAGGGCTCTACGAATGCAGCCTCAGCCGAGTTCATAGACGCCACGGTGCACCCTCCGGAACTGGCCTCCCCGACCTGCATTGAGGTTGAGGTAACTGCGGACCGACGACGCTGCAACGGGGCTTCCCAGTCGAGCCTCAACTGACGCATGGATCTCCTTCAACCTCAGAGGCCTGCCCGCATTCGCGAGTGCCTGTTCGATGGCGTCGCGTACTTCGCCGGGCCTACGACGGCCGAGACTCTGGGTTGAAGCAACCATTGCTCCGCACTTTAGACGTCTAGACGTCACCAGTCGCGGATCTCAGAGCAGCACCGACACTAGTGAGACCCACTGACATCGCTCTCGACTGCACCTACCCGCGCACCTCCTTACGCGAGAGGCGTCGAGGTTGCACGCCTACGTGTTGGTCAAGTGATCCGACCGCGCTCGCGCAGGCGTTGGTAGTGGGTTAGCAACGCTGCGGTAGAGGGGTCGTGGTGGCTCGCCGGGTGGGGCGGGTCGGCGTGCAGACTTGCGGCTATGGCGTCGGCGAGGGTCTTGCCGTGCTCCACGCCGTACTGGTCGAAGCTGTTGATGCCCCACACCGCACTCTGCACCAGCACCTCGTGCTCGTAGAGGGCCACCAGCTGGCCCAGCGCCGACGGCGTCAACTCGGGAGCCATGATCACCGTGGACGGGCGGTCGCCGACAAGCTCGCGATGGGGGTCGTCCGAAGCAGCGCCGAAGGCCATCGCAGCCGCCTGGGCGAAGCAGTTGGCGACCAGCGACTCATGGTGGGACCCGGCCTCGGGCAGATGGGCCGTGTCGGCGTCGGGCCGGGCGAACACAATGAAGTCAGCAGGAACGACCGTCGTCCCCTGATGAAGCAACTGATGGAACGAGTGCTGACCGCCGGTGCCGGCCGCGCCCCACACGATCGGGCCGGTGTCACAGCCCACGACCTCTCCGTCGAGACCCACCCGCTTGCCGTTGGACTCCATCTGGAGCTGCTGCAGGTAGGCGGGCAGCAGGCGCAGGCGATGCGCATACGGCAGCACTGCCCTGGTCTGGAGACCCCAGAAACTGCGGTACCACACCGCTAGCAGTCCCATCAGCACCGGAGCGCTGGCCGCCGGAGGCTGCCGGGCGAGGTGCTCGTCGATGACCCGCATCCCGGCCAGCATCTCGCCGAAGCGGTCCTCCCCGATAGCGATCATGAGCGACAGCCCCGCCGCCGATCCCAGCGAGTAGCGGCCGCCGACCCAGTCCCACATCGCGAAGACGTCGTCCGCGTCCACGCCGAAGGCAGCCGCGGCGGCCCCGTCGGCGGTCACTGCCGCGAAATGGTGATCCACCGCGTCGGTCCCCAGCGCTGACGCCACCCACCGGCGAGCGGCCCGAGCGTTGGCCAGTGTCTCGGTGGTGGTGAAGCTCTTGGACACCACCACGAACAACGTCTCAGCCGGATCCAGCCCGTCATCCAGCACCGTCTCCAAGTCGGCCGGGTCGACATTGGACACGAAGCGGCACTCGACGCCGGGACGCCGGAAGGCGGCCAACGCCTCATGGGCCATGGCCAGGCCCAGATATGAGCCGCCGATTCCGAGGTTCACCACCGTGCGGATCGGCCGGCCCGTCGCACCCCGCCGCTCACCGGCACGCACCGCCCGGCTGAAGTCGGCCATGCGCTCTAGTTCGGCCCGCACTGCGGGCATCACCTCGACGCCATCGACCTCAACGGAGTGGTCCGGACCGGCCCGGAGTGCAGTGTGCAGGGCAGGCCGGTTCTCGGTGACGTTCACCGGCTCACCAGCCAGGGTGGCCTCGACCCGCTCGACCACGCCGACCCGGTCGGCCAGAGCCAGCAGCAGCTCGACGGTCTCGGCGGTCACAAGGTGGCGGGACCAGTCGACAACCAGGTCGGCTGCGGTCACCGTCAGCCGCTCAGCCCGTCCGGGATCGGAGTCGAACAGCTCTGTCAGGTGCACACCGCCGGCCTGGAGTTCGCGGGCGTGACGGGCCAGCGCGGCCCACTCCGCGGTGGCTGTGAGGTCGGTGGAGGCCACCGGCTTCGGGGCCCTTCCGGCCCGGCCGGCTACGGGCCGGCGGCGAGATCTATGCCGTGCCCCAGAGCGGACTCTGTCAATAGAGCGCTGATCTCGTCGGGCGAGCCGGTCTCGAACGGCGGGTGGTCGGCCACCAGAGCCAGCAGGATCTCCTCCTCGTGGGCAGCCTTCTCCGCATCGAGCCCGCCGTGGATGACCCGCTCGTAGTACACCACCGAGACGAGGTCCTCGAGGCTCAGGTTGGAGAAGCCGCTCATGCCGCTGGCGAAGCTGTCGACCTCCCGCTGGCCACCGGGCCGGGCGGGGTCGCCGTAGAAGTCGAGACCCAGACGCTTGGTGCCCGCGGTGCCCAGGTACACCCAGGACAGATGGTGGGCCAAGCCGTCGAAGTCGGGGGTCGTGCCGAACGTGAGCAGGAGCTCGCCGCCGTTCAGCTGGCGGCCGGTGGCCGTGCCCGAGCCGTCGGCACCATGGCAGGAGGCACAAGTGCTGTACACCGCGGCGCCGTTGTCGGCCAGCACCAACTCGTCACTGGCGGGCGGCTCGAGCATGCCCACGTAGAAGATGGCCCAGACGGGCAGGAACACCATCACCGATGCGGCCCAGTACGGCATCCGCTTGCGCCGGTGGGCGGCCTCGACGTAGGGCGGGTCCGGTTCGGGAGGCGGCGGCGGGGCCGCCTCCGGGATGGGGAGGGGCGCGACCGGAGCAGGCGCGACCGGAGCAGGGGCCGCCGGAGACGGAGCGTCAGTCGCGGCGGCCGGAGCGTCCCCGCCCTCTGGAGCGGTACCGGTCAGCTCGGCCCGTCGCTGACGCGAGCGTTCGAGCAGATAGTCGGGTACCTCGACCACTTAGCGTCTCCATCAGCGGTTGGGGGCGGACCGGACGACGCCGGAGCGGCGAGCCCCGGCGCCATGAGGATAGGCGCTCACGCCGCGCTTGGCGTCTTTCGGCGACTCTACTTCTCGCGCCGCCCCCTATGGGCCGGCAGGACCCACCACGAGGCCGAACTCGTCTCCGGCGTCGATCAGAGCGTCGAACAGGTACTGGCCGAGAGAGCGGTCGCAGAAGACCAGGTAGGACGCCGTGTCGCCGGCGTCGTTGCGGGCGATGTCACAGGTGACCTTGGCCACCGACGCGGAGGCCACGGCGCCGTCGGGGGTCATCGGGTCCGACCAGTCGAGGCTGCACACCTTCTCCAGCATCCGGGTCGCCTCGTTCCCGGTGACACGGAACAGCGCCCGGCCATGGGTCCAGTCCACGCAGGACACGAAGTCCGAGGAGTCCAACCCCTCGAGGCCCTCGACCGCTTCGGCCACCGCACCGGCGGTGCCCAGCACGATCCACTCCCCCGGCCTGGAGCCCAGCACGGTGGCTCCACTCTCGGCCGCGCTCGACGAGCCGAACGGCGCGCCGAGCCTCCCGGCGACGGCGCCGCCGGGCGAGGCCCGGACCAGCCACTTGGTGGTGGCGCTGATGTCGGTCAGCAGGAGGTCGCCGTCCTCGACGGTGTCGTAGCTCCGCACTACCGGGCTCTCGAAGGTGGGCAGGTCAGCCACGGAGACGCTCCCCGCCCGGGTCGAAGTGGGCGTGGTGCTCCATGACGGTGGCGCTGATGCGCTGACCGGAGGTGAGCAGCACTGTCACCTTGGTCCCGCCGGCGGCCAGCTCCGGTTCGACCTGCCCGAGGCAGATGGACCGGCCCAGGGTGGGCGACATCCGCGACGAGGTGATCCGGCCCAGGATCTGGTTGGTGTCGCCCCGCACGATCTGGGCGGCCTCCTCGGGCACCACATTGGGGTCGTCGGGCTGGATGGCCACGATCATGGGCAGCTGCCGGTCGGCAGCCCAGGCCAGCTCGGGCATGCCCGCGAAGTCGTCCTTGTCCAGCTTGATCAGAGGGCTCAGGCCGGTGCTCGGCCCCAGCGTCAGGCCGTCGGTGTCCTGGCCCACGATGAAATGGCCCTTCTCGAGGCGCATGATGCGCTGGCCTTCCAGGCCGAACGGCCCGACACCGAGATCGGCCCCCGCTTCCATCAGGGCCTCCCAGACATGCAGCCCGTGGCCTGCGGGAACGTGCAACTCGAAGGACAGCTCGCCGGTGAAGCCGATGCGCCACATGAAGCATCCGGCCACACCGGCCACGGTGGCCGTGCGGACCTCCATGTAGGCGAAGGCCTCCGGAGACAGATCGACGCCGGTGACCACCCGGCTCACCAGCTCCCGGGACTTCGGCCCGGCCACGTTGATGCTGGTGTAGGCGGTGGTCACCGGGGTGACATGGACCCGCCAGTCCGGGCGCTCGGTCTGCAGCCAGTTCTCCACCCACTCCCAGACGCCGGCCGCGCCCGAGCTGGTGGTGGTCATCAGGTAGTGGTCCTCGCCGAGGCGTCCGGTCACACCGTCGTCGAGCACGACGCCGTCCTCGGCGCACATCATCCCGTAGCGGACCTTGCCCACCGGCAGCTTCGACCACTTGTTGGTGTAGAGCAGGTTGAGCAGCTTGGGAATGTCGGGGCCCCGCAGGTCGAGCTTGCCCAGCGGGGTGACGTCGATGAGCCCGACGTTGGTGCGCACGTTGCGGACCTCGGCCGCGGGATCGCCGTAGTGGTCGGGGCGGATCCACTGGCCGGCCTGGATGGTGTGCACACCGTTGGCCTCGTGCCACGGGTGGACGGACGACACCCGCACCGGCTCGAAGACCCGCCCGGCGAGGGCGCCCAGCGTGAGGGGGGCGTACGGCGGCCGCCACACGGTGGTGCCGACCTGCGCGATGGTCTCGCCCCGCGCCTCGGCGATGGCGGCCACGGTGTTGACCGTCTCGAGCTTGCCCTGGGCCGACCCCATGGTGGCGGTGGTGTAGCGCTTGGCCAGCTCCACCGAGTCGTAGCCCTCCCGGGCCGCGGCGACGAGGTCCTTGGATCCGACGTCCTCGGAGAAGTCGATCATGCCGTGGGTGTCGGACCGGTACAGCTCCGGGTGGGGCTCGCGCCCCAGCGGAGCCCGAAGGTCGGACGCCCAGGCCGGCTCGCCGCCGTCGACCGGGCGGGCCCGTGCGGTGCGGGCCTGGAGACGGTGAGCCACCGCCGCGGCCCGCTCGGTGGCCAGCTGCCCGGTGGCCGCGCCATGGGCCCGCAGCTCGTCGAGGGTGCCGTCGCCGGCCAGACCGCCGGTGGACAGCACGTTGCCGGGGGGATCCGACGGGAAGAACCGGGCTGCGGAGGGGTCGTAGACGGGCCGGTCACCGGCCATGTTCAGCAACGAGGTGGGAGCAGTCCATCCGGCGGCCACGACCAGCAGGTCGGCCTCGATGCGAGTGCCGCCCACGACCACGGTCTCCACCGCCCGGGGCGAGCCCTGGGCTGCACTTATGGAGCGGCGCTCGCGGCCGTCGATGACCGAGGCGACCTCCACGCCGGCCCGCTCGAGGTCCGCCACGGCGGCGTCGCCGTCGGCGTTGGCCGTGAACACCACGGCCCGCTCGCCCGGCTTCACGCCCCACAGGTTGATCAGGCGGCGGACCGCGCCCGAGGTCACCACCCCGGGACGGTCGTTGCCCGCGAACACGTAGGGCCTCTCGATGAGACCGGGCGCCACGACCAGGACCTTGGCCCTGGCCTTGATGAGGCGCTCGACCGCGACCGGGTGGTTGCGCTGGACGATCCCGAGCCAGTTGTCCTCGTAGCGGCCGGTGACGGTGGAGTCGGTCAGGACCTCCACGTCGGAGGCGTCGAGAGCGCCTCGCAGCTCGGCCAGTGCAGCCTGGGCCGCGTCGCTGCTGCTGTAGCGCAGATGGCCGCCCACCGCGTGCTCGTGCTCGACGAGCAGCACCCGAGCGCCGGCGCCGGACGCGGCCAGGGCGGCCTCGATGCCGGCCGGCCCGGCCCCGGCCACCACCACGTCGGGATGGCTGTAGCGCTTGTCGTGGTGGCGGTGAGGGGTGTCGGGGTCGACCTTGCCGCCCGGCGCGAACGTGGCCAGCACCCGCTCGTAGGTGGGCCACAGCTTCTGCGGGCGCATGAACGTCTTGTAGTAGAAGCCGGCCGTCAGGAAGCGCCCGACCAGGCTGTTGGCCGCCTTGATGTCGCGGCGCAGCGACGGCCAGACGTTCTGGGGCCGCACGTCCATGCCCGCAGACAGCAGCCGGTGCCCGGCCCTGACGTTGGGGTCGTCGCCGATCTGCACCAGCAGGTTGGGGTCCCAGAAGTCGGCGGTGAGGATGCCCCGGGGCCGGTGGTACTTCATGGAACGGGAGAAGACGTGCTCGCCCGCGGCGGCCAGGGCCGACGCGATGGTGTCGCCCTCGAGCCCGCTGAAGCCCTTGCCGTTCCAGCGGAACCGCAGCTTCGCGGACCGGTCGATGACCTCGGTGGGCTGGGGACCCAGGCGGCTCATGGTCATGCCTTGCCGCCTCGCTTGTCGCCGGGCATGGGCGGCTCACGGAACTCGTTGGTCGCCGTGTTGCGCTCCAGCGTGAACCAGCGGCGACACCCGGACCGGCAGTACCAGGTCTCGCGCAGCCAGCCCGCGGGGTTGTCGCGCAGGTAGAGATAGCCCCGCCACTGCAAGGGGGAGGCAGTGGCGGGGTCGGGGCGAGCGTGAGACTCGCCTCCATACCGCAGGTCCGCAGAGTCTCGCGGCCCGCAGTTCGGACAGGGCACCAGCAGCATCAGTGTCCCACCGCCGCGGCGCCCTTCTCGCCCACCAGCTCGCCGGTCTCGAAACGGCTGAGGGCGAACGGCGCGATCAGCTCGGGGGTGCGCCCGGTGGCGGCCGCCTCGGCGATCTGCTCGCCGGACACCGGGGCGGCCTTGAAGCCGTAGGTGCCCCAGCCCACATCCACCAGGAAGCCGTCGACCGGGGTGAACCCCATGACCGGCGAGTAGTCGGGGGTCATGTCGCACAGCCCGGACCACTGGCGCAGCAGCCTCATCCTCGAGACGCTGGGCATCAGTTCGAGAACGTGACCGGCCAACTCCTCGGTGAACTCCAGCGAGCCCCGGATCGAGTAGGTGGCCACCGCATCCACCGCGGCTCCGAACACGAGCTCGCCCCGGTCGGTCTGGCTGATGTAGACGTGCAGCGAGCCCGACACCACCACCGTCGGCAGGAAGACCTTGACCGGCTCGGTCACCGCGGCCTGGAGCGGGTGGGTGGTGATGGGCAGTCGCACGCCGGCCATGGCCGAGATGAGCCCGGCCCAGCCGGCTGTACAGTTGATCACGATCGGTGTGGAGACATCGCCCCGGTTGGTGCGGACTCCGGTGACCCGGCCTCCGGCTCCCTTGCCGTCGGGACCCTCGCCGCCCTCGCACAGGATGTCGAGAACCTCGGTCCTCTGGTGCATCTCGACGCCCATGTGGTCGGCGGCCCGGGCGTAGCCCCACACCACCGCGTCGTGGCGCACAATCCCGCCGGGCGGGTGGTAGAGCGCGCCGAGGATCGGGTAGCGGGGATGGTCGGAGGTGTCGAGGCTGGGAGCGACCTCGGAGATCTCGTCGGGGCCGATGACGCTGGAGTTGACGCCCTGGAGCTTGTTGACCTCGGCCCGCCAGTTCATGGTGCGCAGGGCGGCGTCGCTGTGGGCCAGGGTCAGGTGGCCCCGCTCGCTGAACATCACATTGATGTTCAAGTCCAGCGCCATGGAGTTGTAGAGCTGCAGCGACCGGTCGTAGAAGGCCACGCCCTCGGGGGTGAGATAGTTGGCTCGCACGATGGCGGTGTTGCGGCCCGAGGCGCCGCTGCCCAGGTAGGCCTTGTCCATCACGGCCACGTTGGTCATGCCGTGGTTGCGGGCCAGGTAGTAGGCGGTGGCCAGACCGTGCACGCCCCCGCCGATCACCACCGCGTCGTAGGAGCGCTTCAGGTCGGTGTCGCGCCACACCCGGGGCCAGTAGTCGCCCCGCATGCCGCGCCAGGCCAGCGTTGCTGCCGAGTACTTGGAGGGCCCGCGATGACGTGGGAGCCGAATGCGTCGCAACGGTGTCATTCCCGCTCTTGTTCGCTGCGCTCACGGGCCGCTCGGGCCACGGCCTCGCTCAGTGATCCACGAGAATCCTCGTGCATCGCTTCCTGTCCGCTCGGCCTCTTGGGCGGTCGGCGCCGCATCCCCCTGGCGATTCCCCTCATCGCCCACCGACCATACCGGGACTGACCAGAGACAAGAAGTATCAATATCGGATTGATTCAGATGTGTTCGATATTATTCTGCCATGAACCTCCAGCGCCTGCGCTACTTCGTGGCCGTCGCCGACGAACTCCACTTCGGGCGGGCGGCCGAACGGCTCAACATGTCCCAGCCGCCGTTGAGCCAGCAGATCCGGCTGCTGGAGCGCGAGCTCGACACCGCGCTGTTCGATCGCAGCACCCGGCGGGTGAGCCTCACCGATGCGGGCGCCTTCCTGTACCCCGAGGCGGTGCGGCTGCTGGCCGCGGCCGACGGCGTCGCCCGGCTGATGGACCAGCACCGCCACGGCCAGGCCGGCACGCTGCGGGTCGGGTTCGTGGATTCTGCCGCCTACGAGGTGATGCCCCGGGTGCTCAGCGAGTACCGGCGCCGCTGGCCCCGGGTCGGCTACGAACTGCACTCGATGAGCTCCGACGAGCAGGTGCAGGCTCTGAGGTCGGGACAGATCGACTTGGGCATCGGCCGGGCCGCGGCCGACTCCCGCAACGTGGAGGCGACGCTGGTGATGCACGAGCCGCTGCTCCTGGCGGCCGGCGCGGCTCACCGGCCGGCCGGGACGACACAAGCCCAGTTGCGAGATCTTGCCGACGAGCCGATCATCGGGTTCGACCGCGGGGTCTCACCCAGCCTGCACGCCGTGCTGGCCTCGATGCTCGCCACCGAGGGTGTGGCCTACGACCCGATCATCGAGGCCACTGAGTACGCCACGATCCTCGGCTTCGTGGCCGCCGGCGAGGGTGTGGCCATCGTCCCGGCCAGCGTGCAGACCTTCCGCCCCCCCGGCCTCCGCTACCTCCAACTGCGCGATGAGCGGGCCGCGGTGCCGCTGCTGCTGCTCACCCGGGCGGGCGAGCCCGCTCCCCTGGTCGCCCAAGCCCTGGGCGTCGTCGCCGAACTCTACGGCGCGAGCTGAGAACGCTCGCCGGGAGTCACTCGCAGATGACGAGGGGGAGGTCCCGTTCGGTGCGGGCCTGGTAGTCCTCGTAATCGGGCCACTGGCTCACCGCGATGGGCCAAAGCTCGGCCTTCTCCGACGGCGTGGCAGTGCGGGCCCGGAGACGGTGGAGCTCGCCCCGGTCCTGGATCATCACATCAGGATCGGCGACCAGGTTCAGATACCAGCTGGGGTGCCGGGGCGCGCCGCCCATGGAGGCGACCAGCAGGTAGCGCCGGCCGTCACGGATGCGGATCAGCGGCGTGCGGCGCAGGCTGCCCGTCTTGCGCCCGGTGGTGGTGAGGATCACGCACTGGGCGCCCTCCCACTCGAACCCGTCGTCGCCGTCGGTGGCCAGATAGCGGTCGACGTGGTCGGCGATCGGCTGCCACGGGCTCGGCTCGTAGCTCACGGCGGGATCCTTGTCAGTACTGGAGTTCGCAGCCGTACTCGTCGATCCACCACCGGGCGGTGCGCTTGGCGTCAGGCGGGGTGCGCAGGCCGGGATCCTGGTGGAGCCGCTCGGGCGTGGGCGCAATCCGGGCTGCGACCTCGGTGAGGGAGTCGAGGTCGAGGTCGTAGCACTCCACTGCGTTGAGGCCGAGCAGGAGGCGGGTGTCCTCGATGGACACGTCGCGGAAGTCGCTCTCGAGGCGCTGGGCGGTGTGGGGCCATGAGCCCTCGGGGTGGGGGTAGTCGGTGCCCCACATCAAGGCGTCGATGCCGTTGACCTGGCGGCGGCGGATCTCCTCCTTGCTCATCGTCGACGCCCCGATGAACACGTTGGTGCCGAAGTACTCCGACGGCAGGCGGGAGATCAGGCCCTTCATGCGGGAGCCCATCTTCTTGACCTTGGCGCTGGCCCCGAAGTTCACGTCGGCCTTCCACAGGATGTCGCCGATCCAGAACGAGCCGCACTCCACCACCGCGTAGCGCAGCCCCGGGTACCGGTCGAACTTGCCCGAGAACAGCAGCTGCCAGAGCGCCCGATGGGTCCAGAAGGGCACCTCGGCCATGTACATGGCCACGTTCTCGCCGTAGGAAACGAAGTCGGCCTCGCCTGAGTGGGTGTGCACCACCAGGCCGGTCTCGGCGCAGGCGGCCCAGACCCGGTCGTAGTGGTCGGATCCGTATGGCGGGAAGCGGTGCCACATCGTCGGGATCATGATCCCCTTTATGCCGGGCCTGCCGGCCAGCCACTCGATCTCGGCCACCGACTCGTCGATGTCGTGGGTTATCGGCACCAGGCCGACCCCGGCCCGCCGGGGCGGGTTGGTGGCACAGAACTCGACCAGCCAGCGGTTGTGGGCCCGGGCGCCGCCGAAGGCCTGGCGGGAGTCGGTGATCTGACCCGCGGACAGGCCTGCGCCGAACGGCGGCGACTCCTGGCCGGTGACCGCGTCGCCGTCGGCGAAGATCACCTCGCCGGCGATGCCGTCGGCGTCGAGCTCCTTGTCGCGCACCTCCGGGTCGTAGGCGCCCCGCAGGCCCTCCTCGTTCTCGCCCTCCCACTCGGCCAGGAACTCGGCGTTGACCTCCTCCTGGACCCGCCGGTGCTCATGGCGCCCGGCCACATAGGTGTCAAACTCCTCATGAAGGGCAGAGTCGAGGTAGGGGCGGTACTCCTCGCACTGCAGCCCGGCGTGGGTGTCGCTCGACACGATCACGTACGGGGCGTTCGACGTGTCGACACCTTCGACTGGGTTGGCGAAACTCATCAGCGGCACCTCCGTGCATCCTCGCCGCCGGCGCGCCGTCAACTGTACCCGGCCACCGAGACGGGTCTACAGGGCATAGGCGCCAGGGGTGGGCTTGAGCGGGCGGGCGTACCACAGGGGACGCCGCAGGCCGCCGGGACCGGGCGCGGGACGGGTCATGGCCAGCCACTCGCGATAGGCCTCGCGGGCCTTGGCCGTGTCCACCACCACATCGCCGTAGGCGTCGCCCGGCTCGGCCGGGCCCACCCGCACCCGCTGGTGCCAGCACTGCATGCCCGACACCGGGTCGGGCTGCACGCAGAAGGTCAGGTTCTGGTGCACTCCGGTGTCGCTCCACCAGATGCGCTCGGTGTCGGGGTCGTCGCTGGCGTGCCGCTGCGGCCGTCCCTTGCGCTGGAGCCGCCACACCGTCCCGTCGTTGGTGATGTCGGCGTCGCCGCCGGCCCACGAGCCCCCGCTGCGGGAGTCGAGGCGCCAGCGGCCCATGTGATGCGACGCGGCGACCACCCCGGGGCGGATCCCCTCGGTGCGCCAGGCGCCGATCACGAAGTGGCCGATGCGGGTGGTCACCCGCACAAGTCCGTCGACCTCTATGCCGAGGGCCTCGGCGTCTTCAGGGTGGATCCACAGAGGGTGGCGGTGACTCAACTCGGCCAGCCACTTGCTGTTGGCCGAGCGGGTGTGGATCAGCGTCGGGATCCGGAACGTGGGCAGCAGGATCCGCTCGTCCGCGGCGAGCTCAAGGTCCTCCCAGTGCACATGGGACGGTATCCAGGTCGGGGTGGCGTACTCGGGCCAGCCCCAGTCGGCCAGCGTCTGCGAGTACAGCTCGAGCTTGCGCGACGGCGTGGGGAAGCCCTCACGGGCCGTGCCGTCCACCTCCACCGCGGGCGAGCCGTCCCCCAGGCCCGCGAGCTTCAGGCCGGCCAGATCCTCGGTTGCGCCCGACCACGTGCCCGGTGTGCCCGGACGCCGGAACACGCCGTCGGAGTCGATCTCGCAGCCCGCCAGAGCAGCCGGTTCGACCTCGCGCTCGTACGGGAGGTACATGTCGCCGTCGAGGGCGTATGCGCCCCGGTCGCGCATGAACTCCAGAGGGGTCTGGCCGGCGGCGGCCGCGTCGTCGGCCAAGCCGGGCACACCCTCGAACATGGTCGAGTAGTACTCGTCCACCGACATGGGCGTGCCGGGGTGCTCGGGGCTCTCGAACCAGCGCCGGATGCCCATGGAGCCGTCGGGGTCGATGCGCCACGACAGCTCGACCCAGAACTCGTTCTCCTCCCACACCTCCCCCGGATTGAACTCGTGGGTGCGGGAGGCATGACCCACCTCCTCTCCCCGGATCTCGGCGTAGCGGCGCAGGACCGGCTGGCGGAAGCCGATCCAGCGGCTGGCGTGGGTCTCGAAGCTGGCCACGTCGTGGCGCTCGGCGCCCACGCCCATGGGCAGCACGTAGTCGGCGAAGACGGCCGTCTCCGACCAGGTCGGCGTGAGCGCCACATGGCAGGCGACCCTGGCGGGGTCTTTGAGCGCCTCCAGCCAGCTGAATCCGTCGGGGTTGGTCCACACCGGGTTGTAGACCCGGCTGAAGTACACCTCGAGACGACCCCGGCCCTCGTTCAGGAAGTGCGGCAGCAGGATCGACATCTCGTGGTAGGCGAGCGGGTACTCGCGGGGCCAGTTGAGCTCGTTCCAGTGCTGCCCCGGCGGAGCGGTGGGCGGATGGGGCGCCTTGTACTTGTTCCAGCCGTTGCCGGTGGTTCCGCCCACCGTGCCGACCGAGCCGGTCAGCACGTTGAGGAAGAACAGGCAGCGGGCCGTCTGCCAGCCGCCCAGGTTCCCCGCGCCCGCGGCCCGCCAGTTGTGCGAGGCGAACTTCGTCGGATGGGCGCCGATGATCCGGGCCACCTCGGTGATCCGGGCCGCGGGCACGCCGCAGACCCGCTCGGCCTCCTGCGGCGTGTAGGCGGCGTAGTCCTCCAGCAGGGCCGGACCCACCGACTCGAACTCCACCGGCCTGTCGGGGTGACGCTCGCGCAGGTAGGTCTCCCAGTTGGTCCAGCGCCGCACGAAGTCCTGCTCCCAGGCGCCGTCGAGCAGCAGCTGGCGGCCGATGGCCAGGAGCAGGAAGGGCTCGGTGCCGGGCCAGGCCGGCAGCCAGAAGTCGGCCTTGGCGCCGGTGTTGGACAGCCGGGGATCCACGCAGATCACGGTCGCGCCCCGGCCCTGGGCCTCGATGATGCGCTGAGCGTGAGGGTTGAAGTAGTGGCCCGCCTCCAGATGCGACGAGATCAGGAAGATGACCTCGGCGTGGGCGAAGTCCGACGACGGGCGGTCGTGGCCCATCCAGCTCTGGTAGCCGATGCGGGCGTTGGAACTGCAGATGTTGGTGTGGCTGTTGTGGCCGTCCACGCCCCAGCACTGGAGCACCCGCTCGGCGTAGCCGTCCTCGCCGGGGCGGCCCACGTGGTACATGACCTCGTTGTGGCGGCCCTCGGCGATGGCGGTGCGGATGCGGCCGCCGATGTCATCGAGAGCCTCGGTCCAGCTGACCCGCTCCCACCGGCCTCCGCCCCGCTCCCCCGCCCGGCGCAGCGGGTGAAGGATGCGCTCGTGGTCGTCGATCTGGTTGAGGGTCGCGGGACCCTTGGCGCAGTTGCGGCCCCGGCTGGCGGGGTGCAGAGGGTTGCCCTCGATGCGGTCGATGCGGCCGGTGGCGTGGTTCACATGGCACACCAGCCCGCAGGCCGCCTCGCAATTGAAGCAGGTGGTGGGGACCAGCGTGTGATGATGCTCGACCCGCCGGGGCCAGGCCTTGGCGTCCAGCGACACGGCGTCGTGCCACGTCTCGTGGGGGTGATAGCTGTGCAGTTCGGCCACGATGCGACCCCCTATGACAAGGGCACGGACTGGCCGGCCCGCACGAAGCTGTCCTCGTAGAACCACATGCCCACCAGGGCGCACAGCCCGGCGGCACCAGGCACTGCGGCGCCGGTTCCGGCCGCCACAGTCGTCGCGGTGGCGGCCGCGGGCAGGACCAGGCCGAGCACTACGCCTCCGGCCCAGAAGCGGCGGGCGTACCGGCCCCGGGTCATGGCGGCCACCGCCGCTTCGACATGGGCCGTACCCCGCGACATCACTTCAGCCGCGATCAGCGCACCGGTGGCGACCAGGCCGCCGAGCAGCACCCAGCGCACCGCGGCCGCCGCGGGGACGTCCATCACCAGGTCGGCCACCGCGTAGGCGGCGCCCCCGGCCACCGCGGCCTGGGCCAGCAGCGTCGGCAGCAGCAGCGGCGTCTGCCAGAGGTCCCGGCCCTCGCACTGGGCGAACAGGAAGGCGGTGTAGCCGGCGGTGGCCAGGCCCAGGAGCCCCGCTGGGGCGGCCAGCGCCTGCAGCATGACCGGCGAGTCGGCGACCCCGGCCACGAACCAGGCCGCGCACACCGCGGCGAAGGCACCGAGCACCCAGGCTCCCTTGACCAACCAGGAGCGGCGATTGCTCCGGGTGAGCAGGTAGTAGAAGCGCTCCGGGCGCTTCAGATCACCCACGAGCAGCACGCCGGTCGCCGCGAGGAACACGCCCGCGACCACGGGCGGCATCACCCCGACCGCGGCCTGCGAGCCGCTGTGCCCGAGCAGCACCAGCAACGAGGCCACCGCCATGACGCCCGCCGCGATCGCCTTGGTGGCGAGATAGCTCGACACCTTGGCCTTCCAGGTCATCTGATGGGCGGTCGTGTAGGTGGTGCGGGCCATCACACCGTGACCGTCCGGCTCGGCCGTCGGGTGATGGGGTGTGGTGTCGGCCCAGATCATGCCGTCGGGAGCGATGGCGGTGCGGAGCGGATCCAGAGATGCCGCCTCGGCGCCGCGGTAGTGCACCTTGGGGAGGGTCTGCTGTTCGGGGGCCCGCACCGCGGTGTCGCTGCGGGCGATGATCCGGGTGGTCTCGTCGTCCGGGTCGTCGAGATCGGCCACTCTGATGGCGTTGGTGGGGCACACCACCACACAGCTCGGCTCGAGGTCCTGCTCGATGCGGTGGTTACAGAAGTTGCACTTGTTGGCGGTGTTGGTCACCGGGTTGATGTAGATGGCGTCGTAGGGGCAGGCGTTCATGCATCCCTTGCAGCCGATGCAGTTGCTGTCATCGAAGTCGACCACGCCGTTGGCCGCCCGGAACAGCGCGTTGGTGGGGCAGATGGTGATGCAGGGGGCGTTGTCGCAGTGGTTGCAGCGCATCACCGAGAAGTGACGCTTGGCGTCCGGGAATGTGCCGGTCTCGATGTACTTGACCCAGGTCCGGTTCACCCCCAGGGGCACGTCGTGCTCGCTCTTGCAAGCGACCGTGCAGGCGTGACAGCCGATGCAGCTCTCGCTGTCCAGCAGGAACCCCAGCCGGGTCATCAGACGATGCTGCCGCTGGGGGTGGCGTTGCGGGAGAGCCGGTGGACGCCGGCGCAGAGCAGTTGCACCAGATGGTCGAAGGTGTCCTCCGGGTCGTGGGGCAGGGGGTGGCCGTCACCGGACTCGAGATGGCTGAAGCCGTGGAAGGCGCTGCGCAGCGTCCGGGCCGCGTGGACGCGGTCCTCATCGGTCAGGTCGTAGCCCCTCAGTACCTGGCCCAGCACGCCCAGGACCCGCTCGACGGCCGCCTCGAGTTGGGCGTCGCCGGCGCAGGGGTAGCGATCGGTGGCTGCGTAGATCCCGGGACGGTCGCGCACCATCTGGCGCCAGGCATGGCCCACCGCAGCCACCGCGTCATCGCCCGAGAGCCCCACCGCAGCGTCGGCCAGCCGCTGGGCCAGGATCTCGCGACCACGCAGGCTGAGGCTGCGCAGCAGGTCGTCGTAGCCGTCCACATGGCGGTACAGAGCCGGCTGCCGCACACCGAGAGCGTCCGCCACACGGGTGAGGGTCAGCTTGTCGAGACCCTCCGCGTCGGCGATCTCTGCCGCCACCGATATCACCCGTTCGGCGTCCAAGGGGCGGCGGACCGTGGTTGTGCTGTTGTCGATGGCGGCCATCACGCTCCTGATGGTTCCCTGAATGCCGAGCCGTAAAGTTAGCAGGCCTAGCAGATCAGTTATAACCGGCTGACGAGGTGGAGCCGGCCTGGTAGGCGGCGATGGTGGCCACCTTCACGATGTCGTCGACGCTGCATCCCCTCGACAGATCGTGGATCACGGCCGCGGTGCCCTGCATCGGATCAGCCCCGGTCGACGGTCTCAAGGAAGCTCGTGTCGACATGGGCGTCGTAGCTTCCCAGCGCGGAGTCGATCACGCCTTGGTCGGCCAGGAGGTCCATCCGGTCCTTCATGACCTGCTGCACCGCGCCGCCAAGCCACGCCTCGGACAGCTGCGCGTCCCTCTCGGGGAGGACGAGTCCGTCAAGGAGGGTGATGGTCGCGCCGCGGTCCAAGCCGGCCATCGAGGCGATGAGGTCGATGAACAGCTCCCGGTCCGCGTTGTAGGCCCGGTAGGCATCGTCGGTCACTCGCAGGAATCCGGAGACGGCCTCGGGGTGCTCAGCCGCGAAGTCCCTGGTCGTGGAGACCACGCCGAATCCACTGACGCCGGCGGCGCCCTGCTCCGCTCCGGTCATGTCGTCGGAGTCCACGTAGCCCGCCGCGATCCCAACCATCAGCAGGGTCGCGCCGCCGCTCACGAGGCGCGCGAACGACGTGGCGTCGTGGGAATGGGCGATGTCGATCTCTCCGGCCTCCATGGCGCGGGCCAAGTCGTCGCCGGGCGTCAACGGGATCCAGTTCACGGCCATGTCGAGATCGTCGCCATAGCTCACAGCCGCCCGGGCGGCCTGACTCGCGGTCGGCCACTCCGAGAAGTAGGCCACGTTCAGCTCGTCGAGCATCATCTGCTCGGCGAGGACCGTGGTCGTCGTGCTCGGGCGATCCACGACCTGCTCGACGGGACCGGCGTCGGGACCGGCGTCGGGACCGGCGTCGGGACCGGGCTGATCGAGCGTCGCCCCCTCGCCGTCATCAAGAGCGGCGGCGGGTTCGCCGGCCGGCTGAGCCTCGACAGCCTCCCGCTCGGAGGGGATGCCGCCGCTGCAGGCTGCCGCTATGAGCGCCCACACCATCAGCACGGTCAGCCGCCGTCCCATGACGCGCCAGTATGCGCCCTGGCGGGCAGATCCAGGTCGATGGATGCCTGGGACCTCAGTCGGAGGACTTCAGCCAGCCGCTCACGCGGTCGAGCACCTGGTCGACCCGGGCCAGCAGGTCGTCGATCACGGCGGCATCAGCCACCAGGGGCGGCGCGATGGCCAGCATGGCGGCGCCCCGCGAGTCGGGCCGCACCAGCACGCGCGCCTCCCGCACGAACCGGTCGAGCACACCGCCGGGCAGGAGCTGGGAGAACTCCGCCTCGCTCAGATCGGTGGCGGTGGCCCGGTCCCGCATCAGCTCCACGTAGTGGAAGTACCCGGTCCCCCTCACGTCCTTGACGCAGGAGTGCGACGCCATCAGAGCCCGCAGGCCCTCACCGAGGCGGGGCTCGTTGCCCAGCACGTTGCCGAACACGTCCTCGTCGCGCATGGCGGCCATGTTCGCCAGCGCCACTGCGGTCGCGACTGGATGGGCGCCGAAGGTTGAGCCGTGAACGAACATCGCTATAGACGAGTCCCATACGCGGTCGACGAGGCATCCCCTGACCACCAGGCCGCCGAGGGGCTGGTAGGCGCTGGTGACGCCCTTGGCGAAGGTGATCATGTCCGGTTCGGCACCGAAGCGCTCGCTACCGAACCAGTACCCGAGGCGCCCGAAGGAGTTGATCACCTCGTCGGCGCAGAGCAGCACGCCGTACTGGTCGCAGATGCGGCGCAATTCCTGCCAGTACCCCTCGGGCGGGACCAGCGCCCCGCGGCCGTTCTGTACCGGCTCGGCGATGACCATGGCCACCGTCTCGGGGCCCTCGCTCAGAATGGCCTCCTCCACCGCGGTCACACAGGGCAGTGCCCGGGCGTCGTCTCCGGACTCGCGGGCGCAGCCCAGCGTGTTGTCCACGTGGCGCACACAGTCCGGGAGCATCGGCGCGAACGGGTCCCGCAGATTGGGGACGCCCGTTGCCGCCAGGGCACCCAGGGTGGTGCCGTGGTAGGCCCAGCGGCGGGCAATCACCTTGTGACGAGCTTCCTCGCCATTAGCCAAGTGGTAGCAGCGGGCGAACTTGAGAGCCGACTCGATCGCCTCGGAGCCGGAATTCACAAAGAAGACTCGGTCCAGATCTTTGGGCGCAACCGAGGCGATGAACGACGCGGCCTCCATCGAGGACGGATGGGCGAAACCCCAGTTGGGATAGAAGGCCAGCCTGTCCATCTGCTTGGCCGCGGCCGAGGTGAGGTCGCTGCGGCCGTGGCCGAGGTTCGTACAGAACAGCCCGGAAAGGCCGTCCAGGTACCCGGTCCCGGCCGTATCCCAGATGTAGCAGCCCTCTCCACGGTCGACCACCACTGGGTCGCCGCGGCGCCATGCGTCGCCGCGCGTGAAGTGGGGCAGCAGATGACGGTGAACTAGCTGATGCCCCTGCATGCGAGTCTCCTGTGTCGAGACGAGCGGGCCCGGTCCGCCCAGTCCCTGGATTAGAGATTACATCATACCAGTGAGACTATCTAACTAAACCCAAAGGCGCTCTCTGCGGCCGCCGCACGGGCCGAGTCCTTATCTCCCGGTGTCGACCCGGTAGATCAGGTCGGGCTTCAGCTCCGACACGCTGGCCGCGCCACACAGGGCCATGTCCCGCCGCATGCCGGTACGCAGGTGCTCGATCACCCAGTCCACGCCCTCCTCGCCGGCAGCAGCAAGTCCGTACAGATAGGCGCGACCGGCCATGCACGATGTCGCCCCCAGTGCCAAGGCCTTCACGATGTCACCGCCCCGTCGGATCCCGCCGTCGCACACGATGTCAAGATCGCCGCCGACGGCGTCAGCCACCGGCTGGACCAACTCGATGATCGACGGAGCCGAATCAAGCTGGCGACCACCGTGGTTGGACAGCACGATGCCCTCGAGCCCCTCATCGCGGGCGATCACCGCGTCGGCCACGCTCTGGATGCCCTTCACCAGCACGGGACCGTCCCACAGCGAGCGCATCCAGGCCACGTCCTCCCACGACAGGGTCGGGTCGAACTGCTCGTTCATGAAGGCGGCCAGATCGACCGCCGTCGATCCGTCTATGTCGGTGTTGCCGGCCACGTTGGCGAAGGAGATCGGCTCCGAGAAGGCGAAGCGCATGCTCCAGCTCGGGCGGAGGATGCCCTCGAACAGGGTGTCGATGCCCATCTTGGGCGGCAGGGTGAACCCGCGGCGCACATCCCGCTCCCGGCGACCCAACATGGCCGCGTCGACGGTGATGCACAGCACGTCGAAGCCGGCCTCCTTGGCCCGCAGGATCATGTCCTTGAGCAGGCCCTTGTCGCGCCACACGTACACCTGGAACCACTTGGAGCCGTTGTTGACCGCGGCTACCTCCTCCACCGAGCGTGTACCCATGGTGGACAGCGCGTACGGCAGCCCGGCACGTTCGGCAGCACGAGCCGCCGCCAGCTCGCCGGGTGGATGGGCGACCCGCGTGAACCCGGTGGGTGCCAGGATCAGCGGGAAGGGCACTTCGTGGCCGAGGATCGTGCCGGTGGTGTCCACGTTCCCCATATCGCGCAGCACCCGCGGAACGAACTCCATCTCGCGGAAGGCGCGGGTGTTGCGGTCCAGGGCGACCTCGTCCTCGGCACCGCCGTCGATGTAGTCGAACACTCCCCCGGGCAAGCGCCGGCGGGCGATCCTGCGCAGATCCTCGATACTGGCCGCGCTCTGCAGCCGCCGCTTCGTCGCACTGAACTCAAACCGGCGGAATCGCAGAACGGATCGAAGTGTGTCGATGATCATGCCCCTGAGAGTACGCGACAGCCAACCACCTGTCACCCGCGCGCGGTGGGCTCCGGCAGCGCTCGACTCTGTCTCCGCAGCACCGCCGCTTCCTGCTCGAGTCTCGAGGCCTCACCCCGTAGGGCCCGGCTGGTGGTCGCGAGGTCGAGGCCGAGGGAATACAGTGCCGCGCCGATGACGCGCTGCAGCTTGGCCCGGCTGGCACTGGCAGCCCGACCCATCCAGATCTCCTCGCGATGGAGCGCCATCACGGGTCGATGGCGCTCGGTCACCGCAGCCCTCCGGAGGTCGATCGTGTCGGCCACCGACCGGCAACGCTCCGCTTGCATGATCTTTGCCGCCGCCTGGCTGTCCAGATCAGCTGCCATTGACATATCATGAAAGATACTAAAAGCTCCTTGCCGGGCCAACCCCCCGCCGGCAGTGAGGCACCTCAACGCCAGGCCGTCGCTGAGGAGCTCGTCGAGTTCGCCACCGAGGTCGCTATGCGAGCGGGACGCCTCACGCTCCAGTGGTACCAGCAGCGAAGCCTCGCGGTGTCGGCCAAGAGTGACGGGACGCCCGTGACGGAAGCCGACTACGCCGCCGAACGGCTCCTGCGCTCAGAGATCTCCGCAGCGTTCCCCGACGACACGATCTGGGGTGAGGAGGAGGGAGTCTGGGCCGGCCGCACTGGCCGTAGCTGGATCATCGACCCGATCGACGGCACCAAGGCGTTCGTCCAGGGCGTGCCGCTGTACGCCACCCTGCTGGCGTTGGTGGACGACCAGGGTCCCGCGGCGGGCGTGATCTGCCTGCCCGCGCTCGACGAGTGTGTCTGGGCCGGCCGGGGCCGGGGCGCCTACTGGAACGGCATCCCGTGCCGGGTCAGCGAGCACACCACCTTGGACGGCGCCTACGTATGCACCAGCGGGCTCTCCTACTGGCCCGATCCCGCCCTGGAGCGGGTGCGAGCCGCTGGGGCCCGGGTCCGCACCTGGGGCGACGCCTACGGCTATTCCCTCGTCGCCACCGGCCGGGCCGAAGCCATGGTCGATCCGGAGTGCTTCGACTGGGACGTCGCCCCGATGCCGGTGATAATGGCCGAGGCCGGCGGTCGGTTCTCGGACACCTCCGGGAGCAACGAATGGCGCAGCGGCTCGGCCGTGGCCACCAACAGGCACCTCCACGAAGACCTGCTGGACTGCTTTCAATGACGGGCCGTCATGCGGCACCGCCCCGTGACAGGGCGAACCCCTCGAACCGCGAGGGGCGCAGACCCAGTGCGGCTACCGCGCCCAGGAGCCGATCGGGATCAGGTATTGACGCCAGCCCGGCAGCCCCAGCAGGCACCTCCCGGCCGACCAGGTGCAGCGTGGTGGCCGCGGCGACCACGGCTGCGCCCTGCGCCGGCTTCGCCTGAGATCCCAGCACGACCACATGGCGTTCACCCCGGCGCCAGCCCCGCAGCTCCACACGCACTGCGCCCACGCCGCCCTCGGGATGGGGGCGGCGCATCATGGGCAACGGCGCCGTGAGCCGGTCACGGCGGGTGGCCGCCATACGCGCCGTCACACGATCGACGCCGGGGAAGGCGGGCACGAGCAACAGTGCATCCGGGAGAGCCGCCCGGTAGCAGTCCCGTCCGGCCACGGGATCCGGGAACCAGCACAGCTCGCGGCCCGAGCCGCCCGCACGCCGCGTCCACCGACCGTCTCGCCAGTCGATGGCCAGGCTGCTGAGGGCCCGATGATGCTGGCGGGCACATGCCGGTCCGCCTGTTCCTGCCTTGGCCACATGGATCTCGTCCACCGCGTCGAACTCGGATGCGCCGACCCGGGCCAGCAGGCAGGTCAGGCCGGGCATGTAGCCCGCGCCCACCACCAGCCCGACACCGTGCCGTCTCGCCTCCTTGCCGGCGGCGAGCAAGCCTCGGGTCTCGGCTATCTCATTGGTGGTGGTGACAACGGTCGCGCCGGCCCTCACCGCGGTGAGGGCCAGTTCGATCTGCGATCCCGTGGTGGTCGCCACCACCACCAGGTCCGTTCCCTCCGGAACCGCCGACCCCTGGCCGATCCTGGTCTTCGGGCCGAGCATGCGGGTCACTTCACCCAGCCGGTCCAGGTCTGTGTCCCTCACCTCCACCGAGCGGACGCTGGGGCTGTCGTCAAGCATGCGCACGATCCGGAGACCGGTGGCGCCGGCACCGAAGACGACCGCGGCCGCCCCGACGGGTTCAGGGCAGCCGCCAGAGAGGATCACGCCAGCTCGTCGTCCCGC
>CBDCSK010000003.1:0-181426 GCA_965221605.1 Candidatus Aldehydirespirator sp.
GGACGTGCTCACCTGCCCGCGACGCTCCCACAGACGTCCAAGGACTGGCCGGCGGATTCGACCATCGGATGCCCGCCGAGACCAAGACGCTGCAGCCGCGTCTGCGCCGCAGATTCGGCTCGCGCCCACCCGGTCGCCGCCTCAGCGCTGGCGGCCCCTGCGGGGAGGACGTCACACCCCTTGTCGATACTGGTCGACATGGCCGGCACCGATGCAGCGAACCGAGTGGTCGAAGCCGCGGATGCGGCCGGGGCGCCGCTCTCGGGGTTTGCCCGGGTGTTGATGCACCACGAGGCGTCGCTGGACGTGACCGTGCCCTGCTGGGCTGCTGACCAGGTGCTGTGCGCGGCGCAGCGCTGGGACGTCACCGCGGAGGTGGCCGCGGCGTGGCTGCTCGCAGAAGGCGCCGCCCGGCTCATCGTCGCAGCCGAAACCGGCCACCTCGATGCGCTGACCGACAAGATGCCGGGACTCGCGATCAACTCCGAAGACGGACACGACTGCCGCCAGTTGGAGGTCCAGACGCCCGGCCCGGAGCTGTGGGTGGCGTTGGGACGGCTCTCGAAGCTCGCCGGCGCCCGCCTGCGCGACGTCGCCGCGGTCGGGCTGGTGTGGGGGCTCACCCGGCTGCACGACACCGACGACGGCCACGACTGCCCCACCGCCGATGCGGGCGTCGGAACCGCAGACCGCCACGCCACCGGCGATGACGCGGTGAACGCCCACGACGCGGCGGTGCTCGCCGAGGCTCCCATCGGGATGCTCGCGCTGTCGATGCTGGCCCCCAACGTGCTCATCGACGTCGCGCTGCCGGAGTTCGTCGACGACTGGCTGGGGTGCATCGCCGGTCGCTTCGGCACCAGCGAGTCCACAGCCGCGGCGTGGCTGCTCGCAGAAGGAGCCAGCCGCCTGTACGCCCTCGAACACCACGGCCGCACCGACTGGCGCACCGGCGCGACCCGCTGCGTCATCCCCACCGACGGCCCCAAAGGCCCCCGCAGGCTCATCGAAGTGTGTGGCGCGTCGCTGCAAACCACCCTGGCCTACCTCGCGTCACGCAGCGGCGACGACCAGACAGGCATCATCACCCTCACCGTCGCCGTCGGCGCCGAGAGGTGGCTCAACGACCACGGCTGCGCCTGCGACAAGCAACACACCCCACACCCAGTCGCGGTCGGGCCGCCGGCGCAGCCGGACGCGTCGCCTCGTGACCCGCCCCACCGCCTGCGGCGTCACCTGCAGCGCATGCTGGGGCGATGCCGCCGGAACTCTGCCCGATAACAGCGCCCGCGGCTCGACTAGTTGCGATGCCGCGGGGAGTTCGGGGCGCCGCAGCCGCAGCGGCCGCCTCGCCGGCGACGATTCGCGGCCCGGGCCGGGGCTCGGGCCGGGCCGCGGCCCCGGAGCCGCTAGTCGGGCTCTTCGATGTGGTCGTGGTGCCACAGGGGCTTGTTGAGGGCCCTCTCGAGGCGGTGGACGGTCAACAGTTCGCACCAGCTGCGGCCTTGCAGGATGTTGTACACCGTCGCGACGCCCAGCTGGGCGGCGCTGGCGATGTCGGCGATCTCCATGCCGTCGTCGGCCCTGGCGGCCGCGCAGGCGTCGATGAGCCGCCTCACGACCCCGGCGTAGAACTGCAGCTCTGTCGGCGCGTTCTGCTTGAACGGGCCGTCGGGCCACTCGCCGTCGGCGGCGACGTAGGCGCGGGGCTGGTCCAGCCCCCTGCGACGCTTCGCCATCCCGGCGCACAGTAGCGCCACACCCGGCGCACAAGCGGCCCCGCCCACACCCCGCTGCGCGCGGCGCAGACGACCCGCGCAGACGCTCGCTGGACCAAGTACGAGATCCTCTGGGCTGCCGGGCGACGCGACCGTGCGCCTCAGGCTGAGAGGGCGCGCGTTAGGCCGCGGCTACTGATTGCAGGCGCACGGCGGCACCTTCGGGGGCGTCTTGGGGCCCCGCGGCAGGTGTTCGTTGCCCCACAGACGCCTGTTGAAGTACCTCTCTAGTCGGGCGATGGTGACGAAACTCGGGTAGGACTCGCCTCTGAGGATCTTGTAGAGGGTCTCCAGACCGATCCCTGCGCCTTTGGCAACGACGTAGGGAGTCTCGTCTTTTCTGCAGCAGTGGTATCTGATTCTCCCGACGATGCCCTGCACGAGACGTGCCTCCATGGGTGCGCCGGGATCGAGGCGACCGAATGGCCATTCCTCGTCCTCGTCCTCGCCGTCGCCTTGCTCCCCGTCGGCTTGCTGCTCGCCGTCGTCGTTCTTCTTTCTCTTTGCGATGTAGTCGCGAGGGCTCAGCAGATCCCGTCTCGGCGGTACGGGCTCCTCGCCGGGCTGTGGGTCGGGTTGATCGTGGGGCTCGCTGGATTCCTGTGCGGGCTTGTCGGGCTGGGGGGACGGCTGCATCGGCTGCGACAGTAACCGCGGCCCGGCGCCTGTGGGCGAGATATCCCCCTTTGATGGAAGTCCTAGCCACGGAAGCCGCGCGGGCGTAGGACCGCAGACTCGGCGACGGTGATTATGCCAGCGCCCAGAGTCAACCTAGAGGGCCAGGAGGGTGACAAGACAAGATCGGCGTCACACCCGCTACATATCCTTCCCTTTCCATGGAATACTCAATGACTCTGAACGCGGTGCTGTTCATGCCCCAGCCGGGTGCGTCCTTTCCAATATCTCCCCTCTTCAGAGCCATGGTCTGGATTCGTGCAGACTGTCCCGAGCAGCTACGGACAGAGCGACCACCTAAACCGCGAAACGCGCTCCGCTCAACAGCAGGCTCTCCAGCGAGCAGATCCAAGCTGATCCAGGGCTTGCCCGAATACGTTCAAGAGGCAGCTAGCGCGAGCGAGCCGCAGCGCCTTTTCCTCTGCCAAGACGGTGGGGCGCTACGGCTCGACTCTGGAGTGAGATGCAGTATAGTCAGAGTCTCTTAGTCAACACAAGCAACGTCGGCGCCGACGCGGCGTCGCGCCGACGCGATGTGGAGCGCTTGCGGTGACCCGCGATCGGAGGCGGGCCCTTGATGGGTCGCCGACTGCGGTGTCGCCTGAGGTGGCTGAGGTGATCGCCGCGCGGGTGCCGCTTGTGATTAGACGCGCCGACGCCGCGACGCAGGCCGCGGTGTTGCCAATGGTGCGTGAGCTGGTTGCTGCTGTGGGTCCGCCGACGCCCAGTGCGGCGCAGCGGCTGTTGTGGGCGCTGCCTCCGATGGGAGTATGGCTGTATCACACGCTGGGCGTCTTCGACGCTGCCACCGTCAACCATGAGAACGTCGAAACATGGCTTGCGGTAAACGGCGGCCGCAAGGTCGGCTGGCGCAACGCCGCCCGTAGCGCGTTGCGCACCGTCGGGGTTGTGGTGAACCCGGATGGTTGGCCCAGACAGTCTAAGCAGCTATCGCGCCCACCTGCGGTCGATGGCTACCCGCCCCGCGTGGAGGCCCTCTACATAGAGGTCGCCGACCTAGCCGGATTCGAGAACCCCGAGGGGCGCCGCTGGGTCGTCGCTGGCAGCCTGGGCGCCGCGTTGAGCGGCCCTGAGCTCGCCGCGGCTGAAATCGGCGATCTGCGCGATCTCAGCGGCGGCCGGCTCGCTGTGCGCGTTCGGGGACGCAACTCCCGCTTGGTGCCGATCCGCGGCTGCTGCACCCATCTTGTGCGTCAAGCGGTGAGCATCGTGCAGCAGCGGCCAGCGGGCGCGAGCCACCGGTTCGTCCTCGCGACCACCAAGAACGCGGCCACCCGGATCGCCAACGCTGTGACGATTGGCCGAGGCCGGGGACTGTCGCTGCGGCGCGCCCGAAACACCTGGTTGATCGCGCATCTGCGTGCGGAGACGCCGCTGCTCGCGCTCAACGCCATAGCCCGACCGCTGTCGGCCGCGACGCTCAACGACTTGTTGACCGTGTCCGGCGACAGCATCGACGCCGAAGAAGCTGTTGTCAAGGGGCTGCGGGCATGAACCGTGTCCGCGCCCAGCGCCGTCGCGACGAACGCGAGTCTCAACGCAAGCTACGCAAATGTATGACGGTTGCAGAGGCGCACCTGTTCAATCGAATGCGGTGCTTGCCTCGGGATCATCCTCGACGCGGCATGCGCAACAAGAAGAAGCCGCGTCCGCGTCTAGCGTTCCCTGTCTTAACCGATCCCCGGCAAGCCTGGCGCTATCTGAAGGTCATCCGCCGCAGCCGCGAGGCCCGAGCGGTGTGCGAGTGGCTGCGGACCCATCCGGGCCCCACATCGCGCTGCAGCCCCGAGACCCTGCTTCTGGCGATGTTCCTCGCCGCGGAGATCCTCGGCCGCTACTACCGCAGCGACTTATGCGCGATCATCAACGGCCTCGACGCCGTGATCGCCTACGAACTCGGCCTGTGCGACGACAAGACCTTCAAGCCGATCAGCTACAACACCGTCGAAGCGCAGATACTGCGCCTGGAGGGATGCCCGTTCGGCCGAATCCTCGCCAACCTCGACCCACGAGACGGCCGCGGCCCTGACAAACCATGTGCACGCAACGACACCGCCAGCGCAGACGACGGCACTCCCGAAGCAGACGACAATGCGGAAATCGTCGCCGCCGGGTTGAGGCGGTTCAACATGGCGCTGTTGGTTGCGAGCATCCCCAAGCGCGCGCTGGCCAAGATCCAGCACGCAAGCCTTGACGCGACCGCGTTCCCCACAGCCGGCCGCGTGCGCGACTACCGGGTGCAGGCCGAGGTCGACAAGGCCATCAAAGAGGCCATCGAGCGCGGCGACCTGAACCCCGTGCCCAAGGGGGTGGTCCTTGGCCGTGACGGCAAGCTGCAGCGCTGCGACTGGGATCCCGCGGCACGAGGCGCATACCGCACCGGCAGCGCCGAAACCGGCCACAAAGGCGAGTTCTTCACCGGGTACTTCGCAACGCTGCTGTGCGCCGCCCGCGGCTACCGGCGCCTCCGCGACCCCAGCAAGATTCACCTCCGCTACGACATCAGACCATATGTGCTGGCCCTGTCGGTCGACCCCGCCACCGACAACCGCGCCCCCGTCGCGAAAGATCTTTGCCTAGCCCTCAAACAGCTCCACTCGCCATTCCGGACCGTGACCGCCGACCGGGAATTCTCCGTCAGGCCCGACCTCGTTGAGGCGCTGCACGCCGCCTGCATCGACCTCATCATGGACTACCCCAAACCTGTCACTCAGATGATCAAGCCGGTCACCGTGGGACACAGAGAAGAGAGCCTCTACCAATTCTGCGGCGATTTTTTCCCGCTGGCGCTGCCCGAAAAATACAAGAAGCCGCCCTCCCCGAACCTCACCGACAAACAAACCCGCCAGTGGCACGAAGACCTCTCCCGGTACCGCTACATCCCCAACGGGCCCCCATACAACGGCGGAACCCGCCAATTCCTATGCCCCCAGTGTGCGGGCAACGTCAGGCTCGCAGCCAACACCCGGATGGGCAAACACCGCCACCAACACCACCCCGCTGTGTCACTTGGCCCGCCCTTCGATCAAGAGTGGTGCTGTGGCGGCTCTATCAGCATCAGTGCCGAGGATCTGAACCGGTGGCAGCCCGTGCCGTGGGGCACCGGCGCGCACAAGCAGCTCTACGCGGCGGGGCGCAACCGCATAGAGAATGCCAATAAGATCCTCAAAGAGGACGGCGGCGTGAGCCGCAAGGCCTGCCGAGCGCCGCGAGTCCCCCCGCACAGCATGGCCGTGCTAGCGCTCGCAGTCGCCAGCAACGTGGCATTCGCCGATGAGGATCCCCTCGCCGACCCTGAGCCCAACGACGCCGCCGAAGCCGAGTTGACGCTGCTCTGCGTGCTGCCCGCCGCCAGCAGCGGTGACGACGCCAACACCCACACAGGCCCACAGGCCGACCTGCCGCTCAGAGCCCCTCCCTGACAGCCCCAGCGTCGCGGCCATAACTGACGGTCAACCTCAACGGGCCGTCAGCTTCGGCGCGCCCGCCGACACCACCACACACGACGGCTGACGCAACCACACCGACCTAACCCGTCCCACACCACCAGCCGCTACCCGAAATAACCCGAGAGTCACCCGGAGACATCCACGACGGGGCTAACCCCGTCACCTCAGCGCTACCAACTCCGTCACATCCCAGCGGTGGGCCGTAGGGGATTTGAACCTCTGACCTCCTGCGTGTCGAGCAGGCGCTCTAACCAGGCTGAGCTAACGGCCCCGAGCCACGCAGGGTAGCAGGCGTCACTCGCCTCGGAACTCGGGGATCCTGCGCTCGGCCATGGCCCGGCTGCCCTCGGCGAAGTCGGCGGTCCGCTGGAGGCGGTCCTGCTCGAGGTGCTCGTGGGCCACGGCCGCCTCCACCTGGTCGGCCAGATCGCCGCGCAGGGTGGCCCGGATGGAGCGCACCGCCAGCGGTGCCGACATCGCGATCTCGCGAGCCATGCCGTGCGCCGCGGGCCGGAGGTCGTCGAGGTCCGCGAGCCCGTCGGCCAGGCCGAGGCTCGCGGCCTCCTCCCCCGGCACCCGCCGGCCCGTGTACAGCAGGTCGGCCGCCACCTGCGGGCCCACCAGTCTCGGCAGCGTCACGCTCAGGCCGAAGCCCTGGTGGAACCCCAGGCGGGCGAAGTTGGCGCTGAAGCGGGCCTCGGGCGCAGCAATCCGGAAGTCGGCCGCCAGCGCCAGGCCCAGCCCGCCACCCACCGCGGCACCCTGCACCGCGGCCACAACGGGAGTCTGCGTGCGGAAGATCCGGACCGCGGCCGCGTACAGATCCTCGATGGTGTAGCCGACACCGCTGCCCGAGAAGTCGGCGCCGGCGCAGAAGTGCTTGCCCTGGGCGCACAGCACCGCGGCCCGGCACCGGGGGTCGCCGTCCAGCGACTCCAGCGCATCGGCGATCCCGCCGATCATCTCCAGCGAGAAGAAGTTGTTGGGCGGGCGCCGCAGCTCAATGGTGGCCACGTAATCGTCGCCGATCTCGATCTCCACAGCGTCGGTCATCAGCACCCGGTGAGGGTACTGCGCAGCCAGGTTGCAGACTCACCAATAATCGATTATCGTCAATGATCGATGAATACTCAACCACAGACTCCCACCCGACCGGCGCTCTCGCACGAGGACGCCCACGAGTACGCGAGCTGGTTCCGGTGCCTGGCCGACGGGACCCGGCTGCTCGTGCTCAATACCGTGGCCACCGCACCGCGGGCCATGACGGTCGGCGAGATCGTCCACCGTGCCGGTGTGGGCCAGTCGACGGTGTCGCACCATCTTCGCGTGCTGGCCGAGGAGCGCTTCGTCCACATGCGAGCCGACGGGACCCGGACGCTCGTCACCGTGAATCACGACTGCCTGCAGGGACTCCCCGAGGCGGCCGCCCGGATCATGGGATCCGATCACCCATGACCTCGCTGCCGGGGGCGGCGCTGCTGATCGCGGAGATGGCCGGGCTGCTCCTGGCCGTCACCTTCGGCGTGGCGCTGCTGCAGCGGCGGCTCGGCGACGCCACCATCCGGCGGTGGATGGGCGGGCCTCCCCGGCGGGCCGCCCTCAAGGGCATCGCGGTGGGCTTCGTCACGCCGTTCTGCACCTACTCGGCCATCCCGGTCCTGGTCGGCATGCGCCAGGCCGGTGTGCGGCCCGCGGGGTACGCCGCGTTCATCTTCGCCGCACCGGTGGTCGACCCGGTGCTCATCGGCGCGCTGGCCATCATCATCGGACCCACCGGAGCGGTCGTCTACGCCGCCACCGCGTTCGCGGCGGCCTTCCTACTGGCCCTCATCGTCGACGCGGTCGACATCGCGCCCCACCTCAAGCCGGTGCCGGCCCTGGTCGGGGCGCCCGCATCGCCGTCCAGTCCCGCCGAGGCGCGGACTCCCCCGCCGCCGGCGGCCGGCCCGTGCTCGGACGGAGCCCCATGGGCCGGGTGGCGCCGCGAGTCCCGGACGGCCTGGCGCCGCGCGGTGACGCTGCTGAGGAGCATGGCCTGGCTGATCGCCGCGGGAGTGGGCATAGGACTCGCGATCGGCCTGCTCGTCCCCACCGACGCCCTCGCCGGCATCGCCGGCGCCCACAACCCGCTGGCCGTACCCGCGGCGGCCGCCGCGGGCATCCCGCTCTACTTCGGCACCGAGCTCTTCATTCCCATCGGCGACGCCCTCCACGCCAAGGGAGCCGGCACAGGGTCCATCGTGGCCCTGGTCATCGCGGGCGCCGGAGCCAACATCCCCGAGTTCGCCCTGCTCACCAGGATTGCCCGGGGCCGGATCGTGGCAGCGTTCTTCGCCTACGTGTTCGTCGTGGCCGTGACCGCCGGCCTGCTCGCCGACCTGATCCTGTGAGCGCGGCCACCGACCGTCCCGGGAACTTGAGGGGCAGCTATAACGTCCAATCGTCATGACCAGGTTGCTTGGAGTCCTCGTCGCGCTGTGCTCCATCGCGGCAGCGTGCGGGTCATCGGACACGACCGCGGGATCCGTGGCACCCCTGACATCGCTGGCGCCGGCGGCTGATCCCGAGACCGAGGACCCGGACGTCGAACCAGCCGACGCCGCCCCTGCCCCCCGAGCCCCGGAGGAAGCCGACACCACAACCACAATCCCCGAGCCGGAGGCCGACCCCGACCCCGAACCGGAGCCCGAGCCCGAACCCGCCGAAGACCCGATCGTAGAAGCCGACCCCACCACAACAACCCCAGAACCGGCGCCGGAACCCGAGCCCGCCGAAGACCCAGTCACTGAGGAAGCCGACACCACGACCACCACAACCCCGCCGACAACCACCACAACCACCACGCCGCCGCCCACAACCACGGCGCCGCCGACGACCACCACGCCGCCGCCGACGACCACCACAACCACGGCACCGGCACCATTGCCTGAACGGCTGCCGGCCGACCCCGAGGCTCCCGCCCGCGAATGGGTCGCCGGGATCAACGCAGCCGGGTGGGGCTTCCATCGGCACCTGACAGGCAACGCAGTCTCGAGTCCGGTCAGCATCGGGGTCGCATTCAGCCTGAGCCGGGCCGGGGCCTCACCAGACTCCGGGGCAGCACTCGACAAGATCTTCGGATTCCCCGCCGACGGCGCCCACAGCGCGGCCAACGCCGTCGACCTCAGCCTGGCCGAGGGCTCGGTCGAGCCCACCATCCTGGAGGTGGCCAACCGCCTCTTCCCTGACGACGGCTTCACGATGCGACCCGAGTTCCAACGCACGGCCGCCGCCCACTACGGGGCGACCGTCGACCCGGTCGACACCGCCGACGGTGCCGCCGCGGCGGACATCATCAACCGGTGGGTGTCGCGGAGCACCCGCGGGCTCATCCCGCGCATCGTCGACGCGGGCGCCGTCCAGGGCCAGCAGCTGGTCCTCGTCAACACCGTGTACCTGAAGGCCGACTGGCTCGTACCGTTCCTGCCCGATCTGACCAGCGACGGCCAGTTCACCACCGGCGACAACCGGTCGGTGAAGGTGCCGTTCATGCGCGACCGGGTTCCGTTCACTCGCCGCTACGTCCTGCTCGACGGCGCCGACGCGGTCGAACTCCCCTACCAGGGAGGCGAGCTGGCCATGTGGCTGATCGTCCCGCGCGACCCCGCCGGGCTGGCTGCCGTCGAAGCCTCGCTCGACGCCGGGGCGCTGACCGGACTGCCGAACGCCGCCAAGGCCGGCCTCGTCGACCTCACCATGCCCAAGTGGGAACAGACCCTGCCGCCCGCCGACCTCTTCGCATGGCTCTGCCCGCAGGGGTTCTGCCCCGGCGCCGCCTTCGACGCGATCGCGCCCGGCATCTTCATCAGCGCCGCGCTCCACGGCGCCAAGGTGATCGTCGACGAGAAGGGCACCGAGGCGGCCGCGGCCACCTCCATGATGTTCCCGACCTCCGCGCCTCCCCGGCCCGACCTCACCATCGTCGCGGATCGCCCGTTCCTGTGGGCCATCGTCCACCAGGACACCGGCGCCCTGCTGTTCGTGGGCCGCCTCGTAGACCCGACCGCATAACGGAGCCCCGACTCGCCCGCGGGCGGTTCAGCTCGGAATGTCCAGGATCATTCCGAGAAGATCGCGGATCTGTGCCAGTGCAGCGTTGCCGACGTTGCCGCGCCGGTCGTCGATCCGCCTAGCAGCAGCTGAACGGATGTGCTGGCACTGGGCTGCCGACCGATGGTCCAGACCGTTGGCGGCGTCGGCCTCGATCTCCACCTCCGAAGCGAGGCCACGGACAGTCGACGTGAGCGGCACTACATGGACGACGCTCGGCGCAGCGTCCAGAACCCGCTGCGCGCTGACCACCACGGCCGGACGACGGAACGCCGCCTCGCTCCCGGCCGGCGCGCCGAGGTCAAGATCGACCACGTCACCCGAGGTCAGCATCAAGCCACCTCGTCTCGTCGTCGGTCAACCCGCCGCGCAGGTCGTTGCCGATCAACTCCTGGCGCAGGCGCCGCACAGCTAGCGCAACCGTGTCGCCAACGGTCGCTCCCAGAGTCGACGCCAGCTTCTTGATCTCCTGATGGGTCACTCCGTCAATCCGGACACTCGTGCTTTGCATGCAATTATGCTAGCAGCATCGACCACCGACAAGCACACACGGGCTCGGTCCGGCGCTTCTCGAAGACGGGGCCTCGGAGGCCGCCGCCGACGCCCGGACCGGCCGCGAGACAAGCACTAGAATCCGGTCAGACCGCCGTACAGGGGAGGATTCCTTGTCAGACGCTCATGACGGCACCGAGTCCGGCAGCTCCAGCTATCCCGCGAGGCTTGATGTCGACCACCAGGGCGCGCTGGGGGTCGATGCCGTCGCGCAGCACGGTCTGGCAGCCGCTGACGAAGAGCATCCCATGGCGAGCATCAGGTAGGCGCCCAGCACCGGTCCGGGGATCGTCAACAAGACGGCAGTGAACTTGGAGAAGAGGGCCAGCGCCACCGTGACGGCAGCCACGCCGACCCCGACTCGACGGGCGGCGACGCCGGTGAGGTTGATCAGCGACAGGCTGTATGAGGAATTGGCCATCGGCGGCAGCGTGCCGGCGAGGCCGCCGAGCAGCATGCCGACGCCGTTGGCGCTGACCATGCCCTGGATCTGGCGGAACTCGATCGCCCGCGGCACCCGGCGGGAGCCCTGCTGGATGGCCACACCGTCGCTGATGGTCTTGAGCCCGAGCACCAGCGTGAGAATCGCGAACGAGGGCAGGAGCGCCCAGAACTCTGTGCTCGGTGTGAGATCCACGCTCAAGGCCGGCATCTCGGGAATGCGACCATCGGCGCGACCACCAGCGCGGCCCCCTGGAACCCGACCAGCAGTGCGACCCCCGGAGGGCAGGGCTCCTCGGGCTCGAATCGGATGGGCTGTTCGGCGCTGCCGGCAGTCACAGGTTCGCCAACCTCACCCGATGAGCCTAGTCCCGGCCCAGTTCTGGGAGACCGGGCGCTGAAGGCTACCGACATCGCCCCTCTTGCGTCGGCGGTGAGCGCCTCTTTAGCATCTATGAACGCATGGGGGCAGGCGCGCTGGCCGGGGAGGAGAACCGAGATGAGTGAATCGTTGTGGCAGGAGGCCCGGGCCAGCCGCTTCCGGCCCGACGGCGTCGTGGGCACCCCTCTGCACACCCGTACCGCGCAGCACAGCCAGACTCCGTGGTACTTCAACTGGGACCTCAACCATGTGGTCGACGTCTACGACGACTTCCACGCCGAACTCGGCGCGATCCGACAGGCGGTGGCGATGGGCGACATGTCGCCGTTGTGCAAGTGCACGATCGCGGGCCCGGACGCCACCCGGCTCGTCGACCAGCTGGTGCCCCGCAACATCGACAACCTCGACGTGGGCACCGTGCAGTACACGCCGTGGTGCAACGACGACGGCAAGGTCGTCTCCGACGGGCTCGTCTTCCGGGCGTCGGCCTCGAGCTACCGCTTCACCGGGGATCCGACCTGCGACTGGTTCACCGAGAAGGCCGAGGGTTACGACGTGGAGGTCCTCGACGAGACCGACGACTACGGGATCCTCATGGTGCAGGGACCTCGGGCCCGCGACGTGGTCGAGCGGGCGACGGGAGCCGACTGGTCCGGACTCGACTTCTCTCGCCTGGTCCGCACCCGGATAGGCGGCGTCGAGATCGAGCTGGCCCGGCAGGGCTTCACCGGTGAGCTCGGCTACGAGATCCTGATGCCGGCCGGCAGCGGCGCTCCCGTATGGGACGCAGTCGCCGAGGCCGGCGCCGACTACGGGCTCCGGCCGTGCGGTGAGTGGGCGATCGACGTGGCCCGGGTCGAGGCCGGTCTGTTGATTCCAGGACCCGACTACGCCAACGCGGGACCGGACCCCACCGGCTCGCACACGGTCTCGGCGTCGGATCCCGAGTGCTACTCGTCGCCGTTCGAGCTGAGGATGGGGCCCTTCGTCGATCTGTCCAAGGAGTCCTTCATCGGTCGTGACGCCCTGGTCGCGGAAGCCGAGAGGGGCGGGCCGCCGCGGCGGCTGGTCGGGCTCGTCATCGACTGGCGGGCCATCGTCGCGGCCCACCTCGACCACGGCGTCCCGCCGAACATCTCTCCGCGCGTCGAGTGGGTGGCCAAGCCGGTCTCCGTCGACGGCAACCGCGCCGGGCGGGCGTCGAGCATCACCTGGGGCCCGTCGGTCGACCGGCTGATCGGTTTCGGTCACCTCGACAAGGCCCTCGGCGAGTCCGGCACCGAGGTCTTCGTGGACTGGATCATCCCCGGAACCGGCACCGTGTTCGCGGCCCCGGCCACCGTCGAAGAACTCCCCTTCCTCCAGCACCGCCGCACCGAAGGATGACGCGCCGCCCGCCCCTAGCAGGATGCTGAAATTCGGGGGTTTGGCGGTTTGGGTTGTGTCGGGTGGGCTGGTTCTGGTGTCGGCCGCCGGGCAGGTCCCGTTGGCTGTTGGGGGGTTTTGGCTGGCGTTGGGTGCGGGCGGGTGGTTTGGGGGTTCTGGGGCGGGGTTGGTGGTGGTTTGTGGGGGGTGCGGTCGGGCGGTCGGTGCGGGGTGGGTTCAGGCCGCTCGCGTGTCGAGTCGGGCTATGCGCACCAGGTTGTAGCTGGCGGCGGCGATGAGGAGCCAGTGCCGGTTGCGTTGTCGTCCTTTGTGGCGGAGTTTGCGTCCTCCGGCGATGGTCTTGATCCAGCCGAAGGGCTCCTCGACGCGTTTTCGGGTTCGTTGGGAGATCGTGTATCCGGCGTGGCGGGTGGTGCGCCCGTCGATGGCGGATCTGCGGCGGGTGGTGTTCTGGGCGACGTGGGGCGTGAACCCCGCGGCCCGTGCGTCGGCGACGAAGTCTTTGGTGTCGTAGTTGCGGTCCCCGCCGACGGTGCGGCGCCTCGCGCGTGGGGGGGCTCGCCTGAGCATCGCTGCGGCGGTGTCGCGTTCTGCGTGGCCGTCGGCTTGCGTGAGGTCGGCGTCGACGATGAGCCCGTTGCGGTTCTCGGTGAGCAGATGCCCCATGAAGCACAGCGCTGCGGCGGTCCCCGCGGACTTGCGGAACAGCCTGGCCTCGGGGTCCGTCACCGAGGCGTGGGTGTCGTTGCGGCGGCGGGCGCCGCGCCAGTCGGCGTCGGGGTTGCGGCCCCGCGCCGGCGCGGGCTCGGCGGGGGCTGCTTTGGGTTTGAAGCTCTTGTGCGACGCCCACGCCTCCAACAGCGTGCCGTCGACGCTGAAATGATCGCTCGAGCAGTAGCGGCGAAGCCGGGCCTGATCCACCACCGCGGCGAAGAACCGGTCCGCGATCTCGTGGTCCAACAAGCGCTGCCGGTTCTTGGAGAACGTCGACGCGTCGAAGCCGCGCTCGTCGATGCGCAGCCCCAAAAACCACTTGAACAACATGTCGTATTTCAGCCGCTCACAGAACGCCCGCTCCGAGCGGATCGAGTACAGCGCCATCAGCACCGACGCCTTCAACAGCATCTCCGGGGGCACGCTGGGACGGCCCCGAGGCGGATACATCGCCGCCAGCTCGCCGTCGAGCCCATCGAGCACCGCGTCCACCACAGCCCTGATCCGCCGTATGGGGTGACCAGCACCGATCAGGTCCTCCGTCGACAGAGTCGACAACATCGCCGTCTGGGCATCAACTGTTCCACGCATAACGACATTGTCCCACCCCACAGCATCCAACGCGAGCACCCAAACGACTTTTTCAGCACCCTGCTAGGCGCCGAAGCTCAGTCCCCCGGGAGTCCGAGCAGGTCGGCGATGAGTTCTCGGACCTGTCGCAGCGCGACGGACCCGACGTTCGTGCCGGTCGCCTCGACCACGCGGTCGACGCTGACGGTCGTGGGCAGGTGCGCCTGAGCGACACCGAATCCGCCGATGTCAACCTCGCTCAACCATCCTCGCCTCGTGGTCGTGCAGGGGACGACCACGATCGCGTGCTGCCGGAACTCGAGCACATCGTCGCAGGTGACGACGATGGCCGGCCGCACGAACCCAGGCTCGCCCCGGGCCGGCGCGCCGAAATCGCAGCGCACAACGTCACCCGCTCGCATCGGCCACGTCGCTCGCCGACGCGTCGAGCAGGGCCTCGTCGTCGGCATCGAGTGGGGCGCTCGCGAGCTGAGCCCCGATAATGCGTCGACGCTCCCGCCGGACCAGCTTCTCGATCTGTGCGTCGAAGGTCAGTCCCTCACGGTCGGCGAGCTGGCGCAAGGCATCCCGAGTCCGAACGGAGACCTTGATGGTAGTCGAATCAGGCATACCAAGCAATATACCCGTGGGCGAAGACGTGCGGGGTGCACACATCATGGGTGGGCGATACTGGACTCGAACCAATGACCTCTGCCGTGCGAAGGCAGCGCTCTAGCCGTCTGAGCCAATCGTGTGAGACGGCGAACTCCGGTGCTGAGGTCCACGACCGCCAGGCTCATCGAGACCGCCGCCTGACGCCTCTTGGTTGCGGGTCTGCGCTCGACGTTGGGGTTCCCGCTAGCTGAAGCTGAGAGTGGGCGGGTTCGTCCTGCCCGTCCGGCGGGTTCTATGGCCGCGGTGATCCTCGGCGCGAGAGCACCGGCGCCTGAGGCACGCGAAAACCGACATCGGCTGGGGGTCCCGCTCGGGATGACGGCAATGGCGGAGCGCCAGCACGTGACGGTGTCTTGTTGTGGCGCCGGGGACGGTGGCCTGGTTCGGTATCGGTGGCGTGGGCCGGGCCGTGGCGGATGCAGTCGGACGGTGCGATGGTACGGAGACCCCGTCCGTCGGGGACCACTTTCCAGTTGTGGTGGTGGACTTTGTGGTGGCAGTGCCAGCACAGCGGGATCATGTTGGTGATGTCGGTGGCTCCGCCCTGTGACACCGGCTTGATGTGATGGGCCTGGCACAAAGGCGGCGGCGCGCCGCAGCCCGCGCATCCGCCGTATTTGGCGATGAGGGCCCTGAACTGGGCCTCGGTCGCGATGGTCTTGGTGTGGCCGTGCCACAGCGGTACGCCCTTGTCGCTGAACACGATCCCTGTGACTCTGGCGTTGCACATGTGCTCTTCGAGCACGCTTTGGGGGATCACTGCTCCGCCGGCGATCTCTGCGAAGTCGCGGGTGCCGTCGGCGCTGAGATGCTGCACGATCGAGATGTCGGCGCGTCGACCCGTCCGACGGTTAGCGCCGTTGCCGGTTCCATCGGCGGTGAGAGCCTCAAGGGCATCGGCCATGCGCTGATCAGGGCTGCGCGGTTCGACCTCAGGATGCTTGCGGTCTTCCCGGCGGAGCGCTTCGGCCTGCTCGTTCAGGCGTTTGCGCAGCTTGGCGCCCGCGACCGGATCGAACTCGCCGCGTAGATGGACCATGCCGTCGTCGCCGTCCCAGATGCGCAACCGACGCCGTCGACGGAGCCGCTGCCAGTCGGCCTCGGTGCTATCGGCCTTGCGCTGCGCCGACCACCGGCTCGCCTCCCGGACGAACTGATCCGGAGGCAGCGTCGAAGCCATGGCCAGCAACTCAGAATCCTCGACGACCGCTTCGGGGCTGGTCTTGTCAGAGGCGTCAGCCAGGACCTTCGCGTTGGCGAAGGACACCTGTCCGTCCTCGACTGCCCGCTGAACATCGGGCAGAGCCTGAAGTCGCTGAGCCGTCTTGACCTGCCCGGCGGCCTCGCGCCGCGACAGCCCCGCCGTTTGAGCCAGCACCCCTGCACCGCCGTCACCATGGCGCTCACGCGCGGCCAGACCTCCCGCGGCATGGGTCTGGCAGGCGTCGAGCTTGGCCCGCATCGACTTGAACGCCCCAAGCCCCACACGCAACTCCCTCGTTGAGGTGTCACCGGACCTGCACAGCGCCAACACATCATCAAGCGCCGCCTCGGCCCGCCGGATCGCCTTCTTCATCATGCAGAACATCATGCCACACCCCTGTGACATCTGTCAAGCATTTACAATCATTTAAATGAATTTACATATTATAGGACTCTCGGGTGTCGCAGCTGGTAGCCGCCGTCGGTGCAGCGCGGCGCAGCGCAGCCGATCCGCGATGCAAGCGGCCTGTCTCGCAAACGCAGCACACCCAAGTGGATCCGAGTGAACGCCAGGCAGACGCCGTTGCATTTACTTTCCAAAAGCGTATAGTTCTATACGGTTTATGAAAGTTCCTGCGCCGCCGCTCGCTCCCATCCTTCGCTCAGATGCCCAGGGCAGGATCCTGGCGCGCGTGCTCGCCGACCCCGACAGGAGCCACAGCTTGTCCGACCTAGTCGCCGCGACGGGCACGAGCATGCCGACGGTGCTGCGGGAAGTGCAACGAGGCGAGCAGGCGGGAATCCTCACCACCGAGAAGGTCGGTCCCATGCGGCGAGTGTGCGCCCGGGTCGACCATCCTCTATACGACGCGGTGCGCCGGATCATTCTCGCCACCTACGGCCCGCCGACGGTGGTTGCCGAAGAGTTCGCCGGCATCGAGGGGGCTGAAGCGGTCCTGTTGATCGGTTCTTGGGCCGCACGCTATTTGGGCGAGGCGGGCCGAGCCCCAAACGACATCGACGTGCTGGTAATCGGAGACGCGGACCGCGATCTCGTAGACGACGCTGCCCAACGGGTCGAGGGACGGATCGGGATGCCGGTCCAAGCGACCGTCCGCACGCATTCCCAGTGGAGATCTGAGCGCAGCAGTTTCATCCGAGAGGTCAAGTCGCGGCCCCTCGTCGTCGTCCTCGCGAACGATGAACAGGAACCAAGAAGAGAACTCCTTGAGCTTGAAGCCAAAGGCGGTAGATTTCCATGAGCTGGCAACGGGGACACGCCGAGGTCCAACGATTGATCGCGGGCGGCGAACTTCAACAGGTGGCCCCCTCGGCCGATGTCGCCAGCCGGTTGGTGGCCGGCGCCGACGCCCATATCAGGCTCGCCTCAAAGGGCACCTCGGACGACCCGGCAGGCGCACTCCAGCTTTCCTACGATGCCGCACGCAAGGCCGCCGCCGCACTGCTCGCGGTACAAGGGCTGCGCGCCACCACCCGAGGGGGCCACATCGCTGTCATCGATGCCATACGCGCCCAATTCAACGAGCGCGGCGGAATGGAGGTATTCGGCCGCCTGCACGCCATGCGCCGGCGCCGCAACCGCATCGAGTATCCCGACGAAGACTCCCCCGGAGTCGACGAGCACGACGCCCAGCAAGCCCTCAACACCGAACAAGACGTGATCGACGCGGCAAGGCGGCTCCTCAACAGCGGACGCTTGGACGTCTTCGAATAGACCGAGGCCGGGCTCTGTTCGTCTAGCCCAGAGAAACCCAGGACGGTTAGAAGCCCGAATGGGGCGAAGGCGCCGCTGGATGCTGGAACCGGGATCCTGGACCCTGGACTGGAATGGAATGGATCTGGAGGTGGGTTCGCCACTTGTCCTGACCTTCAGGTTCGTAGCGTGCGGCGAGGCTACTACCCAGGTCGAGGAGCGGTTACTACCCAACTTCCCAAGAGCGTGCCGTGTCCAGAGGGTTCATGCCGCTGGAGCAGCTGGACTGCCTACTGTCCCCGTAGGCCCATTGTGCAGACGACGGTGGGTTCGTTGTCTGCGCTGTCGGGGGTGGGTGGCACGCAGAGCCGGTTGTCGTTGTGGAGGCTCACTACGAGGGCGGCGAGGTCGTCGGTGCTGCGGTCACGGGCAGCGTTGGCGAGTAGTTGGGTGGCTGATTCGTAGAGGGGGCGTTCGTTGATGGCGTCGTGGGCTGCTTCGAGGTCTGCTCTGGTGAACAGGAGGTTGTCGGTGAAGGTGTCCATCTGGTCGTGCAGCCTGCGCCAGACTTTGCCTCGCACGCCTTGCAGGGCTCCGGTGGCGCGCCCGGCGGGGGTTCGCAGCGGCCCGCCTAGTGCGGCTGCGGTGAGGTCGTGATGGTCGTCGAGGCGCGGCACCGGCGGTGTGTCGGGTTCGCATTCGGCGAGCCGCAGGGCTTCTTGTGGGGTGACTCGGCGGGCTTGCCCGGCGGGTTCCACGAACGCGAAGGCGTCGGCTCCGGCGACGGTCTGGGCATGAACCAGCACTCCGGTGTCGGCGGAGTCGCCGGTGGTGCGCTTGGTGGAGTAGACGACGTTGGGCAGCGAGGCGACCCGCTCGGCGATGTCGGGGTGGTTCGTTTCGGCGTGTCGCCAGATCTCGTAGGCCATCGACACGGGATCGACTTCTTCGATGCCGGAGAGCCCGTAGGGGGAGTGTTCGTCGAAGACGCCGGCGACGACCTGGCTCTCGGTGGGGTCGCCGAAGAACGCCTCGTCGGAGCCGAGCAGTCGGGCGTTCTCGCCCAGCCGGTCCCGGATGCGTCCCCGGAGGTTGATCTCGCCCTCGACCTCATCTGCGGGCATCAGCGAGTAGACCAGCACTTCGGGGGCAGTCTGGCCGATGCGGTCCACTCGTCCCGCCCGCTGCACGAGCTTGACGATGGCCCAGGGCAGGTCGTAGTTGACGATGATGTGGGCGTCCTGGAGGTTCTGGCCCTCTGAGAGCACGTCGGTGGACACCAGCACCCGCAGCTCGTCGCGCACTTTGGAGCCGTCGGCGCCGACGGTGTTGGAGGTCGGCGAGAAGCGCTGGGCGAGCGCGGTGGGGTTCTCGGAGTCGCCGGTCACCATCCCGACGCCCTCGACGCCGCGGCGCAGCAGTTCCTCGGACACGTATCGGGCGGTGTCGGCCGCCTCGGTGAAGATGAGCACCTTGCTGTCTGGGTAGCGGTCCGTCAGCAGGCTCTGCAGCCCGGCGATCTTGCCGTCGCGGTCTGAGTCCCAGGCTCCGAAGCGGTCGAGCATCTCTGTGATGACCTCTGCGTCGTGGCGCAGGTCGTCTGCGAGGTCGTCTCTGAACATGTCGTGCGGAGTCCAGCGGATCGCTTTGGGGTTCTTGGCGCGCAGCTTGTCGTAGGCGCTAGTGGCGGTGTCGTCGCCAGGGTCGAACAGCGCCGTGCCGTCACCGTCCTCGCTGCTGTCCTCGGGGTCCTTGTCCGCCTCCGCTGCCCACAGCGCGTTGTCGACCGATCCGATGGGCACCGACAACTCGTTGTCGAGCGCGTGAGCGGTCACAAGGTTCCGCAGGCGGTGACGGCGCAGCGTCGCGATGAACGCAGGCCCCGACGAGGACAGCCGTTTGAACATCGTGATTCGAGTGAAGCCGGCGAGGTTGCCTCTCGCCGACTTCTCCAAGTCGTCCACAAGCCGGCGCTCATCGGGGCTGGACGGCTCGAACCCCTGACAGATGTAATCCCCAAGACGGTAGCGGGGCAGCATCAGATCGCGGATCGAGTCCAGCGTGTTCTCCGATGCCATCTCGTAGGCGGGATCATCCTCGGTGAGGGTCCGCTCGGTGGGCATCACCACACGCTTCGGGAAGTAGAACCGCTTGCCGGTGCCGAACTCCAGGTAGCGGCGACCCTGCTCGTCTTCGTCCGCGTAGTTGTCCTCCACGAACCGGCGGGTCCGGCGCACGAGATACTGCGACATCAACGCCTGCCAGTCCTCAAGGTGCTCGGACCGCTTGAACGCTCCCAGCGTGGAGGTCCGCCCGCCGCACATCAACTCGAAATCCGCGGCCCCTGCCTCCGCGATGGCCCGCTCCGGGCGCAGGCCCAGATCGGTGTCGGGCCGGAGGAACAGCGACAACTGCGACGCCAGGTCGGCGAGTTCCTTGTTGTAGGGCGTCGCGGTCAACAACAGCACCCGCGACTCGTTGTCGGCGATGTATTTACTGAGAGCGCCATGGTCTCGGCGCTTGTCGCTTCGCAGGTTGTGGGCCTCGTCGACGATCACCAGCCGATAGCGGCGAGCAACCGGAAGAGTCCGATGAACCATCGACAGCGACTCAACATCGCCTCTCACATCGTGTTCGTGTAGGTACGACTTCCACATCTCGGTGAGGTTCTTCGGGCACACCACCAGCGTCTCGAAACCCTGCTCCTCCTGCAGCAGCCGGGCCACCGCCGTGCCGACGAGGGTCTTGCCCAGCCCTACCACGTCACCGATCATGGCGCCGCCCTTCTGCATCACGATGCGGGCCGCGATCTTCACTGCATTGGCCTGGAACTTGAGCAGCTTGTCTCGCATCGACGCGGGCAGGCCATACTCGATCAGGCCCTCGCGGGCCTCCTTGGACAGGTGGTAGGCCATCTTCAGATACACGAGATACGGGTCGAGCTGGTCCTCCGATGCCCACGACTCCTGTAGCGACTCGGCCAGCTCGGGCATCGCATCGACGGTGAACGGGTCGTTCCAGCGGTCCTCGAACCAGCGGTGCAGTTTGGCGGTGGCGTCGCCGTCGACCACATCGACGTTCAGTTCGCCCTGCTCGCGCAGCCCGGCCACCGTCAGGTTGGACGAGCCGACGTAGCCGACCCTGGGAGCGGCGGTGTCGTCGCGGTGACAGAGGTAGAGCTTGGCGTGCAGCCGATGGGCGGTGTGTACCCGCACCTGCACGTCTGCGGAGGTGATCTGGCGAAGCAGCGCCCGAAGCGCGGTCTCGTCGCCCTCGGTGGGCAGGCCGACCTGCAGCTGGCTGCGATATTCGGTGACCGTCTCGTCCTTCAAGCGGGCCGCGGTGCGGTTGTCGGTGGGGTCGGGTTCGCGCATCCGGGCCAGCCGGCGCATCTCGTCGGCAGGCGCTTCGTGCATCCCGACCAGGATCCGGGCCTTCGGACCGTCCGGCCGCTCGGGCAGCGCGTCCACCGCCTCGGCCAGCAGCTTCCATCCCCGAAGATTGAAATAGCCGATAGCCGCGTCCAGCCGATACGACGACCCCAGCGTCGCCAGAAGCTCCCGCTCAGTGCCAAGCTCAATATTGTCAAGAATCAACGGCACGCCGCTACTCCTTGTTGCCGAAGACCATGCGGTCGCGCAGGTTCCCAGCAGCCTCGAACGCAGCCTCATCGAGGCCCCACATCTTCGCCAGAATCCAATCGGCCCTATCGGTGATGTGGCGCAGCTTCAACATGTTGTAGCGACCCACCTTGACTCCTGCGTTCAACTTCCACGCCAAGTGATTCGGCATCTCATCCTGGAGGGTTCTTGACAGGCTCAATAGAATCACGAGTTCCATGTCACCCGGTGTACGGTTGCAAAGCCGTTCGATGTCACCCGGAAACGCTGCAAGCGTGCTGCGGGTGACATGGAACTCGTCGCCGTACATCATCCACCACATGTATCCCCAGCGTCCAGACAACACCAACAGTGCCAGATCTCTGGTGGCCCCGTCAGAAAAGTGGAGCCACTTTGAGCGCTCGCTCTTGGTTTCCACCGTCGCTCGTGTCGCAGCATCGACTGTCGGAGGTTCTTCGAGGTACATGCCCATCTGATACCGAGCGACTGTCTTGTAACCGAGGGCGTGCGAGCTGGCGCTGGTGAGTACGTGGGTGATAGGCGCGTCGGCCGACACGAGTCGTACGAATGCGGGAGCGATACTTGGATCACAGAACGGAAACTGAGATGAAGCGGTGCAATCAAGCAAAGATTGGTGAACGGCCGCGTACTCAACTTCTGAGAATAGTGTCGGTCGTCGCCTCGATGGCCACCGCCGACACATCGAAGCCTTGAGACCGGCAGTTCCGACTCTTGCTCCCACGCATATCGTGTTGCGAACCTTCGCGGAACCAGCGAAGAGGCTATCAGGGATTAGTGAATATGAAGATAGCCACAGCGACTCGAACTGGCATCGGACGGTTTCGCGCAACAGCTTGTAATCCCGCCCGAAGCAGAGAGAGTGCATTACGATCATGGCGAAGCGGCCGTTGTCGTTCAGAAGGGTTGAGGCTCGCTCCATGCATACCGCGTAGAGGTCTGGGCACTTCTGGGTCTTGTAGCCGGTCCAGGTGTAGTCGGTTACGAGGCTGGTCTTGATGTAGGGCGGGTTGCCGATCACCACGTCGAAGCCGTCGTTGCGCCACACGCTTGGGAACTCCACGAACCAGTGGAACGGCTGGTGGCTGGCACGCCACGCCTCGAAGTCGTCGGACTCGTCGCGCATCTCGTGAAGAAGGGTGTCGGCGAGGTTGCGGGCCGCTTGGAGCTTCGCTGAGAGCTTCTGCTTCGCGCCCGTGTGATCGAGCCCGCCGGTGTCGGCGGACTCTGCTGCGATGTAGTCGTCGAAGGCGTCAGCGATCTGCTTCGCTGTCTCCTGCACTTGCTGTAGTTGGGCGACGTGATCGAGCTTCTGGCTGAACAGGCGCTCGGTGGCGTCTGTGTCGTCGGCGATGCCTACGAGCAAGTTGCCGCACTTGATGTTGAAGTCCAGGTCGGGCAGCGGCTCCAGGTCGTCCACGTCGTCGATCTGGGCGGCGAGCTTCAAGAACAGGCGCAGTTTGGCGATCTCGGGCGCCTCGTGCATGATGTCCACGCCGTAGAGGTTGTGAAGGCAGATCGTCTTGAGCAGCCAGTAGCGCTCGCTGGGATGCTCGCGAGCCGCCGCCAGGAAGATCGCGGAACCCTTGCCCTTGGATTCGAGTTCCTCGGCTCGTGCGGCCACCTCGGCGTACAGGGGTTCGAGCGTTTCGATGGCGGCGAACAGGAACGCCCCGGACCCGACCGTCGGGTCGCACACCGTCAGCGACCGCAGCACCTCGAAAGCCGTCTCGCACTCGCCGGGGCTGGCGAGCTGGCTCATGTAGTCGCTGAGAAGCTCCGGCAGGTCCAGGTTCTCGGTTACCGCGTCGTTGATGCTCCAGTCACGCTCCGGATCTGAGAGCAGTCCGTGCTGGCGGTGGTAGCGCTCGCTGCGATGCACCACATCGCACCAGCGCTCCCCCGGCAACGCCACATCCTCGCCCGGCTCGGGCAGGTCCACGTAGTCGGACGGGTCGCCGCTGCGTCTCTGCCACGGCCACCCCCCCCCGGCGGGGAAACGTCGCGGCCGATTCCGTGGCCGAGACTGTCGCGCATGTAGGCCGCGCCCGATTCCGCCAGCAGCACAGCCGGGTCGTCGAGCCCCGCCGCCACAAGCCGGTCGGCCACTGAGGGCAGAATCGACGACTCGGCCATGTACCCGGTCACATCCGGCTTGGTGTAGTAGGCGCCCTTCTCCTTCTGGCCCGCCTCGGTGAAGTTGATGTATTGCTCGAAGATGTAGCCCAACACGTCGGGATTGATCTCGTTGGCCTCGCCCGTGGGTCGCTCATCAAGGTGCCAGCGCCAGGAGTCGAAGAAGTCGAACAGCGACCCGAACGCCTCGTCCGCGACCTGAACGTCGTGTGTCGTCTCCAGTTCGTGAGGCTCGAAGATCCCGCCGTTCACATACGGAACATCCCCGATAATCGCAGCGATCTCCGCGTCGTGGTAGTCGCGGTCCCCAACGGGCATGCCGAGCCCTGTGTGGAACAGCGGCAGCAGGAACCGCTTGTAGAACGCATAGAACTGGTCGGTGCCACAGTGCTCGCGCACCATCTCCAAACGGGCGCGCAGGTAGTTCTGGTCCTCATCCAGGAACCCCTTGCGCTGGATGAAGTAGAGGAACATGAGCCGGTTCAACAGAACCGACGCGTACCATCGGCAGTCCTTGATGTTGGGAATGCCCTCCACCTTCTCGGCGAAGCGCCGGTGCTGATCCTTGAACTCCCGGTAGAAGGATTTGGTCACCTTGTCGGCGTTGAACGAGCGGCGCACCCGGCTCAGCACTGCGCTTGACGTGAGCGAGTCCTCCTCTGCGATGCTGAACGTCGCCTGCTGAAGCCGCTGCAACAGCGCTTCCGGCGGGTTGTCAACCCGATAGGCGTGGTCCACCAGCCGCCACCCGACCCCGCTGGGACGCTGCTCGGGCCACTGCCACAGATGCTTGTCCGGGGCGGCGAACACGACGAGCTGGTCACGGCTGAGCCGTTTCAGGCAGCGCACCACCCGATGCTGCTCGGCCCGCTGCGGCAGACCGCTCGGGCAGTCCACCCGCCAAGCGGTCACCCCCCGCTTGTCGGCTACCGGCACTGGGCGCAGGCCGCTGTCGGGCACCGCGAACTGCTGGCGCTGCTCAGGGTTGTCCCAGCCCATCGCGCGGAACAACGCGTCGAAGTCGCCTAGCCGCAGCAGCCTCGCCAACTCAGCTGACTGAACCACTCGGAGATACCTGGCCTGCGACTTGAGGTTGGGCGGGAATGCCGCCGTTCATTGTGGCACACCGCGGGTCCGGGCGACGGTTCCGCCCCGCCGCGCGGGCGTAACCGTCGCCGCCAGCGTCCGACGGTGGCTTGGATGGGAGATGTCGGGTCGCCGTTCCTTCGCCGGCGGGATGGCCGGAGATGAGGACCGCGGCGAAGATCAGGGACACCTCGGCACACAGTTAGGTGTCGGGTTGCGCTCGGCGGGTCCACGGTGAGGTCGTGACGTGGGTTCTCCGCCACAGGTGGGTCTGCAGGGCAGTTTCTAGCCGGTAGATGGTGGGCACCTCGCACCAGGTCGCGCCTCGCAGGATGTTAGTGATCGTCTTCTTGTCGAGGTCCGCTTCACGGGCGACTGAGCGCTCGGACCGGTTCTCGCAAGCATTCTTCAGTCTTCGTGCGATCTCCATGAGGAAGTCGGCTTCGGGCGGCGCGCCACTCACGAGGGGGCCTTCGGGCCATGTGCCATCCGCGGCCAGATAGTCGCTCGGTCTTGGTTCTAGGTTGCGTCTGGCCGGCACGAGACAGGACGTTATCCCCGCCGCTCGCGCTGAATGATGACCCGCCGGGGGCGTGTCACACCCCCTCTCTAGGGTGGGGAAAGGTATCGTCACCCAGGGAGGCAGGAATGGGGTCGGCAACATCCACTGATGCCGGTGACGCCTGTCGGTCGGGTGCTGCTGGTCAACCCGGCAATGGCATTGAGCCGCCCGAAGCTTCTGAACTGTGGCGATACGTTTCGTCACTGGGTCCAGGAACGTCGGCGGGGGCGATATCAGCGAAGATCGGTGTTCGCCGAGAAACCCCAGGCCGCGGCCGCTTTCGTGAAGGGCGAGGACCATTGGGGCGGTGGCTGGCGAACACGACAGCGACCCTCGTAAGTCTGTATCACGTCGTTACGCGATCAGCGGCACCCTCGACATGCCAGCCGTGGGGTGCCGCTGAAAGGATCACATGGAATCTACCACGCATTCGCCACACCCAGCAGCGCCGTCCGGCGGCTCTGTATCGGAAGCCGCTGCGCTCAGCGGGCAGCAACGTCTGTTCGATCCTGACGAGCAGGATTCGCGGAGTCGCGTCAGTGCTCGGCTGGGCTATTGCCCGCACCACACAAGCACATCGAGGCACCCAAGTCAGGCAAGACGCGCGGGTGCCTCGATGTCCAAGCCTCATAGGAGGTTCGCTTGAACGATAACGGAGACCCGGCATCGCGTCGAGACATGCCCCGCCATGAGGGCTCGTCGGGGCAGGAGATCGCGGACGTGATCCGTGCTTGGCAGCCTCGCCGACTCGATCCCCAGCAGAGCGAGGCGCTGGCGGCGGCGATGCCGCAGGTACGGGAGTGGGTGGCGGCTTCCGCGCCGCTGAGCGTGCGAGCCGCGCGGAGACGGCTTTGGGCGACGACACGGCTGGCTGTGTGGGCTCATCGCGAGATCGGCACTGTGGACCCGGCGGTGGTGCTGCACCCCCACAACGTGCAGCACTTCGTCGCTCATGTGTGCGCTGACCGGCCTGCGGGCTGGCGGCGCACCGCGCGGGTGGCGCTGACTCGTGTGGGCCGCGCTGTGAACCTCCCGCATTGGGCACCCGATGCGCCGTCGTTGGGGCGATGCGATGTGGCGGACCCTTACAGCGCTCACGACGAGCGCGGCTTCGTGTTGGCCGCGGCGCTGCCGGGACGAGCCAACCGCATCGCCCGCATGTGGGTGGTCTGCGCTGCGCTCGGTGCGGGTCTGCGCGGACCCGAGATCGCCGGATGCGGCACCGATGAGATCGTCGCTGTCGGCACGGACCGCCTCGGTGTTCACATCCGAGGGCGCAACCCGAGGCTCGTTCCGCTGCGCGCCGCATACACCGACACCGCCCGCCAAGTCTTGGCCGAAGCGCCGAGCGGGAGCTTCCTGAGCGGCACGAGCCGCCAACCGGCACACCAGATCGCCCATCGGCTGATCGCCTCGGGTGAGTCACTAGTTCTGCGACGCGCTCGAAGCACATGGCTCACGGCGCACCTGAGGGCTGGGACACCGCTGTGGGCTCTGCGCGTGATCGCCGGACCGGTGTCGGCGGACACTCTCAACGCGCTGTTGGGCCGCATCGCGGCGGACTCGCCCGGCGAAGACGCCGCCGCGGAGGGTTTGAGGGCGTGACCGGAGCCGAGCGCCGCCGCGCGGGCAGAGCCGCATCGGACATCTGGCAGGACCAGCGACGCCTGCCGATGGACTTCCCGACGCGCTCCGCCGATCCGGTGTTCTCCACCAGCGCGCTGTGCAACCGCGTGATCGGCGTCGTGGAACGCTCGGGCGTGCTGGAACCGTTGGAGGCGAAGCTCCGGCCGCGCCGTGGTCGAAAGCCGATGGTGTCGATCAAGGCTCTGCTGGTGTGCATCTTGTTGGCCGGGTATCTCGATACCAACAGCTACCAGCGCACCGATGTGGTGAGGGCGCTCTACGGACTGCCGCCCGCAATCGCTGACGCGCTCGGTCTGCTCGACGCCAGCGGCGAGATGCTGCCGATCAGCTACAAGCACACCGCGCGGCGCTTGCTCCGCCTCGAAGCGCTGCTGTGGCTGGGATGGAACCGCCGCGAGCTGCGCTGCGACAGCGCATGGCTCATGAACTGCCTCGTCACCGCGAGCGTTCCTCGGCGTGTCCGCCGCAGCGTCGAAGCCGCCGCTGTGGACAGCACTCCTGTGAAGGCGTGGGCAACACCGACGAACTACGCGAAGCAGTCCGACATCAACAAGGACGCCTTCGCGCTGCACCGCCGGGCGGTCCTTGAGAACCCCGACCTGCCCGAGCCCGACCCCGATTACGGTGCCGCGCTCACAGCCGCCGCGAGCCGGCACGGAGTCCTAGTCGGCGACGACGGGCGAGTCGTCCGATGCAAGGACCACCACGCCCGCGCCGGGTACGCCACAGCCACCAACAAGCGCAAAGCTCACTTCTACATCGGCTACGAACTCACCGCCGTCGTAGCCGTGCGCTCGCTGCGCTGGAAGGGCCGGCCCGACAAGGCGACGCGTGGCCCGCAGATGCCGCCGTGCATCCTCGCGGCGCAGATCAACCCCGCCGGCCAGAACCCCGGACCCGTCGGGCTGCGCGCCGCAAAGACCGTACTTGCGGCCGGGTCGGCGATCACCGAGGTCATCGCCGACCGCGCCTACACCGTCAAACACCGAGACTTCAACCGCGGGCTGCACCGACTTGGGATCAACGTCGTCATGGACCACCCATCCCGAGCCGTCGCCCGGCCCAAGATCCACAGCCTCGGGCGACGCCCACAACGCGTCATCGAGCACTGCGGCACCTTCCTGCCCGACTGGACACCCCAACATCTGCACACACCGCCGAAGCAGCTCAGCGGCACGAAACTCGAAGACTGGTACAACACCAGATACCGCTCCTACGGGTACCGCTCCACCGGACCCCAGCCAGGCAACCGGCGCCGGTTCCAATGCCCCGTGCACGCGGGCCACAACACCACCCCCGGCACCATCCCGAACTCATACTCCGCCCCACTCGCGGCCCTCGGCGACGCCACCGCGTGCTGCGACGGCAAAGTCACCGCCCAACCCGAAGACCTCGACACCTACCAGACCCACCCCTACGGCACGACCGCATGGCGCATCTCCTACAGTCGCCGCCCCGCGGTCGAAGGCCCGTTCGGGAAACTCAAAGACGGCGACGGCCTCGGCGGAAGCTCCTGCCAAGCGTTCGGCATCGCCGCCCACACACTCGCCGCGACCGCCGCCATCGTCGCCTACAACCTCAAACTCGGCCTCAACAACACACGCGGCAACGACAAGTCCGACACCGAAGTCGACGACAACGGCGAGCCCCGCAGCAGCACCAACCAAGCGAGCAGCAGCAGCATCGACTACGACTTCACGGGTCAGACCTGCCAGCGTCTTCGAGCACCCCCGTAACGCCCAGGCGAACCCGCTGAGAAGCCGACGGTCACCGGCCGTCGGCTTCACCGCGCCCCAAGACGACTGAACGGACCTCGCGCGTCACACGCAGCGGTCACCGCTGCCAAATCAGCAAGCACCAAGCACCAAATCTGGCCGAATCGACCCAATCTCTCGAAATGGGCGAACCCAAGCATCAGAAATGGGCGAAGTCACCCTGGAGCGCCGGGCGGGATTTGAACCCGCGGCTTTACGGCTTTGCAGGCCGTTCCCTTGGTCCGCTCGGGCACCGGCGCAGGGAATCGCAGCGTACCGGCGACAGGGCTCCGGGCAGACCCGGCGACGACGGAGCGCAGACGGTCAGCGAAGTCTTGTTCGGGCGGCCACGGCGGCGGTGACCGAGGCTGCTCCGGCCTTGCTCAGGCAAGCGGCTACGGCCTCGACCGTCGTGCCGGTGAGGATCACGTCGTCGACCACCACCACGTGGCGGCCGGCGGCCGCATCGGAGGCCTGGTAGCCGGCTGCGGCCGCGATCTCGGTCCGCTGCTGCGGATCGATGTGGCGCAGGCGCGGTGTCGCCGCAGTTCTGGCCACGAGATCACCCCGGTACTCCCCCGCCCCGGCCGCGGCCAGCGAGCGGGCCAGCCCATCGACCAGCAGCCCGCCGGTGGTATCCGTGGCCGGCAGCGTTGGTGGGACCGGCACCACCAGGCGATAGGAGCCGTCGGGCGTCTCCGCCAGAGCCCCGGCCAGACCAGCGAACCGGTCGGCCAACTCGGTGGCTGCTTCAGGATCGTCCTGGTCCTTGGCTCGGTGGACCAACCGGCCGATGTCGGTGCGCTCGTCGCAATCAACGCGCCAGTAGTCAGCCAGCAGGACCAGTTCCACGCCAAGCGTTGTGAGAGAGCGCACGCCAACGGCTCCCCCAGCATCCATCAGAGCGGACGACCGGCCTCGAACCGGCGACCTCAACCTTGGCAAGGTTGCGCTCTACCAACTGAGCTACGTCCGCGGAGAGGGCCGATCCTACCGGCGAGGCCCGCACGCGGCCACGCTGTCAGCGAGCCTCCGGGGGCCGCAGGTCGATGGTGAGCCGCAGAACGCCGTCCTCCAGCGTGGCCTCCGCGTCGCCGATCATGGAGAAGTCCTGGAAGTCCTTCTGGGCCTGCTCGAGGAAGTGCCGCCGCTCGTCGCCCGCCACCGGCGGAAGATTGCGGCGCTTCACCCCCTCAGCCCGCTCGCGGAAGCGCTCGATCATCGCGTCGGCGTCGAAACCCTCGGTCACAGCCGTCAATCTAGACCGAGCGTCCGCCGCAGTTGCATCCAGAACCCCGGCCGTCCCTCAGTGCTGGTTGTCCCGGTCTCCGGGGGATCGTCCGCGGGACTCTCCTCGGCGGGCTCCGCCTCGTCGCCGGCCGGTTCGGCTTCGTCCTCCCAGACCGGCGGCAGCTCCGGCTCCGCCACCTCCGGCTCCTCCAGCTCCGGCTCCTCCAGCTCCGGCTCCTCCCAAACCGTCGAGATCACCGGCTCAGCAGGTCCCGAATCCTGCTCGACCGGCTCGGGCTCGGCTTCATCCTCGTCCGCCGACCCCGCCGCCGCGGGGTCCTCCCAAGCCGTCGGAGGCGCGGCCCCGGCCGGCTCCGGATCCTCCGCCGCTCCAGCAGCCACCACCGCGACAGCTTCTGCGTCCTGGCTGGCGGCCTCGGCCGCGGCCTCAGCATCCTCGCCGACCTCAGCGTCCTCGGCGGATCCCGCCTCGGCAGCCGCCTCAGCCCGGTCCGCCTCGCCGTCGTACAGCTGCGTCGAACGGCGCCGGGCCAGGCGCAGCCGGCGGCGCGGGCTGGTGTGCCACAGGAACAGCACCAGCATCACCGTCATGCCCGCCGCGATCGACCAGAGCGCGATAACCACGCCATCGACGCGTTCGCTGCTCTCGCGGTTGACCAGCCGCGGCTCGGTGTCCGACTCCGGACTGATCTCGGTGTCGGACTGGGCGGTGCTGACCACCCCCAGCGAACTGGACACCTCGGCGCTCACCACCATCGGAGCCTCGCCCTCGCCGGTAGCCGACGCCGGGCCGGACACCGCGACGAGCAGCGCCACCGCCAGCAGCGGCGCCGCGAGTATGGAGCGGAATCGCTCACCAATCCGCTCGGCCTCTAGCCAAGCTCTGCGCGAACGCACGGCGCGCGACGCTACCGGGAGGTGCCGGCGACGGTTCCCGCGACGCGGTCGAGCGCCCCGATCACGTCGGCAACCACATCATCGGTGTGCTCGAGACCGGCCGAGAACCGCACCGTCCCCTGGCCGATGCACACCGCCTCCAGCTCCTCGGGCAGCAGGCTCACATGAGTCGTCGACGCCGGATGGGTGACGATGCTCTCGGGCCCGCCCAGCGACGTGGCCAGCCGCACAACCCGGACCTCCTCCACGAAGGCCCGGCCGGCGTCGTAGCCGCCGGCCAGATCGAAGGTGACCAGACCACCGGCCAGATCCATCTGCCGGGCGGCCAGCTCGTGCTGGGGATGCGACTCCAGACCCGGATAGTGCACCGCCCCGACCATCGGATGGCCCTCCAGCGCTTGGGCCAGCGCAGTGGCGGTCTCCGTCTGCTGCCGTAGCCGCACGGCCAGGGTGCGGATGCCCCGCAGAGCGTTGAGCGCGTCGAACGGCGACGCCACCGCCCCGTGGAGCACGGCGTAGTTCCACAACCACGCCAGCAGCTCCTCGCTGCCGGCCACCACCCCGATGGTGGCGTCGTTGTGGCCCGCGATCGCCTTGGTGGCCGAGTGGACCACCAGATCCACCCCATAGTCGGCGGGCCGCTGACCCAGCGGCGTGGCGAACGTCGAGTCGACCACCGTCATCGGACCTGCGATGGCGCCCACCTCGGCCAGGTCGGCCACCGCCAGCTTCGGGTTGGCGGGCGTCTCGGCGATCACCAGCACCGTGCGGCCGGGCAGCACGGCCTCCGCGAAGGCGCCGGGCTCGGTGCCGTCCACGAAGGTCACCCCTATGCCGAAGCGGGGGCACGCCGTCTGCAGCAGCAGCTGCGTGCCCGCGTAGAGCTGGCGCTGGGCGACGATGTGGTCGCCGCTGGAGCACAGGCCGAGCACGATGGCGCTGAGCGCACCCATGCCCGAGGCGAAGGCCCGGGCCGACTCGGTTCCCTCCAGGTCGGCCACGGCGTCCTCGAAAGCCTTGACGGTGGGGTTGCCGTAGCGGGTGTAGAACCGGCTCGAGTGGGTGTTGACCGCCATGTCGTGGGCCTCGGACACGGTGTCGGCCGTGAACGTCGAGGTGGCCCACAGGATCGGGGCCAGCGCGTTCTGGTTGTCGTCCCGGCCGGCGCGGATCGCCCGGGTCTGCACGTGCAGCCCGTCGCCCGAGTCGGCGTCGGAGATGCCGTCGCCGGGAGCGCCGGCAGGCTCAGGGTCGGTGCGCTCAGTCACCGGACACCTCCTCGAGGAAGCTGACCACGGGATCCCGCAGCAGCTCGTGCTCCAGCAGGAACCCGTCGTGGCCCTCGTCGCTCTCCAGCATCACCCGGCGGCAGTCGCCGCCCCCGGCGACGATCCCGGCCTGCAGTTCCTGCTGCTCGTGAGGCGGGTAGAGACGGTCGCTGGTGATCGACGCGGTCAGCACCGGCACCCGGATGCGGCCCAGGGCCGCGGCCACCGATCCCCGGCCCCGCCCGATGTCGTGCAGGTCCATCGACCGGTTGAGCACCACGTAGGTGTTGGCGTCGAAGCGGCGGACCAGCTTCTGGCCGTGGTGGTCGAGGTAGGACTCCATCTGGAACCGGCCCCACAGGTCGAATGCCCCGGCCGGGTCGTACATCCGGCGCCCGAAGCGGCGCTCGAAGGACTCCCCTGACCGGTAGGTGACCTGCGCGATCTGGCGCGCGGTAGCCAGGCCCATCCAGGGCCCCTCCGGCTTGTCGTAGTAGTCGCCGTCGTACCAGCCGGGATCGGTGGCGATGGCCAGGCGCTCAACCGCGCTCCAGGCGATCTGCAGCGCGCTGGCCGAGGCACAGGTGGCCAGGGGCAGGATCGACCGCACCCGCTGCGGGTACATGACCGCCCACTCCAGAACCTGCATTCCCCCCATCGAGCCGCCGATCACCGCCAGCCAGCGACGGATTCCGAGATGGTCGGCCAGCCGGGCCTGGATGCGCACCATGTCGCGGATGGTCACCACCGGAAAGCGCGGCCCGTAGCGCCGGCCGTCGACCGGATCGAAGTCGGCCGGGCCGGTGGTGCCCTGGCAGCCGCCCAGCACGTTGCTGCACACCACGAAGTACCGGTCGGTGTCGATCGCCCTGCCCGGTCCGATCAGCTCGTGCCACCAGCCGGGCGTGGGATGCGACGGCCCGCTGTCGCCGGCCGCATGCGAGTCGCCGGTGAGGGCGTGGCAGACCAGTACCGCGTTGGAGGCCTGCGGGTCGGGCTCGCCCCACGTCTCGTAGGCCACCCGCACGTCACCAAGGCGCCCTCCCCACTCCAGCGCGAACGGCCGGGTGTCGGTGACGGTCACGAACTTGCGGTCGCCGGCGGGGTCGCCGACCTGCCAGGCACCCGTGTTGGGCAGCCCGGCCGGGAAGCGCCCCCCGGGGCCGGCTCGACCGGCCGCGGGAGTCGGAGGCTCGACGTGTGAACCTGCGCTCAACCCTCGCTCCTTGTGATCCGCTCTAGCCGCCCTCGCGTCGAGGGCAGCCCTGGTGGGGACCGGACACTTCGGGGGCCAGTGACGTCGGGTGGTGCCCGAAGGACACTTGGTTGCGCCGGCCGGGCCGACGCCACATCCCCGCCCGGAGGCGGGCTGGCACCTTGGGTGTCCGATCCCAGGTTGCCGGGCCCGGCCCGAAGGCCGAACCGCTCGTGATGTCTTGACCGCTAGGTCGCCGACCAGTCTAGAACCCGATCGCGGTGGCGCGGCGCGACACGCCGGGCCCGGCGAGGTTCAGACAGCCTGCTCCCAGCCGAGGAGATCGCCCAGACGATCGTCGTTGGAGAACATCTCCACGATCGGCTCGTCGAGCTCGAGGCGCCGCTGGAGCCGCTTCACGTCCAGCTCCTCGTCCCACAGCGACAGGGTCACCACCACCCCGGACTCGCCCGCCCGGGCGGTGCGGCCGGCACGGTGGACGTAGGTCTTGTGATCGGCAGGAGGGTCGAACTGCACGACGACGTCCACGTCGTCGACGTGGATGCCCCTGGCGGCGACGTCGGTCGCCACCAGCACCGGAAGGTCGCCGGCGATGAACTGGCGCAGCGACTTCTCGCGGGCCACCTGGCGGAGATCACCGTGAATGGGCGCCGCCTTCACCTCCTCGCGCCGCAGGTCGCGGGCCAGGCGGTCGGCGGCCACCTTGGTGCGGGTGAACATCAGCGTGCGACCCACGGAGCGGGCTATGGCCGCAGCCACCTTCACCTTGTCGAGCTTGTGGACGCCCACGAAGCGGTGCACCATCTCGGCCACCGTGATCTCGCGGGGTGCCACTGCGTGCATCGCCGGCTCGCTCTGGTAGCGCCTGATCAGCGAGTCGACCGCCCCGTCGAGGGTGGCCGAGAACAGCAGGGTCTGGTGGCCGCTCTCGACGTTGCGCAGGATCCACTCGACCTGGGGCAGGAAGCCCATGTCGGCCATCCGGTCGGCCTCGTCCACCACCACCTGGCGCACTGAGCCGACACTGACCGTGTTCCGGTCGATCAGGTCGATCATCCGGCCCGGTGTGGCCACCACCAGGTCGACGCCCTCGCGCAGCCTCTTGATCTGCTTGTCGATCGGGGCTCCGCCGTAGGCGGCCAGCACGCGGCGCTTGACCGCGGCCGCGGGCGCAGCAAGCTCGTCGCAGATCTGGTTGGCCAGCTCGCGTGTGGGGGCCAGCACCAGGCCTGCGGGCGAGCCGGGCTTGGCCCGTGGCAGCCGCTGCAGGACGGGCAGGCCGAAGGCGAGCGTCTTGCCCGAACCGGTCTTGGCCTTGCCGCACACGTCACGACCGGCCAGGGCGTCGGGGATGGTGAGCACCTGGATGGGGAACGGCACGGTGATGCCCCGAGCAGCCAGCGACACCACTATCTCGTCGCATAACCCGAGGTCGGCGAAGGTCATGCCACCGGCGGTCGAGGGGTCGAAATCGCCCTCCCGCAGGGACTCGACATCGACAATTTGATCAGAAAGGGTCATCAGGACCATAAGGCTACCCTGCGGTATCCCGAATCCCTTGAATGCCGCCGACCTCGGCCCGCCCACCGTCGAGCGCATCCGGCGCGCCCCGAAGGTCGTCCTCCACGACCACCTCGACGGAGGTCTGCGAGCCTCGACGATCGTGGAGCTGGCCTCCGAGACCGGATACCGCGACCTGCCCACCACCGACCCGGAGCAACTGGCCGCCTGGATGCGCCGCGGCGCCAACCGCAAGGACCTGACGCTGTACCTCGAGACCTTCGCCCACACCGTAGGCGTGATGCAGACCGCCGACGCGATCTCCCGGGTGGCCCGGGAATGCGCGGAGGACCTGGCCGCCGACGGGGTCGTCTACGCCGAGGTCCGCTTCGGCCCCGAGCTCCACACCGAACAGGGACTCACCCTCGACGACGCCATCGAAGCAGTCCTCGAGGGCTTCTCGCAGGGAAGCGACGGCACCCCGCTCACCATCCGGGCCATCTGCTCGGCCCTGCGCCATCTGCATCGATCCGTCGAGGTGGCCGAGGCCGCGGTCCGCTGGAGGGATCGGGGCGTGGTGGCCTTCGACATAGCCGGGCCCGAGGACGGCTTCCCTCCCGACGACCACCTGGAGGCGTTCCAGTACTGCCAGCGGGAGAACTTCCACATCACCATCCACGCGGGCGAGGCGTACGGTCCCCGGTCGATCTGGAAGGCCCTGCAGTTCTGCGGCGCCGAGCGCCTGGGGCACGGCATACGCATCGTCGAGGACATCGCCACCGGCGCCGACGGGGACCGCACCCTGGGCCGGCTGGCCCAATACATCAGGGACCGTCGCATCCCGCTGGAGGTCTGCCCCACCTCCAACGTCAACACCGGGGTGTTCTCCTCGCTGGCCGACCATCCGGTCGACACCCTGGTGCAGCTGCGGTTCCGGGTGACCGTCAACACCGACAACCGCCTGATGTCGAACGTGTCCATGACCTCGGAGATGGCCGCCCTGGCCGACACCTTCGGCTACGACTGGGCCCGGCTGCGATGGCTGACGGTCAACGCCATGAAGTCCAGCTTCCTGCCGTTCCGGGAACGGCTCCAGATAATCGAGGGCCTGATAAAGCCCGGATACGCCCCGCTCGAGGCAGCCCAGAGCGACCCTCCAGTCTGAGATCCCAGGTGCGCGTCCAGCAATAGGAGCAACAACTCCGAGAACGCGAATCGTTCGACCGAGGGGTTGTTACGCTGCCCACTCGATTGCCCGGCTCCGGCCGGACAACGACCCTCTCCCGCCCCCTAACCCAGGAGAGTTCGCCATGAGTCTGGCCCGTTGCCGCATCGCCGTGCTGGCTGCCATAGCGGTGGCGGCCTCGATCCTCGCCTATGCGCCGGGCGCGGCCGCCCAGGCGGCATCACAGGACGCCGGCGGGCATCAGGTCTCCATCGATGCACTGGATAAGTACGGGTACCACGCGGGGGTGGAGATGTTCGCGGGTACCGGCTGTGCCGACAGCGACGAACTCTGCCCGGGTGAGCCGGTGCTGCGCTGGGAGATCGCGGTCTGGCTGGTAAGGATCATCGACGGGGCCAATCCAGCCGCGACCCGGTCGTCGCGCTACGACGACGTCGACGCCCGCGCCTGGTGGGCCCCGCACACGGAGCGCCTGGCTGAGCTCGGAATCGACCTGTCATGCGGGCCTGACCAGTTGTGTCCCGAAGATCCCATGGACCGGGGCCAGATGGCCGAATTCCTGGTCCGCATCCTCGACCTGCCTCGGTCCGGGACGGCTGCGTTCGCCGATGTGAGCGCCGACCACCCGCACGTCGACGACATCGACCGGCTCGCCGGGGGGAGGATCACCGCGGGATGCGGGACGAACCCGGCCCGCTACTGCCCCGACCAGCACGTCACCCGGGCCCAGATGGTCACGTTCCTGGCCCGGGCGCTGGCCATCGTCGAGGGGGCTCCACCCGTGCCGGCACAGGATCAGACGCCGCTGCCCGTCGACCCGGATGTCGTGATCGGCACCCTGGACAACGGCCTCACCTACTACCTGCGCCACAACGACGACCCGGGCAAGAACCTCGCCGTGCGTCTGATCGTCAACGTCGGATCGGTCGACGAGACCGACGAGCAGTCCGGTATCGCGCACTTCGTCGAGCACATGCTCTTCAACGGCACCACCGACTTCCCCGGTCTGTCGCTCGGAGTGGCGCTGCGGGAGATCGGTGTGGAACTCGGACCCGACGTCAACGCCTCGGTGGGCCACGACCGGACCGTCTACCAGGTGGAATTGCGCATCGACGAGCCCCACAAGGCTCCGCTGGTGTTCCACGCCCTGTCGCAGATGGCCAGCGCGGCCACCTTCGCCGACGAAGCGGTCGAATCGGAGCGGGGCGTCGTCCTCGACGAGTACCGGTTGAGCGTCGAGAGCGTCAACGGCTTCATCGGCAGGGAATTCGACCGGATCTACACCCAGGGCACTCCCTATGAGGCACGCGACCCGATAGGCACCGTCGACACCGTGAACTCGATGACAGCCGAGGACCTGCGCGCCTTCTACGAGAAGTGGTACGTGCCCGGCAACATGGCGGTGGTCGCCGTCGGCGACATGGCCGTCGAGGACCTCGAGGCTCTGGTGGAGGAGCACTTCGGGCCGCTGGCGCAGGGCGAGCCGCGCCAGCCTCCAAGCGTGTACGTACCGCCCGCCGGATCCTCGAGCCACGTCGTGACCGACCCGAGGTACGGGGTCACCTTCATCTCGCTGGACATTCCCATCGACCCCCACGATCTCAGCACTGTGGGCGGGGACCGGCTCACCACCATGGAAGGCCTGATCGAGGTGATGATCGAGAACCGTCTCAGCGACGCCTACGACCGGGGCGAGCTGAGCCAGGTCGACCCGCCGCACTTCTCCAGCTTCACCTACAACCGGGGGCTCAGGTACTACGGCACGAACTGGCAGGGCGACAACCTCGACACCGCCTCCGCCGACTACCTCTCGGTGCTGCTGACCGCTCAGGAGCACGGCTTCACCGACGGCGACCGGGGCCGGGCCATCGGGCAGATCGTGTCCGACCTGCAGTTCCGCCTCGACAGCGCGCCGACCACCCAGGACGGGCAGTGGGCCGGCCTCTACCAGAACCACTTCTTGTACGGAGCCGACATCGACTCCGTCGCGGGATCGGTGATCCGGGCCGCCACGCTGCTGACCGAGATCACGGCCGAGGAGTTGACCGAGCACTTCCGCCGGCAGATGAAGCAGGGCGGCTTGCTGGCCATCGCGGTCGGCCCCGACCCGTCGAGCGTGCCGACGGTAGCCGAACTCGACGCCGCCCTGGCCTCGGCATCCCCCGGACCGCCGCCCGAGGAAGTGGTCGCCATAGACCAGCTGATGGACCTTCCCGAGCCCGCTGACCCCATCTCGGAGGGGTCCTTCGACCTGCTCGAAGGCGGATACGAGTGGGAGTTCGCCAACGGGGCCCGGGTCATGTTCGCGCCCTCCGACATCGCCGAGGGATCCGTCAGCCTGCAGGCTCAGTCCCTCGGCGGCTGGTCGGTGCTGGAGCCCGGAGACCGGGCCCTGTCGGCCATCGCCACCGACGCAGTGCAGGGCAGCGGCCTGGGCGACGTGTCGAGATTGGCGCTGAACCGGTTCCTCGAAGATCGCAACGTTTCGCTCGGTGCCTTCATCGGCGAGACGGTCGAGGGGTTCACCGGGGCCGCCGGCGTCGACGACGTGGAGACCATGTTCCAGCTCCTCCACCTGCTGGTGACCGAACCCCGGATCGACGACCAAGCCTACGCGGACGCACTCCACACAGCCGAGACGCGGCTGGAGCTGGCGGGTCGCGATCCCCGCTGGCGGGCCGCCATCGCCTACCTCGAGGCCCGCTACGGCGACACCTGGCATCGGGCCATCGCCAGTCGCGAGGAGATCGACTCGCTCACCCGGCCGCGGCTGCTGGACATGTACAGGAGCCGTCTCGGCTCGGTAGACGACCTGGTGGTAGCCGTCGTCGGCGACATCGACGCGTCGGTGATCGAGCGTCTGGCCCAGCACTACATCGGCACTCTGCCCGCCGGCGAGGCCGACACCTACGTCGACCGCCGACGACCCTTCCCCGTCGGGCTGGCGCAGCGGCAGGTCAAGGTGGGCGAGGGCGAGAGCGCGGTGCTGGAGATCTACCACGAGGCCGACCTGGAGGTGACACCGCTGAGAGCAGTGGCGGCCGACGTGCTCACCACCGCGCTGAGCGAGCGCCTGACCCTGGTGATACGCGAGGAGTTAGGAGCCTCCTACGTCGCTGGGGCCGCAATCGATGGCAACACCGCTCCCAGCCAGTTCTTCGACTCGGCGGTCTACGCCTCGCTCGATCCGACCCGGTATGACGAGATCTATGCCACCATGCAGGACATCCTCGCCGATGTGGCGGCCAACGGTTTGACTGCTGCGGAGTTCGAGCAGGCCGTCGCCATCCGGACGACCGACTACGCCCGATCGCGCAACATCCACCTCCTCAGCGCGCTGCTGGCCAGACCCCACGTCGGTGACGAGAACGTGCTCACCCAGAGGCGCCGCACCGAGGAGCTGGGCCACTTGACCCCCGAGGATGTGCAGGCGCTGGCGGCCGCACTCTACGGTGGGGACGACCGCATCGAGATTGCCAGAAGGCCGTGACCGAAGTCCATGTCGCAGACAATGCGCTGATGGCCGAGCGGGTCACGCGCCTGCGCGACTCGTCCACCCCGAACCACGAGTTCAGGCGGCTGCTGAGCGACCTCAGCTCAGTCCTCGTGTACGAGGCGATGCGGCAGGCCCCGCTCGTGCCCGTCGACATCACCACCCCCATGGGACCGGCCACGGGGATGCGCTTCGAGCGCCTCCCGGTGGTGGTGCCGGTGCTGCGGGCCGGTCTGGGGATGCTCGACGCCGCGCTGGACCTGCTCGGTGACGTGCAGGTGGCGTTCGTGGGGCTCAGGCGCAACGAGAGCACGCTGGAGGCCCGGGAGTATGCGAGCACCCTGCCCGAGGACCTCGACGGCCGCGACGCCCTGATCCTGGATCCGATGCTGGCCACCGGGGGGTCGTTCGTGCACGCCTGCGAGCTGCTGAGAGCCGCCGGGGCGGGCCGGGTGACCGCGGTGTGCGTTCTCGCCGCGCCCGAAGGGATCGAGCGGGTGCGCGACGCCGGGGTGGCCGACGCCATCTGCGTGGCCGCGGTCGACGAGTCACTCGACTCCAACGGGTTCATCCTGCCGGGCCTCGGCGACGCCGGCGACCGCCAGTTCGGCCCGCCATGAGCCGGCGCCGCGCCGGTGCTGCCGGCCAGCTGATTCCGGCGGGTGCTGTGAGCGGTCCGATTGCGGTGGTCCCGGACAGCCGGCCGGTGATGCATGAGGCGTTCACCGGCGCAGCCCGCGACGCGGGCGGCGAGGTAGCCGGAGCCGCGGACCTGGCGAGCGCTCGGGCCATGATCTGGGCCGACCCCTATGCGGCCCACATGTACCCCGAACTCATCGCGGCCGCTCCTGCGGTGGAGTGGGTGCAGCTCCCGTACGCGGGCATCGAGCCGTTCGTCGACTATCTCGATGCCCGCCTGGTGTGGACCTGCGCCAAGGGCGTTTACGCCGACCCGGTGGCCGAGTGGGCGATGGCCGCGCTGCTCATGGGCCTGCGGGACTTCCATCTCTTCGCGCGGGCCGACTCGTGGTGCGCGGAGTCGGGGCGCAACCTGCTGGGAGCCAGGATCACCGTGCTGGGCGGGGGCGGCATCACCCGTTCGCTGCTGCGGCTGCTGGAGCCGTGGGGCTGCCAGGTGACCGTGGTGCGGCGCTCCGCCGACCCGGTGGCCGGCGCGGCCCGAACCTTCGCGCTGGCCGACGTGCACCGGGCAGTGGCCGGCGCGGACGCGGTGGTGGTGGCGTTGGCGCTCACCGACGAGACCCGCCATGTGGTGGACGCCGGGTTGCTGGAGGCGGTGGGGCCTCAGTGCTGGCTGGTGAACGTGGCCCGGGGCGGCCATGTGGATCATGACGCCCTGGCTGCGTCCCTGCGGGCGGGTGTGATCGCGGGGGCGGTGCTGGACGTGACCGATCCGGAGCCCCTGCCGGACAGCTCGGAGCTGTGGCGGCTGCCGAACTGCGTCATCACGCCCCACATCGGCAACACCCGCGAGATGGGGCTGCCGCTGATCACCAACCGGGTGCGCGAGAACGTGCGTCGCTGGCTTGCCGGCGAGGAACTGCTGGGCCTGGTCGACGTCTCCCTCGGCTACTGACACCCGCTGCTGAATTTGGGTAAAGCTTCGATATATTCTGTGATATTACATTTGCAATGAGAGAGACGGCCCGCTAGGGTCGGGGGAATGGAGTCCGCACTGATCACGATGGTCGCCGCGCTGTTCGTCGCCGTGCTGGGGAGCATCTACGAGCAGCGCCGGGAGGGATCCAAGACTCGCGACAAGCTGGACGAGAACACCGAGGCCCTCCGAGAACTCGCCGGCCGCACCACGGTCCTTGAGGCCGGCCAACAGCACCTGCTCCAGGACTTCACCGAGCACCGCCGCATGACCGAGAAGAACTTCGCCGAGGTGACCGGCAGCCTCGCCGACGCCCGCGAGCGGCTGGCCCGCATCGAGGGGCATCTCGGCATCGGAGGACCACCCTCCGACCAGAACGATCCGAGTGGCTAGAACTCGTCCAGACTCAGCGGTGCCTAGCCAACGATGTTGCGGAGTTCGGCCAGGCGGGGGGCGACCACCTCGGCGATGATCCGGGACCTGTCGGCCTGCGGCGCCAGGACGGCCTCTCCCCAGAGCGCCCGGCCGGCCATGAAGCCCGAGCAGCCTGCCGACACCGCCGTCTCGACCTGGTCGCGGTAGGACTGGTAGGAGCCGCCGCCCGACAGCAGCGTCCACGGCATGGGGCACCGGGCGGTGATCTCCGCGCAGGCCTCGGCCCAGACGCCCCGGTCGGGCTCGTGGGCCGGATCCACCGGGAACGGCAGCTTCAGCAGATGGGGGGCCATGGCCGCGAAGCGCTCCACGGTCTCGACCACCAGCTCTCGGCGGGCCGAGGGATCGTCCAGGCCGTAGAACAGCGGCTCCAGCACCAGGGGGATGCCGACCCGGCGGCACTCGGCCAGGATCGCGGCGACCGCCTGCTCCTGGGCCGCGGCGTGGCCGGGACGGTCGGGACGGTAGAACGCCAGCAGCTTGGCCGCGGCCGCCCCCGACGCGGCTGCCGCGGCCACCGACCAGCCCTCCAGGATCCGGACTGCCCCGGCCTCGGGATCGGCCGCATAGCCCTGCGCTTCCAGAGCCGCGGTGAAGCCCACCCCGTCGGGCAGCGTGCCGTCGAGCAGCTGCGGGATCGAGTACTCGGGCTCCAGCATCACGCCCGTGGCCCCAACCGCCAGCGCGCCCACCAGCTCGCGCTTGAGATCGGTGATGGCATCGGGGCTGACCGAGTCCGGCTCGTCCGGCGCCAGCACGGCCCGCATGGAGTCCCGGTGGTCGATGGCGAGCACCGCGAAGCGCCCGCCGTCGGAGATGCCGGCCAGGCTCACGGCCGCGCACCTGGACCGTCGGGCGTGACCACGGGAAGGCCCCACTCCCCCGCCTTCCAGTCGGCCTCGATCCAGGTGTGCTCGGCCATGAAGCACGGCGGCGTCCGGCGCTCGTCGTCGGTGAGCTCGCCGGCCAGATAGTTGAGGAAGTACATGTTGGAGCCGGGGCAGGCCACCGAGGTGTGGTAGCCCTTGGGCACCAGCGCGACGTCGCCGTCGGTCACCACCATGGCGTCGTCGTAGGACTCGTCGTCGCGCCAGTTGCGGTGCATGGCGTAGCCCTCGGGCCGGTCGAGGCGGAAGTAGTAGACCTCCTCGAGGTACGGCGAGCCGTCGCGGCCGTCGTGGCAGTGCGGCGGCCAGCCCGACCAGGTGCCCCGGGGCACGTACACCTCGTAGAGGATCAAGCGCTCTGCGGGCAGCGGATGGGACAGCGAGTGGACCACCTGACGGTAGGCCTGCCCGCCGCCCCGGATCTCGATGCGCATCTCCGAGGGCTCCAGCACCCGGACCGGGTAGCGACCCTCGGCCGGGGCCGAGCCGACCGACGCCCGGAGCCCCGACTCCGACTCGATCCGGTACGGCGTGCCCGGCGGCAGGTACACGATCCTCGCCATCTCCGTGAACACCGAGTCCCGGCTCAGGTCCACGACCATCTCCTCGCCCACATGCACGCGGCCCTGGCCGGCCAGCGGCACGATGGCGGTCTCCCGATCGGCCTGCACGCCCGACCACGGCGCGCCCTCGGCCACGTCGACCACTCCGAACTCCACGTGGTCCCATCCGGCCGACTCCGGCGTCACATGCAGGATCCGTCCCGGCCCATCGGCCGGGCGGATCAACGAAGAGGACGTCATGGTTTACTCCTGATCCTGTCTGCTCACGCGGCAAGCTCGCCGGTGGAGCGCTCGGTGCGGAACCGGGCCAGCAGGTCGCGGATGCCGGGCGGCTCGTAGTCGAGGACCTCCCGGGTGCGCCGCACCGTCAGGCTGGTGTCGTACGGGATCGGGAAGTCGCCCACCGCACCCACGCCCGAGCGGTCCGGGGCGGATGAACTCAACAACGACGCGTCGAGGTCGAAGACCTCGCAGGCCAGGCGGGCCAGCTCCATGCGACCGGTCGACTCGCCCGCGCAGCAGTGGAAAACCCCGGCGGCGGACCCGTCGGCCGCGATGCGCCACATCACCTCGGCGCACTCGCTGGCCAGCGACGGCGACGCCACCATGTTGATGTCGTCGGCCTCCCACACCGCGAACCCCCGGCCCGCCTCCAGCGCGTCGACGATCGAGGTGACGAAGTAGCCGAAGCCGCCGTCCTGGACCCGGGGGGTGTGGTCGCGCATCCAGTGCACGCCGCTGACCGCCGACACCCGGGCCACCGCGGCCCGGGCGCCGCTACGCAGCGCGGCCTGCTCGCTGGCCATCTTGAGCACCCCGTAGAGGTTCACCGGGTTGGGGGGCGTGTCCTCGTCGGCGCCGCCCTGGGTGCCGTCGAACACCCAGTCGGTGGACACCAGGATCAGCTTGGCCCCGGCGCGGTCGGCGGCCCGGGCCAGGCTCTCGGTGGTGCCGACGTAGCTGCGCCAGGCCAGATCCCGGTCGGCGTACATGGCCGCGAAGTCGTTGAGGATCATCGAGTGGACGATCACGTCGGGATCGAAGCCGTCCACGCTGGCGGCAACGGCCTCATCGTCGAGCAGATCGAGCTGCTCGGTGGTGAAGCCGGGCGTGTCGGCCGGAACGAACCGGTGGACGGGGCAGTGCACGGTGGCGCCGTGGCGCTCGGCGAACACCTTCACGATGTTCGACCCGACGAAGCCGGTCCCTCCGGTCATGTAGGCGAGCACGGCAGCCCCTCGCTCAGCCGATCTCCGCGATTGCTACCGGCCGGCCCTCGCGGACCGAGGCCCACGCGGCCAGACCCATCACCAGCGGCGCCCGCCCGTCGGCCAGGGTCACCGGCGAGGGTCCGCCCCGGACCATGTCCACGAAGGAGTCCCATTCGGCCAGGTACGACGGGATGTAGCGATCCAGGAAGAAGTACGGCAGCGGCCTGCCGTGCGACCCGTCGCTGTCCCAGTAGCGGGCCGTGGCCGAGGTCGGGTTGTCCGACGACACCATCCCGGCCGAGCCGAACGCCTCCAACCGCTGGTCGTAGCCGTAGACCGCCCGGCGGCTGTTGTCGATGGTGGTGATGGCGCCGTTGGCGTGGGTCACGACCACCACCGCGGTGTCGAGGTCGCCGGCCTCGCCGATGGCCGGGTCGACCCGCACCCCGCCGGTGGCGTACACCTCGGCCGCCTCGCTGCCGGTGACGAAGCGGGCCATGTCGAAGTCGTGGATGGTCATGTCGCAGAAGATCCCGCCCGACACCTCGATGTATGCGATGGGCGGCGGGTCGGGGTCGCGGCTGGAGATGCGGACCAGGTGCACATCGCCCACATCACCGGCGGCCACCCGGTCGCGCACATGGCGATGGGCCGCATCGAAGCGGCGGTTGAAGCCGACCTGCACGCCGATGCCGGCCTCGGCGGCCGCCGCGATGCCCCGGTCGACCTCGGCCAGGTCCAGCGACAGCGGTTTCTCCACGAAGACCGGCTTGCCCGCGGCGGCCACGGCCACGAGCAGGTCGATGTGGGTGTCGGTGGAGCTGCACACGGCTACCGCGTCCACATCGTCGGCCTCGATCAGCTCCGCGGTGCTGCCGACGTGGCGGGCGCCGAACGTCTCGGCCACCGAGGACGCAGCCTCGTCGAACACGTCGTAGACGGCGGCCAGGGTCGTGTCCGGGACCCGGCGGGAGAGCAGCTCGGCGTGCATGGAGCCGATGCGCCCGCAGCCCAGCAGTCCGATGCGAATCGGATTGCTCAAGAGCCCGCCTCCCGGGGCGCGAGGCTCGACACCACCCGGCCGTTGCGCAGGGCCACGTCGTAGAGGGTGATCGGTTCGGTGGCCGGAGAGCGCAGCGCCTCGCCGGTGCACAGGTCGAAGCAGCCGTTGTGCTTGGGGCACTCGATCAGGCCGTCGAGCACGACGCCCTCAGCCAGATGGGCCTGCCCGTGGGTGCACAGCCCGTCGCTGAGCACGAACTCGCCGCCCGGATCGCCGGTCGCAACGTCGTCGGGGTCAAGGCGGTATAGCGCGTAGGTCGTGTCGCCGTGGTCGATCCGGCGAGTCGAGCCCGCGGCCAGCCCCTCAGCCGGGCCGAGGTCCACCAGGCCGTCGTGCACGTCCCCGGCCCAGGCGGTGACGCCGGTGTTCACGAACGACAGCTCCCCGCCGGCCACCTCGGGCACGTCGGGGCGGGGGTCGTCGTAGGACGGGTCGCGCCACTGGCGGCGCAGCGTCGCGAAGATCCGCCGGTAGGCGCTGATCGTGGACGGATCGGCCGGGGCCAGGTGCTCCTTGATCTCCTCGTGGAGGGCCGGCAGCGCGTAGTAGGGCACCGTCGGGAAGATGTGGTGCTCCACGTGGTAGTTCATGTTGGAGTACAGGAACCGCAGGATCGGATTCATGTACACGGTGCGGGAGTTGTAGCGATGGTCGAGCACGTCCTCGCGCAGGCCGGCGTGCTGCATGGCGCCGAAGAACACCATGAGCCAGGCCCCGTAGAACGTGGGCAGCCCGATGTACAGCGCGGGCACGATCGAGCCGATGGCCACGCACCACACCGCGGTGCCGGCCAGCACGGCGATGTAGGCCCGCGACTCCCACTTGAGCTTGGGCAACTCGTCGGTGGGGATGAAGTCGCGGGCGTCGTCGTCGATGCGGCCCGCGGCGTGCTTGAGGGTTCGCCACACCGCCTTGGGCAGGAGGGCTACCGGCAGGTACACCCCGAGCACGGTGTGCAACGAGCCCGGGCGGGGGAACATGATCTCGGGGTCGCGCCCCACCACGATGGTGTCGGTGTGGTGGCGCACGTGCGACCAGCGCCACAGCGTGGGCTGGCGCAGCAGCATGAACGACGCGATGTAGTAGACGATGTCGTTGAGCCGCTTGGTGCGGAAGGCGGTGCCGTGGCCGCACTCGTGCCAGCGGGAGTCGCCGGCCCCGCCGTAGAGCGCGCCGTAGACCAGGAAGGCTGGCACCGCCCACCAGGTGCCGAGCGCCCGGAAGGCGAGATAGCCGAACACGGCCAGCAGGCCGAGCCACATGAGGGTGTCTCGGGCGGCCCGGGCGTTGGTGCGGACCTGGAGGGCCCGCAGCCGCTCGGGGTCGATGGGCGGCCGGAACCACTCTGCCTCCACCAGGCCGCTCTCGATGGCCAGCCGGGAGTCCTCCCCGGTGAGGCCGTAGTCCCGCATGACCGCGGTCACGACTGGGCCCCGGAATCGGGCGGCCACCGGCCGAGTTCGGGGCCGGGGAGGACAGAGTCGCCCGCACCCAGGACCGTCTGATCCCATTCCACCACCGCGCCGGTCATCATCCCCGAGTCGGCGGTGGCCAGGTGCACGATGGTGCGAGCTATCTCGCCAGGCTTGATGAGCCGGCCGAAGGGCATATCGGCCTCGGCCCGCTCCAGCCAGCCGTCGACGGCCCCGTCGAAGGTGCGCTGCACGACGTCCTCGTTGGGGGTGTCCATCCACCCGGGACACAGCAGGTTGACCCGGATGCGGTGTCGCATCAGCGCGAAGGCGAGGTTGCGGGTCATGGCCACCAGAGCGCCCTTCGATGTCGAGTACGGCAGCAGCTTCGGTGGGCCACCCCGACCCGCGATCGACCCGATAAGCACGATGGTTCCCTCGACTCGCTCGCGGGCCATGATCCGGGCCACTCCCTGGCTGAGCAGGCCCGGCGCCCGCACGTTCACGGCCAGCATGGCGTCCCACAGCTCGGGGGTGGTGTCCCACACGGTGCCGCGGTCGGTGATGGCCGCGCAGTTCACGAAGCTGTGGCAGACGCCGAACCTCTCGTCCAGAGCCGTTACGACCTCACCGCAGACGTCCGAGTAGGCGAGATCAGCGGCCAGGAACTCGACCCGGCAGTCCAGGCTCGCCAGCGACGCGGCCGCGGCCACTCCTTTGACCGGGTCGCGACCGACCAGCAGCAGTCCGGCCGCGCCCTCCGCGATCAAGCGCTCCGCGACCGCGTAGCCGAGACCCTGGGAGCCGCCGGTGATCAGGGCCACCCCTCCACCGAACGCGCCCGACCCGGTCACCAGCCGATCCTCTGGGCGGACCGGCCCTCGTCCATGGCCTCGCGAGCGGCCCGCACCGACGGGCTGGCGCTCACCTCAGGCACGCCCACCTCCCAGAACGAGCCGCCCCCGGTCCAGCGGTGGGGATGGGTCCTGAGAGCGATCACATAGGTCCGGTCGGCGGACCGGGCCCGCTCCAGGGCCGCCTCCAACTCGCCGATGGTGTGCACGGTCTCGGTCTCGCAGCCCATCGAGGCCGCATGGGCCGCGAAGTCGATGTCGACCAGCCTCTCGGTGCGGCAGTCGGCGAAGAGGTTGTTGAACGACGCTCCGCCCTGGTTGACCTGGAGCCGGTCGATCACCGCGTAGCCGCCGTTGTCGCACACGATCACGATGAGCTTGTGGCCGGTGAGCACCGTGCTGTAGAGTTCGCTGTTCATCATCAGGTAGGAGCCGTCGCCCACGAGCACCACCACCTCGCGCTCGGGTAGGGCCATCTTGGCCCCCCAGGCGCCGGCGATCTCGTAGCCCATGCACGAGTAGCCGTACTCGCAGTCGAATGAGTGGGGCCGCTGGGCCCGCCATCCGTTGACCAGCTCGCCGGGCAGGCCTCCCGCGGCCGCGACCACGTAGGTGGACTCGCTGGCGGCCCGATCCACCGCTCCCACCACCTGGGCGTAGGTGGGCAGCTCGGCGTACGGGTCCGAGGCGTCGTCGGCGCCCGTGGCGCCCACCGTCACCGGCGCGGCGATCTTGTCGATGTAGGCGTGGTACTGCGCGGTCTCCGACGCGGCCCGGGCCGTCCAGTCACCCGACGCCCGGTAGCCGTCGAGGGCGGCGCCCAGTCCGGCGAGGCCCTCGCGGGCGTCGGCCACCAGGGGCAGGCACATGTGCTTGGTGGCGTCGAAGCGGGCCGCGTTCAGCCCGACGATCCGGGCCGACTCGTCGCCGAACACCGTCCACGAACCGGTCGTGAAGTCCTGCATCCGGGTTCCCACCGCCAGCACCAGATCGGCCTCGGCGGCCATGGCGTTGGCCGAGGTGCACCCGGTCACACCGATGGGGCCGCAGTTGAGCGGATGGTGGGCCGGCAGCGAGGTCCGGCCCGCGGTGGTCTCGACCACGGGGATGCCGTGCGCCTCGGCGAAGGCAGCCAGCTGCTCCTCGGCCAGCGACCAGCGCACTCCCCCGCCGGCGATGATCAGGGGTCGCTCGGCGGCGGCCAGCGCGGCCGCGGCCCGGCGCAGCTCGCCGGTGTCGGGGCGGGCCCGGCGGATGCGGTGCACGGTCTCGTCGAAGAACCGGGCCGGATAGTCGTAGGCCTGGGCCTGCACGTCCTGGGGAAGCGCGATGAAGGCCGGGCCGCAGTCGCCGGGATCGAGCATGGTGTTGACCGCGTGGGGCAGCGACTGCACGATCTGCTCGGGGGTGGTGACCCGGTCCCAGTAGCGCACCACCGCCCGGAAGGCGTCGTTGACGGTGGTGGCCGGGGCTCCGAAGTGCTCCACCTGCTGGAGCACCGGGTCCACGATGCGGTGCTCGAACGTGTCGCCCGACAGCAGCAGCAGCGGCAGCCGGTTGGCCAGCGCGACCGCGGCTGAGGTGACCATGTTGGTGGCGCCCGGCCCGATGGAGCTGGTCGCCACCATGATCCGGCGCCGCTTGGCCGCCCGGGCGAAGCCGCAGGCGGCCAGGGCCATGCTCTGCTCGTTCTGGCCCCGCCAGGTGGGCAGCGCGTCCTGGGCCTGCTCGAGCTCGTGGCCGAGGCAGGTGACGTTGCCGTGGCCGAAGATGGCGAACACGCCCGCGAACAGCGGCACCGCCTCGCCGTCGATCTCTATGCGCTGGGCCGCCAGGTACCGGACCACCGCCCCCGATGTCGTCAGCCTGACCGTTTCCATGGCGACCACCTCTCGCCGCTCGTCGAACCTCAGTCGATCCTCACCGACACCACGTCGGTCCAGGCGCCGGTCTCCCAGCTGCGCAGCAGCGCGGCCTGGACGCTCACATACTCCAGAGCCTGCTCCATCCCGGCGGAATGGGGGCGCCCCTCGGCCACCGCGGCCAGGAACTCGTGGTCCTGGATGGTGACCACGTCCTCGAAGCCGATGGAGTTGGCCTCCCCGGGAACGAATCCTGGGTGGTACGGGTGGCGCTCACCGGCGTGGACGGTGGCGTAGCCCCGGTCGCCCTCGACGTTGCGGAACAGGCGCATCTGGTTCATGTTCTCGAAGTTCCAGCTGAGCGCGCCGTCGGTGCCGTGGATGTCGAAGGCCATCTGGCTCTGGGGTCCGACCATGGTCCGGCTGACCTCGAAGGTCCCCCGGCTGCCGTTGGCGAACACCGCCATGGCGCCGAAGTAGTCCTCGTTGGTCACCACTCCGACCGGATCGGTCGGCGCCCCCCGGTCGTAGTGGGTGCCCGACCCCGACGGCAGCGGCCGCTCCTTGATGAACGTCTCCCCGGTGCCCACCACCCGCAGGATGGGCCCGTTCAGCATCATGGCCAGGTCGAGGGCGTGGCTGAGGATGTCGGTGGAGACACCGTGCCCGGCCTGCTCGAGCAGGAAGCGCCAGCTGAGCAGACCCAGGGGGTCGGCGCCGTACACCGAGAAGAAGCGGCCCCGGTAGTTGGTTATCTCGCCCAGCTCGCCCGCCTCGACCATGTTGCGGGCATGTTGCACCAGCGGGACGAAGCGGTAGTTGTAGCCCACCCCGGTGATGACGCCCGCGTCCCGGCACGCCTTCTCGGCTCGGGCCGTCTGTTCGGGGGTTCCCCCGACGGGCTTCTCGCAGAAGACGTGCTTGCTGGCCGCGGCGGCAGCCTCGACGATGTCGCAGTGGAGCATGTTGGGCGCGCAGATCACCACCACGTCCACGTCGGGATGGTCAACCGCGGCCCGCCAGTCGCCGGTGACATCGCGGAAGCCGAAGTCGACGGTGGCGGCATGGCGCCGCTCGGCGAGGGTGTCGGCGCACACCGTGAGCTCGGGCCGGTACTCGAGACCCTCGAAGATCATGGGAAGGCGGGCATAGGACCGGGCGTGGGCCTGGCCCATCCAGCCGAAGCCGATCACAGCCACCCCGAGGCGTCGGGTCATGACGCCCTCCGCCGGTCCACGGCGGGATCGGCCGCGGCCGGATCCAGCAGGTGCTCGGGAGTCCCGCCCCGCAGCCACTCGGCCGCCTGGCCCAGCGCCTGGTCGAGCAGCCGGGCCATCCCCGCGGTGGTGGACGAGGCCACATGGGGGGTGACGATGACATCGTCGCGCCCGAGCAGCGGATGGCTCTCGGGCAGCGGCTCGGGCTCGGTCACGTCGAGGCCGGCCCCGGCGATGTGGCCCGATTCCAGACCCGCGAGCAGCGCCTCGTGGTCGATCAGCGAGCCTCGCGAGCAGTTGACGATGATGACTCCTGGCCGCATGGCCGCGATGGCCCCGGCGTCGACGATATGGCGGGTCGACCCGGTGGCGGGAGCATGCAGCGACACCGCGTCGCTGCGGCGCCAGAGGCCGTCGAGGTCCACGGGCTCGCCGACCTCCCTCGTCCTGGCGGGATCCACGTACGGATCGTGCACCAGCACCGTCATGCCGAGGGAGGCTCCGTAGCGCCCCACCCGGCTGCCGATTCGACCGCAGCCGAGCAGGCCCAGGGTCCGGCCGTCCAGTTCCAGGGCACGGTGAGCGGCCTGGTAGTCGCCGAGACGGGACCGGAGCCGCCCCGCCGAAGGCTTGATCCGCTTGGAAACCGCCAGAAGCAGGGCCAGAGCATGCTCGGCAGTGGACACGGTGGGACCGTCGGGCGTGTTGCACGCGGCCACACCGGCCGCGGCGCACGCGGCCACCTCCACGTTGTCGTAGCCGATGCCGGCGCGGGCCACCACCTTGAGCCTGGGCAGGCGCCGGCAGGCCGCCGCGTCCCAGCTGCGGTTGGCGCCGACCACCGCCCCGTCGGCGGCAGCGAGGTCGTCGGTCAGCTCGAGGCCGTCGGGGACGGCCACCTCCGGCGGCGGGCGGCGGTCGATCCAGATGCGCCCGAGCGCGGCCGAACTCACGCGGCCTCGGCCTCCCCGGGGTCGCCGCCAGCCAGCACCGCGTCGATCTCGGCCGCGGTGGGCATGGCGTCGGCACATGTCAGCCGGCCGGCCACGATGGCGCCGGCCGCATTGGCCCGCGTCACCATGGCTACCGGGTCGAGGCCGGCCAGCAGCCCGTCGGCCAGGGCACCGCCGAAGGCGTCACCGGCGCCGAGGCCGCAGACGACCTCGACCCTCACCGGCGGCACGGACCAGCGGTCGTCGGCAGTGGCCACGAGCACGCCGTCGGCGCCCATCTTGACGACCGCCAGCGACACGCCTCGCTCCAGGAGGCGGTCGGCGGCGGTGTCAGGATCGGAGGATCCCACCGCGATCTCGCACTCCGTCCGGTTGCCCACCGCCACAGTGACATGGCCGACGGCCGGGCTTATCTCAGCGCGGGCCTCGGTGGGCGAGGACCAGAAGCTGTCGCGGTAGTCGAGGTCGAGCACGGTGTGCTCCGCCCGGGCGCGCCGCTCCAGCAGATCCCGAACGGTCGAGCGGGACGGCTCCTGCGCGAAACGCGAGCCGGTCACCCACAGCACGGGCACGGTGGTGGCTACAGCCGGCATGTCGTCGATGGTGAGGTTCATCTCCGGGCCGCGGGGCTCCCGGTAGAACAGCAGGGGCGGGTCGGTCGGCGGATCCAGCGCGCAGAAGGCCAGGGCGGTGCGCAGGTCCGGGTCCACCGACACGTAGTCGTTGACCACGCCGAAGCGCTCCGCGAGAGCGGTGCGGATGTACTCGCCGAAGCCGTCGTCGCCGACCCTGGTGACCACTGCGGCCCGCCGGCCCAGCCGGGCCGCAGCAACGGCCACGTTGGTGGGCGAGCCCCCGATCGACTTGGCGAACGACTCCACCCCGCTGAGGGGCACACCGCTCTGCTGGGGGTACAGGTCGACGCTGACCCGCCCGACGGTCAACAACTCGAGCTCGGCCATCGCTGTCGGGAGGAGAGATCGAGCGCAGCCGCCGGATCAACGGCGGTCAACGGATGAAGCCGGGCCACCCTCAGTCGGCGCCACCCTGAGCCAGTTCGTGCTGGAGCTGCTCCAACTCCGCGCCACCGGCCATGAGCTGGGTCAACTCGGCCTGGGACAGCTCATCCTTGGCCCAGTTGCCCAGGGCGCGGCCCCGCTTGAGGATCACGAAACGGTCGCCCACCGGATAGGCGTGGTGCGGGTTGTGGGTGATGAAGATCACGGCCAGGCCCTGGTCGCGGGCCTCCACGATGCGCCGCAGGACCACCCCCGACTGCTTCACCCCCAGCGCGGAGGTGGGCTCGTCGAGGATCAGCACCCGGGCGCCGAAGTAGCTCGCCCGGGCGATGGCCACCGACTGGCGCTCGCCACCCGACAGGGTGCCCACGCTCTGCTCCGTGTCGCGGATGTCGATGCCCATCTTGGCCATCTCGTCCTTGGCGATCATCTTGGCCTTGTCGATGTCGATCTGGCGGAACGGCCACATGCCCTTCTTGGGCTCCTGGCCCAGGAAGAAGTTCCGCCACACCGACATCAGCGGCACCATGGCCAAGTCCTGGTACACGGTGGCGATACCAGCGGCCAGGGCCTCGCGGGGCGAGGCGAACTTCACTTCGTTGCCTTCGAGCAGCAGCTTGCCCTCGTCGTGCTGGTGCACGCCGGCCAGGATCTTGATGAAGGTGGACTTGCCCGCGCCGTTGTCGCCGAGCACGCAGGTCACCTCTCCGGGATTGACGGTGGTGGTCACACCGGTGAGGGCGATGATGTTGCCGTAGAACTTGGAGAGGTTCTCCATCTCGAGGAAGTCGGTGCTCATTGCTGATCCTCCTTTTCTCCCGAGGCCGGTTCTTTGGGAACGACGATGGTTATCTCAGCTTGGTCGGGTTTCGCCTTGTCCACCTTGACGGGGGCCTTCTCGGCCCGGCCGCGGATGTAGTTGTTCACGATCACGGCCACCAGCAGCAGGGCGCCCAGCACCAGGAACTGCCAGTTGCTGTTCCACAGCGCGAAGCCGATCCCCTGGCTGATCATGCCCCAGATGATGGCACCGATGGCGGCGCCCAGGGCCGAGCCGTACCCGCCGGTCAGCAGGTTGCCGCCGACCACCGCCACGATGATGTAGCGGAACTCGTCCCCGTTGCCCACGTCGGCCTGCACCGACAGCTGGCGGAAGGCGATCAGCATCCCGGCCAGCCACGCCGATCCCGACACCAGCATGAACAGCGTGGTCTTGGCCCGGGCGGCCGGGACGCCCACCGAGCGGGCCGCCTCCTTGTTGCCGCCCACCGCGAAGATCCAGTTCCCGAACTGGGTCTTGGCCAGCACCCAGGTGCCCGCGGCCGCGTAGAGCAGCAGGAACAGCACCTGGACCCGGAAGCTGGTCCTGGCGTTGGTGGCCAGGGCCTCCTCGGTGGTGATGAACAGCAGCCGGGCGATGAAGCTCAGCGCCACCAGGCCGGCACCGACCACCACCACGGCCCGGCCAGTTCCCTCGTCGGAGGTGAACAGCAGCTTGTAGAGGGCGCCCGCGGCGTACACCGCGAAGGCGACCAGGGCTCCCTTGGCTATGCCGACAACGATGCTGTAGATGACCCCGTCACCGTCGATCAGCTCCAGTATGGCGAACACGATCACACCCGCCAGGCCGGCGATGGCGCCCACCCGGGCCCATGGTCCGAGGTCGGCCGACGCCGCCGCGGTCTGACGCCTCTGGCAAAGGTGGCTGGCCACGGCGGCCACGGCTATCAGCAGCGCTATCAGCAGCAGTACGACGAACAACTCGACCCGCAGCTTGCGGGATGTGGACTCCAGCTGGATGAAGAAGGCGAGCGCCACCAGGGCCACGGCCGACAGCAGCGAGAACACCAGCGGCATCCGGGAGCGGCCCGCAGATGAAGCCAGCAGCAGGACGCCTGCTCCGGCGAGACCGCCGAAGAGCAGCACCCGGGCCGCCTGGCCGGTGACCATGAAGCTGACGGTCGGAATGAACATGATGGCTGCGCCGATGAGCGGGTAGGTCATGCGGATCCGGCCCATTGCGGCGAGCACGGCCAGGACGCCGGCAACGGCTATGCCGATGGCGAACACGGTCCGTCCAGCCGCTCCCGGCAGGAATCCGAGCCGCTCGGTGTTGCCCGAGTCCATCAACAGGGCAATGACGACACCCAGCACTATCCCGGCCACGCCGGCACCGAGGCGATAAGCCAGCCCGGGGGCGTCGGCAGCCCCGGCGCCGCCGCGGTCAGCGGGCTCGTAGCGGGCCACGCACCATCCCGACACTCCGGCCAGGACGCCGGCGGCGACCAGAATGCCGCCGATCCACTCGGAGGCGGACCCACCCTGCGTGAGCAGATAGAGGAAGCCCGCAACGGCCGCAGCCACACCGACCGCCGAGACGGCGATGCCCGACATCTTGTAGGCGCTGCGGCGCCGGTAGGTCAGCTCGAGCACGCCCAGCAGCAGGGCCGCGCCGCCGATGATGAGCAACCCGGCCCAGGCCCAGTCGCGGCCGTCCCAGATGTGGCCCGTCCCGGGGACGATCTCCAGTATCGCCTGGCCGCTCTCGTCGATCTCTCCGGACTCGACCTTCTGCGGGTTGAGCACCCATTCGGCGCCGAAGATGCTGCTCCAGAAGTCGAAGCCGCCGGCGTCCTTGAGCTGGCCGCCGTCGCCCACGATCACTTTGTCGGTGAACAGCTTGGCGAAGCCGAGCTTGCCGCCCCACAGGATGAAGAACGTGCCCAGGGTGACGATGAAGCTGGGCAGCGACGTCCTGTCCACCACCGTGCCGTTGAACCATCCGATGGACAGGGCCAGAGCCAGGGTCAGCGGCACGGCCATGAACAGGTTCAGCCCGGCCCCGCCCGAGCCGGGATCGATGCTCAGAAGCACCACCACCATGGCGGTCGCGCCGGTCATGGCTCCCGAGGAGAGGTCGAACTCTCCCCCGATCATGAGCAGTGCCACCGGCACCGCCATGATGCCGAGAATGGCCGCGGTGTCGAGGAAGTTGGCGATGCCGCCGACCGTCCCGAACTGCCCGGCCACAAGCCAGAACATCACTCCCACGCCGACGAGCCCGAGCAGGGCGCCGATCTCCGGTCTCGTCAGGAGTGTCTGGATCGGTCCCCGGTGAGCGAGCCGTTCGTCGCCCGAGTCGGCCGCGCTCACTGCTGGTTTGTCATTGGTCGTCTCGGCCATGAATCCCCCTATGGCGTTGGCTGTGGCGTTTTGCGACCGCTCCGAAGGCCGAGACGGCCGCACTCTTCAGTATCGGAAACGCCGGTTCGCGAACCGGCGGGTGGCGGTGGGCCTCGTGCCGCCGGAAGTTAGCAGGGGGCGGCCAGCCGCGACCAGCCGCCCCCTGCCACTTGGGGGGTCTACCGGGTGCCCGCGGCCACCAGAGCGGCTACCGCAGCCGCGTTGTCGGGCGTCACGAAGCCCGGCCCGGTGAGGACGGGCAGGCCGCCGCCCGCGGTGTTCTGGTTGGTCGCCTGGAGGTGCATCAGGATCACCGGCAGATACCCCTGCAGGTACTGCTGCTGGTCGACCGTGAATGCGATCTCCCCGGCCTGGATCCTGTCGATCAGGTCGCTGGAGAGGTCGAAGCCGCCGATATGGAGCGTGCGACCCGCATTCTCGGCCGCCTCGAGCGCCCGCAGCGGGACGTTCGGACCGGTGCCGAGAACCGCGTCGATGGCCTCGTCGGCGATCAGCCGCGACGAGATCGTTGCCCGCTGCTCGTCGGGATTGGCGTCGAGGCCGATGAACTCGGACACGACCTCGCCGTTGAAGGTGTCAGCAAGACCGTCGCAGCGCTCCTCGAGGCCGACGTTGCCCTGCTCCTGGCGCCCGCACAGCACCTTGCTGGCGCCTAGGGCGTTGAAGCGCTCGCCCGCGCCCTGTCCGGCCACGAACTCGGTCTGGCCGATGTGGGTCACCGCTCCGAGGTCCTTGTAGTAGTCCACGCCAGAGTTCAGCGTGTACAGCGGGATGCCCGCGGCCACGACCGCCTCGGCTGCGGCGCTGACACCGGTCGGGTCGGACAGCGAGATGGCGATGCCGTCGGACCCGGCCGCGATAGCGGCCTCGATGTCCTGGGACTGCTTGAGGGCGTCGTTGTTCGAGCCCTGGTACACGACGTCGCAGCCGATGGCCGCTGCCGCGTCCCGCACGGCCTTCTCCACAACGGACCAGAACGTTCCGGCGTCGCCGTGGGTGACTACGTGATAGGTCTTGTCGCAACCCTGCGTGTCGACGACATCGTCGGTTGCGGCCGCAGTCGTCTCCGGGGCGGCCTCACTCTCGTCGTCCGCGGGTGCGGCCGCCTCCGCCGACTCGGCCGGGGCGGCCGGCTCGGTGGTGTCGTCACCGTCGTCGCCGCAGGACGCAGCGACGAGCGTGATGGCAAGCACCACACCGAGCAGCTTCAATAGTCTTGACATTTGGTTATCCCTCCGGGAATCGGTGGTTGTTGTTGGTTGCTCCGCTGCCCGCTCCGGCGGGCACCAGACTTCGCAGGAACTCCAGGCTCAGATCGGCGTTGCGTCTGAGTCCGGCGACGGCGGAGAGGTCGCCCTCCGCGATGGCCGCGTCCTGCTCCAGGACGTACCAGAGGTCTCGTCCCGATTCCTCGAGCCGGGCGACGGTCTCCGCGATCGCCACCCCTCCTCGACCTAGCGGCGGGAACAGGCCGCGCTGCACGGCCTGCATGAGCGACAGCTCTCCCGCCTTCAGCTGAGCCGCCAGCTCAGGCTCGAGGTCCTTGAGGTGGACCAGGCCCACGCGCGGCTCGTAGCGATCCAACAGCTCTTCGACATCGGTCCCGCCGATGGTGATGTGAGCAGTGTCCAGCACCAGCGACACCTCCGAGCCCTCCAGGACCCTTCCCAGCTCGGCGTCGGTCTCGACCAGGGACCCGAAATGGGAGTGGAACACCTGCTGCAGCCCGTGCTCGGCTGCGATGCCGTCCATCTCGGCCAGCGAGGCGAACAGCACCGCCCACTCCGTGTCGCTCAGGGGCTCCTGGCGCCAGTCTTCCTCATCGCTGACCGCGCAGGAGACAAAGAATCGGCCGCCGCCACCGGCGATCAGCCGGGCCCACCGGTGGGCGGCGTCTCTGGTCGCGGCGGCGCGACCCCGATCGTGCAGCACCAGCGGGACGAAGCCGCCGAGGAGGCTGAGGCCGCTGCCCTCCAGAGTCCCGCGCAGCGCCGCGGGCTCCGTCGGCAGGTAGCCCAGAGAGCCCAGCTCGGTGTGGGTGAAGCCCGCCGACCTCATCTCGCCCAGCACGCTATGGACGGGAAGCTGGTAGCCCCAGCCCGGCACCTCGCACACGCCCCAGCTGATGGGCGCAGTGGCGACGCGGTCGAGCAGCGCGGTTCGCGCCGCGGTCGTCATGGGCCGCTACCCGACGAGCCTTGCAAGCATTCGGGCCCGCCTTGTCGTGCAGGCATATCCCCCTCGATTTCCTCCCTGAATCTGCCGCGCCGCATTGGATTGGAGCGCTCCAATGATTTAGCGTCCCGGCCGTGTTGTGTCAAGCCGGGTGGCGGTGATCGGCATGAACCGGCCCACCATGGAGGACGTGGCGGAGCGAGCGAAAGTGTCGCGCGCCCTGGTGTCGCTGGTGATGAACGACTCGCCGCAGGTGTCCGACGAGAAGCGGCGCTCGGTGCTGCGGGCCGCTCGCGAGCTGGGCTACCGGCCCAACCTGATAGCCCGCATCCTCGCCCAGCAGCGCACCCACACCATCGGCGTGCTCGTCGACGATCTCCGGAACCCGTTCTTCGGCGAGGTGGTCGACGGGATAGAGGCCGAGGCGGCCGAGCACGGCTTCAGAGTGCTCATCCTGAACGGCCACCGCGACGCGCGACGCGAGATGGAGGCGGTCGAGACCTTCCTGCAGCTGCGGGTGGAGGGGACGGCTCTGGTCGGCGCCCGCCTCGGCGGCAGCGACTCAGCCCGCGTCGGCCTCAACGCTCCCTGCGTGATGGTGGCCAGTGGTCCGGCCCATGACGGCGTCGACACCGTCGGCACCGACGACCGCCGGGGGGCGGAGTTGGCGGTGGAGCACCTGGCCGGGCTGGGCCATACCCGCATCGTCCACCTGGACGGAGGGGCCAACGTGTCCACGATGAAGCGTCGGGCGGGCTACGAGTCAGCCATGCGGGCCGCCGGGCTCGGCCATCTGATCGACATCCGGCCCGCGGGCGACGGCGAGGCCGACGCGCTGGCCGTCATCGACGGGCTGCTGGCCGACGACGATCCCCCCACCGCCATCTTCGCCTTCAACGACCTGCTCGCCGCCGGAGCGCTCAACCGTCTGGCCGACGCCGGCATGGCCGTTCCCGGCGACGTGTCGCTGGTCGGTTTCGACAACACCTTCATCTCCGCGCTGCGCCACCTGTCGCTCACCACCGTCAACCAGCCGAAGCTGGCCATGGGGCGCCTCGCGGTGGCCACGCTGCTCCAGCGGCTGTCCGACGGGGCCGGCGAGCCGATCCGCCACACCCTGCAGCCCGAGTTGGTCGTGCGCTCCACTACGGGGCCACCCCGCGAAGGGGCGATACTGTCAGCATGACCGCGACTAGGCGGACGGGGCGATGCTCGACCATGTATTCACCGACGCCATAGGCGCCCTGCGGGACGCGTTCGAGGACGCCCTGCTGGAGCGACAGGCGGGCGAGGAGCGGTTCCAGACCGACGTGCTGCTGGGCGATGTCTCGTGGGAGAACTCCTACGCGCTCCCCGGCGAGGGACAGCCGCCCCGGGTCTGTGCCGATGTCAGCTGCGTGTGGCCCACCTGGTCGCAGGCGGCCTACCTGAGCTGGTACGCGGGCGAGGGCTATGCCGAGCCGCCCCGCATCGAGATCAAGATCCTTCTGCGGGCCCAGTGCCTGGCCGGAGCGCCCGAGCCCGCGATGGTCCTGGAGGTGCTTCCGGTGGCCAGCCCCGACATCGGCAGCGAGCCCCTCCGGCGGGGAGGGCCCCGGGTGGAATCGCTGTACGCGGAGGATCCCGACGACGCCGACGCCACCGAGTACGCCATCGATGTGAGTTACGAGGGCGCCTACGAACTCGACGAGGCCGGCCTGTCAGACGGCGCCGAACTCGACAAGCACTTCACCGCGCTGGGCGGTTGGATCGCCTCGATGCTGGTGCGGCTCGGCGACCTGGAGCTGGGCTACCGGCCGGTCCTGGAGGATTGATCGCCCCGGCGAGGATCAGTCCTCGGCCGGGGACTCGGTCGCGCAGGACGTGGGTGCCACGGCCGCGACCAGACGGGAGATCATGGCGTCCATGTCCGCTCTGGGGACATTCATGTCCGATGCGGACTCGACCAGGTGCATCCCCAGGCGCAGGGCCTGGAGGAACGCGACGATGGCGCGTGTGTTGAAGTCCGGGTCGATGGCTCCCTCACTCTGGACGCTCGCGATGATCTCGTCCAGACGCTCCGCCTCCCGCTCCATGGATCGTGTCACCGCGGCGCGGAAGTCACCATCACGCCGGGCGCTGACGAACGCCTCGAGCATCACGTCGCGAGACTTGGCGTGGCGAACGTCCATGAGACTCGTGCCCAGCGTGGCCAGAGTCTCCGGAACGGGCGCGGCGACCGGCGAGAGGTCCATGAACTGCGGAGAGATATGGCCGACCGCGTCGACGATCAGATCGCGCTTGCCCCGCCACCGCGCGTAGATCGCACCGGTCGTCAGCCCGGCCCGGCGAGCGATCTCGGCGACGCGGGCAGCCTCGAACCCGTGCTCTGCGAACACCTCGACGGCGGCATCCAGCAGCCGTTCGGTGACGTCTGTGCTGCCTTCCACTTATAATAACCGTTATTGTGTGAGATATCCTTGCATTGTGTGTAAGTGTATTAGTTGCCTTGACCGAAGCCACTGGCTCTTAGGGACGCCGGTCCGGTCGACGGTCAGAACCGGGCGGCGAACCTGCGGAGGTTGCGCGCCCACACGGCCCGCAGCACCGGGCGGGCGAGGGCGGCTCCGACGCGGCCTCCCATCCACCATCGGAACCGGAGCGACTCGGTCCACTCGAAGCGGGTGTGGACGGCGCCCTCCGGGCCTTCGCAGGCAGACAACCGGAACTGCCCGACGCCCGACACCACCCCGGCGTGCCTGATTCCCATCGTCTCGGCGTCGCGCCACTCGGTCACCTCCATGCGGTCGGTGAGCCTCAGCGGGCCGAGCTTGGTGTCGCATTCGAAGCGCACGCCGACGCCCTCGGTGGCCTCGGTCAGGAAGCGGATCTCCACGGCGTCGCTCATCCAGTCGACGTGGCTGCCAATACGCCGGAGGTCCTCCCACACCTCCGAGGGCCCGGCGGGCACCACCGTCGAGGCCCTGATGGCAGGCACCGGGCTAGGCGAGCTCGTGGTAGGCTGCGAGCTGCGCCAGCGCCGTCTGGGGGCGGGCCCCGACATGGCTGATGACTTCGGCTGCGGCCAGGCTGCCCAACTGTGCGCACCGGAGCGGCGGCTCGCCGCGGCTCATGCCCCACAAGAACCCCGCGGCGTACATGTCGCCCGCTCCGGTGGCATCGACCACGGGAGCGATCTCGGCCGCGGGAATCTCATCGGTTGCCGTGCCCTGCACGACCACCGAGCCGCGGGGCCCCAGCGTGACCGACAGCGTGCGGACCATCCCGGCGGTGCGCTGGAGGGCTGCGCCGAAGTCGTCGGTCGAGTGAAGGGCGCACACCTCCGCCTCGTTGGCGAACACCACGTCGACATGGTCCTCGATCAGGTCGAGCCACTCGTCGCGGTGGCGCTCGACGCAGTACGAGTCGCTCAAGGCCAGCGCGACCGTCCTGCCGGCCTCGCCCGCGGCCGCCACGGCCACCCGGATGGCCTCCTTGGCCACCTCGACGTCCCACAGGTAGCCCTCGCAGTAGGTGATCGCGGCCGACGCCACCAGGTCGGCGTCCACGTCCGGTGGCCCCAGCAGCGCGGAGATGCCCAGATACGTGTTCATGGTGCGCTCGGCGTCGGGGGTCACCTGGATCAGGCAACGGGCGGTGGGAGGCCCCTCCGGTGAGGGAGGCACGTCGAAGACGACCCCTGTCGCCCGGATGTCGTGGACGAACACCTCCCCGAGTTGATCGTCGCGCACCTTGCCGATGAAGGCGGCCCGTGCGCCGAAGGAGGCCACGCCGGCCATGGTGTTGGCCGCCGACCCGCCCGAGGCCGCTATGCCCGACGGCATGGCGTCGTAGAGCGAGGCCGACCGATCCGCGCCGACCAGCGTCATGGCCCCCCTCACCAGCCCGTGGTCGTCGATGAACGAATCCGGGACCGGGGCGATCACGTCCACGATGGCGTTGCCGACGCCGACGGCATCAAGTGACGGTTCCACGCAGCCTCCCGTTGCCTACCGGCCGCCCCGAGACACTAGAGCGAGCGAGAGCGGGAGTTCAGCCGGTGGCCACCCGGCGGCCCAGGGAGCGGAACGCCATCACGAACGTGACCAGGCCCAGGCCGGCGATGGAGGCAGCCCCCTTGCCGATGGCGGCAACATCCCAGCCCTCCGACAGCAGCGAGCGCATCCCCTCCAGCAGATAGGTCACCGGGTTCCAGGCGGCCACGGTCTGCATCCAACCCGTCATGAGTTCCCGCGGCAGGTACGCGGGCGTCAGGAAGGCGAAGGGGAAGAAGATCAGGAACGACGAGTTGACCGCGGCCGGATTCCCGGTTCGCAAGGCCACCGTGTACGGGAATCCGGTGAAGGACAGGCTCCATGCCACCGCCAACCCCAGGAAGACCAGGATCCCCAGCAGGCCGGTTCCGAAGCGCACGCCCGCGATGAAGCCCATGGCGATCACGACCAGCGACAGCGAGATGGCCAGCACGATGTCGGCGACCATCATGCCGAGCAGCAGCGTGGTCCGGCGCACCGGCGTCACGAGCATCCGGTCGAGGTACCCGGTCTGGATGTCGATCACCAGCACCGACGCCCGAGAGATGCCGGTGACCGCGAAGATTATGGCGACCGGTATCTGGAACGCCCGGTAGTCGATGCCGGGTGAGCGCTCCACGAAGGACTCGAGCGCACCGATGTTGACCAGGAAGAAGAAGGTGGGGATGATCAGCGCCGGAGCCATCGCCTCGGGCTCGCGCAGCAGGCTGCGCACCGAGCGGCGGGCCACGGTGGCGATGTCGGTGATGATCCCGACGGGACGCACCATGCCGCCGCCGGCCACGGAGGGGGCTGCGCTCTGAACGCTCACGGGGGGCTGCTCGGTGGCGAGGCCGGTGTACGGGTCCGGCCCGGGTTCTGCGAAGCCGGTCCGCCGCCTGCGGCGCCGCCGCCGGTGGCGGTCGAGTCCACCGCAGACATCCGGTAGCCGGTGGCCAGCAGGAACACGTCGTCGAGCGACGGGGTGCGCACGGTGAGAGACTGGGGGTGCAGTCCGGCCGACGACAGGGCAACCGCCACCGTGCCGACCGTGGCCGCTCCGTCGGCGGTGGCGATGGTGATGCCGCGGCGTCCTTGAGTCACGGCATCCACAACGGGCACGGTCTCGGCGACCGCGGCCGCCGGCGCGATGGCCTCGGGCGGAAGGTCTACGACGATCACGTCGGCGCCGACGGCCCGCTTGAGCTCCGACGGTGAGCCCTCCTCGACGATGCGGCCGTCATCGATGATGGCCACCCGGTCCGCCAGCGCGTCGGCCTCCTCGAGATACTGGGTGGTGAGGAACACCGTCACCCCCAGCTCGCCGTTCAACCGGCGCACCTCGTCCCAGACCTGAGCCCGGCTCACCGGGTCGAGGCCGGTGGTCGGCTCATCCAGGAACAGCACCTCGGGGCCATGGATCAGCGAGGCCGCGAGGTCGAGGCGGCGCCTCATGCCACCGCTGTAGGTCTTGACCCGGTCGTCCATGGCGTCGCCGATGTCGGCAAGGTCGACGGCCCGTGCGATCGACGCGGCCCGATCGGTCGCGCTCAGGCCGTACAGGCGGGCCTGCAGGTCGAGTATCTCCCGGCCGGTCTGGCGCTCGTCGAGCGCGGCCTCCTGCAGCGCGACCCCGATGCGGATGCGAACCTCGCCGGGATGTTCGACCACGTCGTGGCCGGCCACGGTGGCCTGTCCTGCCGTGGGCTTCAGCAGGGTGCACAGCATCCGCACCGTGGTGCTCTTGCCCGCACCATTCGGGCCCAGGAAGCCGTAGATCGCCCCGGCGTCGACGTTCAGATCGACGCCGTCCACCGCCCGCTTGTCGCCGAAGGTCCGGACGAGGCCCCGAGCCTCGATCGCTGAGTACTGATCCCCACTCGGGGCAACGGGCGGCACGGGGCCGCAGGCTACCGGAGGCGGACGTTGGTGAATCCGGGCGAGGCCTCGATCATCAGCAACTTGACCGTCTCGTCGGTTGCGGCCCGCAGCCGGTGCGGCTGGCGGGTGTCGTAGGAGATGGACTCGCTGGGCTCGAGCCGGAAGATCTCCCCGTCCAGGTCGACGTCCACCACTCCGGAGATGACGTAGATCGTCTCGAACCCGTCGTGGACCCAGTACTCGCGGAACGAGTCGGGGGCGCCGGTGAACTCGACGACCTGGAACGGGCTGGCCTCAGGGGCGACCACCCGGCGCACGCCGTCCATGTCCCCCAGCTCGCTGGCCGGCACGACCGAGGTGTCTGATGCCCGGACCACGGTTGCCTCCCGGGTGTTCTCCGACCCGGCGAGCAGCCATGAGGCGTTGGTTCCGAGCGCCTCGGAGATCTGGTGCAGCGAGTTCATCGACGGCCGGGCCAGTCCCCTCTCGACCTGCGACAGGAACGGATGCGACAGGCCGCTCAACTGGGCCAGCGACTTCAGCGTGAGCCCCCGTTCCTTGCGCAGGGTCCTGATCTTGGCCCCCAGTCGATGGATGCGGTCCGCGTCGTCGACCCGGCCTTCGAGCCTGGCTCCCGCAGCGCCAACAGCAACGTTCTCAGAGTTCACAGGATCTTTCCGAATCGCGATTCGTCCCCGGCTTGCGCCGAGCAAATGTTGATGGTATCAAGATTGTGATAGGTCATGTCAACATTCCCGACCAACACCTGGAGGACAAGATGAGCAAGAAGTCATGGATTCGCGCCCTTTGCGCGCTGGCGGTACTGGGCTTGATCGCGGCTGCATGCGGCGATGACGATACCGGCGATGACGCCCCGGCCGCGGTCTCGGAGGCGCCGGCCACTACGGCCGCCCCCGCACCGGATCCCGAGCCCGAACCGGCCGACGAGCCAGCACCCGCCGACGAGCCCGAGACCACTGAGGCGCCGGCCGACACCGACGATGAGGAGATGGCTGAGGAGGAGATGGCTGAGGAGGAGATGGCTGAGGACGCCATGAGCCTGGCCGGTGTCTGCCCGAGCCCTCTGGTCATCCAGACCGACTGGTTCCCCGAGTCCGAGCATGGCGCCCTGTACCAGATGGTCGGGGCCGACTACGTCATCGATGCCGACAACCAGACCACGACGGGCAGCCTGATGGCCGGCGACGTCGACACCGGAATCGACATCCAGGTGCGGGCCGGCGGCCCGGCCATCGGGTTCGCGTCCGGCTCGGCCCAGATGTACGTCGACGAGGAACTCGTCCTCGCCTACGTGAGCATGGACGAGGCCGTCATACTCGGCGGGGACACGCCCACGCTGTCGGTGGTGGCGCCGCTGGAGAAGAACCCCCAGATCATCCAGTGGGATCCTGAGGCCCAGCCCGACATCCAGTCCATCGCCGACATCGGCCGCAAGGGCCTCACGGTGAACGTCTTCGGCGGAGGCACGTTCATCGACGTGTTCGTCAACGAGGGTGTGCTCTCGGCCGACCAGATCGACCCGTCCTATGACGGCTCGCCGGCCCGGTTCATCACCGAGCAGGGGGCCATCGCCCAGCAGGGGTTCGCGTCGGAGTCCCCCTACAGCTACGAGCACGTCTACGAGGAGTGGGCCAAGCCGATCGCCTTCGAGCTGATCCACGACGCCGGCCTGCGGATCTACTCCCAGACGCTCGCCATCCGCGCCGGGGACCTCGACGCGCTGCGGCCCTGCCTGGAGCGCTTCGTGCCGATCGTGCAGCAGTCGGTGGTGGACTTCGCCAACGACCCGGGCCGGGCCAACGCCATCATCGTGGACGCGGTCGAGACCATCGACAGCTTCTGGGAGTACCCGCCGGAGCTGGCCGACTTCTCGGTGCAGGCTCAGATCGAACTCGGCCTCGTCGGCAACGGGCCCGACAGTACCGTCGGCAACTTCGACCTCGACCGCATCCAGGAGGTGATCGATAAGATCGGCGCCGCCGGATTCGACGTCCGCGACGGCCTGCAGCCCGGCGACATCGTCACCAACGAGTTCATCGACGAGAGCATCGGCTTCTAGAGCTGGCATCGTCGGGGCCTCCCGGTCAGCCGGGAGGCCCCGACAGGCGTACTCTCGTCTGCACGCGGCGCGCCACTGTCAGGAGTGCGAATGACCGAAGCCGTTGACATCCGTGACGGCCGAGCCGGGGCTGCGGACTACGTAGCGACGGGCACGGTGATCACCGCCGACCCCGAGCGCAGAGTCTTCCTCGACGGCGCGGTGGCTGTCGCCGGCACGCGGATCGTCGCGGTGGGACCGAGGACCGAGGTCGAAGCGGCCTACCGGGGAAGCCGGCGCCTGGGAGGGCCGCGAGACCTGGTGATCCCGGGGCTGATCGACACCCACAACCACATGGCCCAGGCCCTGGTTCGGGGGATGGCCTTCGAGGACCTGCCCAACATCACCCGGATCTACATCCCGGCCGAGGACGTGCTCGGCGATGACGGGATCAGGACCAGTACGCGGGTCACCATGGCCAACCTGCTCCGAGCCGGCGTCACCACCACCACCGACACCACCTGCACTCCCGAGCACGAGGATGCCGTGGGCGAGACCGCGCTGGAGATGGGCATCCGCTGCGCCCTGGCGGTGGGCCAGCGCGACCGCACCTCCCGCCTCGCCAGCAACTACGAGCAGATCGAGGGCCGCTCGGAGTACCGCGACGACCCGGCGTTGCGGGCCGACAACATCGCCCACATAGACGACTTCTGCACCCGCTGGGCGACGCAGGGCGCGGGCCGGGTGCGTCCCTACATCCATGCACCCAGCGTGCCCTCGGTAAGCGACGAGATGTTCGGTGCGGCCCGGGACCTGGCCGAGCGCCACGGCACCGTGATGATGACCCACATCAACCGCGACCGCGAGGAGATCGAGCTGTGCGTCTCGCTGTTCGGGCGACGGCCGATCGAGCACCTCAGCAGCCTCGGCGTGCTCGGACCGCGCTTCCTGGCCATCCACGCCATGCTCACCACCGCCCGTGAGGCGCAGATGATGGCCGAGTCGGGCGCGATGCTCACCCATGCGCCGGTGGTGTGCACCGACATCGTGTCGGCCGTCACCGACGTGGTGGGCATGAGGGCCGCCGGCGTGACCGTCGGCCTCGGATGCGACACGGTCATCAACGATATCCTGGCGGTGGCCAGGATCGCCTACCTCATGCACGGCCAGGCCGCGGGCATCCCGCGGTACGACCCCGTCGCCTTCACCGCCGAGGACGCTTTCGACATGGCCACCATCGACGGAGCTCGAGCACTGCTGTGGGACCACGAGATCGGCTCCCTCGAGGTCGGCAAGGCCGCCGACCTGGCCGTGATCGACGGCGAGAACCCGCGACTCTCGCCCCGGCACAACCCGGTCGGATCACTCGTGAGGTACGCGGCCGGAACCGACGTCAGGAGCGTCCTGGTGAACGGCTCCCTGGTGGTGGACGGCGGCCGCGTCCTGACCGTCGACGAGGCCGCTCTGCTCGACGAGGCCGACAAGGTCGCGCAGCGGATGCGCGAGGACCTTGCGGACCGCCGGTACTGGCCCCTGAGCCACCGCTACAAGATCATCGACGGCTGAAGGCGCCGCGGCCGCTAGTACGGTCGGACCATGAGTCCGAGACTGCCCGGCGGCGCCGTTCCCCGGCACTACGACATCGAGCTGGAACCCGACCTCGAGGCCGCGGCCTTCACGGGCCGGGTCGGCATCGACATCGAGGTCACGGAGCCGCGGGACACGATCGTGCTGAACGCGGCGGAACTGGACATCGCAAGCGCCTGGATCACCGCCCCGGGAGGCGAGGCCGTCGAACTCGACTTCGAGCTCGACGAGGACTCCGAACGCCTGACGCTTTCGCCGCGAGGGGGGTCCGCAAGGGTGGCGGCGGGCCCGGCCCGGCTGGACATCGCCTTCACCGGGGTGCTCAACGACCAGCTGCACGGCTTCTACCGGTCCACCTACACCGGCGACGCCGGCGAGACCCACACCGTCGCCACCACCCAGTTCGAGTCCACCGACGCCCGGCGGGCCTTCTGTTGCTTCGACGAGCCCGCGTTGAAGGCCACCTTCACGACGACACTCGTAGTGAAGGAGGGCCTCCTGGCGGTGTCCAACACGGCTGAGACAGGCCGCGAGCCGCTAGAGGACGGCCGGGTGCGGGTCAGCTTCGCGACAACAATGCCGATGTCGACCTACCTGGTGGCCTTCGTGGTCGGGCCGTTGGAGGTCACCGACCCGATCGACTGCGGCGGGGTGCCGGTGCGGGTGGTCCACCGGCCGGGACGGGGCGACCAGACCGGATTCGCGCTCGACGTCGCGGCCCACGCCCTGGAGTGGTTCTCCGACTACTACGGCCTGCCCTATCCCTCCGACAAGCTCGACCTCGTGGCCATACCGGACTTCGCGTTCGGCGCCATGGAGAACCTCGGCTGCGTGACCTTCCGGGAGGTCCTGCTGCTGGTCGACGAGACCGCCGCCAGCCAGCCCGAACTGCAGCGGGTGGCCGACGTGATCAACCACGAGCTGGCCCACATGTGGTTCGGGGACCTGGTGACCATGGCCTGGTGGGAGGGGATCTGGCTCAACGAGGCCTTCGCCACCTTCATGGAGACGGCCTGCAGCGACGCCTACCGGCCCGACTGGCGGGTGTGGTCGACGTTCTGCCGCAGCCGGGCCTCGGCGCTGTCCACCGACGCGCTCGGCACCACCCGGGCGGTGGAGTACCCGGTGCACTCCCCCGCCGAGGCCGAGGACATGTTCGATGTGATCACCTACGAGAAGGGGGCGGCCCTGGTCCGCATGCTGGAGCAGTACCTGGGCCCCGAGACGTTCCGGGCCGGCGTGCGCCTGTACCTGCGGCGGCACGCCTACGGCAACACCGTCACCGAGGACCTGTGGAACGCCCTGGCCGAGGCCTCGGGCCAGCCGGTGGGACAGATCATGGGCGGCTGGATCTACCAGGGCGGCTACCCGGCGGTCAGCGCCGTCGCCGGCGAGCATGGCCTGGAGCTGTCCCAGCGCCACTTCACCCTCGATCCTGGCCAGGCCGAGGAGCGGACCTGGGTCGTCCCGCTGCGGCTGCGGCTGAGCCAGCCCGGCGGCGACCGGCACGAGCTGCGGCTGCTGCTGGACCAGCCCCGGCGAACCCTGACGGCGGCGGCCGGGCAGTCAGTGACCCTCAACAGCGGCGCCTCCGGCTTCTACCGCGACGACCCCGACGCTGAGACCCTCGCCACCGTGGCCGGCACAGGGCCGGGCGACCGCACCGCAGACGAGCGCCACGGCCTCGTCGACGACGCCTGGGCCGCCACCGTCTCGGGCCGCCTGGACGCACCGGCGTTCCTCGACCTCGTGCTGGGAGGATTCACCGCAGAACGCGACCTGACGGTATGGCAGGCCATCGCGGGCAGCCTGGCCCACCTGCGCCGGCTGCTGGACGACGGCGCGGCCCAACGCTTCTGCGAGCTCGTCGCAGCCTCATCCGACGCGGCCGCCGCGGACCTCGGACTCGATCCCCCGCCCACCGGCGTCGAGGACGAGCGCACCGGCGAGTTACGAGCAACGCTGGTGAGGCTGAGAGGTGCGATAGCCGACCATCCGGCCACGATCGCGGCATGCCGGGCCAGGCTCGACCATCCGGATCCCACACTGGCCGCAGCGGCCCTGGGGGTGGTGGCAGCTCACGGAGGTGCCGAGGACTTCGCCCGCATCCGGAGACGCTACGAGACGGCGACAGACCCCCAGACCGAGCAGCGCCACCTGGCAGCGCTGGCCGACTTCCCCGATGAGGAACTGGTCCGGACCATCCTGGAAGGCACCCTCGACGGCTCCGTGCGCACTCAGGACGGCCCCTACCTGATCCGCCGCGCCCTCTACAACCGCAACGCCGGACCGCAGGCGTGGGACTTCCTCACCAGCCGCTGGGACGACGTGGTGGTCACCTTCCCCAGCAACTCGCTGTCGCGGATGCTCGAGGGAGTCACCGCGCTCGACCGGACCGAACTGGCCGGCCAGGTGCACGACTTCGTGACCGCCCATCCCGTGCCCCAGGGGGCTAAGCAGGTCGCACAGCACCTGGAGCGCCTAGACGTCAACGTCGCGCTGCGTACCCGCGAGTCCGAGCGGCTGGCCGCCGCAGTCCTCTGCTACTGACGAGACCCGCGGCCTACTCGCTCGGCCTCTCAGTTGCTCAGGGTGTGGCCCAGCTTGACCCGCTTGGTCTCCAGGTAGCGGAGGTTCTCGGGCCGGGCGCCGGTCTCTATGGAGACCCGCTCCACCACCTCGATCCCGCAGCTAGCCAGCCCCTCGCACTTGGCCGGGTTGTTGGTCATCAGCCGCACCCCGCGCAGGCCGAGGTCGGCCAGGATCGCCGCCGCGGCGTCGTACACCCGGCCGTCGACCGGCAAGCCCTGGGCCGCGTTGGCCTCCACCGTGTCGAGGCCGTGCTCCTGCAGCGCGTAGGCCCTGATCTTGTGGCCGATCCCGATGCCGCGGCCCTCGTGGCCCCGCATGTACAGCAGCACGCCCCGCCCCTCCGACCCGATGGCGGACAGCGCGTGGTCGAGTTGCGCCCCGCAGTCGCAGCGCAGCGACCGGAACACATCGCCGGTCAGGCACTCCGAATGCACCCGAACCAGCGGCGGTGGAGGATCCTCCACATCGCCCATCACGCAGGCGATGTGCTGCTGGCCACCGTCCGCTATGTACACATGGGCCAAGAACTCCCCGTGGGGTGTGGGCACCAGCGCCTCCGCGAAGTGCTCCACCTCAGGCACCCGGCGGGGCACCGCAGGAGACACGGGGTCGGTCACGCGAGCCCTAGCCGGCTCCGCGCGTCGGCTACGTCGATGGCCAGCCGCTCGGAGAGATGTTCCAGTCCCTCGAACTTGCGCTCACTCCGCAGGAAGTCGACGAACTCCACCTGTACCTCGCATCCGTACAGGTCGCCATCGAAGTCGATGACGTGGGCCTCCAGCAGGGACTGCTCGGCGTGCTCGTAGAAGGTGGGGCGGCGACCGATGTTGATGGCGCAACCCCGCCGGATGCCGTCGGGCAGCGTGCACCACCCCGCATACACGGCGTCGGCAGGCCAGGCCATGAACTTGGGAACCGGCACGTTGGCAGTGGGGAACCCGACCGTCACGCCTCGCCGGTCGCCGGGAACCACCGTGCCCCGCACCTCGTAGTAGCGGCCCAGCATTGCCGCGGCCTTGGCCACGTCCCCGCCGGCCAGGGCTCGCCTCACCGCGGTGGACGAGACCGGCTCGCGGGCATCGCTGCGGTGGCGGATGAGGTCCAGGGGGACCACCTCGAAACCCCATTCGCGGCCCAGACGCTGCAACTCGGCCACGTTGCCGGTGCGGCCCTTGCCGAAGTGGAAGTCCTCCCCCACCACCACGGCCCGGGCATGGAGGGCGTCGAGGAAGACCTGCTCGACGAACTCCTCGGGACGGGTGTCGGCCCGGGCCGAGTCGAACTCGATGACGTAGCAGTAGTCCAGGCCGGTCGCCTCCAGCAGCTCAAGCTTCTGGTCGAGTGTCGTGAGCAGCTTCGGTGCGTTCTCAGGGCGGACCACATAGGCCGGATGGGTGTCGAAGGTGACCACCGCGGAAGCGACCCCGAGACGGTCTGCGGTCTCGCGGACCCGGGTCAGCACCTCTCGATGGCCGAGGTGCACGCCGTCGAACACTCCGATAGCCGCCGCGACCGACACAATGGGGGGAAGTTGATCACGCCGATCATGCAGCAGCTCCACGGACGCCTCCATGCGCGGATAGTGAGTGTTCCGGGCCCTGATCCGGCCTGTGTGAGGCTACCGAGGCCGGCGGATTAAGTGACTCCGGTGGCCACCACCACCGACGGCTTGGCTCCTGTCCGGAACCTCTCGTAGACGGCGAGCAGCCCGCCATCGGCGTCGTGCACCGCCCACGGGCCGGCGCCCGCGACGCCGAGGCGGTCGAGGTCCAGCACGCGGCCGTGGGTCACATCGGCGGTCACCTCACCGTCGACCCGCACACCATCGAGATGCTCGACCGCCCTCGCCATGGGGGAGGACCTCGGGAAACTCCACCGGATGGGCCTGAGCCAGGGTGAAGCCTCCGACCGCGATGCGGCGCAGATTCCTCAGATGGGCTCCCCCTCCGAGCGCCCGGCCCAGGTCGGCGGCCAGCACCCGCACGTAGGTACCCGACGAGCAGTCCACCTCGGCATGCAGCACCCCCTCGCAGCCCGGCGCCGATGCCACCTCGAAGCGGTGAACGGTCACGGGCCGGGGCTCGCGCTCCACCTCGACCCCCTCCCTGGCCAACTGGTGGAGCCTGCGCCCTCCCACCTTCACCGCCGAGACCATGGGCGGCACCTGCAGGATGTCTCCGGTGAGGGACGCGGCCGCCAGCCTCGCCTGTGCCTCGGTCGCGCCGGCCATCTCGTGGCGGGCCGTGACCCGGCCGGCCGAATCGAGGGTGTCGGTCTCGGTGCCCAGCACGATCTCGGCCTCATAGCGCTTGGGCAGCGCGGTCAGGAACCGCAGCAGCCGGGTGGCCCTCCCGACGCCGAGCACGAGAACTCCGGTGGCGTCGGGATCGAGGGTGCCGCTGTGACCGACCTTGCGGGTGCCGAGCACACCCCGCGCCCTAGCCACCACGTCGTGGCTGGTCCAGGCGGCCGGCTTGTCGATCACCGCAATGCCGTCGGGCACCGGTTCCTACCGGCTCTCAGGGTCGGCGGCGCCGTCCATGCCGTCGAGCAGCCTCTCGATGCGCTCCGCCGAACGAAGCGCCGCGTCCGGACGGAACACCAGCTCGGGTGTGCGCCGCAGCCGGGTCTGATCGCCGACAGTGCGCCGCAGCCCGCTGGCGTGCTCCTCGAAGGCCTCGGCTATGTCGGCGTCCCCCTCCTCGGTGTCACCGAGCGACGTGAACCACACGACGGCCCGGTGCAGGTCACGGTCCACGTCCACGCCGGTCACCGACACCATCGACAGCCGGTCGTCGTCCAGTTGCTCCATGGACTCGGCGACGATGCGCCTGATGAGCTCGCCCACCCGGGCGGTGCGGTGACCGGCCCGATGATCGGGCTGGAAGCGTCTCGCTCGTCGTGTCATCGGATGTCTCGGCGGGGCTCAGCCTTCACCCCTCGAGGGTCCGGGCCACCTCGCGCTCTTCGAAGGTCTCGATGATGTCGCCCGCCTTCAGGTCCTGGAAGTTGCTCAGGCCTATGCCGCACTCGAACCCGGACTGGACCTCGCGCACATCGTCGGTGAAGCGCTTGAGCGATGAGACGGTGCCCTTCCAGATGATCGCCCCGTCGCGCAGGAAGCGCACCTTGGATCCCCTGGTGATCGTGCCGTTCTGCACATAGCAGCCCGCCACCGCGCCGACGCGGGGGATGCGGAAGACCTGGCGGACCTCGGCCTCGCCCGTCACGACCTCCTCGATGTCCGGGGCCAGCATCCCCACCATGGCGGCGGACACGTCCTCGAGGAGCTTGTAGATGATCTCGTAGGTGCGGATCTCGACGTTCTCGGCGTCAGCGGCCTCGCGCGCCTTGCGGTCGGGCCGGACATTGAACCCGATGATGGTGGCGTTGGAGGCCGAGGCAAGCTGGATGTCGTTCTCGGTGATGCCGCCGACGCCGCGGTGGACGATGGCGATGCGGACGTCGCCGGTCTCGAGCTTGCGCAGGGCTCTCGGTGACGGCTTCGAGGGAGCCGTTCACGTCGGCCTTCACGATGGCGTTCAGGGTGGCGGTCTCGCCCCGCTGGATCCGGGTGAAGAGATCCTCGAGCTTGGCCCCGCCCGACAGCGCGTGAGCCTCGCGGCCCAGGCTGGAAAGCCGCTGCCAGTGCTCGCGGGTGTCGGCCACCCGGCCGGCGATCTTCTCGTTGGGCGCCACCGCGAACGAGTCCCCCGCCACGGCAACCTCCGACAGGCCCAGGACCTGGACCGGAGCCGACGGCGGGGCGGCGTCGACGTTCTGGCCGTGATCGTCGAGCAGAGCCCGGACGCGGCCCCAAGCCGCCCCCGCGACCATCGGGTCTCCGACCCGCAGAGTGCCCTGCTGCACCAGCACGGTGGCGACTGGACCTCGCCCGATGTCCAGGTTCGACTCAAGCACGACCCCGGCCGCCCGGCCCTCGGGCGACGATCGCAGTTCCTCGACCTCGGCCACCAGCAGGATCTGATCCAGCAACTCCTCGATGCCTTGACCCGTCAGGGCCGACAGCTCGCAGTAGATGGTGTCCCCGCCCCAGGCTTCGGGAACCAGTCCCTGCTCGGCAACGCCGGCCACGGTTCGCTGGGTGTCGGCGTTGGGCCGGTCGATCTTGTTGACCGCCACGACTATGGGCACATCGGCAGCCTTGGAGTGGTTGATGGCCTCGATCGTCTGGGGCATCACGCCGTCGTCGGCGGCCACCACAAGCACGACGATGTCGGTGGCGCTCGCGCCCCGGGCCCGCATCGCCGTGAAGGCCTCATGACCCGGGGTGTCTATGAACGTGAGCGTTCGCCGGTTGCGCTCGACCTGGTAGGCGCCGATGTGCTGGGTGATTCCCCCCGCCTCGCCGTCGACGACGTTGGTGTCGCGGATGCGGTCCAGGAGCAGTGTCTTGCCGTGATCCACGTGGCCCATCACGGTCACGACGGGCGGTCGCAGCTCGGCGTCGGTGGCGTCGTCGTCGGTGTCGGGGTCGATGCCGAGGAGCTTGCGCAGCTCGGCCTCCTGCTCCTCGCCGGGATCGACTAGGCGGATCTCGGCGCCGATCTCGGCCGCGAAGAGCTCCATCATCTCGTCGCTCAGCGACTGGGTGGCGGTGACCATCTCGCCGTGCTGCATGAGGAAGCGGACCACGTCGGCCGCGGTGCGGTTCAGCTTGGGACCGAAGTCTTGAGCGGCCGAGGCCCGTTCGATGACGACCACGCCGTCGGGCACGGCTGCATGCCTCGGCGTGTAGGACGGAATGTCCATCGGCTGGAGTTCTTCGCGCACCCGACGCCGGCGGCTCTTGCGTCGGGGCGGGCGCCGCTGCGCACCGCCGGGAGCGCCCCGGCCGGGTGGACGGCCGCCGGGTCCGCCGGGGGCACCGGGGGCGCGGGCCTCCCAGAGGGCGGGGACCTCCCGGCGGAGCGCCGCGTCGGGCGCCCTGGCCGCGATCCGGCGGCCCCGCCGGCCTCGGTCCCGCGGGCCGGCCGGCCGGACCGGAGGGTCGGCGCTCAGTGGTTGGTGTGCGTGACCGGGGTGAGCCGCCCGGAGGCGGGGGAGGTGGCATCCGGCGCGGCGGGGGCGGCGGCGGGATGGGCTTGCCCGAACGTGAGACGGGCGGGCTTCCCGCTCTCAGGGGCCGGGCCGGAGGAGCGCCTGCGGGCCGCACGCTGGCTGGCCGGGCGCGGCGGAGCCTTCTCCTCTACCGGCGGATGGGGGTCGTCGCGGACGATGCGCTTGGAGGGAGCAACGCTGCCGCTCGAGGAGATCGTCACCTTGGATTTAGGGGCCTTCACCTCCGGCACGGCGTCCACGGCCGGAGCCCTGGCGACCTCAGGCTCCGCGGAGACGGCTGCCGCCGGTCCGCTCGGGTTTGCTCGGCGCTTCGTCGGGTTGGGGCGGCGCGGCTGGAGCGGCGACCGGCTTTATGGGTTCCGCCGCGGCAGGCCTCGCGGGAGTCGCAGGCTCGGGGGTCTCGGCCACCGCAGGCTCGTCCTCCGGTAGCGGGGTCTCCGGCTCTTCGATCTCGACCACCGGCGGGGGCGGCGGCTTGAGCAGACCATCGCGCTCGGCCCTCCGCCGGACCCGGTCGGCTTGGGCTTCCACAATGCTCGAGGAGTGGGACTTGACCCCGATGCTGAGCGCGAAGCAGAGTTCGAGCGTCTCCTGGTTGGTCAGCCCGAGCTCCTTGGCGAGCTCATGGACGCGGATCTTTCCTGGCAAAGATTGCCCCCTTCAGGACTCCGCGCGGTCTGCGGGCCCGGGAGCGTCCCCGGAGCGCGACGGCCACGCACCTCGAAGCCTATCGATCTCGCCCGGCCGAACGTCAGCCCGAAGAGCCCGCCCGAAGGCTCGGCGGCGGCGAGCCGTGTCGAAGCAGGCAATGTCGGCGCAGAGCCAGGCACCACGGCCCGCGCCGGGCCCGAACCGCAGCCCGCCGCCCGCAGTCACGCGAACCCGGAGCATCTGCGCGCTGGGGCGGCGGGTGCGACAGCCAATGCAGGTGCGGACGGGGCTCACAGTGCCTGGTAGGAACCCAACGGTGAGGACGGGGCTCAGGCGCTGCCCGCCTGCTCTACGGGCGACCCGGCCCGCTCGCCATCGGCGGCTTCGGCCTGGTCCTCGGCCATGGCCGCGGCCCAGGCATCCGCGCTGACAGCCTCGCCGCCGTCAGCAGGCTGCCACAGCTGCTCGCCGGTGGTGGGATCGGTGATCCACTCGCCCTCGGCCCACTCCACGTCACCGTACGCAGCCTCCTCGGCCAGCTGGGTCTCGCTCTTTATGTTGATCCCCCAGCCCGTGAGCCGGCTGGCGAGCCGAGCGTTCTGGCCCTCCTTGCCGATGGCCAGCGACAACTGGTAGTCGGGGACGATCACGTCGCAGTCGCCGGTCAGTTCGTTCGGGCGGACCTCCTTGATCCTCGCGGGCGACAACGCCTTGGTGACGAACTCCTCGAGCTCGCTGCTGAAGGGGACGATGTCGATCTTCTCGCCCCGCAGCTCGTTCACGACCTGGCGGACTCTGGCGCCCCTGGCCCCCACGCACGCGCCCACCGGATCGACGTTCGGGTCGTTGGAGGCCACCGCGATCTTGGTCCGGTGGCCCGGCTCGCGGGCGCACGCCTTGATCTCGACGATGCCATCCGCGATCTCGGGGACCTCGAGCTCGAACAGCCGCTTCACGAGGCCGGGATGGGTGCGGCTGACCACGATCTGGGGACCCTTGGCCGTCTTGCGGACTTCGACGATGTAAGCCTTGAGCCGGGTGTTGGAGTCGGGGCGCTCGTAGGGGACCTGCTCGGCCTGCGGCAGCAGCGCCTCGACCCTTCCCAGATCGAGCAGGGTGTAGCGGGCGTCGGTCTGCTGGATCATGCCGGTGACGATGTCGCCCTCGCGGCCCGCGTACTCCTCGTACTTGAGCTCACGCTCTGCCTCGCGGATGCGCTGAGTCATGACCTGGCGGGCGGTCTGAGCCGCGATGCGCCCGAAGTTGTCCGGGGTGACCTCGTACTCCTCGCCGATGGGGTTGCCGTCCTCGTCCAGATCCTGGGCCAGCACGCGGAACTCCATGCTTGAAGGATCGATCGTCACCCAGGCGTACTCCTTGGCGTCGGGCAGCCGCTTGTAGGCCGACTCCAAGGCATCGGCCAGAGCCGCGTACAGCGCGTCCACGGTTATGCCCCGCTCGGCCGCCATCGCCTGTAGCGCTTCCATCATCTCTGCGTTCATGACTTCTCCTCCGCATCGGCTCGTTGTTGGGACTGGCGTGGGTGACGGCTGCCCGGACCCCACTCGAAGACGGTGCGGGCCGAGGCCAGATGCTCGAACGCGATCCGAGAAACCTGGCCGTCCTCACCCCGCAGGTCGACGCCGTCGTCGGCTACTGCCTCCAGCACGCCAGTCAGCCGGCGGGGTCCGTCGAATCCGGGGAGCGTCTTGACCTTCACCTCGGAGCCGGCGGCCCGGCGGAAGTGGTCGGGGGTGCGCAGTGGCCGCTCCAGACCGGGGCTCGACACCTCCAGCGTGTACCGACCGTCCATGAGGTCGTGCTCGTCGAGGGCGCGGCCAACCGACCGCGACAGCCTCGCCAGAGCGTCCAGGTCAACGCCGGTGTCGGAATCGACGAGGATCCTCACTGTTGCGCCGTGGTGCTCGATGTCGTAGAGATCGACGGAGGCGGCTTGGGCAAGTGGGGCCACGAGTTCGCGGACGCGATCGGCAATCACCATGGTCTTGGTCGGGATTCTGCTCTCGAGAGGCGGCGCGGATGGGGCCCGAACCGGCAACGGCGTGGGCACCAGCCCACGCCGCTTCCGGAGAATCGAACGTTGGCGACAGTGTACCGGTTCTCGAGTTCCTAACCGCGGGCGCGGATAGGTGAGGGTTCATCGCGTTGCAGCGGTGTCATTCCCGCTCTTGTTCGCTTCGCTCACGGGCCGCTCGGGCCACGGCCTCGCCCGTATGAGCCGGACTTGCTCACCTATCCGCTCGGCCTCTAACCGCGGTTCTGGCGTCGTATGCCCGCCACTACGACCTCGGACTTTGTTGGCGTCATCCCCGAGCTCGTCGAGATTGCGGCGCCGATCCTCCTCCGCCGCCCGCCGAGCCGACGCTCGGGTCTGCGCGGCCCGCTCCAGCGCGGCCTCGGAGCCGTGCTCGCAGATGAACTCGGCCCACTCCACCAGCGCGTCGACCATCGACTCCTCCGCAACGACGGCCACGTTCTCGCCCTTCACGAACAGGTGTCCCCGGCGGTTGCCCGCGGCGATGCCCAGATCGGCGTCCCGGGCCTCCCCCGGACCGTTCACAACGCAGCCCATCACCGCCACCTGCAGGGGGATCTCACGCTCGCCGAAGGCTTCCATCGCCTCACTCGCCACACCGAAGACGTCCACCTCGGCCCGACCGCAGCTGGGACAGGCGATCAGGTCGACATTGCGCCGCTCGCGCAGCCCCATCGCCTCCAGCAGCTTCCGGCCGGCCCGGGCCTCCTCGACCGGATCGGTCGTCAGCGAGTAGCGGATGGTGTCCCCGATGCCCTCGGCCAGCAGGGCGGCGATCCCCGCGGTGGACTTGATGGTCCCCGCCGGCGGGGGCCCGGCCTCGGTCACGCCGAGATGCAGCGGATGGTCCGTGGCGTCGGCGAGCTGGCGGTAGGCCTCGATCATCAGCGGGACGCTCGACGCCTTGACCGAGATCTTCACCAGGTCGAAGTCAACCTCGTCGAAATAGGCGAGCTCCCGCATCGCGGACTCCACCATCGCCTCGGGCGTCACGCCCAGCTCGGGGTCATAGAGGTCGGGATCCAACGATCCCCCGTTGACGCCGATGCGGATGGGCACGCCCCGGTCCTTGCACTCCCGGGCCACCGCCTTGATGTGGGTGGGCCGGCGGATGTTGCCGGGATTGAGGCGCAGGCAGTGCACGCCCGCCTCCAGCGCGGCCAGCGCCATCCGGTGGTTGTTGTGGATGTCGGCCACGATCGGCACCGGCGAGCGGGGCACGATGCGGGCCAGCCCCTCGGCGGCCTCGGGCCGGTTGCAGGTGCACCGCACGATGTCGGCGCCGGCACCGGCCAGGGCGTAGATCTGCTGGAGCGTGGCCTCGTGGTCGGCCGTCTTGGTCACCGTCATCGACTGCACGGTGACCGGTGCACCCCCGCCCACCGGAACCGTCCCGACCATGATCTGCCGTGTGGCCCGCCGCGGGAACGTCGCGGTTACCTTCACGGTCGAATCCTATCCGGGCACGATCAGCCGAAGCTGACCGGATCGAGGATGTCGCGCACCAGGGCCACCCCGCCCACCAGCAGCAGCAGCGCCACGACCGCGTAGGTGAGCGGCAGGAGCCGGGCCGCGTCCACCTGGTGGGTTCGACCGCCGATGGAGCGGATCCGCTCGTAGGTGGCCACCACCACGTGACCCCCGTCGAGGGGCAGCAGCGGCAGGAGGTTGAACACGCCGAGGAAGACGTTGACGTACATGATCAGCAGGAGCACGTCGGACGCTCCGTCGGACGCCGCCTCGGCACCGATCCGGGCCACCCCGTAGATCGACAGGATCCGGTTCTCGTCCGGATGGGACGTGTCGAGGCGCCGGACCTCGAGCTCGCGGACCGTCTGGGCCGGACTTGCCGCGGGATCATCGCCACGCAGCCCGTCCAGCGTCCCGCCGAATCCGTCGGTCACGATGGAGGGGATGGCGAAGACCACATCGCGCACCGTGGCCGTCAGCAGCCGGACCGACTCGCCGGCCGCGCCCACCACGCCCAGTCCCGGGTGGTGGTAGTCGGCCGAGACTCCGAAGAAGCCCATGACGCCGTTCGAGGGGTCCACCAGCGCGTTGATGATGGCCCCCTCCACTACCACGGGCCGGCCGGTGCGCGTGTCGACGACGGTTATGTCGATGGGTTGACCGAGCCGCCGGCTCGCGTAGTCGGCCACTTGCGCATAGGTCGGGGCGCCATCGGACTGGAGACCCGCGACGGCGAGGATCCGGTCGCCCTCGATCAGCCCCACGATCCCGGCCGCGCCCCGGGCGGTGAGCCGCTCGCCGATCCGGGTGACGGTCGTGTGCGCCGAGTCGCCCCGCCGGTAGACGACCTCCACCTCCTCGCCGGCCAGCCGGCGGACCTGGCGTGAGAAGTCACCGAAGGTGGTGCGGCCCACGCCGGCGACCGAGATGAGCTCGTCTCCGGGCCGCAGGCCCGCGGCGGAGGCCGCGCTGTCGATCGAGACCGTGGCCAGAGTCCACTCCGCAAGCTCCTCCGCTTCCGAGACCCTGTCGACCGACAGCCGCCCATCGACCATGAGGAGCACGAACAGCAGCACCAGCGCAATGACGAAATGCATGCCGGATCCCGCCGTCAGCACGAGCAGCTTCTTCGGGTAGCTCTGCCGCCGGAAGCTGCGGGCCTCGTCGACGGGGTCCACGGGCTCGAGGCTGCTCATGCCCGCGATGCGGACGTAGGCGCCCACCCAGACAGCCTTGATGCCGTATTCGGTCTCGCCCCGCTGGAAGGACCAGAGGCGGGGGCCGAAGCCGATGAAGAACTCGGTGACCTTCATGCCGGTCATGCGGGCGGTGAGGTAGTGGCCGAGCTCGTGCAGGAACAGCATGGCCACCAGCAGCAGGATGATGACCACCCAGCTCACGCCGGCGAGCATCCCGATAACCGCCAGCAGCGCGACGAGGCCGGCCAGGCCGCCGTGATCTCCCAGACGCTTGCGCACGGCGCCGCGGCCCGTCATCTCGCCCGCCGCGGACTGGCCTGCGGGCCCCGCGTAGTCTCCCAGACGCGTGCGCATCAGGCCGCGTCGCGCTGCTCGACCAGGCCGGCCGCCACCCGGCGGGCATGGCGGTCGGCAGCCAGCACCGCCTCGGCGTCGTCGGCCCGGTCGCCGGGCCACAGCCCCAGCGCCTCCTCCAGCACACCGACGATGTCCACCCAGCGGATCCGGCCGTCGAGGAACGCCTGCACCGCGATCTCGTTGGCCGCGTTGAGCCAGGCCGGCGCGGTCTCCGAGGCCCGTCCGGCCTCGTAGGCGAGGTCGATGCAGCCGAAGGCGGCCCGGTCCGGCTGCTCGAATTCCAGGCGGTCGAGCTCGGCCCAGTCGATGGCTCCGTAGGCCAGATCGAGGCGGTCGGGATAGGCGAGCGCGTAGCCGATGCAGAGCCTCATGTCCGGCTTCGAGAGCTGAGCCACGGTGGCCCCGTCGCAGTAGGTGACCATGGAATGGACGATGGACTGCGGGTGAACGACGACCTCGATCTGGTCGTAGGCGACGCCGAAGAGTTCGTGGGCCTCGATGACTTCGAGACCCTTGTTCATCAGCGTGCTGGAGTCAATGGTGATCTTGGGCCCCATCTGCCAGGTCGGATGGGCCAGGGCGTCGGAGACGGTCACCGACTCGAGCTCCTCGATGCTGCGGCCCCGGAAGGGCCCACCGCTGGCGGTCAACACGATGGACGACACCCGCTCGCGATGGTCGTTGGCCCGCAGGCACTGGTGCACTGCGCAGTGCTCGGAGTCGACGGGAATGATCTCGGCTCCCGGGGTGGCGCGGGCCCTCTGAACTACTGGACCGGCCGCGATCAGCGACTCCTTGTTGGCCAGCCCGAGCCGCTGGCCCGCCTCCAGGGCCGCCATCGTCACCGGCAGTCCTGCGAAACCGACCACTCCGTTGATGACGGTGTCGGCCTCGCCGGCCGCGGCGGCCATGGCGTCGGGGCCGGCGATCAGCTCGACCCCTTCCGGCAGCCGCTCGGCCAGCTCGGGGGCGCGGGTCGCGTCGGCGAGCGCGACGACGGGGGGCCGGAAGCGCTGGGCCTGCTCGGCCAGCATCTCGACGGAGCGGGCCGCTCCCAGCGCGGCGACGCGGTAGCGGTCGGGGCGGGCCTCGATGATGTCGAGTGTCTGGGTCCCGATCGATCCGGTCGAGCCCAGGACGGCGACCGAGGATGAACTCAAGTCAGCCGCTCGGCCTCCTGGATGCGATTTAGCGCGGGTAGACGAGAGCGGCTCGCGCTGCGGGGTGGTCATGCCCGCTCTTGTTCGCTGCGCTCACGGGCCGCTCGGGCCACGGCCTCGCCCGTATGGGCCGGACTCTCGCACTACCCGCTCGGCCTCTTAGATGAGGTCGGTCATGAGGGCCACGTAGTAGGTGGCGGGCAGCACGAACAGCAACGCGTCGAACCGGTCGAGGATCCCGCCGTGGCCGGGGAGGATGGAGCCCATGTCCTTGATGTTGAGATCGCGCTTGAGCATCGACTCGGCCAGGTCCCCGATGGGCGCAGCCACTGCAATCACCAGGGCCATGATGATCGCCACCCAGGCGCTCCCGGGCTCGGCGGCCACCGGTGCGGGCATTCCGACCAGCCCCATGATCACGCCGACCCCGACGGTGACGACCATGCCCCCGACGAGCCCCTCCAGAGTCTTGTTGGGGCTGGCCCGGGACAGCGGGGTTCGACCGGCGGCCCGACCCACCGCCATGGCACTCACATCGTGGGCCACGGTCAGCACTATCGCGGTCGTGAGCAGCCCGGTTCCATGGGTGGGGACCTTGAGCAGCAGGGCGGCGTGCGCGCCGAGAGCGCCTATGTAGGCCACCGTGAGGACCGTTACCGCCAGACCTCGCATGGGTCCCTCGACACCGGCTCCGGTCAGGTACCACAACGCGCCGAAGACGACAATCAGGACCATTACGAGGACGATGGCCTCCATCCCGCGCCAGTACGCCGCCAGCGGCATCATGACCACCCCGGCCAGACCCAGCACCACGGCCGGCTGGTAACCGGCGACCCTCACCGCTCCGAGCAGCTCCACCGCCGCGAGCCCGAGCACGATCGTGGCCACGACGAGCGCCCAGGCCGGGCCCACCTGCATCGCCACCAGGATCACCGCCGACAGCACGACGCCGACGAGCACCGCCATCGGCATGTCGCGCTCGGCCGCGGCCACGGGGGCCGCACCGGCGCCGCTCATCCCGCCGTACTGGTCCTCGTACCCGAAGAAGTCCTCGTTTCCCATGGACGATCCCACAGGCTCCTGCGGCTCGATGGGGGGCAGGACGTCCTCAGGCTCATCCCACTGGGGTGCCGTGGTGTGATCGGTCCACACTCCCATCTCATGGGGGTCGGCCTCCTGCAGCCTCGGCTCCGACGACGTCGACTGCGTCAGCCCGGTCGGCTCGGGCTCCATCCAGTCCGGCTCGCCGGAGTCGTCACCGAACACCGAGCGTCCCGCAACCACGCCCGCGTCGTCGGCGAGCATGTCGCCGCCGGCGGCGTCCGGCTCTCCAAAATCGTCCTGCTCGCTCACTGCATCGCTCCTTCCGGCTCGCCGGGCTGCTGACCCGGGCCATGTGTGCGGTCACACCTCAAGCAGTTCATCCTCTTTGCTGGCCAAGGCCTGATCGACTTGCTTCTCGTGGGCTCGTGTGAGGTCGTCGAGTTGGTCACCGGCACGGTTCACCATGTCAGCGGACACCCCGCCATCCTTCTCGATGCCCTCCAGATCCTTGCGGGCCTGCCTGCGCAGGCCGCGGATACGGTTACGGGAGTCCTCCGCCATCGAGCCGACGAGCCTGGCAAGGTCCCTGCGGCGCTCCTCGGTCAGGGGCGGGAACGAGAGCCGTATCACCCGACCGTCGCTGCTGGGCACCAGCCCCAGCTGAGCCTGCTGGATGGCTCGCTCCACCGCGGTGATGTTGGCGGGATCATGGGGGGTGATGATCAGCTGGCTGGCCTCGGGGATCGCGAAGCTTACGAGCTCCCGCATGGCCATCCTCACGCCGTAGGCCTCCACCTGAACTCGCTCGAGGAGGGCTGAGTTGGCTCGGCCGGTGCGGACCGTCGAGAAGTCGCGCTTGGCCGCGGCGACGGCCTCATCCATGCGCTCGCCGGCGTCGGCCAGCACCATGCCGATCAGCTCCTCGCTCATGGATCGCGGTCCTCCTGGGCCACAATCGTACCCACCTCGGCGCCGTCAAGCAGGGATTGGAGGTTGCCGGGCCCCATCAGGTCGAACACCACGATCGGGAGGCTGTTGTCCATGCACAGCGTGATGGCGGTGGCATCCATCACTTCCAGCCCCCGGTTGAGAACCTCGAGGTATGTGACCCGCTCCAGCCGCGTGGCGCCGGCATCGACCTCGGGGTCGGCGGTGTAGATGCCGTCGATCCGTCCGTGGGTGCCCTTGAGAACCACTCCGGCCTCCACCTCGGCGGCCCGCAACGCGGCGGTGGTGTCGGTGGTGAAGAAGGGGTTGCCGGTACCGCCGGCGAAGATGACCACCCGGCCCTTCTCGAGGTGGCGGATGGCCCGGCGGCGGATGTAGGGCTCAGCGATCTGGGCCATGTGGATGGCGGTCTGAACCCGGGTGGGCTGACCCAACTGCTCGAGGGTGTCCTGGAGAGCCAGGGCGTTCATCACGGTGGCCAGCATCCCCATGTAGTCGGCCTGGGCCCGGTCCATGCCCGCGCCCGCGCCCTGGGTGCCCCGCCAGAGGTTCCCGCCGCCGACGACGACCGCGATCTCGACGTCGAATCCCTTCCGCGCCTCGGCGATCCCCGCGGCGATGTGTCGCACCGTGTCGCCGTCGATTCCGCCGCCTGATCCCCCGGCGAAGGCCTCTCCGGAGAGTTTCAGCAGCACCCGGCTCCAGCGAGCCGACCGCCGTGCGGCTCGGTTGGCGGCATCGGCGGGGAGATCCATGGTCAGTCGCCGATGACGACCTGCACGAACCGCACGATCGACCCGCCGTCGATGCTGTTCCTCACGGCGGTCTTCTCGCCGTGGAGGCCCTGCTCGAGCAGGACACGCTCGGCGTACCAGCCACGCATCCTGCCGTCGACGATCTTGTCCCACGCCTGGGCGGGCTTGCCCTCGGCCTTGGTGATCTCCAGCAGGGCGGCCCGCTCGCGCTCGACCTCGCCGGCGGGTATCTCGTCCGCGCTGAGGAACTGCGGCTTGGCGAAGGCGATATGCAGCGCCACCTGGTGCAGGGACTCGGCGCCGACGCCGCTCCCCTCCACGACCACGGCGTTGACGCCGCGCCCGTCCTGCCGGTGAAGGTAGGAGTCGAGGATGTTCCCGTCGGCGGCCTCGAGGCACTCGACCACGCCGACCTGGATGTTCTCCTTCAGCACCAGCTTCAGGTCCTCGATCTCGTCGGAGTGCAGATCGACCGCGCCGGGTCCAGCGTCGAGCACCGACTCGGCCAGAGCCTGGACCAGTGACGTGAAGCTCTCGTTCTTGGCCGAGAAGTCGGTCTCGCACTTGAGCTGCACCACTGCCGCGCTCGCATCGTTGCCCGCGATGGCGATGGCGCCCTGGTCGTTCTCGCGGCCGGTGCGAGCGTCGGCCTTGGCCAGACCCTGCTCCCGCAGGATCTGCCGGGCGGCCTCCATGTCGCCGTCAGCGGTTGTCAGAGCCTTCTTGGCGTCCATCATCCCGGCCCCGGTCACGTCGCGCAGTGCCTTGACGTCGCGGGCGCTCACCGCCATGTCAGACCTCCTCGTCGGTGCCGGCGGCGTCGGCGGCGGCATCGGCGGCAGCGCCCGCGGCGGCATCGGCTGTCACGCCCGCATCCGGGCCATCGTCGGTGGCCGCGTCCGCGTCTCCGGCCGTCGCCCCGGTGCCGGCATCGGTGTCCGCAGAGGCCTCGAAAGCCGGGGCGGGGTCGTCAGCGGCGGCCGCCGCGCCGTCCTCCTCGCTGTCGCCCTCCACGGCGCTGGACTTCGCCCGGGCGACACGGGCCTCGCGCTCGGCCGCCTCGGCAGCGGCCTCGGACCGGGCCCGGGCCTGCTGCTCCGCGATCTCGGCCTCGGTGAGCACATCGCGCTCCACGCTGGCAACCTCGGTCCGCTTGGAGTGGATGAACCGGCCCTCCTGCACCGCGTCGGAGATCACCCTGGCCATGAGCCTCCCGGACCGGATGGCGTCGTCGTTGCCGGGGATGGCGTAGTCCACCAGGTCGGGGTCGCAGTTCGTGTCCACCACGGCGACGATGGGCACGCCCAGCTTCCGGGCCTCGGTGACTGCGATGTACTCCTTCTTGGTGTCCAGGATGAACACCGCTCCGGGGGGCTCCTCCATGTCGCGGATGCCGCCCAGGTTGCGCTCGAGCTTGGACAGCTCCCGTCCCAGCTGGAGAGCCTCCTTCTTGGGCATGGCGTCGAACTCGCCCGAGTCGCGCATCCGCTGGAATTCCTTCATCTTGGCGATGCGCTTGGCGATGGTGTGGAAGTTGGTGAGCATGCCGCCCTGCCAGCGCTCGTTCACGTACGGCATGTTGCAGCGCTCGGCGTAGGACTGGATGGAATCCTGGGCCTGCTTCTTGGTGCCGATGAACAGGACCGTTCCCCCGTCGGCCACCAGGTCGCGCACGAACACGTAGGCCCGCTCGAGGTGGGCCAGGGTCTGGCGCAGATCGACGATGTGGATGCCGGCCTTGTCGCCGTGGATGAAGCGCTTCATCTTCGGGTTCCATCGGCGGGTCTGGTGGCCGAACTGGACCCCGGCCTCCAACAGTTGCTTCATGGTGACGACAGCCATGCCTATGTGCTCTCCCGGTTCTGCGTGGCCCGCGCCGGACGCGTTGACGACCGGGTGAAGGCGCGGGTTGCGAAATGATTCGGCGACGCCGTCCGGCGCCGTCGGGCCCGCGAGGGCCAGTGGGCGAGTCTACCGAGAGGCCGCGCGGAGAGCGCGCGCGGTTGTCGACGCGGCCGAGTCAGCGCCAGGGACGCAACGGCACCAGCCGCACCCGAGCGCGCCGCACCCCGATGAACCCGGCCGGGTCGGCGTAGCTCCCGTCGACCCGCACGCCGAAGTGCAGCCTCTCCCCCGCGATCGCGATCACCTGGCCGTGCACCACTCTCGCGCCGGCCCGGACGCTGACACGGAGAAGGTACGAGTACGTGCTGGACACCCCGCCGCCGTGATCGACGGTGACGTACAGGTCGCGGGCCACCGCGCCGGCGAACACGACGGTGCCGTCCGCGGCGGCCCGCACGACATCACCGGGCTCGGTGTCGTACTCGACGCCGCGGTTGCCGGGACCGTAGGGATCCTCCGGCTCACGGAAGGGGTCGGCGACGGGTCTCTCGACGGGCGGGCGGAACACCGGCCGCCCGTCGCCGGAGGCGGCGCCGGCCTCGATGGCCGGGATCGCAACGGCCGTGACAGCCGCGGCCAACCCGGCGGCCAGAAGCCGCCCCAACTTTGTCGCGTGACTGGATGGCGCAGACCTCATCACAAGATTCACTATACACGATATATATCAAAACGACCTTCTATTGTGGGTGAGTTCATCCGATCTGAGGCTCTGCGGGTTCATCCCTTCCTGCACTTGGGGGCTCGTCGCAAACCTACTCAGCAGTGCACTGGGTCTTGCGGCAGTAGGCGGCGGTCCCCCGCCTGCCAAGCCGCCGCTAGGGATCACGGCGTCCCGAATGCAGCGGCTACGGAGTGCGTGGCTCGTGGCGGCGAGTCTCGATGTGGAGACGGACCGGGATGCGTATGCTCGGCTGGTGAGCACGCCCAGGGTCCGGTTCGCGCCCGCGCCGACGGGGTTCCTGCACGTCGGCAGCGCCCGGACCGCCCTCTACAACTGGCTGTTCGCCCGGCACGGCGGCGGCGAGATGGTGCTGCGGGTGGAGGACACCGACGCGGCTCTCAAGACCCAGGCGTACGTGGACGCCATCATCGAGCCGCTGCGGTGGCTGGGCCTCGACTGGGACGCCGGCCCCTACTTCCAGTCGGAGTGCCGCGAGAGGCACTCCGCGGCCATCGGGCGGCTGGTGGCCGACGGAGCGGCCTACTTCTGCGACCTGACCCGGGACGAGATAGAGGAGCGGTGCGCGGCTGCCGGGCTCCCGGCCGGCTACCACGGCTGGTCACGGGACCGCGACGTGGCCGACGGGCCCGGGGTGGTGGTGCGTTTCCGGTGCCCCGACGAGGGGACCACCGTCGTCGACGACATCATCCGGGGTCGGGTGAGCTTCCCGAACGAGTCGCTCGAGGACTTCGTGATCCGGCGCGGCGACGGATCGCCCACGTTCCATCTGGCCAACGCGGTGGACGACCACGACATGGGGATCACCCATGTCATCCGGGGAGAGGACCTGCTCAACACCACCCCCAGAGTGCAGCTGATCTGGCAGGCCCTCAGCTTCGGAGAGGTGCCCGCGTACGCGCACCTGCCGCTGCTGGTCAACGCCAAGCGCCAGAAGCTGTCCAAGCGCCGCGACGACGTCGCCCTCGACGACTACCGCGGCCGGGGCTACCTGCCCGAGGCGATGGTCAACTGCCTCGCCCTGCTCGGCTGGGGACCCCCCGACGAGGTGGAGGTCCGCCCGCTGGACGAGATCGTCGCCCTGTTCGACCTTCACGCGGTGAAGCCGGCCCCGGCGTTCTTCGACCCGGCCCGCCTCGACCACATCAACTCCGCCCACATAAGGGGGCTCACCGGCGAGGAGTTCGCGACCCGGACTGAGCCCTTCCTGACCGGCCCGGACGCTCCGTGGCCGCCGGAGCGCTACGACCGGGCGACGGTCGAGGCGCTCGCCGGTGAGATCCAGCCGCGGGTCGTGCGGCTGGGCGAGGTCGCGGGCTGGATCGACTGGATCCTGCGTTCCGACATCGACTACGACGAGAAGGCCTGGCACAAGGCCATGGTCAAGGGCCGGGCCGCCTCACAGGTGCTGGCGGCGGTGGAGACCCGCCTGGCCGGCGACGACTTCGCCTCCGCGGCGCGGCTCGAGTCGATTGTGATGGGCGTGGGCGACGAGCTGACCGAGAGCCTCGGGGAGCGGGTGCGGTCCCAGCCGCCGGTGCGGGTGGCCATCACCGGCGCCGGCGCGGGGCTGCCCCTCTGGGAGCCGATGCGCCTGCTCGGAAAGGACGAGACGCTGAGGCGCCTGCGAGCCGCCGCCGCCCGGCTCTGACTGCTCGGCCGATGCCGCCCGGCACCTCGGGGGTCTCCTTGGGCGGGATTCTCAGTTGACATCTGTCATGGCGCTCGCCGGGTGGGCGGGCGTCTGGGGCGGATCGGCGGCGGGGAGAGGTCGGGGATGGCCCGCTTCAGGTATTGATCGAAGCGGGGCACGGTGAAGGCGGCGTAGCCGTGATCGGTCGTGTACAGCAGCCCCTTGTCTATCAACTGCTTGCGAGTCGGCCCGCACTGCGGGGAGGTGCGGTCGAGCAGCCCGGCGACCTGTCCTGCTCGTTGAGGTTCGGATCCCAGTTCAGCCATGGCGCGCAGGTAGGCTCGCTGAAGCTCGGTGGTTCGCTCCAGACGAACTCTGAAGAACCCCGAGTCCAGCTTCTCCTCGACGACGGGCACGGCCCTCTCGGCGTCGCGCCCGGTGATCTCGGTGCCGATAGCGGCGTCCCAGGCCGCCTCCCCGAACTCCTGCAGGAAGTACGGGTAGCCCTCGGAGAAGTCGAGGCCTCGCCGCAGCGCGTCGTCGCTGAATGTCACGCCCTGCCCGGCGGCGGGCTCCCGCAGGACGCGAGCCGCGTCCGCCTCGTCGAGACTGCCTATCTCGGGAAACTTGAACAGCCGCTCGGCGTAGGTCTTGGCCCGGCCTACGAGCTCGTGGACCTGGGGCAGCCCGGCCGCGGCCGCGGTGATCGGCAGAGCCCGCTGAACAGTCTTGTGGATTGCTGCGATCAGTGCTTCCATCTGCAGGCGGTCGAGGAAGTGGATCTCGTCGAGCAGCAGCACCACGCCCGTCCCCTGGTCGCGGGCGGCCTCGCCCAAGCCGACGAGCAGGTCGGTGAGGTCCGCGTCGAGGGCGCCGCTGTCGGCGTAGCCCGCGACTGCCCCACCCTCGAGGCCGACGGTGAGCCGGCCGTCGGGATCTATGCCGAGAGTGAACGACTTGAGCATTCCCGCCGCTCGCCGGGTCAAGTCGCTCCAGCGGCCCCGAGCGCCGATGGCATGAAGGACTCGTCGAGCCTCGCGGGCGAGGTTGGCGCGGAACTGGCTGTCGTCCCACTTGGACACCTCGACTTCGACGACGTGCCAGCGCTGGTCCAGGGTGCGCTGGCGACACTCACCCAATAGGACGGTCTTGCCCACGCCTCTCAGCCCTACCACGACGAGCGACTGCGCCGTGCGCCCCTCGGCCAGCCGGGCGAGCAGCACGTCGAAGGTCTCGAGCTCAGCCTCGCGTCCCACCAGCACAGGCGGCCTGGCGCCCGCATTGGGCGTGTAAGGGTTGAGACGCCGGTTCATGTCCTCAAAGGCTAGCGCGAAGTAGGGTTTTCAAGAGTTATAGGAGTTTATTGCTGATCAATAAACCACAAAAACTTTATAAACCCAGAGTTCATGGACCCATCACCCCTCCATCCTCACTGCGAGCCCGTGTCCCGGTCCGTCCAAGCCCGATCCCAACCATTCAGATCTTGGTACCTCGCTACACTCAAAGTTCCGAATTCGCTACACTCAGCGCAGGCTGCGGTGGTTTGGTTCGGCGTTCGTGATATGTAATCCTGGCTCTGTTGCCCAGGGGAGAGAGATTCGTATGTTGACAACCGTTTCGCGCCGTTCGCGGGCCGGTGCGGTGCTGGCGGCCACGATGATGCTGGCATCGGTGTTGTCGCCTGGCGCCATCGCCCAGCAGGCGTCGGGCCCCGGCTCGTTCGACGACGATGACGGCAGTGTCCACGAACCGGCGCTGAACACGCTGGCCGAGCTCGGCATCACCGACGGCACCGAATGCGGCGAACGCCGGATCTGCAACGCCGAGGCGATCACCAGGGAGACCGCGGCTGTGTGGTTGACGCGGGTCGTCTCGCCCGATCAGCCGCGATCCGCCTCGACTGTGCGCTTCGCCGACGTGGACCCGCAGTCGGCGTGGGCCGCCAACATCGAGCGCCTCGCCGAGCTGGGGGTGACCCGTGGCTGCCTACAGGATCCCCTGTCGTTCTGCCCGACCGACAGCGTGACCCGAGGACAGATGGCGTCCTTCCTGGCCCGCGCCTTCCGACTTCCCGATGCATCGTCGCCGGCGGGCTTCGCCGACACCGCCGGGTCCACGCACGAGGCGGCCATCGACGCGCTGGCTGAAACCGGGGTGACAGTCGGCTGCCGGCAGAATCCCCTGTCGTTCTGCCCGACCGACAGCGTGACCCGAGGACAGATGGCGACGTTCCTGGCCCGCGCCATGTCCTGGAGCGGCACCGACACCAGCGGAAACGGCGGCACCGACACCGGCGGGAACGGAGGCGGAGGTACCGGCACCGGAGACGGAAGCGGCGGCACCGGCGGAGACGGAGGCGGCGGCACCGGCGGAGACGGAAGCGGCGGCACCGACGACGCTGTGACGCTCAAGAGCACCGTCACGGTGCGGGCCTCAGCCGGTGTGTCCGAGGGCGGCAGCGCGGTGTTCGTCGTCACCGCCAGCCCGCCGCCGGCATCGGATCTGGCGGTCCATCTGACCGTCTCGCAGGCCGGCGATTATGCGACCGGCGGGATAGGACCCCGCACCGTGGCAATCTCGCAGGGCCAGGCCACCGCCCACCTGGTAGTCAAGACCCAGGACGACACAACCGACGAACCCGACGGCTCGATCACCGCAACCCTGTCGCAGGGATCCTCGTACACAGTCGGGAGTCCGTCCGGCGCACAGATCTCGGTCGCCGACGACGACACAGACATCGGCACAGACGACGGCGGAAACGACCAAGACACCGACAACACCGACAACGACGGCGGAAACGACCAAGACACCGACGACAACGACAACGACCAAGACACCGACGACAACGACAACGACGGCGGAAACGACCAAGACACCGACACGCCGACGACCACAACTACAACAACGACGACAACTACAACAACCACGACTACGACGACGACGACAATTCCTGTTGTCAAGAGCTCGGTGTCAATCCACAACGACGGCAGACACACCATCACCGAGGGCCAGAACGCGACCTTCAAGGTCACCGCGACGCCCGCCCCGCGCGCCGACCTGCGAGTGAAGGTCGGGGTTACCGACGGCGGTTTCGTCATCGCCACGAGCGAGCTCCGCGACCGGTGGATCACCATCCCGAAGGGTTCGAGCTCGGCGACGCTGTCGGTCCCGACGGTGAACGACAGCACGGACGAGGACGACAGCCGGGTCACAGCGTACATAGTCCGGGAACCGGCCTACTCCATCGGCCTCCCGGGCAGCAGCTCCGTCAAGGTCAACGACGACGACGATCCGCCTCCGGGGGCGAAGAGCGTCATCAACATCAGCGCCAGCAAGGCGGCGGTGACCGAGGGCCAAGCCGTCGAGTTCAACGTCACGGCCAACCCCGCGCCGCGCGTCACCCTGGTCGTGGAGTTCAGCGTAACGGACTCCGGGGACTTCGCCGCCTTCAATGATGACGGCCCACGGGCGATATACCTCTACGCGGGATACACCAGCGCGAGGCTGCGGGTCAACACGATCAACGACGAAACCGACGAACCCAACGGCACCATCACCGCCAAACTCGTAGCGGGAACCGACTACACGGTCGGAACTTCGACCACCGCCAGCACCACCGTCCGCGACGACGACGCGACGCCGACCAAGCCGATCGTGCGGGTGGGCAGCGGCGGCATCCTCTCAATCACCGAGGGTCAGACCGCCGTGTTCACCATCTCCGCGAGCCCCTCGCCCGCGGCGGCCTTGACCGTCAGCGTCTACGTCCAGGACGAGGGCGGCGTCACCAGCGGCGGTTCCGGCTACAGGACGGTGACGATCCCGGCCGGAGGATCCAGCGCCACGGTGTCTGTCCCCACGGTCGACGACAGCACCGACCAGGAAGCCGACGACCGCCCCAGGCCGAGCCGCTATGTCGCGGTGATCATTCAAGAGAGCACCGCCTACGACCGGCACGCGGTCTCGGCGCACAAGATAGACGTCAGGGACAACGACTAGCGGTGACGCCCGAGCAACCGGCCCCTGACCGCGGACGACACCCTGGCCGCCCGGCCCAGCGCCGTTGCGGCGGTGGTGCCGGTCACCGCCCTCGGACCCTGAGCGCAGGTCGTCCCGAGCGGCATACCCCCGGTGGTATTGTCGCAGCACCCTTGCCCTACCGATAGGAGCAGCGCCATGTCCGATCTGCCCCCGCCCCCTCCGGACGACTCTGGCTGGTCGTCCCAGCCTCCCCCACCGCCGGGGCCGGTGCCCGGCGGTCCTCAGGCGACGAAGGGCTGGGCCACTCTGGGAACAGGAGGGGCCGTCGAGCTGGCCGGACCCTTCGGCCGCCTCGGCGCCAGGATCATCGACGCCGTGATCATGATCGTGGTCAGCATCATCCTGCTCGCGGTCGGAGTGTTGTCGGTGATAGGCATCTCCTCCGAGGATGTTACCGACGAGGAGTCCGCCACGGGCGTAGCGGTCTTCATCGGTTTCGCGTTGGTCGGCGCGGCGGTAGGCATCATCTACGAAGTCAGCATGATCGCCCTCAAGGGCCAGACACTGGGCAAGATGGCCACCAAGATCAAAGTCGTACGCGCCGACAACGGCCTGGTTCCTGGATGGGGCAAGTCGATCGGCCGGTGGATCATTCCCGCGGCGCTCGGCTTCGTCCCCTTCGTCGGGGGGCTCCTGTCGATTCTCGTCTATGTCTCCCTGCTGTGGGACAAGGTGCGGCAGGGGTGGCACGACAAGGCTGCCGGGACGCTGGTCGTCAAGGTCTGACATCGGCTCCGGGTCTTTCGTCGTGTACCTGTCTCTGACCTGGGACAAGGTGCGTCAAGGCTGGCACGACAAGGCCGCCAAGACGCTCGTCGTCAAGGTGGTCGGCGTCCCGTCGCCGATCCGGGCGGCGGGCTGAGCCGCCTACAGACCCAGCGGGGTGCGCCAGTTCTCGGCACGGGCCTCGGCGGCCGCGGCGGGGGTCAGGCGCAGTGTGTCGGTGGGGACCAGGTCGGCCAGGTGCAGCTTGACGTGGTAGCCGTGGTGGCCGGCCGCGCCCGCGAAATGAGCGCGCCGCCATGTGACCAGGGCGGCATCGGCATCGATGAGGAAGCCGAACAGCTCGAGCGCCAGCCGCAGGTCGTGCACCACCGGCGCCCGGCCGAACAGCGAGGCCCGGCGCAGACCCACCGCGCAGCACCCGGCGAGCGCGTCGTCCTCCCGCTCACCGTCGGCCAGCACCAACCGGCCCGTGAAACGCTCCGCCAGCTTCAGCGCATAGCCCTGGTCGGGACCCTGGCAGCCCAACCCCGGACCGGTCGGAGCCTCGGCGCCCACCACCTCGCCAGGCCGGTCGGCCATCCATGGATCGTCCCGTCGGGGCGGCGACCGGTAGATGGAGGAAGCCTTGGCGGCAGCCGGAACATAAGACGGAGCAGCCACGGGCGCCAAGGCTAGGCCCTTATCCGAGTGTGAGACTCGCTAGGCCGGCGGGTCCTGAAGGGGGTGACAGCCTGAGAAGGCTCGGCGCCTCGCAGGGCCGGATCGAGTTCGATCTTCTCGGCCTTGAGCGGGCCGCGTTCCCCGTGTCCGACGCCTGCGAAGACTCCACCCCGACATCTTGACCGGACAATCGCAGCTTGCGGCTCGCATAGTGCCTCCGCCCGCTGAAGGGTGCGGTCAGTCGGCTAGCAGTGAACTGACCAGCCGGTTGAGACTGACGCCGCTCTCGGCCGCTCGCACCACCAATTGGCGGTGAGTGTCGGGCGGAACCCGCACGACGAATCTCCCGCTGTAGGAACGGTCCGCCAGCGGATCCGGCAGGGGCTCGCCGTTGGCGCGCATGTCGGCAAGCACATCTTGCACTAGCGCGAGTATCCCCGAGAACGCCTCTTCGGGGGTCGAGGCCAGCCAGCTCAACGAGGGGAACTCCAGGCACAGCCCCACATGCTCCTCATCCTCAGCGGACCATGTCACCCGGTAGGTGTAGTGGTCACTCACGACGTTCGTCCTCCATCCTCTCGATTGCCTTTAGCCTGAATCCACCGATGGGCTGGTCGGGGTGGGCTGGTCGGGGTGTTTGTGGGGGTGTTTGGCTGGTTGGGGTGCGGCGGGTGTTGTTGGGGCGTGTTGGGCCGGCGGTTGGGACTGGGCTGGTTTGTGGCGCTCAGGGGGGTGTGTTCTGGGTGGCGCCGGGCCCGGGGCTGGGGGTTCAGATGAGTTGGGGGAGGTTGCGGGTGTGTGTGAGCGCGGCGGTGAATTGGTGTGCCCAGGGCCAGTTGAGCGGGAGGCGGAGTTTGTGTCGGTGGCTGTGGTTGACGAGGCGTCCGGGCACGGCGAGCAGCCGCCGGCGGACGGTGGCGGCTGCGGTGAGCCGTTCGGGGTGCTGTGTGTGTCCGAGTCGTGCGGTCCAGCGGGTGAGGTTGTGGGCCAGCACGGCGCAGGCGAGGTGGGCGGCGTTGGCGAAGAACCTTCCGGAGGGGCAGTGGGCGAGGCCGTTGTCTTTGAGGTCTCTGATGGCGAGCTCGACTCGGGCGTGGCCGCGGTGGTAGGCGTCGGCGGTTTCGGTGTCGAGGTCGTCTCTGTTCGTGATGAACGCGTGGTGGCGCCAGTCGGGCCACAGCTCGCGTTGGGGGCCTTCTGGGAGTCGGGTGCGGCGCACCACGAGGCGCAGCTTTCGGGGGCCACAGGGGTCGCGGCGGCTCGTTGTGATGGCGCACTCGGCGACCTGGGCTTCCCCGTCGGGGTAGGCGATCGGCGTCCAGGCGGTCTCGTCGATGCCGTCGATGGCTGCTTTGACTTTGGCGTTCTGTGGGATCGTGACCGACCAGCGGGCCTTGTACGTGTCGAGCTTTGCGATCAGCGCGTAGGAGAAGAACCCGGCGTCGGCGCGCACGGTGAGCTTCGTGCCCGGCGCGAGGCGTCCGAGGCGGGCCAGGGTCTCCGCGGCGAAGCGGACATGGCCGCGCTGGGAGGACCCCGACCGCATCCTGGCGTGGAGCACCTCGCCGGTGTCGTCCCGGGTCGCCGCCAGCGGGTGGTAGCCCCAAACCTTGGTGTGGCCGTAGGCCGCGCCCTGCTTGGACTTGCCGTGGACCTCACAGACCGTGGAGTCCAGATCCACCGTCATCTCCGCCGCTGCCGGCGCCGCGCCCGAAGACCACGCCCGGCTGAGCGCCAGCTCCAGGGCGCGGTCGAACTGGCGCACATGGCCCCAGGTGAAGGACCGCAGCCACGTCCCCAACGTCGACGGCGCCGCAGGCTCAAAGCCCAGCACCGCCGAAGCGGACCCGGCCCGCAGCCTGTCGGCGTCGCCGATGAACGAGCCGCCCACCAGCATCGACGCCACCACCGACAGCGCCTTCGCCCCGGACCCACGGCCCGCCGCGGGCGGGCGCACCGCATCGTCGATGAGCGCCTCCAAACCCAGCCGGCCCATCACCGTGCCCGCCAACAGCAGCCCCGCATCGGCCACCAGCGAAGCGTCGTCGAACACCGCCTCGATCCCGTCGATACCACCCGCTACGCTGCTCACAGGAAGTGCCTCCTCACATGGCCAGAATCACTGTTGACTCAAACAGCATTCTCCCATGTCAGGAGGCCTTTCCGGTGGACGCGCCAACCCCACAAACCTCACCGCGCCGGTGGATCCAGGTTTAGCACCTGCCTCACCTGGTAGGGCTTGGCCATGCCCTTGCGGCTCTGGATGTTGACGCGGGGATCTCCCGGCCACGGCTTGCGGTAGATCCGGTGGCTGGTTCCTGCCTGCCGGGGCTCGCCGAAGTACTCATCGCAGAGCTTGGCGAGATCGGCGAACCTGACGCCCTTGGGGTTGTTGCGGAACGAATCACGCAGAGCCTCCGCACCCATGCGTCGATGATACCAATAGCGATACTATCCAAGGCGCAGGGTTCGGTGTGTCTGGGCCTGTGGACAGCCGAGGCAACCTGATCCGGGGCAGGTCCATGCAGGAGCCGGCGCAGGCTCAGAGGCGGGCGCGGGCCGCGTGCAGCCGCCGGAGCGTCTCGGTTCGGCCCAACAGCACCATGGGCTCCCACAGCGGCGAACTCGCCACCACGAGCCACGCACTCCGTGGTCGCTGCATTCGGGACGCCGTGATCGCTACACTCAAAGTACCGAAATTGCTACACTCAAAGTACCGCAACTGCTACACTCAAGTTGCGGCAACAGCCACCGCTTCGAGGCGGTGCGTCGCCGATCAGGCCCCCCGAGGAGACCCGCATGGCCGCCGAGACAGCGCCCACCGGCAGGACGCTCACGCCACGCGGCTATCGGCCGCGCGTGGCCGAGGCCCGGATATTGGAGTGTCTGGGCTCGATGGGCGCGGTGCTGATCGAGGGCCCCAAGGGCTGCGGCAAGACGTGGAGCGCACTGCACCACGCCCGAAGCGCAGTCCGTTTCGACGGTGACGCTGCTGCCAGGCGGCTCGTGACCGTGAGTCCCGAGGCTGTGCTGGAGGGCGAGACCCCCAGGCTGCTCGACGAGTGGCAGCTCGCGCCGGAGATCTGGAACCACGTCCGCCACGCCTGCGACCTCTCCGGCAGGCCCGGCAGGTTCCTGCTCACCGGCTCGGCCACTCCGAGCGACGACATCGTGCGCCACTCCGGTGCGGGACGCATCTCGAGGGTGCGGCTGCGCCCGATGTCCCTGCTGGAGTCTGGAATGTCGAGCGGACTGGTGTCGCTGAACGGTCTGCTGGCGGGTGACCCGGCACCCGCAGGGGGCGCCGACGCCGGCCTCCGCGATGTGGTCGAAGCCCTCTGTGTCGGAGGATGGCCCTGGCTGGCAGACCTCACGCCGCAGATCGCTCAGCGCAGGCTGCGGGAGTACTTGGACGAGGTGCGCCGTCTCGATCTCAGCGCCGATCCGGGCCGCGGCCGCGACCCCGTGCTAGTGGAGAGGCTGATCGTCTCGCTGGCACGGAACACGGCCACGACCGCGCCCAACTCCCGCCTCGCGGTCGACGCCGACGCCGACAGCCCGCTGAACCATCAGACGGTGCGCGCCTATCTGGACGCTCTCATCGGGCTGTTCGTGGTCGAGGACCTCCCCGCCTGGCCCACACACCTGCGCTCGCGGGCCCGGCTGACGAAGTCCGCCAAGCGGCACTTCGTCGATCCCTCGCTGGCCGTGGCCGCCCTACGCGCCAGCCCCGACGCCCTGATCGCCGACCCGGAGGCCTGCGGGCGACTCTTCGAGTCGCTGGCGGTGCGTGACCTGCGGGTCTACGCCGACGCCAACGAATGCGACGTGTACCACTGCCGGCTCGACAACGGCGTGGAGGCCGACGCCGTCGTCCGGCGGCGCTATAGCGGCGAGTGGATCGCCGTGGAGGTGAAGCTCGCGCACTCGCCCGGCGCCGTCGATGCCGCGGCCCGGTCGCTGCTGAGGCTGGCCGACGCAGTGGAGACCAGTCGATCCGGACCCATGGCCGGGCTTCTCGTGGTCACGCCGACCGGCTACGCCTACACCCGCCCCGACGGCGTGACCGTCGTCCCCCTCACCGCCCTGGGCCCCTGAACGATCTGTTTGAGAGCCGTGTCCGATATGCCGCCACCACCTCCGGACGACCCGGGACGGTCGCCCCAGCCGATGGCACGACATGGCCGCCCGGACCCTGGTGGTCAACCCTGTCGCTGCTGGTCTACATCTCGTTGCTGTGGGACCGGGCCCGGCAGGGGTGGCACGACAAGGCGGCCGGGACGCTGGTCATCAAGGTCTGATCCGAGGCCCGGCACCAGGACCGGGCACTCGACCCGGGCCGGCTACAGCCCTAGGAGAGCGCGCCAGTTCTCGTTGCAGGCCTCGGCCACCGCAGCCGGGGTCAGGCGCAGCGTGTCGGTGGGGACCAGATCAGCCAGGCGCAGCTTGACGTGGTAGCCGTGGTGGCCGGCCGCGCCCGCGAAACGAGCGCGCCGCCAGGTCACCAGAGCGGCGTCGGCGTCGACGAGAAAGCCGAACAGCTCCAGCGCCAGCCGCAGGTCGTGCATCACTGGTGCCCGGCCGAACAGCGAGGCCCGGCGCAGGCCCACCGCGCAGCACCCGGCCAGCGCGTCGTCCTCCCGCTCGCCGTCGGCCAGCACCAACCGGCCCGCGAAGCGCTCCGCCAGCTTCAGCGCGTAACCCTGATCGGGACCCTGGCAGCCCAGGCCCGGGCCGGCCGGGGACTCGGCGCCCACGACCTCGCCGGGACGGTCGGCCATCCAGGGATCGTCCCGCCGCGGCGGCGACCGGTAGATGGACGGTGCCTTGGCGGTAGCCGGAACGTAAGACGGAGCAGCCACGGCCACGCAGGGTAGTCCTACACCGCCCAACGCCACTCCTCATGGTCCGCAGAGGGGGAGCAACCTTCATCGGCGTATGCTCCCGGCGTGAATAAGCTGAAATTGATCAAAAATCTTCGGCAAATCGCCAAAAGTAAGGGGCTACCCTTTGTCAAGGTTCGGGAGGGCAGGCATGAGATCTGGGCAATAGGCTCACAGATGATCCAGATTCCCCGGCACAACGAAATTCAGGAAGGAACGGCTGCCAAGATCATGAACGTGGCACGGCGAGTGCCGTCCGAAACAAGGGACCTGACATGACGAACACCGCGGCTGAGGCGGGCACCGGGGCGCGTCCGGGTGACACCTTCCATGTCCGAGCGACGCCGGGAAGCGGCTGGTGGGGAATCACCATCGACGAACTGGGCAGCGTGTTCGCTCAGACCAGACGATTCGAGGACGTGGAGGCCGAGGCTCGTTCTGCCATAGCCTTCTGGTTCGACGTGGACGAGTCCCGAGTCGGTGGCATCGTCGTGACCGCGGCCGAGGTCGCTGCCAGCTGACGCTGCTAAAGAACTGGAGAACGGGTCTCGGTAGGCGCGGCGTTCAGTCGTCGGCGTGGAGCAGGCCGTACACCACCGAGTCGGCCAGGGCCTGCCACGACGCCTCGATGATGTTCTCCGACACGCCGATGGTGGTCCACACCCTGCGGCGGTCGGTGGAGTCGATCAGCACCCGGGTGACCGCGCCGGTCCCCTTCTGGGTGTCGAGCACCCTGACCTTGAAGTCGGTGAGCGAGATGTTCTCCAGGGCCGGGTAGCGGTCGCCCAGCGCGTTGCGCAGCGCGGTGTCCAGAGCGTTGACCGGGCCGTTGCCCTCACCGACGGCCACGCAGCGCTCGCCGCCGACCCACACCTTCACGGTGGCCTCGGTGTCGACGTCGACCGACACGTCGTTCCAGGCCCGGGCCCCGGTTCCGGAGCGGTGGTCCATGGACACCCGGAAGGACTCCAGCTTGAAGAAGTCCTGCTCCCAGCCGGACGCGCCCCGCATCAACAGCTCCAGGGAGGCGTCGGCCGCCTCGAAGTGGTATCCGGCGTGCTCCAGCCGCTTGAGGGTGTCGATCACGTCTCCCAGCACCCGGCCGTCGATGTCGAGCCCCAGGTCGGCAGCCCGCATCTCCAGCGTGGAGCGGCCTGCCATCTCCGACACCAGCACCCTGGTGCCGTTGCCCACCAGCTCGGGCGACACGTGCTCGTAGGCGTCGGGGCGGCGGCTCAGGGCGCTGGCGTGAAGGCCGGCCTTGTGGGCGAAGGCGCTGGCCCCGACGTAGGGCTGCTGGGGGTTCATGGGAAGGTTGACCAACTCGGCCACATGGTGCGACACCGACGTGAGCAGCGGCAGCCGGCCCTCGGGCAGGGCCTGCATGCCCATCTTCAGCTCCAGGTTGGCGATGATCGGCACCAGGTCGCAGTTGCCGACCCGCTCGCCGTAGCCGTTGATGGTGCCCTGCACGTGCACCGCCCCGGCCTGCACCGCGGCCAGCGCGTTGGCCACCCCGCAGCCGGTGTCGTTGTGCAGGTGGATCCCGACATCGCAGTCGACGTGGGCGACCACGGCCGCCACCGCCTCGGAGATGTCTTCGGGCAGGGTGCCGCCGTTGGTGTCGCACAACACTACGGTGGAGGCGCCGGCCATGGCCGCGGCCTCCAGCACCCGCAGGCTGAACTCTCCATTGTTGCGGTAGCCGTCGAAGAAGTGCTCGGCGTCGAAGAGCACCCGCTTGCCCGCCGACACCAGGAACTCCACCGAGTCGGCCACCATGGCCACCCCCTCGTCGAGGGTGGTCTGCAGCGCCTCCGTGACGTGGTAGTCCCAGCACTTGCCGACGATGCACACCGCCGAGGTTCCTGCCGAGACCAGGTTGGCCAGCACCTGGTCGGAGTCCACCTTGCCCCTGGCCCGGCGGGTGGAGCCGAACGCCACCAGTTCGCTGACCTTCAGGTCGAGCTCGGAGCGGGCCCTGACGAAGAACTCGTCGTCCTTGGGGTTGGCGCCCGGCCAGCCCCCCTCGATGAAGGCGACACCGAGGAGGTCGAGCTGCTCGGCGATGCGCAGCTTGTCGTCGACGGTGAGCGATATGCCCTCGAGCTGGGTGCCGTCTCGCAGGGTGGTGTCGTAGATCTCCACCGCGGGCCGGGCTGCCCCAGTCATGTGCGTACTCGTTCCATTGCTAGTCGACGAGACGGGCCACGATGGCGTCGCCGATCTCGCTGGTGGTCCCGGTGAGCGGCTCGGGCCGGTCGCAGGCCTCGCGGATGCGCTCCGCGGCCTCGCCCTCGCCGAGGTGGTCCAGCATCATCGCGCCCGACAGCACCGCCGCCACGGGGTTGGCCCGTCCGGTGCCCACGATGTCGGGCGCCGAGCCGTGGACCGGCTCGAACATCGACACCCGACCGGGGTGCAGGTTGGCTGTCGGGGCCAGGCCGATCCCGCCCGACACCGCCCCGCCGAGGTCGGTGAGGATGTCGCCGAAGAGGTTGTCGGTGACGATCACGTCGTAGCGGGCGGGATCCTCCACGAAGTAGATGCACGCCGCGTCGACATGGTTGTAGGCCGTCTCGACCTGGGGGTATCCGGCGGCGACCAGGTTGAAGGTGCGCTCCCACAGGTCTCCGGCGAAGGTGAGCACGTTGGTCTTGTGGACCAGCGTCACATGCCGGCGGCGGGTCATGGCCAGATCGAACGCGTAGCGCACGGCCCGCTCCACGCCGTGGCGGGTGTTGACCGAGCCCTGGGTGGCTATCTCATCGGGGGTTCCCCGCCTCAGGAAGCCACCCTCCCCGGCGTAGGCGCCCTCGGTGTTCTCGCGGATCACCACGAAGTCGTGGCCGGGCGCGGTGAAGGGCCGCAGGTTGATGTACAGGTCGAGATCGAAGCGCATCTTGAGCAGCAGGCCCCGCTCGATGATGCCGGGCGGGACATCGGGGGTGCCGACCGCGCCCACATAGAGCGCATCCAGGCGGCGCCACTCCTCAACAGTGGCGTCGTCGAGCACCGTGCCGTCGCGCAGGTAGCGGGCGCCCCCGAGGTCGTAGCCGGTCGTGTCAAGCTGCACGCCCGAGGCCGCGATCACCCTCAGGCCCTCGGCCACCACCTCGGGACCGATGCCGTCGCCTCCAATGATTCCCACTCGATGTGCCATGCCTGATTGCTCGTTTCGTGATCCGGTCGTGGGCTCCTGCTCGTTGGTGAAGTCCTGCTCGTCGGAAAATGAGAAACCGCCCACCTAGGTGGACGGTCGTGGGCGCGCGCCGGGGTGGCGCGCGCTAGGTGATCGCGATGGGGGGCTCGCCTGCCACAGCAGCAAGCATAACGCGCCGCCCGACCGCCCACCTCCCCGGGTGGCTCCTGATGGCCGGCGCCGCAGCGACGGCGCGTCAGCGATCCGGCGTTCATGTCCCCGCCGGTAGATTGGAAGGATGCCCGAAGTCCACCACCTGTCGCAGGACGCGCACGACCGGCTGAGCGCGGAGCTTCAGGATCTCACCACGAGGGGCCGCATCGAGATCGCCGAGAAGATCGAGGCCGCCCGCAAGCTGGGCGACCTGTCCGAGAACGGCGACTACCACGCGGCCAAGGAGACCCAGGGACTCATGGAGGAGCGGATACTGCACCTCTCGAGGATCCTCACCGACGCGGTGATCATCGACACCGGGACCGAAGGCACCGGGGCGGCCGCCGCAGGCGTGGCCCTCGGCTCGACCGTCACAGTGCTCTACGACGGCGACGACGAGCCCGAGCGCCTGCTCCTCGGCTCGGTCGAGGAGCGCGCCGGCGGCGTGATGGTGGTGTCGCCGGGCTCCCCTATGGGCAAGGCGCTGCTAGGCGCCGACAAGGGTGATCAGGTGGAGTTCGAGACGCCGGGCGGGACGACCGAGACGGTCACCGTCGTCGACGTCTCGTAGCCGCAGAGCCGTGAACGGCCCACAGCCCGGCGATGGCGGTGAGCCTCGCACCCTGCGCTGGGCCCGGATCGCGCTGGCAGCCGGCGCTTTGTTCCTGGCCGCCGCGGCAACCCTGATCGTCTGGGAAGCAGCCGCCGACGACCCTCCGGCCCCGGTGATCACCGGGCGTGGCCGCTAGAGGCTGCCCCCGGCCGACGCCCCAGGGCGAATAGACCCGCAACCACCCCGCTCCCACGTTTCCGCGCCGGCTCAAGAAGTCGAGCGAATCGTGGCACACTCAAGCTCGCCGGATGTGTCCTCGACGGCACCGGGGATCGGAGGGTTCCGGGACGCGCGACCTATATCTTTCGTTGTGAGGGATGATCTGATGACGGATGCGGGCACAGAGGCCGAGCCAGAGCCAGCCGTGGGCATACGAGTCTCACGCGTCGTGATTCGCGGATTCCGCTGCGTCGACGAGGTCCAGTTCGATCTGGCACCCGGCACGACGTATCTGGTCGGAGAGAACAACTCCGGCAAGACTTCGATCCTGCTGGCCCTTTGGTCCGCTCTCGGAAGCCGCAGACCACTCGACGACGACCTGCGCCGAGAGCGTGATGGCGCCCTAGCGGACGAGGCGTCGGTGGACCTGCTGCTGGTTCCCTCCAAAGGCCGGCAGTTCTCGCCTCAGACTGCGCAGAAGTTGGTCATGGTGCAGCGCGACCCGCTCACCGGCACAGAGACCGTTGGAATCCGAACAGCGTTCATGCCCAGCCGGGAGGGCCGCGTACTGGCGACCCGGCGCTCATTCCTCCAGCCCGACAACGGCGACGGCTGGCGACCATCGGACAGAAGCTCGAGACGGTCCTGAGGATCGAACGCGGCGTCCCCTGCGAGACGGAGGCGGCATGAGTCGGCGCGCCCCCCAGTCCCTCACGCCCGACCAGGAACGCGCCATCTCCGCGGAAGGGTCCGAAGTGCTCGTCGTCGCGCCGGCCGGCAGCGGCAAGACGGAGGTTCTGATCCGGCGAGTCATCCGAACGCTCGACCGCAGTTCAGGCGAGTCGTTCCGCCTACTCGTCGTAACGTTCACCGTCAAAGCGGCCGAAGAGTTCCGGCGAAGGGCTCAGGAGACCGTCGCCGAGGAGTTGTGGCGTATCGACGCCGACACGATTCATGGTTTCGCGCTCGATTGGCTGCGCCGCTACGGCAAGGAGATCGGCGCCGGCCCCGACGTTGTCGTGCTCAGCGACGACGTCGACCGAGCCAGCGTCGTCAGCACCTACCTTCAGTCCGTGGGACGCGGTACGAGCGTCGGCGACGGATTGGACGCTGACATGAGATCCTTGCTCGATGCCATCGACTCCCATCGACTACAACACGACGTGACGGACTCTGTATGTGACTCGACCCAACGCTACTTCGGAGTCGCTCTAGGCGAGTTGACCGAGGCCTACGAGGGCTCCCTCATGGACCGAGGAGCCATCGACTTCCCCGGTATGTTGCTCGGCCTTCGCAGACTCCTTGACACGGACGAATGGGTGCTTGGACACTTTCGCACCCTCTATCGAGAGATCCTCGTAGACGAGGGGCAGGACCTTACGGGAGTCCAGACGAGACTCCTGCGGCAACTTGCAGGCGACAGCATCGGTCTGTTCGTCGTCGCGGACAGCAAACAGTCGATAAGGGGATTCGCCGGCGGTGACTTCAAGCATGCCAGGATGCTGGTTCCAAAGGCGGCGGGAGTTCCGCTCACTCTTCGCCACAACTTTCGCTGCGCACAGAGAATCCTCTGTGCCGCCGAGTCTGTATTGCGGTCACTGCCTGAAGGTTCCCGTGATGTGTCCTCTCCAGAGAACATGCCGCCGGGGAAGGTCAGCGCAATCGCAATGCCGTCGCCCGAGACGGAGGCTGATCACATCGCCGCGTGGGCATGCCGGCTCATCGAACATGGTCTGGACAGCGACACGGCTGCTGAGGGTGAGGACACATCAGTCGCTCCCGAGGACATCGCTGTATTCGGTAGAACTAGGTGGACTCTGGCTCCTGTGGTGGATTCGTTGAGGGCTCGAGGCCTTGAGCTGACCATACAGACCGACTCTGGAGTGTTCCTGAAGGAGCCAGAGGCCCGACTGTTCGTAGATTGTCTCGCCTTCGGACTGAACAAGAATGATGCGCCAGCCGCCCGGCGAGCACTCGACGAACTTCGGGAGTTGATGCCCCAGCACCGGCACGACGATCCCATGAAGTCACTGAAGGGCGCCAAGGACGAGTCCTTGAGAGTCTTGGGCGACCTAGTCGAGCGCTCGGTGGGAGGGCGAGGCGACTTTGCGCTGGCGATGGATGCACTGCCCGCCACGGGACAGGCGCACGGCTGGCAGGACGGGGCCCGCGCCCTCGGGAAAGTATGGAGCGACTACCGGTCAAGGACATCGCTGCAGGACCGGTCCCCCAGAGGATTCCTGGTGCATCTTGCGAGGACCCAGCGCACCCGTCCCACCGACCCGGGCGTGCGGCTGCTGACCATCGATCGTGCCAAGGGACTGGAGTTCAAGGCCGTCGCGCTGATCGGTGCCCGCGACGGGCTGATACCGCACTACCGCGCCGATTCGCCACAGGAGCGGGACGAAGACCGCCGCAGGCTCTACGTGGCCATGACCCGGGCGTCTCGGGAACTGCTGGTGTCATGGCCGAAGACCACGCACGACCGCTACGGCCGATCCCACTCTCAGACGCCTTCCCCCTTCCTGGTCGAGGCGGGACTCGCGGCCACCGCATCCTCATCCCGTTGACCGGTCGCACGGCCAGTCGATGCCTCCGACATCCGTAGAGAAGGGCGGGCTCGTGGTGCTGGCGGCTACCGTGACGGGTTGTGGATGGCGGGGGATATCGGGCGAAGTTGATCGAGGTGGCGCTGCCGTTGGCGGCGATCAACGCGGAGGCGGCTCGGGAGAAGTCGATTCGGCATGGGCATCCGTCGACTCTGCATCTGTGGTGGGCACGGCGTCCGCTGGCGGCGGCTCGGGCGGTGATCTGGGCGTCTTTGGTGGACGACCCGTCGGGGTTACCGCAGTTCGCTGAGCCTGAGGGCGAGACCGACGGCGAGAGGGCCGAGCGCCTCGGCCGGATCGACGCGGAGCGGCGGCGGCTGTTCGGGATCCTGGAGCGGCTGGTGAAGTGGGAGAACTCCAACAACCCAGACGTGCTCGCCGAGGCGCGGGCTGAGATCGACCGGTGCTTCCCGAGCGGTGCGCCGCCGGTGCTGGATCCTTTCGCCGGGGGCGGGGCCATACCGTTGGAGGCTCAGCGGCTCGGGCTCACCGCGCTGGCGGGGGATCTGAATCCGGTGGCGGTGCTCATCAACAAGGCGATGATCGAGATCCCGCCCCGGTTCGCCGGTCGGCTGCCGGTGCATCCCGGCATCGACAAGGATCTGACGACCTGGGAGCGCGCCCAGGGCCTCGCCGCGGACGTGGAGGCCTACGGGGCTTGGATGCGCGACGAGGCCCATAGACGCATCGGTCACCTTTATCCCGACGCCACCGGGCCCGATGGTGAGAAGCTCACGCCGATCGCCTGGATCTGGGCCCGCACCGTGGAGTCGCCCGACCCGAGCTGGTCAGGCCACGTGCCGCTGGTGGCGTCATGGACGCTGGCCAAGCGGCCCGGCAGACCGAAGGTCTGGATCGAGCCGATCGTCGAACGGGACGCCCAGACGATCAGCTACGCCGTCCGCGAGGGCGGCGAGCCCACCGTTGAGCGCACCGTCAACAGGGGCAACGGCACCTGCATCGCCACCGGCGCCGCGATTCCGGTGAGCTACATCAAAGCCGAAGGTACAGCTGGTCGAATGGGCCACGAACTGATCGCTGTCGTCGCGGAGGGGCAGCAGGGTCGCCGGTATCTTGCGCCGAGACCGTCTGATTCGGCAGCGGCCGACTCCGGGAGCCCTCGCTGGAAGCCCGAGACTGCGCTGCCGGACCAAGGGCTCGGGTTCCGCGTCCAGGCGTACGGCACGGACGAGTGGCACAAGCTGTTCACGCCGCGGCAGTTGACCGCGTTGACGACATTGTCGGATCTGCTGGGCGAGGTGGCGCAGATGGCGCGCTCCGATGCCGTGTCGGCAGGACTGGCCGCCGACGAGTCACGCTTGCGCGACGGCGGCTCTGGAGCGGACGCCTATGCGGACGCGGTGGTCACCTATCTGGCGTTCGCTGTCGACAAGTGTGCCGACTACTGGTCCACGATCTGCACCTGGCACAACTCTGGGGAGAAGATGCGCAATACGTTTGGGCGTCAAGCCATCCCGATGACATGGGATTTCGCGGAGTGCAATCCGTTCTCGGGATCGACGGGCAACTGGATGGCGATGGTTGATTGGATCGTGAAGGCGCTGGGGCATGTTCCGGGGTCGGCCTCGGGCGGCGGTGAGGCGTTGCAGCGGGATGCGCGGGCGCGTGTGGGGGAGTCTGTGGGGGCTGTGGTGTCGACTGATCCGCCGTACTACGACAACGTGGGCTACGCGGACATCTCGGACTTCTTCTATGTGTGGCTGCGGCGGAACCTGTCGGATGTGTGGCCTGATGAGTTCTCTACGATGGTGACACCGAAGGCCGAGGAGATGGTCGCCGATCCCGGTCGTCACGGAGGGCCGGCGGGCGCGAGGGAGCATTTCGAGTCGGGGATGGCCGAGTTCATGAGGGCGCTGGCGGCGACAGCGGCCCCGGAGGCGCCGGCGACGGTCTACTACGCCTACAAGGCCACCGAGACCAGAGACGGCGAGATCCGGTCCACCGGTTGGGACACGTTCCTGCAGGCGGTGCTGGATGCGGGGTTGCAGGTCAGCGCTACTTGGCCGATGCGCACCGAGTTGGCGAATCGTCCCCGTGGACTGGGCTCCAACGCGCTGGCGTCGTCGATTGTGCTGGCTTGCCGGCCTCGTTCTGCATGCGCGGTGCTGGCGACTCGGGGCGAGTTCTTGGCGGCTCTGCGGCGGGAGTTGCCAGAGGCGGTGCGGGTGTTGCAGTCGGGGAACATAGCGCCGGTGGATATGGCGCAGTCTGCTATCGGGCCGGGCATCAGGGTGTTCTCGCGGTATGCGCGGGTGGTGGAGGCCGACGGGTCGTCGATGCCGGTGTCGGCCGCGTTGTCCATCATCAACGACGTACTTGGGGAGGTGCTCGACGGCGAGGAGGCCGAACTCGACGCCGACACCCGCTTCGCGCTGACCTGGTTCGCCGAGCACGGCTACGATCCCGGACCCTCAGGCGACGCCGACAGCGTCGCCCGGGCCAAGAACACGAGCCTCGCGGGCATCGAGACCTCCGGTATCGGCGAGGCCCGCGCCGGCAGGTTCCGGCTCTACGAGCGCAGCGAACTGCCATCGGGCTGGTCGCCGGTGCACGACGACCGGCTCACGGTCTGGGAGGCCACCCAGCATCTGACCGCGGCGTTGGAGCGCTCGGAGTCGGAGGCGGCGGAGTTGCTGCACGTGCTCGGCGGCCACAGCGACCGGGCCCGCCAACTCGCCTACCTGCTCTACCAGAAGGCCAACGACCGCGGCTGGGCCGCCGAAGCCGGCGCCTACAACAGCCTCATCGCCGCCTGGCCCGACCTGCGCACCGGCGCAGCCACCGTCGCAGCCGCCGCTGCCGCCCCCACCCAACAGGCCCTGATTTAGGTGGGTGCCCGCGACGCGTCAGAGGCCACCGAATGCCGACGGCTGCCAGGCGCCGGGCGAGGGCCGTAACCAGCGTCGAAGAGAACGACGGAGAGCGATGGCGCCAAGCCCGTCTGCGGGTCTGACAGGCTGCCGGGCCGGGCCTGTGAGCTGCGCCGCCACTGATCGAACCGGCTCCCTCCGGGCTAGGCCGTATGGACTGCGACGGGCACCAGGGTCTGCGACACGGGGTCGGCCATGAGGGACAGTCCCTCCAGCGTGTAGGCGCCGAGCAGAGCATCGGCGGCGGCGTCACCGAACACCACCAGGGTGATCACGCTGCCACCGTTGACCGAGGCCCGGACCTCCCCCAGGTCGTAGCGACCGGTCCGTCCGTCCGCGAACCTCAGGCTTACGCTCCTGGTCCGTGCGACCCCGAGCCTGTCGAGCAGAGGGGCCGGCACGATCGTGTAGAACGCGCCGGTGTCTACCAGCGCCTCCAAGTCCAGCGTTCGCTCGCCGTCCATGCTCGAGAGCCGCACCGGGCAGCTGAAAGTTCCCATCCTCATGCCTCCTACAGTGTCCTACCGTATCCCACGGGTTCCGAATCTTGCAGTATGATAATCTTCTTGATATTTCATGGTACTTGGGCTCCCAGAGAACGGCAACCCGCCGCGAGCGCCCGCGCCCGGAACCGGGTAGCGGGCCGGGGTCCTGGGCTGAGCGGGACGCATGGGCTCTAGGATCGGAGACGTGAGCGGGGCGCAGACTCTGAGCCAGAAGATCTGGGACCGCCACACGGTGGCCCGGGGCGGCGACGGCGAGCCCGACCTGCTCTACATCGACCTGCACCTCGTGCACGAGGTCACCTCCCCACAGGCCTTCGACGGTCTGCGGCTGTCGGGACGGGCGGTGCGCCGCCCCGACCTGACGGTGGCCACCGAGGACCACAACGTCCCCACCGCCGACATCGACAGGCCGATCGCGGATGCGGTGAGCCGCACCCAGGTGGAGACCCTGCGCCGCAACACCGAGGAGTTCGGCATCACCAACTATCCGATGGGCCACGCCAAGCAGGGCATCGTCCACGTGATCGGCCCCGAGCAGGGCCTCACCCAGCCCGGCATGACCATCGTGTGCGGCGACTCGCACACCTCCACCCACGGGGCCTTCGGGGCCATCGCCTTCGGCATCGGCACCAGCGAGGTGGAGCATGTCCTGGCCACCCAGACCCTCCCCCAGATGCGGCCGGGAACGATGGCGGTCACCGTCGACGGAACCCTGGTCGAAGGGGCCACCGCCAAGGACGTGATCCTGGCCGTCATCGGCCGCATCGGAACCACCGGAGGGGTCGGGCGCATCATCGAGTACCGGGGTCCGGTCATCGAGGCCCTGTCGATGGAGGGCCGCATGACGGTGTGCAACATGTCCATCGAGGCCGGGGCCAAGGCGGGCCTGATCGGCCCCGACAAGACCACCTTCGAGTACCTGCGCGGCCGGGAGCAGGCCCCGTCGGGCGAGCTCTGGGACAGGGCCCTGGAGGATTGGCTCACCCTGCGCACCGACGACGGGGCCGCCTTCGACGTGGAGGTGACCCTGGACGGCGCCGGCATCTCCCCGATGGTGACCTGGGGAACCAACCCGGCCCAGTCGGTGCCGCTGTCGGCCGCGGTGCCCGAGCCCGACAGCTTCGACGACCCGGCCCGCCGTGAGGCCGCGGCCCGGGCCCTGGACTACATGGGCCTCGACCCCAGCACCCCGATGCGCGACATCGCGGTGGACACCGTGTTCATCGGCTCGTGCACCAACAGCCGCATAGAGGACCTGCGGGCCGCGGCCGCGGTGGTGGAGGGCCGGCGGGCAGCGGCGGGCGTGCGGACGTTGGTGGTTCCCGGTTCGGGCCGGGTCAAGGCCCAGGCCGAGGCCGAGGGCCTGCCCGGGATCTTCCGGTCGGCCGGGTTCGACTGGCGCGAGCCGGGATGCTCGATGTGCCTGGCCATGAACCCCGACAAGCTGGCACCCGGCGAGCGGGCCGCCAGCACGTCCAACCGCAACTTCGAGGGACGTCAGGGCCGGGGCGGGCGCACCCACCTGGTGTCGCCCGCGGTGGCTGCGGCCACCGCCATCGTCGGGCGCTTCGCCGCGCCGGGGGACCTGTGATGCGCGGACCGCGCTCGGGCTCGACCACCGGCAGGCCGCGTCCATGAAGGCCACCCGGATAGTGACGGGCACCGCCGTGCCGCTGGACCGCAGCGACGTGGACACCGACCAGATCATCCCGTCGGACTGGCTCAAGCAGGTGTCCCGCACCGGTTTCGAGAAGGGACTCTTCTCGGAGTGGCGCGACAGCCGCGACTTCGTGCTCAACGACGAGCGATACGCGGGCGCCACCATCCTGCTGGCCGGCACCAACTTCGGTACCGGCTCGTCGCGCGAGCATGCGGTGTGGGCCATCCAGCAGTACGGCTTCGACGCAGTGATCAGCGCCCGCTTCGCCGACATTTTCCGCAACAACTGCACCAAGAACGGCCTCGTCCCTGCCCAGATCGAAGCAGGCGCCGCCGCCGAGCTGATGGCCGCGGTGCAGGCCGATCCAGGCCTGGAGATAGCCGTCGACGTGGAACGGCGGCGGGTCGAGGCGCCAGCCATCGGGTTCGACGCGGCCTTCCCGCTGGAAGCCTCCACCCAGCAGCGCTTCCTCGAGGGCCTCGACGACATCGGCATCACGCTGCGCCACACCGAGGCCATCGGCGACTACGAACGACGGCGTCTCCCCTGGCTTCCGGCGGCGACATAGCGGCCGAGCAGTCTGGCAGCGCCGATGACCCCGCAGCCCAACAGTCCCGCCGCGGTGGCTGGAGCCGACGGACCGACCTTGGTGCAGCGGCCCGCGGCGACGAGGGTCTTGCCTGGACTCCCCCGGGGCTTCCGCAGAAAGGCAGGGTGCCCGGGAACCGCGGCACTGGCAGGAACGTCTCATCCCTCGAAATGCAGACGCGCCGCCGGGCGCGCCGCGACGAAAGGTCCTGACCCCATGCGCAAGATGCTCATCCTCGCCGCCGCCGCACTGCTCGTGGCCGCCGCCTGCAGCAGCGACAGCCCAGGGGGCGTACCGGGAGTCTCGGGCGCCCTGGGATCCGGCGACAGCGACAACACCGCCGGCAACGACATCAGCGGCACCGCAACCACCGACACCGGGACGGCCAGCGACACGGCCGACGCCGACGGCGGTTCGGTGATCGAACTGGGAAGCGGGGACGTCGTGCTGACCGCCGGGCTGGTCCGCTTCGACGACTGCGCGACCCTGCTCGACTACCTGCACACCGAGTACTCGGCCCGGGTCGGGCCGTGGGGCTTCGACAGCGGCGGCTGGTTCGGGCCCATGCCGATGATGGCGTTCGAGGACGAGGCGATGGCAGAGGCCGCCGCGGCCTCGGACTTCGCCGGCGCCGATGCTGCGGCCTCGCCGGTCGCGGCCGCCGCGCCCGTCGAGGGAGTGGACTTCTCGGGGACGAACGTTCAGGAGGAGGGCGTGGACGAGGCCGACATCGTCAAGACCGACGGCAGTCGGATCTTCACCTTGTCGGCCGGGCGCCTAGTGGTGGTGGACGCAGGCGGCCGAAGCGCAGTGGGCGAGGTCGCGGTGGCCGACGGCTGGAGCCGCGAACTGTTCATCGACGGCGACAGCCTGCTGCTGATCACCCAGTCCAGCAGCGAGGCTGCCGGCGGGGCCGAGACGGTGCTTCAGCGCATCGACGTGAGCGGCGGCGAGCCGCAGATCGTGCAGACCGTCAACGTGCAGGGCAGCTACATCAGCGCCCGCAGCGTCGGCGGTACCGCCAGGGTGATCCTGCGCCACGACCCCCAGTGGAGCTTCCCGTTCGTCTTCCCCCAGAACGAAGACGCCGAGGACGTCGCCGAGGCGGCCAACCGGGCCGCGGTGCTCAACTCCACCCTCGACGACTGGCTGCCGCACTACACGGTCGGATCGGCCGACAGTTCGAGCGGGTCGCTGATGGTTCCGTGCGGCGACGTGCACGCCCCCTCGGTGTTCTCCGGCTTCGGGGTGACCACGGTGATCAGCGTGCCCGTGGGCGGCGACTTCGACCCGGCGTCGTCCACCGCGGTGACGGCTCCCGGCGACGTCGTCTACGCCTCGACGGGGTCGCTCTACGCGGCCACCACCCGCTGGATCGAAGACGGCCTCGACGACGACAGCCGGCGGGCCGCGTGGCGCGATCGCCGCACCAGCATCCACCGCTTCGACATCTCCGGCGCCGCCGCCGTCTATGCGGCCTCCGGCGAGGTTCCGGGCGTGATCCACAACCAGTTCTCGCTGTCGGAGCACAACGGCTACCTGCGGGTCGTGACCACAGTGGGCGACCCCTGGGGTGACGAGTCCGAGAGCAAGGTGCGGGTGTTGAGCACCGACGGCGACATGCTGGCCGAGGTCGGCGCCGTCGGCGACATCGGCCGGGGCGAGCAGGTCCAGTCGGTGCGCTTCGTCGGCGATGTCGGCTACGTCGTGACGTTCCGCCAGATCGACCCCTTCTACACCATCGACCTCTCCGACCCGGCCGACCCCAGGATCCTGGGCGAGTTGAAGATCCCCGGGTTCTCCAGCTACCTGCACCCCATCAGCGACACGCTGGTGCTGGGCGTGGGGTCCGACGCCGACGCCGAGGGCCGGGTCACGGGCGCCAAGGTGTCGCTGTTCGACGTCAGCGACCTGGCCGCCCCGCGCGAGGTGGCGGTGTGGACCGCGCCCGACGGCTGGAACGACATCGGCTGGGACCACCGGGCCTTCCTGTGGTGGGCCCCCGAGAGCCTGGCGGTGATCCCGGTGACGGTGTGGAACGACTGGTCCGGTGCGGTGGTGCTGCGGGTGGCCGACGGCACCATCACCGAGGTCGGGAGAGTCGACCACGTCGTCGAGGGAGAGGAGCCCGGCCGGACCGACTGCCGCCGGCTCACGGTGGGCGACCTGCCGTCGGCGCAGTTCGAGGACATCGACTCCGAGATCGAGTACATGATCGTCGAGAGCTACAACGCGGTGCTGGCCTGCGAGCCCGAGGAGTCGGGCATCACCGGGTTCGAGTGCTACGAGGAGTCATTCCTAGACGACGAGGCCGAGACGCTCGGCCTGCTCCGCAGCGACGAGTCCATCTCGATCTGCTGGCCCAGCGACGCGCCCGACGCGATCGTGCGCAGCGTCGTGATCGGCGACGATCTGTGGACCCTCGGCTTCAAGGGCTGGGGCGGCTTCGACGGGTCGAGCAAGGCCCGCCTGCACGCCAACGACCTGCAGACCCTCCAACGCCTGGTTGCTCTGGAGCTCTGATAGCAGACGCGTTGTCAATCTCACCGGTAGGGTGTGGGTGTGTCACGCTTGCTGGCCCGGACCGTTCGTCTGGTCAAGTTCGGCGCGGTCGCGGGTGCGCTGGTCGGCGTGGGCCGCCTGATAGTGCGGCGCCGGCGACTGGCCGAACCGGCCGAGTCGTCGTGGCCGACCATCGCGGAGACGGCAGCCCAGAACGGCGAGTCGATCGACGACGACGCTCCGGCTGCCGACGCGAGCGCCGACAACGGCCAGGACGCAAGCTCGGGCGACGACGAGGCCTAGGTCCAGAGGCCGGCGATCTCCAGGTCGGGCAGGTCGTCGGCGGGGGTGAAGCCGAGGATCCGGCCGAAGAAGCCGAGTTCGGCCTGCAGGGCGGTGACGATGTTGGCGGCCTGGCGGAAGCCGTGCTGCTCGCCCTCGAACAGGAGGTAGGCCACCGGCACGCCCTTGGCCTTCAGCGCGTCGACGACCATCTCGGACTGCGACGGCGGCACGATCTCGTCCTCGTCGCCCTGAAGCACGATCATGGGCGCGTCGAAGCCGTCGAGATGATTGATGGGTGATCGGGCGAGGTAGGTGTCCCGGGCCTCGGGATAGGGGCCTATGAGGCGGTCCAGGTAGCGGGACTCGAACTTGTGGGTGTCAGCGGCCAGAGCCTCCAGGTCGGCCACGCCGTAGCGGCTGGCCCCGGCTGCGAAGACGTCATGCAGGGCCAGCGCGGCCAGCACAGTGAAGCCGCCGGCGCTGCCTCCCCGGATCAGCAGCCGCTGCGGGTCGACGTCGCCGCGGTCGGCCAAGAACTGGGCTGCGGCCACGCAGTCCTCCACGTCGACGACCCCCCAGGCGCCGTCGAGGGCCTGGCGGTAGCGGCGGCCGTACCCGGTCGAGCCCCGGTAGTCGACGTCGACTACCGCGATCCCCCGCGACGTCCAGTAGGCGACTGGCAGCTGGAGCTGGCGGCGGGCGGCCGCGGTCGGCCCGCCGTGGGCCTGGACCAGCAGCGGCGGAGGCTCCCCCGGCGGTCCGGCGCAGGCCGGGTTGGCCGGCGGGTAGTAGAGCGCGTGAGCGGTGGCCGCGCCGTCGGGTCCCGTGGGGAAGGCGATCGCCTCGGGCTCGACCAGCAGTCCCGGATCGAGTCCCAGTTCCCGGGCCGGGCGCACCACGCGGCGCTCATCTTGGCTCCCGCTGAAGCTGAGCGTCACGACCTCGGTCTCGTGCTGGTAGCCGGCGCCCGCGTAGGCCAGCACCTCCTCGCCGCCGGGGGCGCTGCGGGCGACGGTGACCGACGACACCGACGAGTCGGCCGCGGCAATGCGGCCGCCATCCACAACGATCTGATCTCCCGACGCCATGCCGGCCACCGCGACGATGCCATCGCCGGCCGCGGCCCAGCGCTGCATGCCGAACACCCAAGGCGGGGTGGCCACGTCGAAGGCGCCGGTGACGACGGGCACGAGGTCGCCGCCGTCCAGGCCGGCCTCGTAGAGACCCCACCAGTCCTCGTGGTCGCTGCAAACCAGCAGGCGAGCCACCCCGTCGCCGGGATCCCAGCCCGGCTCGCACAGGCTGCGGTCGCCCCCGGCGCCCAGCACCAGGACCTCGGCTCCGAGCCGGCCATCGCCGAGCTGGTGAACATGGAGTCGGGTGGCGTCCCACGGCATGTCGGGGTGGTCCCACGCGATCCAGGCCAGCAGGGAGCCGTCGGGCGACACCCGCGGCGTCATCACGAAGTCCGAGCCCGCCCACAGCGTCGCCACCCGCTGGGAGCCGTCGGTAGCCGCCGCGGCCAGCTCGTTGACCGGCTCGCCGCCGGTGCCGTGGCGCTCGCGCACGCACACGCACCAGCGCCCGTCGGGCGTCACCCGCCCGTCGGCGTAGCGCCACGCCCGCGGCTCGGGGGGCTCCCCGGTGAGCAGCACCGGGTCGGCGCCGGGCTCGTCGATGCGCCGCAGCCGTTGGTCACCGAATTCGACATAGTAGAGCGACCCGTCGTGGGGCCACCAGGCGCCGCCGCCGTACTCGTGGACCAGGGTGCGCACGTTGGCACCCGCCGGGGTGACCTCCAGCGGTTCGCCGCCGCGGAGATCGCAGCGCATCACCGCGGTGCGGCCGCCCTCGTCGGGACGGCTCTCGGCCCACCACAGCAGCCACGGCTTGACCGGGTCGGCGATCACTTCCGAGATGCCGGCCGCTCCGGCCACAAGCGACTCGGCCGTCACCGGCGAGGGCCACGCCCCGAAGGGCACAACCTCCGGTCTGCTCACGACTGGAGCAGCTCGACCATGCGGCCCACGCCCTCGCCGAGGTCGCCGTCGCCCAGTGCGAACGACAGGCGCAGCCCGCCGCTTGCACCGAACGCCTCGCCGGGAACGACCGCCACCTTGGCCCTGTCCAGAAGCAGGTCGGCCAGCTCCAGGGTGCTCTCCGGCCTGACCCCGCCGAAGTCGCGGCCCAGCAGGCTGCTGGCATCGGGGTAGGCGTAGAAGGCGCCCTCGGGCTCGGGGCACACCAGCCCGTCGATCCCGCTCAGAAGGCTGTGCATGGTGCGGCGGCGGCGGTCGAAGTGGCGCCGCATCTCCACCACCGCGTCGAGCGGTCCCGACACCGCGGCCAGGGCAGCCGCCTGAGCCACGTTGCACACGTTGGAGGTGCAGTGGCTCTGCAGATTGCGGGCCGCGGCCATCGCGTCGGACGGACCGATCATCCAGCCCACCCGCCAGCCGGTCATGGCGTAAGTCTTGGCGACGCCGTTCAGCACGATGCAGCGGTCCCGCAGCTCGGGAACCACCACCGGCATGGAGTGATGCTCGACCTCGCCGTAGGTGAGGTGCTCGTAGATCTCGTCGGTCAGCACCCAGATGCCGTGCTCGGCCGCCCAATGGCCGATCTCGGCGATCTCGGCGCGGGGGTAGACGGCACCGGTCGGGTTCGACGGCGACACGAAGAGCAGGGCCTTGGTCCGGGGCCTCCGGGCTGCCTCCAGTTGCTCGACGCTCACCCGGAAGCCGCTCACCGCCGTGGACAGCACCGGCACCACTACCCCGCCGGCCAGAGCGATGGGCTCGGGGTAGGTCGTCCAGTACGGCGTCGGGAGCAGCACCTCGTCGCCGTCGTCGACCACCGCCGAGATGGCGTTGTACACGGCATGCTTGCCGCCGTTGGTGATGAGCACGTCGGCCGGGTCCACCTCCAGGCCCGAGTCGCGCCCGGTCTTGACCGCGACCGCCTCCCGCAGGTCCTCGAGCCCGCCGACCGGGGTGTACTTGTGGTGCTGGGGGTCGCGGCAGGCCGCCGCGGCCGCTTCAACAATGTGATCCGGGGTGGGGAAGTCGGGCTCCCCGGCCCCGAAGCTGATCACCCGCTCCCCCGCGGCCCGCAGGGCCCTGGCCTTGGCCGTCACCGCCAGCGTGGCCGAGGGTGCGATGGCCCCGACCCGCCGTGATATCCGCTCGCTGCTCATGGCCGCGAGCGTACCGGTGCAACCTCGGCACAATCTGTCGATCTTGCCTGCCCGGTGGCGTGGAGCGGGGCTCGGGCGGTGCCAGACTTCCCGGCGATGCCTGCACAAGCGCCGCCACGGCCCGACACCATCACGATTCCCGCCGCGATGCTGCCCTCCGACGGGCGCTTCGGATCCGGCCCGTCGAAGTTCCGTCCCGACGCGGCTCGGGCCCTGGCCGAGCGGGCGGTCGACTACATGGGCACAAGTCACCGCAGGACAGGCGTGCGCAGGGTGGTGGCCGAGTTGCGGGCCGGGATCGCCGAACTGCTGGGAGCGCCCGAGGGCTACGAGGTGGTGATGGGCAACGGCGGCGCCACCGCCTTCTGGGACGCGGCGAGCTTCGGACTGATCGAGCGGCGCAGCCACCACCTGTCGCTGGGCGAGTTCAGCTCCAAGTTCGTCGCAGTGACCGCGTCGGCGCCCCACCTGGACGAGCCATCGGTGCGGGTCGGCGACTTCGGCACCTGCCCGCCGCTGGAGGCCGTCGACGGTGTCGACGCCTACTGCTACCCCCACAACGAGACCTCGACCGGTGTGATGCTCGAGGTCCGCCGGCCCCGCGGTGACGACGATGCCCTGGTGCTGGTGGACGCCACCTCGGCCGCAGGCGGGCTGCGCTTCGACGCGGCCGCGTCCGACGCCTACTACTTCGCGCCCCAGAAGGCGCTGTCCAGCGACGGCGGGCTGTGGATCGCGCTGATGTCGCCCACCGCCGTCGAGCGGGTCGAGAGACTGTCGGCGTCGGGACGCTGGACACCGGCGTTCCTCGACCTCAAGCTGGCCCTGGACAACTCCCGCAAGGATCAGACCTACAACACGCCTGCACTGGCCACGGTCCTGCTCACCGTCGAGCAGGTGAACTGGATCAACGGCAACGGTGGCCTGGAGTGGGCCGCGGGCCGCAGCGACCGCTCGGCCGAGATTCTCTACGGCTGGGCCGAGGCCTCCGGGATCGCCGAGCCCTTCGTGTCCGACACCGCGATACGCAGCCGGGTGGTCGGCACCATCGACTTCGACGACCGGGTGGACGCCGACACCATCAGCGCGGTGCTCCGGTCCAACGGCATCCTCGACACCGAGGGCTACCGCAAGCTGGGCCGCAACCAACTGCGCATCGGCATGTTCCCCGCAGTCGAGCCCGACGACGTAGAGGCCCTGACGGTCTGCCTGGACTACGTCTGCGAGCAGCTCATCGCCTGACCCACGCCCACAGGCGCGACCCGACAGGCCGGGGGGTGGCCGACAGGACCCGCCGGCCGGGATAGCCAGGCCGGACCTTACGGGCTGATCCCGGTACGGGCCTTCGGCTCGGCCGCCTGGCTGCGGCGACGAGCCGACACCTCCAGAGCGGTCAGGATGGCGTTGCGGAGGTCGCGAGGGTCGATCACCTCGTCGAAGCTAAGCGCCGACGCGGAGCGGTAGGCCGACTCCTCCTCGGCCTGCCGCAAGTCCTGGGTGGCCTGCTCGTCGGCTCCCACCGCCCGGCCGGCGCCGGCCGCTCCCATGGCGCCCACCGTGGCCGCGGGAAAGGCGAAGCTCAGGGTCTGGGAGTCGTGAGGGTTCATGGCCATCACGCAGCTGCCGAAACCGAAGGCCTTGCGCAGCGTGACATGGATCTTGGTGGTGGTGGCCCGGGTCTGGGCCGCGTACATGCGAGCCGACGCCCGCAGCACTCCGGCCCGCTCCGAGGCGGTCCCGGCCAGCACGCCGGGATTGTCGGTGAGGAACACCAGCGGGAGATGGAAGCTGTCGCAGACCGAGATGAAGTGGGCGGCCTTGGTGGCCGCCGCGGTGTCGATGGACCCGGCAAGTGCGGCCGGCTGGTTGGCCACCACGCCCACCGCCTCGGAGCCCACGCGAGCCAGCGTGCAGATGATCGAGCGGCCGAAGCCGGGCTGGATCTCCAGGTACTCGGCGGCGTCCACCACCTCGCCCACCACCGAGGCCATGTCGTAGCCCTGCCTCGCGTTGCGGGGCACTAGATCGACGATGCGCTCGATGCGGCGCCGGCCGATGTCGCCGGCGTCGCGGGCCGGGGGCCGCTCCCAGGCGGAGGAGCCGAAGTACGACAGGTACCGGCGGATCTGGGCCAGCAGGCCGGCATCGTCGGCGGCGGTGTTGTGGATCGTTCCCGCACCGACGGCCACCATGGGCCCGCCCAGCTCCTCCTTGCCGACCCGCTCCCCCAGCGACGCCTCCACCACCGGCGGACCGGCGGTGAAGATGGCCGCGTCGGGCGTCATGATCGAGAAGTCGCACAGCAGGGCGGTGATGGCGCCATGCCCGGCGGAGGGTCCCATCACCCCGCACACCATGGGCACCAGCCCCGACAGGGCGGCCTGGGCCTGGAGGTCGTTGGGACCCCCGCCACCGGGATCACCCGGCATGGGCGGGCGGTGCCCGGCTCCCTCGAGCAGCATGATCAACGGGATGCGCTCGCGGCCGGCGATGTCGGCGATGCGCCAGCGCTTGCGGGTGGCGGCCGGGCCGATCGAGCCTCCCATGGTGGTGAAGTCCTCGGCGCCCACGGCCACGGGCCGCCCGTCTATCGCTCCGACACCGGCGACGAGGGCGTCGGCGGGAACCGGCCCGGCCAGGGTGCCGATCTCGGCGAACGAGCCCTCATCGAGCAGCGTGGAGATCCGTTGCCGGGCGTCGAGCCGGCCCTCCGCGGCGCGGCGGGCCAGCTTCTCGGAGTCACCCATGGCCCGGGCCTGCTTCTGCCGGCGTTCGAAGTCCCCGAGGGTGGCGTCCCAGCCGGTGACGTCGCTCATCCGGGACCCCGCCCCCGACGATGCTGCGTCCCGGTGCCGGCCATGACGCCCACGGTAGCCACCGTCCACCGAACTGGCAGGACTAGGTGGTGGCTGTGAGCCGGTCGGGAGCTGCGGGAGGACGCACCGGCACAGGACCAGCGGACAGCTCGACAGCCCAGCCCGAGCCGGTGCGCACGACGGGCCGCTCGACCTTGCCGCCGGCATGGGCTCGAACCCAGGCAGAGGCCGAGGCGAGTGACACGTCCATCAGGGCAGCCCGGCGTTCAGCCAGCAGATGGGCCGCCACCGACGCGGCGGCCAGCCCGGCCACGGGATCGGCAATGGCGTCGCCCACGAATATCGGCGGATCGCCGGGCACGACCAGCCCGCCGGAGACGGCCGCGTCGTCGCCGAACGCAATCCGATTGCGGTCCGGTCCCCGGCGGCCGTGCCCGGTGATCGACACCCAGGCCGTGCCCGCAGCCACGACGTCGTCGGGGCATATACCCCACTGCTGCATGACCCGCGGCCGGCTGGCTTCCAACACCACGTCAGCGTCGGCGATCAACTCTCGCAGCCGGTCGAGAGCCTCCGGTTCGGGCAGGTCGAGGCTGAGATGCTCCTTGGACCGGTTCAGTAGCTCGAAGAACCCGGCTGGGCCCCGCCGGGCACCGTCGGGTCGCCGGGTCGACTCCACCTTCACCACCCGGCAGCCGGCCTCGGCCAGCAGCCCGCCCGCGAGAGGCCCGGCCCACAGACTCGTGAGGTCGACCACCACGGGAGCTCGGCCGCGCCGGCGGCGGCCCGGACCGTCGGACCGCACCGACCACGGCTGTCGCGGCGCAGGGGTGGCACCGACCCCAGCCACTGCGAGGCCCAACTCCGACCCCCGCTCCACCACCTCGGTCACGGCCATCCCGGCGATCCGACTCTCGATCTCGCCCCAGGCGTCCGCGGGCAACGCCGCGCCCACCAAGGCAGGCAGCGCCTCCGTGTCGGACGGCCGGGGGAGGTTCAGCGCGACCCAGCCGTCGCGTGCCCGCACCATCTGCGCGAACCCGCCTGCGCTCCGCGATCCGTTGCGCCCGAAACCGGTGAACGCGGCTCGCTGAACGGCCAGCGCCAAGGGATCCACGGTCACCTGGAGACCCAGCCGGCCCGCGGCCGAGGCCAAGGCGTCGCCCAAGCCGAGAAGCGGACGCACGATCCCGGCGGGCGACACCGACGGCGGGCCCTGAGCGGGGCCGGTCAGGTGCATCGCCCCCGAAGCGGCCCAGACACGCGCGCAGTCATCGTCGCCGGGAGCAACGTCAGGGCACCCGAGCACCACTGCGAAGCTAGCGGAAGCAGGCGCGCCTCCCGGTCACGGCGATTTGCCGGGTTGGCACCGTGTTGTATTCTCGGCCTGCTTCGCCGCGGCAAGGAGGGCGCTTCATGGGCCGGCTAGACGACAGGATCGCAGTGGTGACCGGAGCGTCCCGCGGGCTGGGCGAGGGAATCGCCCGGAGGTTCGCCGACGAGGGTGCCGCGGTGGTGTGCGCCGACGTGCTCGACGCCTCCGAGGTGGCCTCGTCGCTTCCGGCGGCGCCATCGGGCGCGCAGGCGATGGCCATCCACCTGGATGTAACCGACACCGCGCAGGTCGAGGAGCAGATGCGCCTCGTCGCCGATACCTACGGCCGGCTCGACATCCTCGCCAACAATGCCGGCGTGGCCCAACCCATAGCTGCGGTCATCGACACTCCCGACGAGGTCTACGAGAACGTCTTCACCGTGAACGTGCGCGGCGTGCTGGCCTGCTCCCGGGCGGCGGCGCACATCATGAAGGAGCACAACTGGGGGCGGATCATCAACACCGCCTCCCAGACCGGCAAGGTGGCCTGGCAGGGGTGGGGCATCTACTCCGCCTCCAAGTTCGCGGTGGTCGGACTGACCCAGGTGCTGGCCAAGGAACTGGCCGAGTACAACATCACGGTCAACGCCATCTGCCCCGGCACGATGTTCACCAACATGACCAAGACCGGATTCGGCGCCGCCGCGGCCTCCGCGAACCGGGAACGAGACGAGTTGCTGGCCGAGCACATCGAGACCATCCCCTTGAAGCGTCTGGGGACCGCCACCGACATCGGGGCCATGGCCGCGTTCCTCGCCTCCGACGACGCCTGCTACACGACCGGCGCCAGCCTGAACCTCACCGGCGGCGAGCAGGTCTTCTTCTGATCGGAGCCCAGAACGTGGCACGGCCGGACGGCCAACAGCTAGGCGTCGGACCGCGGGGAGGACCATGAGCATGCGAGCGGCCGTCTATCACGGCTCGCGAGACATCAGGATCGAGGACCTGGAGGTGCCCGACCCCGGTCCCGGGGAGCTGCTGATCGAGGTCCACTCGGTCGGAATCTGCGGGACCGACGCTTCGGAGTGGGGCCACGGACCGCACATGTTCCCCATTTCCAGACGCAGCACCCGGTCGGGTCACGTCGGACCGATGGTTCCCGGCCACGAGTTCGGTGGCCGGGTGGTGGCCCGCGGTAAGGGCGTCGAGGGCTTTCCCGACAACACGATCGTGGCCAGCGGCGCGGGAGTCTCATGCGGCGCCTGCCCGGCCTGCAGGCAGGTGCTCACCAACTTCTGCGAGCGGTACTTCACGGTGGGACTCCAGCGCAACGGGGCCTTGGCGCAGTATGTGACGGCGCCGGCGTCGATCTGCCTGCAGGTGGAACAGCACGGACTGGGAGACGACGGCGCAGCCCTGGTGCAGCCCATGTCGATAGCGGTGCACTCACTGCGCCAAGGATCCCCGCAGCCTGGCGACACCGTCGTCGTATTGGGCATCGGAGGCGTGGGCGCGTTCCTCGTGTACGCCGCGGCCGAGATGGGGCTGAGGGTCGTCGCCGCCGATCTCGCGGCCGAGAGGCTGGCGATCGCCGAGACGTTGGGGGCGGCCTGTGTCGTGGAAGTGGACCGCGATGTCGACCTCGCCTCCCAGCTGCGATCGGCCATGACCGCTCCCGCGGCTGTGGCCTACGAGGTAACGGGGGTGGCCGCGGCGCTCCAGGCGGCACTGGCCGTCGTGGAACCACGCGGCCGGGTTGTTGCCGTCGGCCTGGGAGCCAAGCCGGTTCCGCTCGACATACGGTCCCTCACGCTGCGAGAAGTGTCGCTGGTGGGAACCAACGCCCACGTGTTCGCCGCCGACTTCGCGGACGCGGCCCGGCTGGTGGGAAGCCGCGCCGGCGGATGGAGCGACGTGGCGCCGGTGGCGCTGCCGCTCGAGGATCTCGTGGGGCGCGGCCTGCAGCCGATGGTCGACGGCAGGGCCGAACGGATCAAGACGCTCATCGATCCATGGTCCACCGCGGTGCGCACCACGGGCGGATGACCGCGAATAGCCTTGGCGGTGAGCCGGCAAGGGGGCTGAACAGTGAGCACTGAGAACCAGGAATTCGAATTCCCGGTCGCGACGACTCCCTCCCCGGGCGTCATGTCAGTCGACTGGGAGGAGCGCGTCGACTACGACCGGCTGCGGCGCTACCGCCTGGACAGGGCGAAGGCCGCGCTCGAGGAGTCCGACCTCGGGGCGCTGCTGATGTTCGACACCGCCAACATCCGGTACCTGACCGCCACACACATCGGGTACTGGGCCTTCAACAAGATGGAGCGGTGGGCGCTGCTGACCCGGACCGGTGAACCGTGGATCTGGGACTTCGGGTCTGCGGCCCGGGTTCACACCATTCACTCGCCGTGGCTGGAGCACGGCCACTCGGTGGGGGGCAACACCGGCCTGGCCGGATCCATCGGCCCCGAGACCGGGCTGGTGACCAGAGCCGTCCGCGAGATCTGCGACGTACTGCGCGACGAGGGCGTCGCCGACATGCCTCTGGGGATCGACATGGCCGAGGCCGAGATGTACCTCGAACTGGTGAGGGCCGGGGTCGACGTACGCAACGGGCAGCAGGTCATGCTCCAGGCCCGCGAGATCAAGAGCCCCGACGAGATCATGCTGCTCACCCAGGCCGCCGCGATGGTGGACGGGGTGTACCACGACATCTTCGAGGCCCTCAAGCCCGGAGTCAGGGAGTCCGACATCGTGGCCCTGGCCAACAAGCGGCTCTACGAGATGGGCTCGGAACACGTAGAGGCCATCAACTCGATCGCCGGAGAACGCTGCAGCCCCCATCCCCACGTCTTCTCGGACCGCTTGATCCGGCCGGGCGACACCGCCTACTTCGACATCATCCAGGCCCACAACGGCTACCGCACCTGCTACTACCGCACGTTCGTGGTGGGCCGGGCCACCCCGGCCCAGCGAGACGCCTACAAGCGGGCACGCGAGTGGATCGACGCCGCCATATCGCTGGTGAAGCCGGGCACGACCACCGACGTGATCGCCGAGTCCTGGCCCGAGGCCCAGCAGTTCGGGTTCCCCGACGAGATGGAGGCGTTCGGCCTCCAGTTCGGTCACGGTGTCGGGCTCTCGGTGCATGAGCGCCCGGTGATAAGCAGGCTCAACTCGATCGAGAACCCGATCGAGCTCAAGGAGGGCATGTACTTCGCGCTGGAGACCTTCTGCCCCGCCTCCGACGGGCGCTCGGCGGCCCGTATCGAGGAGATGGTGGTCTGCTCGGCCGAGGGACCCAAGGTTGTGAGCCTGTTCCCCGCGGAGGAGCTTCAAGTTGCCAACGAGTACTGAGGGTCCACCCCTCGGCAGCGAAGCGGTGGACCTCGACCAGCGCATCGAGCTGTACCGGATGATGATGGAGGCCCGCCGCTTCGAGGAGTTGGCCCACCGGATGTTCCTCGAGGGGCTAGTGAAGGGGACCTCGCATCTGGCCGTGGGCCAGGAGGCCATCGCGGCTGCCTTCGCGCTCGCTATGCGGCCCGACGACCTCAGCTTCTGCACCTACCGGGGCCACAACCACACGCTGCTGCGGGGAGCGTCCCCGGGCCGGCTGATGGCCGAGATGTTCGGCAGGGAGTCGGGTGTATGCGGAGGCAAGGGCGGCTCGATGCACCTGACCGACGCCTCCGCCGGGGCGATGGGCTCCTACGCCATCGTGGGGGCCCACATGCCGATCGCGGTCGGGGCGGCCTGGGCGGCGGCAGAGCGTGAGTCCGGCCAGGTCGCGGTGTGCTTCTTCGGAGACGGCGCGACCAACATCGGAGCCTTCCATGAGGCCTTGAACATGGCCGTGGTCTGGTGCGTGCCGGTGGTGTTCGTGTGCGAGAACAACCAGTACATGGAGTACACGCCCATCCGGTCGGTGACCGCGGTGAAGAACCCAGCCGCGGACCGGGCGGTCGCGTACGGGCTGGATCCGATCCTGGTGGACGGCAACGACGCCGACGTGATGTTCGACACGGCCCGATCGGCGATCGGGCGGGCCCGCTCCGGGGGAGGACCCAGCCTCATCGAAGCGGCCACCTACCGCCACGGCGGCCACTCCCGAGCCGATCCGGGCGACTACCGGCCCGACGACGAGGTGGCTGCATGGATGGCCCGCGATCCGATTCCCGCCTACCGGGAGCGCCTCCTGACGGCCGGCGCACCGGCTCAGCAGCTCGACGACCTCGAGGCCGAGGTGAGCAGGACCATGCAGGAGGCCGTCGACGAGGCCAGGGCAGCTCCGGCGCCATCGGCATCGGCGATCGGCACGAACCTCTGGGCTGACGGAGGGTCGTCATGGCGGAACTGATCACCTACCGGGAGGCGGTGGCCCGAGCGATCGCCCAGGAGATGGAGCGGGACAGCGACGTCTACTTCATCGGTGAGGACGTGGCCGCGGCCGGCGGCGTCTTCAAGACGACCTCCGGGCTCCTGGAGCGCTTCGGGCCGCGCCGGGTGCGGGACACCCCGATCTCTGAGGAGGCGATCATCGGCGCGGCGATGGGCGCGGCCATGAACGGCCTGCGCCCAGTGGCCGAGATCATGTTCTCCGACTTCCTGGCCACCTGCTGGGACATGATCGCCAACCAGGTCGCCAAGACTCGCTACATGACCGACGGCCAGGTCGAGCTCCCGCTGGTGATCCGCACAGCCAACGGGGCGGGGGTGCGCTTCGGCGCCCAGCACTCCCAGAGCCTCGAGAACTGGGCCATGTCGGTGCCCGGCCTGAAGGTGGTGGCCCCGTCCACACCTCGTGACGTCATCGAGTTGATGGCTGCGTCCATCCGCGACCCCGATCCGGTGGTGTTCTTCGAGCACAAGGGCCTCTATCCCACCAAGGGTCCGGTGCCTGACGGCGAACTGGTGGGCGAGTTGGGCAAGGCCGCGATCGTGCGTGCCGGCTCCGACCTGACGATCGTCGCCCTGGCAGCCATGGTTCCCCGAGCGGTGGCCGCAGCCGAAGAACTGGCCCGCGACGGGGTCGAGGCGACTGTGATCGACCTTCGCTGCCTGGTACCCCTCGACACCAAGACCCTGCTGGCCGCCTGCAGCGAGACTGGGAGGGTCTTCACGGTCGAGGAGAACCCGCGATTGTGCGGGTGGGGCGCCGAAGTGGCCTCCATCGTGATGGAGGAGGCGTTCTTCGACCTGGACCAGCCGATTGTCCGCATCACCACCGATCACATCCCCCTGCCCTCGGCCGACTCCCTGGAGGACGCCACCATTCCCTCGGTGTCGCGCATCACCGACATCGTCTCCAGAACCCTCGACTGACCGTTCGTCGCGTTCACGCCGGAGCCCGAGAAGCAGCCATGAGCGACACCAGGGTCGGATTCGTCGGTCTGGGAGCCATGGGGCTTCCCATGGCGGCCAACATCGCTGCTGCCGGATTCCCGCTGCTCGTCTGGAACCGCACTGCATCCAAGGCAGAGACGCTGGTCGCCAGCGGCGAGGCACAGGTGGCAGCATCGCCGGCGGCGCTGGCCGCCGAAGCCGACGTGGTGATCACCATGGTGGCCGACGGCGACGTGCTGCTCGACCTCTACGCGGGCTCGGGCGGCATGGCGGGATCGCTGCGGCCCGGCACGGTCTGCATCGACATGAGCACCATCAGCCCAGCCCAAGCCACCGCCGCGGCGGTTGCGGTGACCGGCTCCGGGAGCCGTTTCGTCGATGCCCCGGTGTCGGGAAGCGTGGCCCTGGCGGAGGCGGGCACCCTCACCGTCATGGCCGGAGGGGATGCCTCAGCCGTCGACGCGGTCCGGCCCGTGCTGGAGTCCGTGAGTGCACGGATCTATCACATGGGACCGGTTGGCTCGGGCGCCACCATCAAGCTGGCCGTCAACTCGATCGTCTACGGGCTCGGCCAGGCGGTCTCGGAGGCTCTGGTCCTGGCTGAGGCGGCCGGGATAGAACGGGCACGCGCCTACGAGGTCTTCGCCAACAGCGCCATCGCGGCCCCCTTCGTGCACTACCGCCGAGAGGCCTTCCTGAAGCCCGGCCAGGTGCCGGTGGCCTTCCGGATGGTCCTGGCCCGCAAGGATCTGGACCTGGCCCTGGAGCTGGCCACCGGCGTCGGCGCGAGCCTGCCGCAGAGCGAACTCAACCGCACGGTCATCGAGACGGCCATCGAGGCGGGCTTCGGCGACCACGACATGTCGGCCGTGGCCCAGCACCTGAGAAGCGAGCGCTCCAAGGGCTGAGTTTGTATGCCCCGCGCCCACGGCAGTAGCGTCGCTGCGTCCGCAGGGTCCAGGTCCTTGGTGGACATCTGAGTCAAGGGGGATAATCCATGAAACGAAGGTTCATGCCTGTAGTGGCAGCACTGGCAGTGCTGGCTCTGGTGGCCGGGGCTTGCGGTGACGACGATGAGCCGGAGGCCGCGCCGGCCACGACGGCGGCGCCGGCCACAACCGCGGCGCCGGCCACGACCGAGGCCATGGAGGAGATGGGCAACACCATCGTCGCCTTCATCCCGACGACCACCAACACCTACATCGCGGAGTGGGGTCGGGGCGCCGAGGACGCGGCCGCTGAACTCGGGTACGAGTTGATCATCGTCGAGAACAACTTCGACCAGGCCGAGCAGGACACCCAGGTGCAGCAGCAGCTCGGGGCCGCCGAGGGGGTTGTGGCCTACGCATGGTGGCCATCCGACAACGAGGCCGGAGTGGCCTCATTGCAGGCCCTGGCCGACACCGGAGTCCCGGTGATCCAGACCAACCAGCTTCCCTTCCCGGGATCCGAGCAGTACGTCGTCGGCTATGCAGGCGTCAACGACATCCTCAACGGCGAGGTCGCGGCCGAACTGGTGGTCGAGGCCCGCGATGCGATGTCGGCGAGCGGCGCCGAGCTCCACAGTGACGGCGGCAACGCCATCATCATCGGGTTCGTGGCCGGATACCAGGCGGGAATCGACCGCTCCAATGCGGCCCGGCCGGTACTCGAAGCGGCAGGCATCAGCGTGCTGGGCGAGGTCGAGGCCGGCTTCGAGCCGGCTCAAGGCTACGACGCGACCAAGCAGCTCGTTGCGGCCCACCGAAGCGACGGGATCGACCTCGTATACGCCCACAACTCGGCCCTCGCGGAAGGCGTGATCCACGCCCTCGAGGAGGAGGGCTACACGCCGGGCACCGACATCATGGTCGTCGGGGGCACCTGCCACGGGAACCTCGAGTTCCTCGAGAACGGCAAGGAGTTCGCCACCGGGCTGCAGGCGGCCCGGCTGGAGGGCGTCTTCAGCATCAACACGCTGGACGAGTACTTGACGAACGGCTCGCTGGCCAGCTTCAACAACTTCATCCCCAACCCGCCGGTGCGCAGCCCGGTCTACACGGACACCAACGAGATCGAGTCGGTGACCGTAGAGGGATTCGGCGTGAACGACCTCTGCGTGTACTGACCGTCCCGGCGACAGTCAGGCGCCAGTTGATTCGACGATCGAGCAGCAGGCCGGCCCGCGCTGGCCTGCTGCTTCGGCCGTCCAGCGGCCGCCCAGCAGGGGGACTGAGGCGGCGGTGAAAGGACATCGAAGATGACAGCCAGCGACCTATGCCATGTAGGGATCCTCGTCGAGAACATCGAGGAGGCCATGGCTCGATTCGCTGAGGTGCTGGGGCTGACCTTCAAGGATCCCGAGATCGCCCACGTCGACCGCTTCGAGCAGGGCGAGATCGTCGAGGCGCTCGACCTGAGGATCACCTGGTCGGTCGAGGGGCCCCCCCATCTCGAGCTCCTCGAGTCGCAGGACAACGACGGCATCTACGGCCGCGCCCAGGAGGGCCTCCACCACATCGGCCTGTGGGAGGATGATCCCGAGGACCTGGTGGACCGCCTGAGGGAGATGGGCATCGGCAAGGAGGCCACGCAATACACGCCCGAGGACCGGATCCTGGCCACTTACACCGCTCCCGGTGACATGCACGGGGCGCGCCTCGAGTTCATCGAGTCGTCCCGCAAGGAGGGGATGGAGGCTTGGATCGCCGGAAAGTCGTGGCAGGACTGAGCCCGGGGATCCCCGCGCCCGGCGTCCCAGCACTCCCCTCCCGGAGACCGCCTGCGATCCAGACATGAGACAGGGGCCGGCGTGAGCAGCGCAGACACCGTGGCCTCATCCGAGCCATACCTGCGAGTTGAGGCCGTCTCGAAGGCGTTCGGCTCGATACAGGCCCTGGACGAGGCCGACTTCGAGGTAGGCCACGGTGAAGTGATGGCCCTGGTCGGCGAGAACGGCGCGGGCAAGAGCACACTGGTCAAGATCCTGGCCGGGATGTACCCGCCCGACCAGGGCAGGATCCGCCTGGGGGGCGCCGATGTCCAGTTCGGGGGCTCCACCCAGTCCGAGCACGCCGGCATCGCGGTCGTCCAGCAGGAACTCTCGCTGGTTCCCAGCCTCTCCGTCGCCGACAACGTCTTCCTGGGCGACACGAGACGGGGGTGGAGGACCGCGCCGCGGGCCCTGGCCCGGGCGACCATGCCCTACCTGGAGCAGGTGGGTCTGGGGGAGATGGATCCCCGAGCCCCAGTCGAACACCTCTCGGTGGCGGAGCGTCAGCTGATCGAAGTGGCCCGCCTGCTGGCTCGCGACGCCCGGGTTGTGATATTCGACGAGCCGACCGCGGCACTCGCAGACCGCGAGATACAGCGAGTAAAGACCGTCGTCCGCGCCCTGCGCGAGCAGAGCCGCTCGATCATCTACGTGACCCATCGCCTCGACGAGGTCTTCGACCTCGCCGATAGGGTGACCGTGTTCCGGGACGGCAGGTCGAGCGCTCCAACCCCGACCGGCGACCTCACCCTCGATCAGCTCATCTCCACGATGCTCGGGGGTGCCCTCGAGGGCCTGTTCCCGGAGCGGGCCACCGGCCCCGGAGCGCTGGTGCTCGACATCCAGAACCTCGTCACCGAGAACGTGGTCGAACCGGTCAGCCTCGGGGTCCACAAGGGTGAGATCGTCGGGCTGGCGGGCCAACTCGGCAGCGGCGCCAGCGATGTGCTGAGGGCCGTGGCCGGGCACCAGCCCAGAGTCTCCGGAACGGTGTCGGTCTCCGGCAATGCCGTTCCGGCCAACTCGCCGTCGACCGCAATCCGACACAGCATCGGGTACAGCTCGTCGGACCGCAAGCGTGACGGCCTGTTCCTGCAGCGCAGCGTCGTCGAGAACCTGACCTCCCCCAGCCTCGACCATGTGACGACGGCCGGGTGGCTGAGACCTCGGGCCGAGCGGTCCATGAGCAACCGCATCGCCGAGACCTTCACGATCGACAGGCTCCGGTTGGGGTCGGCCGCCGGCGCGCTGAGCGGCGGGAACCAGCAGAAGATCGCGGTGGGCAAGTGGACCGGCCACCCGCTCCGGGTCCTGCTGATCGACGAGCCCACCCGCGGCGTCGATGTGGGGGCCAGGGCGGAGATCTACCGCCACCTCCGCACCATCGCTGAACAAGGCACCGCCATCGTCATCGCCAGCTCCGACAGCCAGGAGATCCTGGGCCTGGCCGACACGGTGGTCGCCTACTTCAAGGGAGCGCAGGTCAGCGTCCGCCGCCGCTCCGACACCGATTCCCTGCTCCTCACCCGGGAGATCACCCATCCCCGAGAGGCCGCTTGATGCGCAGCGCGCAGATGAGCGCCGTCGAGCCGGCCTGGTCGTGGCGCCGGGCGTCGGTGCCGCTGGCGGTGGCGGGAGCGGTCCTGGGCCTGGCGTTGGTGGGATGGCTCACCACGCCGGAGTTCGTCACCTACCGCAACTTCCAGAGCATTGTGCGCTCGGCCGCCCTCATCGGGATCATCGCCGTGACCATGACCGGCATCACCATGGCAGGCAGTTTCTTCTCGCTGTCGGTGTCGCAGACCGCGGCCACGTCCGCCATAGGCTTCGCCGCCTTCATGAGCTGGGGATGGCCTGTGCCGGCCGCGGTGCTCGTCACCTTCGGGATCGCGGCTGCGGTGGGGGCCGTCCAGGGAGGTGCGGTGGCCCTCGGAGGCAATCCCATCGTGGTGACGCTGGCCGTGGGCGCGGTCCTGTTCGGATCGGGCGCGTGGCTGACCGACAACAAGACGGTCAGGACGGGAACCGACGCGGCCGACTGGATCGGCACCTCCCGGCCGCTGGGAGTCCCAAACCAGACATGGGCCTTCGTGGTCATCACCGTGATTGCCGCGACGGTCCTTGCCCGGACCCGGTTCGGCCGGGAGCTGACCCTCGTGGGCGCCAACCGGCTGGCTGCGGCCGCTTCGGGACTGCGGCCGGGGAGGATCACCGTCTACGTGTTCACGGTGTCGTCGCTGGGCGCCGCCCTCGCCGGGATCTTCACCTCGTCGCAATTCGGCCAGGGCAGGCTCGACCAGTTCGAGGGCGCCGACATCGACTCCATAGCCGCCATCCTCGTGGGCGGGGCCGCCATCCAGGGAGGCGAGGGCTCGGCCTCGAGGACCGCCGTCGGCGCGGTGTTCATCGCCGGTCTGCAGAACCTCATGGTGCTGCGCGGCTTCAGCTACGGGGTCCGGATCCTGTTCGTCGGTATGGCCATCCTGGTCAGCGTGAGCGCCTTCACAATGCTGCGCAACCGGAGGCAGCTGAGATGAGGGCCATCCAGCGCGTGGAGCCGACGGCGTGGGCCCGGCTCGCTCTGTTCGTCGCGGTGTTCATGATCTTCGCCTGGCGCGACGACCGCTTCTTCACCACCAACAACGTCTTCACGATCTTCGAGGGCTTCGCCTTCCTGGGCCTGGCTGCCCTGGCTGTCGGTGTGACGATCATCGCGGGCGAACTCGATCTCTCCGTCGGGTCGGCGGCCGCGGTCGCGGGGATCGTCTCGGTGTCCGTGATCGAGGAGTTCGGCCTGATCCCGACTGTCCTGCTCGCAATCGGAATCGGCGCCGCCTATGGAGGCCTCCAGGGTTACCTGGTCTATCGTCTGAGGATCCAGTCTCTGGTGTTCACCCTGGGCACGCTGATCGGCCTGCGCGGCCTGGCCTTCATGATCTCGGGCGAGAACACGGTGGTGATGAAGGACCTCGGGTTCGCCCAGACCGTGCGCCGCCAGCTCTGGATCGTCTCGCCGTTCAGTCTGGTCACACTGGCATGTTTCGTTCTCGTGGCCCTCTTCTTGGCCAACACCCGTTTCGGGCGGGAGATCTACGCCATCGGCGGCGGGCGCCAGGAGGCGGCCGCGGCCGGCGTGCCGCTGGTTCGTCCGCTGGTCTTGGCCTTCGCGGTGTCGGGCGCTCTGGCCGCGCTGACCGGTGCGCTCACCTCGATCAAGTCCGGCAGCGCCGGCCCGGCCGCTTTCGAGACTCTGCTGCTTCCCGCAGCTACGGCGGCGCTGATAGGCGGCGTCAGCCTGCTGGGCGGCAGGGGCTCGGTGTTCGGCATCGCGATCGGCGCTCTGACCCTGCGGTTCATCAACAGCGGACTGAGTCTGGGAGGCGCACCCTTCTACATCCTGACCCTGGCCACGGGCATCGTGCTGATCGTGGCGGTCGTGCTGGAGCTGCTGATCGGGCGGCCCGAGTTGCGGGCTCGCTGGCGCCGATGGCGAAACGAGGGTGGCCTGGGGGTCCGCGCCCGTCAGCAGGCCGCGGGCTGACACCCGACTCGGCTGGAAGCCGAGCAGGCAGTCAACCCGGACGCCGCACCGGCACAGGTTGGGCGACCACGCGGCGCGGGTCAGAATGGACCGGCAGCGGGTGCCAGACCCGCATCCCGTCGATCTGCGGCAGGAGGACAACATGGTTGAGTTGCGGCCAGGGGCCCGGTTCCAGAGCACGGTGTGCGCCACCGAGGTGATCGTGGTGAAGGGCACGGGAACGGCCGGACTCACCTGCGGTGGAGCCGCCATGGTGGCTGCCGGCACGGCGGAGAGGGCCGGCGAGCCTAGCGCCGACGCATCGGAGGGAACCCTTCTCGGCAAGCGCTATGGCGACGATGGCGAGATCGTCGAAGTGCTGTGCACGAAGGCCGGCGAGGGCAGCCTCGCCATTGACGGGGTCGCGCTGGCGGTGAAGGTGACCAAACCGCTGCCTGCCTCGGACTGACCGGACCCGCGGCAAGCAGTTCGCGCCTGTTCGCTCGGCCTGTGCGATGAACTTGATGATGCTGCTGGAGATGGCGGCCACCGCCATGGGCGACCGGGTGGTGGTGGGGCCGAGCGGCTCAGGGATCACCTGCGACGACCTGATGGGCCGGGCCGCCGGGCTCGCGGGACGGCTGCGCTCCTCGCGGGCCGAGCGCCTGCTGCTGTGCGACGAGCCCAGCGCGGTCCTGCCTGTCTCCCTGTTCGGAGCAGCATGGGGCGGCGCTGCGTACCTGCCCGTCAACTACCGGCTCCCCGACGACGATCTGCGCGCGCTGGCCGAACGGGCCGCGCCTGCGCTGGCGGTCGCCGACTCCGACGGCGCGCGCCGGCTGGCCGGAGTGGACGGTCTGGAGATCGTGGAGCGGGAGGACCTGCTAGCGGATCCTGCCGGCGGCGCCGATCCGGCCGACCCCGGCGACTGGCCCATAGAGTCGGACGCCGCGGCGGTGCTGCTCTACACCAGCGGCACCTCCGGGCCGCCCAAGGCCGCCGTCCTACGCCACCGGCACCTGGTGTCCTACGTGTTCGGCACGGTCGAGTTCGCCTCGGCCGGTCCCGACGAGGCCCACATCATGGCGGTGCCGCCCTACCACGTCGCCTCGGTGGCGGCCCAGCTGTCGCAGGTCTACTCAGGCCGCCGGATCGTGCCCCTGCCGAGGTTCGACCCCGACGACTGGATCGACCTGGTCCGTGCCCAGGGCGTGACCCACGCCATGCTCGTGCCCACGATGCTGGCCCGCATCGTCGACGCCCTCGACCGGCGGGGCGAGGCCCTCGAGTCGGTCCGGTTCGTGTCCTACGGAGGGGGCAAGTCGCACCGGGCCGTGGTGGAGCGGGCGCTGGAGGTGTTCCCGGCCGCGGGGTTCTCCCACGCCTACGGCCTCACCGAGACGAGCTCCACCGTGTGCGTCATGGGCCCCGACGACCACCGCAGATGGGCCGCCTCCGACGATCCAGCCGAGAGAGCCAGACTCTCGTCGGCCGGGCGGCCCCTTCCCGGAGTGGAGGTCTCGGTGCGCTGCGGTGACGGCACCGAGGCGGGGACCGGCGCGGCCGGCGAGATCTGGGTAAGGGGCGAGCAGGTGGCCGGCGAGTACACCGAGAGCGGACCGCAACTCGACGGCGAAGGCTGGTTCTGCACCCGTGACAGCGGGCACCTCGACGAGGACGGCTACCTGTGGGTTCACGGGCGAAACGACGACATCATCGTCCGCGGCGGCGAGAACATGTCGCCCGGTGAGATCGAGGACGCGCTGCTGACCCACCCCGCCGTAGTGGATGCGGCTGCGTTCGCGGTACCCAGCCGGGAATGGGGCGAGGAGGTGGCGGTGTGCGTCGTCACCCGCTCCCCGGCGCCGGACGCCGACGACCTTCGTGAGCTGGTGCGGGTGAGGCTGAGGTCGAGCCGGGTGCCCGCCCGAGTCGAGTTCGTCGACGAGTTGCCGTACAACGACACCGGCAAGCTGCTGCGCCGGGAGCTGCGGGACCGCTACGGCGTCAACCCGGCCCCGCCGGGATGACGGGCCCGGACGGCTAGCCATGCATGGCGGGATCTGGCCCTTGGAGGAGGTCAGGACGGCCATCGACTCTGTCGACTTCGACAGGCTGGCGATCGACGGCATCGCCGCCGCGACCGGCGTTCCCGCGGTGGTCGTGGACGTGGGCGACGATCCCGCCGACGACGTCGGGGCCGCGCTGGCCACCCTCCCGCTGGTGGCGGTTGCGCTGGGCGCCGGCGGCCAGTCGTGGGATCTGGTCCTCGACGATCCGGGCCCGGCCCTGCAAGGGCTGCGGACCAATCCGCAGGCCTCGGTCGTCGCAGCCCAGACGCTTCGACTCGGGCCCCGGCTCAGCCTGGGAGACGCCCTGCTCGCTGAGAGCCTCGCCTATGCGACCCTCCAGGCCGGAGCCGAGCACGCCGGCTGGCTCGCACGCCGGGGGCGCCGGACCCGGCAAGACTTCGACCAGCCCCGCATCGGCGTGAGTGACGACGGCCACTCGGTGACGGTCACGCTGAACCGTCCCCGGCTGCTCAACCTGTTCGACGCGGCCATGCGGGACCAGCTCGTCGACGTTCTCAAGGCTCTGGTGGCGGGCGCGGACGACCGGCCGGTGGTGATCACCGGAGCGGGAGGCAACTTCTGTGCCGGCGGCGACCCGGCCGAGTTCGGCACGGTGGAGGACCCCGCCACCGCGCACCTGATCCGCAGCCGCGCCAACGCCGCTCCCTGGCTGAGCGCCATCGCCCACCGCACGACCGCGATGATCGACGGGGCCTGCGTGGGCGCAGGCATCGAGCTGGCCGCGTTCTGCGCCACTGTCAACGCCACCGAGCGGGCCCGGTTCCGCCTCCCGGAGCTGTCGATGGGCCTCATCCCGGGCGCGGGCGGCACCGTGAGCATCCCGGCCCGCATAGGCCGCCAGAGAACCCTGGAGTGGCTGCTGACCGACGCCGAACTCGACGCGCCCGAGGCGCGACGCTGGGGCCTGATCGACGACCTCGTCTAGCCAGCCCGCCCGGCTGGAGACCGCGGCTACTTGTGGACGAAGGTCTGCGCCAGCGAGGCCTGCTCGAATCCGGTCGGAGGCATCCCGGTGGTTGCGTAGAGGTACAGCGCAGTCTGGAAGACGGCGTTGAGAGCGGTCAGCACCACCATCACGACCGCCACCCAGGCCGCCGCGACGATGATCCCGATGGCCATCAGCACGGTCCACCCCGACGCGATGAACAGGCCGGCCACCACCGCGGCCGGAATGATGAGAACGAAGCCGAGCAGGCCGAAGCCGACGCGGGCGGCGATGTTCTCGCCCCACGTGTGGCGAAGCAGCGACGCCGAACGCTTCAGTCCCTCGATCGCGCCGACATTGTCGATGACGATGGCGGGCACGGTCAGGAAGGTAACCACCTCCCATGCCATCTCCAGCATGTGGGTGACGATCCGTCCGAGCCAGCCGGCCCGATCCCGCAGAGCCTGAAGGATCAACCCCACCGTGGTGGTGATGATCGCCCACGGAACCAGGCCACCGATGCGGGCGAACGCCCGGCCGATTGCGCTGCGCACCGTCGGGTCGCCCCCGGTGAGCCGCTCGTGGGCGCCCGCCACCAGCGCGCCGTTGAAGAACACGGCGATCACACCGAGGACCATCGCGGCCAGCAGATAGACCACGATCATCGCCGGGTTGAACTCCATGGTGGTCTGGTCGTGCGTGGACTCGGTCGACAGCGTGACGAACGTCAGCCCGACCACGACCACGATCACCACCGCCGACGCCAGGAACGACAGCACCGGCATCCACAGCAACTCCCGATCCTTCTTCAGCACCGACCACGAGACCTTGGCCAGACTCCAGGTATTGCTCAGACGACCCATCGCTTCTCCCTGTTATTGCTTCCGTCCCCGGCGATCTGCACGCTAGCGGGATTGCTGCCGGCTATCGCGGCTCCCGCGGCAGGCCCAGAACCCGCTCTCCTATGATATTGCGTTGTATCTGGTTGCTTCCCCCATAGATGGTGTGGGCCCGGGAGTAGAGGAACGTGCGCTGCCAGCGGTCGAGCCGGTAGTCGAGCCCTCCCTGGCTCACATGGGCGCCGCCGGTCTCGTCGGCCGCCATCGACGCCGCGCCGCGCACCCGCATCGCCAGCTCGCCCAGACGTCGATGCCACGATGCCCAGTAGAGCTTGCCGATGGACTGCTCCGGCCCCGCGGGCGCGTCGTGGGTGAGGGACGCGAGCAGCCGAAGCTGGTTGTAGCGCAGGATCTCCAGCTCTATGTGGCACTGGACCAGGTCCGAGCGCAGCACCTCGCAGCCGATGCGTCCCGACGCCCGGGCCTCGGCCACGAGGCTGTCGAACTCCTGGCGGAAGCTGGTCTGCTGGCCCAGGGTGCTCGCTCCCCGCTCGAATGCCAGGGTGCCCATGGCCACCTTCCAGCCGTTCCCCTCGCCGCCCACCACATGGTCCCTGGCGGTCACCGCATCGTCGAAGAACGTCTCGTTGAACTCCACACCGCCGGTGAGCTGGACGATCGGCCGGATCTCGATGCCGGGCTGGTCCATGGGCACGAGCAGGTAGCTGAGCCCGGCGTGGCGCTGCGACTCGGGGGTGCTGCGGGCCAGCACGAAGATCCAGTCGGCGTGCTGGGCCAGAGAGGTCCACACCTTCTGCCCGTTGATCACCCACGCGTCGCCCTGCAGGGTCGCCCTCGTGGCCACCCCGGCCAGATCGCTGCCCGCGCCGGGCTCGGAGTAGCCCTGGCACCAGAGTTCGGTGCCCGCCAGGATGGCCGGAACGAAGCGGCGCTGCTGCTGCTCCGATCCGAAGGCCATGAGCGTGGGACCGAGCAGCATCACGCCCACGTTGGGGAGGCGCCCGGGCGCGCGGGCCTCGGTGTAGGTGTTGAAGAAAACGACCTGCTCGGCCAGGGTGCAGCCCCGCCCGCCGATCCACTCGGGGAAGTCGAGACCGAGCCAGCCTCCCGACGCGAGCTCGCGCTCCCAGGCGAGCTGCACCTCGACCGGCACGTCCTCCTGCCCGGTGAGGCCTCGGCCCCGGTACCGGGCGAACTCTCCGACCAGATGCTCCTCCAGCCAGGTGCGCACCTCGTCGGCGAAGCTGATCAGCGCGGGATCGGACCGGAAATCCATCCGTGTCGAGCGTACAATCGTCGGCGTGCCCGACCCCGGGGACACTCCCCCGACCGAGGCCTCGACGTCAGGCCGTCCGGCTGCGAGCTGCCTGGCGGGATTCCTCGCGGGGATCCTGGGCGCCGCGGTGGCGTTGGGCTTCGGCGAGCTGATCGAAGGCGTCAGCGAGACGATCCCGTCGCTCGTGATCGCAGTGGGCGAGGTGGTCACCGACTACACGCCGGGCGCCATCGTGTCGTTCAGCATCGAGAATCTGGGAGCCAGCCAGAAGACCGTCCTCACGGTGGGCATCGTCGTCGTTTCGCTGGCCGTCTGCGGCCTGTTCGGCCGCCTCGCGGCCCGGAGCCGCCGCGTCGCTGCCGTGGCGGGATTTGCCCTGTTCGGGCTGATCGGCGGCTGGGCCGCGGCCCGCAACCCGCTCAGTCCTGCGGTGGCGTCCTGGATCGTGGCCTTGGCGGCCGCCGCGCTGGGCGCAGCGGCCACGCTGTTGGGGGTCAGTCGGGCGTCCGCAGCCGCGGCAGAGACCGACGGCTCGGACGAGGACGGCGCCACCCGCGAGCGGGTCGGCACCCGCCGGTCCTTCTTCGCCTACGCCGCCGGTGCGGCGGCCACCGCCCTCAGCCTGGTCGGGCTGGGCCGGGGCCTGCGGGGACCGTCGGCCGCAGAGCAAGCCCGAGAGATCTACGCGCTGCCGACAAGGACTACCCAGCCGGCGTCCGGCGCGACGGATGGTGCCACGACCGCGGGCCCCGACGTCGCAATCGAGGCCCCGGAGGGAATCGAGATCCCCGAAGGCATAGAGATCCCGGAAGGCATAGAGATCCCCGGGGAGATCGAGGTTCCCGAGGAAATCGAGATCCCGGGCGAGGACGCCGTCGAGGTGGCCGCCGATCAGGCGGCAACCGGCAGCGAGACCTCGTCGGACCCGAGTCCCACCGAGACGGCCACTCCGACGACCACGGAGCCAAGCATCGACCGCACCCAACCGGAGCAGGCCACTTCCACCACACAGCCACCCGAGACGACCACCACCACACAACCGCCCGAGACCACCACCACACGGCCACCCGAAACCACCACCACGCGGCCACCCGAGGAAGTCAGCGCCAGCACGACACAGCCACCCGAGACGACCACCACCACACAACCGCCCGAGACGACCACCACACAGCCACCCGAAACCACCACCACACAACCGCCCACCACCACACAACCGCCGAGGTCGTCGACACTGCCCCAGGTGGCCCACCTCGACACGCTCGACGAGGTGCCGGGCATCTCGCCCTACGTCACCCCCATCAGCCCGAGAAACGAGTTCTACCGCATCGATGTCGCTCTGACCGTCCCGCAGATCGATCCCGACAAGTGGCGCCTGCGCATCACCGGGCTGGTGGACGAGCCCTACGAACTCACCTACCAGGAGATCCGGGCCATGCCCCTGGCCGACTACGCGATCACGCTCTCCTGCGTGTCCAACCCGGTGGGGGGCGGCCTGGTCGACAACGCCGTGTGGACCGGCGTCCCGCTCAACGTGCTGCTCCAGCGGGCCGGCGTCCGGCGGGGCGCCCAGCAGATCGTGGGACGCTCGGTGGACGACTTCACGGCCGGGTTCCCGACCACCGCGGCCTACGACGGGCGCAACGCCATCCTCGCCATCGGCATGAACAACGAGCCCCTGCCCACGCGGCACGGGTTCCCGGCTCGAATCGTCGTGGCCGGGCTCTACGGCTACGTCTCGGCGGTCAAGTGGCTCGAGGAGATCAATCTGACGACCTGGGAGGGCTTCGACGGCTACTGGGTTCCCCGGGGCTGGTCCAAGAGGGGGCCGATAAAGACCCAGAGCCGCATCGACGTCCCGAACCGGAGCTCGAGCCTAAAGGTGGGGGTGCCGACGTCGATAGCGGGCATCGCCTGGGCCCCGACCCGGGGAATCCGGCGGGTCGAGACGAAGATCGACGAGGAGGACTGGGTCCAGTGCGAGCTGGGTGAGGTTCTCAGCAACGAGACCTGGGTGCAGTGGCGACGCCCATGGACCCCCGACCGGCACGGCAGCCACCTGATCCAGGTCCGGGCCACCGACGGCGCCGGCACGACGCAGGGCCGCTACAGGATTCCCAGCAAGCCCAACGGCGCCGAGGGGTGGCACAACGTCAGCGTCAACGTAAGCCGCTGAATGCTCGCTGAGACCATCGAGCGGGCGGCCCGCGAGTTCGGTTCGCGGGCGGCCTTCGTTACGCCGTCGGGCGGACCGGTGAGCTTCGAGCAGCTCGAACTCGCCGGGCGCGAGGCGGCCGCCGGACTGCGGGAGCGAGGCCTCGGAGAGGGCTCGGTGGTGGGCCTGGTGCTGCCCTCCGGCGTCGACTACCTGGCCGTCTACCTGGGCGCGGCCCGCATCGGCGCGGTCACCGCGGGCATCAACCCCCTGCTTACCCGGGCCGAGGTGACCGCATGCCTCGGCACCCTGGACGCCGATCTCGTGGTGGTCGATCCTCGACTCGCCCACCTCCTCGAGCACCGGACCGTAGCGCGCCGCGAGACCCTGGAACCCGGCCCGGATCCGGCCGCGGCCGGCGGCTCGATCCGCTCGCGTGGCCGGGGGCGGCAGCAGTCCTCACCCGCTGACGACGACGATGAGCGACCGGTGTGCATCTGCTTCACTTCGGGATCGACCGGCGCGCCGAAGGCAGTGTGGTTCGCCAGTCGCCAACTCCGGGCCGTCGCCCGCATCGACGCCGGGAGCGCATGGGGCGGCGGCCATGGCCTCTCGTCCACTCACTTCGCCCATGTCGGCTTCATGACGAAGCTGCCGTGGATGCTGGCCCGCGGCCGGACCACCCACCTGCAGGAGCGCTGGTCGGCCGGGGCGGCGCTGGAACTCGTCGCCCGCCACCGGATGGCCGCGGTGAACGGCGTGGCACCGCAGATCGCCCTGATGGTCAGGCACGAGCTGTCCAGGAAGCTGGACTTCTCGGCGGTGCGGGCGGTGGTGGCCGGCGGGGGACCGTCGTCACCCGAGTTGGTGAGGGCAGCCCGAGAGCGGTTCAGCGCGCCGTACTCGATCCGCTACTCGTCCACGGAGTCGGGGGGTGTGGGACTGGCCACCGCTCTCGACGCCGACGACGACGAGGCCTGCCATTCGGTGGGCAGGCCCCGCGACGGCGTGGAGGCCGAGATCCGGGACCCGGACGGGGTACGGCTCGCGGCCGGCGAGACCGGTGAACTGTGGCTGCGCTCGCCTGCCGTGATGTCGGGCTACTGGCGCGACCCGGCCGGCACCGCCGAGGCCCTGGTCGACGGCTGGCTACGGACCGGGGACCTGGCCACCGTCGATGAACGGGGCCTGTACCGGCTGGCGGGACGAACCGCCGAGATGTACATCCGCGGTGGCTACAACGTCTACCCGATCGAGGTCGAGGCCGTCCTGGAAGCCCATCCCGACGTCGCCGAGGCGGCCGTGCTTCCGCATCCCGACCCGGTGATGGGCGAGATCGGCCGGGCCGTGATCGTGCCGCAAGACCGCGCCAACCCTCCGACGCTGGAAGGCTTGCGGGCCTTCTGTTCGGCATCGCTGGCCCGTTACAAACTGCCCGAGGCACTGGAGTTGGTCGACGCGCTTCCCCGCAACCCGTCGGGCAAGATCGACCGCCGCCGCCTCGGGTGATCGAGGGGCGCGGGCCTCTCAGCGACGGCGGGACCGGGCCCTCTTCTCCTCGCGGATGCGCTGCTGCTCGATCTCATCGCGCAGGGCCAGGAAGCGCTCCACCCGGCGGGCGTCCATCTCGCCGCGGTCGACCGCGGCGCTCACCGCGCAGTCGGGCTCCGCTCCGTGAGCGCAGTCGGCGAACCGGCAGCAGCCGGCGTGGTCCTCGATGTCGCTGAACACCCGGTGCAGCGCCTCCTCGGCGTCGGTCAGGCCCAGGGCCCGCACGCCCGGAGTGTCAAGCACCATGCCGCCGTCGCCGGGCAGCAGCACGAGCCGGCGCGCGATGGTGGTATGCCGCCCCCGCCGATCCGAGGACCGGACCGCAGCCGTGGCCGCCACCTCGGCGCCGGCCAGGGCGTTGACCAGGCTCGACTTCCCCGAACCGCTGGCTCCCACCAGAGCCAGGGTGTGGCCGGGTCCGAGCCTCGACCCCAGCTCGTCGATGCCGGCGCCGCTGCGGACACTCAGTGTCAGCACGGCCACATCCCCGGCGACTGCCCTCACCGTGGAGGCCGCCGCGGCCGCGTCGGCGGCCCGATCGGCCTTGGTGAGCAGGATCACGATCTCCGCGCCGCTGTCGCGGGCCATTACCAGCATGCGCTCGAACCGTCCCGGCGGCAGCGGCCTGTCGAGACCGGCGACGATGCCCACGGTGTCGAAGTTGGCGGCCAGCACCTGCTCGGCGTCGCGCTCGGCCGGGTCCCGGCGGGTGAGGGCCGTGCGCCGCGGCAGGACCCGGCTCATCAGCGCCACACCGTCCGGCCGGGTCAACTGCACCCAGTCACCGGTGACCGGAGCGACCTCGGCCTGGGCCCGCACCGAATCCGAGCCGGCCCGGACAATCCCGGCGGCCGTGACCACATCGCACTCGCCCCGGTCCACCTGCACCACCCGGCCAACCTGGACCCCGGCGTCGACCGCGCCGGCCACACGGTCGTCATAACCCCAAAGACGCAGGTCGCCGGCGCGGTCGTTCATAGGCGCCGGGCGAACCTCTCCATCTGTCCACTATTGCTTATCGCTCTTACCAAAGAAAGGCGTACGATCTGAAAGAACGAGGTCCGAGGCGGCGAAGAGGCAGGCAGTGACCGACGACGAGACCACTACGGGACGCAACGCATTCTCCCGGGCAGCATCGTCCGGCACGACAGGAGCGCTGGCCGGCACTGCCGGCGCCGCCGTCGGCCTGGGCTTCGGCGAGTTGATGGAAGGGGCGTTCGAGTCGATCCCGTCGCTGGTCGTGGCGGTCAGCGAGCTGCTCAGCGACTACACCCCCGGCGACGTGGTCCGGTTCAGCATCGCCAACTTCGGCGCCAGCCAGAAGACCCTCCTCACCATAGGCATCGTCGTGGTCACGCTGGCTCTCGGCGGTGCACTGGGGCGCTCCGCGGCCCGCGGCCGCCTGAGGGTCACCCTGGTCGGGTTCGCTCTGTTCGGGTTGCTGGGCGGATGGGCCGCGGCCCGCAACCCGAACAGCCCCGCAGCCGGATCCTGGGTCGTGGGGCTGGCAGCCGCCGTGCTGGCGGCGGGCGCCACCCTCCTCGTCGTCCGCCTGGCCGGCAAGCAGGCGGTTGCGGCCGTGTCCGGGACGGCGGCAGCGGCCGATCCCTCGGAGGCGGCAGCGCCGGAGGCTCCCGGTCGGCCGGCGGTCACCGGGACCACCCGGCGGTCGCTCTTCTACGCGGCCGGCGCCGGCGCGGCCGCCCTGGCCATGGTGGGCCTCGGCAGGAGCCTGCGGGGCCAATCGGCTGCAGAGCAGTTCCTAGAGGCCAACGCCCTGCGGCCCTCGCCCACCACCGAGCCGCAGGCAGTGCCGCCTTCCACGACCACCCCCGCCACCACGACAGAGCCCCAGGCAGTGCCGGAGTCAACCACATCCACGGTTGCGCCGCAGCCGGAGGGGCCACCGGTGCAGGCGCAGCTGGCCGCCCTCGATACCCTCGACGACGAGGTCGCCGGCATCTCCTCGTATGTGACCCCCAACGACGGCTTCTACCGGATCGACACCGCGTTCGGCCGGGTCCCCCAGGTCGACCCGGGCGACTGGCGGCTCCGGTTCACCGGGATGGTGGACAACCCCTACGAGATCACCTTCGACGAGATCCAGGCCATGGACCTGTCCGATCACGTCATCACCCTGTCGTGCGTGTCCAACGAGGTGGGCGGCAACCTGGTCGGCAACGCGGTGTGGACCGGCGTCCCCCTGTCGGTGCTGCTGGACCGGGCCGGGGTGCAGCCCGGCGCCGATCAGGTGGTGGGACGCTCGGTGGACGACTGGACCGCGGGCTTCCCGACCGATGTGGTCTACGACGGCCGCAACGCCATCCTGGCCATCGGCATGAACGACGAGTTCCTGCCCACCCGCCACGGGTTCCCGGCCCGGCTGGTGGTGGCCGGCCTCTACGGCTACGTCTCGGCGGTGAAGTGGCTCGAGGAGATCAACCTGACCACCTGGGAGGGCTTCGACGGCTACTGGGTGCCCCGCGGCTGGTCCAAGGAAGGGCCGATGAAGACCCAGAGCCGCATCGACGTGCCCGGCGGCCGCGGCCTGGTGGCCGGGCAGGCCACCCCGATCGCGGGCATCGCATGGGCGCCGACCCGGGGCATCGAGCGGGTCGAGGTGAACATCGACGGCGAGGGTTGGCTGCCCTGCCGGCTGGGCGAGGCTGTCGGCGACGAGAGCTGGGTTCAGTGGCACCGCGAGTGGACCCCGACCGCGGGCCGGCACCGGATCCAGGTGCGGGCCACCGACGGCGACGGGTTCACCCAGAGCGAGCGGGAAGTGCCTCCCGCCCCCAACGGAGCCGAGGGCTGGCACACCATCAGCGTCAACGTCGACACCTGAGCCCCGCCCGGGCGTCCTCTCTCGCATGGGCCTCGAAATACGTCATCCTGAGCCAGTCCCCCTCCCCGCCAAGACGGACTCTCGACGCGGCTTGCGGCGATACGACGCCGCTGGCTAGGCTTGTTTGATCGTCGTGCAACATGTCTCACGACGGTGGAGGCATGCAATGAGACCCCCCCCCCCGGACTAGTAGGCGTCTTAACCTGGATCCACCGGCGCGGTGAGGTTTGTGGGGTTGGCGCGTCCACCGGAAAGGCCTCCTGACATGGGAGAATGCTGTTTGAGTCAACAGTGATTCTGGCCATGTGAGGAGGCACTTCCTGTGAGCAGCGTAGCGGGTGGTATCGACGGGATCGAGGCGGTGTTCGACGACGCTTCGCTGGTGGCCGATGCGGGGCTGCTGTTGGCGGGCACGGTGATGGGCCGGCTGGGTTTGGAGGCGCTCATCGACGATGCGGTGCGCCCGCCCGCGGCGGGCCGTGGGTCCGGGGCGAAGGCGCTGTCGGTGGTGGCGTCGATGCTGGTGGGCGGCTCGTTCATCGGCGACGCCGACAGGCTGCGGGCCGGGTCCGCTTCGGCGGTGCTGGGCTTTGAGCCTGCGGCGCCGTCGACGTTGGGGACGTGGCTGCGGTCCTTCACCTGGGGCCATGTGCGCCAGTTCGACCGCGCCCTGGAGCTGGCGCTCAGCCGGGCGTGGTCTTCGGGCGCGGCGCCGGCAGCGGCGGAGATGACGGTGGATCTGGACTCCACGGTCTGTGAGGTCCACGGCAAGTCCAAGCAGGGCGCGGCCTACGGCCACACCAAGGTTTGGGGCTACCACCCGCTGGCGGCGACCCGGGACGACACCGGCGAGGTGCTCCACGCCAGGATGCGGTCGGGGTCCTCCCAGCGCGGCCATGTCCGCTTCGCCGCGGAGACCCTGGCCCGCCTCGGACGCCTCGCGCCGGGCACGAAGCTCACCGTGCGCGCCGACGCCGGGTTCTTCTCCTACGCGCTGATCGCAAAGCTCGACACATACAAGGCCCGCTGGTCGGTCACGATCCCACAGAACGCCAAAGTCAAAGCAGCCATCGACGGCATCGACGAGACCGCCTGGACGCCGATCGCCTACCCCGACGGGGAAGCCCAGGTCGCCGAGTGCGCCATCACAACGAGCCGCCGCGACCCCTGTGGCCCCCGAAAGCTGCGCCTCGTGGTGCGCCGCACCCGACTCCCAGAAGGCCCCCAACGCGAGCTGTGGCCCGACTGGCGCCACCACGCGTTCATCACGAACAGAGACGACCTCGACACCGAAACCGCCGACGCCTACCACCGCGGCCACGCCCGAGTCGAGCTCGCCATCAGAGACCTCAAAGACAACGGCCTCGCCCACTGCCCCTCCGGAAGGTTCTTCGCCAACGCCGCCCACCTCGCCTGCGCCGTGCTGGCCCACAACCTCACCCGCTGGACCGCACGACTCGGACACACACAGCACCCCGAACGGCTCACCGCAGCCGCCACCGTCCGCCGGCGGCTGCTCGCCGTGCCCGGACGCCTCGTCAACCACAGCCACCGACACAAACTCCGCCTCCCGCTCAACTGGCCCTGGGCACACCAATTCACCGCCGCGCTCACACACACCCGCAACCTCCCCCAACTCATCTGAACCCCCAGCCCCGGGCCCGGCGCCACCCAGAACACACCCCCCTGAGCGCCACAAACCAGCCCAGTCCCAACCGCCGGCCCAACACGCCCCAACAACACCCGCCGCACCCCAACCAGCCAAACACCCCCACAAACACCCCGACCAGCCCACCCCGACCAGCCCATCGGTGGATTCAGGCTTAAGGCCGCGACCGCTCTCGTAGCGGTACTCGCCTTCGGGTTGGCCGCGTCGGTTGAGACCGCGGTCGCGCAGAGCCAGAGGTTCCCCGACGTGCCCATTGACCACTACGCCTTCGAGGCGGTGGAATGGGCGGCCGAGGTCGGCGTGACCGCCGGCTACGACGACGGCACCTTCAAACCCGAACGCCCGCTCAGCAAACGCCACGCCGTCGTGTTCATGGAGCGCTACTACGACGAAATCCTCAAAGCCGAACAATCAGACGACTTCAACCGCGGCGACATGATGGTACTGCTCAAAGCCATCAACGACAGCACCGGCTCCGAGACCGCCGCCGACCCAACCTCGGACCCGGGATCGACGGCGCGGTTCCCGGATGTGCCGCCGGACCACTATGCCTATGAGGCGGTGGAATGGGCGGCCGAGGTCGGCGTGACCGCTGGCTACGACGACGGCACCTTCAAACCCGAACGCCCGCTCAGCAAGCGCCACGCCGTCGTGTTCATGGAGCGCTACTACGACGAAATCCTCAAAGCCGAACAATCAGACGACTTCAACCGCGGCGACATGATGGTACTGCTCAAAGCCATCAACGACGCCGCCGGCTCCGACCCCGCAGATACAGCCAGCCAAGACTCTTTGCCAGGCACAGCATACACTGCCATCAGTGCAGGCGGCCGGCATGTCTGCGGACTGCATGCCGACGCAACCGTCACCTGCTGGGGCGACAACCAAGTCGGGCAGACTGACGCGTCCGACGGCACCTTCACCGAGGTAGCTGCTGGTGACTGGTACTCGTGCGGCGTGCGCACCGACGGAACCGTCCAATGCTGGGGCGACAACAGCCTCGGGCAGACCGACGCGCCCAGTGGAACCTTCAGCGCCATCAGCGCAGGCTCGCAGCATGTCTGCGGACTGCGCACCGACGCAACCGTCACCTGCTGGGGCGACAACCACGTCGGGACGACCGACGCGCCCGACGGCACTTTCACCGAGGTAGCTGCTGGTGGCTGGCACTCGTGCGGCGTGCGCACCGACGGAACAGTCCAATGCTGGGGCTTTGGTGAGGATCTTCATGGAAACGGCCTGCCCGACGGCACTATCGGCGCCATCAGCGCCGGCAACCGGCATACCTGCGGCCTGCGCCCCGACGGAACTGTCGAATGCTGGGGCAGCAATGCCGACGAAGAAGGCAACACCGTCGGCCAAGCCACCCCACCGGAGGGAGCCTTCACCTCGGTAGACAGCGGCACCTTCCACACTTGTGGTGTGCGCCCCGACGGAACTGTCGAATGCTGGGGGCTTAACAGCCACGATCAGGCCAGTCCGAGAAACGTTTACGCCACCATCAGTGTCGGCGCACGACATGCCTGCGGCGTGTTCCTCGACGGCACCATCTACTGCTGGGGCACGAACGAGAGCGGACGGACCGACGCCCCGGATGGAGCCTTCACCGCGGTCAGCTCAGGCCAGTCGCATTCGTGCGGTGTCCGCCCCGACGGCACCATCGAATGCTGGGGGGACAACACCGACGGCCAGGCTGATCCCCCAAACGGGGCGTTCAGCTCAGTGAGTGCAGGCTACTTTCACTCGTGCGGTGTCCGTACCGACGGCACCATCGAATGCTGGGGGGACAACGACTTCGGGCAGACCGACGCGCCCACAAGAGGTGGGTTCACAGCCGTGTCTGTTCATGCGGCCCATTCATGTGGGCTGCACTCCGACAAGCTCGTCAGCTGCTGGGGAGCTAATGGTGTCGGACAATCGACTCCGCCGGGCGGAACCTTCACCGTCGTAGCTGCTGGTGGCTTCCACTCCTGCGGCGTGCGCACCGACGGAACCATCGAATGCTGGGGCGACAACACCTACGGGCAGACCGACGCGCCCAGTGGAACCTTCACCGTCGTAGCTGCTGGTGGCTTCCACTCCTGCGGCGTGCGCACCGACGGAACCATCACCTGCTGGGGGAACAACGACTACGGGCAGACCGACGCGCCCAGTGGAACCTTCACCGTCGTTGACACCCGCTCGTTGATCAATCACGGGGTTACATGCGCGCTGCGTACTAGCGGTTTCGCTGCCTGTTGGGGATTCGACTGAACCGCCGGCTTCAGCTTGCACGGGTGCGGCCACAGCCTCCACGGCCGTAACGCAGCCGCCAGCATTCACGCGACCCGGCGAGTGACTGCCACCACCCGCCGAGCGGCTGCCGACGCCCGCTGGGGGGATGGACGCCGAGGCGGGATCGTGTAGGGTACGGGCCGTGCTGGAGGGGAGCCGGTGACCGATCTGCTTGACCCGCCAGCCGACCGGGCTGCAGTCTCGGTGACCGAGTTCGTCTGCAACGGTTCGACAGTACGGGTCGGCGACCACCCCCACCTGCTCGCCGCGCTGCGCGAGGAACTGGGGCTGATCGCGGCCAAGGACGGCTGCTCGCCGTCCGGGCAGTGCGGCTGCTGCACGGTGCTGCTCAACGGCAAGGCCCGGGTGGCCTGCCAGATCCCCCTCAGCAAGGCCGAGGGCGCGGAGATCGTCACCCCCGAGGGCCTCAGCGACGAGGAGCGCCACCGCTACGCGGCCGCCTTCGGCGCGGCCGGCGCGGTCCAGTGCGGCTTCTGCACGCCCGGGATCGTGATGCGGGTCAAGGCCCTCATCGACAACAAGGGCTCCGCCCTCACACGCGACCAGGCCTCCCGCCACCTCGGCGCCCACCTGTGCCGCTGCACCGGATACCTGAAGATCCTCGACGCAGTGGAGATGCTGTCCACCGGCGCCGACGGAATATCCGGCGGCACCGCGGTCGAGGTCGCCCGGGGCGTCGGATCCCGTGCCGCCCGCTACGAGGCAACCGAGCTGGCATTGGGCGACAAGCTCTACATCGACGACATGACCGCGCCTGGAATGCTCCACGGCGCCGTGCACCTGGCCGAGCACGCCCGGGCCGATGTGATCTCGATCGACACCAGCCGGGCCGCAGCCGAGCCCGGAGTAGTGGCCGTGTTCACCGGCGACGACGTCAAGGGCGACCTGCGGATCGGCCTGATCCACAAGGACTGGCCGGTGTTCATCCCGCCCGGCGGCCGCACGTCATATCTGGGCGACATCCTGGCGCTGGTGGTGGCCGACAACCGCGAGACCGCCCGCCGGGCAGCGACCCTCATCGACGTTGTCTACGAGCCCTTGGACCCCATCACCGACCCGGCTGCGGCGGTGGCCGACGGCTCCGAGGACGCGGTTTGGGGTCTCGACGGAAACGTCCTGTCGGTGTCGAGCTACGCCCGTGGCGGCGACGCGGAGGCGGCGCTGGCCGCATCGGTCCACGCCGTGCGCGAGACGTTCCAGACCCAGCGGGTGGAGCAGGCGTTCCTCGAGCCGGAGTCGACGCTGGCCGTGCCCAAGGTGGTGGACGGCGAGCGCCGGATCGACGTGTACTCCGGCGGGCAGGGCGTGTGGGACGACCGCGACCAGGTCGCGGCGGTGCTCGGCATCGACAACAGCCTCGTGTGGGTCGAGCAGGTCGCCAACGGGGGCGCCTTCGGCGGCAAGGAGGACTGCTCCAACCAGACCCAGACCGCGCTTGCCGCCTGGCTGCTGGACCGGCCCGTCAAGACCACGTTCTCGCGCGAGGAGTCACTGCTGGTGCATCCCAAGCGGCACCCGGTGCGCATCGAGTTGGCCGTCGGGTGCGACGGCGAGGGGCGGCTCACCGCGCTGCGGGCCCGCATGCTGGGCGACTCCGGACCGTACGCCTCGGTCGGCATGAAGGTGCTGGAACGGGCCGCCGGGCACGCCTGCGGCCCCTACGCGGTGCCGGTGGTGGACGTCGAGGCGGTGGCGGCCCGCACCAACAACAGCGTGTGCGGCGCCTTCCGGGGCTTCGGGGCCAACCAGGCCCAGTTCGCCATGGAGGGAGCGATGGACCGGCTGGCCGACACGGTCGGGATCAGCGGCTGGGAGATCCGGCGCCGCAACGCGGTCACGCCCGGCGCGGAGTGGGGTCCGGGCCAGATCATGGACGGCGGCAGCCTCGGTGCCCTGGAGTGCCTGGACGCCATCAAGGACGCCTACGACGAGGCCATCGCGGCCGGCAAGGCCGTGGGCCTCGGCCTGGGTCTCAAGAACTCAGGACTGGGCAACGGGTTCAAGGAGATCAGCCGGGCCGTGGTCCATTTCGTGCCCGACGCCGCCCACCCCGCCGGCACCCCGGCCGGACCCGACACCGTCGTCGAGGTGCGCCACTGCTGGACCGAGATGGGCCAGGGCGTGCACACGGTGGCCCTCCAGGTGGCGGTAGAGGAGCTCGGGGTGCGGCCCGAGACGGTGAGGGTCTACGTCGACACCAGCCGGGAGCTGGGCGCGGGCCAGACCACCGGCTCGCGGGGCACGCTGATGGGAGCCGGATCGGTGGCCGAAGCCTGCCGGGCCGCGCTGGCCGGAGGCTGCCTCGCCGGCGTCGACTACGAGGGCGAGTACCGGGTCGACTGGACCGACAAGCTCAGCGACGGCCTCGAGCACCCGGTGATCCACTCGACGTTCGGCTACGCGGCCCAGATGGTGATCGCCGACCCCCAGACCGGAGCGGTGGAGAAGGTGGTGGCCGCCCACGACGTCGGGCGGGCCGTCAACCCGCTGCTGTGCGAGGGCCAGATCGAGGGCAGCGTCCACATGGGCCTCGGCTACGCCCTGTCCGAGGACTTCCCCTGCGACGACCAGGGCCGGCCCAGGTTCGACACCCTGCGGGGGCTGGACATCATCCGGGCCAAGGACATGCCCCCGGTGGACGTGATCCTGGTCGAGGCTCCCCAGCCCGACTCGCCCTACGGCATAAAGGGCGTCGGCGAGATCGGCCTGGTGCCTACTGCCGGCGCGGTGGCCGAGGCCATGCGGCAGGTCGACGGGCAGTGGCGGACCCACCTGCCGATCAACACTCACCAGCCTGTGACGCCCCGGTCGTGACCGGCCCAGCCACGGATCCCGATACTGCCGGCGCGCCCGCGCACCTAGAAGGGGACGTCCGCACCACCCCGGGCATGGTGTGCGCCCATCACCATCTGTACTCGGCGCTGGCCCGCGGCATGCCCGCGCCGCCCCGCACCCCGACCCGGTTCCTGGAGATCCTGGAGCTGGTTTGGTGGCGCCTGGACCGGGCCCTCGACCTGGACATAATCGAGTGGTCGGCCAAGCTGGGCGCGCTGGAGGCCCTGGAGTCGGGCACGACGGCCATCATCGACCATCACGAGTCTCCTGACGCGATCGAGGGGTCCCTCGACGTGATCGCGGCAGCCTGTGCCGAGGTCGGTGTGCGGGTCGACTGCTGCTATGGCGTGACCGACCGGCACGGCTCGGCCGGAGCAGCCGCGGGGCTGGCCGAGAACGACCGCTTCCTGCGAGCCGGGGGCCGGGGCCATGTGGGCGTCCACGCCGCGTTCACCTGCTCCGACGCCACGCTGGAGGCGGCTGCGGGACTGGCCGCCGACCACCGCACCGGCGTGCACATCCACGTCTCGGAGGGGACCGCGGACATCGCGGCCGGGGCCCGGCTTGAATCGCTGGCCCGCGACGACTGGCTGGTGATCCACGCCGTCCACCTCGATCGCGACCTCCCCGGCGTGATCGTGCACAACCCCCGCTCCAACATGAACAACGCGGTGGGCTACGCCCGGCCCGCGGCCCGGCCCAACCCGGTGGCGCTCGGTACCGACGGGATCGGCGCGGCCATGCTCGACGAGTTCCGGGTGGCCTACGTGCGCCTGCGCGAGGATGACGTGACCGCCACTCCCGAGACGGCCTGGAGTTGGCTGGAGACCGGGTGGAGGCTGTTCCCCGAGGCTCTCGAGGACACCGTGACGTGGTCCTACGATCGCATGGACCCGTGGTCGCTGGCCTTCACCACCGGCGTGCGGGCCATCGAGGTCACCGTCGACGGCGAGATCGTGCTGCGCGACGGTCGCCCCACCCGGGTGGACGCGGAGGAGATCAGAGCCAAAGCAGCCGAAGCGGCCGCCAGAATGTTCGCCAAGCTCGAAGAGATGCCCTGACAGCCCAGCGATCAGGGCCGGCACCCCACGACGGCCGGAACGAGGAGGAGACATGACCCAGCCAGCGGCCCTCTACATCCAGGACGCCCACACCCTCGCGGAGTCGATGGAGCTGTCCCAGTACGCCGAGGAGCGGGGCTTCGACGCGGTCTGGCAGGCCGACTCCCGCCTGGTGCGCGACGCGGTGGTGCCGATGGCGGCCATCGCCGCGGTCACCTCCACCATCAAGGTCGGCAGCGGCGTGGTGGACTGCTGGACCCGCAACCCGGCCCGGCTGGCATCCACGTTCTCCACCCTCGACGATCTGGCCCCGGGCCGGATACTGCTGGGCATCGGCGCCTGGTGGGAGCCGCTGGCGTCCAAGGTGGGCGTGCAGAGGGTGCGGCCCCTGAAGGCGATGCGCGAGATCGTCGAGGCCTGCAGGGGCCTCCTGAACGACCAGACGGTCACCTATCAGGGCGAGTTCGTGCAGTTCGACGGGGTGGAGCTCGACTATGTGCAGCAGGAGCGACGGCCCAAGGACGTGCCCATCTACATCGGGGCGACCGGGCCCAAGATGATGGCTCTCACCGGGGAGATCGCCGACGGCGTGGTGTTCAACTACCTGGTGTCGCCCCAGTACAACGCGCAAGCGATGGAGCACCTGGCCGAGGGCGCGGCCCGGGTGGGCCGCACCGTCGACGACCTGGACCGGCCCCAGCTGATCGTGTGCTCGATGGCCACCGGCGACTCCGAGGCCGAGCGAACCGAGGCGCTCGACGGCGGGCGCATGCTCATTACCCAGTACCTGGGCCAGCAGCCCCACATCATGAAGGCCTCGGGCGTGTCGCAGTCGCTGCTCGACGAGGTCGGCTCGGTGCTGACCTGGCCGGCCACCCTCGAACAGGTCGAGGAAGCCTCCAAGCTGGTGCCCGACGACGTCGTGCAGCTGCTTTGTGCGGCCGGCACCGCCGACGAGTGCCGGGCCAAGGTGCGCCACTACATCGACAACGGCTGCACCACCCCGATCCTGTACCCGCTCGGACCGGATGCCAAGGGGATGATCGACGCCTTCGCCGACTGGGACGGCACCTGAACGACCGCGAGTCCCGCACCGCGACCGTGTCGGGCTGACGCCATGACCGACCTGCTCGTCCGCAACGCCCGGTTGGTGGCGGCCATGGACGCTCAGCGCACCGAGATCGCGGGCGGCTGGGTGGCCGTCACCGGCGGGCTCGTGTCGGGTGTGGGCCTGGCCGGCACCGAGCCCGAGGGTGCGGCCCGCACCGTCGACGCCGCCGACTGCCTGGTGACACCGGGCCTCATCAACACCCACCACCACCTCTACCAGAACCTCACCCGGGCCTTCCGCCCCGCCCTCGACGGCAACCTGTTCGACTGGTTGCGGACCCTGTACCCGCTGTGGGCCCGCCTCGATGAGGAGGCCGCCCACGTCTCGGCCTGGGTGGGGCTGGCCGAGCTGGCCCTGAGCGGGTGCACCACCAGCACCGACCACCTCTACGTCCATCCCGCCGGCGGCGGCGACCTGATCTCCGCCGAGATCGCAGCCGCGGCCGACCTGGGCGTGCGCTTCCACCCGACCCGGGGGTCGATGTCGCTCAGTGAGAAGGACGGCGGCCTGCCCCCCGACTCCACCGTGCAGACCGACGACGTGATCCTGGCCGAGTCCGAGCGCCTGGTGGCCGCCCACCACGACCCGTCACCGGCCGCGATGGTGCGGATCGCGCTGGCGCCGTGCTCGCCGTTCTCGGTGTCCACCGAATTGATGACGGCCACCGCCGAACTGGCCGAGCGTCTCGATGTGCGGCTGCACACCCACCTGGCCGAGGACATCGGGGAGGACGACTTCTGCATGGAGATGTTCGGGATGCGTCCGATGGACTACTTCGAGCACTGCGGGTGGGGCACCGACCGATCCTGGATCGCCCACTGCGTGCAGCCCGACCCGGCCGAGATCACCCGGCTGGGCCGCTGGGGCACCGGGGTGGCCCACTGCCCCAGCTCGAACATGATCCTGGGCGCGGGCCTGGCGCCGGTGCGGGAGCTGAGAGCCGCGGGGGTGCCGGTGGGTCTGGGAGTGGACGGCTCGGCGTCGGCCGACTCGGGCTCGATGTGGACCGAGGCCCGCAACGCCATGCTGATGGCCCGGCTGCGCGACGGCCAGGCGGGCCGGGCCGGGCTGTTCACCGCCCGGGAGGCCCTGGAGATGGCCACGCGGGGCGGCGCCGCGTGCCTCGGGCGGGCCGGGGAGATCGGAGAGTTGACGGTGGGCGCCTGCGGCGACATCGCGGTGTGGCCCCTCGACGGGATCGCCTTCGCCGGGGCCTGGTCGGACCCGATCGAGGCGTGGCTGCGCTGCGGCCCGCTGTCGGCCCGCCACACCATCGTCGCCGGTCGCCTCGTGGTGGAGGACGGCGAGCTGAGAGCCCCAGGCACCGAGCAGATGCTGCGCGACCACCGCCGCATCGCCGTCGCGATGCAATCCACGCGCCAACAGAATGAAATTGTATTAAAAGACATTGAATAGCAGAAGGCTGATAATGTGTGGCGGGGGCGGCTCCGGCGCCATCCGAGAATGTCTGCCAGTGCCGGAGCCGCCCTCACTACGGGATGCATCGTAGCCGCACGGTCGGACGAGTGCAATAATTCTGTGTGAAGATGCACAGTCTCGTTATAGATGACACCTGCTGGGGTTGGACTGGGGGCGCGAACATCCCACCGGGAACCGGCGCGACCTAGTAGTACTACGGCACCTACCGCGAACGAGGAGGACCGGCGGGCGTGAACGACAACCCGGCACGCGAGGAGATGGACTGGACGCTCTACGGGCAGGGAGTTCGCGAGCTGGCCCAGATGGTCGCCGACGACGGTTACCGGCCCGACATGATCCTGGCCATCGCCCGGGGCGGGCTGTTCTGCGCAGGGTCGCTCGGCTACGCGCTGTCGGTCAAGAACGTCTACGTGATGAACTGCGAGTACTACACGGGGGTGGGCGAGCGCCTGGAGGTGCCGGTGGTGCTGCCGCCGCAGCTTGATCTGGTCGACCACCGCCGGTCCAAGATCCTGATCGCCGACGATGTGGCCGACACCGGCCACACCCTGAAGCTGGTTCGCGACTACTGCCTCGACGAGGTGGCCGAGGTTCGCTCGGCGGTGCTGTACGAGAAATCGCACTCGCTGGTCAATTGCGACTACGTGTGGAGGCGCACCGACCTGTGGATCAACTTCCCGTGGTCGACGCTGCCGCCCGTGGTGGACCTCGCCGAGGCCGGGTTCCAGGTTCTCGACGCCTGAGAGCCAGATGCCCGGCGCCCGGGACCAGGGACCGCGGCCGGGGTCGGAGCCGGCGACGCCCGCGGCTGGCGTCGACCCGGCCCTGGTCGACAGGACAGTGACCCACCTGGCCGGGGTCGACGACGCCTCGCTGCCCGTACGGCCGATGACGATCCCCGGGATATCGGGGTCGCTCGAGGCCCGCATCCTGTCGACCGACCTGCGGGGATCGAGCACCCGGCTGGTGCGCCTTCGCTCGGGCTGGGGGTCCGAGACGCCCGGGGGGTTGACGTCGGCTGTGGAGCTGTTCGTCCTCCAGGGGGCGCTCCAGGTCGGCGACTGCGCCCTCGAGACCGGCGACTACCTCCACGTCCCGCAGAACCAGGTGGTGGGCGGCCTGCGGGCGACCGAAGACGGCGCGGCCCTGCTCATGAGCTCAGGCCCGGTGCGATACGACCAGTTCTTCGCGGGCCGGCCCGCCGACCTCGAGCCCGGACGAGCTTCCCATCAGGACTGGGAGCCCGTGCCGGGGATGCCGGGCCGGTTCATGAAGCGTCTGGGCCAGGGCCCCGTCGGCGACGTCTGGCTCGGTGGCGCTCACCGGTGGGACAACCGCGACGGCGGGTGGCACCGCCATCCCCACCACGAGGAGTGCTTCGTCATCGACGGCGAGATCACCCTCCGGGAACAGCCGGACGACTCGGACGAGCTGCTCACCGCCGGGCCAGGCACCTACTTCTTCCGCCCGGCCGGCGTGCCCCACTGCGGTCGGGGATCCCACTGCGACGACACTGCCCTCACGTTCCACCGCGCCTTCGGCGATCTGCACACCGACTCGACCCACGCCGCAGCCGGCGAGCACGGCGACACCTAGAGGCCGAGCGGAGCCGGTGATCAGGCCAGCACGGACCGGACTGCGGCCGCCACCGCGTCGGGGCCCGGCACCACCGCCGCCTCCAGCGGCGGGCTGAACGGGATCGGCGCGGAGGCCGCTCCGACCCGGGCCACCGGCGCCTCCAGCTCGCCGAACAGCTCGGCGTGCAGCTGGGCAGCGAGCTCGGCGCCGAGGCCGCCGAAGCGCCAGGCCTCGTGGGCCACCACCGCCCGGCGGGTGCGCGACACCGATTCCAGCACCGTCTCGAAGTCGAGGGGCACCAGCGACCGCAGATCGATCACCTCGGTCTCGATGCCCTCCTCGGCGAGCTGTGCGGCGGCGGTGACCGCGTTCAGCGCCATCGCCGAGTAGGACACGACGGTCACGTCGGCGCCTTGGCGGGCCACCGCCGCCGAGCCCAGCGGCACCCGATGGTCGCCCACCGGGACCGGACCGCGCTGCGCGGTGATCTTCTTGTGCTCCAGGTAGATGACCGGGTCGGGATCGTCGATGGCGGTGCGCAGCAGTCCCTTGGCGTCAGCCGGATTCGAAGGGGCCACCACCTTCAGGCCCGGCATGTGGGTGAACAGCCCCTCGAGACTGGAGGAGTGCTGCCCGGCGGAGGATCGCAGCACCCCGTCGGAGGCCCGCAGCACCATCGGCACCGACACCTGGCCCCCGAACAGGTAGCGGAACTTCGCCGCCTGGTTGACGATCTCGTCCATGGCGCCCAGCGTGAACTCGACGAAGCTCATGGAGGCCACCGGGCGGAGTCCCGCGGTGGCCGCCCCCACCGCGACGGCCACGATGATGGCCTCCGAGATGGGCATATCCATGACCCGGCGAGGCCCGAACTCGTCCACCAGGCCGCGGAACTGGCCGAAGTTGCCGCCCCACGAGATGTCCTCGCCCAGCGTGAACACACCGTCGTCGGACCTCATGGCTCTCGCCATCGCATCGACGGTGGCCTGGCCGAAGGTCATGCGGCGGGTCTCGGGGGCCTCGCCGGCACCGGTCGAGTCGGCGGCGTCGCCCGATGGGGGGCCGGCACGGACCGCTGAAGACCGAACCGGTGTGAAGACGTCGTCGAGCGCGGAGTCGGGCTCGGGCATGGCACCGGCCTCGGCCCGCTGCTCGGCGTCGCCGACCACCCCGGCAGCATGGTCCCAGACTGCGGCTCGCTCGCCCTCGTCCAGCCAGCCTCGCTCGGCCAGTACCGCCTCCCAGCGCACAATCGGGTCGCGGTTGCGATGCTCATCCACTTCGGAGGCGTCGCGATACACCTCGGCATCACCTACGTAATGGCCGCCGAACCGGTACGTGTTCATGTTGAGAAGCGTCGGCCCGGATCCGGCGCGGGCCCGGTCGACTGCCCGCGCCGCCGCAGCCGCCACCGCGCCCACGTCATTGCCGTCGACGGTCTCGCCGGGTATGGCGTAGGCGCCGGCTCTCGTAGCCAGGTCTTCCACCGAGGTGGTGCGCTGCCAGGCCGTGAACTGTGCGTACTGGTTGTTCTCGCACACGAAGACCACGCCGAGGCGATGCACCGAGGCGAAGTTGAGGGCCTCGTGGAATGTGCCCTTGTTGATCCCTCCGTCGCCGAAGAAACACACCGCGACCCTGTCGGCCTCCCGGTATCGGGCCGCAAGGGCCGCCCCGGACGCGATCCCGAACCCGCCGCCGACGACGCCGTTGGCGCCCAGCATCCCAAGGGAGAAGTCGGCGACGTGCATCGAGCCGCCCCGGCCCCGGCACGCACCGTCGGCCCGGCCGTACAGCTCGGCCATCAGCGGGGCCGGAGCCATCCCCTTCGCGAGGGCGTGGCCGTGGCCGCGGTGGGTCGAGGTGATGTAGTCGTCGGGCCGCAGTTGTGAGCACACACCGGCCGCGACGGCCTCCTGGCCCAGGTAGGTGTGCACGAAGCCGGGGAGCTTCCCGGCGGAGAACAGCTCCTCGACCCGGCTCTCGAACACCCTGATCATGACCATGGTCCGGTGCAGGGCGAGAGCCTCGGCCCGGTCCACGGAGCCGGCATCCGGCTGAGACTCGGTCACTGCGCGGTGTAGCCGCCGTCGACGGCCAGGATCTGGCCGGTCACCATCGCGGCGGCCGGCGAGGCCAGGAAGACGACCGCACCCACCATGTCGGAGGGCTCGGCCAGCCGGCCGAGCGGGGTACGGCTCTCGAAATGGTCCTTCAGCTCGGGCTCGGTCTCCCACAGGTGGCGCACCAGCTGCGTGCCCACGTGCCCGGGCGAGATGGCGTTGACCCTGACGTTGTGCCGGGCCCATTCCACCGCCAGGGTGCGGGTCATCTGCACGACCCCGCCCTTGGAGGCCTGGTATCCCACGCTGCCCGCGAACCCGACCTCTCCCAGGATCGACGCGATGTTGACGATGGAGCCGCCCTGGGGCTGTTCCGCCATGCGACGCCCGATCGCCCGGCACGTACGGAAGCTGCCGGTGAGGTTCACGTCGATCACCCGGGCCCAGAGCTCGTCGTCATAGCCGGCCGCGGCCCCCCGTCCGCCGATCCCCGCGCAGTTGACCAGCACGTCGATGCTCCCGGTCACGGCCGCGGCCCGCGCCGCGAGGTGCTGAACCGACTCCTCGTCGCACACGTCCACGGTGACGGCCTCGGCCCGGTCGGCTCCGAGACCCTGCACCAGCGCCTGATTGGGCCCGTCGGCGGCATCGGCGCAGAGGACGTAGGCGCCCGCGCCGGCCAGCCCCTCGGCGACGGGGGCGCCGAGCCCTCCGGCCGCGCCGGTGACCACCGCCACCTTGCCGTCCAGCGAGAACAGGCCTCCCATCAGGGCGCGGTGATGGTCGCCAGGGCGGTCCCGACCGCGACCTCGTCCTCGTCGCTGGCGGCCACAAGGATCGCCAGGCGCCCAGACGCAGGGGCTTCGAGCTCGGTCTCGGCCTTGTCGGTGTCGATCACCACCACCGGATCGCCGGCCGCCACCTCCGATCCGTCATCGACGAGCCATTCCACCACCAGCACCTGTTCCACCACCCCCATCTGGGGCACCACGAGCTCGTGACTCACCCGCCTGCCTCCGCCGGACCGGTCCCCGCCCGCTCAGATGTGGCCATGGCGCTCCAACCCTTCCCACGGCGAGGCACCGTCACGCATGTCCTGGCGCACCAGCGCCTCGGAGCCGTCGATCGACTCGGCTCGCTCCAGGACCCGCTCCTTCTCACCACCGGGAACGGCCAGCACGCCGTCCCGGCCGGCGACGATCATGTCGCCCGGCTCCACGACTACATCGCCGATGGTTACCGGCACCTGCGACGCGGCCATCTCCCAGCGGCCGATGGCGTTGAGCGGAGACAGATCCCGGTAGAACACCTGCAGTCCGATGTCGAGCAGGCCGTCCAGGTCTCGCAGGTTGCCGTCGAGCACCACCCCGACACAGCCCCGCTGCTTGGCCGCGTTCCCGGTCAGCTCGCCGAAGTGGCCCACCTCGCTGCCCGAATTGGACGACACCAGCACCGAGTGGGGCGACAGCTCGTCGAACATCCGCAGGTACGACTCGATGCGCTCGATGCCGCGCTCCCAGCCGATCGGGGGGCGGATGGCCCGGCCCTGAAGCGTGTAGGCGACCCCGGCCATGGCGTCGCCGGGCAGCAGCGGGCGCAATCCGGCGGGCAGTACCCGTTCGGGCAGGTCCAGCTCGTAGAGGGCGTCGCACACCACCGACACCGGGACGCGCCGGTAACGGTCGCAGAGCTCGGCGGTCGGTATGGTCACCGGCGCCCTACCGCTCAGCGCCGCCGGCTTCGCCCAGGTAGCGCAGCGCGGCCAGCGCGTAGATGCTGGCCGACAGCGCGGCCCCGTCGGCGTCCATGTACTCGTTGGGGCTGTGGGCCCGGGGCAGCATTCCCGGACCGAATGCGGCCACGGTGGGAATCCCGGCGGTGAGCTGGAAGTAGGGAGCATCGGTGGCCCCCGGAAAGGCGTCGAGGTCGGGGGCGGTTCCCAGGACCTCCTGTCCCGCTTCGACCAGGGCGCCCACCACCGGGTGGTCGGCGTCGATCTCGACCGGGGGGACCGTCAGGAACCAGTCCAGCTCGGCCCGCAGATCGGGATCGTCGGCCATGGCGTCGGCCAGGAAGCGACCGATGTCGGCCTTGAGGGACTCCTCGGTCATGCCCGGCAGGGTCCGCACGTCGCAGGCGAACTCGGCGTTGCCCGGGTATACGCCGTAGAAGACGCCGGCCTCGGCCATCACGCCCACGTTGACGGTCGGACCGGTCGGGCACAGCGGGTGCTCGTCGTAGGTGAGGTAGGACAGGAGCTCGCGGTCCATGCGATCGATCAGGCGAGCCATCTTCACGGTGGCGTTGATCCCCGGAAGGCGGTCCGAGATCGACGAGTGCATCTGGGTCCCGGTCAGGGCCACCTTGAACAGTGCCGCCCCTCTCGACACCAGGTGGACAGACTGCCATTCGGCGGTGATGCCGCTGGGCTCGCCGATCACCGCGGCGTCGGCCTGCAGGTGTCCGTTGTCGGCCAGCCACTTGGATCCGAACCGGGCGCCGGCCTCCTCGTCCGCGGTGAACACCAGAAGCAGCTCGCCCGCGAACCCGCCGTCGGAGTCCCCGGCCTGCTGGGCGTGATGCAGGGCGGCCGCGGCGTACATCATCCCGGCCACGGCCGCCTTCATGTCGCCGGAGCCGAGCCCGATGAGGTCGCCGTCGCGCAGCACCGGATCCCACGGGTCGGTCTCCCAGGCGTCCATGTCGCCGGCCGGCTTGGTGTCGAGATGTCCCGACAGGATCAGGGTCTTGCCCGGCGCGGCACCCTTGATGCGGGCCAGCACGTTGGGGCGTTCCTCCTCGGCCCCGATACGGGTGATGTCGTCGATGCCGAGGGCCCGCAGCCTCTCGGTGACCAGGTCGGCGACGGCCCGCTCATCGCCGGGCGGATTCGGCGACGGCGTCCGGATCAGGTCCCGGGCCAGCTCGAGCACCTCACCGTCGCGCCCGTCGAGGTAGGCGCGGACCTGATCCGCCATTGATCCCGTCTGCGTCGAGCTCATTGAGCGTCATCCCTTCTGTGGTAGGTCGGCTGCACGCTTGTCTGGCCTCTACTCGTGGAGGGCCTTGGCCAGCCGGCGTACGCCCTCGGCGATCGCCTCCTCCTCGGCTGCCAGCGAGATCCGGGCCCAACCCCGGCCCGCGGGACCGAACACCGAACCAGGCGCCACGCTCACCGAGTGCGAGTCGAGCAGCTTCAGCGCGAACTCGAGGTCGTCGGCTCCCGACGCGGAGACATCCAGCAGCATGTAGAGGGTGCCGTCGGAGGCAATCGCCTCCACACCCGATGAGGCCGCGGTGTCGAGGGCGACCGCTCGCCGGCGCCGGTAGGCGGCCAGCATCTGGTCGTAGGGCTCTCTCGGTCCGGTCAGCGCGGCCTCGGCCGCCTTCTGGGAGATCGTGCTCGGGCACGACACCAGCGGCTCCTGCAGCTTCCGCAGCACATCGGCCACCGCGACCGGAGCGACCGCGTAGCCGACCCGCCAACCGGTCATGGCGTAGACCTTCGAGAAGGAGCACACCGTTATGACCCGACCGTCGGGATCCAGCGGCGCAGCTGCGGTGTGCACGCAGCCGTCGGACAGGATCATCTCGTCGTAGACCTCGTCGCACAGCAGCCACAGGTCGTGGCGGGCAGCGAAGCCCACCAAGTCACCCATGAGTGCAGCCGGATAGACCGCGCCGGTCGGGTTGGCCGGCGTGTTGACGAACAGGACCTTCGTTCGTGCCGTCACGAGGGCCTCGAGAGCCTCGATGTCGGGCAGGAAGCCCGCGTCGGCCGCGAGGGGGTAGAACACCGGGTTTCCCCCCAGCAGCGTCACGGTCTCGTCCATGTTGGGGAAACCCGGCGTGGGCAACAGCACCTCGTCGCCCGGCTGAAGGAGAGCCATATAGACCGAATACAGGGCGTTCATGCCCCCGGGCGTGACCACGATCTCGTCGATCGAGGCCTCGATGCCGTTCACCCGGTGCAGCTTGCCGGTGAGCAGCTCGCGCAGGCTGGCGAGACCGCCGTTGGGGCCGTATCCGGTGTGGCCGTCGCGAGCGGCCCGGGCCGCGGCGTCGATGACGTGGGCGGGCGTGGTGAAACTGGGCTCACCCACCTCGAGCCGGATCACGTCGCCGCCGATGCGGGCCGCAGCGTCGAACAGCAACCGGATCTCGGACCGGCGCAGCGCGGCGGCCCTCTCGGCTGGAGCCTTCATCGGTCCTGGAGACCCGACCCGGTCACTGGGCGCGGGCCGCGGCAGAGGCCGAGCGAGTATGCACGCTAGTACGGCCCATACGGGCGAGGCCGTGGCCCGAGCGGCCCGTGAGCGCAGCGAACGAGAGCGGGAAAGACACCGCCGAATCGTGACGGACTCGCATCACGCGGGCACGCTCCTGGCTTGAGCCTCGAGGTCGGGACGCTGGCCGGGGTCGAAGTAGCGCAATGCCCAGTCCGCGCCCTGCCAGGTGACCAGGCGTCCGTCGCGGGGCACCAGTCGCACGAGGTACCGCTCCCAGCTCCACGACATCTTGAGCTGCTCGGGGCCGTCGGGGCCGGTGTAGCGGGCCGCCATCTCCTCGGCGACGGGCACCCACGCCGAGCCCTCCCCCACCGCGGGGCCCTCCACGATCTCGGCCGTGCACTGGGCCAGCACCTTGCGGATGCGGGGGTGGGCGAGCTCCTCGATGCACACCGCGCAGCGAGGCTCGCGCCGCAGGTCCTCCACCCATTCGGAGCGCTTGCGCCCCACCACCAGGAACGCCTCGCCGTCCCACTGGTACCACAGCGGCACCACCATCGGCCATCCGTCGGCCTTGACGTGGGCCAGCTTGAGCAGCCAGGTGCTGTCGGCGCCGGCCAGGAACTCCGCCACCTGGTTGGCGGGGATCCCGCCGGCGCCGGAATCCTCCTCGTAGTAGCGCTCCTGCTTGAATTCGCTCATCGAGACACCCCTGGAAACGACCTCGGGCCTCCGCCCGTGATGTGACCGGCCGATACTGACACACCGGAGTCCTCCCATGACAATCGAGAAACTGCCCGGCATGGCGGTCACCGTCGAGCGCGACGTGCCCGCCACCATGCGCGACGGCACCGTGCTGCGAGCCGACGTGTACCGCCCATCGGATGTGCCTTCCGGCGGTGTCCCGGTGCTGCTGGCGCGCAGCCCCTACGACAAGCGGGTCAACGTCTCCACCTTCGGCAACAGCCACCCCGGCTGGTACGCCTCCCACGGCTACATGGTGGTGATCCAGGACAGCAGGGGCCGCTACGAATCCGAGGGCGACTTCTACCCGTTCGCCCACGAGATGGAGGACGGCTACGACACCGTCGAGTGGGCCGCGGGCCTGCCGGGCGCCAACGGCGACGTCGGGATGTTCGGGTTCTCCTACGTGGGAGCGACCCAGCTGCTGGCCGCGGTGACCCGGCCCCCGTCGCTCAAGACCATCGCGCCGGGCTTCACCGCGTCGCAGTACTACGAGGGCTGGACCTACAACGGCGGCGCCCTGTCGGCGGCGTTCGTGTGCTACTGGGCCACGCTGCTGGCGGTCGGCTCGGCGGTGCGGGCCGGCGACCGGACCGCCACCGAGTCCCTGACGGCCGCCCTGGGCGGGGCCGAGTCCTGGTTCTGGTACCTGCCCCTGGCGGAGTTCCCCCCGCTGCAGGACAGCTACGCGCCGTACTTCGGCGACTGGCTGGAGCACTGCAGCTACGACGACTACTGGCACCGCTGGAGCATCGACGCCGACTACAGCCGCATCGACGTGCCGGCGCTGCACTTCGGGGGCTGGTGGGACGTGTTCCTCACCGGCACGGTCAAGAACTTCACCGGCCTGCGGGCCTCAGCCGGCAGCGAGCCGGCCCGGCAGGCCCAGAAGCTGCTGCTCGGTCCATGGACCCACATGCCCTGGACCCCGGCGGGACGCGGAGGCTGCGAGGGCCCGAGCACCAACGAGGTCGACGACTGGCACATTCGCTGGTTCGACTGCACCCTCAAGGGCATCGACAACGGCGTGCTCGACCATCCGGTCACCGTGTTCACCCTCGACGGAGGCTGGCGAGACTTCGACGAGTGGCCTCCGCCCGACTCGGCGACCGAGGAGTGGTACGCCCACTCCTCGGGCCGGGCCAACTCCAAGTTCGGCGACGGCACCCTCGACCGGACCGCTCCGGGTGCCGAGCCGCCCGACGTCTTCGTCTACGACCCGGGCGTGCCCATCCCGAGCCTGGGCGGGCATTCGTGCTGCTTCGACACGATCACGCCCATGGGCCCCGCCGACCAGCACGGCGCGGAGGTGTCCCGCATGATCCTGGTGTACACCTCCGAGCCCCTCGACTCCGACATCGAGCTGCTCGGCGACGTGTCGGTGACCCTGCACGCGGCCACCACCGCGCCCGACACCGACTTCACGGCCCGCCTGTGCGTCGTGGACGCCTCCGGGCGCAGCACCAACCTCCAGGAGGGGATCCTGCGGGCCCGCTACCGCCACTCGCTGAGCGATCCCGAGCCGCTCACGCCCGGCGAGGTCTACGAGCTGCGCATCGACCTGGGTCCGGTGGGCGCGCACGTGCCGGCCGGTTCGCGGCTGCGGCTGACGGTCTCCAGTTCCGACTTCCCGCAGTGGGACCGCAACCTGAACTCGGGCGGCCGTCCCCTGCGCGAGGACGTGCTGGCCGCGACGCCGGCCACCCAGACAGTGCTGCACGACGCCGACCACCCGACCCGCATCACCCTGCCGGTGCGCCGGCCCGCTGCCGTGTGACTGCGGCGCGGTAGGATCTCTGGGACTACGGAGGCCAAACATGAAGTCAATGACCGTGGACGACAGCCTGTACGCGGCCCTCGAAGCGGCGGCCGGACGCGACGGGCGACCTGTTCAAGAGGTTCTGAACGACGCCATCGAGTCATGGCTGGCGGATGCCGCCATGGACCGCGCCGACCATGATGAGGTAGCGCTAGCTAGAGCGGAGTTCGTCGAACAAGGCGGTGTGGAGTTCGAGGCGTTCTTCTCAGACCTGCTTGAGGACGGCAGCTGACCGACCGTGCCGCCAAGCCTGTCGCAGGCCCCGGACTGCTGCCCTCATGCGACGAGCCGGCTTCAATCGAGGGCCGGGCAATTGCCCGGCCGAACCGTCACCGTGCTGCTGTCGAGCCTGACCGCCGCCACCCTCATTACCATGGCCCGCATCGGGTCGAGGCTAGAGGGACGAGCCGGCGACTGAGGAGGCCGCGGGGAACGCCATGTGCACTACCGGCGTGTTGAGGATCGGCGACCGCGACTACCTGCTGTTCAAGAACAAGGACTTCGGCCGGACCCACTTCGACGACCGGCTGGTCACCGAGGCCGGCGTGTTCGGGGTCCGGGGCGTCTCGACCTGGGCCGGCACCGACCCGGACCTCGACGAGTTCTCGGGCTTCTCGATCGGGGCCAACGAGCACGGGCTGCTGTGCTGCGACTCCAACGTGCGCACCCTGGAGGGCCACGCCAACTACGACGAGCTGACCGAGGTAGCCCTGCGCGAGGGCCGCGATGTGGGCTCCGCCGTCACCGCGGTGAGCGCAGCCGTGGAGTCCCGGCCCTACCTGTGGGCCAACCTGATCATGATCGACGGCTCCGGCGCGGCCGCGGTGGAGGTGCGCGGCGACCGCATCGAGGCGACCGAGCTGACCGGGCCCACGGCCCGCTCCAACCACCATGTCGAGCTCAAGCCCCACCCCGGCGACGACGACACCGTGACCACCGGCAAGCGGCTGGCCGCCGCCCAGCGCCGGCTGCAGCACGCTGGCGGGATCGAGGACATCTTCGAGCTGCAGCGCTCCCACGACGACGGCGCCACCGGGATCTGCAACCACGAGGGTTACCGGACCGTCTACTCCTACGTCCTGCGGCGCACGGGGGACACCATCGCCTTGCACGTGTCCCAGGGCCAGCCCTGCACCGACCCCGAGCGGGTCGAACTGACCGTGCCCATGGGCGACAATTGGTCCGAGTCCGCCGCCGCCAAGTTCCGGGCTTCGTACCCGTCAGCCCTGGCCGCCCTCGTCGACCTCTGACGTTTCTCCCGCCCGTCGACCACAGTCAGCCGCGGAGTCTCGCACCGACACAGAGGTACCCGTCTCCGACTGACCCGCATTGGCTAGCCCTCATTTGGAAGGCGCCCGCCTAACAGGGTGAGTCAGAGGTCGCGTAGATCGACGAGATCGAACCAGCCTTGGCCTTCATACACATGAATTACCACAACCGTCGACTCAATCAGCATCCATCTGCTCATGGGCGAGCGGCCCGCGGATCGGATGCCGGGCAACTCCGTCAGAGGCCGGTCGGTCAAGTCAATAAGGCCCTCCAGCAGGCTCGACCTCTCCAGGTCGCCCTTCCCCTCGGCCCACGCGTCGAAGCAGCCGCGCGGATCGGCCATTCGCCATGGCACGCTTCAGATCTTCTTCAGGGATACATGCTCACCGCGGCGGGCCCGGTCAGCGAGTTCGCGAAGGTCGGCAACGTCAAGTGCGTTCTCCCGGGCCGCTTGGTCGCTCATGCGGCTGGGCGCGGCGGTCTCGGCTTCCGTCTGTGCGCGCTCGGTCTCGGCGAGAGCATCCGATGAGAGCACATCCTCAAGGCGGAGACCGTCACGCGGTAGGGATTCCTTTGCAGTGTCGCGGGCTGGAGCCACAAAGCCAGCCTAGTGGGCCGTCCACTAGGAGACTGCTGAGCAGCGCTCTAACCCTGAATCCACCGGTGGGCTGGTCGGGCTGGGCTGGTTGGGGTGTTGTGGGCGGTGTCGGGCGGGTGCGGGTGTGGTGGGGTGCTGGTGGGGCGTGTCGGGTCGGGGTTCGGGTTTGGGCTGGTTGGCGGCGCTGAGGGGTGTGTTCTGGGATGCACCGGCCCCGGGGTTGTGCTTAGATGAGTTGGGGCAGGTTGCGGGTGTGTGTGAGCGCGGCGGTGAATTGGTGGGCCCGGGGCCAGTTGAGCGGCAGGCGGAGTCTGTGGCGGCCTGAGTGGTTGACGAGGCGTCCGGGGACGGCGAGCAGCCGCCGGCGGACGGTGGCGGCGACGGTGAGCCGTTCGGGGTGGTTGGTGTGTGCGAGGCGGGCGCACCAGCGGGCGAGGTTGTGGGCGAGTGCGGCGCAGGCGAGGTGGGTGCCGTTGGCGAAGAATCTTCCCGAGGGGCAGTGGGCGAGTCCGTTGTCTTTGAGGTCGCGGATGGCGAGCTCGACTCGGGCGTGGCTGCGGTGGCGGGCGTCGGCGGTTTCGGTGTCGAGGTCGGCTCTGTTCGTGATGAACGCGTGGTGGCGCCAGTCGGGCCACAGCTCGCGCTGGGGGCCTTCTGGGAGTCGGGTGCGGCGCACCACGAGCCGCAGCTTTCGGGGGCCACAGGGGTCGCGGCGTCCCGTTGTGATGGCGCTCTCCGCGGCCTGGGCCTCCCCGTCGGGGTAGGCGATGGGCGCCCAGGCGGCCTCGTCGATGGCGGCTATGGCTGCTTTGACCTTCGCGTTCTGTGGGATCGTGACCGACCAGCGGGCCTTGTATGTGTCGAGCTTTGCGATCAGCGCATAGGAGAAGAACCCCGCGTCGGCGCGCACGGTGAGCTTCGTGCCCGGCGCCAGGCGCCCAAGACGGGCCAGGGTCTCAGCAGCGAAGCGGGCATGGCCGCGCCCAGAGGACCCCGACCGCATCCTGGCGTGGAGCACCTCGCCGGTGTCGTCCCGGGTCGCCGCCAGCGGGTGGTAGCCCCAAACCTTGGTGTGGCCGTAGGCGGCGCCGTGCTTGGACTTGCCGTGGACCTCACAGACCGTGGAGTCCAGATCCACCGTCATCTCCCCCGCAGCCGGCGCCGCGCCCGAAGACCACGCCCGGCTGAGCGCCAGCTCCAGGGCGCGGTCGAACTGGCGCACATGGCCCCAGGTGAAGGACCGCAGCCACGTCCCCAACGTCGACGGCGCCGCAGGCTCAAAGCCCAGCACCGCCGAAGCGGACCCGGCCCGCAGCCTGTCGGCGTCGCCGATGAACGAGCCGCCCACCAGCATCGACGCCACCACCGACAGCGCCTTCGCCCCGGACCCACGGCCCGCCGCGGGCGGGCGCACCGCATCGTCGATGAGCGCCTCCAAACCCAGCCGGCCCATCACCGTGCCCGCCAACAGCAGCCCCGCATCAGCCACCAGCGAAGCGTCGTCGAACACCGCCTCGACCCCGTCGATCCCGCCCGCTACGCTGCTCACAGGAAGTGCCTCCCCACATGGACAGAATCACTGTTGACTCAAACAGCATTCTCCCATGTCAGGAGGCCTTCCCGGTGGACGCGCCAACCCCACAAACCCCACCGCGCCGGTGGATCCAGGCTAATGCCGAGCCCCGGAGCGCGCTCGACGCCCCGACGCTGCACACGCTGCCGACATCGAGGCCCCCGGGCCTGATCCCGATGCCAGCAGCGGGCGCGACCTCCTCAGGGCGCCTCGAGCAGTATGGCCCCCGGGCGTCGAGGCTGGTCCGCCGGGGCATTGAGTATCTCGCAGTCGAAGGCACCTCGGCGCGCCCACGACGAGCCGGTGTACTGGTACATCTTGCATACGCCGTCGGCACCCGAACCGATCATCGCGAAATAGAACGCCCCGATGCGCGCCGCGTCCATTGGCGGATCGTCGCTGCCCACCCGAACGTCTTGGACGCTGTAGGGCCGCGCTGAGGACTGCACGAATGGGCCTGCCGGCGGCGGAGCGCTGAAATCGAAGACGGATGCGGGCGGGCCGGGCAGTCCCGGCGGGCCGGGCGGACCCAGCGGCCCAGGCGGACCCGGCGGACCCTGCGGCCCGAACGTGAGGCTGTCAGCGCCCTCGGCGCCCGGCGGGCCGGGCGGGCCGGGCGGACCTGTCCGAGACCCAAGCGGACCGGGCGGGCCGGGCGGTCCCTGCTGCGAACTGGTCAGCCCAGGAGGGCCGAGTGGCCCCTGCTGACCCTCTGGTCCCGGCGGTCCCGGCGGACCGAGCAGGCCCGGAGGGCCACTCGGTGATCCCGGCGGGCCGGGCGGACCCAGCGGCCCAGGCGGACCCGACGGACCCTGCGAACTGTCGGCACCCCGAGGGCCGGGAGGACCGGCAGAACCCCCTTCGCCCTGCGGCCCCGGCGGACCCGGCGGCCCAGGCGGGCCGGTCTGTGGCCCCGGCGGTCCTTTCGGGCCGGGCGGACCCAGCGGCCCAGGCGGACCCGGCGGACCCTGCGAACTGTCGGCACCCCGAGGGCCGGGAGGACCGGCGGATCCCACTGCGCCCTGCGGCCCCGGCGGACCCGGCGGACCCTGCTGTGAGCTGGTCGAGCCCGCGGGCCCGCGCGGCCCCTGCGGTCCGGGCGGTCCTGTAGGACCCTCGGGGCCGGGCGGGCCCGATCCTTGCGAGGAACTGCCAGGCCTGCCCCGCGGCCCGGCGAGTCCACGGTCTCCGGTCTCGCCGACCGGGCCCTTCGGTCCGGTCTCGCCGTCGGGGCCTTTCGGTCCGGGGCCACCGGCCTCGCCGTCCGGGCCGGCGGGCCCCTGGGGTCCACGGAGCCCGCTCGGCCCGGCGGGTCCACGGTCTCCGGTCTCGCCGACCGGGCCCTTCGGTCCAGCTGGGCCGGTGTCGGAGGTCTGGGCCACCACCGCGCTCGGGTCGTAGTGGGCGCCGGCCACCAGCAGCGCCGCGAACGAGAACGCCGCCCCGATGATCAGGGCAAGCCGCTTGCGTCGTGCTGCGTTGTGCGCAGCCGCATCGGGCCCGCCTCGGCGTGTCAGTCGGTGCATGCGAAGGAGAATCGCGCCACCCATGCGCCCAGGGCGTACTCGTACAGCCTGCATCCAGACTCCGACTTGGTGATGTGCACCATCCCATCGACCAATTGCTCGGACTCAGCGGGGGGATCCTCGCCGAAGAAGATCTCCAGCGGTCCATGAGGGACTTGTGGCGCCGCCAAGAACGGCATGCCCGGGATGTTCCCGAGGTGGTTGAACAATGTTGATCCAGCGGGACCGGGGGGGCCCGGCGGACCTGTGGGACCCGGCGGACCCGGCGGACCAACCGAACCCGGCGAACCACTTCTGCCGTCAGCACCCGGCGGACCTATCGGACCAGGCGGACCAGGCGGACCGTCACCCCCTTGCGGACCCGGCGGACCCGGCGGCCCTGAATCACCTATCGGACCGGTCGGACCAGGCGGACCGTCACCCCCTTGCGGACCCGGCGGACCGAGAGGGCCGGGCGGGCCGGGCGGACCCTGAACTGAAGCGCCGGCCGGACCAGGCGGGCCGGGCGGACCCTGAACTGAAGCGCCGGCCGGACCAGGCGGGCCGGGCGGACCAGCGCTGCCGGCGCCGCCCTGCGGACCCGGCGGACCGGGCGGACCCTCAGCCGATCCGGACGTACCTTGCGGACCCGGCGGACCGGGAGGGCCGGTCGGGCCGGGCGGACCCTGAACTGAAGCGCCGACCGGACCAGGCGGACCGGGCGGACCAGCGCTGCCGGCGCCGCCCTGCGGACCCGGCGGACCGGGCGGACCAGCGCCGCCCGACGGACCCGTTGAGCCAGGCGGGCCAGGCGGGCCTGCGCTGCCTGGTGGGCCCGGCGGGCCGGTTGCTCCACCGCCGCCGCCGCTGAAACCGCGCGGTCCGGGCGGACCCGGCGGGCCGGTATCGCCCTTCTCGCCGGGCGGTCCCCCAGGACCGGTGTCGCCCTGCTCGCCCGCCGGCCCTGCGGGACCAGTGTCGCCCTGCTCGCCCGCCGGTCCCTCGGGACCGGTTGCCCCCCGCGGGCCACGCGGGCCTGGTGGTCCGGTATCGCCCTTCGGGCCGGCCGGGCCGGTCAGATCCTCCTGCTGAACGAGCACCACCGAGTCGGAGGGCATCTCGTCGGTTGCGCCGTCGTCGGCCCCCGGGGCTTCAGTCGTCGCCTCTGCGGATTCCGAGCCTGCGAACTCACCCTCTGCGCTCGGCTCGGGCACCGTGGTCTCAGGACTCGGCTCGGGCACCGTGGTCTCAGGACTCGGCTCGGGCACCGTGGTCTCAGGACTCGGCTCGGGCACCGTGGTCTCAGGACTCGGCTCGGGCACCGTGGTCTCAGGACTCGGCTCGGGCACCGTGGTCTCAGGACTCGGCTCGGGCACCGTGGTCTCAGGACTCGGCTCGGGCACCGTGGTCTCAGGACTCGGCTCGGGCACCGTCTCGGGAGCGGCAACGAGTGCGTCGTTCTCGTCGCCTGTCTCTGCATCGCCCGGCTCGACCGCCTCGGTCGGCGCGGCTACGGACTCGGCACTGGTGGTGGAAGGAGCTCTCTCAGCCGGTGCCTGAGAAGTGGGGGCCGCTACGGTCGCGCTGCCACTGCCGCCGTCGCCGCAACCGAACGCAGCCAGCAGAGCCACAACCACCAGACACTCGCCGAGACGACGCCATGGAGGTGCCGCAATCGACGCCCCCCCCCCCCCCGGCGCGGAAGAAGCCGGCGCTGCCGTCGGCCGGACCACCGACAGGGCTGCAACCGCTGGCAAGCTCGCCTCTACGACCGACCTGGCGTTGCGTCATTGTGGCTCGAACCTCCCGAGCGGATCCCGGTCCCGGCAACCGAACCGGAGCCTAGCAGGCCGTAGCTGGCCGGCAACTTCGCCTGGAAGCGTCGACTCGGCGCTCCCACCCTCGCCGTGCTGGCCGCTGCGTTCGCCGTGCCCGCCGTCGTCATCAACTCGTACCCGTTCGACGGGGGACGCGACCCGGCCCACACCGAGATACTGGCCGTGCTGCATCTGCCCCTGTTGCTGTGGCTGGTCGTCGGGCTGGCCCACGCCTGCGGCGACTGGCGATCCCACACCAAGCGCATGGACTTCGTGCGCTTCACCGGCGAGTGGGTCATCTACTACGGGCTGATCGCACTGGGCGGCGGAGTGTTCGCCGGGTCGGCGGCGGGGATCTTCTACGCCATCGACATCGACGCCAGCGAGTTCATCGGACTGTGGCTGGCGCCTTGCGGAGCGGCCGGGGCGGTGGTGGTGGCCGCATGGCTGGCCGAGTCGCGCCAGGGCGTCCTCGAGAGGATCGCCCCGGTGCTGACGTGGCTGTTCACCCCGCTGTTCGCCGCGCTGCTGGCCACGTTCCTCGCGGCCATGGTTGTCACCGCAGAGGCATCGACATCGACAGGGACGTGTTGATCACCTTCGACATAATGCTGGCGGTAGTGCTGGCGCTGGTCATCTACGCGGTGGCCGCCCGAGACCGGGACGCTCCCCGCGGCCCCTTCGACCTGCTCCAGATTCTGCTGGTGCTGACCGCCCTGCTGGTCGACCTGCTGGTGCTGGGCGCCATCGTGGGGCGCCTCTCGGACTTCGGCGCCAGCCCCAACCGGATCGCGGCCCTGGGCGAGAACCTGGTGCTGCTCGTCAACCTGGCCGGAGCCGCCTGGCTCCACCTCGAGTTCTGGCGGGGCCGCCGCCCATTCTCGAAGCTGGAGCGCTGGCAGACCGCCTACGCCCCCGTGTACGCCATCTGGCTGGCCACGGTGGTGATCGCCTTCCCGCTCGCATTCGGCTTCGCCTGAGCACGCGACGCTCAGCGGCTCGCCCTCGTCGGGGCGGCCTGCCGACTGGCGGCGTGCTCTAGGGGCGGGAGGCGGAGAGGGCTTGGTCGACCAGCTCCAGGAGGTGGCGCACGTCTAGGCCGGTGGCGGCGAGGTGCAGCGAGCAGCCGGGGTTTGCGCTGGCCACCACCGACGCGCCCGAGCGGGCCACCGCCGCTGTCTTGCGCTCGCGTATGGCCCGCGACAGGTCGGGCTCCATCACCGAGTAGGCGCCGCCCGCCCCGCAGCACAGACCGTCGTCGTCGAGGGCCACGACGGAGGCCACGAACGGTCGCAGCACCTCCGGCGACGACCTATTCCGTTGAGGGGGGTTGGGCGACTATTTCTGACAGGCAGGTTTGTTGGCGGGGTTCGGGTAGACGGTCGCAGAAGCCTCGGCGGCCGGCTTCGTCGACGAACACGTCGCCGGCCCGGTCGATGATCGTCCACCAGCAGGACTCGGCCTCGTCGGGGTCGGTGAGCATCGAGCACATCGAGATGGCCTCGTCGGCGCCGGTGGTCTCCCAGAAGCGGTCCTGGGCCGACCCGGAGATGCACTCCACCCGGTCCTCGCCCGCCGGGGCGTGGCCGCACAGCTCGATGGCCCTGGCGGGGTCGCCGCGGGTCTGATTGCCCACGTCGCGGCCGTAGGAGCCGAAGCACAGATCCCGAGCACGGCCGTCGAGGGTGGCGCACACCGCCGCGATCTGCGACATGTCGCCGTCGAAGACCCTCCACATGTGCGAGGTCTGGTAGTAGTAGCAGTCGGCGCGGTACTGCGAGGCGATCACGTCGCAGGGGAAGTGGGGGTCGTCGTCTCGCAGGTACTCGGTCTCGTGGCCCATCACGCCCGAGAGTCCGCCCACGACGTTCTCCATGAACACCCCCGAATAGCACGATGAGGCGTCGTAGGCGCGCTCGATCACGTCGCACAACTCCAGCGCCTCGTGTATCTCGTAGGTGGTCCAGGCCATGAGCCCGTGGCCCACGCCGTGGTAGCACTGGTGGCGCACGAAGCGGTTGTCTGCGCTCGAGCACAACGCGGCCACGTCCTCGGCCAGGCGCGATGTGCCGCGCGCTGCGAACATGGCCTCGGTGGACCCGTGCAGCGCGCCCGCCTGGCACTCGTGGCCCGATATGGCGAACGAGATCGGGCCGAAGATCTCATAGGCCAGCCGCCCGACATCGTGGGCGGCGTCGTGGCAGTAGCGGCCGGTGTCGAGCTCCACCGCCTTGAGCGCCACCACCGCGGCGGTGGGTCCGTACAACTCCACGAACTCCCGCAAATGCTCGGCGTCGTCGAAGAGCGCCTCGCCGCCCGCACCGGCCGGCGCCGGCAGGAACACCGGCTCCCCCATATCGGCCAGCAGCGGCCCCGAGCAGGCCTTGGAGCCGCTGAGCCTGCAGGCCGCCGCGCCCGAGTTCGCGCCGGCGCCTCCCGACGTCGACGGCGAGGCTCTCATGGACGACGAGGACGCGCTGGAGCGGTTCGTGCTGGCCCACGGGCCGGTCGCCGCGGTGGTGGCACTCAAGGCGGCCGAACTCGACACCGGCCGCGACTGCCACGACGCCGCCCACACGGTGGGCCATGTCTCCTGGGAGCACTTCGGCGCGGCCGCGTTCGCCCTGGTCGGCCACGACTGCCACGCGGGCGCCCTCCACGGCACGCTCGAGTCGCTGTTCGCGCAGCGGGGCACGTCGCGCCTGGCCGACGACGTGGCCGCGGTCTGCTCGTCCGACAACCCGTTCCTGACCCACCAGTGCCTGCACGGAGTGGGCCACGGCCTGCTGGCGTGGACCACCTACGAGCTCCCGGAGGCACTGGCGCTGTGCGATCTGCTGGCCCACACCGTCAACCGGGACTCCTGCTACGGCGGCGTGTACATGGAGAACGGGGTGGGCGGGCTCTCCGGGCTGATGGGCCACACCACCGAGTACATCAGCGCCACCGACCCGCACTTCCCTTGCAACGTGCTGACGGAGCGCTACTGGCCGGGCTGCTACTTCTGGCAGACCAGCAACCTCTTCTACTTCGGCTGGGAGGCCGACGCAGTGGCCGCGGTCTGCGCGGAGGCGGCAGTGAACTCTCGGATGGCCTGCTTCGCGTCGATGGGCCGCGACCTGGGATCGATCCACCGCGACGACCCCGCCGAGGCCGCGTCGAAGTGCAGGCTGGCTCCCACCGTCGAGTACCTCGCCCAGTGCGTCTGGGGGGCTGCGCTGAGCCGGTTCACCGAGCCGGCCAACGCGCCGTTCTCAGCGGAGTTGTGCACCATCGCCGACGCCGAGGACGGGGCGCAGGTGGCCGAGGCCTGCTGGCGGATGGTGCTGCGGGACGCGCCGCGCATCTTCAACGACGCCGACGAACTGCGGGACTTCTGCGAAGGCATCGCCGCCGAGCACCGCCGCCACGCCTGCCACGCCGCAGCCCGGCTCTAAGCCTGAATCCACCGATGGGCTGGTCGGGGTGGGCTGGTCGGGGTGTTTGTGGGGGTGTTTGGCTGGTTGGGGTGCGGCGGGTGTTGTTGGGGCGTGTTGGGCCGGCGGTTGGGACTGGGCTGGTTTGTGGCGCTCAGGGGGGTGTGTTCTGGGTGGCGCCGGGCCCGGGGCTGGGGGTTCAGATGAGTTGGGGAGGTTGCGGGTGTGTGTGAGCGCGGCGGTGAATTGGTGTGCCCAGGGCCAGTTGAGCGGGAGGCGGAGTTTGTGTCGGTGGCTGTGGTTGACGAGGCGTCCGGGCACGGCGAGCAGCCGCCGGCGGACGGTGGCGGCTGCGGTGAGCCGTTCGGGGTGCTGTGTGTGTCCGAGTCGTGCGGTCCAGCGGGTGAGGTTGTGGGCCAGCACGGCGCAGGCGAGGTGGGCGGCGTTGGCGAAGAACCTTCCGGAGGGGCAGTGGGCGAGGCCGTTGTCTTTGAGGTCTCTGATGGCGAGCTCGACTCGGGCGTGGCCGCGGTGGTAGGCGTCGGCGGTTTCGGTGTCGAGGTCGTCTCTGTTCGTGATGAACGCGTGGTGGCGCCAGTCGGGCCACAGCTCGCGTTGGGGGCCTTCTGGGAGTCGGGTGCGGCGCACCACGAGGCGCAGCTTTCGGGGGCCACAGGGGTCGCGGCGGCTCGTTGTGATGGCGCACTCGGCGACCTGGGCTTCCCGTCGGGGTAGGCGATCGGCGTCCAGGCGGTCTCGTCGATGCCGTCGATGGCTGCTTTGACTTTGGCGTTCTGTGGGATCGTGACCGACCAGCGGGCCTTGTATGTGTCGAGCTTTGCGATCAGCGCGTAGGAGAAGAACCCGGCGTCGGCGCGCACGGTGAGCTTCGTGCCCGGCGCGAGGCGTCCGAGGCGGGCCAGGGTCTCCGCGGCGAAGCGGACATGGCCGCGCTGGGAGGACCCCGACCGCATCCTGGCGTGGAGCACCTCGCCGGTGTCGTCCCGGGTCGCCGCCAGCGGGTGGTAGCCCCAAACCTTGGTGTGGCCGTAGGCCGCGCCCTGCTTGGACTTGCCGTGGACCTCACAGACCGTGGAGTCCAGATCCACCGTCATCTCCGCCGCTGCCGGCGCCGCGCCCGAAGACCACGCCCGGCTGAGCGCCAGCTCCAGGGCGCGGTCGAACTGGCGCACATGGCCCCAGGTGAAGGACCGCAGCCACGTCCCCAACGTCGACGGCGCCGCAGGCTCAAAGCCCAGCACCGCCGAAGCGGACCCGGCCCGCAGCCTGTCGGCGTCGCCGATGAACGAGCCGCCCACCAGCATCGACGCCACCACCGACAGCGCCTTCGCCCCGGACCCACGGCCCGCCGCGGGCGGGCGCACCGCATCGTCGATGAGCGCCTCCAAACCCAGCCGGCCCATCACCGTGCCCGCCAACAGCAGCCCCGCATCGGCCACCAGCGAAGCGTCGTCGAACACCGCCTCGATCCCGTCGATACCACCCGCTACGCTGCTCACAGGAAGTGCCTCCTCACATGGCCAGAATCACTGTTGACTCAAACAGCATTCTCCCATGTCAGGAGGCCTTTCCGGTGGACGCGCCAACCCCACAAACCTCACCGCGCCGGTGGATCCAGGCTTAGCCTGGATCCACCGGCGCGGTGAGGCTGGTGGGGTTGGTTGGGTTTCGGGGGTTGGTGTTGAGGGTGTCGGGTGGGCGGGGCGGGTGTTGGGGCGTGTTGGGGTCAGGGTGCGGGTCGTGGCGGGTTGGTGGCGCTTGGGTCTGTTGTTGGGGGCGCCGGCCCCGGGGGGTGGGGTCAGATGAGCAGCGGGAGGTTGCGCAGGTGTCGCAGCGCCAGGGTGAAGGTGTGTTGCCATGGCCAGTTGGCGGGCAGGCGCAGGATGTGTCGTCGGCTGTGGTTGACGACGCGGCCGGCGACTGACAGGAGCCGCCGCCGGATGGTGGCGGCGGCGGTGAGCCTGCTGGGGTTCTGGGCGTGCCCGAGGCGGGCGGTCCAGCGGGCGAGGTTGTGGGCCATTGCGGCGCAGGCGAGGTGGGCGGCGTTGGCGGAGGATCTTCCTGAGGGGCAGTGGGCGGGCCCGTTGGCTTTGAGGTCTCTGATGGCGGGCTCGACTCGGGCGTGGCTGCGGTGGTAGGCGTCGGCGGCTTCGGTGTCGAGGTCGTCGCGGCTGGTGACGAGGCAGTGGCGCCGCCAGTTGGGCCACAGCTCGCGCTGGGGGCCCTCGGCGAGGCGGGTGCGGCGCACCACGAGGCGCAGCTCTCGGGGGCCACAGGGGTCGGCGGCGTCCGGTTGTGATCGTGGTCTCGGCGACCTGGGCCTCCCCGTCGGGGTAGGCGATGGGCCTCCACTGCTTGTCGTCGATGCCGTCGATGGCTGCTTTGACCTTGGCGTTGTGTGGGATCGTGACCGACCAGCGGGCCTTGTATGCGTCGAGCTTCGCGATCATCCCATAGGAGAAGAACCCCGCGTCGGCGCGCACGGTCACCGCCGCGTGCGGCGCGAGGCGCCGCAGGCGCGCCAGGGTCTCCGCGGCGAACCTGATGTTGCCGCGCCCAGAGGACCCCGACCGCATCCTGGCGTGGACGACCTCGCCGGTGTCGTCTCTGACCGCTGCCAGCGGATGATAGCCCCAGACCTTGGTGTGGCCCCAGCCGACGCCGTGCTTGGGACCTGCCGAACACCTCACACACCGTCGAGCCTGGATCCACCGTCATCTCTGTGACCCGCGGCGCCGCGCCCACAGACCACGCCCGGCCCAGCGCCAGCTCGTGAGCCTTGTCGAGCTGGCGGACATGGCCGAAGGTGAAGGACCGCAGCCACGTCCCCACAGTCGACGGCGCCACAGGCACAAACGGCAGCACCGCCGACGCCGACCCTGCCCGCAGCCGGTCGGTGTCGTCGATGAACGACCCGCCCACCAGCATCGACGCCGCCACCGACAGAGCCTTGGCGCCGGACCCCCGGCCCGCCTGAGGCGGGCGCACCACCTCGTCGATGAGCGCCTCCAAACCGAGGCGGCCCATCAACGTGCCCGCCACCAGCAGCCCCGCGTCGGCCACCAGCGAAGCGTCATCGAACACAACCTCGATCCCGTCGATACCGCCCGCTACGCTGCTCACAGGAAGTGCCTCCTCACATGGCCAGAATGACCGTTACCTCAAACAGCATTCTCCCATGTCAGGAGGCCCTTCCGGTGGACGCGCCAACCCCAGCGGCATCACCGCACCGGTGGATCCAAGCTAACCGCTGCCCACGACTCCACCACTGTCGGCGGCGCTCTCGGAGATCAAGACCCCGCTGCGCTACCGCCGGGCTCACAGCATCACGAACCCTCGCGTCATGCTGGATCGAGCGGGCCGTGTGAGTCAAACACGTCGTGAGCGTTTCGCGACCAACGAGAATCGGGTCCGGTGAATCGCTCAAAGAAGGCCAGCGCGGCCGTGGCTCGTGCCCGGATTCTGGACTTGGCCTGCGGGTCTGCTGTCTCCCACCAGCCGCCATGAATTGCGTTTGGGTGCCAGACCATCTCTTGTGTGAGCGCATCAGCGTGGCCCTCGGCCCAGTCCAAGACCTGCTCAACAGTCGTCATGCACCAAGTATCGCTAGGAACGACGCCGAATACGCGAGACCCTGCCACCAACCGGCATGACCGCCTCAAGGACCCGACGTGATGCGACCGGGACAACGGTCGGGCACTTGGAACCGGCCTCACTCATCGGCGGCTTGTGCAGGCGGGGCACCCGCACCGGTGGAAGTACGAACTGTCGTGGATGAGGCCGTGCATACGACCGTCCATCCGCGTCGAATTGCGACCAGAGGCGACGGATGTACCGCTCGTCGTGCCTTCCGCCCGGTCTCGAGTAGTACCGGTACAGGGCGTAGGCGACGAGATCGGCGGCCTGCAGCGCTCTGGTGGCCCGGGAATCGGCGAACAGTGGAACATCAGCGAGATTCCTCAGCCGACCCAACGAACTGCTGGCGACGCGCCACCGATTCGTCCAGTCCTGCAGAGGGCCTTCGACACTGCTGCGATCATGGACGATCAACCCTCGTTGCTGCTGGCCGCCACGGCTCATGCGATCGACGAAGTCGTCAAACTTCTTTGTCACGAGCTCATACGCTCGAAGCTTCTGACGGCCGGGGTCGCGTTCCCATCACAGCGCCGATGAGACGCCACGGCAGAGCGGGATTCACGGGGGCGTAGCCAGCCAAAGCACCGTAGGCACCCGCCAGGATCCGGTGGCGGTCATCCTGCCCAACGCTTGCCCACTGCTTTGTGCCGCGTCGAAGCTCGGTTGCGTGAAGCTCGAAGTGGGTGTGGTCGTGCCCAAGCGGATGAAGCTTGTTGAACAGGAACGAGTCAAGACGCTGCTGGAGGTGCCAGGCGTCCTCCTCGTGGACGATGATCCCGCCCACCACGAGCACAGGACTGCTTCCGTGCGTTCCGGACTCATCGACGAAGCACAGGTACAACAGCCCTCCCGTCGCGTCCGTGCCCCGCCGAAGCGGGGCACGGTTCTGCGAGTCAGCAGAGGAGCAAGCTCACGGAACCGAATACTCCGGTCCTCTCCGCTGAGAGCATCCTACACGCGAAGCTCGACACGAACACAAGCCATCTGCACTGAGGTCTTCCCAATGCAATCCTTCGAGCCATCAACTATGCCTCGGCGCCCGCCCTCGACGACTGCCGAGCACATCGCCGCGACGGCACCGGCCGCGACTAGCGGCTGCCCGGCATTTTGGTATACAGTCGTCGCGCCGGCCGTCGCCAACGTCGTGTCGGCCTCACGTTCATCGCTCTGGAGAAGGGGGCGTCCCATGGGGACTTCATGGATTAGAGACGAGTACGGCTCGGAGGTCGCAGACCTGGCCGACCAGTACCAGGCCAACGCGCTCGACCGGCGGACGTTCATGAAGCGCCTCGGCCTGTCGGGTGTCGGTGTGGCCGCCGCGGCCACCATCCTGGCCGCCTGCGGCGACGACGCCGACGACGCCCCCGCCGCCACGACCACCACCGCGGCCGCGGCCGCCACCACCACCGCGGCTCCTGAGCCATCGGGACCGACCCAGGGCGGCACGCTGCGGGAGGGCTACAACCGGGACGTCTCCAAGCACGACCCGCTCACCACCAACTGGTACGACCCGGCCTTCTTCGCCATCTACGAGGCCATCCTGTCGAACGACCCGTCGGGTGCCGACGTGCCCCAGTTCGCCTCGGGCTTCTCGGTCTCCGACGACGGCCTGACCTACACCTTCGACATTCCCGAGGGCAAGCTCTCGCACTCCGGCGGCACCATAGACGCCGAGGCGGTGGCCGAGTTCTACCGCTCGGTGCAGGCCTTCAGCTTCATCGCCGGGCTGGCCGCGCCGGTCGACACTTACGAGGCGACGGCAACACCGTCATCATGAAGATGAAGAACCCGTGGATC
>CBDCSK010000004.1:0-359537 GCA_965221605.1 Candidatus Aldehydirespirator sp.
GGCGACGCTAGCGCCCGGTGCCCAGTCGTCAGCGGCGGGCGTCGTCTCGGGCGTTCGTCCGACAGTCGGGCCGTCCGGCCGGCGGGTCCTGTCGCCGGGCTCCATCCGGCCGACGGGGCTTCGCCCCATTGTCGGCCGCCCGGACCCGTCGCCACCCGCCGGCCTCGCTGGTCGCCGCGGTGTGCGTGGTTTGTGCTGCCAGTTCGCCGCTGGGCGTGTCACACTCGCGTCGTGCGCTGGACGCTGGACGAAATCGTGGCAGCTACCGGTGGCCGCCTGCACGGTGACGGCGCGGTTGTGGTCGACGGCGTCACCCAGGACAGCCGCGATGCGCAACCGGGGATGCTGTTCGTGCCGCTGGTGGCCGAGCGCGACGGCCACGACTTCATCGCCGACGCGGTCGCCGCCGGAGCCTCGGCCTACCTCAGCGCCCGCGAGCGGTCCGTGCCGGGCGCTGCGGCTGTGCGGGTGGACGACACCATGGCGGCGCTCGCCGCGCTCGGGCGTGAGGCCCGCCGGCGTCTGGGGGCGGTGCCGGTGGTGGGAATCACCGGATCTGTCGGCAAGACCACCACCAAGGACCTGCTGGCCGCGGTGCTGGGCCGGGACCGGCGGGTGTGGGCCAGCACCCGGTCGTTCAACAACGAGATCGGCGTGCCGATCACGCTGCTGTCGACGCCCGCCGGCGCCGAGGCGCTGGTGGTCGAGATGGGCTCGCGGGGACCGGGACACATCGCGGAACTCTGCCGCATCGCCCGGCCGACCATGGGTGTGGTCACCACGGTGGGCCTGTCTCACACCAGCGAGCTGGGGTCGCTGGCGGCGGTGGTGTCAGCCAAGCAGGAACTGGTCGAGTCGCTGCCCGCGGCCGCCGACGGGGGAGTGGCCTTCCTGAATGCAGGCGTCCCCCAGGTGGCGGCCATGGCTGCGGCCACCGAGGCCCGGATAGTCACCTTCGGAGCCGACGGAGAGGTGAGCGCCCAGGGCATCGAACTCGACGACGAGCTCACACCGCGCTTCGTGCTGCACAGCCCCGGCGGGGAGATCGGTGTGGAACTCGGGGCCAGGGGTGTCCATTCGGTCGACAACGCGCTGGCCGCGGCCGCGGTGGGCTTGGAGCTGGGAGTCTCCCTGGCGGATGTGGCTGCGGGGCTGGCCACCCCGGCGCTGTCGCCGCTGCGCATGGAGGTCGTGCGCACCCCGGAGGGTGCCCATCTGCTCAACGACTCCTACAACGCCAATCCGCTGTCGATGCGGGCAGCCCTGCACTCCCTGGCCGCGTTGCCTGCGGAGCGCCGAATTGCAGTGCTTGGCACCATGGCCGAGCTGGGCGCCTTCGAGGCTGACGAGCACGCGGCTGCGGCCTCACTGGCGGACCGGCTCGGCATCACCATGGTGGCCGTGGACGCGCCGGGATACTCAGCAGGCGAGGGCGTCGTCATCGAGGCGGCAGGAATCGACGGTGCGGAAGCCGCGCTGTCCGAGCTCGGCGGTCTGGCCCCCGGCGACGCCGTGCTGGTCAAGGGATCCCGAGTCGCCGGCCTCGAGCGACTGGTGGAGCGACTCGTCGCCGGCGCCGATGGCTGATTGAATCAGCGGGCGTGTCGTCGGCGCATCGCCGGCCGGCCCCGACACCCACGAAAGGCCCGAGCGATGGACGTACCCGACTTCAGAACGGTGACTGTGGAGTCCCTCGCGGCGATGGTGCGCGAGCGCGACCTCACCGCCGCCGCCGTCACCGAGCACGCGCTGGAGCGCATCGAGGCGCTCAACCCCACCCTGAACGCCTTCGTGGCTCTGGACTCGGACAGTGCCAGAGCACAGGCCCAGGCGATCGACGAGCGTCTCGACGCAGGCGACGACGTAGGGCCACTGGCCGGCATCCCGGTCGGGGTGAAGGACCTCGCCGACGCGGCCGGGTTCCAGACCTCCAAGGGCGCCATGTACACCCGCGACGATTCCCCGGCCGCCTCCGACAGCACCGAGGTCGCCCGGATGCGGGCCGCGGGCTGCGTGATCCTGGGCAAGACCAACACCCCCGAGCACGGCTGCATGGGCGACACCTACAACCCCAGGTTCGGACCCACCCTCAATCCCTGGAACATCGAGCGCTCCCCGGGTGGTTCCTCGGGCGGCACGGGCACAGCCGTCGCGTCGGGCATGGTCCCGGTCGGCACCGGCTCCGACGGGGGAGGCTCGATCCGGATCCCTTCGGCGATCTGCGGGCTGTCGGGCATCAAGACCAGCCACGGCCGGGTGCCCAGCGGCCCGCCGCCGTCGGGCTTGATCGACCTGTCGTGCGTGGGTCCGATGGCCCGCCTCATCCGGGACGTGGCCCTGTGCCTCGACAACATGGTCGGTCCCCATCCGGCTGACCTGCGCAGCCTGCCCAAGCCGGACGTCTCCTGGCGGACCGCGCTGGACAGCCCCCGGGTGCCGGGCCGCGTGCTGTGGGCGCCATCGATCGACGGGGAGCCGGTCGACTCCGAGATCGCGGCGGCCTGCGCCGCCGCGGTGGACCGCCTGGCGGCCGAGGGCGTCGAGGTCGTGGAGGCGCAGACCGATATCAGCGCAGTGCCGGGGGCCTTTCTGCAGCTGTTCTTCGGGGGGCTCATCGGCCCCGCGTTCCGCCCGCTGTACGGAACCGATGAGTGGGCCAACGTCACCGACGTGCTGGCCGTGATGCTGGAGGACGTATACGGGCGGGCCACGCCGGAGTCGATCTACGAGGCCCGCAAGCAGGCGGGCGAGCTGTCCATCGCCCTGGCCGGGATGATGGACGGCTACGACGTGCTGCTGATGCCCACGCTGGCGGGCCAGGCTCCCGCACCCGCCGGGCACGGCACCATCAACGGCGAAGAGACCCCCAACTGGTTCCGCTTCACGCCCCTCGCCAACCTCACCCGCCGCCCGGCCGGAACAGTCTGCTGCGGCCTTAGCAACGAGGGTGTGCCCATCGGCCTCCAGGTGGTCGGCCACCAGCTCGACGATCTGCGGGTGCTGGAGACCCTTGCCGTGCTCGAGGACATCCTAGCCCTGAACCCCATTGCCCCAGACCTAGCTACGTAGCCCGGGATCGGGGAGTCATCGATAGCGGGCTGTCACAGGTCGGCGGTACTGTCGCCAGCGTAATGGTTGTCGACTTGGCGCGGGCCTGGAGGTCCATGAGTTGTGTCTGAAGTAGTGGGCCGTGTGCTCGGCACCGATGATGCCACGCCGCTGGAGTTCTGGGTCGCGATCGCTCCCGGCTCGCATCTGCAACTGGACGATGTCGTGGCGATAGATCGTGATCTGCCATCCGGTGATCGCATCAGCTTGTATGGCGTTGTCAGCCAGGTACGAGCCCGACACGAGGGGGCGCGTTTCGACAGCGATGTCTTCCTCATCACGGATGGGATCCTTCCCGCAGAGGTCAGCGAGGCGGCACAGGTTCAGTTGACACGGGTGGTGCCGGAGACGTTCGTTCCGCCGCTGCCCGGTGCAGAGGTGCGTCGAGCAGTAGATGACGAGCGAGACGTGGCGCTCGACTTCGACGACGTGGAGCGACGCCTGCCCGCAGGGTTGAGCCGGGAGAACGACCCGATCTTCCTTGACTTCGACTTCGTGGACGGCACGTTGGGAGCCCACATCAACATCAGCGGCATATCGGGTGTGGCCACCAAGACCAGCTACGCCACGTTCCTGCTCTACTCCCTGTTCAACTCCGGCGTGCTCGGCGCGGAGGCGATGCACACCAAGGGCCTGATCTTCAACGTCAAGGGCGAGGACCTGCTCTTCCTCGACCATGCCAATACGCGTCTGGATCCTGATGAGCGGCTGCGCTACTCGGCTCTGGGGCTTGACGCTGCGCCGTTCCGGTCGGTCGGCATTCTTGCTCCACCACGACGCGGCGATGCCAACGCCACACCCGCCACCGGTGCGCGTCACATCGGGGTCAAGCCCTATTTCTGGACCATCGAATACTTCTGCTCCCAGCAGTTGCTGCCGTTCCTGTTCGCAGACGCCGAGGACGAGCGTCAGCAGTACACGATCGTCGTGCAGGCTGTGACAGCCCGTCTGGCCCAGTGCGCCAAGGACTTCTCCGGTGGTGACGGCGCGGTGCGGATCGAAGGCACGACGGTCCGGACCTTCCGCGAGCTCGTGAACGAGATCGAGAACCGCCTCATCCCTGAAGACCCGGAAGATCGCCCCGACCAGCGCTGGACGGGTCGGGCTGTCGGTGGGGGAACCATCAATGCCTTTGTGCGACGGCTGCACGCCTCAGTGCGTCACGTGGAGCACTTGATCCGGGCCGATGTAGCGCACGCTCCCGAGCATTCCATCGACCTGGACACCAGCCAGCTCACCGTGGTCGACATCCACCAACTGCACGACCGAGCCAAGCGCTTCGTTGTTGGCGTCGTGTTGAGGCAGGCCTTTGAAGCCAAGGAAGCGAGCGGTGTCGCCAAGCCGCTGCAGTTCGTAGTACTGGACGAGCTCAACAAGTACGCCCCCCGTGACGGCAGCAGCCCGATCAAGGAGATCCTGCTGGATGTGGCCGAGCGGGGTCGCAGTCTGGGAATCATCCTCATCGGTGCCCAGCAGACGGCCAGCGAGATAGAGCGAAGGGTGGTGGCCAACAGCGCCATTCGAGTAGTGGGCCGGCTCGACAGCGCTGACTCGACAGCGCTGAGGCGGGAAGGGACCAATACGGGTTCCTGCCCGGTGTGCAGCGCCAGCGCGCCACCATTCTCAAGCCGGGATCGATGTATGTGTCCCAGCCCCGGCTCCCGGTGCCGCTGTTGGTGGAGTTCCCATTCCCGGCGTGGGCCACCCGTTCCGGGGAAGCGGACAGGTCGGGAGCGCCGGCAACGGACGGAACGGCCCAGCCCGACGACATATTTGAGGGTCTGCAGTGACGGTGCCGCGGCGTGTTGGTTGAGCCGTGAAACTGCTGCACACCAGTGACTGGCATGTTGGCAAGACCATCCGGGGTCGCAGCCGTGCCGACGAGCACCGGGCTGTGCTTGACGAGATAGTCGGCTTGGCCGCTGAGCACTCTGTTGACTTGGTGCTTGTGGCTGGCGACCTATTCGAGACGGCCGCTCCTTCCGCCGAGGCCGAGGGAATCGTTTACCGGGTGCTGCTGGAGTTGGCCAGCACCGACGCACAGGTGGCGGTGATCGCCGGCAATCACGACAACGGCCGCAAACTGGCGGCCGTGGCGCCCGTATTCGAGGCCGCAGGACGCATCCACGTAGTAGCCCAGCCGCTCCGACCTGACGACGGGGGAGTGCTCCGTCTACAGACGAGCGCCGGTGAGGAGGTGCGCTTGGCGATGCTGCCGTTCGTGTCGCAACGGGGCATCGTGAGGGCCAAGGACCTGATGGACTCCGAGGCCTACGAGAACGCACAGGCATACGCCGAGCGGATGAGGCTGGTCATCGAAGCGCTTGCCCGTGGTTTCGAGCCGACCACCGTGAACATCCTCATGGCCCACGCGTTCGTGCACGGCGGTCAACTCGGCGGCGGCGAGCGGGCCGCCCACTTCATCGAGGACTACGCCCTCAGTGCCCAGGCCTTTCCGGCCAGCGCCGGGTACGTCGCGCTCGGCCATGTTCACCGGCCCCAGAAGATCGCGGGCCCCGGACAGATCCACTACTGCGGATCACCACTGCAACTCGACTTTGGTGAGGAGCAGCAGCGCAAGCAGGTCAATCTCGTCGAGATCGAGCCCGACAAGCCGCCCAGTGTGAAAGCACTGCCGTTGTCGAGTGGCCGCGCGCTGCGCACCTTGTCCGGTACCCTGGAAGAACTGAGGGAAGAGTCCGAGACGCTCGCGGACGAACCGTGGCTGCGTGTCGACGTGCGAGAGCAACGGCGGGCCGGCCTGGCCGACGACGTACGAGAGATGTTTGGCGACCGAGCGGTGGACGTACGCATCAAGGACGCGTCCCCATCTGCAACACCGCGGCCGTCTCGCGCCGGCAAGTCCCCTGTCGATTTGTTCGACGAGTTTCTCACTGAGCGACACATCAGCGACGATCGCGTCCGCGCCCTGTTCGGCGAACTGCTGGACGCCCAACACGACACTGACGACCGGGCGGTGGGTTCGCCGTGAGACCTCTCAAGCTGCGACTGAAGGGTTTCGGCGCGTTCCGGGAGGACACCGAGGTGGACTTCACGGACATTGAGTTGGCCGCGCTGGTCGGGCCCACCGGGTCGGGAAAGTCCACCATCATTGACGGCATCACCTTCGCGCTGTTCGGCAGCGTGGCCCGTTATGACGATGCCCGAGCAGTGGAGCCCGTGATCAGCCAGCCCGGCTTTGAGGCGCGAGTGTCGCTGGATTTTGATGTCGGCACCGAGCGCCACACCGCCGTGAGGGTGGTGCGCCGCACGCCCAACGGCGCCACCACCAAGGAGGCGCGACTTGTCTGCGGTGAGAGGGTCCTGGCAGGGCGGGCCAGCGAGATGGGTGATGCAGTGGAGCGCCTCCTGGGTCTCGACTTCGATCGCTTCACCAAGACCGTGGTGCTGCCCCAGGGCCGTTTCGCGCAGTTTCTGCACGACAAGGCCTCCGACCGCCAGGCGCTTCTACGAGATCTCCTAGGACTGGGCATCTACACGCGCATGGGCTCAGCAGCCCGAGAGCGGGCTGCGACCGCCAAGGCGCAGGTCGAGATTCTCGAGCCCGACCTCGCCGCTGAGGTGCCCACCGATGAGCAGATAGCCGCGCTGGAAACGGTTGTCGAAGCCACAGTGAGCGCAAAGGCGGACTTGGAGAAGCTCATGGCCGAACTCGCGGATGCGCGTAGCGATATCGCGGCCGCGGGGAGCGAGTCAGAGAGGCTGAGCCCGCTGAAGGAACGAGCAGTCGACGCCTCCACCGTTCCCGACGACGTGCGATCGCTGACCGACCAACTTGCATCCGCAGCGGAGGCCGTCGAGCAGGCCGATCGGTTGGCAACCGAGGCTCGTGCGGTTGCGGCCGAGGCCAGGCAGCGGGCCGAAGAGGGTCCGAATGCAGAGGTCTGTCGCAAGGCTCCTGCGCGATCACCGAAATCTGGCTGAGCAACAGGAGAGGCTGAGCGGCCTTGAGACCGCGGCCGAGGAGGCCTTGTACGCCCGGGACGCGGCCCAGGAGGCGGGTGAGGAGCTACGCAGCCAACTGGAAGTCGCACACGCTGAGGTGGTCGCGACGCGGGCCGCGGTCGCTGCGGCCGAGTCGGCGGCTCGGCAGGGCCCCGACGGGGGCGAGATCGGAGGCATCCGTGCGAGGCGCGCAGAGATGGACGATCTGGCTAGCGGTCTGGCGCAAGCGGACAAGGCTCTGATGGTGGCCAGCCAGGAAGAGTTCGGAGCGCGGGCCCGGCACAACGAGGCGCGGTCCGAGCTTGAGGTGGCCCGCGGGATCCTCGATCGGGTTCGTTCGGTCAAGCAAGCAGACGGCTTGGTCACCCAACTCAAGGAGGGAGAGCCGTGCCCCGTCTGCCGCCAGGTGGTGGCTGCGCTGCCTGAGCACGACATCGACGCCGAACTGCGGGAGGCGCAGACAGCACATGACCGGGCCAGCAGCGCCGAGCGGGCGACGCGCGAGACTCTCGATGACTTGACGGAGAAGCGGGCAGTGGCCGCAGCCGACGCCGACTCGCTCAAAGCTCGTCACCGGAAACTGGAAGCGCGGCTCGGGGCAGAGCCCAATGAAGAGGAGCTTGATCGGCTGGAAGCCCGTGCCGAACGCCTCGCGGCCGCGGTGCAGGAGGCCCAGGAGCGGCGCAAAGTCGCCGAGGCCGCCGAGGACTCCCTCAAGACTGCTGATGAGACGGTGCGTGTCCTGGATGCTGAGAAACAAGCCGAGCGGGAGCACGATGCAGCGACTTCGCGCCGTGACGAGGCACGCTCCAATTGCGAGGATCTCGCGGCCGGACTGTTCGGGGAGGCTGACGTCGCCACACTTGAAGCCGAGATCGAGAGAGCTGGCCGACTCGTCGCCGCGCGCGTTGAGGCCGAGGAGGCGGAGAGGTCGTTAGAGAACGCGGCGCGTGCGGCCCAGGCTGAGCTCGACACACTGAAGGACCTGGAGAGGTCAGCTCAGGGTCGGTATCTTGCTGTCCGCGACGGGCTGGCCGCTCTGTCGCCGCCGCAGCCGAGCGGAGCGCTGCTCCAGGACTGGGACTCGCTCGCGGCCTGGGCCGACCAGCAGACGGCTGAACTCGACGAGAGGATCCAGGGCGTTGGTAGGCAGCAGCTGGAAGCCCAGACTCGGTATGACGCGATCGTCGACGCTGCCCGTGATACCTGCGCGCCCCACGAACTCGGCGACGATCCTGGCCGCTTCACCGCTGTCATGGCTGTTGCCGCAGTGGAGGCCGAACGGGCCTTTGACCAGGCGATCAAGGAACGAGAGCGCCATGCTGAATTGGAAGCGCTGGTCGATGGGCTCCGCGACGAAGCAGAGGTCGCCTCAGAGCTGGGGCAGTTGCTGCGAGCCGACAGATTCGAACGGTGGCTGCTTGAGGGCGCCGTCGGCGATCTGGTGGAACGGGCCAACGAGCACTTGGAAGTCCTGTCGGGCGGCCAATACTCGTTCGTTGCCGCAGAGACGTCGTTCAACGTCTGTGACCATTACAACGCGGACGAAGTACGCGGCGCCAGGACGCTGTCGGGAGGCGAGACGTTCCTGGCGAGCTTGTCGCTGGCGCTCGCCCTGCGGGACAGTCAGGCCGAGATGGCCGCCGAAGGGGCTGCCAGGCTGGACTCGTTGTTCCTGGATGAGGGATTCGGCACGCTCGATCCGGACGCGCTCGATGTTGTGACCGGCGCGATCGAGGAACTCAGTTCGCACGAACGGATGGTGTGCGTGGTGACGCACATTCGAGAGGTGGCGGAACGCACGCCCGTGCGCTTCGAGGTATCCAAGGGTGCGACGACCTCATCGGTTGAGCGGAAGGAGGCGTGAGCGGTGAGGCGAAGCCGTGGCTGCGTCCGCTCACAGCCTGAGATGGAAAATCAATTTAAATGACGGTAAATGCTTGACAGATGTCACAGGGGTGTGGCATGATGTTTCTCATGATGAAGGAGGCGATCCGGCGGGCCGAGGCGGCGCTTGACGAGGTGCTTGTGTTGTGCAAGTCCGGTGATGTCTCGACGGGGGAGTTGCGTTTGGGGCTTGGGGCGTTCAAGTCGATGCGGGCCAAGCTCGATGCCTGCCAGACCCATGCCGCTGGGGGCTTGGCCGCCCGTGAGCAGCATGGTGACGGCGGTGCGGGGGTGTTGGCCCAGGCCGCGGGGCTGTCCCGCAAGGAGGCTGCCGGGCAGGTCAGGACGGCTCAGCGGCTTCAAGCCCTGCCCGATGTTCAGCGAGCCGTCGAGAGTGGTCAGGTGCCCTTCGCCAACGCGAGGGTTCTTGCCGACGCCTCGGAGAAGACCAGTCCCGAAGCGGTCGCCGAGGATTCTGAGTTGCTGGCCAAGGCTTCGTTGCTGCCTGTGGATCTGTTCGCTCGGGAGGCGAGCCGGTGGTCGGCGCAGCGCAAGACCGATAGCACCGAGGCCGACTGGCGTCGGCTGCGTCGGCGGCGCCGGTTGCGGATCTGGGACGGTGACGACGGCATGGTCCATCTGCGCGGCGAGTTCGATCCGGTCGCGGGCGCCAAGCTGCGCAAACGCCTGAACGAGCAGGCCGAGGCGCTCCGCCGCGAGGACCGCAAGCATGCCGAGGCCGAGCCGCGCAGTCCTGATCAGCGCATGGCCGATGCCCTTGAGGCTCTCACCGCCGACGGTGTCGGCGGGGATGGTTCTAGCCGTCGGACGGGTCGCCGCGCCGACATCTCGATCGTGCAGCATCTCAGCGCCGACGGCACCCGCGACTTCGCTGAGATCGCCGGCGGGGCAGTGATCCCACAGAGCGTGCTCGAAGAGCACATGTGCAACGCCACAGTGGCTGGGATCGTGTTCAGCAAGAAGGGCGTGCCGCTGTGGCACGGCCACACCAAGACCATCGCGACCGAAGCCCAGTTCAGGGCCCTCATCGCCAAGTACGGCGGATGCGCAGGCTGCGGCGCGCCGCCGCTTTTGTGCCAGGCGCACCACATCAAGCCGGTGTCGCAGGGCGGAGCCACCGACATCACCAACATGATCCCGCTGTGCTGGCACTGCCACCACAAAGTCCACCACCACAACTGGAAAGTGGTCCCCGATGGGCGGGGCCTTAGCCTGGATCCACCGGCGCGGTGAGGTTTGTGGGGTTGGCGCGTCCACCGGAAAGGCCTCCTGACATGGGAGAATGCTGTTTGAGTCAACAGTGATTCTGGCCATGTGAGGAGGCACTTCCTGTGAGCAGCGTAGCGGGTGGTATCGACGGGATCGAGGCGGTGTTCGACGACGCTTCGCTGGTGGCCGATGCGGGGCTGCTGTTGGCGGGCACGGTGATGGGCCGGCTGGGTTTGGAGGCGCTCATCGACGATGCGGTGCGCCCGCCCGCGGCGGGCCGTGGGTCCGGGGCGAAGGCGCTGTCGGTGGTGGCGTCGATGCTGGTGGGCGGCTCGTTCATCGGCGACGCCGACAGGCTGCGGGCCGGGTCCGCTTCGGCGGTGCTGGGCTTTGAGCCTGCGGCGCCGTCGACGTTGGGGACGTGGCTGCGGTCCTTCACCTGGGGCCATGTGCGCCAGTTCGACCGCGCCCTGGAGCTGGCGCTCAGCCGGGCGTGGTCTTCGGGCGCGGCGCCGGCAGCGGCGGAGATGACGGTGGATCTGGACTCCACGGTCTGTGAGGTCCACGGCAAGTCCAAGCAGGGCGCGGCCTACGGCCACACCAAGGTTTGGGGCTACCACCCGCTGGCGGCGACCCGGGACGACACCGGCGAGGTGCTCCACGCCAGGATGCGGTCGGGGTCCTCCCAGCGCGGCCATGTCCGCTTCGCCGCGGAGACCCTGGCCCGCCTCGGACGCCTCGCGCCGGGCACGAAGCTCACCGTGCGCGCCGACGCCGGGTTCTTCTCCTACGCGCTGATCGCAAAGCTCGACACGTACAAGGCCCGCTGGTCGGTCACGATCCCACAGAACGCCAAAGTCAAAGCAGCCATCGACGGCATCGACGAGACCGCCTGGACGCCGATCGCCTACCCCGACGGGGAAGCCCAGGTCGCCGAGTGCGCCATCACAACGAGCCGCCGCGACCCCTGTGGCCCCCGAAAGCTGCGCCTCGTGGTGCGCCGCACCCGACTCCCAGAAGGCCCCCAACGCGAGCTGTGGCCCGACTGGCGCCACCACGCGTTCATCACGAACAGAGACGACCTCGACACCGAAACCGCCGACGCCTACCACCGCGGCCACGCCCGAGTCGAGCTCGCCATCAGAGACCTCAAAGACAACGGCCTCGCCCACTGCCCCTCCGGAAGGTTCTTCGCCAACGCCGCCCACCTCGCCTGCGCCGTGCTGGCCCACAACCTCACCCGCTGGACCGCACGACTCGGACACACACAGCACCCCGAACGGCTCACCGCAGCCGCCACCGTCCGCCGGCGGCTGCTCGCCGTGCCCGGACGCCTCGTCAACCACAGCCACCGACACAAACTCCGCCTCCCGCTCAACTGGCCCTGGGCACACCAATTCACCGCCGCGCTCACACACACCCGCAACCTCCCCCAACTCATCTGAACCCCCAGCCCCGGGCCCGGCGCCACCCAGAACACACCCCCCTGAGCGCCACAAACCAGCCCAGTCCCAACCGCCGGCCCAACACGCCCCAACAACACCCGCCGCACCCCAACCAGCCAAACACCCCCACAAACACCCCGACCAGCCCACCCCGACCAGCCCATCGGTGGATTCAGGCTTAGCACAATCGCACCGTCCGACCGCATCCGCCTCGGTCCCGCTCACGCCACCGAGACCGGGCCAATTCACCGCCCGCGGCGCCGTGAAGAGGCGGCATCGCCGGCCGGAATCCCGCCGCCACGGTCACCCCTAGTGGGACCTCCAGCGGATGTCGGTTCCCCGGTGCCTCGGGCGCTGGTGCCCTCCCGCCGAGGATCGCCGCGGCCAAAGAACCCGGAGGAGGGGAAGGACGAACCCGCTCACTCTCAGCTTCAGCTAGTAGGAACCCGCTCGTCAAGCGCGGACTCGCAACCAAAAGGCAGCGCGGATGGAGCCGCCGGCGTCCACCGAATGCCTGAGACTCCAATCGCTCCAGCGCCTGCGGCCGGGCAGTCCGCCCCCGTAGTGAGCCGTGCGGTGTAGGGCGGCGGTCTCGATGAGGTTCGCGGTCGAGACTTGGGCGCCGGAGCACGGGTTCGCGTTTGACGCTGAGCAACTGGAGGAAACAAGCGCTGATGTAGATGTCGGAGTCGAACGCGCTGAGGGCGAATGGACCGCTATCGACCCCGCTCCTGATATTGAGACACCTGCATCGCTTGTCTTCATCGACGGAGTAAGGCGTGTCGACGCACGGATCTGGATTACGGATGGAGACCGGGCACTACCCGGTGTGTGCGCGTCAGTGGCTGCTGGGGCAGTTCGCTGCGAATCGACCAGGGCTCGGGTGGTTGCGTCGAGCGTGTTCCGGGGGGTGTACGCCGAAGGATCCAGCGCGGCCGGTCCCGTCCTGACTCGTCACGGCACATACGAGTTCGTGCCGTGCATTAGCGACTCGGCTGATGATCTACACAGAGGCATCCGAGACCGCATGACGCTGCTGGAGACGCAGATCGCCTCGTCCGACGATGCTGATCTCTTGGTCTTCGACGGTCCTCTCCGGGGTCGGACCGAGCGTAACGGCGTCGGCTTCGTCAAGACTCAACAACTCCAGTATCTGCCCGACCCTGAACAGCAGGTCATGGGAGCGCTCCTGCCCGGCCAGCGCACGCCACTGTTCCTGATCGGAAGCTCGGGGTTTACGCGCTGGTCGTGGTACCTGCGACTGCCGGGACCCATAGCGCATCCGATGTCGGGGATCGTCCGATGCGAGTTGGCCGGCCTCGGAAGCCTCGAAAATGCGGCTCGTCGAGCCGACCTAGTGACCGCGACCTTGCCCCGCTACGCGAGCGAGCCCCACAAGGACGCCCGGGCACCCCAGAACCTCTATCCGATAGCGGGCCTGGAGAACGATCTGCGCCGCAGGCTCGGAGACCGCGATCTGATGGAACGCGCACTACGCGTCGCCGCCCGGTGATGAGACGTGTGCCCGCTGTCCTGCATCGGGGCCACCATCGCCCGCCAGACTTGATCAAGAACTCTCGGTTTGTGCTTCGAGCTGGCGGTGTAGTCCCCCGTACCCTTCACGTACCCTTCAACTAGCAGGGTGCTGAAAAAGTCGTTTGGGTGCTCGCGTTGGATGCTGTGGGGTGGGACAATGTCGTTATGCGTGGAACAGTTGATGCCCAGACGGCGATGTTGTCGACTCTGTCGACGGAGGACCTGATCGGTGCTGGTCACCCCATACGGCGGATCAGGGCTGTGGTGGACGCGGTGCTCGATGGGCTCGACGGCGAGCTGGCGGCGATGTATCCGCCTCGGGGCCGTCCCAGCGTGCCCCCGGAGATGCTGTTGAAGGCGTCGGTGCTGATGGCGCTGTACTCGATCCGCTCGGAGCGGGCGTTCTGTGAGCGGCTGAAATACGACATGTTGTTCAAGTGGTTTTTGGGGCTGCGCATCGACGAGCGCGGCTTCGACGCGTCGACGTTCTCCAAGAACCGGCAGCGCTTGTTGGACCACGAGATCGCGGACCGGTTCTTCGCCGCGGTGGTGGATCAGGCCCGGCTTCGCCGCTACTGCTCGAGCGATCATTTCAGCGTCGACGGCACGCTGTTGGAGGCGTGGGCGTCGCACAAGAGCTTCAAACCCAAAGCAGCCCCCGCCGAGCCCGCGCCGGCGCGGGGCCGCAACCCCGACGCCGACTGGCGCGGCGCCCGCCGCCGCAACGACACCCACGCCTCGGTGACGGACCCCGAGGCCAGGCTGTTCCGCAAGTCCGCGGGGACCGCCGCAGCGCTGTGCTTCATGGGGCATCTGCTCACCGAGAACCGCAACGGGCTCATCGTCGACGCCGACCTCACGCAAGCCGACGGCCACGCAGAACGCGACACTGCCGCAGCGATGCTCAGGCGAGCCCCCCCACGCGCGAGGCGCCGCACCGTCGGCGGGGACCGCAACTACGACACCAAAGACTTCGTCGCCGACGCACGGGCCGCGGGGTTCACGCCCCACGTCGCCCAGAACACCACCCGCCGCAGATCCGCCATCGACGGGCGCACCACCCGCCACGCCGGATACACGATCTCCCAACGAACCCGAAAACGCGTCGAGGAGCCCTTCGGCTGGATCAAGACCATCGCCGGAGGACGCAAACTCCGCCACAAAGGACGACAACGCAACCGGCACTGGCTCCTCATCGCCGCCGCCAGCTACAACCTGGTGCGCATAGCCCGACTCGACACGCGAGCGGCCTGAACCCACCCCGCACCGACCGCCCGACCACACCCCCCACAAACCACCACCAACCCCGCCCCAGAACCCCCAAACCACCCGCCCGCACCCAACGCCAGCCAAAACCCCCCAACAGCCAACGGGACCTGCCCGGCGGCCGACACCAGAACCAGCCCACCCGACACAACCCAAACCGCCAAACCCCCGAATTTCAGCATCCTGCTAGGCGTTTCTCAAGTCCAATGCCGCATCCCCTTGTAACCGCGCTCCGGCAGGCACTTGCCGACAACGGAGACCCCACCAAAGCCGAGGGCATGCGCCAGTACATGAAATCGGAGATGCCCTACCGCGGTGTTCAGACCCCCCTCCTGCGCCGACTATGCAGGGACCTGTTTCTCCGTCACCCCATCGAAGAGAAGGACGTCTGGCGCGGGGTTGTCCTGGACCTATGGAGAAACGCCGAATACAGGGAGGAACGCTACGCCGCCCTGGAACTCGCCGGCGCCAAACCCCACGAGCCCTTCCGTACCCTCGACACACTGCCCCTCTGGGAAGAACTGGTCGTCACAGGCGCTTGGTGGGACTACGTCGATGGCATAGCCTCCCGCCGACTCTGCGAACTCCTGGAGAGATTCCCCGCTGAAATGGCCCGTGAGATGCGGTGCTGGAGTCGGGACCCAGACAAGTGGAAGCGTCGCTCCGCCATCATCTGCCAGATCAGCCGCAAGGAGCAGACCGACCTCACCCTCCTCTTCGACTGCACCGACCCCAATCTCGCCGACCCCGACTTCTTCATCCGTAAGGGCATCGGGTGGGCCCTCCGCTCCCTGGCCTGGACCGACCTCGACACCGTCGAGTCGTACATAGCTCGCAACGAAGGCCGTATCAGCCCGCTAAGCCGTCGAGAGGCCCTGAAGAACGCCGAGAAGATTCGGAGCGGAGGAGGGCGCTAGCCCCAAGAGTCCCGATTCATGTAGATCGTTTGCCCGGTGAACGGTCGGGGCCCGTAGCCCGGGATCGGGGCCGCTGGTAGCCTCGCTCCTTCCGGGCGATTAGCTCAGATGGCTAGAGCGCTGCCTTCACACGGCAGAGGTCACTGGTTCGAGTCCAGTATCGCCCACCGGTACAGTCGCGAGGCAGTGCTGCCAGACCGCCGCCGAGGTGCCGGGGACCGGACGTGAGTGACTGGCGAGGCATCCTGGCCTTCTTCGCTGTGATCCTCCTCATGATGGTCGCGGCGTCGTGGCTGATCCGGGAGACCCCGAGTTTCCTGGTCGATCCGGTGGATGCTCCGGCTGGCGCGCCCGACCAGCCGGCCCCGACCCTGCCTGACGGCGGGGCGAGCCCGCCCGATCCCGCCGGTGACGTCAGCCCGGACGGCGACGTCAGCCCGGACGTGACCGTCCCGCTGCCGGGGGAAGCGGTGGACGCGGCCGCCATCGAGGCCGCCGTCGATCTGGCTGCCCAGCCGGAGCCCCCGGAGCCGATCTCGCTGCCGGAGGCCTGCGAGGGGCTGGGAGGCGTATGGCGGGACGACTCCCGGGGCTGGTGCGAGATGCCGTTGCCCTCGGCGGCGCCCGTGTCGGACACTGCGGTGCTGCATCCCGGTATGCGGGTGCCCTGCCCGCAGCCGCTGGAGAGGATCCTGGAGCAGGTTGTCGCCGACACCATCGGCGGCGACGAGATGCGCATCTACCTGCTTTACCGCAGCGTGGACGCCGATCTCGAGGAGATCGAGGTCAGCGAGGAGACCGGCGTGGACTTGCAGCTCATCGCCGACGGACTTCGCCTGGTCGAGGCGGACATGCGCGACCGGGCCGCACAGCAGCGGGCGTCCGGTGGCATCGACGGGTTCCTTCCCATGGCAAACGTTCCGGTTCCCGGTGAGATCGGCTCGGGCTTCGGTCCGCGGATCCATCCCGTGACCGGCGTCTGGTCCCAGCACAACGGCGTCGACATAAAGGGCGACACCGGCGATCCGGTGGTCACCGTGCTCGATGGCGAGATCCTCTCGGCGCAGAGCTGCCCGTTCTACGGCAACACTGTGGTCGTGTACCACGGAGCCGGACTCTCGACCGTCTACGCACACCTCGACTCCTTCGCGGTCGGTCCCGACGACGAGGTGGCGGCCGGCCAGCTTCTCGGAGCCATGGGCTCCACCGGGCGATCCACCGGGCCGCACCTGCATTTCGAGGCCCGCATCGACGGCACCGCGGTTGACCCCGCACCGTTCATGCCATGAGACCACGAGCCTGGCGACGCTTCGGAGCAGTGGCCGGCCTGGCCGCGGCCGCGGTGTGGGCATGGGCCGGCCCGGCCGCGGCGCACGGCGTGGGCGGGCGGACCGATCTCCCCGTACCGGCTTGGCAACTCGCCTGGGCCGCGTCGTTCGCGGTGGCCGCCTCGTTCGTTGCGCTCGGCATGTTCTGGGACTCCCCGAAGTTCCGCTCCGCTGCGGCCGGACGGGTACTTCCCGGACCGCTGCAACGGGCCTGCCGGGTGCAGTCGCTGGTCGTCGGAGCCATCGGGCTGGTCGCCCTGGGCGTGCTCCTGTACGCCGGGCTGGCGGGCAACACCAACCCCTCGGTGAACATCGCGCCGGTCGCGATCTACATCGTCTTCTGGGTTGGGCTCCAGGTGGTGTCGGTGCTGGTCGGCGACGTCTGGTCGCACATGAACCCGTTCCGGTCCCTCGCCGACGGCTCGGCCCGGATGTGGGCCCGCCTCCGCCGCCGGCCCGCCCCCGACGCGGACCGGGGCGCCGGCAACGAATGGTGGGCGGTGGGCGCGATCTTCGGATTCGTGTGGCTCGAGCTCGCCTTCCACGACAGCGCCGAGATCCGGGTGCTGGGCGTCTACCTGGCCGCCTACACAGTCGCCATGCTGGCGGGCGCGGCCGTCTTCGGCCGGGGATGGCTGCGCGACGCCGAGGGGTTCGGCGTGCTGTTCACCAAGCTGTCGGCCATGGCGCCGCTGCACCGCGACGGCGGCGCCCTCAGACTGCGGGCACCGCTGGCCGGGCTCGCCGTGCTGCCCATGAGGCGGGGCTCGGTGGCGTTCATCCTGGTCGTGCTCGGCTCCACCACCTTCGACGGCTTCACCCGCAGCTCGGTCTGGCTCGACGTCGCGGCCGAGCGCACCGGCTGGGGGCTGACCGCGGTGAACACCGTCGGGATCGTGTTCATCATCTTCGTGGTGGCTGTGCTGTACCGGGCGGCGATCGCGGCCATGGCCGCGGTGACCGGCGACACCGAGCGGGAACTGGCCGAAGTGTTCGCCCCGTCGCTGTTGCCGATCGCGGCGGCCTACACGGTGGCCCACTACTTCAGCTACCTGCTGCTGGAGGGCCAGCAGATCATCGCCCTCGTCTCGGACCCTTTCGGGCGGGGACGGGACTTCTTCGGCACGGCCACCTATCTGGTGGACTTCACGCTGATCTCCACCGATGCCATCGCCTGGGTGCAGACCGCGGCGATCGCGGTGGGCCATGTCCTGGCCGTGGCGGTGGCCCACGACCGGGCCGTGGAGCGCTGGCCGCGGCGGCTGGCGGTGCGCTCCCAGTACCCGATGCTCGGGGTGATGATCTGCTACACCGTCATCGGCCTGCTCCTGCTGCTAGGGGCGTGATCACCATGCGCCATGAAGCCGGCCTGCGCCCGTAGCATCGGAGGAAGTGACCTCCGAAGTCCTGCAGGCCCCGCTCGTCCTTGAATACCCGTTCACCCGCTCGACCGGGCCGGTGATCGGAGCGTTCCTCACCGGCCTACGAGAGGGCGTGATCTGCGGCATCCGCCGATCCGACGGGACCGTGCTGTGCCCCCCGCAGGAGTACGACCCGCTCACCGCGGAGCCCCTCACCGAGCTGGTGGAAGTGGGACAGTCGGGTGAAGTAATCACCTGGGCCTGGAACGGCGAGCCCCGTCCTATGCAGCCCTTCGACCGCCCGTTCGCATGGGCCCTGATACGCCTCGACGGAGCCGACACCTCGATGCTGCACGCGGTGTTCGCCGACGGCGCCGCCGAGATGTCCACCGGCATGAGGGTCGAGGCGGTGTGGCGCGACGAGCGGGAGGGACACATCGCCGACATCGCCGGCTTTGAGCCCATCGCCGCCGAGAACCTCTCGTGACCGCGGCCACGCCCGCCCCGGACATGCCTGGTCCTGATCCGCTCGCCCCGCCTGCCCCACTGGCGGCACCGGTGACGCTGCCCGCCTCTGTAGCCGGTGCGGAGGCGGTTGCCAGCGTGTGCACGCCGATCCGGCTCTCCTACACCTACACGCCCGGCCGGGCACTGTCGCGGTACCTGGTGGCCATGGCCGGCAAGCGGATCCTCGGGGAGCGCTGCCCGCTTACCGGCCAGGTGTTCGTGCCGCCCCGAGGGGTGAGCCCGCTGGCGGGCGCGGCCACGAGCGACATCGTCGAACTGGTCGACACCGGCTACGTCGACTCGTTCAACGTCACCCGGGTTCCCATCGAGCGGCGTCCCGATCTCAAGCCCCCCTACTGCAGCGCCTGGATCGTGCTCGACGGCGCGTCGGTGGGGTTCATGGGCCTGGTGATCAACATCGAGCCCGAGGAGGTGCGCATCGGCATGCGGGTGAGGGCGGTGTGGAAGCCCGACGACGAGCTGGAGACCTCCGCGGCCAACGTCCTGGGCTGGGAGCCGACCGGCGAGCCCGACGAGGTGATCACCGACTACGAGCGCTTAGGCCGCGTCGAGCGGGACCAGCTATGAGCGCCCCCATTCACGACATCGCGGTGGTCGCCTTCGCGCAGCGCCAGGAGGCCGCCATATCCGGCGAGTCCGAGGTCGAGTTCATGGTCCCGCTGATGGAGCAGGCCAAAGGGGCCGTTGGTCTCACCCAGCGCGACATGGGCTTCACCTGCTCGGGCTCCTCGGACTTCCTGGCCGGCCAGGCGTTCTCGTTCGTGATGACCATCGACGGCACCGGCCCGGTCCCTCCCATCAGCGAGAGCCACGTCGAGCAGGACGGCGCCTGGGCCCTGTACGAGGCCTGGGTCAAGATCCAGTGCGGCGGCATCGACACCGCATTCGTGTACAGCTACGGGAAGTCTTCGCCGGGCTCGCTGCGCGATGTGCTGGCCACCCAGATGGACCCCTACTACGTGTGCCCGCTGTGGCCCGACTCCTACGCGATCGAAGCCCTGGCCGCCCGCCTGATGCTCGAGGGCGGGCACGTTAGCGAAAGCCGCCTGGCCGAGATCGCAGCCCGCAGCCGGTCCAGCGCCGCCTCAAACCCCCACGCGGTGCGGGCCGAACTCAAGTCCGTGGAGGAGATCCTGGCCGAGGAGCGCGTCTTGGACCCGCTGCGGCCCTCGGACCTGCCCGCGGAGGCTGACGGCGGCTGCGCGGTGGTTCTGGCCGCGGGGGACCGGGCCCGAGAGCTGTGCGAGCGGCCGGCGTGGATCAGGGGCATGGATCACCGTGGCGACGCCCACACCCTCGGTGTGCGCGATCTGACCACGTCAATGTCGGCCCGGCTCGCCGGCCAACACGCCGGCGTGGCCGACGACAAGGTGGACCTGGCCGAACTGTACGGACCGTTCACCACCTCGGAGCATCTGCTGATCGAGGCGCTGGGCTTGGACGAGGACATCACCGCCATCAACCCGTCCGGGGGCGCGCTGGCCGCGCACACGATGATGGCGTCGGGGCTGATCCGTATCGGCGAGGCCGCGTCCCGCATCTGGCGGGGCGACGCCGACCGGGCCGTGGCCCACGCCACCTCGGGCCCATGCCTGCAGCAGAACCTGGTGTGCGTCCTGGAGGGCGACTGACGATGGCCGCGGAGCGGACCGCCGTGATCGGGGTGGGCCAGACCAAGTACGCCGCGGCCCGCCGGGACACCTCGATCGCCGGGCTGTTGCGGGAGGCCGCCTACCGGGCTCTGGAGATGGCCCAGCGGACCTGGAGCGACGTCGACGCGGTCATCATCGGCAAGGCGCCCGACTTCTTCGAAGGCGTGATGATGCCCGAGGTCTACCTGGCGGAGGCGCTCGGAGCGGTCGGCAAGCCGATCATGCGGGTCCACACCGCGGGCTCGGTCGGCGGCTCGACCGCGTGCGTGGCCGCGTCGATGGTGCAGAGCAGGGTGCATCGCTGCGTTCTCACCATCGGCTGGGAGAAGCAGTCCGAGTCCAACGCCATGTGGGCTCTCTCGTTGCCCCAGCCCTTCGCCACGTCGGTCAACGCGGGGGCGGGCGGCTACTTCTCGCCGATCATCCGCCGCTACATGATGATGACCGGCGCGCCGGAGCTGATCGGCTGCATGGTGGCGCACAAGGATCGCCGGCAGGCCCTGCTCAACCCCTACGCCCACCTCCACCAGCACGATCTCACCTTCGAGCAGGTGGTGGAATCGCCGATGCTGTGGGACCCGATCCGCTACTCCGAGACGTGCCCGTCCTCGGACGGCGCGTGCGCCATGGTCCTCGTCGACGAGGCCTCCGGCGACGCCCACGACGGCCCGGCGGCCTGGGTCCACGGCACGGCCATGCGCAGCGAGAGCAACAGCTACGGGGGTCGCAACATGGTGTCGCCGGCCGCGTCCGAACAGTGCGCCGACGACGTGTTCGCGCAGGCCGGCATCGTCGACCGGCGAGCCGAGATCGACGCGGTCGAGATGTACGTGCCGTTCTCGTGGTACGAGCCGATGTGGCTGGAGAGTCTCGGCTTCGCCTCCGTGGGCGAGGGCTGGCGCATGGTGGAGTCCGGCGCCACCGCTCTCGAGGGCGGCAACCTGCCCGTCAACTGCTCCGGCGGGGTGCTGTCCAGCAACCCGATCGGCGCGTCGGGGATGATCCGGTTCGCGGAGGCGGCCCTGCAGGTCATGGGGGCCGCCGGCGACCGGCAGGTGGACGGCGCCCGCCGGGCCATGGGCCATGCCTACGGCGGGGGGGCTCAGTACTACGCCATGTGGGTTGTCGGCTCGGGCAAGCCCTAGAGGCCGATGAAGCCGGCCGGACCTGACGCCGCGGTCCTATGGCGGGAACGCCGAACTCGAAGATTCGTTGCGAATATATTGCGAAAATATTGCTATCACGTTACGATCCTGCCCTATGTCTAGGAGCAAGTGCGAACTGATGCCGGGCCCATCGCGTCGCAGCGGTGTCATTCCCGCTCTTGTTCGCTGCGCTCACGGGCCGCTCGGGCCACGGCCTCGCACCGTATGAGCCGGACTCGCGCATCTATCCGCTCGGCCTCTGGGCTGCGGCGTCTCGGTGGTGCACTGCTGCTGATCGGGTCGGCGGTGGCCATGATGGCCACGGCGGCGCTGGCCCAGGGCGATGATCGGATCGCCGACATTCGCAGGCAGCGAGAGCAGCTCGCCCGCGAGGCCGCCGACGTCGCCAGCCAGGTGGACGCGCTCATCGCCGACGACCAGGCCCTCATCTCTGCCCTCGAGGATCTGGACGGCTACATCGGGCTGCAGCAGACCCGCATCGTGGCGGCCGAGGCGGCTATAGCGGCCTCCGAGGCCGAGGCCGAGGCGGCCCGGGCTGAGGCTGGATGGCTGGTCGACGAGATCGACTCGATACGCGATCGGCTGCGCCAGCGGGCCATCGCCGCCTACGTGCAGCCGTCGGCCGACACGTTCGACCAACTGGCCAGCAACACGCTCAATGACGGCGCGGTGCGCATGTTCCTGCTTGATCTGGCAATAGGCAACGAGCTGGAGATCGCCAACGAGCTGAGAACCGCCGAGGCCCAGCTCGAGGTGGTGCGCCGGCGGGCAGTGTCCCGGGCCGAGGAGGCTGACAGGGAGCGGCAGGCCCAGCAGCAGCGGCTGGCCGACTTCGAGGAAGCCCAGCTCGCGGCGGTGGAGCTGCGGGCCGAGATCCAGTCCCGCATCGAGGAGTGGGAGCTCGTCTCGGCCGATATCGAGAGGTCCGACAAGGAGATGGAGCGGGAGATCTTCCGCATCGAGGAGGAGATCCGCCGTGCCGAGGAGGAGCGCCGCCGCCAGGAGGAGGAAGCACGCCGCCGAGCCATCGAGGAGGAGCGCCGCCGCCACGAGGCTGAGAACGGCCCGTTCCAGCTGGTGGCGTGGCCCGCCGACGGTGAGAAGACCTCGGGCTTCGGGCCACGGGTCCACCCCATCTTCGGGTCGGTGCGCCAGCACAACGGCATCGACCTCGACGGAGACACCGGCGACCGGGTCCGGGCAGCCCGCTCCGGCGAGGTGATCCTGGCCGGGGAGCGCGGCGGCTTCGGCAACACCATCGCGATCTACCACGGCCTCGGCTACAGCACCCTGTACGCCCACCTCAGCCGGATCGAGGTGTCGGAGGGCCAGCAGGTCCAGAGCGGCGACCGCATCGGGGCCATCGGCTCCACCGGCTGGTCGACAGGCCCCCACCTGCATTTCGAGCTTCGCATCGACGGCCGGCCGGTCGATCCCACGCCGTACCTCCCATGAGGACTGGAGCAGGGCAAGCCGCTTCGTGAGACGCCGATCGTGGGCACTGCTGGTGGCGGGTGACCAGCACGGCGACGCGCCCGCGACGGGATCCCCCGACCTCGTGATTGCTGCTGACGGCGGGCTGGACGCGGCCCGGCGCTGGCGACTGCGCGTCGATGCCGTGGTGGGCGATCTGGACTCCGCCAGCGAGGCCGCAATGGAATGGGCCAAGCACTGCGGGGCAGCCGTCGACGCCCATCCTGTCGACAAGGACGCCACCGATCTCGAGCTGGCCATGGCCTCGGCGCTGGGCCAGGTCGAGGCGGTGCACGTGCTGCTGCCCGCCGGAGGACGGCTCGACCAGGCGATGGCCAGCCTGGTCGTCCTGGCCTCATCTCGCTGGTCGGCGCTGGAGGTGTCGGCCACGGTGGGGGAGGCCCATGTGACCGTCGTGCGGGGATTGCGCCGTCTCCGCGGCGAGGTGGGTGAGGTGGTCTCGCTGCTGGCTGTCGGCGGGCCTGCGCTGGTGGCGTCCACCTCCGGTCTGCTGTTCCCGCTGGTCGAGGAGGCGCTGAGCCCGACCTCCGGACGGGGCACGTCGAACGTGATCGTGGCCGAGCCGCCGACGGTGGATGTGGTGGAAGGGGTTCTGCTGGCCATACGCCCGAGCGGCGCGGCTTCCGGTCCCGGCCTGGCCGCGGTGTAGAGGGCTCCACTAGCGTCCCGCTGTGAGTTTCGACATGGCGGCCCTGCTGCGGTCGGAGCTCCCCGACGGCGAGTCCCCGTGGAGCGGCGATCCGCCGTTCAACTTCGTCGGCGGGCACAACGACCCTGCCAGCGTGCCCTTCGGCGGCTTCGCCGAGGCCGCTGCGGTCGCGCTGGCCCGCCACGGGCCGGCGCTGGCCCGCTACAACCTCGGGGGCAGCCCCCAGGGCCACCTACCCCTGCGGGAATTCATCGCGGCCGCGCTCGACCGCAGGGCGCAGATGCCGACGGACCCGTCGGAAGTACTGGTCACGTCGGGCTCGTTGCAGGCGCTCGACCTCGTCAACGCCGCGCTGCTGGCCCCCGGCGACGCAGTGGTCGTGGAGGAGGCCACCTACGCCGGGACGTTGAGCCGGCTGGCCGAGCGGGGCGCAGAAGTGCACGGGGTGGGCTTGGACCGCGACGGCATCCGCATCGACCACCTCGATGAGATCCTCGGGAACCTCGCCGCCCAGCGGCGCCGGCCGAAGTTCGTCTACACCATCCCCACGGTGCAGAACCCGACGGGCACGGTCATGCCGGTTGAACGGCGCCGGCAGTTGCTGGAGGTGGCCCGCCGCCACGGCGTGGCCATCTTCGAGGACGACTGCTACGCCGATCTGGTCTTCGACGGGAGCCGCCCGCCCACCATCCGCTCCCTGGACACCACCGGCGGGCAGGTCGTGTACTGCGGATCGTTCTCCAAGACGCTGGCCCCGGCGCTGCGGGTGGGCTACATCGTGGCCGACTGGCCCCTTATGGGCAGGCTCCTGGCCCTCAAGACCGACGCCGGTTCGGGTGCGCTGGAGCAGATCGTCATCGCGGAGTACGCCGACGCCCACTTCGACGCGCACGTGGCCCAGCTGACCGGGGTGCTCGACGCGAAGTGCCGGGCCATGGCGGCCGCGCTGCGCGAGCACCTCGGTGGCGTTGCCGAGTTCGAGCCGCCCAAGGGCGGGATCTTCCTGTGGGCGTCGCTACCGCCGGGAGTCGACACCGCCGAGTTGGTCGGGCCCGCGGCTGCGGTGGGCGTCGAGTTCAACCCGGGCGCCGGGTGGTGCGTGGACCCGGCGTACGGCGCCAGCCGGATGCGCCTGTGCTTCGGCCACCTCGCCACCGAAGCCATCGCCGAGGGAATCGCGGCGCTGGCCCGGGTCGTGCGCGCCCGTCTCCACTGACCCACAGGCCGAACTGGAGCTACCCGCCGGATCTGGGGGCCCAGGCCGTCCAGCGGCCGTGCCGGCGCTCCAGTTCGAGATCCAGCCCGAAGCAGTCCGAGAGGGTTGCGCCGGTCAGCGTCTCGGAGATCGGCCCGGCGGCCAGCACGGTCCCGGCCCGCAGGAGCAGGACGTGGGTGAATCCGTCGGGTATCTCATCGGCGTGGTGAGTCACCAGCACCAGCGGGGGCGTAGCCGGATCGGCGGCCAGGTCCTGCAGCGCGCCTATCAGCTCCTCCCGGCCCGAGAGGTCGAGCCCGGCGTTGGGCTCGTCCAGAACGATCACCTCGGGATCCAGCGCCATCGCCCGGGCCAGCAGAACCCGCTGGCGCTCGCCGGATGAGAGGGTGCCGAAGCGTTGCTCGGCGCGGTGACCGCAGCCGACCCGTCGCAGGTCGGCCAGAGCCCGGCCGCAGTCCTCGTCGTCGTAGGTGTGCCACCAGGACTCCAGGGCGGCGTGTTTGGCCGTCATCACCACCTCCAGTGCGGTCAGCGAGGGCCGGAGCAGGTCGGCCATCGCGGCGCTGGTGAAGCCCACCCGGGCCCGCAGCCGTCTCACGTCGGTGCGCCCCAGTCGCTCGCCGAGCAACTCGACGGTGCCCGCCGACGGGTGCTCCCACATCGTCGCGATGCGCACGAGAGTGGTCTTGCCCGAGCCGTTGGGGCCGAGCACAACCCACCGCTGCCCCGGGCGCACCTCCCAGTCGACGCCTCGCAGAACCTCGGTGCCGTCGATGGTGCGGCTCACTCCTTGAAGCGACAGCACCGGTGTACTCACGGGACGCCGCCGTCGCGGTCGGAGCCCGTACCCGGCCGGGCACCCTCGGCGTGGCTCTGCCACATGGCGAACATGGTCGCATAACGTCCCTGCGCGGCTACCAGTTCGCGGTGGGTGCCCAGCTCCGCGATCCGCCCGCCGTCCACCACCACGATGCGGTCCGCCCGGCGGGCGGTGGCCAGCCGGTGGGCGATCACCACCGCCGTCCGACCACTCAACAGGACATCGAGGGCCTGCTCGATCTGGGCCTCCGAACGCAGGTCCAGGTTGCTGGTGGCCTCGTCGAGGACCAGTACGCGGGGCTGCGAGACGAACGTGCGGGCCAGGGCCAGCAGCTGGCGCTCGCCCGCGGAGATGGTCGAACCCCGCTCGTGGATTATGCCGTCGAGACCGCCGAGGCGGTCCACCACATCGTCGACGCCGACGGCCCGCAACGCCTCCTGCAACTGTTCGTCGGTGGCTTCGGGCCGGGCGAATCCCACGTTGTCGCGCACCGTGCCCGCGAACAGGAAGGGCTCTTGGGGGACCACCCCGATCTGGGAGCGCAGGCTGGTGATGGTCACGTCCCGAAGGTCTTGCCCGTCGATGAGGACCGCGCCGCCGCCGGGGTCGTACAGGCGGGCGATCAATCGGGCCAGCGTGGTCTTGCCCGAACCGGTCTCGCCCACCACCGCCAGCGTCTCGCCCGCAGCGACCTGAAGGCTCACCTCGTGGAGGACGTCGCGGTCGGTGCGGTAGCCGAACGACACCCGATCGAAGACGATCTCCCCCCGGATCGGGGCCAGGTCGGCCGCGCCGGGCCGTTCGACCACCGTCGGCTCGGTGGCGAACAGCTCGCGGAGCTTGGCGATGGCCGCGCCGCCCTGCTGGTAGGCGTTGTAGAGCTGGACCAGCGCCTGCACGGGGGCGAAGAAGGCGGTCAGGAACAGCAGGTATGCGGCCAGCTCGCCCACGGTGATGCGCCCGCTGGCGGTCATCGCTCCGCCCACCGCGAGGAGCACAGCCTGGGTGGCGATGCCGATGGCCTCGCTGCCCGGCCCGTAGAGCGAGTTGGCCCGGGAGGCCCGAAGGTTGGCGTCGCGGTGGCGGACCACGACGTCGCGGTGCTCGGCCACGCTCGCATCCCGGCGGTCGTGGGCCGCGATCACCCGGATTCCGGCCAGCGACTCCTGGAGGTTGCCCAGGAGATCGCCGATCCGGTCCCGCACAGTGCGGTAGTCGGCCGCGGCCCGGCGCCGGAACCACATCGAGGCCGCCACCGTGGGCGGAACCGCGGCCACCAGGGTGACGACGGCCAGCAGCGGGTCGTAGCTGAAGAGCAGGCCGGTGATCACCACCAGGGTCAAGGCCTGCACCGCGAAGTTGACGATTCCCTCCTGGAACAGCACCGACAGGGCCTCGATGTCCGAAGTCATCCGGGTCAGCAGCACGCCCGCCTTCTCGTCGGTGTAGAAGTCCATGCCCTGGCGCTGCATGTGGGCGAAGGTCCGGATGCGAAGGCGTTCCATCAGCCGCTCGCCGAGGCGTCCCGTGAACGCGGTGCGCGCCGCGCCCAGCGCGGTGGCGACCACCAGCAGCCCGGCGTAGGCCAGGGCCGCAACCACCAGCACACGACGGTTGCCGGCCAGGATCCCGTCGTCCACGCCGATCTGGGTGAGGACCGGCCCGAGCTGTATGGCGACGGTCTCGACGGCGACCAGGGCGAACGCCACGGCCAGCCGGTAGCGGTGAGGCCGCAGGAATCGGCGGAGCCCGAAGTGCCGGTCCGCCTCGCCGGACTGGCGCGACCACGACACTGCCGGCTCGGGATGCTCGGGCTCGTCGAGCAGGACCTGCTCGACCCGGTTGCGCAGGTCGCCGGGCACTTCCGCGTGGGGCAGGCCGGCCGCGGCCGCAGCCTGCCCCGCGGTGGGACCGCTGCGCATGCCCACCGGCGACTCGAACATCAGATCAGAGCCCGGCTCGCCGCGGCGACGCCAGTATCGGTGTCAGTGGCGCCGATGTCGGTGAGGACCAGGGCGTACTCGGGCACGGTTGCCAGCAGTTCCCGGTGGCTGCCGGTGGCCGCCACCCGCCCCGCCGAGATGAAGACGACCCAGTCGGCCAGCGCGATCGTCGACAGCCGGTGCGCGATCAGGATGGTGGTGCGTTGGGTGCGCCGCTCCCGCAGCGCGGCATGGATCCGCTCCTCGACCTCGCTGTCGATCGCGCTGGTGGCGTCGTCGAGGACCAGCACCGCGGGGTCGGCCAGCAGTGCCCGGGCGATGGCCAGGCGCTGGCGCTGACCTCCGGAGATGGTCGAGCCCCTCTCGCCGAGCTCGGTGTCGGTCCCCGACGGCATCGAGGCCACGAAGCGCCCGGCGGCCGCGTCCACGAGGGCCACGGCCACCGACGCCTCGTCGGCGTCGGGGCGGGCGAAGGCCACATTGTCGCGGACGCTGGTGGCGAACAGGAACGGATCGTCGGTCACCACGGTCACCGCCCGGCGCAGATCCGACAGTCGTAGGTCCCGGACGTCGATGCCGTCGATGCGAACCGCGCCCTGGTCCACGTCGTAGAACCGGGGCAGCAGCCGGGCGATGGTGCTCTTGCCGCTGCCGGTGCGGCCCACAACCGCCACCGTCTCGCCCGGCTCCACCGTCAGGCTGAAGTCCTCGATCACTCTGGTGCCGCCCCCGGTGGCGGTGGGGTTGGTCGTGTACGCGAACGTCACGTCGTCCAGCTCCACCCGCCCGGCCGGATCGGTGAGCGTCACGGCGTCGGGGCGCTCGGTGATCTCCGGGGACTCGTCGAGTATCTCGAACACGCGCTGGGCCGCGGCCGAGGCCCGCTGCCATTGGATCATCACGAACCCGATCATCCGGAACGGTGCGGCCATGATCAGCACGTAGGCGTTGAAGGCCACGAGGTCGCCCACCGCGACCCGGCCGTCGATGGCCAGCAGCCCCCCGACGAGCAGCACCAGAGCCAGGCCGAGGCGGGGCAGGGCCTCCATGATGGGCGCGTGGCGGGCCCTGGCATCCGCGGTGGCCGTGCCGGCCCAGCGCAGCCTTTGGGCGGACCGGGCCAGCGTCCTCACCTGGTTGTGCTCCTGGGCGAAGGTCCTCACGATCTGGGCGCCCTGGATGTTCTCGTCCACGATCGTGGCCAGGTCCGCCATCCGGGCCTGGGTGACCCAGCTGAGAGGAAACACCCGATCCCGGAGCCGGATGCCGACATACAGCACCAGCGGGAGGGGCGCCATGGCGACCAGGGTCAACCGCAGCGACAGCCACACCATGGCGGCCGTCCCCATGACCAGCATCACCATCTGGGTGGCCACCAGCGGGGCGAACGCGAACAGCAGCTGGATGGAGCGGATGTCGCTGTTGGCCCGCGAGATCACCTGCCCCGTCTGGGTCCGGTCCCAGTACGAGAACGAGAGCTCCGTCAACCGCTCGTACACCAGGTTGCGCAGGTCGGCGTCGAGGCGGTGCGCGGACCGGAACAGCCCGTAGCGGTAGGCGTAGCCCAACCCGAAGCGCGCCGCGGCCAGCACGGCCAGCGCCACCACCCACCGGCTCAGGTCGTCGCCCGCGGCGGCGACGTCCACGCCGCGGCCGATCACGACCGGCACGGCCACCGTCGCCGCGACGGTGGCCAGTCCGGCCGCCACCGCGACCGCGAACACCCGCCGCTGGCGGGCGAAGACGGGCAGGATCCGGCGGATCCACCCGAGGCTTCGATCTGGGTGCAGTCCCGGCGACGGCATCAGGTCAAGCTAGAGCCGGCCGGGCAAAGCGCGGGAACCGATCGGGCAGGACAGTAGATTCGCGGCTGTAGGACCCGTCGATCCGGGGAGGACCGATAGACGTCGCGCTGTGGCTTCTGGCCGCTCTCGCGCTGATAGCCGCCAACGCCGCCTTCGTCGCCATGGAGTTCGCTCTGGTGGCGGTGGATCGGACCCGAGTGGATGAGAGGGCAGGGGCAGGCGACCGGCGGGCCCGGATGGTCCAGCGGCTCGTCGCTCAGCTCTCGTTCCACCTCTCCGGCGCGCAGATCGGCATAACGGTGTCGTCGCTGCTGATCGGCTTCATCATCGAGCCCGCCTTGGCGCCGATGGTCGAGCCCGGCATCGAGGCGATCTTCGGGACGGACACTCCCTGGGCTGTGTCGGTCGCGGTGGCCCTGGCGCTGGCCACCATCGTGCAAATGGTCCTGGGCGAGTTGGTGCCCAAGGCGGTGGCCACCACCAAGCCCTATCCAGCGGCGGTCGCGGTCGCTGTGCCGACCACGGTCTACGGTGTGCTGGCCCGGCCGCTGGTGAGGTTCCTGAACGAGTCCGCCAACTGGATGGTGCGCCGCCTAGGCATCGAGCCGCGCGAAGAACTCGAGACGGTGCCCGACCGCGAGGAGCTCGAACACCTCTTCGTGTCGTCGGGACAGGAGGGGATGCTAGACGAGGGCGAGGTCCGGCTGCTGACCAGGTCGATCCGCCTGGCGGGCAAGCAGGCCGACGACGCCATGGTGCCCAGGGTGGAGGTGGTGGCCATCGCGGCCGACGCCTCGGTGGCCGATCTCGCGGACTTGTCGGCGGTGACCGGCCACTCCCGGTTCCCGGTCATCGGAGGCCACGTGGACGATGTCGCCGGTGTGGTCCATGTGAAATCGCTGTTCGCGGTGCCGGTGCAGGATCGTCCGTCCACGCCCGTCTCGCGTCTGATGAAGCCGGTGCTGGCCGTTCCGGAGTCCCGGGACCTCGACGACATACTGGACGATCTGCGCACCGGTGCGGGCCAGCTGGCGGTGGTGGTCGACGAGCACGGCGGGACGGCGGGGATCATCACCCTGGAGGACGTGCTGGAGGAGATAGTCGGCGAGATCGACGACGAGCACGACTCGGCCACGCCGGAGCGGACCCGGGCCGAGTCGCGGGGGTCGACGGTGCTGCCCGCGTCGCTGCACTTCGACGAGGTCTTCGAAGCCACCGGGTTCTCCATGCCCGAGGGCGCCTACGAGACGCTGGCCGGGCTGGTGCTCGACCGCCTGGGCCATATCCCGGTTCCCGGCGAGATCGCCACCGTGGACGGCTGGCGCCTAGAAGTGGTGGCGGTGGACGGGTTGCGGATCGCCACCGTGCGGGTGGTGGCCCCCTCTGAGGCCGGCAGCAAACCCGCTGCTGGGCCGGAGGAGTCGCGGTGAGCACCGGGTCGATCGTGGCCCTCGTGGTCGCGGTGGTGATGCTGGGAGCCAACGCCTTCTTCGTGGCGGCCGAGTTCGCCTTCGTGGCTGCCCGTGCCGCCCGCCTGGAGACGGGCGCGGCCGGCGGGGACCGTCGCGGCAGGCTGGCTCTGGCCGCGGTCCGCGACTTGCAGACGCAGCTCTCGGGCGCCCAGCTGGGAATCACCATGGCCTCGCTGGTGCTGGGCTATGTGGCCGAGCCGGCCATCGCCCATCTGATCGAGCCGGTCATCGAGCTCGTCGTGGAGGTCCCGTCGGGCGTGCTGCACACCATCTCGTTCGCGGTCGCTCTCTTCGCGGTGACGACGCTGCACGTGGTGGTGGGGGAGATGGTTCCCAAGAACATCGCTATCGCCGAACCTGAGGCGGCTGCCAGGCTGCTGGCGCCGGCGATGAAGGTCTACGTGACCATCTTCAAGCCGGTCATCTGGTCGCTCAACGTGGTGTCGAACGGGCTGGTGCGGCTGATGGGCATGAGGCCGGTCGACGAGATCAACACCGCCCTCACCATCAACGAGTTCCACACGCTGCTGGCCGGCGCCCGCGAGGAGGGCGTGATCGAGCCCACCGAGCACGAGTTGCTGTCGGGGGCTCTGGAGTTCCGGGTCCGGTCGGCGGGGTCCTTGATGGTGCAGGCCGAGAGGCTGGTGTCGGTGCCCAGGGGCGTGTCCGTCGCCCGGCTCGAGGATGTGATCGCTTCCAGCGGCCACACGCGCGTGCCGGTGTGGGGATCCGAGCCCGGCGACGTGCTGGGGTTCGTACACGCCAAGGACCTCCTGAGACTGCCGCCCGACGCGCGGGACGATCCGGTGCCGCTGGAACTGCTCCGCCGCATGCGGGTCGTGAGCCCCGACATGGCGGGGCACGATCTGCTGCTCTACATGCGCCGGTCGCGGAGGCACATGGCTCTGGTGCGCAGCGGGGCGGGTGAGATGCTGGGGGTTGTCACCCTCGAGGACGTGCTCGAGGCGCTCGTCGGGGACATCTTCGACGAGACCGACGACAACGGCGCGTGACCCCCTGCGGGTGAGCGCTAGGCGCCGACGGCGTGGTAGCCGCCGTCGGCGTGGACGATCGATCCGGTGGTGGCCGGCAGCCAGTCGCTGAGCATGGCCACGATCGTGCGCGACACCCCGGTCGGGTCGGTGACGTTCCAGCTGAGGGGTGCCCGGCCGTCCCAGGCGTCCTCGAACTCCGAGAAGCCCGGTATGGAGCGGGCGGCCATGGTCTTCATCGGCCCGGCCGATACCAGGTTCACCCGTATGCCCTGGGGCCCCAGGTAGCGGGCCAGGTACCGGCAGGTGGACTCCAGGCCGGCCTTGGCCACCCCCATCCAGTCATAGCCGGGCCAGGCCCGGGAGGCGTCGAAGTCGAGTCCCACGATCGAGCCGCCGTCACCCATGAGCGGGGCGACCGCATCGGCGAGCATCTTGAGCGAGTAGGTGGAGATCTCCAGCGCCACCTTGACGTCCGACCAGGTGGCCTCCATGAACGAGCCGCCCAGGCAGACCTGCGGAGCGAACCCGATGGCGTGCAGCGCGCCGTCAACCCGTCCCCAGCCGGCGGACAGGTGGTCGCGCAGCGCGTCGGCATGGGACGGCTCGGTCACGTCGAACTCCACCACGTCGATGCCCTCGCCGAGCTTGCGGGCGGTGCGCTGGGTGAGACGCATTCCCCGCCCCGCCCCGGTGAGGAGGATCTCGGCCCCCTCGGCCAGAGCCGTCTCGGCCGCGCCGAAGGCCAAGGAGGCGTCGGTCAGCACGCCGGTGATCACGATCCGCTTGCCGTCGAGTAGGCCCACGGCCCGCAACGGTACCGTGAGAAGGTGCGGCTCTACGACACTGCCAGGGGCGCCGTCGTCGACTTCGATCCGCCGCCGGTGGTGCGCATGTACGTGTGCGGCATCACCCCCTACGACGCCACCCACCTCGGCCACGCGGCCACCTATGTCACCTACGACCTGCTGCAGCGCCGCCTGCGGGACATGGGCTGCGAGACCCGCTGCGTGCGCAACATCACCGATGTCGACGACGACATCCTGGCCGCGGCCCGCCGGCGGGGAGTCCACTACCTGGATCTGGCCTTCGCGGAGACGGCCCGCTTCGACGACGACATGGCCGCCCTGAACACCTTGCCGCCGGCCTCGGAGCCCCGGGCGACGGGGGCCATCCCCGACATCCGTGGCTTCATCCACGAGGCCCTCGACCGGGGCTACGCGTACTGCGCGGACGGCAGCGTGTACTTCGACACGCAGACCTTCGACGGTTTCGGCTCGCTTTCCGGATTCGGCCGGGACCGCATGGTCGAATTGGCCCGGCAGTGGCGCGACAACCCCGACGACCCGGCCAAGCGGGACCCGCTCGACTTCGTGCTGTGGCAGCGGGCCCGTGGTGGCGAGCCCACCTGGGAGTCGCGCTGGGGGCCGGGGCGGCCCGGCTGGCACGTCGAGTGCTCGACGCTGGCGCTGCGAGAGCTGGGCGAGACCATCGATCTGCACGGCGGGGGAGTGGACCTGCTGTACCCGCACCACGAGTGCGAGCGGGCCCAGTCCGAGGCGGTCACCGGCAGGCCGTTCGCCCGGCACTGGCTGCACCAGGCGCTGGTGCACTACAAGGGCTCCAAGATGTCCAAGTCGCTCGGCAACCTCGTGTTCGTCCACGAACTGCGCGAGCGCCACGAGCCGATGGCCATCCGCTTGGCCCTGATGTCACAGCACTACCGCACCCCGTGGCCCTGGCACGACGGCCTGCTGGAGGAAGCCGAGCACCGCCTAGCCCTGTGGCGGGGCGCTGCCCGCGACGGCGGCGACGCCGAGTCCGACTTCTTGGACGAAGTGCGCCAACACCTCGACGACGACCTGGACGTGCCGAGCGCCCTGGCTGCAGTGGACGAAGCCGCTCAGTCCGGCCGCCCCGTCAACGCCGCCGCCGACCTCCTCGGCGTCGCCCTCTAGCGGCGGAGACCGCTTGCGAGCGCCCGCAAATGGGGGAGAACCCGTCGCGTCGCAGCGGTGTCATTCCCGCTCTTGTTCGCTTCGCTCACAGGCCGCTCGGGCCACGGCCTCGCCCGTCCCCGGGTGTTCGCGTACGCCTGTCCGCTCGGCCTCTTGCTAGTCGCAGCGGTAGCCTCGGAGGCGATGTCTGCGATCACGGTGTCGCTTCCGGACGGCTCGGAACGGGAGCTGGCCGAGGGTGCCAGCGGGGCCGATCTGGCTGCCGCAATCGGCCCGCGCCTGGCTTCCGACGCCGTGGTCGCGGTGGTTGATGGCGACGAGAGGGACCTGGACGCGCCCCTTACCGATGGGGCGTCGGTGGAGATCGTGACGGCGGCCTCGGACCGGGGTCTGCACACCATCCGGCACTCGACCGCGCATGTGCTGGCCCAGGCGGTGCTCGACCTGTTCCCGGGCGCCACCTTCGCCATCGGCCCGCCCATCGAGCACGGCTTCTACTACGACTTCGAGCTGCCCGACGGTGGCACCTTCTCCGATGCCGACCTGGAGCGCATCGAGGACCGGATGCGGGAGATCATCGCCGCCGACCAGCCCTTCCGCCGGGTCGAGATGGCTGCCGAGAAGGCCTTGCGGCTCTTCGAGGCGCACCCCTACAAGCGGGCCATCATCGAGGCGGTGGCCCTCGGCGCGGGCGCCGACGGCGACCTGGCCTCGGAGGCGTCTGACGGCGGCACGGTGAGCTGCTACCGCAACGACGCCGGCTCCGGCGACGCCGATGGCTTCGTCGACCTGTGCCTCGGCCCCCATGTGCCCTCCACCGGACGGCTGGGCCACTTCGCCCTGCAGCGTGTCAGTGGCGCCTACTGGCGGGGAAGCGAGCGCAACCCCATGCTGCAGCGCATCTACGGCACCGCTTGGGCCGCCCGCAAGGACCTCGCCGCCCACCTGCACCGCTTGGCCGAGGCGGAACGGCGCGACCACCGCCGCCTGGCCGCCGAACTCGACCTGGTGTCGTGGCCCTCCGAGCTGGGCCCGGGGCTGGCGGTGTGGCACCCCAAGGGCGCCCTGGTGCGCAAGCTCATGGAGGACTACTCCCGCCAGCGCCACGAAGCGGGCGGGTACGAGTTCGTGTTCTCACCCCACATCGCCAAGTCGGTGCTGTGGGAGACCTCCGGGCACCTCGACTTCTACGCCGACAGCATGTACCCGCCCATGGAGATGGACGGCGCCGACTACTACCCGAAGCCGATGAACTGCCCGTTCCATGTGATGATCTACCGGTCGTCGCAGCGCAGCTACCGGGATCTGCCCATGCGGCTGTTCGAGCTCGGTGCCGTCTACCGCTACGAGCTGTCGGGCGCAGTGCACGGCCTGCTGCGGAGCCGGGGCTTCACCCAGGACGACTCCCACATCTTCTGTGCCCGCGAGCACATCGCGGCCGAGCTGGCCTCGCTGCTCGACTTCGTGCTGAGCGTGCTGGAGGCGTTCGGCTTCAGCGACTTCCAGGCCAAGCTCTCCACCCGGCCGGAGGACAAGTACGTGGGCGAGGACGCCCTCTGGGACGAGGCCACCGAGGGCCTCAGGGCCGCGCTGGACGCCTCGGGGCTGTCCTACGTGACCGACGAGGGAGGCGGGGCGTTCTACGGCCCCAAGATCGACGTGGATGTGCGCGACGCCATCGGCCGGTCCTGGCAGTTGTCCACCATCCAGGTGGACTTCAACCTGCCCGAGCGCTTCGGGCTGGAGTACGTGGCCTCCGACGGCTCCCGGCCCCGCCCGGTGATGATCCACCGGGCCCTGTTCGGCTCGGTGGAGCGGTTCTTCGGCGTGCTGCTGGAACACTACGCCGGGGCGTTCCCGGCGTGGCTGGCGCCGGTGCAGGCCCAGGTGCTGCCGGTGGCCGCGGCTCACGCCGGCTACGCGGCCGAGGTGGCCGACTCGCTGAGGTCGCAGGGCTTCCGCGTCGAGGTGAGCCCCGCGGAGGAGCCCCTGGGCAAGCGGGTGCGCACCGCCAAGGTGGCCAAGGTCCCCTACGTGCTGGTGGTGGGCGACGACGATGCCGCCAACGGCACGGTCGGGGTCAACGCCCGGGGCACCAAGAAACCCGAGCGCGACGTGCCGCTGGCGGAGTTCACGGACCGCCTCGCCGGCGAGGTCGAGGCCCGCACCTGACATGGTCGAGCGCCTCTGGGCCGGCTGGCGCATCCCCGCCATGATGACCGACCGCGAGGCGGCCGCAGCCGGCGTCGCCGACTCGTCGGGCACGATCCCGGGCACGGTCCCCGGAGCGGGGACGGGCCCCGACGACGACTCGGGCCAGAGCCTGTTCGAGGCCGTCCTCGACTCGGGCCTGCCCGACGACAAGACCCACATCGTGCACCGCGGCGAGCGGGTGTTCGCCATCCTGAACCGCTACCCCTACTCGACCGGCCACCTGCTGATCCTGCCCTACCGGGCTGTCGGCGATCTCGAGGGCCTTAACCCCGACGAGCGCCGCGAGCTGTGGGACACCGTCCACGACGCGGTGGCCGCGGTGAAGGCCGCCTTCTCGCCCGACGGGGTGAACGTCGGTGCCAACCTCGGCGAGGGCGCCGGCCCCAGCGTGTACGACCATGTCCACATCCACGTGCTGCCCCGCTGGCGCTCCGACACCAACTTCATGACCGCGCTGGCTGATGTGAGGGTCCTGCCCCAGAGCCTCCAGGACTGCTGGGAGCGCCTGACCGCCGCCTGGCCGGATTAGCCCGGCCGGCTAGCCGTCGGCGTCGCGGAGGCCGGCGAGGACCCGGTCCGGGGTGAGGGGGAAGCTGTCGAACCAGACGCCGGTGGCGTCGTGGAGGGCGGCCACCACCGCGGGGGCGTAGGGGATCATTCCCATCTCGGCCATGCCGCGGGCGCCCCAGGGGCCGTGCGGGTCGGCCAGCTCCAGCACCACGCTGTCGACGTGGGTCGGTATGTCGCCGATGCCGGGCATCAGGTACGTGCTCAGCCGCATGTTCTGCAAGCGGCCCCCGTTGGAGCGGAGGTTCTCGCTGATGGCGTAGCCGTGGGCCTGGATCACCGCGCCCTCGATCTGGCCCACCACCAGCTTGGGATTGATGGCCTTGCCGACGTCGTGAGCGCTGACCACCCGGTTCACCCTGATGTGGCCGGTGCCGGTGTCGACGGTGAGGTCGACGTGCTGGGCCACGTACCCGTAAGAGAAGTTCGGCACGCCGCTGCCGTCGGCCGGGTCGAGCATCTCGGTGGGGGGCGGCACGTAGCGGAAGTGGCCGGCCGCGGGCCGCTGGCCGTCGCGCCAGGCCTTCTCGGCCTCCTCGGCCGCGCCGAGGATGGCGTTGCCCGACATCCACGTGAGCCGGGACGCGGAGGCCGAGCCGGCGTCGCCGGAGGTGGCGGTGTCGGAGAAGCGGCGCTCGATCCGGTCCGCGGGCAGGCCTGTCGCCTCCGCAGCCATCTGCACCAGCGCGGTGTGGGCCCCCTGGCCCACATCGGCGCCCGCGTGGTACAGCTCGGCCCATTCGGGCTCGCCGGAGTCCTCGCCGTGCAGCACGATCTCGGCCTCGCAGCGCTCGGGGAAGCCGAACGAGAACCCGACGTTCTTGTACGAGCAGGCGAAGCCCCGGCCCCGGCGCTGGGACGACGGATCGGCCGGCAGCGACGGGAACGGGCTGAAGTCCGGGACCACCTCATCGGCCGTCGACTCCGCCGCCTCGGCGCAGCTGTCGATCACCTCGGGCATGGTCACGCCTTCGGGCATCGGCGTCTGGGTGATGCCGATGCTGCCCTCGCGCAGCGTGTTGATGCGGCGCAGCTCCACGGGATCCATTCGCAACGCCTCGGCCAGCTTGTTCATCTGGCACTCGGCCGCGAACGCGCCCTGGGGCCCACCGAAGCCCCGGAAGGCGCCCGCCGGGGTGGCGCTGGTGTACACCGCGAAGCTGTCGATCTCGGCGTTGGGCACCTCGTAGGGGCCGGACTGGTGCAAGTGGCAGTTGCCCAGCACCTTGTTGGACGTGAAGTTGTAGGCACCCGCGTCGAGCCAGGCCGTGCTCTTGACCGCGGTGATCCGGCCGTCGCGTCCGGCTCCCCACCGGGCGGTGATGCGGCCCCGGTGTCGCTTGCCGTGCCCGACGATCGACTCTTCGCGCGACCACACCGTGGCCACCGGGCGGTCGAAGCCCCGCTCGCGCAGCCTCAGCGCGGCCAGCGCCAGCACGATCTGGATCGATATGTCTTCGCGGCCGCCGAAGGCCCCGCCGATGGCCGGATAGATCACCCGCACCTGCTCGGGGGGCACGTCCAATGCGTGGGCGATCTGCTCCTGGTCCTCGTGGGTCCACTGGCCGGCCACCTCGACCGTGACCCGGCCCTCGTCGTCGATGTAGGCCAGCCCGGCCTCGGGCTGCAGGTAGGCGTGCTCCTGGTAGGGGAACTCGTAGGTGGACTCCACCACCACATCGGCGTCGGCCCACCCCCGGTCCATGTCGCCCTTGCGGAGCCGCAGCGAGTAGTAGGTGTTCGAGGACTTGCCGTTCTCGGGATGGAGCAGCGTGTCCGAACTGAGCGACTCGTCGATGTCGGCCAGCACCGGCAGCGGCTCCCATCGCGACGTGATCGCCGCCGCGCCGGCCCGGGCCGCCTCTGGCGACTCGGCGACCACCAGTGCCAGCCGGTCGGCCTCCCAGCGGGAGACATCGCAGGCGACGGCACTGCGTCCGGTGTGGTCGAGGCCCACGAAGACGGGGTGGTCGGCCATGGTGAGGCCGTACTCGTTGACCGGCACGTCAGCGGAGCCGAACACGTCCACGACGCCGTCGACGGCCCGCGCCGCGGAGAAGTCGACCTCCAGCAGCCGGGCGTGAGGCTGGTCGGTGAACACCACCATGGCCCACAGGGCGTCCGAACCGATGAGGTCGCTGCCGTAAGCCGCCTGCCCGGTGAGCTTGGCCGCCGCGTCGATGCGGGCCGTCGAGGCACCGACGCTCACGGGCTGTCCGCTCCAGAGTCGCCGGAAGGAATTGGCAGCTGAGGAGTCCCGTTTGGGTGCTTCTGGCTGCCAGTTCGGTTGAGGGCTCCGTGGTTGGGGGATGCGTCGCCGATCCCGGCGATGGCGTCGAGGATGCCGTAGTAGCCGGTGCAGCGGCACAGGTTGCCGGCCAGACCGTGCTCGACCTGAGCCCGGCTGGGGGTGGGCTCTTCGGCTGCGAGCATGACCGAACTCATCACGAACCCCGGTGTGCAGAACCCGCACTGGACGCCCTCACAGTCGGCCAGTGCCTGCTGGACCGGGTGCAGGCCGCCTTCGGGCGGGGCGACGCCCTCCACGGTGGTGATGTTCGCCCCATCGGCGCGGCCCGCGGGCACTAGGCACGCCAGCACTGCCTGCCCGTCGAGATGAACGGTGCAGGCGCCGCACTCTCCCTCGGCGCAGCCCTCCTTGGTGCCGGTCAGGCCGAGGTCGAATCGCAGCCAGTCGAGCAGGGTGCGGCGGGCGGCGTTGGGGGCGCGGCGCTCCTGCCCGTTGACGGTCGCGCTGATGGTGTTGTCGTCAGTGATCTCACGCTGAGGCATCCGACCCGCCCCGGCGGCTGCCGCAGCGCCGTTGGCGGTCACGAGTCGCGGCGGGCGCTCGGGCCAGGTGTCGGCCTCGGTCCGTGCGGCCAGCGACAGCAGGGCCCGTTTCACGACCACCTCGGTGGTGTGGCTGCGGTACTCCGCGGTGGAGCGCAGGTCGTCTATGGGTGTGACCGCGGCCCGGGCCGCGGCGGCTACCTCTGAGGCGGCCTCGGCCAGCGATCGGCCGGCCGCGATGTCGGCGGCCGCGGGCACCATCTCGATGGTGGGTCCGACGCTGCCGAGGGCCACCGCGAGGTCGGCCACCGTGCCGTCGCCGGCGTCGGCGACCACCACGGCTGCGTGGACCACCGAGATCGCCTGCGCCTTGCGAAGTCCCAGCTTCACGAAGACGCCGCGCCGGGCCCCGCCCAGAGCGTCGAACGAGATGCTGGTCACGAGCTCGCCGGGTTCGAGCGCGGTGGTCCGGAAGCCGGTGAAGAACTCCGCGATGGGCATGGTCCGCTCGCCGCCGGCGGCCGATGCCACGGTCACATCGGCGCGCAGCGCGTACAGCGCCGAGATGGTGTCGTTGGCCGGGCTGGCGGTGACGATGTTGCCCACGATCGTGGCCCGGTTGCGAAGCTGCGGCCCTCCGACCTCCAGGCAAGCCTGCGCGAGAGGCAGCCCCGCCGTGAGCATCCGCTCGGAGGCGACCACATTGGCGTGGGTGACGAGCGGCCCCAGCTCTATCCGCCCGTCCCGCTCGGTGATGGTGTCGAGACCCTCGAGGACGCTCAAGTCCACGAGCGTGTCGATCCCGTCCCGGACCCCGCGGCTGAGCTCGAGCAGCAGATCGGTGCCGCCCGCGATGACTCTGGCCGAAGGGGCGTGCGCGGCCAGCACCTCCAGAGCGTCTTCCAACGACTCGGGCGCTACATATCGTCTGATCGGATCGGCCCGTCGCTGGGCTTCGTGGAGTTGGCTCATGAGGGGTTGGGTCGGGACGGCCGGATTTGAACCGGCGACCCCCTGCTCCCAAAGCAGGTGCGCTACCTGGCTGCGCCACGTCCCGTTCGACGAATCAGGCTACCGACGGGCCGCCGTGCTCTCCAAGCTCTCGCAGTGGCCACGCGGATAGGTGAGAGCCGGTCGTGGTTTGGCGGTGTCATTCCCGCTCTTGTTCGCTGCGCTCACGGGCCGCTCGGGCCACGGCCTCGCGCCGTATGGGCCGCGTCATCCCGCCTGTCCGCTCGGCCTCTCAGCGGGAGCGGGGGAGCCCCAGCCAACCCTCGGCCACCAGGTTGCGGTTGATCTCGCTGGTGCCTCCGTAGATGGCGGTCACCGGTGCGTGGCGGAAGTTCTCCTCGATGCGCCCGTCCATGTGGGCGCCGCCGTCCTCATGGGTCAGCAGTCCGTCGGCGCCCATCATGTCGAGGAACCAGGCGCAGTGTCTCTTGTAGGACTCCGAAGCGAACAGCTTGGTCATCGACCCCTCCACGCCGAACATCTCGCCGTCGGCGGCCAGCGCGGCGGTGTGGTAGGCGAAGCTGCGGCACACCTCCACGTCGATCATGGCCCGCACCAGGCGGCTGCGGACGTCGTCGTCGTCGATGGGACGGGTGCCGTCGGACCGGCTCCTGCGGGCCCAGTCGACGGCAGCCTCGATGACGGGAGGAGACGGGAACTGCCCCCCGGCGATGCCCCGCTCGTACTTGAGGGCCGTCTTCATCACATCCCAGCCGCCGTTGACCTCGCCGAGGCGCCACTCGTCGCCGAGGCGCACATCGTCGTAGAAGGTGGCGTTGGAGCGGTCCGTTCCCATGGTCTCGACCGGCTGGATCTCTATTCCGGGCGAGTCCAGGGGCACCACGAAGAAGGTCAGGCCCCGGTGCTTGGGAACCTCCGGATCGGTGCGGGTGAGCAGCAGCACGTAGCCGGCGACATGGGCCAGGGTCGTCCACATCTTCGACCCGTTGATGATCCAGTCGCCGCCGTCGCGCACGGCCCGGGTGCGGGCCGCGGCCACATCGGAGCCGGACTCCGGCTCGCTGTAGCCGAAGCAGCCGAGGGCTTCGCCCGACAGCAGCCGAGGGACCACTTCGGACCTCAGGAACTCGTTGCCGTGCTCGAGGATCACCGACACCGTCACCACGGCCACCCCGAGCGCGTCGGCGGGTGCCCGATGCAGCTGGAGCTCCTCCACCATCACGCACAGCTCCACCGGATCCATCCCACCGCCGCCGAGCTCGGCCGGGACCGCGCCCGAGAGCCAGCCCCGCTCGGCGATGGCGCGGTGCAGAGCAGGGGAGTGGACGGTGCCGTCCCTGGTGGCCGCGATCATGTCGGCGGTGAGGTGCTCGGCCAGGAACTGTTGAACCTCGGCCCGGAACGCCTCGGCCTGCGCCGGCAGCGTGAAGTCCATCACGCGGCCCGACCCTTGGGACCCAGGTCGTCCTCGGCGAGCCGGGCCACCTCGGCCGCGGGCTCGCCGAGCTGCAGCAGCCAGGCCGCGGCCCGCCGGTAGTAGAGCTGCACGTCGTACTCGGCGCTGTATCCGTAGCCGCCGTGGTACTGCAGCACCCGGTCGGCTGCGAAACGGGCCGACTCCGCCCCGAACAGCAGCGCCATCGATGCGAGCCGCTTCCCGCCGGGGTGCCCGGCGTCTAGCTCGCTGACAGCTCGGAAGGCGAGCAGGCGGGCGCCCTCGGCGCGGGTGGCCGCGTCGGCCAGGCCGTGCTGCACCGCCTGGAACGACCCGACCGGCACGCCGAACTGGTGGCGCTGCTTGACGTAGGTGACGCCCATGGCCAGCACCTCGCTGGCCAGACCCGCGTAGGCCACCGCCATGAGCGCCTTCCATTCGGTCAACGCGACGTCGAGGGCGCGACAGGCCGCTTCGCCCGTGGCGAGCGTCTCAGCACCGGACAGGTCCCTGTCGGCGAGGGGCAGATCGGCGGTGTTGGGCCGGGCCGCACCGGGCGGGCGGCCCCGGCCGAGGACCAGCGCGCCGTCCCGGAGTCCGACCACCACATCGGCTACCGCGCCGGCAGGGACCAACTGGGCCGTGCCGCCGGCCTTGAGCGGCCGCAACGCCAGTGTGGCAACCAACCCGCCCGAGACGACGGCCCCGGCCAGTGCCCTGTCGACAGCTCCGGTCCCGGTCAGCGAGGCGATCAGCCGGACGGTCACCGCGTGCTCCACCAGCGGCACCGGAGCGATCCGTCGACCCCACTCGAAGGCCACCACGGCCAGATCCATCAGCGAGGCGCCACCGCCGCCGCGCTCGACCGGCACGGCCATGCCAGGGGCGCCCGCCGATGCCAGCTTGCTCCACAGCCCCCGGTCGAAGCCGCAGCCGGCCGCCGCGGCCCGCACCGCCTCCGGCGTCGCCTCGCGGGCGAACAGTTCGCCGAAGGCGTCGGCGACGGCCTGCTGGTCCTCGGAGTAGCGGGTCCGCACTGAACGTCGTGCTCAGAGCTGGCGGGCGGCGAGGGGGTCCTGGGCTACCTGCTCCGCGATCCAGGGGTACGTCTCGCCCATGCCCCGGCGCAGGTCGTACTGCGGTGTCCAGCCGAGTGACTGGATCCGCTCGTGGCTGAAGTTGCGGGCCGCGACTCCCAGGGGTCCGTCGACGGCGCGGATGTCGATGCGCTTGCCGGCCACATCGGCTACCACGCCCACCAATTCCGCGATGGTCACCCGTTCGTCGGGACCGATGTTGGTGGGGCGGTCCTCGTCGGAGCGGGCCAGCAGCAGCACCGCGTCGACGAGGTCCTTGACGTAGACGAAGGTCCGGATGGTGGTCCCACCGCCGAACACGTCGATGGTGCCGCCGTCGGGCGCCTCCGCGACCTTCCGGGAGATCGCCGCGGGGGCCTTCTCCCGCCCGCCCCGCCAGGTGCCGAAGGGTCCGTAGCAGTTCTCGAAGCGGCCGACGCGGGCCTTGAAGCCGTGGTGCCGGGCGAACGCCGACGCCATGCGCTCGGCGTAGAGCTTCTCCCACCCGTACTCGTTGTCGGGTTTGGCGGGGTAGGCGTCGTCCTCGGACAGGGGAGGCTCGTCGGGGGCCATGTCGCGGTACACGCACACCGACGACGACAGGAAGTACCGGTCGACCCCGGCGTCGGCTGCGGCCGAGATCATGTTGGCGTTGATGGCGGCCGAGTTGCGCATGATCTCGCACTCCGCTGAAGAGATGAACTCCATGCCTCCCATGTCGGCGGCGAGCTGGTACACCTCGTCGAAGCCGCCGTCGAGCGCCTTGCGGCAGGCGTCGGTGTCGCGCAGGTCGAGGGTCAGGTACTCGTCGGCCGGCAGTTCCCTGTACTCGGGCTCGGCCATGTCCACGGCCCGCACCCAGCAGCCCTCAGCGCTCAGCTCCGAGACCAAGTGGCCTCCGATGAATCCTCCGGCGCCGGCTACCAGGACCCTCTTCACCTTGCGTGCTCCTTGTGGGACGCGGCCTTACGATCAGCGCTCCGCGGCGCGGGGCGCTCCGACACAAGAAACTAACCCCCGGCGGTGTCGCCCCACCCTCATTCCGCCCAGGACGCAGGGAATGTTGCGGGAATACTGTGCGGCCGGTACCCGGTTGGGTTGCCTTGACCAGTGATTGAGACAGATGATCGAGACATTAGGAGAACCAGTGAGACTGCAACTTGCCCTCAACGTCGCGGACCTGGAAGCGGCCGTGGCGTTCTACTCCCGGCTGTTCGGCGTGGAGCCCGCTCGTCAGCGGCCGGGCTACGCCAACTTCGCCATCGACGAGCCTCCGCTTAAGCTGGTGCTGTTCGAGACCGGCGACGATGCGTCCGACACCGCCGGATGCTGCGGCGCGGGAGGAACCATCAACCACCTCGGTGTGGAGACGGAGACTGCGGAGCAGGTCGTGGACGCCGAGCGACGCATGAGCGGATCGGGGCTGGAGACCACGGGCGTGGACGACACGCTGTGCTGCTACGCTGAGAAGACCGAGACGTGGGTCACCGACCCGGACGGCACCCGCTGGGAGTGGTACGTGCGCACCGGTGACAGCGAGGTGCTAGAGAACCTGGTGGTCGCCTCGCACTGAGCGGCGAGCTGGCCCGGCCCGCCGACAGGAACCCGCAACGAAACGCTGCCCGGTTGATGGATGGCTAGCCGGTCGCGGCGTCGAGCCACTCGCCGGCGATGCGGCGGTGGCGGGCCAGCATCTCCTCGACGCCTGCTGCCGTCAGTTCGCCGTCGGTGACCAGCGACTGGCCGGCCACGACGGTGTGGCGGGCGGCCACCGGCCCGCACCGCAACAGAGCCTCGACCGGGTCGGAGAGCGCTCCGGCGAACTGCACTCCCTCGGTCGGCCACACCACCAGGTCGCCGGCCCGGCCGGGCTCCAGCGCCCCGATGTCGTCGCGGCCCAGACACGCGGCCCCTCCGAGGGTGGCCATCTCCAGCGCCTCCCGTGCGGCCATGGCCTCGGGCCCGCCCCTCAGCCGGGCCAGAAGCAGGGCGGCCCGGGCCTCCAGCCACAGCGAGGCGCAGTCGGTGGACGCCGAACCGTCGCAGCCAATGCCCACCGGCACGCCCGCGTCTCGCAGCTCCCGGATGGGCGCCACTCCGAGTCCGATCAGCTGGCTGCAACTGGGGCAGTGGGACACCCCGGTTCCCCATCGGGCCAGACGGTCGATCTCGGCGGGGTTCGGGACAACGCAATGGGCAACCCAGCAACGATCCGAGCCCCAGCCCACCCTCTCCAGCAGCTCGACCGGCCGGCAGCCGTGGAGGGACTCGCACAGGGCACTGTCGTCGGCGTTCTCGGCCAGGTGGGTGTGCAGCCGCACATCGAGGCGCTCGGCCAGCTCCGCGGTGCGCGACATCAGATCGGGTGTCACCGAGAAGTGCGAGCACGGCGCCAGGGCTATGCGCACCATGGCGCCAGGGTCGGGGTCGTGGTGCAATGCCACGAGACGCTCGCAGTCGACCAGGATCTCGTCGTCGTCCTGCACTACCGAGTCGGGCGGCAGGCCCCCGTCCTTCTCGGACAGGCTCATCGACCCCCGGGTGGGGTGGAAACGGAACTCCAGGTCCCGGGCGGCCGCGATCTCGGCCGAGATCAGGTCGCCACCGCCCCGGGGATGCAAGTACAGATGGTCGGTGCTGGTGGTGCAGCCGCCGAGGGCCAGCTCGGCCAGGCCGATCCAGGCCGACACGTAGCTCGCCTCCTCGTCGAGACGGCTCCAGACCGGGTAAAGGGTGCGCAGCCAGTGAAACAGGTCTCCGGCCAGGGCCGGGGCGAAGGCGCGGGTCAGGTTCTGGAAGATGTGATGGTGGGTATTGATCAACCCGGGAGTGACCAGGCAGCCGCGAGCGTCGATGATCCGGTCGGCCTCCGGCTCGTGTCCCGGGTGCCCCACGGCGGTCACTAACCCGCCCGAGATCCCCACCCAGCCGCCGCGAATCTCCCGGCGATCGGCGTCCATCGTCACGAGCAAGTCGGCGTTCTGAACACACAGATCGACTCTCGAAAGGCGATTGGCTAGGGAGGTGTCAGCGGGTGGTAGGGTCCGCGGATCGGAGCCGAACAAGGGGGCTGACGCGCTCATGGACATGGATTCCTTCCTCAAGGCGATACCCAAGGTGAGCCTTCACCTGCACCTTATGGGGTCGGTTCAGGCCCGTACCGCGGTCGAGCTCTGCAACAAGCACAACGTGGCTCTGCCCGACTATGAGGAGCCCGAGGACCTCTACGACTACCCCGACATCTACAAGTTCCTCCACATGTACGACAACACCTCGCTGGGGGTGATCGACAGGGAGGACTTCGAGCGCATCTGCTACGAGACCCTCACCGAGGCGGCCGACCACAACGTCCGCTATCGCGAGATGTTCTTCAACCCGACGGCCCACATGGCCGCGGGGGTCGACTACGAGACCTGCGTGGACGGCCTGATCGACGGCATCAACGCGGCCCGCACCGACCACGGCATCGAGTGCCGCCTGATCGCGGCCATCAACCGGATGGAGACCCCGGAGTTGGGCGTCTCGATGGTGGAGACCCTCCTCGATCATCCCCGCGAGGAAGTGATCGGCATCGGGATGGACTACGCCGAGGCCGAGTACCCGCCGGAACGGTTCTGGAAGGCCTACCGCATGGCCGAGCAGGCCGGCCTGCACCTGACTGCCCACCAGTCCGAGGACGCCCCGCCCCGCAACATCGAGACCTGCCTCGACCTCCTCAACTGCGAGCGGGTCGACCACGGCTACCACGTGGTGGAGAGCGAGGCCATCATGCGCCGCTGTCGGGACGAGGGCGTGGTGTTCACCTGCACGCCGGTCTCCACGGCGTGGGTGTACTTCAACGACGACTTCGACAACCACCCCATCGGGCGGATGCGTGAGTTCGGCATCAAGATCAGCCTGGACTGCGACGACCCGCCCATGTTCAAGACCGACCCCACCAAGGACTACATCATGGCCCACAACCACATGGGCTTCGAGGTGGAGGACTTCCGCCACTGCATGCTCAACGGCATCGACGGCTCCTGGCTGGACGAGCCCGAGAAGCGCCAGATGCGCCGCCAGTGGGCCCTCGAGTTCGACGAGTTGGTCGCCCAGCTCGACTAGATCCGACCCAAGCTTGAGCAAGTCTCGATACCAGAAAGGCATTCACATGGCTGACAACAAGAGGAACCGTGGACTGATCCTTCCGCCGAGCGCCACCATGTCGCGCCGCCAGGCGCTCAAGATGGGCGCCGCCGGGATCGGAGGCCTGGCCGTGGGCGGGTCGCTGCTGGCTGCCTGCGGCGACGACGAGGAGGCCGCGCCGGCCACGACCGCGGCTGCGGCCACCACGGCTGCGCCCGCCGGCAAGGAGTCGATCAAGGCCGCGTGGGTGTACATCGGTCCGCCTGACGACAACGGCTGGACGCAGGAGCACGACCGTGGCCGTCTCGCCGCACAGGCTGCCCTCGGTGACCGGTTGGAGACCTCGTTCGTGCCGAACATCGGCTTCGACGCCGGGACGACCGAGACGTTCCAGCAGTTGGTGGACGACGGCAACGACATCATCTTCGCCAACACCGAGTACGCCGGGCTGCTGACCGAGGTGTCGGACAACGCTCCGGACACCAAGTTCTGCGAGATCAACGGGCACTACTACAGCGACAACCTGTTCCCGTTCTACCTGGCCCACGAGAAGACCGCCTACCAGCTGGGCGTCGCGGCCGGGCATCTCGCCGGCAACGGCCGCATCGGCTACATCGGCGCCTTCCCGACGGCGACGGCCTTCAACGACGTGAACGGCCTGCTGCTCGGCGCCCGGTCGGTGAATCCCGACGCAACGGTGGAGACCGTGCTGGTCAGCACCTTCTTCGACCCGCAGAAGGCGGCCCAGGCGGCCAACGCCCTGCTCGACGCCGGTGTCGACTTCCTGTTCGGCGTGATGGACGAGCCCACGTTCCTGCAGCTGTCCGAGGAGGCCGGGGTGTGGACCGGGTACTGGAACCTCGACTTCCGCACGGCCGCCCCCACCAAGTACGTCTCCCACTTCGACCTGTCGGAGTTCGGGCCGTTCTACAGCGAGCAGTGCCAGCGGGTTCTGGACGGGACCTGGGTGTCTCAGGACGAGGTGTGGCTGCTCGACACACCCATCGGCGACTTCGGCCCGAACGTTCCCCAGGACGTGCAGGACGCGGTGCACGACGCCGGAGCCAAGCTCGACAGCGGCGAACTCCACGTCTACGAGGGCCCGCTGTCCGACAACGAGGGCAACGAGAGGCTGGCCGCGGGCGAGACCATCGACTCGCTGGGCGCCTACGCCATCGACTGGCCGGTCGACGGCGTGACGGGCATCTCCCCGGTCTGAGCCTGATCCTGGACAGCAGACAACGGCTGACTTGACTGGCGACGGCACACGGCCCTCCGTAGAGGCGCGGGCCATCAACAAGGCCTTCGGGGGTGTGGCCGCCCTCGACGCGGTGGACTTCGAGGTGCGCTGGTCGGAGGTCCACGCCCTCGTGGGCGAGAACGGCGCGGGCAAGACCACCCTGTGCAACATCCTGGCCGGCATCTATCGCGCCGATGGTGGCCAGGTACTCGTCGACGGGACCGAGCGGGACTTCCGCAGCCCGGCCCACGCCATCGACGCCGGCATCGGCATGGTCCACCAGCACTTCCGGCTGGTGGAGCCCATGACCGTGGCCGAGAACATCCACCTCGGATGGCCGGAGACGCCCGGCGTCGTCAGCCAGCGCGCCCTGATCGAACGCACCGAGCAGTTCATGGGCGAGATGGGCCTGCATGTCGACCCGACCGCCAAGATCTGGCAGCTGTCGGTGGGGGAGCAGCAGCGGGTTGAGATCCTGCGGGTGCTGGCCCGCGGCGCCCGGGTATTGATCCTCGACGAGCCCACCGCGGTGCTGACCGCCAAGGAGGCCGACGACCTCTTCAGGGTGATCCGGGAGCTGGCCGCCTCCGGGCTCAGCGTCATCTTCATCACCCACAAGCTGCGGGAAGTGCTGGCGGTGTCGGATCGGCTTACCGTGCTGCGCCAAGGGGTGAGGGAGATCACCCGACCCACCGAGGGCGCCACCGCCAGCGAGATCGCCCGGCTGATGACCGGCGAGGAGCGTGTTCTCAACGTCGAGCACCGGACCGTTACCGGCCAGGCCGCGCTGGAGCTGAAAGGCGTCTCGGCGCTCAACGACCGGGGAATCGAGGCGCTCCACGACGTGGACCTGACGGTGCGGTCGGGGGAGATCCTCGGCATCGCCGGAGTGTCGGGCAACGGCCAGTCCGAGCTCGCCGAGGTGATCTGCTCGCTGCGTCCCCTGCAGTCGGGATCTGTCACCCTGGACGGTGCCGACATCGCCTCCCTTTCGGTGCGGGCCGTCACCGACAAGGGGGTGGGCCACATCCCGGAGGACCGCATCGGGATGGGCATGGTGCTGTCGGCGCCGGTGAAGGACAACGCGGTGCTGCACAACTACTGGACCGAGGAGTTCTCCCAGGGCCTCACCCTCGACCGCCAGGGTGTGATCAACTTCGCCAAGAAACTGGTTGAGACGGCCCGGGTCCAGACCCGCTCGGTGTTCTCGACGGCGGGCCAGATGTCGGGCGGCAACCAGCAGCGCCTGGTGGCCCGGCGTGAGGCTCTGGCCGCGGACCGGCTGCTGGTGGCGGCCCACCCCACCAGAGGCCTGGACGTGAACGCAGCCCAGGAGGTGAGATCGACGCTCATCGACAAGCGCGACTCCGGATGCGCGGTGCTGCTGATCTCCGACGATCTCGACGAAGTGCTGTTGATGGGCGACCGGATAGCGGTCATGTACGAGGGCCGGATCATGGGTGTCTTCGACTCGGCCGACGCCGATCGCGAGCACATCGGACTGCTGATGGGCGGCCACTCCGCAGTCGAGGCGGCGTCGTGACGCCCGGGCGTGACGGCACGGCGGGAGTGTCCCGATGACGCCGCTCGGCTCGATCGCCGGCGCGGTGCTGAGGGTCACCCCCTGGCGGCTGGAGCGTCGCCTGGAGGTCGACGCACGGCGGTCCGCCCTCACCCGGATCGGCGGGGCGGTGGGCGCCATGGTCCTGGTCGGGATCCTGCTGCTGCTGACCGGCCGCAACGCGTTCTCGATCTTCTGGCAGGCCCTCGACGCCATATTCGGACGCCAGCGCGGCATCGAGGGCGCGGCTCTCAGAGCGATACCCATCCTGATGACCGCGCTGGGCGTGGCCCTGTCTCTTCGCATGAAGGTGTGGAACATCGGCTCCGACGGCCAGTTCCTCATGGGAGCGCTGGCCGCGGTGGGCGTGGGCATCCACATGGACGGACCGGGCTGGCTGGTCCTGATCCTGATGGCGGTGGCGGCCACGCTGGCTGGTGCGGTCTGGATCCTGGTGCCCGCTCTGGCGCGGGCCTACTGGGATGTGAACGAGATCATCACTACGCTGCTGCTCAACTTCGTGGCCCTTCAGCTGGTGACCTGGTCGGCGCTGGGCTTCTGGCGGGACAAGGCGGCCGCGGTCATCCAGTCCACCCGGGAGGTGTCGCACACGCTTCCCGGGCTCCCCGGCGCCAACTCGGTGACCATCGCCCTGCTCGTGCCGCTTGTCATCGCGGCCGCGCTGTGGTGGGTCTTCCGGTCCACAACCATCGGCTACGAGATCGACACCATCGGCGGCAACCCGCGGGCCGCGGGCTTCGCCGGCATCGCGGTGCGCCGGCGGATTCTCGTCGTGATGCTCTTCACCGGAGCCATCGCCGGCCTCGGCGGGATGCTCCAGCTGAGCGCGCCGGGGGCGCAGGCCATGAACGCCGGGTTCTCGGCCCAGTTCGGGCTGTCGGGCTTCATCGTGGCTGCCCTGGCCGGAGCCTCGTTCTGGGGCGTGATCGGCGGCGGGCTGTTCATCGCGTCGATGTTCTACGCGGGGATCGTGCTGCAGACCAAGGGCCTGTCGGTGTACATCATCTTCGCCATCTACGGCGTCATCCTGACCGGCATCGCCCTGGGTGAGATCGCGGCCCGCTACCGGGTGGTGCGCCGTGACCTCGCCGACGAGTCCGGGGCGGCTGGCGCCGAGGCCGCGGCTGCTCCGCAGGGAGCGGGCCCATGATTCTCGCCATCATCGAGAACGCCTTCCTGAGCCTGATCGGCTCGGCCATCCCGGCCAGTGCGGTGGTGATGCTGGCCGCCACCGGCGCCATGCTCGGCGAGCGGGTCGGTGTGCTCAACCTCGGCCAGGAGGGGCTGATCGGCATCGGCGCGGTCTATTCGGTGATCGCGGTGCTGTCCTGGGGAGTTGAGAGCCCCTGGCTGGCGATGCTGATCGGCATGATCGCGGCCGCGGTGGCGGGCCTGATCTTCGCGGTCTGCGTCGTGGCCTTCCGGGCCAGCCAGGTGCTGGTGGGCCTGGCGCTGGCGCTGGGGGGCATCGGGCTGTCCAACCAGCTCGGCGTGAACCGCAACGGCACGCCCATCCAGACGCTGTTCCGCGAGGTCAACCCGGGCGGGGTCCTCGACGACAACGACGCGGTGTCGGCGTTCTTCTTCCACGACCCGGTGGTGTACATCGCCTACATCGGGCTGCCGGTGGTGCTGTGGTTCGTTCTGTTCCGGACCAGACATGGCATGAACATGCGGGCGGTGGGCGAGAACCCGGCCGCGGCCGACGCGGTGGGTGTGAGCGTCACCGGATGGCGGATCTTCTACTCAGTGCTGGGCGCGGCCCTTACCGGGGCGGGCGGGGCCTACATGGTGCTGTCGTTCACGCCCACGTGGTCGCCCGACATAGCCCGGGGGAGGGGCTGGGTCGCGCTGGCGGTGGTCATATTCGCCGGTTGGCGTCCGGGTTGGGCCGTTGCCGGGGCCCTGCTGTACGGATCGATGATCTCCCTCGACACCACCGCCCAGGCCCGGGGCTGGGGCCTGCCGTTCATGGGGGCCAGCGATCTCAGCTTCTTCCTGTCGATGCTGCCCTATGTGGTCACGCTGGTGGCCATCCTCATCCCGGCCGGGGCGGTGAAGCTTGGTAGACGGGTGAGATCCACCTCCGCGCCAGCCGCGCTGGCCATCCCGTACTCGCGCGAGGAGCGCTGAGCCTCGGGCCGGGACCGGTCGGAGCCTCCCAGCGCGATGATCCTGACCGACTCCATACGCGACGAGTGGTTCCCGGTGGCGCGCGCCGGCGATCTGGAAGCGGGCCGGTGGCTGCCCTTCGAGCTGCTCGACGAGCGCTGGGTGCTGGCCTGCGACAACTCCGGCCGGGTGGAGGTCTTCGTGGACACCTGCCCCCACCGGGGCGCCCGGATCACGCTCGGCGACTTCGACGGGGAGCGGCTGCGATGCGGCTATCACGGCTGGCAGTTCGGCATCGACGGCCGCTGCATACACCAGCCGGCCCACCCGGACCGCCAACCCGCCGGCATCCGCCTGCGAGGGGCTGAGGTCCGGGCCGGGTACGGGTTCTGGTGGGTCTGTGCTGGGGACCGTCCCCGGAAACTGCCCCTCGCGCCCGACCATGGCGCCCATCCCGAGCTGACCGTGTGGCTCGACCCGGTGCGGGTCGAGTCGTCGGGGCCCCGCGTAATCGAGAACTTCCTGGACCTGGCCCACTTCCCGTTCGTGCACGAGGGATACCTCGGTCAGGAGCCCTACACCGAAGTCGTTGCCTACGGGGTCGAGGCCGACGACGAGGAGTTGCGGCTGACCGACTGCGTGTTCTGGCAGCCCGATCCGGGACCGGCCGCGGCCGGTGGGGGACCGGTCCGCTACCAGTACTCGGTCTCCCATCCCTATGCGGCCACCCTGACCAAGGTGCCCTCGGGCGACGACGGTGACCGGTCCGGGGGTTTCACCATCCTGATCGTGGCCAGCCCCGTCACCGAGACCAGCTGCGTCGTGTGGCGTTCGACGGTCGTGCACGACACCGGCGCCGACTTGGATGCCCAGCGGGCCTTCAACGAGCTGATCTTCTCCCAGGACATCGACATCGTGGAATCCCAGAGACCCCGGCGGCTGCCGACCGATCCGAGGATGGAGTCGCACCAGGCGGCCGACGCGGGCAGCCTCGCCTACCGCCGGTGGCTGCGCGCCCGCGGCGTCCGGTATGGCACCATCGACACACACCTTCCAGAGCGCGACTAGGCCGGGGACCCATGGCGACACCAACGAGCGACCAGGATCTGGCAGCCTTCGTCGGGGCGTTGCCCAAGGCGGAGCTGCACCTGCACATCGAGGGGACTCTCGAGCCGGAGATGCTCTTCGAGCTGGCCGGCCGCAACAACGTCGAGCTTCCCTTCGCCGACGAGGCCGCGGTGCGGGCCGCCTACTCCTTCACCGACCTCCAGTCGTTCCTGGACATCTACTACCAGGGCGCGACCGTGCTGCAGACCCCCCAGGACTTCTATGACCTGATGGCCGCCTACCTGCAGCGGGCCCACGCCGACGGGGTCAGGCGGGCCGAGATGTTCTTCGATCCGCAGACCCACACCGAGCGCGGTGTCGGCTTCGACGTGTTCATGGAGGGCTTCGGCTCGGCCATGGCCGACGCCGAGGCCGCTACGGGGATCTCCTCGGACCTGATCATGTGCTTCCTGCGGCACCTGCCCGGTGAGGCCGCGTGCGACACGTTTCGTGCCTCCGAGGGCTGGCTCGATCGCATCATCGGGGTCGGCTTGGACAGCTCCGAGGTGGACCACCCGCCCGAGGAGTTCGCCGAGGCCTACGCCATGGCCCGCGCCGCCGGTCTTCGTTCCGTGGCCCATGCCGGCGAGGAGGGCCCTCCCTCCTACATCACCGGCGCCCTCGACGCTCTCGGCGCCGAGCGCATCGACCACGGCGTGCGCTGCGAGGAGGATCCCGAGCTGGTCTTGAGGCTGGCTGAGGCCCAGACTCCGCTGACGGTGTGCCCGCTGTCGAACCTGGCGTTGTGCGTGGTCGACGACCTGGCCGACCACAACCTCAAGCGCCTGCTCGACGCCGGGCTGAAGGTCACGATCAACTCCGACGACCCCGCCTACTTCGGGGGCTACGTGGCCGACAACTACCTGGCTACGGCCTCGGCCCTCGGCTTGACCCGCGGCGAGCTGGCGCAGTGCGCCCGCAACAGCCTCGAGGCCAGCTTCGCGGCCACCGATCAGAAGCGGGCCTGGCTGGTCGATCTGGACGCCTTCCTGGACGACGATGGAGGGGACTGAGATGCAGGTGTGCTCGGACCCGGTGATCCTCAACGAGTGGCACGCGGTCGCGGATCTGGACGAGATCCGCCGCGGCGACCTCCATACCCTGCTGCTCGGCGAGCGCTTGCGCGGCTGGATCGGCGCCGGCGGCACGGCCCGGGCCGAGACAGGATCGGGCCGGGAGCTGGAGGTTCGCACCGACTACGGGTACCTGTGGACCACCCTGGGGGAGCCCGAGGGCGGCGTGTTCGACGTCCCCGAGGCCCACGAGGACGACCGGAGAACCCTCAGAACCGTCACCGTCGGAATCGAGGTGTCGGCCCCGCGGGCGGTGGAGAACTTCCTGGACATGGCTCACTTCCCCTACGTGCATGCGGGCGTGCTCGGCGAGGAGCCCCGCACCGAGGTGGCCGAGTACCGGGTCGAGGAGCGCGACGGCGAGCTGTGGGCCTTCGACTGCCTCTTCTACCAGCCGCGTGCCGCGGCGGCCTCCTCGCAGGCGGTGCTGGCCTCCTACGTCTACCGGGTGCCGCATCCCTACTGCGCCATGCTCTACAAGTCGTCACCGAGCGACCCCGAGAGGATGGACGCCATCGGCATCTTCATCCATCCCCTCACCGAGACCCGGATCCGGGCCCACCTGTTCGTCAGCGTGCTCGACGACATGAGCACCGACAACGAGATCCGGCGGTTCCAGCAGGGCGTGATCGGCCAGGACAAGCCGATCCTCGAGAACCAGCACCCGAAGCTCCTGCCGCTGGATCCCCGAGCGGAGACACCGATCCGGGCCGACCGCTCGGCCATCCTCTACCGGCGCTGGCTGAGCCGCCTCGGGGTGACGTACGGCGTGATCCCGGCCGCCGGCGCGGCGCGTTGACAAGCGAAGACGCCAGTCATCTCGGAATGTCCCGCCAGGGCATGTCCCGGTCGACGCTGGGTTCGCGGGGCAGTCCTAGGGAGCGCTCGGCCAGGTTGTTGCGCATCACCTCATTGGTCCCACCCCCGATCGACACCGCGTAGCGGCCCATCAACTCGTGGCGGGTCCAGCGGGCCGGTTCGCCGGTGTCGGCCACCACGGCCAGCCCGCCCACCGCGGTGGCCAGCTCCCCGCTGCGACGTTTCGACTCTGCCGCGAACAGCTTCATGAGCGCGGGGTCGATCGGCGCCGGCTCGCCCCGGCGCACGGCGTTCTGGATGGCCTCGCCCATCCATCGCTGCATCTGCTCCCGAGCCCAGGCGTCGGCCAGCCGCTGGCGGACCATCGGGTCGTCGAGGCGGCCGTGACGGCGGGCCAACTCCGACAGCGGCGACATCACGCTGGTGCCCTTGCGGTCCCCGATGAACGCCGACTCGTTGAGGAGCACGGTGCGGGCCGGTCCCCATCCGGCGTTGATCTCGCCCACGACGTTGGCGACCGGGATGCGCACGTCGGTCAGGAACACCTCGTTGAAGTGCGCCGCCCCGTTCATCTGCACGAGCGGGCGGGCCTCGATGCCGGGGGTGGCCATGTCGACCAGCAGGAAGGTGATGCCCCGATGCTTGGGCGCGCCGGGGTCGGTTCGGACCAGCAGGAAGCCCCAGTCGCAGAACTGGGCCTGGGAGTTCCACACCTTCTGGCCGTTGACGACGAACCCGTCGCCGTCACGGTCGGCCCTGGTGGCCAGGCTGGCCAGATCGCTGCCTGCGCCCGGCTCGCTGAACAGCTGGCAGAAGGCGAGCTCGCTGGACAGCAGGCCGGGCACGTACCGGCGCTTCTGCTCCTCGGTTCCGTGGCGCAGAAGCGTCGGGCCAAGCATGGCGATGGTGGCCCCGATGAAGCCCGGAGCCTCCTCGTAACCCGCGGCGACCTCCGAGAAGATCCTGGCCTGCCACGGCTCGCCCCCGCCCCCGCCGTAGGCCTCGGGCCATGTCAACCCGGCCCAGCCGTGCTCGAACAGGGTCCGCTGCCAGGCCCTCCCGCGGTTGAAGTACTCCTCGGCCCGGGCGGTGTCCACATACAGCGGCACGCTCCACAGGTCGTCACCCGACCGGGGAGTGGCATGACGGTCGTGCCAGGCCCGGACCCGGGACCGGAAGTCGGCCTGCTCAGCGCTTTCGTCCGAGTCGCGGTGAGGGTCCTGATCGGGTTCTCTGCTGATCAAGGCGGTCCTCTCAGGGGCGCACGGGCGAGACCGTTACCCTCTGCGGGCGTGTCCGGAATGCCTGAACGCTACGGCGTGGCCGACGACGAGGTCGAGATAGAGCGAGTCCGGTTGTCGATGCTCGCCAAGACGCTCGATCCGGGCACCTTCCGCCTGCTCGACCGGGTGGGCGTCGAGCCCGGAATGCACGTGCTGGAGGTGGGCGCGGGGACCGGCAGCGTCTCCGCGTGGCTGGCCGAGCGGGTCGGCGGTGACGGCCGGGTGATGTCGACCGACATCGATCTGCGGTTTCACTCCGACATGCCGCCCAACGTGATCGTGCGCCAGCATGACGCCGCCCGGGACCGGCTGCCTTCGGAGCACTTCCATCTGGTCCACGCCCGCGCCGTCATCCAGCACATACCCGAAAGGGAGGCGGTGATGGCCCGCCTCGTCAAAGCCTTGTGTCCGGGCGGCGCGATGGTCATAGAGGACGGCGCGATGGCCGAGTTCGCGGCACAGACGTTGCCGGAGCCGCTGGGCTCGATCCATCGCATAGTGGCCACCGCTTCGGGTCAGCAATGGCGGGACCCCCAGGCGGGGGTACGGATCCTGGGCTGGATGCGAGAACTCGGCCTCGAAGATCTCGACGCGCGCGGCAGCGTGCGGATCATGCGGCCCCATGAGGCGAGTGGCGAGTGGTGGTTCCTGGCCCTGGATCGGGCCGTTCCCCGGCTCGTCGAGGCCGGCGTCGTGTCGGAGTCGGACGCGGCCACCGCTCTGGAGCAGATGCGCGCTCCGGGCTTCGCCATGCTCGGCCCCACATCCATAGCCACCATCGGGCGCAAGCCCACGTAGCGCGGAGGAGCAGCCGTGAAGTTCGCCATGTTCTACGAGATCCCGGTGGCCCGGCCGTGGTCGGACCGCAGCGAGCAGCAGGCCTACCAGGAGGTGGTCGAGCAGGTCCGGCTGGGCGACAGGGTCGGCTTCCACTCGGTGTGGACGGTGGAGCACCACTTCCTGGAGGAGTTCTCCCACTGCTCCAATCCCGAGGTTCTCTACGGGCACCTGGCCGCGGTCACCGAGAACCTGCGCCTCGGATACGGCGTGCGCCTGATGCCCAAGCCCTACAACCACCCGGTGCGGACCGCAGAGTCGGTGGCTGTGCTCGACCTGCTCTCGGACGGGCGGGTGGAGCTGGGCACCGGCCGGTCGGCCACCCGGGCGGAGCTGGAAGGATTCGGCATCCATCCCGGTGAGACCAGAGCCATGTGGCGCGAGGCGCTGGAGATGGCGGTCGCCGCCATGACCAACGATGAGATCGAGTGGGACGGCCACTACTGGCAGATGCCGCGCCGGCGGGTGCTGCCCAAGCCGATCCAGCGCCCGCATCCGCCGCTGTGGGCCGCCACCAGTTCCGACGGGGGGCACCGCATGATCGGCGAGGCCGGCCTGGGTCTGCTCTCGTTCTCGGTGGGCACGCCCCCCGAGGAGCTGGCCCGCCGCATCGGCATCTACCGCGACGGCATCGCGGCGTGCGCGGAGCCCATCGGCCGGTTCGTGAACGACCAGGCCGCCACGTTCACGATGGTCAACGTGGCCCCGACGATGACCGAGTCGATCGACGTGTCGGCTGAGTCCTTCGAGTGGTACCCCAAGAAGGGGGCCCGCCTGATCGGGTCGGTGGCCCAGTGGTTGCGCGAGATGGAGGCCGAGCTGGGAACCTACGACTACCTGGGCAGGACCGCCGACCACGTGGAGGACGGCTCGATCGAGCACCTCACCATGGACTACCTGATGGAGACCAACGCCTGCGTGTGCGGTGATCCGGGACGGGCCGTCGAGATGTTCAGGGCCTACGAGGCCACCGGTTGCGACATGGTCTTCTGCCTCTTCAACCCGTACAACGTGCCCCACGACAAGGTGATGCAGACCATCGAGCTCATGGGCTCCCAGGTGATACCGGAGTTCGCATGAAGGGGCCCCGCGGGCGGCATAATCGACTCAGACACACCCGAAGGGGGACCTTGCGATGAGTGAGGCACACATCGTCGACGCGGTGCGCGCGCCGGCGGGGCGGCGGGGCGGCGGCCGGGCGGACGTCACCATCATCGAGGGCCTGTGAGCCGGATGCCGAGCGATCTGGCGCTGCACAAGGTGGTGCTCGTCACCGGAGCCGGGGGCGGCATCGGCCGGGCCGCAGCCCAGCAGTTCGCAGCCCAGGGCGCATCGCATGTGGTCGTCGCCGACATCGACGCGGCGGGCGCGAGCGAGACGGTGAAACAGATCAACTCCACCGCGTCCGAGTCGCGGGCTACGGCGGTCGAAGTCGACGTGACCGACGAGGCTGCGGTCGAGTCGATGGTGGACTGGATCGTCTCGCGGCACGGCCGCCTCGACAGCGCATTCAACAACGCCGGTATCTCCGACCAGATGTCGGAGTTCCACAGTCTGGACCTGACCCGCTGGGACCGCATGATCGCGGTCAACCTCACCAGCGTGTTCCTGTGCATGAAGCACGAGTTGCGCCACATGGCCGCCGCCGGCCGCGGGACCATCGTCAACACGTCCTCGGGGGCGGGCGTGGTGGCCGCGCCGGGCCAGCCGCATTACACCGCGGCCAAGCACGGCGTGGTGGGTCTGACCAAGGCGGCCGCGCAGGAGTACGCCCGTCAAGGCATCAGGGTCAACGCGGTGTTGCCCGGCTCCACCGACACGCCCATGATCCGCCGTTTCATCGGTGACAACCCCGAGATCGCCAAATTGATCGCCTCCACCAACATCGGCGGCCGGATGCTCACCGCCGACGAGGTCGCCGAGGTGGCCGTCTGGCTGGCCTCCGACGCGTCCAGCATGGTCAACGGGCAGTCGGTGATCGTCGACGGGGGCGGACTCGTCCGCTGAGAGAAGTCTCTGCCGGGCCCGCCCGGCCGCTAGGTGAGGGCGCTGTCGACCCGGCGGGAGGCCTCGTCCTCGCTCACGTCGAGCGCGAACGACAGCTCCGACACCAGCACGCTCCGGGCCGTGTTGTAGAGCGTCTTCTCACCGGCGGAGAGACCCTTGGCCCGCTCGCGCAGCGCCAGGTTGCGCACCACCTCGGCCACCTGGTACACGTCGCCCGACTTCAGCTTCTCCTGGTGGTTCTTGTAGCGGCGGGACCAGTTGGCCGGCTCGCGGACATCCCTGCGGGCCAGGACCTCGAACAGGTCATCCACATCCTCGGTGCTGATGGGCCACCGCATGCCCACGTCCTCGGCCTTGTCGGCGGGCACGGCCACGGTCATCTCGCCGTGGGTCATGCGAAGGACTAGGTAGTCCTGCTCCTCACCGAAGGCGGTGCGCTTCTCCAGCCTGACGATCTCGGCGGCTCCGTGATGGGGATACACGACCCGATCACCCACCTTGAAGCTCACGTTTCGACTCTACAGCAGCGGGCGATCGTTCCGGCGCGGCCGTAGATGCCGCGGCCGGTCCCGCGGGCGAGCCCGACCCTCTAGCGGGGTGCGACCGCGACACCGAGAGCTTCGAGCGCCGATGCAGTGCGCTGGGCCGACTCGGCCATGAGCGCGGGGTCGCGCCCGGAGCCCCGCAGCACGTCGATGATCTCAAAGGTGGAGCGGTCCACCCAGGTCGGCGTGTGGGCGATGTCGCTCACACGCCACTGGCCGCTCGCTTGGTCCTCGGTGACGGTCAGCTGCACGATCACGCCGTCTTGGGTGGAGACCGGACACACGTCGCAGCTCTCGGGGGACTGGTTCGACAGGAAGTTGCCCATCCCGTACACCAGGAACTCTTCGCCGATCCTGGCGACGGGCTGCACCATGTGGGCGTGGTGGCCGAGGATCAGGTCGATGTCGGGGGATGCCAGGAGGCGGGGACCCAGGGTGGTCTGGAGTTCGTCGGGCGTCGCGTCGTAGTTCGCTCCCCAGTGCATCGACAGCACCACGAAGTCGGCTCCCTCGTTGCGAGCCCGCCTCGCCTCGTCGAGGATGGCCGCCTCGTCGATCAAGTTGGAGAGGTAGGGCTCGTCGGCGGGCAGTTCCCGGTTGGTGAAGCCGTAGCTGTAGGAGAGGTGCGCCACCGTCGCGTCGCCCGCCTCGACCAGCGTGACCCGGTCGCGATCCTCTTGGGAGAGGGCCATGCCGGCGTGAGCGACCCCGGCCCGGTCGAGAGCGGAGATCGTGCCCACGATGCCCTCCTGTCCCGCGTCGGTGGCATGGTTGGAGGCCAGCGAGCAGGTGTCGTAGCCGGCGTACGCGATGGCCGAGGCCAGCTCCCTGGGCACGATGAACGCCGGGTAATACGCCAGACGGGCGTTGTTGGGCGACATCGGCGTCTCCACGTGGCAGACGGCGAGGTCGGCGGCGCCGAGGATGGGCGCCACGTGGGAGAACATCGACGAGAAGTCCCACCCGTCCGCCGTCCGGGCCGCGTCGGCCACTGACTCATGGATGAGCAGGTCGCCGGTGGCGGCGATGGTGAAGCTCCTGGGAGCAGTCTCCGCGGCCGGTGTGGCAGCCGCCTCCTCCGGCTCCTCTGCAGGCGTGTCGTCGACGGGTTCTGGGGGCTCGCCTCCGGTCGTGACGGGGGCCGGCTCCGGTGTGTCGCGGTCGAAGGCCATCGATGCTGCCGCCCCCGCCACGAGCAGGAGGAACAGCGCCCAGGCGACTCCTTGCTCCAGCGGGGACTGCGTTCTCATACTGGCTCGCTCGGCTCTAGACCGTTCCGATGTCGGACCGGAGGCCCCTGCCGTTGGGGGCCTCACCCCGAGCGCCCTCGGGTGATCGGGCCACCCGGCCCTCGACCACCACCCATTGGATGCCCGCGGACTCCTGGGCTGGGTTCTCGATGGTGGAGCGGTCGGCCACGGTGGCTGGGTCGAACACGGTTATGTCGGCGTCGGCGCCGATGCTCAGCCGCCCCTTGCGCCGCAGGTCGGGGCATCGGCCCTCCAGCAGGCGGGCTGGCTGGATCGTCATCTTCGACAGGGCCGTGGGCAGGTCGATCACACCGCGCTCGCGCACGTAGTGGCCCAGCACCCGGCTGAAGCACCCGCTGGAGCGGGGATGGTTGTTGTGGGATCGGTCGAGGATGGCGTCGCTTCCGACCATCACGAAGTCGGCCTGCAGGGGGAGTTCCACATCCTCGGGGGACATGGCGTAGGCCGCGGTGAGGCTGTTGTCGGCGTAGGCCGCGTCGAAGGTCTGCTCGGTCAGCCGGTCCGAGGTTCCCGCCACCTGAAGGTCGCGGTAGCTGATGCCGTACTTCTCCTGCCAGTTCTCGTAGCGGGCCGACTTGAGGTACGTGGCCCAGAACTCGTAGGGGTAGACGCAAGCCGTCATGGACAGGCCCTCGTCTATGGCGTCGTCGATGCGGCCGAGCGCCTCGGCCATCACTCCGGTGCCGCCGGTGGAGTTGATGTGCTCGACGTGTACGTGGGCTCCGGTCTCGCGGGCCGCTTGAACGAGCTCACCGATGGCCTGCAGATTGGTTCCCGGGGCGAGGTTGTCGGAGTAGCGGGCATGGACGCACAACGGGACTGCGAGCTCCGCGGCCAGCACGGCGTGGGCCAGCAAGTCCCCGGCGGTGGTGCCCGGGGTGTACTCGGGCTGCATGTGCAGCCCTACGAAGCCGTTGCGGAGGTCGGTGCGGGCGTCCTCGATGATGGCGTTCATGGTGCCCGTGGCGGCGGTGTCGTAGGGCTCCAGACCGTAGGTCTGGCGGACGAAGGCATTGTCGTAGGCCCCGCCGAAGTGGATGGGGGAGCTCCCGTCGGGATGGGCCGCGAACCAGCGGTCGGCGCGGCCGTCGAGGCCGTGCATCCCCAGGTTCGCGGTCACGCCATCAGCCAGCTTGAACCACTCGCCATAGCCGTTGGGGCTGTACGACAGGATGTCGATGAACCCCGGCGACACCACCAGACCGGTGGCGTCGATGACCTCTGTCGCCTGCAGAGGCGCGGCGTCGGGGCCGGCCGCGATGGCGGAGACCGTCGAGCCGCTGATGCCGACACTGGCCACGTAGTCGAACCCCGAAGCGGGATCGACCACCCGGCCCCCGACGATGGCCAGGTCGAAGACGTGATCGGGGCCGCGGGCCGCCGACTCGTCGAGCACCGGAATCTCCGGCGGTTGATCAGGCTGCGCCGGCTCGGAGACGACCGTCGCCGGGCCCGAGCCCGCGTCCGGCGATGCCGGGCCGGTCGCGGGATCACCGGGCTCGGTCTGCGGCTCGTGGCGCGAACCGGCATCCGGGTCGGTGCTTGAATCGGTGCCCGAGCGGAAGCGGCGGAGCACGGCCACGTTGGTGGCTCCGAACCCGAGCGCGATCAGCAGGCGGCGTCGGGCTATGGCTCCGAAGGTCGGTTTCGGCCCGTTCACGACCGGTCAGCATAATGGTGGCCCCTGCGGCGGCTCGCGAGGCCACCGCACCGCTCCGGCCTCGCGCTAGAACCTCGCTGCGCGTGTGCTCGCCGGGCTGTCACGGCGATTCCGGACAGGGGTCGTGAACATCACCGAGGGCGAGGGCCAGATGGTCCGCCACCGGCCCGCTGAGGGAGCGGCGGAGCCACTCGAGTCCGCTGGGAGCGTCCGACACGCGGCTCAGCACCCAGCGGGCGAAGGCGCCGTCGTCGAGCCATCCGGCAACCGGTGGTGTCAGACCGGGCAGGATCGCGGGAGCCCCGGCAGGCTGCCCGGCGACACCGAGCCTCAACGACGACCACGTGTTGGAGGCCTGGAAGCGCTGCCGCAGCCGGCGCGTGAGCCACGGTTCCGCCGGCGCGCCCGTGACGTTGAGCGGGTAGAGCGCCGACAGGCTGTCCCAGCTGACGCGACGGCGGTCACACGGCCCGCCGCGGCGTGCCAGCATCGCTGACACCCGGTGGAGGAACACGCCGTCGGGGAACCACACCGTGGGCGCGAGGCACGGCGGCGTGGGTTGACCCAGGGCGCGGAGAGCAGCGTCAAGCAGAGTGCCGGCCACGGCGGACAGGGTCTGTGTCCTCGAGGAGGCCTCGGCGCGAAACAGCGCCAGCGAGCCCCCGTCCCGACTCACCGACCATGCGAGCACCCCGCGGCGCCGGTGGTCGTCGGGCCACCGCGTCTGGCATTGCACACTGCACGCCACCGCATCCGTCGCGGCCGGACACCGCAGGCCTATGAGGGCGAGCCCGCTGCCCGGGGGCGGCTCGAGAGTGGTTGTCGCCCCACCGGGTCCGGCCACCACGGCGCTGCCGGGCGACCGGTCGAGCGCTTGTGAGGCAAGGTCCAGAAGCATTGGGTCTCCGCCGGAGGGGTGCGCCTGTGCGCTGCCCGCCAGTAGCGCCGTGCTAGGGGCGTGCTCACGCTCTACGACGCGGCCGTCGTCGAGCCTGGTGAAGAACGGGAGGAGTCGGTGATTGCTGTGCACGGGACGGGGCCTTTCGCCTCGGGGGCTTGAGGCGGCCCGTCGTCCCGGGCTGCGAGGAGAGCCTTCAGTGCTCGCCTGAGAGAATGGGCGAGGGGTGTGACATCACGGTCTCCGGGTCAGGCCGAGTGGGCCGCGATCAGGTCGTCCACCGAGCCCCAGCCGTCGAACAGCAGGCTCACGCCCCCATGCTGCATGACTGAGCGGTTCCAGGGTTGGGGCAGCAGCCATACCGGCTTGTTGGCCTCGGCCAGCCGCCGTATCCGGCGGGGGGCGTCATCCACCCAGACGTCGGCGTCAATCGACACGGGGTCGTCAGTGAACACGACGTCGTCGTCGCCGATGCCTAGTTGCGGCTGCGCCGCGAACCACTGGCGGGCGATGTCGCGGGTCCGTTCCTGATCGTCGGGGTTGTCGCCCACCATGCGGTCTCGCCTGGTGACGGCCATGACCTTGAAGCCGGCCGACTGCAGCCTGGCGATCCCGGCGTCGGCGCCCTCGACGAGCTTGAGCCGGCCCGACATCGGGGACAGCAGGAAATCTCGGATGGCCGCGGCTGGATCGGCGACATCCCATTCCGACAGGTCCCAGGACACATTGAGGGCCAGCTGCCTGTCGGCGACCGCGTGGCGGGCGGCGACGTGGGCTCGTAGGCCCTTGACCCAGTTCGCGATGACCCCGTCCATGGTCACGGCCACAGCGGGGGAACTCGAATTCGACGATGCAGGCGGTGGAGGCGTCATGCGGCGAAAGTGTAACGACCGGAGACCGCCGCTCCGTACCGGACCGCTCGCCTAGCCGCTCGGCCTCTTGGAGCGCCCCCGCGCGGGTGCGTTCGCCACGCTTCTTGTATTTGATCGACTATATGATGCTGCTCCGGCCGGGAAGGGAGATCCGATGTCTGAAGCCTCGGGCGACCTGCTGGGACGCCGCGTGATCGCGGACGCGATCAGTTCAGCCGGCATCGACACCGTATTCACGGTTGCAGGTGGCCACTTCCTGCCCACCTACCACGAGCTGGGCCGAGCCGGAGCCCCCAGGGTGGTCGCCGCCCGTCACGAGCAGGGTGCCGGCTACATGGCCTCGGGCTACGCGCTGGCAGGGGGGCGCACCGGTGTGGTCCTGTCGGGTGCTCCGGGCCCCGGCGCCACCAACCTCGTGACCGCGGTGGCCAACGCTCAGGCCGACTCGATCCCGCTGCTGGTGCTCACCGCCCAGGTCGACCGGCGATACGTCCACCGCAACATCCTGCAGTATTGCGACAACGTTGGGCTGCTCGCCCCGTTCTGCAAGCGGTCCGTGCAGGCTGCATCCCTCGACGAGGTGCCCAACCTCATCGCCACCGGCCTCCAGCTGGCGGCATCGGGCCGGCCCGGCCCAGTGCATGTCGCCCTGCCTCAGAATCTCCAGGCCGACACATCGGACCGGACCGTCGGGTCCGTCCCACCGGCAGCCGAGGCTGGCACGCCACCGGCCGAGTCCAGCGTCGCGGAGCTCGTTCAGCGGCTCGACCGCTCGAAGCGGCCTGCCATCCTGGCCGGCCACGGCGTGCTCCGCAGCTCCGGCGGCGCGGCTCTGAGCGACCTGTGCGGCCGTCTCGGCGCGCCCGTCGCCACCAGTCGATCCGGCATCGGCAGCATCTCCACTGACCACCCTCAGAGCGTCGGGATGCTCGGCTTCTACGGAACCGACACAGCCCGCGACGCCATCGGATCAGCCGACCTGGTGCTGGTCGCAGGCTGCGCGCTCGGCGAGCAGACGACCTTCGGCTGGCGCGCCGACCTGTTCGCCGACGACGCGCAGCTGGTGCAGGTCGACGCGGACCCCTCGCAGATCAACCGCGTCTACCGGGTTGATCAGGGCGTCGTGGGCAGCGTCGGAGCGGTGCTGGAGGCCGTCGTCGACCGGGTCGACCAGCGCGATCGGTGGTTCAGCGGCAGGCCGGTGCGCACCGCGCCGCAGAACGACCCTGCCCGTGGCCTGAGCGCGGCCAGCGTGATCGATGCTCTCAACCGGCACGGACCGGACGGCATGGTGGTGTCGGCCGACATCGGGAACCACCGGCTGTGGGTTTGCGAGCAGCTCGATGTTCGCAGACCGGAGGGCCTGCTCCAGTCGTGCGAGTTCGACGCCATGGGCTTCAGCCTCCCCGCGGCCATCGGAGCCGCGGTCGCCCTGCCGGGCACGACCGCGGTGGCCATCGCCGGCGACGGCGGGTTCGTGCACACGATGGGGGAGCTCGTCGTGGCCAAGGACCTTCATCTGCCGCTGGTGGCGGTGGTGTTCGTGGACGGCGCCCTCGGGATCCTGCGCCACCAGGCCGAGGCGATGTACGGCGAGGACCACTTCGTGCGTCTCGGGTCCATCGACTTCGCGGCGGTGGCCGGCGCCTTCGGTATCCCGGCTCGCCAGGTCGAGGACCAACGCGACGTCGACGCCACATTCGAATGGGCCCTGTCGCACCGCCGGCCGGCGCTGGTCGCGGTCGAGATCGATCCGGAGGAGGTCTTCCCGCCTCTGCGAACCAAGATCGAACAGCGCAAGATCGACCTTATGGGCCGGTAACCGCCTCGTTGCCCGCCACCGCGATCGCCTCGGTCAGCGCGGCTATGGCGTGAGCCCTGTGCATGTGGCTCTCGTCGAGGAAGGTGTCGACATCCCTGTTGGCGACCGCTTGCATCATCCTGTGATGCTGGTCGTGCACTAGCCGCCGGTTCTCGGGCGACATCAGGTAGCGGACGCGGTAGCGATCCGAGGAGTCCCACAGGATTCGCAGGACTCGCACCAGCTGAGGCATGCTGGCCGCCTCGAAGACGGTGAAGTGGAATCGCCGGTTCACCGCGGTCAGGGAGATGACCTCTTCCTGCACCTCGTCCATCTCGTGGACGATCTCCCGTAGGCGGACCACGGTGTCGGCCTCCAGGCGCGGGATTGCCCGGCTGACTGCCTCCGTCTCGAGGAGTTCACGGATCCGGTAGATGTCGATGAGGTCGTCCATGTCGAGGGTCGCGACCACGTAGCCCCGGTGGGGCCGGTAGTGGACATGTCCCTCGCCCTCGAGGATCCTCAGCGCCTCCCGCACGGGCACGGCTGACACTCCGAGCTCCTCGCCCAGCGCGTCCGGTCGGATGGACTCGCCCGGCGCGAGCCGGCCGTCGAGGAGCTGCTGGCGGATCTCCGCGAGCACGGCCTCCTGGGCGGTCTTGGGCCTCTCGAATGAGCTCACAACGCCCCATCATGCCATGCGCGGGCGGAGTTGACATCCGATTGATGATTTCCTATAGAGTTTTGCCGTCTCAACGGCGGAGGGAGACCATCATGAACGAGACGAGGAATCGGACCAGACGACTGCGCTGGCTCGCAGTGGCGTTGGCAGCAGCACTGCTGTTCACAGCCTGCGGCGACGACGAGGAAGCCGAGCCGGCCGCTCCGGCGCCGGCACCGGCCGAGGAGGCCGCTCCGGCACCCGATCCAGAGCCGGTCGACGAGGACGAGGGCCATGACCACGACGAGGACGAGGGCCACGACATGGACGAGGGCCATGACCACGACGAGGACGAGGGCCATGACCACGACGAGGACGAGGGCCACGACGATGACGAGCCTGAGCCCGAGCCGACGGTGCCGCCCGAGCCGATCGACATCCGGCTCGTGACGTGGGGCGCCGCCAAGTTCATCGACTTCATCGACCTGTATGTGGCCGAGGAGAACGGCTACTTCGCCGAGGCCGGAGTGACCCTCGAGCAGCTCCCGGGCGCGGGAGCGGGCGACGCGGTTCGCCAGCTTGTGGCCGGCAACGCCGACATCGCCATGGCCGACGCCCTGTCCGGCTTCTTCGCCACCATCGCGGGAGCGGACCTCGAGGGCATCTACTGCCCGTACACGCAGAACTGGATGACCATGCTGGTCAACACCGCGTCCGGCGTCGAGTCACCGGAGGACCTGCGGGGCAAGACGGTCGCAGTCACGTCGCAGGCCTCCACCAGCAAGTGGTACGCCGCTCTGCTGCTCGCCGACAACGGCATCACCGAGGAGGACGTGACCTTCGCGGCTACCGGCATCGCCTTCGGTGAGGCTCTGCTCGGAGGGCAGGCCCAGGCCGCGTCGACTTGGGGATCGATCAACTGGGCCCTCCTCGAGGCCGGCGGCATCCCCGACGACCAGGTCGACGACTACGAGATCTGGCAGTACGACCAGGTGCCCGGCCCCAACGACGTGTACTTCGCCAACCGTAGCTGGGTCGACGAGAACGCCGACGGGGTCGCCCGGTTCATAGACGCCCTGGAGAAGGCCAAGCTGTGGATCGAGGAGAACCCCGAGGCCGCGGCCGAGATCGGTTCCCGCCACGCGGTCGGAGCCGACAACATGGACCGCAACCTCGCGGTGATCGACTACCGGATCCAGATGCAGAACAACGGCCCCGGCGTCTCAGAGAACGGCATGGGCTGGTGCGACGTGGCCACCATCCAGGACGTGGCCGACCAGGCCACTGCACTCGGGATCCTGCCGGACTCCGCCGATGCCTCAGCGGTGATCTCCAACCGGTTCATCAACTGAGCGACAACTAGCCTGACCCCGGCGGGTGAGCCAGCCCGCCGGGGGTCAGGGGCAGAGCGTTGAACGACCAGACCGCAGAACTCTCGGGGCGCGGCCACATCGAGATCGACGGGCTCACAAAGACCTACGCGTCCGACGCGGGCGACATCACGGCCCTGGAGGGGATCGACTTCGACATCGCCCCCCGCGAGTTCGTCGGCATCGTCGGGCCCAGCGGGTGCGGCAAGAGCACGCTGCTGCGCTGCGTGGGGGGTCTGATCGCGCCCTCCACCGGCGAGGTGCGCATCGGCGGGGAGGTGGTCACCACACCCGACCGTCGCATCGGGTACGTCTTCCAGAAGGCGGTCCTGCTGCCGTGGCGCAGGGTCCTCGACAACGTGATGCTGCCGTTCGAGGTGATGCGCCGCCCCACCGACGACGACCGGCGCAAAGCGCACGAAGTGCTGGAGATGGTGGGCCTGTCGGAGTACCTGCAACACCGGCCGGGCGAGCTGTCGGGAGGCATGCAGCAGCGGGTGTCGGTGGCCCGGGCCCTGGCGGTGGAGCCCTCGATCCTGCTGATGGACGAGCCCTTCGGCGCGCTCGACGCCCAGACCCGCGATCAGATGAACCTGGAACTCCTGCGGATCTGGCAGGAGTCCCAGACCACGGTGGTGTTCGTGACCCACGACATCGGCGAGGCGCTGTTCCTGTCGGATCGGGTGATGGTGATGTCGGCCCGTCCCGGGAGGGTCCAGGACGTGATCGATGTGGATCTGGAGCGGCCCCGCACCTTCGAGCAGGTCGAGGGGGACGAGAGGTTCTGGTCGCTGCGCCAGCGGATCAGGGAGCAGCTGGAATGAGGCCGCCGCCGGGCTTGAAGCTGCCTGCGGAGGAGGTGACGTGAAGCGGCTGTTCAGGGCGGCGCGCTCCGAGGCGTGGATCGGCCGGGTGCTGGTGCTGGTGTCGGCCGTCGTGCTGATCGCGGTATGGCACCTGTGGGCCAGGACCAACTCGCCGCTGATCCTTCCCGAGCCGGGTCCGGTGCTGAGCCGCCTGATCGACTACGTGGGGTCCGGTCGGGCCAATCCTCACATCTGGATCACCGTGCAGGAGATCGTGCTGGGATTCGCGCTGGGCGGTGTCGCCGGCATCGGCCTGGGCACCCTGGCCTCGGAGTTCGGCATCGCCCGGCGGGTGATCATGCCCTACGTCATCATCACGCAGGCGCTGCCCAAGTTCGCGCTGGCGCCGATCCTGGTGATCTGGTTCGGCTTCGGAATGACTCCCAAGGTGATCATCGCGGCCCTCATCGCCTTCTTCCCGCTCCTGGAGAACACCTATCTCGGCCTCACGACGGCACCGGCCGAGATGCTGGAGCTGTTCCGGGCGCTGCGAGCCTCCCGGTGGACCACCCTGACCAAGTGCAAGGCCCTGCATGCGGTCCCCGCGGTGTTCAGCGGGCTGCGGGTCGCGCTCATGCTGGCGCTGGTGGGCGCAGTGGTGGCCGAGTACGTGGGGGCCAACAAGGGTCTCGGTGCACTGATCATCGTGTCGCAGGGAACGCTAGACACCGAGTTGATGTTCGTGGCCTTCGTGCAGCTGACCGTGCTCGGGCTGCTGCTCGACAAGATCCACGCTCTGGCGTACCGGCTGGTGATGCGCCGCCTGTACGGCTCGATCGGCGCCGAGATGCGGGCCGCGGGCGTCTCGGTGTGACCTCGCGGTACGGGCGATACGGGAGCGACCACTGATGGACTTCGGCTGGCGCGTGCCCTCCTACGCCGGGCCTCTGACCACCCCGGCGTCGGCGCGGGCACTGGTCCCGTACTTCACGCGCGTTGAGGAGGCCGGCTTCTCCGGGCTATGGGTGATCGACCACCTGCTGGTGGCGCCGAACGTGTACTCGGTGGCCTGGCAGGATCCCATGGTCACCCTGGCGGTTGCCGCGGGAGCCACCGAGCGCATCCGCCTGGGAACCGCCATCCTCTGCGCGCCGTTCCGCCATCCCACCATCATCGCCAAGGAGGTCGCCAGCCTCGACAGCCTCTCGGGCGGTGGCCGGGTGGTTCTGGGCGTCGGCACGGGCCACGACGACATGGAGTTCGCGTCGGTGGGGGTGCCGCGGCGCGAGCGCGGCCGGCGCACCGACGAGGCCCTGGAGCTGATCGGCCTGCTGCTCAGCACCGACGACGTGAGCTTCCGGGGCGACTACTACCGCGTCGACGACGGCACGACCCTGTACCCCCGGCCCACCCAGCCCATCCCCATCTGGATCGGCGGCGGCTCCCAGGTGCACGTGGTCGACAACGTCGACACCCCCAACATGGCGCCGGCCGTGCTGGCCCGCATCGGCCGCCACGACGGCTGGATCTGCCGGTCCAGCGGCACCAGCCCCACCATCGTCGCCGGCGACATCGCGTCGGTTCGGGGCTATCTGGGGGCCCGGCGGGACATGAGTACCTTCACGATGTCGCACGCCCAGTGGCTGCACATCGTCGACTCCGCCGACCGCGACACGGTGATCGCCGAGCAGCTCGCGGCCTACCGCACGGTGATGGACGTCAAGCGCTCCGACGCCGACCTGCAGAGCGCCTACCTGTTCGGCACCATCGACGAGATGGCGGCCCGCATCAGGGCCCTGGCCGCGGCCGGCATCGACCATCTCATCATCAACCCGCTGACAGACGATCCCCGTCAGATCGACCTGTTCGCCGACAAGATCATGGCCAGCGTCTGAGGACCCGGACCTGCTGTGCCCGGTCGAGCCAGCCCTGGCCGGCAACGGCGGCGCTACGACCCCCGAGGTGACCCAATGCAACTCGTACTGCACAACATCGGCCAGGTGCTGACCGGCGTACTCGACGCGCCGACGCTGGACACCGACGCCATCGTCATCGACGGCGGTCGCATCGTCTCGCTCGATTCCTCGGGAGCCACCACCGCCGACACCGTTGTCGACTGCAAGGGCATGACGGTGGCCCCTGGGCTCGTCGACACTCATGTGCATCCCACCCTCGGCGACTACGCGCCGAAGCAGCAGTCGGCGGGATACCTCGAGCGCATGATGCACGGAGCGGTCACCCGGGCCATCTCCGCGGGCGAGGTACACGCCCCGGGCCGCTCCGGCGCCGAGTCGGCCTTGGGGATCGCCCTCGGAGCTTTCCACTCCTTCGAACGGCACCGGCCCTCGGGGATGAAGGTTCACGGTGGGGCGATGCTGCTGGAGAAGGACACCGAGACGTCCCACATCGACCGGGCCTTCGCCTCCGGCATGCGGATCATCGGCGAGATAGGCGTGGGCTCGCTCAAGGACCCGGCGCGCGCGGGGGAGCTGTCGTTGTACGCCCGGGAACTGGGCATGACCGTGCACATGCACTGCGGCTGCACATCCGACCGGGGGCCGGGCGGCGACGAGCACCCGTACTTCTCGGCGGAGGACGTGATGGAGGCGCAACCGTCCATCGCGTCTCACGCCAACACCTTCGCGTCGCTGTCCGACGCCGACATCGACATGCTGTGCGAGGACGGTGGCCCGCCGTTCGTGGAGGTCGTGCAGGCGGGCGGCACCCGTTCGATGCTGCGGGTGGTGGAGGGGCTGGCCGAGCGTGACCGGCTAGACCGGCTCCTGATCGGCACCGACACACCCACCGGCTACGGCGTGACGTCGTTGGGCATCCTCAAGACGATCGGCGACATCTGCTCGCTCGCGGGCGTGGCGCCCGAGACCGCCTGGGCCGTCGCCTCGGGACAGGGGGCGGCCGCCTTCGGCTCCGACGGCAACGTGATCAGGCAGGGGAGTGTCGCCGACCTCGTGGTGATGGATGCCTCTTTGGGGTCGGTCCACGACACTGCCCTCGACGCGATGGCCGCGGGGGAGTTCCCGGGAGTGGCGGTGGTGATCGCCGACGGTGCGGTGCGGGTGCGGGGCTCGCTGTGCACCCTGCGGGCCCGCCGGGTGGCCGGCATCGAGGGCTGACGGCGTCGGTCAGTCCCTGCGATCCCGGCCGACCACGCCGACGGAGACCAGGGCTTCGATCTCGTCGTCGCTGCGGCCCAGCGAGCGCAGGATCTCGTCGCTGTGCTCCCCGAGGCGGGGCGCCATGCCCCTCGGGGCCCAGGCCGTATGTGAGAAGTCGACGGGGGTGGCCACCATCGACGACGTGCTCGGCCCGTCGGGCACCTCCACTAGTCCTCCCGCCGCGGTGAACTGCGGGTCGGCCAGCAGGTCGTCGGGCGACTGGATGGGCGCCCAGAACAGTTCCGGCTCGGCGGCGAAGATCTCGGCCCACTCGTCGAGGGACCTGGTGGCGAAGATCTCGTCCAGCTCGACGACCAGGCCGGCTGCGTTGTGGCGGCGGCCGCGGGGCGTGCCGTAGCGCTCGTCGGTGAGCCAGTCGGGCCGCCCTACCGCCCGGGTCAGCGGCGCCCAGTGACGGTCCGGCTCCAGGCCGACGAGCCAGAACCTCCGGCCGTCGCCCGCGGTGTAGTTGTTCATGGCCGGGTTGCCCATGTTGTCGCGGCGGCCGATGTTCAGCGTCAGACCCCACCCCAGCGTCACCGACAGGTCGAAGCTGATCGTGTAGGCGCCCTGCCGCAGCAGCGAGGTGCTCACCAGCTGGCCCTCGCCGGTGCGCTCCCTGGCCAGCAGGGCCGCGCAGACGCCTGCTGCGGTGGCCAGCCCGGTGCTGTGGTCCCCCATGCCGCCCCGCTGGAACGGCGGGTCGCCGCCCTCCGGGGTCAGCAGGTGGGCGATGCCCGAGCGGGCCCAGAACCCGGCCACGTCGAACGCGCCGCTGCCGGCCTCGGCGCCCTCCATCCCGTAGCCGGTGATGGCCGCGTACACGAGCCTGCGATGGCGGGCCGTCACCGACGAGTGGTCGAGGCCCAGACGGTCCAGCCCTCCGAGACGCACATTGGTGATGAACACGTCGGCCTGGGCGAGCAGCTCGTCGACGACGGCCTGCCCGTCGCCGGTGGTGAGGTCGAGCGCGATGCTGCGCTTGCCCCGGTTGTCCATGTCGAACACCGGGTTGGAGGGCATGTCCCCGCCGAGCATGTACTGGAACATGCGGCCGGGGTCGCCGCCGAGGGGTTCCACCTTCACCACGTCGGCGCCCCAGTCGGCCAGGATGCCGCCCGCGGCCGGCCCGGCCACCCACACGCCGAGCTCAACGACCCGGATCCCTTCCAGCGGCCCCACCATCGGGGCTGAACGGTAGCCGCGAGGCTCGCCGGCTCGGCCGGGTGTTCCAAGAGGCCGAGCGGGTAGGTGCGAGAATCCGGTCCATACGGGCGAGGCCGTGGCCCGAGCGGCCCGTGAGCGCAGCGAACAAGAGCGGGAATGACCACGCCGCAGCGCGAGCCGCTCTCGCCTACCCGCTCACGTTCCAGGTCTCAGCGTCGGGGTGGCGCAGGTGGAGGCCGGGGATCCCTAGAGTGCCGCAGTGATGGCTGACGTCGAGACCGCGCCTCGGGGACCGTTGGACGGCGTCGTGGTAGCCGACTTCTCGCGGGTCCTGGCCGGTCCGCTGGCCGCGATGATGCTGGGCGACCTCGGCGCCGAGATCATCAAGATCGAGCGGCCCGGCACCGGCGACGACACCCGCTCGTGGGGCCCGCCCTTCGCCGAGGACGGCTCGGCCACCTACTACCTGTCGGTGAACCGTAACAAGCGAAGCGTCGCGTTGGACCTGGCCGACGAGCACCAGTGGGCCCAGGCCCGGGCCCTGGCGCTGTCGGCCGACGTGGTGGTCGAGAACTTCCGGGCCGGGACCATGGAGCGCTTCGGCCTCGACTACGAGTCGCTGCGGGCCGGCAACCCCGGACTGGTGTACTGCCGGGTGAGCGCCTTCGGGCCCGCGGGCGGCCGGGACCTGACGGGCTACGACTTCATCGTGCAGGCGGCCAGCGGCTTCATGAGCATCACCGGAGAGGCCTCCGGGTCGCCGACCAAGACCGGCGTGGCCATCGTCGACGTCTTCACCGGCCTGTACGCCACCATCGGCATCCTGGCCGCCCTGGCCGAGCGCCACACCAGCGGCGAGGGTCAGTTCATTGAGGTGAACCTGCTGTCGTCGGCGTTGGGAGCGCTGATCAACCAGGCGTCAGCCTTCGTGAACGCCGGTTCCGTGCCCGGCCGCATGGGGAACCTCCATCCGAGCATCACGCCCTACCAGCCGTTCGCGACGGCCACCGCTCCGATCGCCATCGCGGCCACCAACGAGCGCCAGTTCGCCAACCTGTGCCAAGCGCTGGAAACGCCCCATCTCGCCGTCGATGAGCGGTTCTCGTCCAACACTTCCCGCGTCGAGAACCGGGAGGCCTTGGCCGCGCAACTCGAGTCCGTCCTGCTGCGCCAGCCCTGCGAGCACTGGGTCGAGCGTCTGACCGCGCTCGGGATCCCCTGCAGTCCCGTCAACTCGATGGACTCTGCCTTCGCGCTGGCCGAGCAGCTGGGCCTCGATCCGGTGCGCTGGCTACCGGCCGGCGACGGCAAGCAGGTCCCCACCGTCGCCAATCCCATCGCCATGTCCAGGACGCCAGCGTCGCACCGGCTGCCGCCCCCCGATCTCGGTGCCGACACCGAAGACGTGCTCGGGGGGCTTGAGCCCGAGTCGGAGTAGCCCGCCCGCAACCGCCGCCGGCTTCGCTGGCTGATAGTGGGCCCGCTAGCGGTCCGTCTGTGTTGGCGCGCCGCGTCACTGGGCTGCACAGTCAACCTGGATCGAGCGCGCTAGCCGGAGGGAGCAGCCATGACAGGAGAAGACACCGCGTTGCGGGACGCCGTCTTCGAGCTGATCGACGCAGACCGGGAGCTGCTGGCCGAGACATGCCTCGAGCTGGGCAACACCTACGCGCCATGCGGGCACGAGCAGCCTGTGGCCGACGCGGTCAGCGCCTGGTACGAGCGACACGGCATCGCGGCCCGCCAGCAGCAGATCCTGCCCGACCGCTCCAACGTCGTGGCCACCCTGGCCGGTTCGAGGCCCGGGGCCAAGAGCTTGATCTTCAACGCCCATCTCGACACCGAGATCAGCGGGCCCGACCACGCCAACCTCATGGAGTCGAGCGACCCCAACCTGGTGGGCGCCTGGCGGGAGGGGGACTGCATCTTCGGCCACACCGTGCTCAACGACCGGGGCTGCATGTCGGTGTTCATGGTCATGGCCAAGGCCCTGCAAGGCGCAGGAGCCCAGCTGGGCGGCGACGTGATCCTGACCTCGGTGGTGGGTGAGACCGGTATGGCGCCCGTCGACGAGTACCAGGGCCTCAACTATGAGGGCAAGGGTTTCGGCACCCGCCACCTCGTGGACCACGGCGTACGGGCCGACTATGCGCTGGTGGCCGAGACCACGGCCTGGTCTAAGTCCTGGATCGAGTGCGGGGCGGTGTACCTCAAGATCACCCTCCGGGGCCGCAACATGTACACGCCCCGCTTGATCCGCGAGCCGGACCTGCCTGACCATCCCAACGCCATCGTCAAGGGCGCGGTGGTGGCCTCGGTCCTGGAGGCGTGGGGCATCGACTACGAGGAGCGCAACTCCTACATGTCGGAGTTGGGCGAGGTGCGGCCCAAGGCTCAGGTGGGGGCGATCCGGGGCGGGGTGCCCTACCGGCCCAACCGGTCGTCGCCGGTCTGCAAGCTCTACATGGACGTGCGCACCCTGCCCGGGGCTGACCAGGACGCGGTGGTGGACGAGGTGCGGGCGGTGGCCCGCTCGGTGGACCCGGCCGCCGAGGTGGACTGCTACATGGCCAAGGCGGGCCGGGTCGGCACCGGCATGGGGCCGCTGAGCGACGCAGTGGAGCAGGCCTACGGCCAGATCGTGGGCGGCGCGACGCCCCCTCCGCAGGTGGCCCACACGTCGATGTGGCGCGACACCAACATCTTCAACGCGGTCGGGATCCCGTCGCTGACCTTCGGCCCGCCCCGAGGCTCGGCCGCAGTGCAGGGCACCGGCAACTTCGAACTCGACGACCTGGTCGCCGCGGCCAAGGTATACGCCGCAGTGGCCATGGACCTCTGCGCCTAGCCGGCCCCGGCCCCGTCGATCCGCAGATCGGGGGCAAGGCGGTGGCTCGGTGGGATCGGCGCCGGCCGGGCGCTAGCACTGGTCAAGGGCGAGCTATTACGCGAGGCTCCGCTATTATCATGTATTGTAATGTAATTTAAGGTTGAACTGCCGGAGAAGAGTGATGCTATGATATCAGTCATGAGGACCATCATCACGATGCCCGACCACCTGCACGCTCGGGCCAAGCAGCGCGCTGCCGAGCTCGGAATCAGCTTCGCGGAGCTCGCGCGCCGCCTCTTCGAGAGGGAGTTGAGTATGCCGGCCCCCCGGGGTGACATCGACTCCATCTGCGGGATGGTGACCGGAACGCCGTTCGACATGGCCCGTGACGGCGAGCGGATCGTCGGCGAAGCCGCCGACGGCCTCCTCATCGATAGGCGGGACTAGAGCGTGGACTACTCCTATGTGGATACATCGGCCTGGGTGGCGCTGGCCGATAACGCCGAAGCGTCGCACGACCGCGTCGCTGCGGCTCTGCGCGATCGTCCGGGCTGCCTGGTCACCGGCGACCATGTGCTGCACGAGACGTGGATGGTCATGCGCTTCAGGCACGGCTTCGAGCCGGCCGAGCGGCTCGTCGACAGCATCCGTGGCGGGATAGCCAGAATCGAGGTTTCGGGCTTGGCCGATCTAGAGGTTGCCGGAGCTATCGGCGCGGCGTTTCCGGATCAGCGCTTTTCGCTCTCGGACCGCACCAGTTGGGCCGTCATGGAGCGGCTCGGGATCCACGACGCGGTCACATTGGACAACGACTTCCGTATCTACCGTTTCGGCCCCGACCGCCGCCGCTCCTTCACCGTGTCACCCTGACCGTCCGACGCGGTTCGACACCGCGCCGGGGTCCTCTGGGGGGTGCTGCGGTCGCGTTCACAGGCGTCAGAGCAACCGTGGGATGTGACTCGCCCGCTCGTAGTTCACTGACGGGAACCTTCTTCACAACTGTTATGAAGATGAGAGAAACTGTGAAGAACTCAACTCTGCGGTTAAGGAGACCGAGACTTGCCGCCGAACTGCCCGCCGCTCCTTTCTCGGCTCACGCTGGAGTTCCCGGCATATGTGTTACGACACCACTGGGACTGCGCCGATGGACGGTCGCCTACAAGGGCAGAGGACTGAGAAGGCCGGTCTCGATCAGGGTCTGGAAGTGGGTGGTTGTCGTCTTGGCGAGGGCTGTATCTCGGATCAGGAGGCCCAGCTCGATGTTGCGGTCAAATGCTGCCTCGGTGAGGTTGGCCGATGTGATGAACACGGCCCCGTCGTCTACTACGAGTGCCTTGGCGTGGAGGACGCCCGCTGGGCCGTCGGTCTCGAGAGCGCGCGGATCGTAGTAGACGGCCGGCTTGGACTGGCCGGGCCAGTCGGTGCCCCAGAAGCGGTCGGCGAAGCGCCGTACGAGATGGTCAGATGCTGTTGTGTCTCCGCGGGAGCGTTGGATGTTGAGCATCAACACGACACGCAGCCCGGCTGTGGCGTCCATGCGCTCGGCCAGGTCAGCGAAGGCGCGGGGACCGTCGAAGTAGACGTAGGTGCTCATCCACACCGAATCCCGCGCGCCCCGCACTAGCTCTTCGTAGACCCGGCGAGTGTCGCGTGCGTGCAGCCCCGGCACCTCGGGACCGGACCAAACCAGGTCCGGCGCAGGCGTCCGCGTCTCGGCGAGCTCCAAAGCCCTCAGCCATGCCGCTACGGCCAACCCGGTGACGCCGACGCTCGCGAGCGAGCTCAGGTCGTCGAGCACATCGTCTACCTCGCCTCGCTGTCCGAGCACAGACCACAGGGCTGTAGCCGAGGGAGCGTCCGGGAGCATCCCGGCCTCGATGGCGTCGACGAGACGTCGCCGCCGGTGAAGCGGCAGCGCTGCGAGACGCGCTCCTGGGAAGGTCACGGCCGGGGGAAGAACGCGGCGCCGGGGAGGCCGAGAACGGGCACCACCAGCGCTCGGTCCAGGTAGTCGTTGCGCATCTCGCAGGAGGGCTCGGCGATCAGGGCGCAGCCGTGGCACGCCGCGCCGTGCAGCCCGCGCTCGTCGTGGTCCTCGCTGGCGACATGCTGCGCGCAGATCGGGTCGTTCGAGCACAGCAGGCCCATCTCCAGCGCATGGGCGAGATGATCCTCGAAGTGTCGGGCCTGTGCCACCAGACCTCCTAGCGTGCCTTCGGCGTCGGGCGTTCCGGTGTACAGCATCAGCCCGTACTGCCCATCCTCCACATAGATGCGCTCGCGGATCGAACTGGCCGGATAGCCACAGCGCATGGCCATCGATTGGATCAACAGATGTGCCAACGTGTGCAGCAGCACATACGGCCCGCCCACGAAGGCCCGCCGGCGGGGGCGACCCTTCTGCCAGGCGTCGTGCTGGCCCTGCAGGGCGCCGAGCCGCTCGCCCACCGCCGGGCGATCCAGCCATGCGGACACCGCCGCCGAGCGCAGTTGCACGAACAGGCCCTCGCCGCGGTTCTCGACCGCGGGAAACCACTGCGGCTCGACTGCGATGTCAGCCCGCTCCACATCGGTGTCGAATTCGCCGTGGATGTCTCGTACCGCAGCCTCAAAACGCGTGAAGCCGATGAGGGCCTGAACCTCGCGCAGCCGGTGGATCTGCACGACCGCCTCGATGGCACTGCTCAGCTGCGACCCGTCGCGCTGCCAAGCGCTCGCGGGCAGGCGCCGGGCGTGGAAGTCGGGGTCGACGGGCACGTCGTCGCCGTAGCCGGCGGGCACAGCGAGCAGTGCTTCGAGCTCTGCCTCCTTGATTGAGCGCTGATGGGTTCCGCCTTGCTTGATCTGCTTGACCGTCCGCATCACCTCGTCGTCGGAGAACGGGCTGAGAGTCTCCGTCACGAGCGGCTTCTTCTTAATAAAGGCAAGGTCGGCGGGACTGTCCACGATCTGCAGGTCGTCCCAGAGCCCCCGCACGGCCTGCTCGACGGCCGAGCCTCGATCGGGCAACGACAGGACGCTCACAACTTGGGAGAAGTAGGCGTTGGTAGCTGTGCGGATCAGCAGTCGGCTGGGCTGATCGCACTGTTCGTCGGTGTCAAGACCGAGCCAGGGGCGCTTGCCTCGGCAGGTTCCCAGCGCCCGCTGGCCGAACTCGGTGGCCTCATAGAGCCGTCTCGACTTCCGGCACTCGCATCGCACCACCAGGTCGGCCAGATCTCCGGTCGTGCCTCGTTCGTCGAGCCAGAGCTGGCGGACGCAGGTCTCGCTGCCGTGCACGAACCCGCTCCAGTCCAGGTCGTCTACATGGCCCCGCGGGCAGGCCCGCACGAACCGTGTGGGCACCACAGGCCTTTGCTCGAATCGTCCTTTCTCCAGTGATCTGCGATGAACCAGTCGGCGTGAGCGCTGCTGTTCGTCCCCCTCGTCGGCCTCCTGCACCACGAACCACTCCGGGAAGCGCCACGCACCGATGCCTCGCCCAGGTAGCCACGGCTGCTCGGGCTGAGGCGGCGGCGCGTACAGGCGGGGTGCCGGAACCTCCGTGAGGTTCTGCAGGAGGCTGGAGAGACGTGGATCGACGATCTCGTCGAGTTGGCTAGGGCTGGGCCATGTCTCAAGCCCACCAACTATGGCGGCATCGTGGGGCAGATCGATAAGCGCGCCCGGCCCATAGGTGGTGATCACCTGGCTCTGGCGTAGCTGCCCGTGCGCGGCCATGCCTATTGCTCGCCGGTCGTTCGGGATGCAGTCAGGGGACTGATGTAGACGTTCACCTCGGGCTCCACGTCCCTCAGAGATCGGTTTGCCCGGAACTTGCGGTGGTGCGGAGACTCGAAGTCCGTGTCGAGCATCTCGCGGAGTAGAGGTCGACCCTGGAGCCGCTCGTACTGCTGGTACTTGACGGCGGTGTTGGTTGATCGGTAGTCGTCAACGACGGCGATCCACGAGTCAAGCAGGTCGAGGATTCTCGACCGCACGCTGCGAAGCCGCTCGGCCCGCTCTGCCGCGTCCGCGGCAGGCTGATTATCGACCCGTTCCAAGAAGTCGTCGAGCAGATCCTGTTCGAGCATGGCTCGCACGGTTTCCAGTTCGGCCACGCCGGCCGGAGGTGTGAGCGACGGCTCGGAGTGTCGTGCGAGTCCCACCATCGCGCCCGCGAGGCCCCGGTCGAGCGCCCGGGCCGAGAACGGGGTCACGCTCGACACCTCGACCGAGCGATAGAAGGTCTCGTGATAGTGCCGGAACCGCTCGTAGTGGGAGCGGTCACGGGGCTTGTGGACGTTCAGCAGAGTCACCACGAGACCTGGCCTCTGATCGTCGCGTCCGACCCGGCTGGTGGCCTGTATGTACTCGGCGTGGGTTCTCGGCTGGCCGACCACCACCATGAGCCCCAGCCGGGTGATGTCGAGGCCCACTGAGATCATGTTGGTGGCGATTGCGCTGTCGACGCGCCCTCTCTGGTGGGCGCTGAGACTCAGCCGGTGTCGGGCCTGCGCCACCTTGTCCGTGGATACCCGGGAGGTCAACTCGACGACATCGGACATCGTCCGCCGGTCCTGGAACGATCCTCTCGGCTGGCCGATGCGCCGCCGCAGCCCGTAGGTCCTGACCGTGTGCTGTACCTCTTCCTCGAGGATCCGGCGCGCGCCGCCCAGTTCTCGCAGGCTGTTGAAGTAGCCCAGCACGGTCATGTACGGATCGGCCGGGTTGTCGTGGTTGCGGTGCCCGCCCGCGTCGCGATAGGCCCGCTCGGCCGCACCCATGAGCGCCAGCCACACCCGGCGCATCAGCACCTTGGGGCTCCGGCCTGGCGACGAGATGCCGAGGTAGAGCCGTCCGGGCACTTGCTCGGCGGGGATGACTTGGGCGAAGAACGAGTCGCGGCGGTCAGGCCCGGGCGGCGGGAAGACCTGCGTGCTCGACCGCGCGAACAGAGCTTGGATCTGATCCTGGGCCTGGCGCACCGTGGCGGTCGAAGCCACGATCTTGGGGCGCGCCTGGCGTGCCGCAGTCTCGTTCGTGTCGTTCGCAGCCTCCTTAGCGACGACGAGGTTGTTGGCGGTTCGGGTGCAGAGCGACTCGATCATCGCCTCGTACAGTCCGACCATCGTTCCGAGCGGGCCTGAGATCAGGTGCAGTTCGTCCTGGATCACCAGGTCGGGGCCCGCCAGCGGCCGGTCCAACTGGTGCCCCTTCCTTGGCTCGGCGGCTCCGTAGAAGCCGGATGCGTCGTGTCGCGCCGCGCCGCCCAGCAGTGCGCCGGTCTCCCCCGTGAAGGGCAGCGACGCGAACTTGTCCACGGTGGCGATCAGGAAGGCGGGAAGGCGGCCGTAGATGGGCTCATCCACGGCCAGGATCGGCAGAGGTCGGCCGCCACTGAAGTCGCACTCGAAGTTCGCGCACACGATCCGCAACTCCGTGGGCCGGTCGTCGTCGGGCAGAAGCGTGAACGATGATGGCTCGAACCGCGTCGAGCACCAGGGGCAGCTCTCCAACGGGATTGGAGAAGGCTTGCTGCGAGGGTTGGACTTGAACTGGCGGGTCTTGGATCGGGCGGTGTCGGATCGACTGTCGCCCTTGCGCCCCATCACGTTGGGCGTGGCCGCTCTGCCCACCCACAATCCGATCTCCACCGGCCATGTGCCGTAGCGGTCGGGGTCACCTGCCCGCTCTAGCTCCAGCGCGCATACGAGCCCTGCGGCTCTGGTCAGCTGGTCGAGGGTCAGCAGGCGCAGGGTGTAGCGCATGATCACCGCGACTCCCGCGCCCTCAAGCCGGCTGCTGCCCGGATGCCGCAGCCGGCGCAGCATGATCGTGAAGGCGGCCAAGCCCAGGTAGGCCTCTGTCTTGCCGCCGCCGGTGGGGAAGAACAGCAGATCGACGATCTCCCGCTCAGGGTCGCGAGGATCGGCCAGCCCGCCGACACTCAACAGGATGAACGCGAGCTGGAAGGCGCGCCAGTTCGGCCCCTCGCTGTTGGCATCGTCGTTGTCGGACTGGAGGGCGCGTCGGCGCAGAGCGCGAGCGACGGAGCGGTTGGCGACTCTGAAGGCGTCCAAGGCGTCTGGGTCGGAGACCAGCACGCCGATACCTCGCTCGATGCGGTCGGCCGCGAGTCCGGCTCGCCGCAGCAACTCTGCGGCCGTCTCTCGCCGGTCGTCTTGGAGTTCGCTGAGTCCGGAGCGCTGCGCCGCGATCCAGTCGCGGTAGTGGTCGACCAGCGGCTCGAGGGCGGACTGGGCGGCCTGACCGTCGGCGAGAGCACCGAGCGTCTCCATGGAGAGTTCTGCGTCGGGCACGGCCGCGGTCTCGGTCTTGGCCACTGTCGCGCTCGGCATCCATGTCGTGCGCAGTACGCGGCACTTGCCGTCGATCGTCTCCGAGTCCGCGGAGGTGCCGTGGCCCGTGGCGTACTCGGGCACGTCGGCGTAGTGCAGGTCGGCGACCTGATCGTCCCAGTCGGTGGCCATCGCGCCGCGCGGGTCGGGCCGCGGCACGAATGGCACGTCGCCCGACACCTCAATCTCGGCCTGGAAGACATACGCCTGCACTGCGTCGTCTGCGCTCTCGGGATCGTCGGGACTCCCGGCCTGCGAGCCCCGGCCGTTGATCAGGAACACCGATACCGACCGTGTGCCCGCCGGAAGCCCGGCCAGCCTCTCCGTTTCGACAGCCCGCACGACGATGTGCAGCCGCAGCCCGCCCGACCCCGGCACCGGATGGTCGGCAACAGGCTTCGACAGCGCGACGGCGACCGTGCGCTCCTGCGGATGCCGCCTCCACACTTCGATGGGCTTGCCGTCGGAGCCCGGGTACTCGTCCTTGCTGTAGTCGCCCCAGCGCACCGTCACCGCAAGATCGTCAGACTCGCTCGACACGAGGAAGCTCAGGCCGATCGAGGACGGGAAGAATCCACGTTTTGCAGCTGAGCGCTCTTCTGACGACTCTTCTGCAAGGCCCGCCATGTCGGGTGTCTCATCGAGCGGGTCGTCCGCGTCTGCGTCGGATCGCAGCTCGAAGGGCGTGTCAGAAGGAACCAGGAACCCGGTCAGGTACCAGTTCGAGGGTCGCACCCAACCCGGCAGCATCTCGTCGGCCAGTTCATGCCCGCCCCTCGGCCCGACCAGGTCGAGCCTCAGCGCCTCTACCAGGTACTTGCGCACTGCTGGGGAGCCAGTGAGGTCGGCCGGTGGCAACGGGGATTCAGCGTTCATTCGGCAGTCAGGCTACGCAGCCCGATTCCCTGTCGGAGAATCGATAGTCTCATCCGGTGACACCCAGACGGGACCGCCACCCCGACAAGGAGATCGAGGCGGCCATCGCGAGCATGCGAGAGTCGGGCTGGCGGATCAAACGCAGCAAGAGCCGCTCCGCTCACGCCTGGGGCGTCGCGTTCTGTCCGCGCGACGGGCAAGTAGCCCACAGGGACTGCGCCACATCGATTTCCGGTACGCCGCGCAGCAGCACCAACGAAGCGCGTAGACTCAGGCAGCGCATCAAGAGGTGCCAGAGAATCAGCGAGGAGACATGACCGACACGACCTCGGAGGACTGCCACCCCGTGCATCGCTTGGTTCTGGTCACAGACGGGTGCGACCTACTCGACGACGAGGTTCTCGAAGCGCTGTACGAGGCGGGCTGCACCGATGCGAGCATCGGCCACCGTGTCGTCGAGTTCGACCGAGCGGCCCCGACCCGCTGGGAGGCCATCCGGTCGGCGATCCGAGATGTCACCCGGGTCTCGGGGGTGCGAGTGGTCGATGTCCGAGACAGCATGGATGCGCTTCCCAACACGAGCGCCGGGCGCGTCCCCGCCTAAACGCGCCGTGGCGGACACGACCATCTGAGTTCACAACCCACGCACCTGTCCACGTCGCAGGTTGTGATCTGGCGGGTACATCCTTGCAGTACTGGCCTTGAAGTAGGAGAGGGACCGATGAGCGTCCTGAAGTTGTCTGTCGAGCACTACGTGGGCGAGATCAACGCCATCTGCGAGCGCCTCCATGCCACTGATGGGGAACTCGGACTCCATACGGCGTTCGACGCCTTGAAGAGACTGAGCGAGCGCGACGACCCGGACCAAGACGGGAACAGGTGCGGGGACAAGACCTGGGATGCGGTGGCGGCGGCACTGGCCTACTACCCAAGAGATGATGGCCGGGAAGAAGAATGGTTGCAGGGCTACGGATCGTTCGGCCCCATGTGGGTCATGCCCAACGACAACGGAGGGTCAACCGCATATCCGGCTGAGCCAGCCAAGATTCCAGACGAGGTCCATGATGTGTGGCGGGTGGCGTCCCAGGTTTGGTGTAATAGCGGTTGGGGCGCAGGTTCCGGGGGTCATGTTAGGCGGCTTGTGTGACGGTGTGGTGGGGCTGGTCGGTGTTGGTGTGGGCGGGTTGGTGGAGTTGGTGTCGCAGTTCGGTGAGCGCTCGGGCGATGGCGGGGGTGTAGGTGAGTCCGCGCCAGCCGTTTGAGGCGCGGTCGAGCACGGCCCACACCAGTGTGAGGCAGGACGCTTCGCCGGGGAGCCGGCCGATGACTTTGACGCGTCTTCGGGTCTCGCCGAAGGTGCGCTCGATGAGGTTGGTGTGGCGGATCCTGCGCCAGTGCTGGGCGGGGAGCCGCAGGTGCGCGGTGAGCGCCTGGCGGTCGGTTAGCAGGCACTTCACTGCGGCGGGGAGCTCGCGGTCGTGGCGGCGGGCGAAGCCGTCGATGCCGGCTTGTGCCGCGTTCACCGCTTCCTGGCCGGGCTCGATGTCTTCGGGCAGGTCGAAGATCTCCCAGAACGCGGCCTTGATCTCGTCGCGGCGCCCGGCGGGGACTTTGGCCACCACGTTGCGGCAGCGGTGGATGAGGCACCGTTGCCGCAACGCCGCCGGCATCTTGGTCTCGATGGCGCCGATGAGGCCGGCCGCGCCGTCTGAGACGACCAGCAGCGGCGGCCGCAGCCCCCGGTGTGTGAGGTCGTCGAGGAACCCTGCCCAGGCGTCATGGGACTCGTCGCCGCCGGGCTCGACGGCCAACAGCACCGGCCGCCCGAGGGTGGTGATGCCGTAGGCGACCAGCACCGGCTCAGCCCGCGACCCGTCGTGCATCTTGAAGTGGCTGCCGTCAACGAACAGGTAGTCCAGCTCGATATCGGACAGGTCCCGGCTGCGGAACGCGTCGAAGTCGTCGCGCAGCCGGGCGCAGACCCGGCTGGCGGTGGACTTCGACAGCGCGGCCTCCGGTCCCAGCGCCTCGGCGAGCAGGGCCTCGATGTCGCGGTCGGACAGGCCCCGCACCCACCCCGAGATGACCAGCGCCTCCAGCGGCTCGGTGCGCACCACGCCCTTGCCCAGAAGCTGCGACGCGAACGCCTCGGCGGTGTTGCGCAGCTTCGGGCGGCGCAGATCGATCGGCCCGGCGGTGGTCTTGACCCTCAGGTCGCCGTAGCCGTTGCGCTGCCCGGCGCGCACTCCCTCGGAGCGGGAGTTCCAGCTGCGCCCCAGCCAGGAGGTCACCTCGTCCTCGAGGACCTGCTGCAACACAAGCCGAGCCGACAGGCGCATCACCTCCTCGAGGACCTCCGCGATGCCGCGTCCCGAGCCGAACAGCTCGTCGATCTCGGCGCGGACAGCCTCTGTGGGCGATACTCGTGCAGGCACGGGCGTAGGTCTCCTTCTTGAGTTGACAGGTTCTCGAAGGAACCTACGCCCAAGCCGCTATTACACCGGCGATGAGACGCCACCTTCGTCAGTTTGGCAGGTGATGATGATATCTCGGACCGATCCCGAACGTAGCGCCCCGCCTGAGTCGGAAGTCGGACAAATCAACTAGATCGAACCGACCGCTTACGCGCTATTTGACGTGGACATACGCTGTCGCTTTCTCAATGACCGTTCACTCTCATCGTTCTGTGCGCCATCACGGTCTTCGGCCGTGCGGCTCCGAGTGGTCGTGCTGAGGCGGCGTCGAGGCCGACGGAGTACTCGACCGGCAGGTCCTCGCGGACCCAGGAGCCGTCGATCCGCAGGTCGAGCAGCGACGGATCCAGGGCTATATGTGCCTGGGTGCGCTCGCCCGCGTCGAGTCGAACCCTGCTGAAGCCGACGAGGCGCTTGGGCGGGCGCTCGTAGGCCGACCCGGGCACGCTTGCGTAGATCTGCACGACGGTCGAGCCGGGCCGGGCACCGGTGTTGGCCACGGTGACGGTCACCAGGTCCCCGTCGAGGCGGGCATCACCCAGCTCGAAGGTGGTGTAGCCGAGCCCGTGACCGAATGGCAGGTGGGCGTCGGTGCCGCTGGCGTCGAGATGCCACTGCCCGTGGAGCAGCCCGTAGACGGCCGTCTCGGCGTCGCGGTCGAAGTCGACGAGGTCGGACTCCTGGCGGGGGACCGTGAAGGGGAGCCGGCCGCCGGGCTCGGCCTGTCCGAACAGCACGTCGGCCAGAGCGTGGCCGCCCTCCGAGCCCGGGTACCAGACCATCAGGGCCGCAGCCACCGAGTCGAGCCATGGCATCACCACCGCGCTGCCGGCCGTCACCGCCACCACCACCCGGTCGCAGGCTGCGGCCGCGTCGGCGATGAGCTGCTCGTCGTCGGGATGCAGGCGCAGAGAGGACCGGTCGCCGCCCTGCGACGCCCCGGCCACCGCGCCTCCGTCGCCGAAGCCAGCCGCGAGCGCGTCGAGCTGGGATGGATCGGTGAAGCCCAGTTCGAAGTGGTCCATGGGAGGGGCAAGCTCCATGAACACATCGCCGCCGTCGCCGAGATACTCGCCCTCGTCATGGCGGGTGTAGCCCACGACCACCACCACGAGATCGACGCCGGCCGCGATCGAGGCGTCGCGGTCGCTGTGGACGACGCTTGTGCCGGTGTCACCGAGGGCGGCCTCGATGCCGGCGAGCAGGGTCACCGGGTCGGGCGTGTGGAGCACGTCGCTGGAGCCGCCGTCGCCGAGGTTTGGCACTGCGGCCAGGGGGCCGAGCACGGCCACCTTTGAGAGCCCGGCCACGTCGGCGGGCAGGCACCCGTCGTTGCGGAGCAGCACCATGGACTCCGCCGCGGCCCGCCGGGCGAGAGCCCGGTGCTCGGTGCAGCCAACCACGGAGCGGTCCGGGGCGTTGGAGAACACCCGGGCGAAGCGCAGGAAGGTGGCCACCGTCTCGGCCACGCGGGCGTCGACGTCGGCCACGTCGAGCGCGCCCGACGCCACCGCGCTGGGCAGTGCCTGGAACCGCTGCTGGCGGAACGGCATCTCGATGTTGCAGCCGGCCTGCACCGAGGCCACCGGGTCCCGCAGTCCCATGATGAAGTCGGTGACGACCAGGCCGTCCCAACCCCAGTCGCGGCGCAGGATCCCGGTGAGCAGGGGGCGGCTGTCACCGCACCAGTGGCCGTTGAGTGAGTTGTAGGCGCTCATCACCGCAGCCACGCCCTCTGCGGCCACCCGCTTGAAGTGGGGCAGGTACACCTCGTGCAATGCCCGCTCGTCCGCGATGACGTCCACCTTGAAGCGGGCGTTCTCCATGGAGTTGCACGCGAAGTGCTTCATGCACGCCATCATGTGGCGTTGCAGGCCCCGAGTGAGCGCGGCGGCCATCTCGCCCACATGATGGGGGTCCTCGCCGTAGGTCTCCTGGGCCCGGCCCCAGGCCGGGTGGCGCAGCAGGTTCATGCTCACCGCGCCGGTGAAGGTGGCCTCCGAGGCCCGCAACTCGGCCCCGATGGCCTCCCCGATGTGCTCCTCCAGGGCCGGATCGAACGACGCTCCCCGGGCCATCGACACCGGGAACGTGGTGGACGGCCCGAGCACGCACCCCCGGGGCCCGTCGGCGAAGTTGAGCCCGGGGATGCCGAGCCGGTCGACACGGGCGGCCGGCCATCCGTGGCTGTGGTAGCCACCGGTGGTCAGGTCGATGATCCCGGGCCAGAACGCCGGCTCGCCCGAGAGGCAGCCCAGCTTCTCCTCCAGAGTCATCATGGAGACCAGGGCGTCGGCCTCGGTCCCGGCGTCGGCGCCCCCGGCCACCCGCTCGGCAGCGTCATCGAACGCGGTCATGCCGGCAGGCTAAGCCGGCGCCTCCCGGGAATTGGCAGCGCTATGCACGGTATACGTGCGTTCTGCTGCCATTTCGGTTGGCTAGCGCTGGTCGAAGGCTGCCCCTGAGGGCCTGGCGTGGCTAGCGGAAGTCGCGGCTGGGGAGGGTGGCGGGCAGGGCTAAGGGGGCCAGGTGCTCGGCGATTATGTTGACCACCCCCTCGTGGCGCTCCAGGCGGCCTCGCACTATCAGCGCACGCGACATCAGGACCGTCCCGCGGAACCGGGCCTGGCAGCCTTTCGACACGATCACGTTGGTGAGGCCGGTCTCGTCCTCGAGGTTGATGAACATGGTGCCCCCGGCGGTCATAGGGCGCTGGCGGTGCGACACCGTGCCGGCCACCTTGACCCGGCCGACAGGGTGAGTGAGCAGGTCCGCTGCGGTAACCACGCCCGCGGCGTCCAGCTCGTCCCGGTGGAAGCGGGTGGGATGGCCGTCAACGGCCACGCCGGTGGTCCACAGGTCGGCCGCGGCCTGCTCCTGGGGCGACATGGGTCGAAGCTCCGGCACCCTCATCCCCGTCGTCGCGTCGGGCAGGCGGTCGGTGCCCGACTGTGCTGCCGCGCCAGCCATCCACAGCGCCTCACGCCGATCCAGACCCAAGGAGTCGAACGCTCCGGCCGCGGCCAGCGCCTCCAGAACCGGCAGGTCCAGTGGCGGCAGGCGTCCGTCCTTCTTGCGCTTTCGCCCGTTCGCCTGCTGTCCGTTCGCGATCCTGCGCTCGGACATGGCTCGCACCAGGTGCTCCATGGACTCGTGGGGGGCGTCGGCGGCTATGGCCTCGGCCAGCTCCGGGCCCACGCCCCGCACCGACGACAGGCCCAGGCGCACCGCCGCGCCGCCCGTCGAGGTCTCGCACGGCTCCAGCGTCGCCCCGTCGGCCGACAGGTTGATGTCGGGGCCGTGCACCACCACGTTGTGGCGGCGGGCGTCCTGGCACAGCGAGTGGGGCGAGTAGAAGCCCATCGGCTGGGCGTTCAACAGGGCCGCGCAGAACGCGGCCGGGTAGTGCCGCTTGACCCACGCCGAGGCGTACACCAGATAGGCGAACGACACCGAGTGGCTCTCGGGGAACCCGTAGGTGGCGAAGGTCACCATCTTGTGCCAGATCTGCTCGCCCGTCTCCGCGCCGACGCCCCGCTCCGACATCCCGGCGAAGAACCGGCCCCGCAGCCGCTCCATGCGCTCAACCGACCGCTTGGCCCCCATCGCCCGGCGCAACTCGTCGGACTCCGCCGGGGTGAACCCGGCCACGTCGATGGCCATCTGCATGAGCTGCTCCTGGAACAGCGGCACCCCCAGCGTCTTGGCCAGCGACCGCTCCAGCAGTGGATGCAGGTAGGTGACCGGCTCCGCTCCGTTGCGACGCCGGATGTAGGGATGCACCGAGCCGCCCTGGATCGGCCCGGGCCGTATCAGGGCCACCTCCACCACCAGGTCGTAGAAGCAGCGGGGCCGCAGCCGGGGCAGGGTGGCCATCTGCGCCCTCGACTCCACCTGGAACACACCCACCGAGTCGGCCGCGCACAGCATGTCGTACACCGCCGGGTCCTGGGGCAGGGCGGCCAGGTCGATGTGCTCGCGATGGGCCGAGGCCACCAGGTCCACCGCATAGTGCAGCGCCGAGAGCATCCCCAGCCCCAGCAGGTCGAACTTCACCAGGCCCGCGGCCGCGCAGTCGTCCTTGTCCCACTGCAGCACCGACCGGTCGGCCATCGACGCCCACTCCACCGGGCATACCTCGGCGATGGGCCGGTCGCAGATCACCATCCCGCCCGGGTGGATGCCGAGATGCCGGGGCCCGCCCTCGGTCTCGGTGGCCAGCTCCAGCACGTCGGCAGGGATGCCGGAGCCCTCGGCGGGGTCGCCCTCGCCGTCGCCGGTGCCCAGGCCGCCCCGGCGGTCCAGCGACTTGGCCCAGGCGTCCTGGCGGGCAGGAGGGTGGCCCAGCGCCCTGGCCATGTCCCGCACTGCCGAGCGGGCCCGGTAGGCGATCACGTTGGCCACCAGCGCGGTGCGGTCCCGGCCGTAGCGGCCGTACACGTACTGGATCACCTCCTCGCGCCGGCCGCTCTCGATGTCGATGTCGATGTCGGGCGGGCCGTCGCGCTCGGGCGACAGGAACCGCTCGAACAGCAGCCCCAGCGCCACGGAGTCCACGTTGGTGATGCCCAGCACGTAGCAGACCGCCGAGTTGGCGGCCGACCCCCGGCCCTGGCAGTAGATGTCGCGGCTGCGACAGAACGACGTGATATCCCACACCACCAGGAAGTAGCCCGGGAATCCGAGCCGCTCGATCATGTCCAGCTCGTGACCGATCTGGCGCCAGGCGCCGGGCACCCGCTCGGCCTCGGCCGGTCCGTAGCGGGCCATAGCGCCCTCGGTGGCGAGACGGCGCAGGTAGGCGGCCTCGTCGAGGCCGTCGGGGCACGGGTACGGCGGCAGCTCCGGGGCCACCAGTGACAGGCTGAAGGCGCACTCCCTCCCCAGGCCGGCCGCGGCCTCCACCGCGCCGGGATAGCGGGCGAAGCGCCGGGCCTGCTCAGCGCCGGAGCGCAGGTGGGCGCCTCCCCAGGCGCCGAGCCAACCGTCGTGGCCGTCCAGGCTGCGGCGGTCGCCCACCGCGGCCAGGGCGTCGGCCAGGCGCCGGTCGGCGGGTGCCGCGTAGCGCACCGCGTTGGTGCACACCGGCTGCACGCCCCGACGCACCCCGAGCTCGGCCAGCGCGTCGTTGCGGTGGCTGTCCAGCGGGTCGCCGTGGTCCCACAGCTCCACGAACACGTTGCCGGCGCCGGCCGCGCCGATCAGCCGGTCCAGCTCGCGGGCCGCGGCCCCTGGTCCGTGCTCGACCAGCGCCGCGGGCACCGCGCCGCCACGGGCCCCGGTGAGGATCGCCCACCGGTCCCGGTGAGCGGCGGCCGCCTCCAGGAACGCCTCGGTCGACAGTCTGGGCTCGCCCTTGCGCCCGTCCATGTGGGCCCGGCTGATCAGCGTCCCCAGCGCCGCGTACCCGGCTGCGTCGCGGGCCAGCACCACCACCGATCGCCCCTGCCGGTTCCGGTCCGAGGGACTGACAGGGCGCGATCGGCGGGACGAGACGGGCACATCCAGGGTGAGCTCGGCACCGAACACCGTGGCCAGGCCGGCATCGGCGGCGGCCTCGGCGAAGCGCACCACCCCGTAGAAGCCGCCCCGGTCGGTCAGCGCCAGGGCGTCGAGTTCGAGCCGGATCGCCTCGGCCACCAACTCCTCGGGGTTCGACGAGCCGTCCATGAAGCTGAACCGCGAGCGCGAGTGCAGCTCCGCATAGGGCACCCGGGGCAGCCCGGAGCCCCTGACGGCTTGGCCGCGGGGGAGGCTCCGGACCACGTCGGCGCTGTCGGGAGACGCGCCGGCACCCTGCCCGCTTCCGTTCGACCAGGACGGCGAGCCGGCCCGGTCCGACAGGCGCCGCTCCAGTTCCCGCCAGGGGATGATCGGGTTGTCGAACCCCATCCCCGAACCCTAATGGATACAAACATACGTTCGCTCACCAAGTTCAAGTCGCCGCAACAGCCTCCACACACTTATTAGCTATATCATGTAATGTAGTTATATTTCTGTTGACCAGCGGGCCATAGACCTCAAGGAGGCCGAAGATGGATGATCCCAGCTACGAGTACAGGGCTTCATGGTCGGAAGATGACGACGCTTGGGTGGGCGTGTGCAACGGGTTCTTGCTGGTGAGCCATTTGGCGTCTACTGAGGCCGAGGCTTTGAGCGGCATTCGATCCCTAGCGGCCGACATAGTGGCCGACATGAGAGCAAGTGGCGAGCCGCTGCCTCTCCCGCTCTCTTGGGAGTCGTTTGATGCCGCGCAACTCGGAGCGGTGACTGCTTGGAGCAACTGACTGCTGGGATGCGCGGTCAGTCGTAGGTGGCCTCGCGCCACCAGCGGCCCGCCTCCAGCACGCAGAGGTGGGCCGAGCCGTCGTCGAGGACCAGTTGGAAGCGGGCCTGGCGCCGGCGGGCTGACGGGCGCCACCACCGCTCGTCCAGCGGCCACGGCCCGGCCCAGGCGGCGATGGCCCGGCTGCGGCCTGTCGAGTCGGTGAGCTGCTGGGGCGGCGCGCTCGCCTCACCCCGGCCGCCGACGATGACCGGCGCGCCCCCGCAGTCGGTGACCGTGATCGGCTCGGGCTGGGCCAGCACCACCGCGGGCGACGGGGCCGGCAGCCGCCCCGGCCAAGGAGCCTCGGCAGCCTTGGTCTTCTTGGTCCTCTTGCCCTTCCCACTCTTGGCGCCGCTTGTTGAAGAACCTTGTGCACCGTCGGTGGCGTTGGCGGCGGCGGTGTGCAGCGGCACCCGGCGGCCGGTGTCGGCCGGGCGGCGCCCGCCGGCCAGGCGGGGCACGGTCACCGCCCCGGCGCCGAGCAGCCCCTGCACCCGGGCCAGCGCCCTGGCGGCCCGCTCGTCGGCCTCGCTCCTCTCCCCCCACATCCCCAGTTGACGGCCGTCGGCGGGATACACCACGCGGGGTGTTAGCCGGATGAGCGTGACCGGGCCGGTTGGACGCTCGGGCGACCGGTACCAGCCCTCGAGCTGCCAGCGGACCCGGTCGACGATGTCTGCCGCGCTGAAGCGGAGCTCGTGACGCCAACGGTGCCGGCTGGTATGCCCGCTGTCGGAATGGGCCTCAATGCCGATGCTCGCGCAGTCCAGGCCGTCGCGGGCCAGCCGGGACACTATGTCGTCGGCCAGCACCCTGGCCATGAACGCCACCGTCTCGATCCGGTCGGCGGGCGGATCGATCTCGGCCTCGACACCTGCGTCCCCGCCGGCGGCCTCGGCCTGCGGCGGACGGTCGTCGAGCCCGCAGGCCAGACGGTGGGCCAGCAGTCCCGGCCAACCGAAGCGGCCTAGCACATCGGTCACGCTCAGCGCGGCCAGATCACCCAGCGTCCGGATCCTCAGCCGCCACAGCACGTCGAGGAGCGCTTCTGTGCCCTTCTCGTCGGAATGCAGCGGTGAGACCGGATCGGCCAGTGAGACCACCGGCAGGTCAGCCAGGAACTGCCGGCTCCGCTGGGGTTGCGCAACCAGTACAGCCGTAGAGGCGGGCGGCCTGGCGCAGTGGAGCCCGGCGACAGCGGTCGGTCGAGCCGCGGACGTTCCGGGTGGGGCTGTGAGGGCGGCCAAGCCGGCTGCGAAGAGCCCGTCAGCCACGCCCACGCTGACTCTCGACGCTGATGGCACCGCATCGGTGACCGCCCTGATGACAAGTTCGGCCAGGGCCTGCTCGCCCCCGAAGTAGCGCGACGGCCCCCTTGCAACGAACGCGTGCAGTCCAGGTCTCAGCGTCTCGGACAGGGGAGTGAACTGCTCCAGCGCCGTGACCACCGGTTCAATGTCGCAAGGGTCGGAGTCTTTGAGGCGAACGACCACCATCCGCTCTGGCGATACCGAGATAGTGGTCTCCATCGGGCCGGTCACCGGGGCGCCGTCTTCGAAGCGGGCTGTGCCTGGGGTGGCTGAGGACACGGTGCGCGAGCCATTGGCGGTGCCGTGCGGGGGTCAGCCCGCTCGGCGTTCCTTGACGTGCTCGAAGCCGTCGCCGAGAGCCAGAGCTTGATCGGGATCCGCGCAGGCCACCCGGCCGTCGGTGGAGGGCAGCCACATCAGCATCCGCCGGGGTCGGGACGCAGCGCCCCGGCCTCCGACGGTCACCTCGGCCTGGCGGGCCAGCAGCCTCCCGTGACCGTCGTCGATGCCGGTCCACCGCGTCCGGGTGATCGTCAAACGGACCTCCGGCTGCAGGCTGGCCGCGATGTCCCCCGGGGCGCTGTCGAGAGCACAGACCAGCGAGGTGCCGTGCTCACGCATCCGGGCCAGAAGCCGTCGCGCCGTCGCGCCCGCCACCCTGGCCTCAGGTCCCAGCAGCACGAGATCGAAGCCGCCCACCACCGCGCCCAGCACGTCTGCAGCAAGACTCCCGTTCCCGGTCGCGGCGGGCGGATCCACCAGCGCCCAGCGCTCCAGGTCGACGCCTCTTTCGGCCAGCGCGGCCACGCCCAGATCGGCCATACCGACCGCGGCCACCCAGCTGCCCCGACGGGAGGCCTCGGCCGCCAGCGCCATCGCCAGCGTCACCGAGCCGTGGCCGCTGACCGCGATGGCGGTGCCCCGCCGGATGCTGCCCTCAGGCAGCAGCGCCGCCAGCGCCCCCTCTACAGGGAGCCGCCGCTCGTGGGCCGCTCCTGAAGGCGCGTCGAGCCGATCCGGTAGTGCCCGCGCCGTGGATCGAGCCGCCATCGGCCCATTATAAGAACATACGTTCGGTTAATGCCAGCAGAATCTCCGGCGGTCGGATCCGTCCGGTACGAGTCAGGCTCGGGCTCTGACGATCGATAGCCAGTCGAGGATGGTTAGGACCAACTCGTCGGAGTGGCCGCGGTCGGTGAAGAGATGGTCGGCGCCGGCCACGGTGTGCAGCGTGGCCGACCCGGCCTCGGCCAGGGCTTCGGTCTGCTCGTGGCCGACCACGGTGTCGGCCCCGGCCTGGACCACCAGCATGGGCCGGCCCAGGGTGGCCGCGGCCGCAGCCACGTCGTGGCGGTGCAGGTCGTCGAGGAAGTCCAGCCCCACCCTCACCGGCTTGGGGCCGATCCGAACCTCGCCCGAGCCCTCGGAGCGGATCTGCTCCAGGGCTTCGTCGGAGAACAGGTGCTCCACGTGGGCGACTGAGGCCGGCGACGCCACCGCCACCACCTGCGCCACCGTGTGCAGGCGAGAGGCGGCCAGCACTGCGGCCGCACCGCCCAGGCTGTGCCCCACCAGCACGCACGGCCCGGCCCCGCGCCGGATCAGGGCCACTGCGGCCGTGGTGATGTCGCTGACATTGGTGGCCACGGTGGTGTCGGCCAACTCGCCACCGCTCTCTCCCAGACCCGTGAAGTCGAAGGCCAGGGTCAGGTACCCGCCCGCGGCCAGGCCCTTGGCTATCCGGGTGGTGGTGAACAGGTCCTTGGAGCAGGTGAAACAGTGGCACAGCAGGGCCGATCCGGTCACCGCCGCGCTGTCACCGGGACGGTGAAGCACCGCGGCCAGCTTGGCTCCGGCCCCACCGGTGAACTCGAACCTCTCAGTAGTGGATGCCATCGTCATCGGCTCAAGAGTCGAACGCGGGGACCGCATCCTATGCCGCGGCTATCGAAACAACCGCAAGCGGTAGGGTGGCACCCCATGACCGCAACTCCCCAGATCGTGCTTCGCATTGTCCTAGCCCTCGCGGCGTCTTTCCTTGTCGCTTGCTCGGGCGGTCAGAGTACTGACGCTGCGTTCACAGGCGATGGTCTGACGGCTGGCGATGAAGCGGTCGGTGAGGTTGCTCCGTCCGAGGATGTCGAGCCGTCCGAGGATGCTGCTCCGTCGGTGGACGCCCCCGACGCCGAGGATCCAGCAGATGGTGTCGCTCCGTCTGAGGATGTCGAGCCGTCCGAGGATGCTGCTCCGTCGGTGGATGTCGAGCCGTCCGATGATGCTGCTCCGTCGGTGGATGTCGAGCCGTCCGAGGACGATGACCCCGCCCCTCTCGTGGATCCCCTGACGGTGGAACGCCTCATGAGGAACGCAGAGCGGTTCGAGTACACGATCGGCACGCCCGGCGGCGCGCTCACCATCACGACCATCTCCGATCCGCTCACCTTCAACCTGGCGGTCTCCAACGACGCGTCATCGTCGGGCGTGCTCGGATACCTGTTCGAAGGCCTCACCGAGACCTCGTGGCTGAACGACGAGGTGGAGCCGGCGCTGGCCGAGTCCTGGGAGCATTCCGACGACGGCCTGACGTGGACCTTCCATCTGCGCCGGGACGTCGCCTGGCACGACGGCGAGCCCTTCACCGCCGCCGACGTGGACTTCACGTTCAACCGGATCATCTACAACGACGACATCGGAGCCAGCAGCCGTTCAACGTTCGAGTTCCGGTATCTGGACGACAGCGGCGAGTGGCAGGTGGACCAGATGGACGTGGCCGTGATCGACGACCACACCGTCGAGTTCACCCTGCCGGTGCCCTTCGCCCCCTTCCTGCGCTCGATGGGCACCTCCATCTACCCGCGCCACATCCTCGAGCCCCACGTCGACGACGGCACCTTCGTCGAGACATGGGGCATCGACACCGACCCGGCCGAGATCGTCGGCACCGGCCCCTTCACCATCTCCAGCTACGAGCCGGGCGAGCAAGTCGTGCTGGCCCGCAATCCGAACTACTGGCTGACCGACGAAGCCGGAAACCGCCTGCCGTACCTCGACCGGATCGTCCACCACATCGTGGAGGACCTGGAAGCCGAGCTTGCGGGCTTCATCGCGGGCGAGTCGGACGTCCATTGGCTGCTGGGAGAGGAGTACTACCAGCTCGAACCCCTCCAGGAGCGAGAGAACTTCACCATCCACCGCCGCGGCCCGGCCTTCGGCACGACCTTCCTCTCGTTCAATGTCAACCCCGGCGCCAGCCCCGACACCGGCCAGCCCTACGTCGATCCCCGCAAGCTCGACTGGTTCGGCAACGTGCAGTTCCGCCGGGCCGTGGCCCACAGCGTCGACAAGGAGGCCATCATCAACGGCGTGCAGTACGGCCTCGCCTACCCGCAGTGGTCCTCGGTGAGCCCCGCGGCCGGCGCCTTCCACAACCCCGACGTCAGGACCTACCCGTACGACCTGGACGAGGCCAACGCGATCCTCGACGGCCTCGGCTGGACCGACACCGACGGCGACGGCATCCGCGAGGACTCCAAAGGGCACCCGATCGAGTTCAGCCTGGTGACCAACACCGGGAACCTCGTGCGCCAGGAGGTCACTCAGATCATCGAGCAGGGAATGGAGGCCATCGGGCTCGACGCGGACTACCAGGCCATCGACTTCGGGGTGCTCGTCGATCAGCTGACCACCACCTACGACTGGGAGACCATGGTCATCGGCTTCACCGCCGGCCCCGACCCCTACAGCGGGATCGGCTTCTGGCACAGCACCGCGGACCTGCACCTGTGGTATCCCAACCAGCCGGAGCCGGCCACCGACTGGGAGGCCCGGATAGACGAGCTGTACGTCATGGGAAGCCGGGAGCTCGACCCGGAGGCGCGGGTCGAGCACTACTGGGAGGCCCAGGAGATCGCGGCCGAGAACGTGCCCGTCATCTACACGTCGCTGACCGAGCGGCTCACCGCGGCCCGCAACGTGTTCGGCAACGCCACGCCCACCCTGTACGCGCTCTGGGACATCCGCTACCTGTACCGGACCGATCAGTAGCAGGACCGATACTCGGCCTGCCGAGGCCGCTGAGGCGCGCCCCGGCCGCGTACAGTTCACCCCATGTATGACCTGAAGATCAGCGGCGGGCTGCTGGTGGACGGAACCGGCGACCCGCCCCGGCCCGCCGACGTAGCCGTAGTCGGGGACACGATCGTCGCCGTCGGCGCCGACCTGCCCGGCGAGGCGACCCGCACCATCGACGCATCCGGCCAGATCGTCACCCCCGGCTTCGTGGACGTGCACACCCATTACGACGGCCAGGCCACCTGGGACGACCTGCTCGAGCCCAGCTCCGGCCACGGCGTCACCACCGTGGTCATGGGCAACTGCGGAGTGGGCTTCGCGCCGGTCCGTCCCGGCACCGAGGAATGGCTGATCCAGCTGATGGAGGGAGTCGAGGACATCCCCGGGGCGGCCCTCTCGGAGGGCATCGACTGGAACTGGGAGAGCTTCGGCGGATACCTCGACGCCCTCGACGGCCGCCGCTGGGCGATCGACGTGGGCACCCAGGTTCCCCACGGCGCGGTCCGGGCCTACGTGATGGGGGAGCGAGGCGCCCGCAACGAGCCCGCCGACCCCGACGAGATCGCCCGCATGGAGCGAATCGTGGCCGAAGCGGTGTCGGCCGGCGCGCTGGGCGTGTCGACCTCGCGCACGCTGGCCCACAAGGCGATGGATGGCGAACCGGTGCCGGGAACGTTCGCGGCGGAGGACGAGCTGTTCGGCCTGGGCCGCGGGCTGCGCGACGGCGGGGGAGGGGTGTTCGAGCTGGCTCCGGTGGGATCGGCGGGCGAGGACATCGTCAAGCCCCGCTCGGAGGTCGATTGGATGCGGTGCCTGTCGGCGGCGATCGGCCAGCCGGTGAGCTTCGCGCTGCTGCAGGTGCCCGCCGCGCCCGACCTGTGGCGAGAGTTGATGGACGTGTCCCTTCAGGCCGCCGAGGAGGGAGCCGAGCTGTACCCGCAGGTGGCTGGACGACCGTTCGGCCTTCTGGCGGGTTGGCAGACCAGCCATCCCTTCGTCCTGCGACCCAGCTACCGCGCTATCGAGCATCTCGACATCGATGAGCGCATCGAGCGCCTGCGAGACCCGGCTGTGCGGGCCGCCATCTGTTCCGAAGCCGACGGCGAGCGCCGGGGCGGCATGCACGAAGGAGTCAGCATGCTGGTGGCCAGGATGCTCGACCAGCTCTACGTGCTCGGCAACCCGCCGGACTACGAGCCGACGCCGGACCGATCGATCCCGGCGGTCGCCGCCGCGGCCGGTGTTCACGTGCAGGAGGCCGCCTATGACGCCTTCTGCGCCGAGGACGGCCGAGCCTTGTTGATGGTGCCGCTGTTCAACTACGTGGACGGGAACCACGACGTGATCCGGGAGCAGCTCACCCACTCGCGAGCGGTGATGGGCCTCTCCGACGGCGGCGCCCACTGCGGGCTCATCTGCGACGCGTCGATGCCCACCACCATGATCAGCCACTGGACCCGGGACCGCAACCGGGGCGAGCGGCTTCCACTTGAGTGGGTGGTACGCAAGCAATCGCAGGACACCGCGGCGCTGTTCGGGCTCAACGATCGTGGAGTGGTGGTGCCCGGAAAGCGGGCCGACATCAATGTGATCGACCACGCCGCCATCAACCTGCGCACGCCCCGGCTAGTGCACGACCTGCCCGCCGGGGGAAGGCGCCTGCTGCAGCACGCCGACGGCTACACCGCCACCATCGTCGCCGGCCAGCAAACCCGCGACGGGAGTATGGACACGGGTGCCCGTCCCGGCCGGCTGGTGCGCGGCCGTCGCGCCGCCTGAGAGAACTCCCGGCGAAATTGATGCGGCTATTGGCCCTATAGGGTCGGAATCGGCATCGATTTCGACTGGGGAGCGACTGCGTGATGGGCTGCTGCGACGGGCGGGTGGTGATCGTCACCGGAGCGGGGCGGGGGCTGGGTCGGGCCCATGCCCTGGCCTTCGCGGCCGAGGGCGCCCATGTGCTGGTCAACGACCTCGGCGCTGAGGGCGACGGCTCCCAGCCCGGCTCCGACGATGCCGCGACCGCAGTAGCGGAGGAGATCAACGCCGCGGGTGGCTCGGCCGCCGTCAACCGTGCCGACGTGGCTGACTGGGATCAAGCGGGGGCCATGGTGGCCCAGGCCATCGACACCTGGGGCCGTCTCGACACGCTGGTGTGCAACGCCGGGTTCCTGCGCGACCGGATGCTGGTCAACATGAGCGAGCAGGAGTGGGACGCGGTCGTGCGGGTCCATCTGAAGGGCCATTTCGCACCGGCCCGCCACGCGGTCGCCCACTGGCGGGAGCGGCAGAAGGCCTCCGGCGGCGAGCCCCCGGCCGCCCGGATCGTCAACACGTCGTCGGGAGCGGGCCTGATGGGATCGATCGGCCAGGGCAACTACGTCGCGGCCAAGGGCGCGATCGCGTCGCTGACGGTCCAGCAGGCCGCCGAGTGGGGTCGCTACGGCGTTTTCGCCAATGCCATCGCGCCCGATGCCCGCACCCGGATGACGGCGGTGATCCCCGGCTACCCCGAGCGGCCCGCTGACGGCTGGGACCCGAAGGCCCCCGGGAACGTCTCCCCGCTGGTGGTGTGGCTCGGCAGCCCGGCCTGCGACGTGACCGGCAGGGTGTTCGAGTGCACCGCCGGCCAGCTCAGCGTGTGCGACGGATGGCAGCACGGACCGGTCGTGTCGGTGGGGGAGCGGCCGATGACCGTGGCTGAGGCGGGCGACCTGGCGCGCCGCTCCGTAGAGGCTGAGCGGCCTCCGGCACCCGTCTACGGCACCCGTTAACCGGGATTCAACCCAGCCTTCAAGAAATATTCAAAGAAAATCTTGACAAGAATGTGACAAACCCGTGACGATGGTGTAACCTGCTTAGCAGGACCCGGGTCTGAAGGACAGGATTCGACAGAACCGGATCCGCAATCCCCCCCTCCAGGGACCGTGCGGAGCCCGCCAGTTTGCAGCTGGCGGGCTCCGGCGCGTTTGGCCTGGCGGGCTCCGCTTTGTTGTGATCTGTGCCCGCCAGTTTGCAGCTGGCGGCCTCCGGCGCGTTTGGGCTCCGGCGGGTTGTACGCTCCGGCCATGAGCAGCCCCATCCTCGACGCCCACACCTTCTGGGAGCTGCTCGAGAGACGGGTGGCGGCCACCCCTGATCGCATGATGCTGGTGGACGAGGCCGGCCGGGTGCTGACCTTCGCCGAATTCAAGGATCAGGCCGAGCGGGTGGCGGCGGGCCTGATGGCCATGGGCGTCACCGGGGGCTCACCGGTGACGTGGGTGCTGCCGACACGCATCGAGACGGTGCTGTTGAGCTTCGCCCTCAGCCGGCTCGGGGCGGTCCAGAACCCGATCATCCACATCTACCGCAAGCGCGAGGTTGAGTTCTGTGTCCGCCAGACCGGAGCGAAGCTGATCGTGCATCCCGGAGAGTGGGCAGGATTCGACTACGGCGCCATGGTCGACGAGATCGTCGCCGAACTCGGCCACCACTGCCAGGCTCTGACGGGCTACGACACCCTGCCCGAGGGCGATCCGGCCACCCTGCCTCCGGCGCCCGATGCCGGCGAGGCCGGTGCCGTTCGCTGGCTGTACTACACCTCTGGGACCACCTCGGATCCCAAGGGCGTGAAGCACACGGACGCGTCACTGATCGCCGGTGGGATAGGGCTGGCGCGGGCCCTCGACATGAGCGGCGACGATGTCGGGTCCATCGCCTTCCCCTACGCCCACATCGGGGGACCCGACTACATGGTCACGATGCTCTCGTCGGGATTCGGCGCCGTGCTGGTGGAGCGATTCGACCCGGCCGCCTCGGTTGCCGCCTACGCCCGGCGCGGCGTGACCATGGCCGGCGGATCAACGGTCTTCTACCAGATGTTCCTGGAGGAGGATCGCAAGGCGCGCCGGGCCACCGGCCGGCCGGCCATGCCTGCGCTGCGGGTGCTGTCGGGCGGCGGTGCCCCCAAGCCGCCGGAGATCTACTTCCAGGCCAAGAAGGAGATGGGCATTCCGGTGGCCCACGGCTACGGGATGACCGAGTGCCCGATGATATCGCAGGGCTCGCCCCGCGACACCGACGACCAGCTCGCCCACACCGACGGGCGTCCGGTCCACGGCTGCGAGGTGTCGATCGTGGCGGTCTCGGCCGACGGCGGTGAGGCGCCCGCTCCCCGAGGCGTGCAGGGCGAGGTGCGGGTACAGGGACCGATGCTGTTCGCGGGCTACACCGATCCGAGGCTCGACTCGGCAGCCTTCGACATACGGGGCCGCTTCCGCACCGGCGATCTGGGTGTGTTGCGGACCGACGGGCACCTGATCCTCACCGGGCGGGTGAAGGACATCATCATCCGCAAGGGAGAGAACATCTCCGCCAAGGAGATCGAGGATGTCCTGTACGCCCATGACAAGGTGGGCGCGGCCGCCGTGATCGGCCTCTCGGACCTCGAACGGGGCGAGAGGGTCTGCGCGGTAGTGGAGACGGCTCCCGGCTCCGAGGACCTGACCTTCGATGAGATGGTCGAAGCCTGTGTCGACGCCGGGCTGGCCCGTCAGAAGATTCCCGAGCAGCTGGAGATCCACCCCGCCCCGCTGCCTCGCAATGCCACTCTCAAGATCCTCAAGCACAAGCTGCGCGAGATCTACGAGGCCAGAAGACCGGTCAGCTTGACCACACGAGAGCGCTACATAGCCCGACAGGAAGAGGACTGAGGAGACGCCGATGGCTGAGATCACTATCTATCACAACAAGCATTGAAACTCCTCCAAGAATGCCGTGGCGGTCGCCACGGACGCAGGTGCCGACGTCGATGTGGTGCTCTACATGTCCGAGCGCCCCGACCGTGACACCCTCGCCGGGATCATCGAGCGGCTCGAGGATCCGGTGGAGAACCTGGTTCGCAAGGACTCGCAGTTCTCCAAGCTCGGGCTCGATGCGACCGACTACGTGGGCAACCCCGACGCGGTGGTGGACGTGTTGCTGAGGTACCCGAGGCTCATGCAGCGCCCGGTGCTGGTGAGAGGCGATCGGGCCATCATCGGGCGGCCCCTCGGTGACGCCAAGGCCAAGGACCGCCTGGCCGAGTTCCTCTCATAGTCTCCGCGGCGGCCGCGCGGTTCGCTACCGTGGGCGCCGGACATTCACTCAAGCCGACCACAAGGGAGAGCCGATGCGCATCGTGGTGGACTTCGACCTGTGCGAGAGCAACGCCGTTTGCATGCAGATCGCGCCCGACATCTTCGAGGTGCGAGACGACGACTTCCTGTACATCCTCAACGAGACGCCCGGCGAGGCCGATCGATCCCGCGTGGAGGAGTGCGTGCAACGCTGCCCGAAGCAGGCCATCTCCGTCGCCGAGGACTGACGGGCCGAGGCGAGACCACGCTGGAGATCGACGAGCCCCGCTCTCCTAGACGCAGATGACCTCGATCCCGCGCTCCGTCACCATCGTCGGGGCCTCGCTGGCCGGACTGAACGCCGCCGAGGCTCTGCGCCGCGACGGCTTTGAGGGGCCGGTAACCCTGATAGGCGCCGAGAACCACCCGCCCTATGACCGCCCCCCGCTCTCCAAGCAGGTGCTGGCCGGAGACTGGGAGCCGGATCGGGCCGCGCTCACCGACTCTGAGGAACTCGAGGACGACGGGATCGAGGCTCGTTTCGGTCTGCGGGCGACGGGGTTGGACCTCAACAGCCGCGAGCTCACGCTCCACACCGGCGAGACCGTCGCGTTCGACGGGCTCGTCATCGCCACCGGGGCCCGCTGCCGCACGATGCCGGGCACCGACGGGCTCAGCGGCGTGCATGTGCTGCGGTCTCTGGACGACTGCCTCGCCCTGCGGGCCGATCTGGAGGCCGGGCCGCAGCGGGTGGTGGTCGTCGGCGCGGGATTCATCGGGGCCGAGGTGGCCGCCACCGCCCGGGGCCGCGGCTTGGAGGTGACGGTGGTGGAGGCGCTGCCCACCCCGCTGGGCCGGGTGCTCGGAGACGAGATGGGCAGCGTCTGCGCCGAGGTTCACCGCGACCATGGCGTCGACCTGCGCACCGGCGTGGGGGTTGACCGGATCGAGGGCGACCACCGGGTGGAGCGGGTGGTGCTGTCGGACGGCGCGACCGTCCATGCCGATGTCGTTGTCGTCGGCATCGGCGTGATCCCCAACACCGAGTGGCTCGAAGGCTCCGGCGTCGAGATCGACGACGGGGTGATCTGCGACGCCTCGTGCCTGGTGGCCGAGCGGGTGACCGCGGCGGGCGACGTGGCCCGCTGGCCCAACCAGCTCTTCGGCGAGACGATGCGGGTCGAGCACTGGGACAACGCCGCGGCCCAGGGCGCCCACGCAGCCCGGCGGCTGCTCGACGAGGGAACCGGGCCGTTCGCGCCGGTGCCCTGGTTCTGGAGCGACCAGTACGACCGCAAGATCCAGCTGGCCGGCCGGGTGCGGCCCGACGACGAGGTCAGGGTGGTGAACGGCTCCGTCGACGAGCGACGGTTCGCGGCGATCTACGGCCGGGCCGGGCGGATCACCGGCGTGCTCGGCTTCAACCGCCCCCGCCACGTGATGCGCTACCGGGCCCTGATCGAGCAGGGCACCAGCTTCGACGAAGCCCTCGCCGCCGAGTTCTAGCCGGGGGGTTCGGAAGGCTCGGGCCGCTGCCGGACGAAGTGGCGCAGTCCGAACTTGAGCCGGGGCCGTGGCTGCGGCTTGAGCCGCTCGCCGTAGGGGTCGACTTCCATCTGGGCGTCCTCCAGCGCAATGAACCCCAGCAGTGGTTCGGCATCGTCGTTTCCGAAGACGACTGCGCCCCAGACGGACGTGCCCATGAAGTCCAGCCGCGCTCCGGCGACGTCGAAAGTCTCGACGCTGCCGTCGGCCATCTCGCAGGCCCGCCTTGTTTCGGGTCTCACGCCGATCGCGTCGAGGTGCGTGCTGGGCACCATGCTGTGGGAGGCACCGGTGTCCACGAGGAACTCGCCCTCCCATGCTCGCTGCGGCTCGGCCGGATTCCGAACCGTCACATTCACATAGGTAGCGCCCACGTCTCCATCTCCCTTCTGCCGGCGGCTCCTCTGCGAAGTCGCCGTCATTCAGCGGCTGCGACTGCAAGCACCCTATCAGCAGACTCACTGAATCTTGTATGAAATATCATAAAACTTGGCTATACGGATCTTCGCAAGAAAGAACGAACAGCCACCCGAACTGACAGCTCAGCCGACCCGGCGTGGGCTGTAGAGGAAGCGTTTGGTTCGCTCGAAGTGCTTGCTCACGGGGTCGAATCTCAGGGCGGCAGAGTTCAGGGCAATCCGTCCCAGCACCGGGTCGGAGTCGTCGGCGCTGAAGATCACGTTGGCGGGCACGTGCTCGTCCATGAAGTCGAGGCGCACCGCGCCGACTTCGATAGTTGTCGATGTGCCGTCGGCCAGTTCGAACAGCCGAGTTCCTTTCGGCTCAATGCCGATGGCCTCGAGGTGCCGGCGCGGAACCAGGCTGTGGTGAACCCTGGTGTCGACGAGGAACTCGCCCTCTCATGCCCGCTCCGGCTGGCCCAAGTTCCTTACGGTCACGGCCACGTAAGTCGCGTCCACGTTCCTGTCTCCTGTATGCCGGGATCTCAGGTGCAGAGATTAGCGAAGTATGGCACGATATCAGTACAAGTCACCATATCCTGCTGGTGTCCGACTGTGTTCGGTAGCAGGTCTTTGCGGTGGCCTATCCGCCGGCGTTGGGTCCCATCGTGATGCAGGGCCCGAGGGCCGGGCGCTGCTGGGAGTTGCTCCTGCGAGAGGGACCACCGAAGAGCGTTTCAATCCTCGCCCGGCCCGAGGGCCGGGCGCTGCCCGAGCGGCCGTGACCGGCTACAAGGCCCGCTTCTCGTTTCAATCCTCGCCCGGCCCGAGGGCCGGGCGCTGCCTCGGCACCGCCGCCGTGCAGGGCGCGATCAAGCTGGAGTTTCAATCCTCGCCCGGCCCGAGGGCCCGGCGCTGCATGACCATGTAGCGGAGAGCTTGGGGCCGAGGTCGAGAGTTTCAATCCTCGCCCGGCCCGAGGGCCGGGCGCTGCAGGCGGACGCCTGGGCCTGGCTATGCCGCCATCCCGTTTCAATCCTCGCCCGGCCCGAGGGCCGGGCGCTGCTCGGCATCTGGGAGATCTACCCCAACGAGACTCTCCGGTTTCAATCCTCGCCCGGCCCGAGGGCCGGGCGCTGCCGCAATTTGATGGTGGCCCGATGTCTCAACCTGCTCTTGTTTCAATCCTCGCCCGGCCCGAGGGCCGGGCGCTGCACATGGCAAAGCCGCGGCGCAGAACTGTGGACGACCGGTTTCAATCCTCGCCCGGCCCGAGGGCCGGGCGCTGCCCGGCGGAGACACCACCACCGGCCCGAGGCCCCGAAGGGTTTCAATCCTCGCCCGGCCCGAGGGCCGGGCGCTGCCGGCCAGTGTCCGCCCGACCAGAGCGAGCCGCGGCAGGTTTCAATCCTCGCCCGGCCCGAGGGCCGGGCGCTGCCCAGAGCGCGCGGTCAATCCTGATGATGCAGAGATGTTTCAATCCTCGCCCGGCCCGAGGGCCGGGCGCTGCGCGCGGATGATAGGCCGTCACGGGCCGGACGCCAGGTTTCAATCCTCGCCCGGCCCGAGGGCCGGGCGCTGCGCGGTCGTGAGATTCTCAGCGCCGTAGTCCTGCACCAGTTTCAATCCTCGCCCGGCCCGAGGGCCGGGCGCTGCGCATCGGGCAGCGTGCTGAAGCTGCGACTCACCCCGTTTCAATCCTCGCCCGGCCCGAGGGCCGGGCGCTGCCGACGACACCCCCGACACAGCCGACCGGATCGCGTCGTTTCAATCCTCGCCCGGCCCGAGGGCCGGGCGCTGCCATTGCTCGCCCGACACTGCACCCAGCCGACCTTGCATGTTTCAATCCTCGCCCGGCCCGAGGGCCGGGCGCTGCCCCCCCCCAGCTCATGCTGCACGACCCCCCTCAAGAGTTTCAATCCTCGCCCGGCCCGAGGGCCGGGCGCTGCCCGACCGCTGCAGGAGCAATCCGAGAGCAACAACGACAGGTTTCAATCCTCGCCCGGCCCGAGGGCCGGGCGCTGCTCTCCAGCACCGCCGAATCGCCGCGGTCCACGAAACTGTTTCAATCCTCGCCCGGCCCGAGGGCCGGGCGCTGCCTGCACCGGCTAGCCGCCCAAGCCCAAGCAACGACAGGTTTCAATCCTCGCCCGGCCCGAGGGCCGGGCGCTGCCCTCTCCCACAGCCGCACCGCCCGCCAGCGGGTCGAGGTTTCAATCCTCGCCCGGCCCGAGGGCCGGGCGCTGCGACATCGCCCGCATCGACGACGACGTGGCCCGCATGGAGTTTCAATCCTCGCCCGGCCCGAGGGCCGGGCGCTGCCCCGGAGTCGGCCAGCCGCCGCACACGCGCCACCGTGTTTCAATCCTCGCCCGGCCCGAGGGCCGGGCGCTGCTTAGCCGGCGCAGCAGCCGGCGTCGCCCTGGTCAAGTTTCAATCCTCGCCCGGCCCGAGGGCCGGGCGCTGCCAGCAGGGATAGCCGAGCTGACGGCGCAGGCCCGCGAGTTTCAATCCTCGCCCGGCCCGAGGGCCGGGCGCTGCACCCGTCTGTGCCGGGCCGTCCGGCTGGCTCTAGTAGAGGTTTCAATCCTCGCCCGGCCCGAGGGCCGGGCGCTGCCCGAGACACCTTACTTGACAGGTACGTCCCATACGTTTTCATGATAGATCGAGTGGGAGCCGGCAGCAGAATCGTATGGTCCGGGCAACTCGGCCGGCTCGAGGGGCAAGAATCGGCCCGAAACAGGCACATATGCTGCACGGATGACCCGCCTCTGCATGATCACCGACGATTCGCATCGACTCAGAATACGAGGGGGTCACGTTGGTCGAATGATGGCTGCACTCCGAACGTCTGTAGGTGACGGTCGAGCGGCTCGCGTAATCGGTAGATTCGAATGCTGTCGGCCGTGTTGTCTATCTCAGACCGAAGTCGAGCTATGAGAAGTTCCATGGCGACCTCGTTGATCGAACACTCGAACACCGATTTCTGGACGCGTTGGCCGTAGGCTTCGCACGCCTGCGCCACCCGTCGCAGGCGCTTGCGACCGGCCGCGTCGTCAGTCGCTACGTCATAGACTACGAGTATCTCTACCGTCATTTCGGAATCTAGGAGTTGTACTAGCGAACGATGTACGGGACGTAATGTTTGAGGTCGCCTCTGAGGTGCCTGGCCAATAGACGCGCCTGCACATGAGGAATCAGCCCTACAGGGACGTTCTCCTTCAGCAGCCGATGCGGTGTTGTGCTTTCCTTGCGCTTTTGGTAGGCGGCTAGGGTAGTTCGACGTCCAGCTTCGTTCAGACTGACGGCTCCGCCGGGAGTGTTGTCGAAGTGTTCGGGCCGAACCTGTCGCTTGTTGATCATGCGCAATACGAGACGGTCGATGACCGCAGGTCGGAATTCCTCCATGAGATCCAGCGCAAGCGCGGGTCGCCCCGGCCGGAGCGCATGGAGGTACCCCACCTGCGGATCTAGGCCGACGCCCTCCAGCGCAGCTTCGCATTCGGCGCGAAGCAGCGCATAGCAAAAGGAGAGCAGGGCGTTTGCGCGATCTCGTGGAGGCCGCCGGCTGCGACCGGCTGGTGCGAATGCAGAACGATCAGTTCGCACCATCTGCGCAAAGGCGGCGAAGTAGGCGCGCGCCGCATTTCCTTCAAGGCCGCGTAGCACATCTAGGTCGGCGGACTCCCGAATCTCGCTCAGGAGCGCACCCAGATGCGCCGCCGCGGCTCGAAGTTCGGCCTCATCCGCTGCGTCAGCACCGTCTCGTGCTGCGCGGAGTAGCAGCGAGCGCGCGTTCTGCACCTTGCCAGCAACGCACTGTCGTGCCAACTGAACCACTTGCGTGGAGTCATTGAGCGCCTCGTGCTGCGCGCGGCGGAGCATGACGTTTCCCACCACGCCGCCGGTGAGACGGGCCCGGAACCGGCCATGCCTTGTCAGCCATACGACGGCCCGCCCATCCGCCGCGCAGCGATGGATGAGCGGAGTAGTGACGGTGACTCGCCCGAGAGCCACGATTGCCTGCAGCCGCACTAGCGGCAGCCGGGCCCTGGTCTCCCGATCGACCAATACTCGCACCGTGTCGTGTTCAAGCCGAAGCACTGTGCCCTGGGTGGTCACATACAACGTGTTGAGCAACTCATGCATCGTCACCCACGGCGTTCAATGGGCGGAAGAGCGCCCCCTGCAAGCCTCGGAGCCGCGCCGGCTGCGCAGATACATGTGGCAGGCACGCATGGACGAGCGAGCATGGGGGACAGCGAGCATCATCGGCGGCCTGCGGCAGGACCTGGTCCCGCAGCTGCATGCGGATCTCCTCCACAAGCGCGACCGTTCGCTCCCTCAGGGCGCCGTTGAAGGACACGGCATGCCGCCGCCGCTCGACATGCGAATAGATCGCACCGCACGGCACGGCGGTGTCCAGCATCTCCTCAAGGCACATTGCTTGTGCGCACAGCTGCAGGTCGGCGTGTGGGGGCCTCCGCCGCCCGACCTTGTACTCCACCGGGAACGGCGATTCGCCCGGCCGCAGCTCCACCACGTCGGCCTTGCCACGCAGGCCGAGCCTTTCTGACCACAGCGGTATCCCTCGCAGTACCCGAATCCCCGGGCGCGTCTCGATCTCTCCAGCGTCCACACGCCGATGGGCCAGGTGTCCTCGAATCGTGTAGACATTCTCCTCGAAGGTCTGCTCGACATGAATCAGAGCGCATTGCCGCGGGCAGTAGGAGTAGTGCTCGATGGCCGAAATCGGAACCTCGAGCACATCCCCCTGATCCCAAGGCGTGGCCGCGACGGCCATCGGCACCTGTCGTCCTGGCTGAGCCGGGATGGCCGCTATACAACGAGCGTCGTCAGGGTCACACCGGGCAAGCCCTCAATCGACCCGTTCGCCGGGTAGCCGACGGTGTAGTCCGCGAACGAGCGCGGCGCGGTCGAGGCACTCGGGGGAGTCTCGACGAGTTCGAACAGCCGATGGGCGGGCGCGTTCCCGAGCCTGCTGTCGTGGCTGAACACATGGAGGCCGCGGCAGGCCATCTCGCCGCGCGAGGCTGAGCGGTCCAGGTCCCACATCATCTTGAGAGCGTCCCAGAAGATCTCAAGGTCCTCGCTGTTCACACCAGTCTGCTCCGCGAAGTGGGGGTTGAAGAAGCCATGTGCGCGGTAGAGGCCATACGGGACAGCAGACTTGCGACCCATCTCGGTTTGCTTGCCGCTGACTTGGCCGGACCCATCTTCGCTCTCGACCACTTCAGCATCCTCGGCCTTGGTGACCGCGACGCGTGTAATGGCGAGATCGAGGGGCACGATGGGGTCGATCGACCGGGCGAACGTCAACTGCAAGGGACCGCGGACTTGCCCACAGTTCACACCGGTCGTCATCACGGCACCGAACACCCGAATGTCATAGAAGTTCTGACACATCCATGTTCGTGCTCGGTGGACGTCGCCCCGATTCTGCTTGCTGCCCGTCGACTTGAGGCCCAAGTCGTCGTAGGCCCGCTGATGGATTGTGTTCAGCGCCTCGCTTCCCGACTGAATGTAGATCTTGAAGCGGGCGTCGCCACCCTGCCCAATGTCCACGAAGTCGCGCACCTTCCGCTTGATCGCGACATCGCTGACGAGACCCTGCATCGTCTCAGGGTCGACACGCGGCAGGTTGCCGGCGTCGGGGTCGCCGTTGGGGTTGCCGTCCCGTACATCGAATAGCAGGACGAAGTCGTGGCGGCGGCTTGGGTCGGTGGTGATCGTGGCTGTCGGATCCGGTGTCATGGCAGGTTCTCCCCTTCGGTGCCTGTGTTAGTGCCTTCTTGGCCTTTCTTGTCGTCGCGCGCTGTGCGGCGACTGAGGAATTCGGCGCGGTCGTGCGCCCGTTGGTGGTAGTACCCGAGTGAGAACAGCGCCTGATCCTGGAGCGTCAGCGTCGGTGGCCAACTCCCGATCTGGGCAAGGACGTCTTCGAGGCTCCGCTGCAGATTGACATGCGCGCCCGGTCTGTCCCTTCGCAACTTCGCCAGATGTGCCTGAGCGCCCCGGATCAACGAACCAAAGACGGTAGCCGGCGTGGAGGACGCCGCTCCGTAGTACCGGTCAACGATGGTGGCATTGACGCCGGGCAGGGCGGCTCGCTGCACTGCCTCAAGCACGAAGAGCAGCCGCCCGCAGTGGTAAGCGGTGGATGGATGGCTGGGTTCGAGGGCAACCATGTGGTCCTCCCTGGGTTGGTGTGGTTCCTGACTAAGAAGAACGAGTTTGATCAGAGCGGCGCGGGGACGCGTGACTCCCTGCTCGGCGCGACAACGACGGACTGCCTGGTAGGCGATGTCCATCGGCAGGGGCGTCCCACTCATGGCAGCACGGAACAGGGCGCGAGGCGTTGAAACAGGCAGGTCGCGCCGCGCGTCTCGCACTGTCGACGCCGCAAGCGCAAACAGACTCCACGGCCGTGGGTGCGCTCCTGTGGGATCCTCGTCCCTGGGATCGATGATGCGCTGTAGACGAAACCACCGAGCGATGTTGCTTGCCACGTTGCCCACGGTCGTGTCGAGCCAATCGCGGACGACCACGCGCCCACGGCTCGCGGACAGCGCCGCAGCATAGAAAGGCGAGTCGTCGTTGTGGGAGGCGTGACGGCCTCGCCCCACAGACTCAAGGAGCGTCCTAACCGCGGCCGCGTCAGGCTCTGCCATGAAACTCCGGACATCGAACACCACGTTGTCGCGCGTCCAGAAAACGAAGGCCGCATCGCCGACTCTGAGGCTTCCGTGATCGTCAGCCAAGAGGTGATTCAACGCCCGATGGAAGTCTTCTGCGCATTCTCGGCAGGTCGGTGCGACCCTGGACGCCTCCAGTCCGTACGACTCGAACGCTGACTCGTTCGCGGAGATGATCGAGGTGCCCGACGACTGTCCGCCGGGAATGCGTTTGATCTTCGTCTGCATCCGGTCAAGCACCGGCTTGTGCTCGCCGCATACGACGCACTGCCCCAGAGCGGCCCTGCCGGGTGCGTGCTCGGACAGCCAGAACCCCTGGACGGAGGGCAGGTCGTGAGGATGGCAGCTCGTGCCGTCCCTGAGTTGGACCTTGAATGCGACCTTGAGCCCGTAGTCCCACTGGGCACCGAGGTCAAGCAGATCCGCGCCACCCTGCTCGTAGAAGCGCTGGACGACGAGCACGGCCGGCTCTTGCGTCCGAGCCGCGCAACGTTCGAGCAGATTGCGGTAGGCCTTGTGCTCATTCTCGGCGCGCTGTTGCTTCTCAGGCCTGGGGTCTTGCGTGCGTCCGAAGGTGTATGTGCCCTTGTCGGCCAGCAGAAGCGGCTTGATCCCAGAGCTACGCTGGATCTCGGGGGCAGCCATGTCGAGGCCGCGCTTTCCCCGAGGGTTGCTGGGCTCGATCCTTGAGATCGGCTGGGACGACAGGGGATACCCATCTGCGCCAAGCGCGATGATCCACGCGACGGGAGTCATGGCATACAGCGGCGGAAGGTGTGTCATCCGCTCGTCGGCGTACTCTTTCAGTTTGTTGAGCAGCATCAGTCCACCCCGGAGAGGCGGTCCGGCACGCGAAGCACTCCGTCTTCGAGGGCAGCCCGGAAGAATCGAGGCGCGCCGCTGCCATCCTGGTCGTAGTCGATGTCGAGCAGCATCGGTCCGAGGTCCTCGCTGCGGCTGATCGGTGAGTCATCGGGGCCGGGCTCGCAGAAGGACGCCGAGAACTCCCGGCAGCCGAGATAGGGCGTCGCGAAGCACTGTCCGCGCACCACGCGCCTGCGGAACTGGTCGCGGTACTTGGCGATGTTGTCTTGGACACCGTCCACCAAGTTGATCTGGGCGCGAACGACGTAGGCCACGTCCCGCAGCGCGAGCGTATGGCGCTGAACGCGGTGGGCTGAGGCGTCGTAGCCCCCGCCATCCTTGGCCCATCGACGCGCTGAGCGGTCGCTCTGCCGGTCGCTAATCTCGTTGCGCCGGATGGACGCGTAGGCTATGGGTTTGAGCACCTGGATCTCCTTGACCTGCCACATGACCTGGGGCTTCCAGAAGATCGCCTCGAGCGCTCCCCTCGCCGCGGATGGCGTCATCACGGGGTAGCTCACCCGCTCTACCTTCATCTCGGGGCGGGTGAAGCAGGCGTAGTCCCCCCAGAACTTGACCTGCAGCGGTACCGGATTGCGGCTCATGATGCTGCGAGCGACTCCTTGGACGGCCCCAACCTCTCGGCTGAGAATCGGTAGATGCGTGATCGCAGGCAACCTACCAAGCCCCTGTGACACGGCCCCGAGGAACAGCGATCTTCGCGATAGGCGGTCACAGGATCATTTCGGGATCGGCTGCGACGATCCCTCGCGTGCCGTCGTAGCGTCCGCGCCAGCGCCCGACACCGCGCACGAGCGCTATCTCTTCGACGAAGCCTTCTGCGGTGAGCCGTTCGTACTCGTGTCGTGCTACCGAGACGATGTGTGGCTGGAGTTCGCGCAAGGTCTCCCGCAAAGGCCGCCGCGGATACCGGAGTTGCTCCACAAGCTCGTCGATCCGCGCCAGGTCGTGCCGCGGATAGTCGACGATGAGGTCGCAGGTGTCCTCGTCGATCATGCGGAACTTCGCCGCCACTGCCGGGAAGTCGAGAGCCTTGCGGGAGTCCTGGACACCGGGCCTGTCCGGGTCGACCGCAGTGCCGAAGAGCCACTCGAAGTAGCGTCGTACCGTCTGCGGCTCGTCCGGGTCGAAGTCCGGGAGGTCACGCAACACTCGTGCGATGTCGCGCCCGGAGCGGTAGACGCCCGGCGGCGAGGCGTCGTCGGGAGGCCGGAAGATCATCACCCGCCCACCACGAGGCCCCAGCCGACCCTCACGGTTACATCGGCCAGCCGCCTGGATGATGGCATCGAGCGGCGCCTCCGCACGGAACACCGTGTCAAAGTCGAGATCGACGCCCGCTTCAACCACCTGTGTGCTCACCACTCGGCAGGCGGATCCCGAAACGAGCCGCCGCCGGATGTCGGCGAGCACGGCGCTACGGTGGGCCCCGCACAGCAGAGTCGAGAGATGCAGGACGCCGGGATCATCGAGTTCGTCCAGCAACTCCATCGCATGGCGCTTCGTGTTCACTACAACGAGCACGCTCTGCTCATCTTGCATCCATCGCGCGACCTGCTGCCATTCGTGCGACTCGTCGGTGCGCCACTCATACCTGACACGACTCAGCATCCGGAAATGGCGCTCGTGGTCGGGAACGATCTCTTGTGCCTCGATCTCGCGGAACTCGTTGATGAGTTCGAACGCCGGTTGCGTCGCCGTTGAAAGCACGACGCTGACGCCGTAGTTCTTGCTCAACTCGCGGAGACCGCACAGGATGGGCGAGAGCAGTCCCGCGGGCAGCGCCTGCGCCTCATCCACGATGATCACACTTCGCGCGAGGCTGTGCAGTTTGCGGGTCTTGCTGCGCCGATTGGAGAAGAGGCTCTCGAAGAGTTGCACGGTCGTCGTCACGACAACAGGTGCATCCCAGTTCTCAGCCGCCAGTCGGTGCCAGACCGCATCATCGGCAAAGCCGTCCTCGTCATCGTTAGCTGCTCCGGCACCCTCAGGTGCGGCTGAATGGTGCTCCAGCACGACTCGGTCGTCTCCGAAGATGCTCCGGTAGACCGCGGCTGTCTGCTGTGTGATCGTGGTGAACGGGACAGCCACAACGACACGCCGCAATCCGTGCTCTATTCCATGGCGAAGAGCGAAAGCCATCGACGAGCGGGTCTTGCCGCCTCCTGTGGGCACCGTGAGCCGGAAGATGCCCCTCGGCCTGGACGCTGCCCCAACGCAAGCCTCAAGCACCTCGCCCCGCACGCGGCCGACGTCGCCGTCCGGCGACGACTCGTTTGCCGCAAATGACTCGTAACGGCACCACAGATCACCGAGCGTCGCCGTGGTACCTCTTGCGGTAGGGGCTTCGCCGAGTTTGTGGGCCTCTGTGTCGAGGCTGTCAGCATCGACAAGCGCCGAATAGGACATGCGCATGAAGAGATCCGTTGCGAGTTCATCCCTGACATGATCCGGAGGAGGTGGCGGGTCGTGCCCTTGTAGGCCGCTCATTGCCGTCTGCAGTCGCTGGATCGCCCAACGGGGGCCGGAAAGGCGGCGACATTCCTCCAACCACGGAAGGAAACTCAGCCTGTAGTGCTTGAGTCCGCCGTGGTGGGCATGAATCAACAGTCCGACCCATGGACAGCCTGCTTCCTCGGCAAGTAGCGCCCCGGCACCCTTGTGGTCGATTCCAATACTCTGACGAGTCCCCTGCTCGCACTCGATCAGGCGGCGCTGCCATTCAGGGTCGGCCTTGCCAACATCGTGCCACAGACCCGCCAGGAAAGCGACATCGCCGCCACCGAAGGGCTCGGCCAACTCCCGGGCTCTTGCGGCGACAGCGCGCAGGTGGTCTACAAGCAGATGCCGTTCCCCCTGAGCGTTTGCAGAATGGGCGTAGATGGAAGGGACTGGGGTCTCCGGTGAATCGCTCCCACGGGTTCCTACCTCGGTGCTCGCAGCGGAATCCGGTGCCGAGTTACTCACGGCGGTCAGATTAGACTGGGGGGTGTGACAGTCGTCCCCATGGTTGACATCCACCCCTCACCCTGTCCCGTGATCGATTGCGGCCTGGGCGCAGCGCAGGTACGCGGGAGTTGGCGGCCGGGCCGGTAGCCTGACGGGGTTCCACCGCAGGGTGGGGCGCATTTGTGTGCAGCACGCAGGCTGCGGGTCTCGCACTGCGGGCCATGCAGCAGGGTCAGAAACCCACTGGAGAAACCATGCCAACCAGCCTCCCCCCCAAGGCGGACACCATCGCATCGATGGCTGAAGCCTTTGGACTCGCCGCCAACGACACCGGTTCACCGGAGGTCCAGGTTGCGCTGCTGTCCGACCGCATCAACCATCTCACCGAGCACCTGAGGGTCCACAAGAAGGACCACCACAGCCGGAGGGGTCTGTTGATGCTGGTGGGCCGGCGCAGGAGGCTGCTCGACTACGTGAAGGAGAACGACGTCGAGCGGTATCGGGCGTTGATCGCCCATCTCGGTCTGCGACGCTGAGCACTAAGGGGCGGCCGCTGCGCCGCCCCTCCGGCTGCCGGCGCCGGTCGCGGCGCTGGCGGGCCGGCGACGATCCCAGTGACAACCAACCAGAGGCACGGCCACTCCGGTGCCAGTCGTATCGGCCTCGCCCCGTAGCTGCGGCGGGACCGATACGACTGGGAACTGGCGGGGTCGTGCCCGAGACCGGGCCCCGAGACGGGGTCCGCAAGGAGTAGTTCCATGGCCGATGCCATTTCCGTCACGGGCGCATTCACGCGTGCCGACGGCAAGGACGCCACCTTCGAGACGGGCCAGCTGGCCCCGCTCGCGGGCGGCTCCGTCACCGCCCGCATGGGCGACACAGTGGTGCTCGTCACCGCTACCGGCGCCAAGTCCCCCCGGGAGGGCGCCGATTTCTTCCCGCTCACCGTCGACGTGGAGGAGCGGATGTACGCCGCGGGCCGCATTCCGGGCTCGTTCTTCCGGCGCGAGGCCCGCGCCGGCGAGCAGGCCATTCTGACGTGCCGGCTCGTCGATCGCCCGCTTCGCCCGAGCTTCCCCGACGGCTTCCGCAACGAGGTCCACGTCGTGGCCACCGTGCTCGGCGCCGACCAGTCCCACCCCTACGACATCATCGCGCTCAACGCGGCCTCGCTGGCGCTGTGCATCTCTCCGATCCCCTTCGACGGGCCGATCGGCGCGGTGCGGCTGGCCTGGTCGTCGTCGGGTGAGTGGGTGCCGTTCCCGACCTACGAGGAGGGCGAGAGCTCAGCCTTCGAGATGGTGGTGGCCGGCCGGCTCGCCGATGACGACGTGGCCGTCATGATGGTCGAGGCCGGGGGAACCTCCACCACCTGGGAGCTGTACGCCGACGGTACGCCGAAGGTCGATGAGGACGTTCTGGCCGGTGGCCTCGAGGCGGCCAAGACCTGGATCCGCGAGATGATCGAACTGCAGCAGCAGCTCATCGACGCGGTCGGCGCGGTCAACAAGATGGACCCGCCGCTGGCCGTCGACCACAGCGACGAGATCCTCGCGGCGGTGCGCGAGAGCGCAACCGATCGCATCGCCGCCACCCAGCAGATCGCCGACAAGGCCGAACGCCAGGAGGCTGAGGCTGCCCTGTCCGGCCAGGTGATCGCCGAGCTCGAGGCGCGTTTCGGCGACGACCCGGCCACCGCCAAGCAGATCGGCAGCGCCATCCGGACGGTCACCAAGGAAGCCGTGCGCAGGCGGATCGTGGCCGAGGGCATCCGCATCGACGGCCGCTCCTCCAACCAGCTGCGGCCCCTGATGAGCCGGGTCGGGGTAGTCCCCACCGCTCACGGCTCCGGGCTGTTCCAGCGGGGCGAGACCCAGGTGCTCAACTTCACGACGCTGGGCATAGGCCGCAGCGACATGCTGATCGACGACCTGTCGCCCACCGAGAAGAAGCGCTACTTCCATCACTACAACTTCCCGCCGTTCTGCACCGGCGAGACCGGGTTCATGCGCGGCCCCAAGCGGCGCGAGATCGGCCACGGGGCACTGGCGGAACGGGCCGTGTTCCCGGTGGTTCCGGGATTCGAAGAGTGGCCCTACACGATTCGCACCGTCTCGGAGGTACTGGCCTCGAACGGGTCGAGTTCGATGGCGTCGGTGTGCGGGTCCACGCTCTCGCTGATGGACGCGGGCGTGCCGATCAAGGCGCCGGTGGCCGGCGTGGCCATGGGCCTCGTACACGCCGACGGCGCCTGGGTCACGCTCACCGACATCCTCGGCGCCGAGGACGCCTTCGGTGACATGGACTTCAAGGTCGCGGGCACCACGGACTTCATCACCGCGCTGCAGCTCGACACCAAGATCGCGGGCATCCCCGCGAAGGTGCTGGCCGACGCGCTGCGACAGGCACGCGAGGCCCGCCTCGACATCCTCGACGTGATGGCGGAGACCATCATGGAGCCCCGACCCGACGTGCGCGACACCGCCCCGAAGATCGCCACCTTCGAGATCCCCGTCGAGAAGATCGGAGAGGTGATCGGTCCCAAGGGCAAGGTGATCAACGCCATCCAGTCCGAGACCGGAGCCGACATCAGCGTCGACGACGACGGCGCCGTCGGGATCGTGGCCATCGCGTCCACCGACCGGGGAGCGGTGCTCGAAGCCGAGCGCCAGATCAAGCTCATCCTGGACCCGCCCACCGCCGACGTGGGCGCCACGTACCGGGGCCGGGTGGTGAACATCACCAAGTTCGGAGCGTTCGTGAACATCCTCCCCGGCCGCGACGGGCTCGTGCACATCTCCAAGCTGGGGGGCGGCAGGCGCATCGACAGGGTCGAGGACGTGCTGGAGCTCGGCGAGGAGCTCGAGGTGGTCGTGGAGGACGTCGACCCCAACGGCAAGATCTCGCTGATTCCCAAGACCGACGACACCGACGGTGCCGGGGCGTTCTCGGCCCGCCCGGAGCCCCGCCGCGAGGGGGGCGGCCGGCCGGAGCGGCGCCGAGGCCCCGACGGCGGTGATATGGACCGCCCCTCCGGGCGCTCCGGCCGCAACGGAGGCCCTGGCCGCGGCGATCGCGCCGGTTCAGACTTCCGGCGATCGGGCGACGGTCGCGGCGACCGCCGGGACTCCGAGCCCCGGCGAGACGACCGGGGCGGCCGTGTCCGGCCGCCGGCCGCGGTACCGGGCGCGAGGCGGGTCTCGTTCGAGGACTCCTTCGACCAGGAGCTGGAGAAGGAGTTCGGAGACCTGGGTCCCGATCCCCGAGCCCGGCGAGCGGGTCGCCGGGGACCTCGCGGCCCTCGCTAACCGATCATGGTCAGAGTCGGCGTGTGCGGCGCCACGGGGCGCATGGGTACCGAGGCGTGCCGGGCCGTCGAAGCCGATCCCGACACCGAGATGGTGGCCGCCATCGGCTCGGCCGGCTCGGTCGAGGAGTTCGTCGACGCCCGTGCCGCCGTGGTGGTGGACTTCACCGTCGCCGAGGCGGTCAGGGCCAGCACGCCTCGCCTCGCGGAGGCGGGCATCCACGCGGTCATCGGCACGTCGGGGCTGACCCCGGACGACATCGACGAGCTGCGGGCGGCCTTCGTGCGCAGCCACTGCATCGTCGCGCCGAACTTCGCCGTCGGCGCCGTGCTGATGACCCGCTTCGCCGCTCTGGCCGCGCCGTACTTCGACACCGCCGAGGTGATCGAGCTTCACCACGACCGCAAGGTCGACGCGCCGTCGGGGACGGCGTTGACGACCGCCGAAGCCATGGCCGAAGCATCCGGCGACTGGGCTCCGGACCCCACGGTCAACGAGGTGGTGCCCGGCGTCCGCGGTGGCCGGGGCCCCGGCGGGATCCCGATCCACTCGGTGCGGATGAAGGGTCTGGTCGCCCATCAGGAGGTGCTGCTCGGTGGCCCCGGCGAGACCCTGACGATCCGTCACGACTCCATTGACCGGTCGGCGTTCATGCCCGGGATGCTGTTGGCCACCAAGCGGGTCGTGACACTCGAGCCGGGTGTGACCGTCGGTCTCGGCGAGGTGCTGGGCATCTAGGCCGCGGAGTCTCCGAGTGCGCAGGCTGGCATCGCCGGGATGGGTGGCTTCTCACCTGTTCGCGGTGGCGATGGTCGTGCTCATGGTCAACCTGGGGTTCTGGCAGCTTCGACGGCTCGACGACCGGCGCGCCGACAACTCCCAGATCGCCGCCGCGATGGCTCAGGATCCTGCCGACATTGCCGCCTATCTCGATGCGCGGGGGCCGCCCCCCTCCTACACCGCGGTGGCGGCGAGGGGCGCCTATCTCCCCGGCGCCGAGGTGCGGATCGGCAACCGCAGCAGCGGTGGGCAGCCGGGCTTCTGGCTGGCGACCCCGCTGGAACTCGCCGACGGCCGGGCCGTGGCCGTGGTCCGGGGCTGGGTTCCCCGGCGCAGCCTGGTCGGGCTCGACGACCGCAGTCCGGCCCCGCCGGCGGGAGAGGTGACCGTGGTCGGGCTGGCCTTCGACAGCGTCGATGGGGGCCGGATCGCGGAGACCGGTCCGGGCGATACGCCCGAGATCTCCCGCATGGACCTGGACCGCTTCATCGAGGTCTCCGGCGTCGACGTGGTGGACGTCTGGATCAGGCTGCGGGCCCAGTCGCCACCCCAGCCCGAAGGGCTCCCCGTGCCCGTGCCCGACCCCGATCTGACGGAGGGGCCGCACCTGTCGTACGCGTTCCAGTGGTTCTTCTTCTCGGCCGGGGCGGTGGTGGTGTACGCCCTGATCCTCCGCCGGGCCGTGATCGGTCGCCAACAGGCTCCCGGGACAGCGTAAGGTTGTAGGCGATGGGACGGTTCGGACGGGTACTCACCGCGATGGTCACGCCCTTCACCGACGAGGGGGCGCTGGACCTCGACGGCGCCGCCCGCCTGGCGCAATGGCTCGTCGCCCACGGCAACGAGGGTCTGGTGGTGGCCGGCACCACCGGGGAGAGCCCGACCCTCACCCACGCCGAGCAGGCCGACCTCGTGGCCGCGGTGGTGGAAGCGGTCGACGTGCCGGTGGTCGCGGGCGCCGGGAGCAACGACACCCGCGCCGCCATCGACCTCACCGAGCGTTGCACCGCGGCCGGCGCGGACGGGATCCTGCACGTGGCCGGCTACTACAACCGCCCGTCGCAGGCCGGGCTCGACTCGCACTTCCGGCATTGCGCGGACGCCACCGACCTTCCGACCCTCATCTACGACATACCGGGCAGGACCGGCCGCAAGGTCGCCACCGAGACCCTGGCCCGGCTGGCCCACGAAGTCCCCAACATCGTCGGGCTCAAGGACGCGGCCGGCTCGCCGGCCGAGACGGCCCGCCTGCTGGACATGGCCCCCGAGGGCTTCGAGGTGTACTCCGGCGACGACTCGCTAACCCTGCCCCTGCTGTCGATCGGGGCGGTGGGCATCATCGGCGTCGCCACCCACTGGGCCGGCCGGCAGATGGCAGCCATGTTCGACGCCTTCGAGAGCGGCCGGGTGGCCGAGGCTGCGGCCATCAACCGGAGCCTGTTCGACTCCTACGACTTCGAGACCGGCGACGATGCCCCCAACCCGGTGCCCACCAAGTGCATGATGCGGGTGCTGGGACTGCCCGCGGGGCCGTGCCGCCTGCCCATGGGACCCGAGCCGTCCGGTCTCGAGGACCGGGCCAGGGAAGTCCTCACCGCGCTGGGCGCAGGCTGACCCCAGCTGTGGCCGCGCCGGTAGCCGTCACGTTCCTGGGCGGCCTCGGGGAGATCGGGCGCAACTGCGCGGTGATCGAGACCGCCGGTCGCCGGGTGCTGCTTGACTGCGGCCGGATGTTCGCGGGGGACGACCTCCCCGGCGTGGACTCGGTGCTGCCCGACTTCGAATGGCTGCTCGACAAGGGGGGCGTGGAGGCCTGCGTCGCCACCCACGCCCATGAGGACCACATCGGCGCCCTGCCGTACCTGCTCGAGCGCCTGTCGTTCCCGGTGTACGGATCGGCGTTCACGCTGGGTCTGGTGCGGCACAAGCTGGCCGAGGCGGGCCTGCTCGACCGGGCCGAGCTCCGCGAGGTTCGCGACGGCGACCGCTTCAGCGCCGGGCCTTTCGATTGCGAGGCCATGCCGGTCACCCATTCGGTCCCCGGGGGCTTCATAACGGCCTTCTCGACGCCGCAGGGTGTGATCCTGCACTCCAGCGACTTCAAGCTCGACCTCACGCCCGTGGACGGGCGGCGCACCGCGCTGTCCCGCATCGGCGCGCTCGCCGACGACCCGGGCGTGCGGCTGCTGCTGGCCGACTCGACCAACGCCGACGACCCCGGATCGACCCGATCGGAGCGGGATGTGGGCGACGTGCTGCGCGAGGCGATCGGCCGCCAGGAGGGTCGCAGGGTGATCGTCGGGGCCTTCGCCAGCCATATCCACCGCATCCAGCAGGTGATGGACGCCGCCGTCGGCGCGGGGCGCACCGTGGCCACGCTCGGGCTGTCGATGCAGCGCAACGTCGGCCTGGCCCGCGAGCTCGGGCTGCTGCGCGTCCCCGACCATGCCCTGCGCGACATAACCGACATCGAGGGAACCGACCCGGCGAGGGTGCTGATCATCTGCACCGGGTCCCAGGGCGAGCCCCGGGCCGCTCTGACCCAGATGGCCGAGGGCGCCAGCAAGTGGGTCGAGATCGACCATCGGGACACGGTCATATTCAGTTCCCACCCGATCCCCGGCAACGAGACCGCCGTCGGAGCGGTTCGCAACGGGCTGGCCCGGCGCGGGGCCCGGGTGCTGCACACCGGCAATCTCGCGGTGCACACCTCGGGCCACGGCAAGCAGCAGGAGTTGAAGGTGCTGCACTCGGCCGCATCGCCGCAATGGTTCGTGCCGGTGCACGGCGAGTACGAGCACCTGGTGGCCCACGCCCGGCTGGCGACCGAGATGGGCATGGACTCCGAGCGGGTGCTGCTGTGCTGTGACGGCGACCGTATCGAGCTGACCGACGACGGTCTGCGTCACACCGGCTCCGTCGGCGGTGTGCATCTCTACGTGGACGGCACGGTCGGCGACCTGGGATCGGTCGTGCTCGACGAGCGGCGGAAGCTGGGCTCCGACGGCTTCGTGACCGTGGTCGTGGACCTGGACTTGGACCGCGGCCTGCTCCTGCACCGAGTCGAGGTCGTGTCGCGTGGCTGGGTGGAGCAGCCGGCCCTGATGGCACACGAGACTGCGGTCGCCGACGCCGTGGAAGCCGCGGTCCGCGATGCGCTCGACGACGGCCGCACAGACCTCGACGCCTTCGAGGACGTGGTGCTTCGCGCCGCCCGGCGCACATCCCGGGAGCGGACCCGCCGCCGGCCGGTGATCGTCCCGGTGGTGCGCAAGGCCTAGCAGTCACGCCCAGGGTCGGGTCGTCCCGGCCCGGAGGACGCTCGGGGTTCACAAGGCTGTCGGGCGTCACTGGTAGCGTCACAATCCATGGCCGGCAAGGACGCCAAGAGCTCCGGTAGCACCTCAAACGGGCCGAAGCGGACCAAGAAGGGCTCGCCGCGGGGCTCGGCCGCGGTGGGCTCGGTGGTTCGGCGTTATCGCCGCGACATCTGGGGCTTGGCCTCCATCGTGGCCGGCCTGATCGTGGCCGGAAGCGTCTGGTTCGCAGCCGCAGGACCGGTGGGCGAGCAGATCGATCGGGCCCTGGCCGCGGGGTTCGGTCTGGTGCGCTCCGCCCTGCCCGTCGGGCTGGCCGCGATGGGAGCGGCCGCAATCTGGGGCGGCCGTCGTGGCGATCCCGCCAGGAGCGCAACCGATGGCGGCGACGGAACCGGGGCCACCCGACGGGGCGACGTAGGACCCGTTGAGAGATCCGACTCTGCGGCCCGGATGGTGCTGGGCGGTGTGCTGTTGCTGGTGTCGTCCACGGGTTTGCTGCATCTGGCCAGGGGCCGCCCCGGCCTGGGCGACGGCGTGGAGGAGCTCGGCGCGGCGGGCGGTGCGCTGGGTGTCGCCACCGGCGGTTTCCTGCACGCCTGGACTGCTGCTTGGGGCTCTGTGCTGCTGCTCGTGTTCGTGGGGCTCGTCGGCCTCATCGTCGTCACCGGGCTCACTGTGCGATCGGCGCTGGTGGCGCTGGCGGCCGCGCTCCGCCCGGCGTGGCGACTGCTGCGGTCCCTGGTGGTGAGCCTGTTCAGCGACATCAAGGAAGCCCCCGCCGACCGCGAGGCGACCGGCCTTCCCTCCTTCGGGCATCCCGAGGGCTCACCGTCGGGGGTGGACCCCGATTCGAGCGACGCCGCCATGGACGACGAGCCGCCGCCGGCGGAGCCCGAGCCGTCTCCTGAGACGGAAGTGGTTGCTGCGCCCGCCGATCCCGCCAAGGCCCTGGCGGCGGGCGCGGGCCCGAAGCGGCGCAACGGCCCGTCCAAGTGGAGGCTGCCGGCCACCAAGACCCTCACCGTGACGCCCTCGCGGCAGATCGACAAGGCTGCCGTGGCCGAGCGGGGCCAGCTCCTGCAAGCGACCCTCGCACGTTTCGACGTGCCCACGATCCTGCTGGAGCCGGTGGTCGGGCCGACCGTCACCCGCTTCGTGCTGGAGCTGGAAGAGGGCGTCAAGGTGTCCAAGCTCGAGAGCCTGCGCAAGGACATCGCCTACGCCATGGCCTCGCCCGACGTGCGCATCCTGGCCCCGATCCCGGGCCGGCGCGCCATCGGCGTGGAGGTCCCGAACCTCGACCGCCACATAGTGCGGCTCGGCGATGTCCTGCGATCACCGGAGGCACGCGCCGCGGAGCATCCCTTGGAGGTGGCCATCGGCCGGGACATCAACGGCCAGTCCGTGATGATGAACCTGGCCACCACGCCCCACCTGCTGATCGCCGGGGCGACCGGGGCCGGCAAGTCGTCGTGCCTCAACTCGATGATCACCTCGGTGCTGATGCGGTCCACGCCCGACGATGTGCGCATGATCCTGGTCGACCCCAAGCGGGTGGAGATGGGCCAGTACGACCGCGTCCCTCACCTCCTCACCGCTCCGGTCACCGACCCCCGCAAGGCGGCCAACGCGCTGAGTTGGGCCGTGCGGGAGATGGAGCGGCGCTACGACCTGCTTCACGAGACCGGCTTCCGGGACATCACCGGCTACAACGGCGCGGTCGACGAGGACGCCCTGGACCCGCCGCCCGGGGCGAGGGACGCCGGCGGCGAGCCGCTGCGGTACCAGCGGCTGCCGTTCGTGCTCCTGGTGGTGGACGAGCTGGCCGACCTGATGATGGTGGCCGCCAGGGACGTGGAGGAGTCGATCGCCCGGATCGCCCAGATGGCTCGCGCCGTCGGCATCCATCTGGTGATCGCCACCCAGAGGCCGTCGGTCAACATCATCACCGGGGTGATCAAGGCCAACATCCCGGCCCGGCTGGCGTTCGCGGTGGCGAGCCTGACCGACTCGCGGGTCATCCTCGACCAGCCCGGCGCCGAGCGGCTGGTGGGCCAGGGCGACATGCTGTGGCTCGGGCCCTCGTCGTCGACGCCGCACCGCATCCAGGGCTGCTGGGTGACCGAGGACGAGGTCCGCGCCGTGGTGGGGCACTGGGTGGATCAGGCGCCCGATTTCGACGACGATCCGTCGGTCTCCACCGACGGACCGGCCGGAGGTGAGTCCGGTGGCCGGCTCCAGCCGGGGCCCGACCTGGGCGGGGCGCCCATAATGCCGGCGAGCATCACAGACGCTCCTCCTCCGGCGGATTCCGACGACGGTGATGAACTGCTCGAAGCGGCCATGGCGCTGGTGGTCGAGACCCAGCTGGGCTCCACCTCGATGCTCCAGCGTCGCCTGCGGGTCGGCTTCGCGAGAGCGGGACGGATCATGGATCTGCTCGAACAGCGCGGGGTGGTCGGCCCGTCGACCGGTTCGAAGGCCCGCGACGTCCTGATCACTCCCGAGGAGTTCGAGGGCCGGCAGGCCGGCTGAGCGGATGCTGCTCGGTCTCGTCTACTCGATCGTCGGCTTGGTCGTGCTGTCGCTGGCCGCCGACCAGTTCGTGCGGGGGGCGGCCCGGTTGGCCGTCGTGCTGCGGATGGCGCCCATCGTGGTGGGCGCCGTCGTGGTGGGTTTCGGTACCAGTGCGCCCGAGATGCTCGTGTCGGGGGTGGCGGCAGCCAACGGACGCCTCGACATCGGCGTGGGCAACATCATCGGCTCCAACGTGGCCAACATCTCCCTGGTGCTCGGCGCGGCGTCGTTCGTGGCGGTCGTGCCCGTCAGCCGCTCCGTGGTGAGGAGGGACGCCGCGGTCTCGGTGGCGGCGGTGGCGATATTCGGGCTGCTCGTGCAGGGCGAACTCAACCGCCTGGAGGGCGCGCTGCTGCTGGCCGCCCTGTGCGCCTGGTTCGTTCTGGTCCTCCGCGGGGCCCGCACCACCGACCCCGGAGCGGACATGGACGATCTCTCAGAGCTCGTCGGCGAGGATCCTCCCGCCCTCGGAATAGAGACGCTGCGAACCGTGGTGGCGCTCGCCCTGGTTGCCGGCTCGGCCTACGTCCTCGTGGAGGGCGCCGAGCGGGTAGCTGACGCGCTCAACCTCTCGGGGGGCTTCGTCGGCTACACCATGGTGGCCGTCGGCACCTCCGCACCCGAACTGGTCACGGCGGTGGTCGCGGCCCGGCAGCGCGAGACCGAGCTGCTGGTGGGAAACCTGCTGGGAAGCAACGTGTTCAACTCCCTGGCCGTGGGCGGCGTAATCAGCCTGGTCGGACCCGGCTCGGTCGGCGATGTCACGCTCCAGACCCTCGGTTCGCTGATGATGGTGGTGATCTGCGCGGTGAGCTGGGTGGCCATGGTCATCGGCCACCGGGTCAGCCGCATCGACGGGATTGTGCTGCTCGGTCTCTGGGTGGTGAGCATCGCGCTGCTCGCCGGCTGACCGGTTGCGAGGGTGACGCGCTCATGAGGCGGCTCGGCTCCACCGTCCTGTCACTGGCCTGCGTCGCCCTCCTCTGCGCGGGCTGCGCTTCAGCCTCAGACGAAGCGAGCCCTCCGCCAAGCAGCGAGCCTACGATTTCGGCCGTCGACGGTCCGGTGTCGGTGGACACCGGACCGCCAGCGATGACGGCTCCAGCGCCGGCGGGGGAGTCCCCAGCGATCGATGAGTCCCCGCAAGCCGAGGAATCCTCCGGAGGGGTCGAGCACGCGCCTGCCGAGGAGTCCGCGGTGGTTGATGCGCTGGCAGCCGCACAGGACGACACCCAATCAGCGACCTCGGTGTTCCCGCCGTTGAGCGATGGCACCGACGTGGCTCGCTGGACCGTCGAGATCATCGAGTGGTTCCCGCACGATCCTGAGGCCTTCACCCAGGGCCTCGAGATCGCCGGCGGCACCATGTACGAGAGCACCGGCCTGGTGGGCCGCTCCTCTCTGCGGATCGTGAACTCGGCTACCGGCGAGATCACGGCACGTGTCGACCTGTCCGACGACCTGTTCGGCGAAGGGCTCACGGTCGTCGGCGACCGGGTCCTCCAACTCACCTGGCAGAGCGGCACCGCGTTCGTCCATGACCGCTCGTCTCTCGAGGTGGTGGGGGAGCACAGCTATGAGGGCGAGGGCTGGGGACTCTGCCTGTCGGGCGATGTGCTGATCATGTCGAACGGCTCGGACCGGCTGGCCCGCCGGGATCCCGAGACCTTCACGCTTCTCGGGACGGTGCCGGTGACCGCGTCCGGCTACGACGGGAGGCTCGACTACCTGAACGAGCTCGAGTGCGTGGAGGACCTGGTGATCGCCAACGTGTGGCAGACCGATCGGCTGCTGGTGATCGATCCGGTGTCGGGCCGGGTTGTGGCGGCCATCGATGCCGGACCCCTCGTCGACGACGTGAGCCGTAACGCGTCGAGTGACATAGACGTCCTCAACGGGGTGGCATTCGATCCGGACAGCGCCACCATGTGGATGACCGGCAAGCTCTGGCCCCGGCTCTATAGGGTCCGCATAGTGGAGGTGCCCCAAGAGGCCGAGTGGATGGACTGAACAATGCGATCCATACGGCGCGAGGCCGTGGCCCGAGCGGCCCGTGAGCGAAGCGAACAAGAGCGGGAATCACCACGCCGCGACGCAACGGACCGCCGATCAATACGCGCTCGCTCAAGGGTAGGAGTGAGGACTGGCGCGCTCAGGTGCGTTCTGGCAGCCGCTGCGCTGATGGCCTCGGCGTGCGCGGGTGGCTCAGAGCTTCGCTCATCCGGTGGGGCGTCGCCGACTCTGCCCCCCTCCTCGACCACGGTGCAGCTGCCGGAGTCTGCCAGTGCAGCCACGACCTCGCCCGACACGACGACAACCGAACCCGACCGGTCCTGGCGGCTGCTGGCCGGCGGTGATGTGCTGATGACGCGAACGGAGCCGGCGGGCATCGACCCCTTCGCCCTGATGGACCCACCGCTGGGCTCCGCCGACTTCTCGCTCGTGAACGTGGAGATGGCCATCAGCGACCGCGGCGAGCCCCACTGGAAGGAGTTCGTGTTCCGGGCTCCGCCGTCGGCCGCCGAGCGCATCGCGGCCGGCGGCGTCAGCGTGGCCAACCTGGCCAACAACCATGCCAACGACTACGGCCCCGATGCCCTGACCGACACCATCGACCTCCTCGAAGCGGCCGCCGTGACCACCGTCGGTGCGGGCCGCAACGCCGACGAGGCCTACCAGTACCGGCTCCTGTCCACCGGCAACGGCGTCCAAGTGGCCTTCGTCGGCGCGTCCATGATCGTGCCTTCCAGCTTCGCGGCCGGTGCCACCGCTCCGGGGATTGCCTCGGCGCACTCCCCGGCCCGGGCCCGTGTCCTCGACACGGTGAGGGCCGCGGCCGCGGAGGCCGACGCGGTGGTCGTCGCGGTCCACTGGGGCATCGAGCGCGACACCTGCCCCAGCAACGACCAGCGCCTCCTGGCCCGGCAGCTTCTCGACGCGGGCGCCGACGCAGTCATCGGGCACCATCCGCACGTGCTCCAGCCGGTCGAGTTGGTGGGCAGCAAGCTGGTGGCCTACTCGCTCGGGAACTTCATCTGGCACGTCCGCTCGGGCATCCTCGGCGAGACCGGGGTTCTCCAGATCGACTTCGACGGCGACGGGGTCGTCACCTGGGAGTTCCACCCGCACGTTCTCGACGCCAACGGTGCGCCCGCTCCAGCCGAATCCGGCGAGCGCGTCGAGCGCATCCGCGACATCATCTCCGGCAACTGCGCCCCCCATGACCCCCCGCCTCCGGAGCGCACCAGCACCACCACGACCACCACGACCCTGCCCCCGCCGACGGGGACGGCGGGCGTCTGAGGCCGATGTCCGGCGGGCCCAAGTCCTTCGTGGTGCACACCCTCGGGTGTCCCAAGAACCAGGTCGACTCCGACAAGTTGGTCGGGCTGATGGTCTCCGACGGTCTGGCTCCGGCCGCCGACGCCTCCGAGGCCGATCTCGTCGTCGTCAACACCTGCGCCTTCGTTGAGGAGGCCCGCCAGGAGTCGATCGACACGATCCTGGCGTTGGCCGGCACCAAGGCGTCCGGCGCGTCGCTGGTGGTAACCGGCTGCCTTGCGGAGCGCTACGGCGACGAGCTTGCCGCCGCGCTGCCGGAGGTCGACCGGATCGCCGGGTTCGGCATGGCGCTCACCGGCGCTCCCGTTGCCGGGGCTGCGGCGGGACCGGCTCCGGTGCCGGTCGAGTTGGGACGCCCGGGCACCCGAGGTGTTCCGGCCTTCGACCTTCTCAACCTTCGGAGGCCGCGGTCGCCCCGCCCGTGGGCGTACGTCAAGATCGCCGAGGGCTGCGACCGGGCCTGCGGCTTCTGCGCCATCCCCAGCTTCCGGGGCCCGCAGCGCAGTCGCCCGGTCGAGCAGATCCTGGCCGAGGTGGAACAACTCGGAGCGGCCGAGATCGTGCTGGTCGCCCAGGACCTCGCCTCCTACGGCCGGGACCAGGGCCGGGGCGAGCGCCGCATCGTGCCGCTGGTGGAGGCCGTGTCGGCCCGGGTCGCCCGCACCCGGCTGCTCTACCTGTACCCCTCGGACCTCAACGACGCCCTCATCGACGCGATCTGCGCCACCGGTGTGCCCTACTTCGACCTGTCGCTTCAGCACGTGTCCCGGCCGCTGCTGCGGCGCATGCGGCGCTGGGGCGACGGCCGGCGGTTCCTGGCCCGCATCGAGGCGATCCGCCGGCGCGAGCCCGACGCAGCCTTCCGTTCCAACTTCATCGTCGGCTACCCGGGCGAGACCGAGGACGACCACGACCTGCTGCTGCGCTTCGTGGAGCAGGCCCAGCTCGACTGGTGCGGGTTCTTCGCCTACTCCGAGGAGGAGGGGACCCATTCGTCGACCCTCGGCGGCAAGATCGACGAGGGCCTGCGCTCGGAGCGCCTGGCCGAACTCACCGAGCTCCAGGACGCCATCACGGCCCAGCGCCGCGACCTGCTGGTCGGACGCCGGGTCGAGGTGCTCGTGGACGAGCCCCGCGTGGGCCGGACCCACCGCGAGGCCCCCGAGATCGACGGGATCGTCGATGTGCCCGCCGCCCTCGCGCCGGGTACCTTCGCAGACGTGACGGTCACAGCGGCCGAGGGCTGCGATCTGGTGGCGGCATGAGCTCACCCGGCGGCGCCGAAGCGCCCGCGCAGGCCAGCCTGCTTCACCCTGCCAACCTGCTGACGCTCGCCCGGCTGCTGCTGTCGCCCCTCCTGTTCCTGCTGATCCTGCAGGCCGATGACACCAAAGGCGCGTCCTGGGCGGCTTTCGGGCTGGGCCTGGCCATGGCCGGTACCGACTTCTTCGACGGCCGGGTGGCCCGGTGGGCCAACGTCGCCAGCCGCAGCGGCGCCTTCCTCGACCCTCTCGCCGACAAGGTCGTAGTGCTCGGCGCCGCGTTCTGCCTGGTGGCGGTGGAGCGCTACTGGTGGGTGCCGGTGACCGTCATCGCCTTCCGTGAACTGGGCATAACCGCCTGGAGGGCGCGATGGGCCGGCGCGGGGGTCTCCATTCCGGCCCGCCGCTCGGCCAAGTACAAGACCTCCGTGCAGGGGCTCGCGCTGGCCATGGCGGTCATGCCCACCCTCGAGGACGCCCACACCGTGCTGACCGCCGCACTGTGGGTGGCGGTGGCGTTCACCGTGGTCACGGGACTCCAGTACCTGGTCGACGGTCGCTCCGCCCTGGCCCACAACCGTGAGATGTGAGGTCGTGGCGGTCGGGACCGAGCTGCTGCTCGGCCAGATCGTCGACACCAACTCCTCGTGGATCGGAGAGCAGCTCGCGCTGGCCGGGATCGACAGCCACTTTCAGACCAAGGTCGGCGACAACCTCGACCGGATGATCGCCGCGTTCGAGCAGGCGCTGGACCGCAGCGATGCGGTCATCGTGTGCGGCGGCCTCGGCCCCACCCCCGACGACATCACCCGCGAGGCGATCGCAGCGGTGATGGGCGTCGGGTTGCGGCGCGACGAGGCGGTGGTCGAGCGGATCCGGGCCATGTTCTACCGCCGGGACCGCGAGATGCCCGCCAACAACCTGCAGCAGGCCGACGTGCCGGTAGGAGCCCGGGTGATGGACGTCCAGCCCGGCACCGCGCCCGGGCTGATCTGCCCGGTGAGGCGAGGCCCGGCGGGATCCGGCGGCGACAAGGTGATCTACGCCGTTCCGGGGGTTCCCTGGGAGATGCAGAAGATGGTCAGCGAATGCGTGCTCGGTGACCTGCAGGCCCGCGCCGGGGAACGCCATGTGATCCGGAGCCGGACACTGCGCACATGGGGGTATTCGGAGTCCGGCCTCGCTGAGCTGCTCGAGCCGGAGATGCGCCGCCTCGACTCCACCGGCGAGGCCACCATCGCCTTCCTGGCCAGCGGCATGGAGGGTCTGAAGGTCCGCATCACCGCCAAGGCCGCCGACGACGAGACCGCCGGCGCGGTGCTGTCGGCGGTGGAGTCGAGGGCGCGCGCCGTGATCGGCGAGGCCGTGTTCGGTGCCGACGACGACACCATGGAGTCGGTGGTGGTCGACCTGATGCAGTCGCAGGGCCTGACGCTGGCGCTGGCCGAGTCGGTCACCGGCGGGCTGATCGCGGCGCGCCTCACCGATGTGCCCGGCGCGAGCAGGGTGCTGCGGGGCGCGGTGGTTCCCTACGACCGGGAGATCAAGACGGGTGTGTTGGGCGCTCCCGATGTGAACGCGGTCAGCTCGGAGATGGCCCTGGCCATGGCTGAGGGGGCCTGCCGGGTGCTGGGCGCCGATGTCGGTCTGGCAACCACCGGCGCAGCCGGCCCCGACCCCCACGAGGGCGCCGAGGCGGGAACCGTGTGGATCGGTCTGCACCTCGACGGCGAGGGCCAGGCGACCCGGGTGCGCTTCAACATGGCCCGCACGATGGTGCGCCAACTCGGCACGATCACCGCGCTGAACCTGCTGCGGACCCGCCTGCTGGCCCGAGACGGCTGATTCCGAGGCGTCCGCGGCTCAGATTCAGGCGACCGCCCACCCCCGTACCGCCGGGCGACGGTCCTGACTGGAGCCGCGGCCGCTGAGATGCGCCTCCAGACGCGTCGGCGCATCCCATAGCATTGACTCAATGCGGGAACAGGTCGACACAGCGAACGGCAGCCGGCCGGGCGGCGCGCCGGCGCTGTCGGAGCCGGAGAAGCGCATCCTGGCCGCCCTGTCGCGGCGCCCGCTCGGGCTCTACCCGTCCGCCTCGGTCGCGGTCGCGGCCGGACTCGACCGTGACGAGACGCTGCCGTGCCTGGAGAGGCTCGTCGAGCTAGGCCTGATAACGGGCGACCCCGAGATGGTGCTGGCCCGGCCCGTGCGGCGCGAAGTCGTCTGGCGCCTCGACGTCGCGGCCGCCTGGTCGCGGGTCCCCGACGTGCTGCGCTTCACGGAGCTTCCCGAGGTGCCGCCCGCGCCGATGCCCGACTGCCTCCCGGAGCGCTTCGCGCACCTGTTCTGGTGGGGCGACACGTCGCTGTACAAGCTGCCCCGCCACGCCGACTTCGTCGCGGAGCAGATCCTCACCAACGGCGATGCCGCGTCCGTTGGCTGGGCGCTGTTCGCCCTCCCCTGCGAAGCCCTCGAGAACGTCGCAGGGAAGCCCCATGTCAAGCAACACAGTCGGGAACTGATATCCAACACGCTGGCCCAGCGACGTGGCGAGCCTGTCTGACTACGCAACGCTGCTGCCCGACGGCACGATCAGCGCATGGCCCAGGGTCGCCGCCGCGCTTCCCGAGGGCAATTTCCTCATGGGCGGCACGGGCCTGGCGATCTGGCTGCGCCACCGGCGAAGCGAGGACCTCGACATCTTCTGCCCAGGGAGACTCGACGTCGACAGCGTTGTCTCAGCGTTGTCGGCAGCAGGCGATTTCGCTCTCCGGGACGCGTCCGAGCGGCTCGTGCGCGGCGTAGTCGACGGGGTGAACGTGGACATTGTCGGCGAGGACGGGGCATACCGGCTCGCGCCGCCGCTGGAGATCGACGGACTGCGGGTCGCCTCGCTTCAGGACATCACGGCGGGCAAGTTCGGGGCGATCACCGGCCGCAAGCAGATGCGCGACCTGGTCGACGTCATGTTCATCGAGACCGACGGAGGCATAAGCCTGGAACAGGCCATCATGCTGCACTTCCGCAGGCACGGCATCGACCTGCAGTACTCAGAGGTCAATGGCGTTCTCCGGCACTTGGTGGACTTCTCACACTTGGACGACGATCCCGCCATGGCGGAGAGCTTCGGGGAGGACATCCGCAGCCGGGTGGAGGAGTTCTTCCGCTCCCGCCAGCCGCAGGTGGCGAGGGCTCTCCAGCAGTTGCTGGCCGAGGACTCCTGAGGCTCGAGCCTCGGCTGGGCGACATGGGCCGGGCCCGGTTCCGGCGGGCGCCGTCTCGCGGGCTCCTCGTCCCGGCGGTGCTGGCTCATACGCTGCGAGGCCGTGGCCCGAGCGGCCCGCGAGCGCAGCGAACGAGAGCGGGAATGACACCGACGCACCGCGACCGGCTCTCGCCTATCCGCGCGGCCCCCGGAGAGGTCAGGGCCGGTTGAGCGCCGTTTCGAGGGTCTCGAGTCCGGCCTGCCAGCAGCCCATCAGGTGGGTGGGCTGGAAGCCCATCTCGCTGTTGATGGCCAGCATGTGGGCGTTGCTGGCCGCGTTGCCGGTCTGGAGCGTGGTCACCTCCGGCTCGGTGGCTCGCAGCCGCTGCCACATGGCAGCCTTGAGCCAGCGTCCGATGCCGCGGCCCCGGTGGGCGGGCAGCACCACCGTGCTCCATTGCCACGAGGCCGCCGGCCGGTGCCGGTTGACGAACACCTCGGTGGTGCCGGCCGCCTCGCCGCTGGCGGTGACGGCCAGGACGCCCTGGTATTCGAGCCCGCGAGCGGCGCGGGCCTCGATCTCGGTCCGCACCATGGCCTCATCCACGACGGTGTCGGCAATCTCCAGGTCGTCGGTGGGGGCGTCGTTCATGGCGTTGGCGGTGGCCACCAGGGCGTCGATCTGGTCCTCGGGGCAGCGGCGGGCCCAGTGCACCAGCTCCAGGTCGGCCGGCCCGGCCGCGATCCAGCGAGCCATGAGCTCGGGATCGACCGCGGCCAGGTCGAGCCGGGACTCCTGCTCGGTGTATCGCAGTTCGGCTCCCAGGCCGGTCCAGAAGGCATCGGCGTCCGGGGTGTGGTCGCCCCACGCGATCACCGAGGTCCGCCCGTCGGCCCGGGCCAGCCGCAACAGCTCGGCCAGCACCGCGGCCGCGGTGCGGTCGTCGGTAGGGGTGATCTCCACCCCGGCCAGGTTGGCGTTGGCCGCGTCCGTATTGAACTCCACGTGCCCGATGGCGGCGGGGTTGCCGTCTTCCAGCGCAACGATCCGCTGGTGGCGGCAGTGGTCGGTGGCGTCGTCGTCGAAGGTGGCCCGCAACTCGGCCGCCGGGGTCACCGGCAGCCCGGGGTCGCGCTCGCGGTCGATCCTCTGCTGGAGCTCCAGCGCCGCGTCGAAGTCGGCTGCATCCAGCGACCGGGCGTCGACAATCCGCACGCCCGAAGCGTAGGTATCTGCCATGATGGTTCCATGGCACGGACTTGGCTGTCGATAACGGTCGAGCTTGTCTCGGGGCGCGGGGAGCGATTCTGGCCGCGCCCGGGCCGAGTCTTCGTCGCCTCCCGCTCTCACACCTTCGCGGCGCTCGGCGCGGCGATCGACGACGGGTTCGCTCGCTGGGACCGCTCCCACCTGTGCAGCTTCACTATCACCGACGGCACGACCATCACCGACGTGAACCCGTTCTTCGACATGCCCGACGACAGCGTCGAAGAACGGGATCTCAACATCCGGACAGCCAGGCTGTCGAGGCTGCGCTTGGGCGAGCAGTTCGCTTACACCTTCGACTTCGGCGACGGCTGGCAGCACCTGTGCACGGTGGGCGGCGAACGGGTCGACCCCGAGGAGGTCTACGGACTGGTGCCGAGGATGCCGGCGCCCTGCTTCGGCTGGGGCGTGCTGCCGGACCAATACGGCCGACTCTGGGCCGAGGACGACGGCGAGTCGCCGCTTCCCGCCGACACCGGGGACCGGGACCTGCCCCCGCTCCTGCACGAATGGCAGTAGCGGCCCACCGCCAGGATCTCTAGTGGTCTCACGCTGCTCACCCGAAGTAGGCGCTGTCCTCGGTGGAGACACGGTTCAGCCAGTTGAGGGCGGTACGGTGCTCGGGACGGAAGTTCTCGGCCAGCAGCACCGCATGGCCGGCCTCGAGGCCCGCGGCGTAGGCGATCAGTTTGCCCAGGTGGTCGTGGTCGGTGTCGCCGTACATGTTCTCGACCACCACCCGCGATCCTGTGTCGGTGTCCTTGAACACCAGGTCGGCGCTGTAGCCGCCCACCGCCATCTCCCGGCCCTCCAACTCGAGTTCGAGCCCGAGGGCGTCGCCGAGGAACTCGGGCCGCTCGGCCAGCCACGGGGTCAGGTCTCGGGCCTCGTTGGGCCACACCTCGCGAATCGACACCGGCGTCAGTTCTGCGGTGGGCACCGTGTCCTCAGCCATGGCTGGCCCTGTTGCCGGCGTCGTCGGTGCGTTCGAGGCGGAGAGAGGCGGAGTTCATGCAGTAGCGCTCGCCGGTGGGGCGGGGGCCGTCGGGGAATCTGTGGCCCAGATGGGCGCCGCAGTTGGCGCACACGGCCTCCTCGCGGACCATGCCGAAGCTGCGGTCGGTGTGGATCTCGACCGCGCCGGGGTCGACCGCCTCCCAGAAGCTGGGCCAGCCCGTGCCGGACTCGTACTTGGTGTCGCTGGAGAACAGCGGCGCGTCGCACACGATGCAGCGGTACGTGCCGTCGTCGTGGCAGTTCCAGTACTCGCCGGTGAAGGCCCGCTCGGTGCCGGCCTGCTGGGTGACCTGGTACTGGGCCGGCGTGAGGCGGTCCCGCAGCTCGGCGTCGTCGAAGGTCTGGCGGGTGGGGGAGGCTTGCGAGGTCATGGCGGATGCCTTTCTGTTCGGCTCGGATCCGGATTGGCGGCGTCTTGCACGGAAGATTCGCCGGGCCATGGTGTTGCCTTTCTCGTTGACGGCTCTACGGTAGGCAACGCACGCGGGCTTCGTATGGTTCCCGGCCGGCGAATCGAATCCCTCAGTGCCTCGATGCGAGCAATGCCGGTCTGCTCCATCTGCGCCCGTCGGCTCTGCGAGCGGTACTCGGGTGCCCGCCTGCACGTCGCTGCCGGCGTCCTCGCGGATGCTTGACCTGAACAGATGTTCGCAAGTACGCTCAGTGGAGTTACACTATTGTCATACAAGGACGAACCGGTGTGATCCATCGGGCCTGTCACACCCCTCCCATAGCTTCGACAAGCATCCCCGACTCGCCTTATGGCCAACTGAAATCCAACCCCAGCGCCCACGGGGCGCACCAGACACAGGAGAAGGAAGTGGACGATCGACACAAGGCTCTGGACATGGCCATGAGCCAGATAGAGAAGCAGTTCGGCCAGGGCTCGGTCATGAAGATGGGCGAGAAGGCCACCATGAGCATCGAGGCGGTCCCCACCGGGGCGCTGTCGCTCGACTTGGCCCTCGGCATCGGGGGCCTGCCCCGGGGCCGGGTAACCGAGATATACGGGCCGGAGTCCTCGGGCAAGACCACCCTGGCCACTCACGTGGTGGCCGAGGCCCAGCGCAACGGCGGCATCTGCGCCTACGTCGACGCCGAGCACGCCATGGATCCCGTCTATGCCAGGGCCATCGGCGTGGACATCGACGAGCTGCTCATCTCCCAGCCCGACACCGGCGAGCAGGCCCTGGAGATCACCGACATGCTGATCCGTTCCGGGGCGCTCGACGTGGTGGTGATCGACTCGGTGGCCGCGCTCACCCCGCGGGCCGAGCTCGAGGGAGACATGGGCGACACCCATGTCGGCCTGCAGGCCCGGCTCATGTCGCAGGCGCTGCGCAAGCTCACCTCCAACCTCAACAAGTCCAACACCATCTGCATCTTCATCAACCAGCTGCGCGAGAAGATCGGGGTGATGTTCGGCTCGCCGGAGACCACTCCCGGCGGCCGGGCCCTCAAGTTCTACTCGTCGGTGCGGCTCGACATCCGCCGGATCGAGTCGATCAAGAACGGCATGGAGGTGGTGGGCAACCGCACCCGGGTAAAGGTCGTGAAGAACAAGTGCGCACCGCCGTTCAAGCAGGCTGAGTTCGACATCATGTACGGCCAGGGCATCTCCCGGGAGGGCTCGGTGCTGGACCTGGCCGTCACCGAGTCCATCGTGAAGAAGTCCGGTGCCTGGTACACCTACGACGGCGAGCAGCTCGGCCAGGGCCGCGAGAACGCCAAGACGTTCCTCCAGGACAACCCCGAGTTGATGGTGGAGATCTCCGACCTGGTCTGGAAGGCGGTCATGCCCGAGCCCGAGCCGGAGCAAGAGCCCCGGTGGGATCAGTCCGCAGCATCAGAGCCGCAGGCCAACGCCGCTGCCTGATGTCCCGCACCGTGGGGCGAAGATCGTGGTGAAGTACGCGGTCATCATCGAAGGAGCACCTGGAAACCTCGCCGCCGCTGCCTAGTGCATCAAGTGTCGTCAGTTCGGGCCGATGCGGATCGGTACGGCAGTTTCGGCTTCGCCGTCATCGAAGACCGCCACTATCTGCAGGCGCGCCCCAAGCCCGTTCACATAGCTGCGAAGCGTTGACACCTTCACGTCGTCGCCGCGCTCCAACTGCGACACGGCGGACTGGCTGATGCCCAACTCAGCCGCGAGGTCAGTCTGCGACCGGTCGAGGGTCCGCCGCAAGGCGTACAGTCCGATCTCAGCGAGCGTCTCCTCGCGCAGCGCGTCCAGCCGCTCAGCGGCTCCTGGGTGCGCCAGTACCTCTTCATGCAGCGCCCGGTGACTCTTCGTGGATGGCATCGGAATCACACTCCATTCTCGACGTCCCACACGACCACAGAACATAAGCAATTACTTCTATAAGTGCAACCTTCTGCGCCGGAGGCCAGGGGACATGGGCGCGTATCGTGAGGCAGTCGGGATTGAAGGAGCGAGGGTCGCGATGAGGTACACCGTTGTCATCGAGCAGGCGTCCGACAGCCTTGCGGCCTACGTGCCCGATCTGCCCGGTTGCGTGGCCACGGGCAACACCCGGGAGGAGTTGCTGGTGACGATCCGAGAGGCCATCGAGTTCCATATCGAGAGCCTGCGCGACCACGGCGAGCCGATCCCGGATCCCCTGGACCGCTGGGACACTCTCTGGGCGTCCGCCGAGCAGGACCAGCGTCCCGGACGCTCACAAACGGATCCACCGCAGCATTGAGCGGACGCAACCTACGGAAGCTCGCTGCTGAGGTGTGCCCTCATCTGTCGGCGCATCCCAGCTCTGAGATCCTTCTGCTGGAGTTGGTCTTGGCGGGGCACCCCAGAGGAGTCCGGTGATCGGATCCACTCGTGAAACGTCTCGGCGGCAGACTGTGGGTCGTTGTCGCGGCTAACCGACTGCTCTACCCACTCCTCCTGTAAGTCGGCCTCCTCGAAGACTGCTTCGGTGACTTCAGCCAGACGGTCAGTAGGAGCCAAGAACCTTGTCAGGTACCAGATGAAGCGCTGCTGGAGCAGATGAACGCCATGGGGCGTCATGCACGCCACCCGCGTCCTCTCCGCGAGCGAGCCTGACTCCACAAGTCCGATCTCGTCGAACCGTGCAGAATGATGGGTTCCCAGCAGCCCGGGAAGCGGCATCACCTTGAAGTGGCCGTCGCGCCAGGCTGGCAGCGGGATCGGATCAGTGGGAACGACCCGAGCCATCAGCAGGCGGGAGGCGAGCTTCACGCCGTCAGCTCTCATGGAGCAAGGGTGCGTTAGCACGATGGCGAGTCCGGTGCCGTCGAGTCCGGGCACCGTTATCTGCGTGAAGACATCTCCCGTCATGAGAGGCCGAGCTATCGGGACCTCGTCCTGCGACGCTGCGAGGTACAGATGCTCGGCCGCGTCCGGGCACTCAAGGGTGTCTCCGGACAACTTAATGCTCCAGATCTAACGATCAGCCAACCGCAGGCCGGGCATCCCGTCGGGTCCGGTGAACACCTCGACAGGCGAGGAGTAGCGGTCGCGCCAGTCCGGCTCGAATTCGTCGAGCACGGTCCTTGGGTCCGAGCCCCAGTCACGCACGAGTCGCAGAACTAGGTCGAAGCGATCACCAGCCATCATGTCTAGGCCTGTGAGTGGTGTCTGAGTGTCTAGAGGCGTCTCGAGCCAGCTCGCGATATCGTGAAGGTGGAACCGTGAACCAGCGATGTCGCAGAAAGCAACCAGCGTCGCGACCCGCTGCCGGTTCTCGCCTGTAGCGGCGCCGCCAAGGCGCCACTTGCGCAAAGCTGGCACTGAGACCCCAACGACTCGAGCGATGTCTCTCCATGAGAATCCCAAGTCGCTCAACTGGTCCAGAAGGCTCTCCAATGCCTCCTTGCTTCGCGCCTGGGCGATGGTGCGCAGTTCAGCATCGAGCGTGTCGGTGTGTTGGGCGTCGGCAAAGCGTTGTAGGTGCGTGGTGTTGGCTGCCAGGATCATTGTCTGGTTCCTGAGGTCGCCCCAGTCGTCGACAAGATCGCTGATGGTCCGGGTTGGGGCCTCGATGTCACCGCCCCGTCCGATCGAAGCGCCTGTTGGCTTCCGGTCGGATACGCGTATGTCGCTCATGGTGTGTCCCTTTGCTTGGCGTTGAAGACCCCGTCGCGCAGTTTGTCGGTGACGGCGATGGTGAAGAACTCGCTCGCCGGAGCGTGCAGCTGATCGCACCGATCCATGATCCAATCCTTGTCGTACTCAGGGACTTCTTCCTCGTCGCTCCAGTAGGAGTCCGAGTCCAGCAAAAAGAAGTGACCGGGCGGAGGCGGGTTCTTGCGGCGTGTGGAGCCCGCTGGATCGACCGCGTGACCGTATTGCGGGCCATAGCGGACGACGAGCGTCGAAGACGGAGAAGTGCGGTATCGGACGATGCCCTGCCACTCCTGCGCCTGCATCCCAGACGGAATCATGTCGGGGTGGGCGGCAGCCAGCAGATGGTCGTTGATGTAGCCCTTCCAGTCGCCGGGCTTCTCGCCGACCCCTTGGACACGGATCTCGTCGATGTAGCGCAGCCCGATGCGCCCAACACCGTCGGGCGGATTGGCATCCCCCAAGGCCCGTGTCGCCTCTTCTATGAGTGGGCGAAAGCTCTGGCTCCAGCCGGCATAGGCGGTCGTCTCGAGGGCGAGGGCGTCCTGTTTGACGAGCAGGGCGGTGGCGCGGTCCCGCGAGCTGAATCGCAGAAGCGGCCGACGATTGACGGACACAGGTACCGGTGCTCCGGGGGTCAACTCGACCTGGTCCTCGGTTTGGGACTCATGCAGTGGCAGGCGGTCGCGCACCGCTTGCCGCACGACGTGCAGCGTCTCCTCTTCGAACCCTCCCGACAACTCCGGGTAACGGATCTCCAGCACGGTCAGGGCTAGGGGAGGGTTGAGAAATGGGGGCGTAGTGGCTGCCACCTGCCTGGCGATAACCAGAAGTGTAACCAGGGTGACAACTGACTGCACGACAATCGTGACCTAGATCTGCTCGATGGTCGGAAGGTCCGATCACGGGGTTGCCGCAGGTCCACAGGCTTCGATGCCGTAGCCTGGGGTGGTGGGCCGGACTTACGCGATCCGCACCTTCGGGTGCCAGATGAACGAGCACGACTCCGAGCGGATCGCGGGCCTGCTCGAGGACGACGGCTACCGGCGTGCCCCCGTCCTGGAGGACGCCGACGTGATGGTGCTCAACACCTGCTGCATCCGGGAGAACGCCGACAACAAGCTGTACGGCGCGCTGGGCCGGCTCAAGGCCGTGAAGGCGAAGCGGCCCGACGCGCTGATCGCGGTGGCCGGCTGTCTGGCCCAGAAGGACCGGGAACTGGTCCGGGAGCGGGCCGGCCATGTCGATGTGGTGTTCGGCACCCACAACGTGCACCGTGCCGCCGAGCTCGTCGACCACGCCCGGCGGCACGGTCCGGTGGTGGAGATCCTCGCCGAGACGGTCCGAGAGGACGCCGAGGCCTTCCCGTCGGCGCTGCCCGTGCGCCGGGAGGCCGATCACTCGGCCTGGGTCACCATCCAGATCGGCTGTGATAACAGCTGCACGTTCTGCATCGTGCCGGCAGTGCGCGGCCCAGAGATCAGCCGCCCCTTCGGTGAACTGGTCGACGAGGTGCGGGACCTGGTAGCCGGCGGCGTCAGCGAGGTGACCCTGCTGGGCCAGAACGTGAACAGCTACGGCCGCGACCTGGCCCTCACGCGCCGGGGGAGCGGCAGCGGAGACGACGCATGGTGGTGCGGACCGGACTGGGTGTCGGACCGGCGGGCCCGGCCGCTGTTCGCCGACCTGCTCCGTGCGGTGGGGGAGGTCGACGGCATCCGGCGGGTGCGTTTCACCAGCCCCCATCCCAAGGACCTGAGGCCCGAGACGATCGCGGCCATGGCCGAGGTCCCGGCGGTGTGCGAGCACCTGCACCTGCCGCTCCAGTCCGGCAGTGACGCCGTGCTGAAGGCGATGCGCCGCGGATACACGGCTGAGCGCTATCTCGAGCGCCTCCGGGCGGTGAGGGCCGCGGTGGATGACCTAGCTGTGTCCACCGACATCATCGTCGGGTTCCCCGGCGAGACGGAGGCGGACTTCGTCCAGACGCTCGAGGTGGCCGCCGAAGCCCGCTACGACAGCGCCTTCACGTTCATCTTCTCGCCCCGGCCCGGCACCGCGGCGGCGGAGATGGGCGACCGGTTCGTGCCCCACGACGTGTCCGTGGACCGCTACGAGAGGCTGCGGCGGGTGATCGAACGCTCCAGCCGCCTCGCCAACGAGGCTCGCATCGGCAGGATCGAGGAGGTCGTCGTGGAGGGACCCAGCAAGAAGGACCCCGCGGTCACCACAGGACGCAGCCGGCGCAACACCCTGATGCACTTCGGATCGCCACCCGGCGGCGTGCCGCCAACCGGCACCTACGCCCGGGTCGAAGTCACCGCGGCCGCGGCCAACTTCCTGCAGGCCACCCTGGTAGACCTCGAGGCGCCGCCAGCGGCTCCGGTGCAGGAATCCTCGGGCCGTCGCCTCATCCCCGTGGCCGCCGCAAGCTGACTGGGGCGGTGAATCCGAGCCAGCGAGCGCCGGTCGGCGGTCATCGGGGTGCCTCCGATGCCGCCAGCCTGATCGCCGCGACAAGGAGACGACGTTCGTGGGCGGATCGCCCGATGCCGCCGACGTGACCGCCGACGCTCCGGCGCAGCGCGGAACGAGCGCAGGCCGGCCGCCGGCTGATCGGACGGCACTCGCGGAGCGCCCGCTGGTGATCGTCGGCCCCACCGCCTCCGGCAAGTCCGATATCGCGATGGGCGTGGCCCGGCTGATCGGCGCAGCCGAGATCGTGACTCTCGACTCGATGCAGGTCTACCGGGGCATGGACATCGGTACGGCCACCCCCAATGCGGCCGAGCAGACCGAGGCGCCCCACCATCTGATCGATCTCGTGGACCCGTCCGAAGAGTTCGCGGTGGCCGAGTTCCAGGCCAGGGCCCGAGAGGTGATCGGCGAGATCCGCGGTCGGGACGCCGTCCCCGTGCTGGTAGGCGGGACGGGACTGTACCTGCGGGCCGTGATAGACGAGCTCCGGATTCCGGGCCGCTTTCCGAGGGTCCGCGATGAACTCGAGGCCGAGTCCGACACCGCGGCCCTGCACCGGCGCCTGGCCGCTCTCGACCCGGTCGCCGCCGGCCGCATGGAGCCGTCCAACCGCCGCCGGATCATCAGGGCCCTCGAAGTAACCGAGGGCAGCGGTCAACCCTTCTCGTCCTACGGGCCCGGCCTGGGCCACTACCCGCCGGTTCAGTTCGTGCAGGTGGGCCTGCGCTGGGACCGGGACCGGCTCGACGAGCGCATCACCGCCCGGTACCAGCGGCAGATGGCCGACGGCCTCCTCGACGAGGTCCGGTCACTGGCCGAAGGAACGCTCTCGCGCACCGCCGCCCAGGCGCTCGGCTACAAGGAACTGCTCGCCCACGTACGCGGGGAGACGACCCTAGACGAGGCGCTGGACCTGGCGATCATGCGCACCCGGCGCTTCGCCCGCCGCCAGGAGCGCTGGTTACGCCGCGACCCCCGCATCCGTTGGCTCGACGCCCCGACGACCCCCACGGACGCTATGTCCGCCTGGAACGACGCAGCCGGCCCGTGTTCACCCCAACATTGATGTAGTTGCGCGCCTATAGGGGGTCAACGGCGGCAGTATAGACAGCAGGGCTGGTTGCTGGCCTGAACGACACATCTGCGACTCCTGTCTGACATACATGCGACGCTCATTGTCATATAATAGCGACACTATGGCATCGTTAGCAGCGCTCGTAGACGATCTTTGCGGTAGCCGGGTGGTGGACACCGCCGACTTGGCGCTGGTCAGCGACACCAATCAGCGCAGTGTGGCCCGTTGGCGAGCCGAGCAGGCCAGTCCTAGGAGGCAGGCCGAGGACCGTTTACTGGAGCTGGGCGCTGTGGTCGACCTGGCCCGCAACGTGATGCACGACGATGCCGCACGCATGTGGATGCGGGCACCCAACCAGGACCTCGGCTTTGAGAAGCCGCTGAACATGGTGAGGGAGGGCAAGTACCAGCGCGTCGTAGATCTGCTGCTTGCGCTGGCCGAGGGCGTCACAACCTGAGATGGACGGATTCAATCCGCAGTACCTGGCACGGGCTGGTGCGTCGCGAGCGGATGTGACCGGGTACCGGAACCAGGCGCCAGGATTCGATCCTCGCAGCGGCGAGGGAGCGCGGCGGTTCGGGGGCCGCTTCAACCCGCCGGGCAGCTTTCCGACGCTGTACCTGTGCTCGACGCGGGCCTGCGCTGTGAGCGAGCTGCGTCGACAGGCCGGTCGGCAGGGCATCAAGGTAGAACACATGCTGCCGCGGGAGCTGTGGGTCGTCACCGTCAGTCTGCGGCGGGTACTCGATCTCACACATCCCCGGAGCCTTCTAGCGCTCGGCCTCGACGTCGAGGATCTTGTTCGCGATGACCACGGATTCACCCAGACTTTGGGCCGGTTCGCCAGCGAGTTCGGCTATCAGGCGATCCGTGCGCCCTCAGCCACCGGCACTGATGACGTGTTCGCTGTCATGGTCGACAACCTCGGTGGCAGGAGATTGCACGTCGAAAGAGTGGAGACTTGGACGACCGTCGATCATCTGGACGTTGCCGTCTCGTGACGCCTTTGTTGTTCGTTACGCGGTTGGAGGAGCATCGACTGCATCACTCCGGCGACCTGGCACGCGAGGCGCCGCGTTTCCGATGCGCCCCGAGCAGGCGAGAATGCAGCTATGACGGCAGGTCTGCGACTCCACAAGCTCCATGGGCTGGGCAACGACTTCCTGGTCGCGTTTGTCGATGAGTTGCCGGCTGATGCCGACGCAGCCGGGACGGCCGCCGCGCTGTGCCATCGCCGCCGAGGTGTGGGTGCTGACGGGCTGATCTATGCCGTGACGGACCCCGCGGACGGCGGTGGAGGCGGCTCGGTGAGAATGCAACTCTGGAACTCCGACGGCTCGTCGGCTGAGGTGTCGGGCAACGGTTTGCGGTGCCTGGCGCACGCCGTCGCCGTCATCCACGGGTCCGCGGAACTAGACATCGTCGCGCGAACGGGGGCCGGGGAGCGCCGGTGCAGGATCACCTCGACGGACACGCCCGGCACGGTGGTTGGAACCACCGAAATGGGCTCGCTCGGACCCGGTCCTCTTCCCGACCGGTTCAGTCGAAGCCCCGAAGTCGCCGTGGACCGCATTCTCGGGCCGGATGCGATCGCACGATGGGCCACGCTGGATGTGGGCAACCCCCATGTCGTCTTGGCCGTGGATGATCCCAGCGACGTGCCGCTGGAATCCGCTGGACCAGCGGTCGAGGCCATCTTCTCCGGGGGCATCAACGCCCATTTTGGTGCCGTCACCGGCTCCGACGAGATCACTCTGGGAGTATGGGAGCGCGGCGCTGGCGCCACCGCGGCGTGTGGGACGGGAGCGGTGGCCGCGGCGTCGGCTTTCCACGGCTGGGGAGAGGTGGGCCAGAATGTGACCGTGCGAATGGCCGGTGGCGACGCTCAGGTAGACCTTACGGAGCCCGTGACTCTGACGGGTGAATCGACATACGTCGCCACGATGGAACTCCCCGATGTCTAAGGCGAACCCGCTGCCACGCACTGAACATCGACCGACCCTTGACGAGTACCGAAGATCCCGTAGCGCCTCAGGACAGCAGCCCGGCGCACCCAGCCGTGGAATCGACTAGTGACGGATCGCACCGTCGTAGCCGTCACACTTGTCCTCGCTTTCTTGGCGTTTGTCATCCTGGCCGTGCCTGCCGATGACAACCGCGCAACGGTGATCTTCGTACTTGTTGTCTTCAGCCCCGTATTGTTCATTGTGGCCTTGGTGGTGGCGCTCGGCCCTTCGCGAAGGGAGCGCAGGCGCTACGAGGACTATCTCAGCCGCGCCTGCGCTGCGGGTCGGCGTATCGACGACGAACTGAAGGCCGAGGCCCGCGAGTACGCCTATCGCCGCCAGTGGGCACGCGATCGCGAGGATGATCAGTGACAGAAGACGCTCACGACCGCGATGTCGACGGAGACCTCGAAGCTAGCGATGGCGAGACGCGCATCACCGGCAGCGACACGCACCGGGGCGGGTTCGGCGAGTTCGGTGGTGACGGGCCCGGCCTCATCGACCGGGCCTTCCGGGAGAGGATCGTCCTGGTCGGCGTGACCCGGCCGGGCCGGAACGCCGCGGCCACCGACGCCTCCCTCGACGAGCTCAGCCTGCTGGTGGACACCGCCGGCGCGGACGCCGTCGAGAGGGTCTGCCAGCGCCGGGCCGCCCCCGACCCGGCCACCTTCGTGGGCACCGGCAAGGCTCGTGAGATCCGCGCCATCGCGGAGGAGGTGGACTGCGACACGGTGGTGTTCGACGACGAGCTCAGCCCGGCGCAGCAGTTCAACCTGGAGAGGCTGCTCGGGCGCACGGCGTTGGACCGCACCGCGGTGATCCTCGACATCTTCGCCCAGAACGCCAGCACCCCCGAGGGCAAGGCCCAGGTGGAGCTGGCCCAGCTCCGGTACCGGCTGCCCCGCCTGCGGGGCGCGGGACGGCGGCTTTCCCAGCAGGCGGGCGGCATCGGCACCCGGGGCCCCGGCGAGACCCAGCTAGAGGTCGGCCGCCGGCAACTGGAGCGCCGCATCCACAAGCTCGAGGCCGACCTCCGTCGCATCGCCGGCCACCGCCGGACCCAGTCCAAGGCCCGCACCCGCACCCGGAACCGGGCGGTGGCCATCGTCGGCTACACCAACGCGGGAAAGTCGTCGCTGCTCAACCGGCTCACCTCAGCCTCCGTGGCGGCGGAGGACCGCCTGTTCGCCACCCTCGACCCCACCACCCGGCGCCTGGGCCTGCCCGGCGGCGAGACGGTGTTCATCACCGACACGGTCGGGTTCGTGCGCAAGCTGCCCCACCAGTTGGTGGAGGCGTTCAAGACGACCCTCGACGTGGTGCGTGACGCCGACCTGCTGGTCCATGTCGTGGACAGCGCCGACAGCGACCCCGACGGCTCGATGGCGGCCGTGCGCGTGGTGCTGGCCGAGATCGAGGCGGACGCGGTCCCCGAACTGGTGGTGTACAACAAGAGCGACCTGGGCCCGGCAGCAGCCCGGCTGGCCGAGCGCACCGAGGGCTCGGTGGCCGTGTCGGCTGCCACCGGCGAAGGGATCGAGGAGCTGCTGGGCGCCATCGGCGACCGCATGCGCCGCGTCGCCCGCGAGGTCGAGCTGGTGGTGCCGTGGGACCGGGGCGACGTGCTCGCGGGAGTGCACCGGGAGGGCCAGGTGCTGGACTCCACCGCCACCGAGCACGGGATGAGGGTCAGGGCCCGCCTGGAGCCGTCGTCGGTCGGCGCGCTCAGCCGCTACGTGGTCAACGGCTGGGACGGCGAGTGACTGCGGAGCGCGGCGCGGCCCGGGGTCGGTGCGGGGGCTGGTCGGCGAATCCGGAGCGCGGCACCAACGGGCTCTGCGGTGGGAGAGGCGCGGTCGGCGCAGGGGACGACCGGTGACTGCGGGCTTCGCGCCGCCCCCGTATCCCTACGAGAGGCTCGACGAGTTGCGGGCTGTGGCTGCGACTCTGGCGGGGGGCGTGGTGGACTGCTCGATCGGGACCCCCTGCGATCCGCCCCCAAGGGCGGTGTTGGAGGCGCTCGCCGAGTCTGGTACCGAGCGCGGCTACCCGGCGTCGGTCGGCTCGGTGGCCTTCCGGCAGGCCGCCACAGGATGGTTGCAACGCCGCTTCGGGGTCGGCCTGGATCCGGACTCCCAGGTCGCAGCATGCATAGGCACCAAGGAGTTCGTGGCTTCGCTCCCCAGCTACTTGAGACTCCGCCATCCGGGGCGAGACACCGTGCTGTACCCGGCGGTGTCGTACCCGTCGTACGCGATGGGGGCGACCCTGGCCGGGTGCCGGTCCGTGCCGGTGGCCGTGGACCAGCACTTCCGCGTCGACCTCTCCACAATCGACCCCCGCGACGCCGGGAGGGCCCTGTGCCTGTGGGTGAACACGCCTGGAAACCCGGCCGGCGCCCTCGACGACCTGGGTGCGGCCGCCGCGTGGGGCAGGCACAACGGCGTGCTCGTCGCCAGCGACGAGTGCTACGCCGAGTTCACCTGGGACGGCCCTCCCCGCACGATCCTGGAGCACGGCGCCCACGGAGTGCTGGCCGTCCACTCGCTGTCGAAGCGTTCGAACATGGCCGGCGTGCGGGCCGGGTTCTACGCGGGCGACGCCGAGTTGGTCCACTACCTGCGCGAGTGCCGCAAGCACGCGGGCTGCATGGTGCCCGGCCCTGTGCAGGCGGCCGCGGTGGCGGCCTGGGCCGACCAGGGACACGTCGACAAGCAGCGTAGCCTCTACTGGAGCCGCCTCGGCCGGCTCACATCGATCATCCAGCTGGCCAACAGGCTCGGACGGTTCGGCGATGCTCGATCCACGATCGATGACGCGTCCGCGTGTCCGGGGTTGCCCGCCGGCGGCTTCTACGTGTGGACTCGCGCTCCCGGTGGCGACGCCTGGGCTTCCGCGGATGCGCTGGCCCGCAGCTGCGGTTTGATCGTCAGTCCGGGAGAGTTCTACAGCGGGCAGCCATGCGCCCCCGGGTCCGTCGATGCCGGCGAGTATGTCCGCATCGCCGCGGTGCAGCCGGAAGAACGTCTCCAGCTCGCGGAGTCGCGCCTGTTGGAACTGGCCGGCTAGCGGGAGCCGACCAACTCCTGTCAATTCTCCACCTATACGGTGGATTCTTGACAGGAGTTCGGCTGTGGTGTTCGCATCCGTCCGTGAGGCAGCGGCCAGTAGCCTTCCAGCCCATGTCCGATCTTGAGTCCCGCATCAGCCAGCTCTGGGAAGCTCGCCCCGATCTCGACGGCGAGGATCCCGAAGTGATCGCCACCGTGCACGAGGTTATCGACGCCCTCGACACCGGTGAGGCCAGAGTGGCCGAGGTGCTCGACGACGGCTCCGTGAGGGTCAATCAGTGGTGCAAGCAGGCGATCCTGCTGCTGTTCTCCACGGCCAGGATGAGCACCATCGAGCTCGGCCCGTTCGAGTTCGCCGACAAGATCCCGCTCAAGACCGACTACGCGGCCCGGGGCGTCCGGGTGGTGCCGGGAGCGTCGGCCCGATGGGGCAGCTACCAGGCGCCGGGCGTGATCATGATGCCCAGCTACACCAACATCGGCGCCCATGTGGGGGCCAACACGATGGTGGACACTTGGGCGACGGTGGGGTCGTGCGCCCAGATCGGCGCCAACGTTCACCTCTCGGGCGGGGTCGGCATCGGCGGCGTGCTCGAGCCTCCGGTAGCCCAACCGGTGATCGTCGAGGACGATTGCCTGATCGGTAGCCGCTGCATCGTGGCCGACGGCGCCCGCGTCGGGCGGGGCACGGTGCTGGGAGCAGGGGCGATCCTCACCGGGTCGATCCCCGTCATCGACGCCGAGACCGGCGAGGAGCTGGGCCGGGGCCAGGTGCCGCCCTGGTCGGTGGCGGTGCTCGGCACCCGGACCCGCCAGTTCGGCGGCGGCGAGTTCGGCCTGCCCGCGGTGCTGGTGATCAAGCGCCTGTCGGAGGGCGAGCGCCACGACAAGTCGGCCCTGAACCAGATCCTGCGCGACCACGGCGCCGCCACCTGACATGTCCACCGGGGCTCTGCCGGCAGGCGACCTGCTGGCGCTCACGGCCGCGCTGGTGGACGTGCCCTCCGAGAGCTACTCCGAGGGGCCGATCACCGATCTGATCGAGGCCGACCTGCGCCAGGCCGGGCACCTCAGCGTGGACCGGGTGGGTGACAACGTCGTGGCCCGGACCGATCTGGGCAGCGATCGGCGCATAGTTCTGGCCGGCCACACCGACACGGTGCCGGCCAACAACAACGCACGCGCTCGCGTCGAGGACGACGTGCTGTGGGGCCTGGGCGCGGCCGACATGAAGGGCGGCATCGCCGTGATGCTGGAGTTGGCCCGATCGGTCGACGCCCCGGCCGCCGATGTCACCTACGTCTTCTATGCCCGCGAGGAGGTCGACGCGGCCGACAACGGCCTGCTGGAGGTGGCCACAGCCCGACCCGACCTGCTCGAGGCCGATGTGGCCCTGCTGGGTGAGCCGACCGCCGCCGCGGTTGAGGCTGGCTGCCAGGGCACCATGAGGCTGAGCGTCACCCTGGCCGGGGAGAGGGCCCACACGGCCCGCGGCTGGATGGGCCGCAACGCCATACACCGGCTCGCGGCCGTGCTGGGCGCGGTCTCCGCCTACGAGGCCCGCCGGCCCGTGGTGGAGGGATGCGAGTACCGCGAGGGTCTCCAGGCGGTCTCGGTGAGTGGGGGAGTGGCCGGCAACGTGGTGCCTGATCGCGCCACGCTGGTTCTCAACCACCGGTTCGCTCCCGACCGGACGCCTCAGCAGGCCGAAGAGCACATCCGGTCGTTTCTCGATGGCGTGCTCTCCGAGGGCGACACCGTCGAGCTGACCGACATGGCCCCGCCTGCGGCTCCCGGGCTCGACCACCCGCTGCTGGCTGGGCTCATCCGGCGCAGCGGCGTGCCGGTGAGGGCCAAGCTGGGATGGACCGACGCGGCCTTCTTCGCGGCCCGAGGCGTGCCGGCATCCAACTTCGGGCCGGGCGACCCGCTTGTGGCCCACACAGCCGGGGAGCATGTGCGCCGTGACGAGATCGTCGCGGTCCACGCCGCGCTGGAAGATCTGCTCGTCAACGGCGCCTGATGAGCGGCCGTCGGGCAGGGCGCGCTCGGTCTAGTAGCGGCGCATCATGGTGACCACCTTGCCGTAGACGGCCACCTCGTCGGGCCCGAACTCCATCGGCTCCATGTGCTCGTTGGCCGGCTCCAGGATTATCCGGCCACTGCCGCGCCGCAGCGTCTTGACGGTGGCCTCGTCACCCGGGATCCCGGCCACGACGACCTCGCCGTCCTCGGCGGCGCTCTGGGCCCGGCACACCACGTAGTCGCCGTCGTGGATCCCGGCATCGATCATGGAGTCGCCCCGCACCCGCAGCATGAACAAGTCGCCCTCGCCGGTGAGGTCGGCCGGCATCGGCACCAGTTCCTCGACGTTCTCGGAGGCGAGCACGCCGGATCCGGCGGCGACATCGCCGACGAGGGGCACATGGCGCACGGGACGGCGCTCGACGGCCGCGCCGGAGTTCTCGTCGTAGCAGACCTCGATGGCCCGCGGGCGGGTGGGGTCGACCCGCAGGTAGCCGGCCGAATCGAGCACATCGAGGTGAGCCTTGACCGAGGCCGGTGACCGCAGACCAACCTTGGCTGCGATCTCCCGGATCGACGGCGGGTAGCCGCGGTCCCGCTGGTGCTCGACGATCATGTCGAGAATCTGGCGGCGGCGGGCGGTGAGCGGCTTGCGGTGGGCCGGCGGCGTCATGTCTGTCTCCGATCTTGGAGCCCGTTGGGGTTGTGTCCGAACATCTGTTCGCTATAGTGTAAGCGAACAGATGTTCAATACAGGAGTATATCCGTACACATGTTTGTGGAACACGCGTTCGATGTCAAGGACCCTGGTGCCGGGGTGGCTGCCGGCAGCCTTGTCACACCCCTGAGGGAGGATGGACGCATGGCCCTCGCTCCTGCGCACGTTCTCGTCCCGGGCACTCCTGATGCTGGTGCCGCTCCGCCGGCTGTGGCGCGGCCTGAGCGCCTGCCGGAGTCCGTGTACCGCCGCCGGCGGGCAGTCGCGGCACTGGTGGCCGCCGCACTGGTGACCATGGCGCTGGTGGTGGGCCGCCCTGACCATGTTCCGGTGGGCGAGGCCAACCCCTGGCCTTCCACGGTCGAGGTCTCGTTGTCGACGGAACTGCCGGGGGTCTATGTGGTGCAGCCGGGCGACACGCTGTGGGACATCGCCCGCGCCCTCGCACCCGGCGAGGATCCCCGTGCATTGGTCCACGAACTGGCCGGCACCGCAGGCGGAGCCGGGCTGGAGCCCGGCCAGAGGATCGTCATCGACGAGGTTCGCGCCGTGGCTTCCGGCACCCTAGGAGGCGAGACCCACACGCCGACCGCTCAGCCGGCCGCAGCCGGGTGAGCCGGCTCCCGGACGTAGCGGACGAAGAGGGTGTCGGAGGCCTCGAGCAGATGGTCGACCCGCATTCTCTGCGGCACGCCTCGCATCGATCCGTGCACGATCCTGGAGCTGGCTCCGCCGACGACCAGCGGTGCGACCGACAGGCAGAGTTCGTCGATCACGTCGGCGTCGGCCAGCTGCCCGTTGAACGAAGGGCCTCCCTCCGAGAGGACCACGCCGGCGCCGCGGTGGTCGAGCTCCGCGAGGATCTCGGCGGACTGGGGCCGCGGCGATCGCAGCCGTATGACCTCGGCGACGGTCTCGAGGCGCTTGACGGCATCGGTCGCCGCCGCGCTGCCCGTGAGGATCACCGGCGGGTCATCGCCCGGTCGCCGCTCGGAGAACAGCGGCAGACCCAGATCGAGGTCGAGGCTGGCGCTCACCACGGCGAGGCGGGGTCGCTCACTGCGTCCCGCGGCCAGCCGGGCCCGCCGGGAGGCCGCCTTGGGTCGGGGCAGGCTGTAGCGCTCGGCCCGCACCGTGCCGGCGGCGGCCACGATCCAGTCGGCACTGGCCCGCACCGCCGAGAAGACGGCCTCGTCGGCCGGGTTGCCGAGTTCTCCGCTGGTGCCGTCGACAGTGGCCGCACCGTCGGCGGAGGCGATCATGTTGATCATCAGCCAGGGCCGTCCGGCCGGCTTGGGCCGCGCCAACGCCGGGTAGAGCTCCATCGGGTCGACGTCGACGACCGGGCCGGGCAGCAGCCTCCGCACGCCCGTGACGGTACCGCGGGAGTCGGTGATGAGGTTCTCTACAGGCTCCCTGCAAATCTCTGGACGACGGGAGCAGCCGTGCACAGCAATCCCGAGGTCGTGCGTTCGGGTCCACAGGCACCGCGTCCTAGGGTCGCGACAGCGGGCGCGCGGCGACGCGCCCGGTAGAATCTCTGGAGGGTAATTCTCATGACGATGGCCCCCGAGCAGACCGCTCTGATCTCCGGCAGCCACCCCCTACCCGCGGATCTTGAGGATCCGGCTGACCGGATCGTGTGGGAGCGTCGCGACGCGCGCCTGCTGGACCACCGGGACGGCTCGGTCGCCTTCGAGCAGCTCGATGTGGAGGTGCCGGCCACCTGGTCGCAGAACGCGACCAACATCCTGGCCCAGAAGTACTTCCGCGGCCCGCTGGGCACGCCCGAGCGGGAGCGGTCGCTGAAGCAGGTGGTGGACCGCGTCGTGGGCACCATCACCGGATGGGGCGACGGTGACGGCTACTTCGCCGACGAATCCGAGGCGTCGCAGTTCCGGGCCGAGTTGACGCACCTGCTGTACACGCAGCGGGCTGCCTTCAACTCGCCGGTGTGGTTCAACATCGGCGTGTCCGGGGTGCCCCAGCAGGCATCGGCGTGCTTCATCCTTTCGGTTGACGACACGATGGAGTCGATCCTGGAGTGGTACGCCGAGGAGGGCCGGATCTTCAAGGGCGGCTCCGGCGCCGGGGTGAACCTGTCGCGCATCCGGGCCAGCGCAGAGCCCCTGAGCGGCGGCGGCACTGCGTCGGGACCGGTGAGCTTCATGCGGGGAGCGGACGCCTCGGCCGGCACCATCAAGTCGGGCGGCAAGACCCGCAGGGCGGCCAAGATGGTGGTCCTCGACGCCGACCATCCCGACATCGAGGACTTCATCTGGTGCAAGGCCCGCGAGGAGCGCAAGTCGCGGGCGCTGGCCGCGGCCGGCTTCGACATGGGCGTCGACGGTGCCGACACCACCTCGGTGCAGTACCAGAACGCCAACAACTCCGTGCGGGTGACCGACGGGTTCATGAGCGCCGCCACCGCCGGCGATGACTGGGACCTGACGGCCCGGATCGACGGCACGGTGCTCAAGCGGGTGCCGGCCCGCTCGATTCTGCGCCAGATGGCGGAGGCCGCCTGGGAGTGCGCAGACCCCGGGGTGCAGTTCGCGACGACCATCAACCGCTGGCACACCGCCCCGGTCACCGGCCCCATCACCGCCAGCAACCCTTGCTCGGAGTACGTCCATCTCGACGACAGCGCCTGCAACCTGGCCTCCATCAACCTGCTGAGCTTCCTCGACGACGACGGCCGCTTCGACGTCAGCGGCTTCCGCCGGGCGGTGCAGGTGGTGTTCGCGGCCCAAGAGATCCTGGTGGGCCACGCCGACTACCCGACCCAGGCCATCGCCGACACCACCAGGTCGTTCCGCCAGCTCGGCTTGGGCTACGCCAACCTCGGAGGGCTGCTGATGGCCATGGGCCTGCCCTACGACTCCGACGAGGGTCGGGCGGTGGCTGCGGCCATCACCGCCCTCATGACCGGCGAGGCCTACCTCACCTCCAGCCGTCTGGCGGAGCGACTGGGACCCTTCGCCGGCTTCCACGCCAACCGCGAGCCCATGCTCCAGGTCCTGAACCAGCACCGCACCGCCACCGCCGCCATCGAGGAGGAACTGGCACCCCCGGAGATCCTGGAGGCAGCCCAGCTGGCGTGGGACGAGGCCTGCGAGCGCGCCGAACGTCACGGCGTGCGCAACAGCCAGGCGACCGTCCTGGCGCCGACCGGCACCATCGGGCTGCTCATGGACTGCGACACCACCGGCATCGAGCCCGACCTCGGGCTGGTCAAGTCCAAGCGGCTGGTGGGCGGCGGAACCATGGAGATCGTCAACACCACCGTGCCGAGGGCTCTTCGCCGCCTCGGCTACAACGACGAGCAGATCGAGCACATCGCCGAGCACATCGCCGAGCACCACAGCGTGGCTGGAGCACCCCTCGATCCCGGGCACCGCGAAGTGTTCGCCTGCTCGCTGGGCGACGATGCCATCAGGACCTCGGGGCACATCGAGATGATGGCCGCGGTGCAGCCGTTCCTGTCCGGGGCCATCTCCAAGACCGTGAACATGCCGGCCGACGCCAGCATCGACGATGTGGAGCACCTCTTCATCGACGCGTGGCGCCTCGGTCTCAAGTCGGTGGCGATCTACCGCGACAACTCGAAGGTGTCCCAGCCTCTGACCGTCGGCGGCGCCGAGGGCTCCAGAACCGCTGGCGGCTCCGGCGAGCCGGACGGCGCCACCCGATCCGCCGACACCGCGCCGCACCCCGGCGAGGCCCCGGCGGAGCCGGTGCGCCGACGGCTCCCCAAGTCGCGCCGGTCGCAGACGTTCGAGTTCCGGGTGGCCGACTGCAAGGGCTTCGTGACGGTGGGGGAGTACCCCGACGGCCGGCCGGGCGAGATCTTCGTCAAGGTCTCCAAGCAGGGCTCGACGCTGGCCGGGATCATGGACGCCTTCGCCATCTCGCTCAGCCACGGCCTGCAGTACGGGGTGCCGCTGTCCGCCTTCGTCGACACGTTCGTCGGCGTGCGCTTCGAGCCGGCCGGCATCACCGACGATCCCGACATCCGCATAGCCACCAGCCTCATGGACTACCTGTTCCGCAAGCTGGCGGTGATGTACCTGACACCTGCCGAGCGGGCTGCGCTGGGCGTCTACACCACCGGCGAGCGGACCCAGCCGACGCTGCCCGGCGTGGAGGAGCAGGTGGCCGAGACCGAGCAGGGCCACGACCTGCCGCCCGATCCGCCGTCGATCCCGTCGCCTGTCCAGGTCATGGCCCAGCTTGACTTCTCCGCGGCCTCGGCGCCGGCCGAGCCGCCCGGGCCCGAGCGGCCCGCGAGCGCAGCGAGCATGAGCGGGGGACACACCGCCGACCGCGGCGCGAGCCCGCTGGACGCGCCCTTCTGCATGACCTGCGGCGTCCCGATGCGCCGCGCCGGCTCGTGCTACGTGTGCTCGGACTGCGGCGCCACCAGCGGCTGCAGCTGATCCCCCGCCGAGCTACTCGCCGGCCTCTTCGGTCGCCTCGGCGGCCAGTGCCTTCTTGTGGCGCAGGTAGTTGCCGACCATCTCGCCGAACGGGGCCGGGTTGTAGATGTCCTCCTCGTAGCTCCACAGCCCGCCGCCCGCATACTTGAGCAGGGTGAAGTTGTACTCCTGGTGCAGTGAGCCGTCACCGGGGTCGGCCATCCGGTTCCATACCTTGCAGACGACCCAGCCCCGGGCCTCGTCGATGATGTACCACTCGATCGGGAAGTGGATCATCTCGTTGTTGGGCCACTGGCTCATGGTGGACTGGATCCAGCTGTAGATGGCCTCGCGCCCGCCCATGGTGCCGAAGTGGTGCTCGACGTAGGTGGCGTCCTCGGTGAACTGGTCGGCCCACTCCCGCCAGTCGCCGGAGGTGCCGGCTCGCCGGGCCACCTCCTGGTAGCGGGCGAAGGCCTCCTCGATCTCGTCTCGGCTCCAACGGCTCATGGTTGATGCTCCTTGCTGCTCCGTGCCTGCTTCGGGGCGGGATTACTGCGGGAGATCGAAGCGTAGGTGACGGCTCAGGTCCCCGACGAGGTCGACCAGGAAGCAGCGCTCGACGAAGCGCCACCGCCCGTCGATGCGCCTCAGAGTGTCGTGGTAGCGGCCGCTGATGATGGCCTGCATCGGTGAGTCCGGAGCCTGCTGGAGAACTATGTAGACCGAGCGGACCCTCGCGCTGTCGCCGTCGATCTCGATGATCGGGTTGGCGGTGACGTGCCGGGTGCGGGGGGTGCCGTCGTCGTAGGTGACTACCGTGTCCCGGTACATGGCCGCTATGGCTTGCGCCCCCGACGGGCCGCCGTCGCCGTCGCCATAACGGAGGGTGCAGTGCTCCATGAGTTCGCCGACCTCGTCGAAGCGTCCCGCGTCGACGAGCTCCGCGTAGCGGTAGAGCTCGTTGGCGATGGCGGTGCCTTCGTCGGGCCCCATGGCGTTGGACCGTAGTATCGGCTGGGCATGGCGCGCTCATCGATGCCCTCGCTGCCCGCGCTGTGGCGCGGCATCCTCACACTCGTCGGCGATTTCCGCGACGAGTGGTCCCGGGCCCGCGTCGGTGGCCTGTCGGCCGAGATCGCCTTCTTCGGGCTTCTGGGGCTGTTCCCCGCGGTGCTGGTGTTCGCGGCCGCGCTGGGCTCGCTCGACGTGGTGATCGGCGCCGGCGCCGCAGCCGACACAGAGCTATGGCTGCTGGACCGCGTCGTCGAGACCTTCGGCCGCGACAACACTCTGCGGCAGACGGTCGAGGAGCTCTTCGACCGGTCCAACGCGGGGCTGATCACCGCCGGCGTCGTGCTGACCCTCTACGCCTCGTCGCGGGGGTTCACCGCGGTGGTCGGAGCCCTCGACGTCACTTACGGCCATGAGAACCGCAGGAGTTGGATCTCCACCCGGGTCATGGGCTTCGTGCTCACCCTGTTCACCCTGGTGGTGGCCGCGCTGGTGGCCGCCATGGTGGTGGTGGGGCCCCTGCTAGGCGGTGGCGAGGAGCTCGCCCAACGTTTGGGAGCGGGCTCGGCGTTCACCACCGCCTGGGTGTGGTTCCGCTGGCCGGTGGTGTTCGTGGTGGTGGTCTGCTGGGGAACGTCGATCTATCACTTCGCCCCCCGCCGCCGGACCCCATGGCGGACCGACCTGCCCGGCGCGGTCGTGGGCACCGTCTGGTGGCTGGCGGTGTCGATGGGCTTCCGGGTCTACCTCGACGTGGCCTCCAGCGGCGTGAACGCGGTGTTCGGCCTGCTCGGCGGCGCCCTCAGCCTGCTCATCTGGCTGTACCTGCTGGCGATGGGACTGCTGGTCGGAGCGGAGATCAACCACATCCTCCACGGCCGCCGCGATCTGCACACCCCAGAGCTGTCTCTCCAGCGATACTCTCGCAGCGATGAGTGAGTTCCGGGTCGATCTCGACGAGATTGCGTTCAACCTGCGCCACGTGGCCGACCTCGAGGGTCTGGCTGCCCTCGAGGGCTTCGAGCACGTGGAGTCCGAGGTGGTTGACCAACTCCTCGCCGAAGCGGCCCGGTTCGCGGAGGAGGTGATCGCGCCACTCAACCGAGTCGGCGATACCGAGGGCTCTCGCCGCCTCGACGACGGCTCGGTGGTGACGCCCACCGGCTTCCGGGATGCCTACCGGTCCTACGTGGAGGCCGGCTGGGGTGCCGTGTCGATGGATCCCGACTACGGCGGCGGGGGCTTCCCCCACCTGGTCGGGCTGGCCACAGAGGAGATGTTCACCACTGCCTGCATGTCGTGGTCCCTGTGCCCGCTGCTCACCCAGGGCGCCATCAACCTGCTGGGCGCGCATGGAACCGACGAGCAGAAGGCCCTCTACCTGCCGCAGATGGCGACCGGCGTCTGGACCGGCACCATGAACCTCACCGAGCCCCAGGCCGGATCCGACCTCGGGGCGGTAGCCGCCCGCGCCGTGCCCCAGCCCGACGGTTCCTACCGGCTGGCCGGCACCAAGATCTTCATCACCTACGGCGAGCACGACCTTGCTGACAACATCGTTCACCTGGTGCTGGCCCGCACTCCCGGCGCACCGGCGGGGACCAGGGGGATCAGCTGCTTCCTGGTGCCCAAGCACCTGCCCACCGCCGACGGATCGGCCGGCGCCCGCAACGACGTGCACTGCGTGTCGATCGAGCACAAGCTGGGGATCCACGCCAGCCCCACCTGCGTGATGTCCTACGGCGACGACGACGGCGCCGTGGGGTTCCTGGTCGGCGAGGAGAACGGCGGGATGCGGGCCATGTTCACGATGATGAACCACGCCCGACTGAGCGTCGGTCTGGAGGGGGTGGCCATCGCCGAGCGGTCCTACCAACAGGCCCTGGCCTACGCTCACGAGCGTCGCCAGGGCCGGGCACCCGGCGCGCCCGCCACCGAGCCGTCGGCGATAGTCGACCATCCCGACGTGCGGCGGATGCTGCTGGACATGCGGTCCACCACCAGCGCGATGCGGGGTCTGGCCTACCGCAACGCCGAGGCCATCGACCGCGCCTCCCACGGGTCCGACGACGACCAGCGCCAGAAGGGCTCGGAGCGGGCCGCTCTGCTGACGCCGCTGACCAAGGCGTGGGCCACCGATCTGGGATGCGAACTGGCCAGCGTCGGCCTTCAGGTGCATGGCGGCATGGGCTTCATCGAGGAGACCGGCTCGGCCCAGCACTATCGCGACGCCAGGATCGCTCCCATCTACGAGGGCACCAACGGCATACAGTCGGCGGACCTCGTCGGCCGCAAGCTGTCCATGCGGGGCGGCGCCGCGGTACGCGACCACCTCGAAGGCGTCCGGGCGACCGCGGCAGCTCTCAACGGCACCGCGGGACTGAAGTCGGTGCGCCAGCACCTCGAGGCTGCGGTCGACGCCACCGGCGAGGCCAGCGAGTGGCTGCTGGCAGCCGAGCCGTTCGATCGACTCGCAGGCGCCGACGCCTACCTGAAGATGCTGGCCACGACGACCGCTGGTGCCGCCCTGGTCGACGGAGCGGTGGCCGCAGACCGCCTCGAGGCCCCCGAACTGTCCGAGGATCGCGCCGTCCTGGCCCGCTTCTTCGCGGCCAATCGCCTCTCGGCGGTGCCCGGCCTGTTGGCCGCGGTGACCGAGCCCGCCCACGATCTCGTCACCGCCAGGCAGCGGATCCTGGCGGGTTAGAGGCCGGGCCGGGAGCAGCAGACCCGTGACTGGCCTCTCGGCCCTGCTGATCGGTTCGATCCCGAGCCCACCCCGCAACGGCCTCCAGTTGGGGCCGCTGCAGCTGCGGGCCTACGGCGTGATGATCGCGCTGGGCGTGCTCGCCTCGGTGTGGCTGTCGCGGCGGCGCTGGGCGGCACGGGGCGGCAACCCTGACGAGATCAGCCGGGTGGCTCTCTGGGCTGTGATCGCGGGAATCGTCGGCGCCCGCCTCTACCACGTGATCACCGACTGGAGGAAGTTCCAGTCAGACGGCTGGCTGGACGCCCTCGCGATCTGGCAGGGCGGGCTGGGCATCCCCGGGGGTATGGCGGCCGGCATTCTGGTCGGGCTGTGGATGGTCCGGCGCCAGGGCATGAACCGGGGCGAGGCCATCGCGGCGATGGTGCCGTCTCTCCCGCTGGCCCAGGCCATCGGGCGACTCGGCAACTGGTTCAACCAGGAGCTGTTCGGCCGGCCGACCGACCTGCCCTGGGGCCTGGAGATCGACGAGGCTCACCGCCCGGCGCAGTACCTCGACGTGGAGACCTTCCATCCGACCTTCCTGTACGAGGCGGTATGGAATCTGCTGCTCTGCGGGCTGCTCCTGCTGCTCGACCGCCGGCGCCGGCTGCTCGACGTGCCGACGCTGGTCACCGATCCTCGCAGGGTGAGCCGGCCCGGATCCCTGATGGCTGTCTACATCCTCGGATACGGGCTCGGGCGGCTGTGGATCGAGGCGGTGCGCATCGATCCCGCCAGCCTGATCCTGGGGGTTCGGGTCAACATCTGGATGAGCCTCGTGCTCATCGCGGGCTCGGCCTCGTACCTGGTCTGGCTCCGCCGGCGCGCTCCCGGGCCGAGACGTCCCGTCCTGCCCACCTGAGACAGCCCCCGCCGGACCGGCAGGTCGCCAGCCGGCTAGTTGAAGCCTCGCAGGGGAAAGTCGGCGCCGCGCTGGAGCCAGTTGTCGGCCAGGTAGTCGGCGGTGCCGTCGATCAGGTGCATCGTGTATGCGTGGCGGCTGTGGTCCGAGGTGTTGGCCGCGCTCCAGTGCGGCAGCGTGCCGTGCAGGGCGATGAGCGTCCCGGCGGCGGCTTCCAGCGGCACTAGATCCCCGACCGGGTAGGGAGTGTCGTCGAGCACGTCGGTGACCGCGCCCCGGCTGCGGTCGGACGGGTCCACGAGGCGGAAGCGGGTCTTGACCGGAATCCGGTGGCCGCCGGGCACGGCCCACATGCAGCCGTTGGCCAGGGTGGCGTCCTCGATCGCGAACCAGAGGCCGATCACGCTCTGGGGCTCGGTCCAAAGGAAGGTGTGGTCGCAGTGGCAGATGACCTCGCCCCCGATTCCGGGCTGCTTGAAGATGTACATGGACTGGAGCAGCCGCGGCTCGGCCAGGCCGAGGTCGGTGGCGAGGGCGGCCAACTCGGGGGCCCTCGAGAAGGCGTCGAAGGTGGGGTCGAGGTCGTGCATGGCGTGGCCGATCTTGTTGACCGCCAGCGGCATCGGCCTCGTCAGCCGCCCGTCGACGATGGCCCCGTCCTCGAAGAACCAGCGCACCGTGTCGCCGGAGCCCAGGAACCACTCGTCGGAGGCGTGGCTCTGCTCGGTGGTCGAGAACACGGTGAGGCTGCCGTCGGCGTCCGGGTCGATTCCGGCCAGCATCGAGTTGACGTGGGCCTTGAGCGCCTCGCACCGCTCGCTGGGCACGAAGCCGGGCAGCACCAGGAAGCCGTCACGCTCCCAGTCTCGAATCTGGCTTCCTTCGAGCATCGGCGCAGTTCCTAGGCCTCGCCCTTGCGGTAGGCGACGCCGTCGGCCCGGGGCATTCGCAACCGCTGTGAGAAGAAGACCAGCACCACCAGCACGATCACGAAGGGCAGGATCGAGATCCACCAGTCGGGCACCGTCGACGACAGGAAGTACCAGACCGCCGCGCCCAACCCGAGCCCGGCGGCCAGTCCCGCGTCGATGCGGCGCCGGCGGTTCAGCGCCCACACCAGCACGGCTAGAAGGGCGATGGTGTTCACCAGCAGCAGCGCGTGCGACGCCGAGCCGTCCAAGTCCCGCAGCCCCACACCGAAGGGGTAGCCGAACAGCAGGGCTCCGGCCATGATCCCGCCGGGACGCCAGTTCCCGAATATGAGTGCGGCCAGGCCGATGAATCCCCGGCCGTTGGTCTGACCTTCGAGGTAGATGCCGGACAGCTCCGGGCTGGCGATGAAGGCCCCGCCGAGGCCGGCCAGGGCCCCGCTGATCACCACGCCGTAGTACTTGTAGAGGTAGATGTTGATGCCCTGGGTCTCGCCGCCGGTGGGGTGCTCGCCGCAGATGCGCAGCCGCAGCCCGAAGCGGGTCCGCCAGATCAGCCAGGCGCTGAAGGGGACCAGCGCGAAGGCGATCATGGTGGCCAGCGACAGCTGGGCCACAAGGCCCCGGGCCAGCCCGGTGAGGTCAGACACGAAGAACCAGTCCTGACGGGTGAACCAGCCCAGGATGTCGGGCGTGTCCCAGCCGAACAGGTCGCCGCCGGCCAGGAACGGGAAAGTGAACCTTCCCACGCCCGGGGTCCGGGGGGACTGGGTGATCGAGCCCCCTTCGTGGTTGGTGAGTATCTCCGACGACAGGAACCGGGCCAGTCCCGGCGCGGTCACGTTGATGGCGACCCCCGAGATGATGTGGTCGACGCCGAACGACACGGTGGCGATGGCGTGGATCAGGCCCCCGATGCCCCCGCCGACCATGCCGATGAGCAGGCCGGCCCAGCCTCCGTAGTTGATGGCGCCCCAGGCGCCGAACCAGGTGCCCAGAATCAGCATCCCCTCGAGGCCGATGTTGACTATCCCGGCCCGCTCCGAGAACAGCCCGCCGAGCCCGGCCAGCATGATGGGCACCGCCCAGCGCAGCATGGCCTGCGAGGAGGTGACCGCGGTGAGCCTCTCGGTGTCGTCGAAGCCCTGAACGACCGTGAGGATGAGCACGCCGACCGCGGCGTAGAGCATCCACCGGGCCCATGCGGGCAGGCGATTGAGGGCTGCCATCATCGGTTGCTCCGGCTGGCGGGTCCTGTCGCGGGCGCGCCCTGGTGGCGCGAGCGCCGCCATTGCTTGCCCCCGTGCCACCCCCCGGCCCGGCGGTCGGTGCCTAGCTTCGGCCTGATGCTCATGGCGTGGCCGCCGGACTGGCCGCCATGGCCGCGGCCGCGGCTGCGGCCTCCTCACGCTCGCGGATGCGGCGCACGACCTCGTAGGCGATCACCGCGGTAAGGATGATGACGCCCTTCATGATCTCGACGATCTCGCGTGATGCTGCCCCCGAGATCTGCAGGATCCCCGAGGAGACGTCCAGGAAGGCGAAGACCAGAGCGGCCACGGCCACCCCGGCCGGATGGTTGCGTCCCAGCAGGGCCACCGCGATCCCGGTGAAGCCGAGCAGGCTGATGGGGTTGGACGGGTAGTAGCCGGTGTCCATCAACTCGGTCATCCCGACCAGGCCGGCCACCACGCCCGACAGCGTCATGGCGATCACCACCATGCGCTTGGGCGGGATGCCGCCGACGTGCGATGCCGTCGGGTTGGCGCCGCTGGCTCGCAGGTCGAAGCCGAAGACGGTCCGGTTGAGGATCACGTGATAGACGATCCCCACCACCAGCGCGACGATCAGGACGCCGGTGAGCTTCTTGCCCTGGCCCACCTCCCGGGTGAACAGCTCCAGCAGGCCGTTGATGTCGGGCAGCAGGCCGCTCTCCGCGATGGGCTCGGTGCCGACCCGGCCGCCGGTGGCCGAGATCTCGCCGCCCGCCTGCCACTCCACGATCCACCACGCGGCCAGGCCCGAGATGACGACCGCGTTCAGCATGATGGTGGAGATCACCTCGTTGACGCCGCGCGTCACCTTCAGGACACCGGCCGCACCCGAGAACGCCCCGCCCACCGCCATGGCCACCACCAGGATGAACGCCACGTGCAGCACCGACGGCAGCTCGACCTGGGCGCCGAGGTGGGCCGCGACGATGAAGGCCAGCAGGTACTGGCCCTCCACGCCGATGTTGAACAGGTTCATCCGGAACCCGATGGCCGCGGCGACGCCCGACAGGTACAGGGGAGTGGCCCGGTTGAAGATGTCCACCTGGGTCTCGAGCTTGCTGGCGTGCTCGACCATGTCCCAGTAGGCCGCCAGGGGATTGCTGCCGGAGATCAGCAGGACGATGGACGAGAGCAGGACCGCGATGACCACAGCCGCCACCGGCGCGGCCGAGGCCAGCAGGACGCGGTGCGACAGCCGGTCGGTCACGGCGCCTCGGCGCCCAGAGCGGCCCCCGTCATGTAGGCGCCCAGATCCCGGGGGGTGATCTCGTTGGGGTCGAGTCGGGCGACCAGGCGGCCCCTCAGCATCACTACGATGGTGTCTGAAAGGCCGATCAGCTCATCGAGGTCGGCGGAGACGAGCAGGGTGGCCAGCCCCTGGGACCGTGCCTCGCGGATGTCGTCCCACACTGCGGCCTGAGCTCCGACGTCGATTCCCCGGGTGGGGTGGTTGGCGATGAGCACGGCCGGTCCGGCCACCATCTCCCGTCCGACTATGAGCTTCTGCTGGTTGCCGCCCGACAGGGCGTGGGCGGAGACCTCGATGTTGGGCGTGCGGACGTCGAAGTCGGTCTTGATCCGGCTCGCTCGATCCCTCATGCCGACCCGGCTCAGCCACGGGCCCCGGGAGTACGGCTCCTCCGTCTGGTGGCCCAGCGCAGTGTTCTCCCACAGCGTGAAGCCCAGGAGCAGGCCGTCGCGGTGACGGTCCTGGGGCACGTAGCCCAGTCCCATCTCCCGGCGGTGGCGCACCGACTGATGGGTGATCTCCTGTCCCAGCAGGGTGATGCTGCCCTCGTCGGGGTCGTCGATCCCTACGATGGCGTTGACCAGCTCGGCCTGCCCGTTGCCCTCCACCCCGGCGATGCCGATGATCTCGCCGCGGTGAACCCGCAGGCTCACGTCGTCGACCACGGCCCGGTCGCCCTCGCCGATGACCCGCAGCCCCGCGATCTCGAGGGCGGCCTCATCGGTGACGGTGGAGGCCCCGGCATCAGGCACGGGCAGCTCCGAGCCGATCATCATCTCGGCCAGGTCGTGGGCGGTCACCTGATCGGGCTTCACTGTCCCAACCGTCCGGCCCTGGCGCAGCACGGTGATGGTGTCGGCGATCTCGAGGACCTCGTCGAGCTTGTGGTCGATGAACAGGATGGTGGTTCCGCTGGCCTTGAGCTCGCGGATGTTGCGGAACAGCTCGTCCACCTCCTGGGGGACCAGCACCGCGGTCGGCTCGTCGAGGATGAGGATCTTGGCGCCGCGGTACAGGACCTTGATGATCTCGACCCGCTGGCGTTCCCCGACCTCCAGGGTCTCGACCAGGTCGTTGGCGTTGATGTCGAGCCCGTAGGCCCGACCGACCTCGTCGAGGTGCTCTTGGCCGGCCTCGAAGTCGATCCGGCCGAACGAGCGCATCGGCTCGGCTCCCAGGATCACGTTCTCCAGCACGGTGAGCTGGTCGGCCAGCATGAAATGCTGGTGGACCATGCCTATGCCCAGTTCGATGGCTTGGGCCGGCGAGTGCAGCTCCACCTCCTCGCCTTGGATCTTGATGGTTCCGGAGTCGGGTGGCTGCATGCCGTAGAGGATCTTCATCAGGGTCGACTTGCCGGCCCCGTTCTCGCCGCAGATGGCGTGGATCTCGCCGTCGGCCACCTCCAGGTTGATGTCGTCGTTGGCCACCACGCCCGGGAACCGCTTGGTTATCCCTGTCAACTCGATGGCCAGCGCCACTGGCACCTCCCCAAGAAACGACGACCGGGCCGGACGTTAGCCCGACCCGGTCGTCTCATCACGAATGTGAACCGTCCGGAGCGTTCCAGCCGCTCCGGCGGTCAGTGTTCTAGGGCTCGGTCGGCACCGCGATCTCACCCGACACGATCTGGGCCTTCAGGGCCTCGAGTTGGTCGGCGATGTCGTCCACGAACCCGCCTGAGGTGCTGTAGCCGACGCCGTCGACCGAGAGGTCGTAGGTGGTCGGTCCGGGCTGCATGGTGCCGTCGATGACGGACTTGATCATCTCGAAGATCGACACGTCCACCCGCTTCAGCATCGACGTCAGGATGTAGTCCCGCACGCCGGCGTCGGCGGTGTGGTACTGGTCGGAGTCGACGCCGATGGCCCACACCTTGGACCCGGTGGCGTCGCTCTGCTCCAGGGCGGCCTGGAACAGGCCGGCACCGGAGCCGCCGGCTGCGTGGTACACGATGTCGGCGCCGTCCTCGTACATGGCCAGCGCGATCTCCTTGGCCCGGTCCGGGGCGTTGAAGCCGTCGAAGTCGGGGGCCTCGGTGATGTAGTCGCCGATGATCTCGATGTCGGGATTGACGGCCCGGGCGCCGGCGTTGAAGCCGGCCTCGAACCGCTCGATCAGGCCGCCGACGTTGGCCACGCCGCCGATGAAGCCGATGGTGCCGGTCTCGCTCTTGAGCGCGGCGGCCGCTCCCACCAGGAACGAGCCCTCGTGCTCAGCGAAGACCAGGCCGGCGATGTTGTCGCCGTAGGGAGCGGGCGGATCCGCACCCCAGTTGATCATGGCCGAGTCGACCACGCCGAACCTCGTGTCGGGGTTCTCCGCGCCGACCGCGGCCGCGTCGCCCTCGAACAGGAACCCGACGCCGATGACGATGTCGTGGGCGTCGGCCGCGAGCTGCAGCAGCTCGCCCCGGTTGGAGCCGTCGGGCTCGGGCGAGGCCTCGGTGAAGGTGATGCCGAGCTCGGCGGCGGCCCGCTCGATGCCGGCGGCGGCGGAGTCGTTGAACGACTGGTCGCCACGGCCTCCGATGTCGAACACCAGGCCGACCGACATGTCGGTCATCTCGGGCTCAGCAGCAGCCTCTTCCTCGTGCTCGTGGTCTTCGTCGTCCTCGTGGGCGTGGTCGTCGTCCTCCTCGTGCATGTGGTCGTCGTCCTCGTCCTCATGCGCGTGGTCGTCTTCTTCCTCGGGCTCGGGCTCGGGCTCGGCCGCGGGCTCGGGGGGTGCCGGCTCGGCGACGGTCTCTGCATCCTCGTCGTCACCGCACGCCGCGGCGAGCAGGGTGAACGAGAGCAGGAGCGCGATCAGCGCTAGCAAGCGCTTGCTCATGTTTGCCTCCAGGGGTTGATCGGGCTTGTGCCAGCCGAATGCTAGTGGCCGGTGTGTCAGTTCCGCGAGTGGCTGGCGGTCCATTCCAGCAGCCTGTCGGCCGGCCACGTGTTCACGATGTCGGCGACGGGAACGTTGCAGCGCACGGCCTTGTCGGCACCGTACGGCTGCCACTCGAGTTGCCCGGTGGCGTGGGCGTCGGTGTCGACGGACACCTTGCAGCCCCACTGCACGGCCAGCTCCAGCAGTTCGGCGGGCGGGTCCTGGCGCTCGGGACGGCAGTTGATCTCCACCGCCTTGTCGAACCGGGCGCAGGCGGCGAACACGATCTCGGCGTCGAAGGTCGACGGGGGCCGGCCGCCGCCGACGACCTTCCGGTTGGTGCAGTGGCCGAGAATGTCGGTGTTCGGGTTGGCGATGGCGGCCACCATCCGCGGCGTCATCTCCGCCGACGGCATGCGCAGCTTCGAATGGACCGAGGCCACCACCACGTCCAGTTCGGACAGCACGCCGTTGCTGAGGTCCAGCGTGCCGTCCTCGAGGATGTCCACCTCCATGCCGGTGAGGATCCGGAATGGGGCCATCTCCTCGTTTAGCCCCGCGATGTCATCCATCTGCCGGCGCAGGCGCCGCTCGTCGAGGCCGTGGGCGACGGTCAGGCGGGCCGAGTGGTCGGTGATCGCGATCCACTCGTGACCCAGCGCGGCGGCCGTCTCGGCCATGGCTCGCAATGAGGCCCCGCCGTCGGACCAATCGGTGTGGCAGTGGCAGTCGCCCCGCAGGCTCTCGAGCACGGGACCCCCGACTCCGACAGGCACCCGGCTGCGCTGCTCGAGCCCGGCCAGGTACCCGTCGTCGATTCCGGCTAGGGCCTCCGCGATGACCCGCGCCGTGCTGGGTCCCACACCGTCGAGGTCGGTGAGTGTGCCTGCTGCCGCTCGTTCGGAGAGTTCGGCGTCGCCGAGCTTCTCAGCGACGTCCAAGGCTCGTAGGAAGGCTCGCACCTTGGGACCCGGAGCGAGCTCCCGGTCGAGGTAGTGAATGGCGAGCGACAGAGCTACTGAGGGTCGCACGGCCTCGAAGCTATCGGCTGAAGGCGACCGGGCTCAGGGCTGGGCGCTGCGGGGTCCAGGCAGGCGATGGCGGTTGGCCGCAACCAGGGCGTAGGCCGGTCTGGCCAGCCAGCACAGGGGCGGGTGCACGATCAGGCGCCCGACGATTCCCCAGTGTCCGCCCACCGCGACGAGGGACCGGCCGATGGCCTCGGCACCGCGGGAGCGATGCTGAACCCGACCGCGATCCTCCATCCACCACACCGCGGCCTGCAACTCCTGGCGCGACAGTCCCAGCCGCTCCAGCTGGAGCGACTGCCACGGTGCCACCCGGGCATCCGGGGGCAGGCGGGCTGCGATCCAGCGGGCCGAGCGCACGCAGAAGCCACACTCGCCGTCGTAGACCAGCAGCACGCCTCCAGTCTGCCCGCACGAGCCGGGCGAGGTTGGCGGGTTCGGCATCGGTGCCCGGTAGCGTTGGGAGCCATGTCCAAGCGCACCAGCAAGCGCCGGGCCAAGGCTCGCCGTTCGAAGGCTAACCACGGCCGCAAGCCCAACGCGGGCCGCAACAGCTGACCTGACTCCCGGCCGACGGTTGTCGGCTGCCCAACACGGAGCCCTCCTTGGAGAGATTTGGATTCGTCGGTCTTCCCAACTCCGGGAAGACCTCGCTGCACAGTGCCTTGGCGGGCGGTGGCGCGGTAGCGGCCCGCCACGCGTTCTCCACCAGGTCCGCGACTGTGGGTGTGGCCAAGGTGCCCGACGGCCGGCTACTGCAGCTGGCCGAGATGAGTTCCAGCCGCCGCGCCGTTCATGCGTCTGTGCAGTTCACCGACATCGGCGGCCTGGTGTCGGGTTCGAGCCGGGGCGAGGGCCTGGGCAACGCCTTCCTGGGCCACGTCCGCGACACCGATGCCATCGTCTACGTGCTGCGCGCCTTCATTGATCCGGATGTGCCCGGTGACGACGACCCGCTCGACGGCCTCCGCGTGCTCGAGACCGAGCTGGCCCTCGCCGACCTCGACAGCGCCACCCGCCAGTTGGGCAAGCTTGCCCGGGCCCTCAAGGGGGATCCGTCGCTGCGGGCTTCGCACGACTTGCTGGCTCGGGCTGTCGCGGTCCTCGAGGACGGCGTGCCCCTGTACCGGGCCGGCCTCGACGGCTCCGAGCGGGTTGGCCTGCGCCCGTTCTTCATGCTCACCAACAAGCCGGTGCTCGCGGTGGTGAACATCGGAGAGGACCAGATCGCCGACGCCGAGCAGGTTGCGGCACCGGTGCGAGAAGAACTCGGCGAGGCCGAGGTGGTGCCGCTGTGCGTGCAGCTGGAGGCTGAAGCTGCGCAACTCGACGAGTCGGAGCGTCCCGAGCTGCTGGCCGCCCTGGGCCTGGGCAGCGGCGCCCTGGACCGCTTCCTGGCCGGCGCCTACCACCTGCTGGGGCTGAGAACCTTCCTTACCACCGGTCCCAAGGAGAGCCGGGCCTGGACCTTCCGGGCGGGTGCGTCGGCGGTCGAGTGCGCGGGAGCGGTTCACTCCGACATCCAGCGAGGCTTCATCCGGGCCGACACCATCGCCTGTGGCGACCTGCTCGAGGCCGGTTCCTGGGCCGCGGCCCAGAAGCAGGGTCTGATCCGCTCCGAGGGCAAGGACTATCCGATGGCCGACGGGGACGTCGTCGAGTTCCGGTTCAACGTCTGAGATCGGACGCTCTGAGCCATTGCGGTGCTCTGGCAGGGGCAGCTAGGCTGGCCCGGCATGCCCACCGACGCCGACGTCCGGCTGCTGGCGGACCTCGAGCCGAGCGTCGAGAGGCTCTACGAGCGGCACCTCCAGCAGACCAAGGAATGGCATCCCCACGCCCTGGTCCCCTGGAGCCGGGGTGAGGACTATGCGGCTGACTACGAGTGGTCCCCCGATGATGCCGGGCTGAGCCCGGAGGCGCGCAGCGCCCTGTTCGTCAACGTCCTGACCGAGGACAACCTGCCCTACTACTTCCGGGACATCGAGCGCATGTTCGGCCGCGACGGTGCCTGGGGCCAGTGGGTGAGGCGCTGGACGGCCGAGGAAGGCCGCCACGGCCAGGTCATCCACGACTACCTGGCCGTTACCCGTTCGGTCGACCCGGTGAGTCTCGAGCGGGCCCGCATGGCCCAAGTGCAGTCCGGCGAAGCGCCCGCGCCGCCCAACGCGCTGGAGGGCCTCGCCTATGTGACGCTGCAGGAGCTGGCCACCCGCATCTCGCACTTCAACACCGGAAAGCACATCTCCGACCCCGCCGGCAGGGCGATCATGCGCCGGGTCGCGTTCGACGAGAACCTCCACTTCCTCTTCTACCGTGATGCCATGGCGGCCGCCCTAGAGGTGGAGCCGTCACAAGCGGTCGTGGCTATTGCCAACCAGGTGAAGGGCTTCGCAATGCCCGGCGTGGGCATCACCGACTTCGAGGCGCACGCCCGCACCATCGCGGACGCAGGCATCTACGACCTGGCCATCCATCACGATCAGATACTCCAGCCCGTGCTGTTGCGGGACTGGAAGCTACCCAGCCTCACCGGCCTCTCGGGAGTGGCCGAGGCCGCGCGAGAGCGGCTCATGAGGCTCATCGACAGGATCGGACGGGTCGGCAGGCTCATGGTCGAGCGCCGGGCTGAACGCCGGGCCAGGAGTCCTCATGATTGGGGCCTGGATCGGCTGCGCGCCAAGGGCTGGGCCGGAGGCACTCGATGAAGGCGGGCCCGGCTAGGCACTAGATTCGCCTCCATGGCGTGGTTGGTTTGTGGCGACCGGGTCATCGCATCGCTGGAGATCGCCTCCAGCCGTCGCGAGCGTCGCAAGGGTCTCTCGGGCCGCGACGGGATCGAGGGCGCGCTGCTGCTGGAGCGGACGCGGTCGGTGCACTCCTTCGGCATGCGGTTTCCCATCGATGTCGCCCACTGCGACTCCGAGATGCGGGTGCTGCGGGTGACCACGATGCGAGCCAACCGGGTAGGGCGCGTCGTGCCGAAGGCCAGGTCGGTCATCGAGGCCGAAGCCGGCAGCTTCCGGCGCTGGGGGGTGGCTCCGGGTGTGGAGCTGGAGATACGGCAGTGAGCGTCTCCAGCCGCCGGGACGGCGACCACCCGGTCGGCGGCTCGCTGGTGCTGGTCGGCACTCCGATCGGCAACCTGGGTGATCTGAGTCCCAGGGCTGTGGAGGCCCTCGCGTCAGCGGACCTCGTGTGCTGCGAGGACACCCGGCGCACCGGGCGGCTGCTGGAGCACGCCGGGGTCAGCGGAGCCCGTCTGCGTCGCGTCGACGAGCACTCCGAGGCCGAGGCCTGCGAGCAGGTTTGCGAACTGCTTCGCGCCGGGACCACCGTAGCGATGGTGACCGACGCCGGCATGCCCGCTCTGACCGATCCGGGGGGGCGGCTGGTGGCTGCGGCTGCGGCGGCCGGCCACACGGTGACGGTGGTGCCCGGCCCGTCGGCCGGATTGGCCGCCTTGGCCGTCAGCGGCCTTGCGACCATGCGGTTCTGCTTCGAGGGCTTCCTGCCCCGCAAGGGCAGGGCGCGGGCCGAACGCCTGGAACTGATCGCCGGCGAGCGCCGGACCACGATCCTCTACGAGTCGCCCCGCCGGCTGCAGGCCTGTCTCGAAGATCTGGCCGAGGCGTGTGGACCGCTCAGGCGGGCGGTGGTGGCCCGCGAGCTCACCAAGCTGCACGAGGAGGTGGTGAGAGGCAGTCTGGCCGAGCTCTGCGAGTGGTCCGAGCGGCCGGTGAAGGGCGAGGTCGTGATCGTGATCGAGGGTGATCCCGGGGCCAGCCTCGAAGCCACCGACGATCAGCTCCGGGCCGCGGTGGAGACATTCATGTCCGGTGGTCAGAGCCGCAGGGACGCGGCCGCATCGGCCGCGGCGGCTCATGGAGTGTCACGCCGGCGGGTCTACAACCTCGTGGTCGACGGTCAGGGGCCGACGCCGGAGTAGCAAAGCCGCTTCGCCCTGGGGTCCGGTCGAGAAACTGTGACCTCGGCTGGGGAAGACCTTGGCATCTGGGGGTAATGTGGCCCGCCATGGCGGTGCGGGTGCCTGTGCTTGTCGCGGTTGCGTGGCCCTACGCGTCCGGAAGCCGCCATCTCGGCCACGTCGCCGGGGCGTACCTTCCCGCCGACATCTACGCCCGCTACCAGCGACTGGCCGGCAACGACGTGCTGATGGTGAGCGGATCCGACGTGCACGGCACGCCGATCACGGTCCGGGCCGACACGGAGGGAGTCACACCGGCTGAGATCGTCGATCGCTATCACGCCGAGTTCTGCCGACAATGGGAGGCGCTCGGCATCTCGTGGGACCTCTACACCACGACCGGAACCGCCAACCACGCCGCCGTCACCCAGGACATGTTCCTGGTGCAGTTGCAGAACGGCTTCATCGACAGGCGCGTGTCCGAGCAGTACTACGACCCCGTCGGTGAGCGCTTCCTGCCCGACCGCTACATCGAGGGGAAGTGCCCCCGCTGCGGCTTCGAGGCGGCCCGCGGAGACCAGTGCGAGAACTGCGGCACCACGCTCGACGCCACCGACCTGATCGAGCCCCGATCGAAGATCAGCGGGGCCGTTCCCGAGTTGCGCGCCACCGAGCACTTCTACTTCCGCTACTCGGACTTCACCGAGAGAGTCGGCGCCTGGCTCAAGACGCGCCGGGGCTGGCGCCCACATGTCCTCAACTCGGCCACCGGCTGGATCAACGAGGGCCTTCAGGATCGAGCCATCACCCGGGACCTGGACTGGGGAGTCGAGCTTCCCGTCGACGACCTGGGCGAGGGCAAGCGGATATACGTCTGGTACGACGCGGTGATCGGCTACCTGTCGGCATCCAAGGAATGGGCGGCCCGTAACGGCGACGCCGAGGCCTGGAAGCGCTGGTGGCACAACGACGACGCTCGCCACCTGTACTTCGTCGGCAAGGACAACATCCCCTTCCACACGCTGTTGTGGCCCGCCCAGTTGATGGGCTACGGCGGTCTGCACCTGCCCGACGATGTGCCCGCCAACCAGTACGTGACCTTCTCGGGGGCGAAGATGGCATCGGGCCGCGGTGTCGGCCTCACCATCGGCGAGGGCCTGGAGCTCTTCGAGCCCGACGCCCTGCGCTATGCCCTGGGGGCGGCCCTGCCCGAGCACGCCGACACCGAGGTCTCCATCACCGAGATCGCCCGGCGCATCAATGACGAGCTGGTCGCCACCTGGGGGAACCTCGTGCACCGGGTGTTCTCGATGGTCCATTCGAAGCTGGGAGGCACCGTCCCGGAGACCGGTGAACGCGCGGCGGTGGACTGCGCTCTGCTCTCGGCGGTGGATGACGCCCTGGCCGAGGGAGCCGGCTGCATCGAGCGGGTCGAGCTGCGGGCCGGCCTGCGCGCCGCAATGGAGGCGGCAGCCAAAGTGAACGGCTACCTCAACTCGACCGAGCCGTGGAAGCTGGCGTCGGCAGATCCCGAGCGGGCCGCGGCGGTGCTGGTCACCGCGCTGGAGGCGGTGGCCGGCGTGCGGACTGGACTGGCTCCGTACCTACCGTTCACCACCGCGGCGCTCGACGGCGTGTTCGGTCCGGTCAAGTGTTGGGAGCGCCCGGCCGTGCCGCCGGGCACGGCCGTGCCCAAGCCCTCGCCGCTGTTCACCAAGGTCGACTTGGACGCCATCGACCTCGCCGCTCAGAGCGGGCCCCGATGAGGAGGTTTGGCTGACGTGCCCTGGGCCGATCACCACTGCCATCTCCCGGCCGGCGACGCGGCCACCGACGTGATCTCCGATGCTCGCTCTGCGGGCGTCGATGTGCTGATCAACATCGGCACCGACGTTGATGACTCCCGGCAGGCGATCTCGGTGGCCGAGGCCCATGACGGCGTGTGGGCCACGGCCGGTGTGCATCCCCATGAGGCGTCCAGCGGGATTGACGGGCTCGAGGCCCTGATGAGGCGCAGTGCTGTTGTGGCCGTGGGGGAGGCCGGCCTCGACTATCACTACGACCATTCGCCGCGCCCGGTGCAGCGTCGGGTGTTCGCCGCGCAGGTGGAGTTGGCCAACCGGCGCGATATGCCGCTGGTGGTCCACTCCCGGTCGGCGTGGGAGGACACCCTCGCGGTGCTCGACCGCGAGGGAGTGCCGTCGCGCACGGTGATGCACTGCTTCACGGGCGGTCCCGACGAGGCCGAGGAGTGCCTGCGCCGGGGTGCGGTGCTCTCCTTCTCGGGGATCGTCACCTTCCCCAAGGCCGACGACGTGCGCGACGCGGCCCGGGTCTGCCCGCTCGAGCGCTTGCTGGTCGAGACCGACAGCCCCTTCCTGGCTCCGGTGCCCCACCGCGGCCACAAGAACCGCCCCGCGCTGGTTCCGGTGGTGGGCGCGGCCGTGGCCGCCACAAAGGGTCTCGACGTCTCGGAGGTGGAAGCGGCGACCTTCCGCACGGCCCGGGCCTTCTACGGGCTCGACGGAGAGGAGGGTTCGGATGGGCTCGCCTGACCGCCGCGTCCGGCTGGCCCTGTTCGTGGTGGCCGCGCTCGTCCTGCTGACGGCCGCCGCTACCCCCGCGTGGGCTCAGACCGACGACCCCGCCGAGGAGACGGCCGCGAACGTGGAGGACTTCGAGGACCGGGCGAGGAGGTGGAGCGAGGCTCGCAAGCGTGCTCGGGAGGAGGCGCTGCGCAGGGCCGAGGAACTGGCCAACCAAGCCAGAACGACGACCTCTACGACAACCACGACGACCGCCACCACCACGACTTCGACAACTACGACGACTACGACGACCACCGAACCTCCCGCCACCGAAGACGGCGACGTCGGTCACCCGATCCCGGCGGGGACCACAGAGGCGCAGTGGCATGCTCTGCGGCAGTGTGAGTCCACGCAGAACTACCGGGCCATCAGCTCCAGCGGTCGGTACCGCGGCGCCTACCAGTTCTCGATCCGCACCTGGAACTGGGTGGCCGAGATGCACTACCCGGACTTGGTCGGGGTCGACCCAATCGATGCGTCGCCGCCGGACCAGGACAAGATGGCCTACAAGCTCTACGAGATAAACGGCTGGGATCCCTGGCCCACCTGCAAGAAGAGGCTGCCCTCCTGACCCATACTCGGCCGGAGTTGCAGGCGCTGATGGACCGCTTCGAGGTGTCGCCGCGCCGGTCCCTGGGTCAGAACTTCGTGACGGATCCCAACACGGTCCGACGGATCGCCCGGCTCAGCGGCGCGGGCCCGGCGGATCACGTGCTGGAGATCGGCGCCGGCCTCGGCTCGCTCACCCTGGCGCTGGCTGAGACGGGAGCTTCGGTGCGGGCGGTGGAGGTCGACTCAGGACTGACGGCCGCGCTCCGCGCCGTTCTCGCGGAGGCGGGCGTACGGCGCGTCGAAGTGGTGGAAGGGGACGCCTCGAGACTCGACTTCGATGAGGTCCTGCGGGGTTCGGACCGGTGGATGCTGGTAGCCAACCTTCCCTACAACATCGCTACGCCGCTGATCCTGGACCTGTTGCGCGACGTAGCGGCCATAGAGACCATGGTCGTGATGGTGCAGCGCGAGGTGGGGGAGAGGCTGGCTGCTCCCCCCGGGTCCAGGGCGCGGGGCATTCCCAGCGTGCTGGTCGAACGGAGGGGGACGGCGCGTGTGATGGGGAGGGTTCCGGCTTCGGTGTTCCGGCCGCAGCCGAAGGTCGAGTCGGTGGTGGTGAGCATCGAGCGTCATGCGGGCGGCGAGGCGCCGTGCAAGCCCACCGACGACGCAAGATTCGAGCTTTTTGTGCGGGCCGGCTTCGGGCAGCGGCGCAAGATGTTGCGCCGCTCGCTGGCCGGTCTCGTTGCCCCGGACAGCTTCGCGGCCGCTGGGGTGGACCCGTCGTCCCGTCCGGAGGCGTTGACCGTGGACCAGTGGATGAGCCTGTCCCGAGCCCGGAGTCAGAGGCCGAGCCGATAGGCGGGACAACGCGGCCCATACGGCGCGAGGCCGTGGCCCGAGCGGCCCGTGAGCGCAGCGAACAGGAGCGGGAAAGACCCCGGTGCAACGCGACTGGCTTGCGCCTACCCGCGCACCTTCTAGGTAGTGCTCAGGAAGCGGCCCGGGCCTCAGCCTCAGCCATGGCCCGCCAGACCCGCTGGGGGGTGTAGGGCATGTCCAGGTGGGCGACTCCGAGAGGTGCCAGCGCGTCGAGCACCGCCGACTGCACCGCCGGGGTCGACCCGATCGTGCCCGACTCGCCGATGCCCTTCGCTCCGAGCGGGTTGAGTGGGGTGGGCGTCTCGGTGTGGGCCGTCTCCACCCGGGGCAGTTCGGAGGCGGCCGGGATGGCGTAGTCGGCGAAATTCGTGTTGCGGGGGTTGCCGTAGGAGTCGTAGGTGGTCTCCTCGTACAGGGCCTGCGAGATGCCGGTGGCCACACCGCCGTGCACCTGGCCCTCCACGAGCACCGGGTTGAGGATGCGGCCGCAGTCGTCCACCGCCACATGGCGCACGGACCGGGTCTCACCGGTGTCGGCGTCGGATCTCCACCACCGACACGTGGGCGCCGAAGGGGTAGCTGGACCCGCCCTGGTTGAAGTCGGTCTCGGCAGCCAGCCCGCCCGGCTCGACCCCTTCGGGGAGGTCCTCGGCGGCCGCGGCCGCGGCGAGCTCGGCCCACGACACCGTCCGGGCCGGCACGCCCGCAGGGGCCAGGCCCCCGGGTGCCACCACGATGTCGTCGACATCAGCCTCCAGGAGGTTGGCCGCCAGGCGTCGGGCGGTGTCGAGGACCTCGGTGGCCGCGGTCCACACCGCGCTGCCGCCAATCTGCAGCGACCGTGACGCCACCGTGCCGGTGCCCCGGGGCACCTCGGCGGTGTCGCTGTGAATGATCCGGACCTGCTCGGCGGGCACGCCCAGCACCTCGCCCAGGATCTGGGAGAAGGCGGTGGCGTGCCCCTGGCCGTGCGAGGCGGTGCCCACCCTGGCAGTGACCGTGCCGTCGAGCTCGACGGTGACCGATCCGAACTCCTCGAACAGCCCGACCGCGGTTATCTCCACATAGGTCGACACGCCGATGCCCATCAGCCGGCGGTCACCGGCGGTCCGCCGGCGGGCCTGCTCGGCTCTCAGCCCCTCGTATCCGGCCGTCTCCAGGGCCAGGTCCAGGGCGCGTTCGTACTCGCCGCAGTCCATGTTGGCGCCGGTGGGGGTGGTCAGGGGGAAGTCGCCGGGCGCGAGCAGGTTGCGGCGCCGCAGCTCCGCGGGGTCGATGCCCAGCTCGGCCGCGGCCATGTCGATGATCCGCTCCAGGCAGACGGTCGCCTCGGGCCGGCCCGCCCCCCGGAAGGCAGCCACCGGGGTGGTGTTGGTGACCGCCGCGACCGCCTCGTAGTGGACCACCGGAATGCGATAGGGCCCCGACGCCATCATCATCGTGAAGAAGGGCAGGAACGCCCCGATGCCGGGGTAGGCCCCCGCGTTGGTGGTGGCCTTGATCCTGATCCAGCGGAACGTCCCATCGGTGCTCAAGCCGAGCTCCACGTCGTTGACGTAGTCCCTTCCCTGGGTCATGTTGACCAGGTTCTCGCTGCGGGTCTCGGTCCACTTCACCGGCCGGTCCAGCCGCCGGGCCATCCAGGCCGCCACCAGGAACTCCGGGTAGGCGGGGGCCTTGGAGCCGAATCCGCCGCCGACGGCGGGCGCCACCACCCGCACATCCTCCGGCTGGGCTCCCAGGGCCGCGGCCACGACGTTGCGGACCTCGTGGGGCCGCTGGGTCGTGCACCACACCGTCAGCCCTTCGGAGCGGTCGCCGTTGCCGGGCGCAGCCAGCACCACGGAGGGCTCGATGGGTGCCCCCGACATGCGGTGGTTGACGATGCGAGCCTTGACCGTCAGGTCGTGGCCCCCCATCGCTTCGGGGTCGGCGGGAGTGGAGAACTGCATCGCCAGGTTCGATCCGTGGGCCTCGATGATCACCGGTGCGTCCGGTTCGAGGGCCTCGAACGGGTCGGTCACCGCGTCCAGGGGCTCGTAGTCCACCTCGACCAGTTCGGCCGCGTCCACGGCCGCGTCCCGGGTCTCGGCCACCACCACCGCGATCGGGTCGCCCACATAGCGGGCCTTGTCGGCCAGCGGCCGGCGGCTGAGCTCGGGCGGCAGCAGGACGAAGCCGGGCTGCGGATCGATGGGCAGGTCCGACGGGGTCAGCACCTCAACGACGCCGGGCGCGCCCCTGGCTGCCTCGGTGTCGACGGACGCGATGCCGGCGTGGGCCATCACCGAGCGCACGAAGGCGAGATGAAGCGTCCCGGGGGGCGACATGTCGCCCACATACCGTGCGGTCCCGGTGAGCAGTTCGGGGTCCTCCCGCCTGAGCACCGCGTTGCCCATGAACGATCCTGAGGCCACGGCGGTCTCCTTGTTCGTATGCGACCCGTGGACTCTAGAGGCCGCGCCAGCCTGCGGCCTGATCCTGCCCAGATCCTGCGCAGAGGCCGAGCGGATAGGTGAGCGATCTCAGCCCATACGGCGCGAGGCCGTGGGCGCTGTTCCTTGGATTGGGGGCGGCCCGTGAGCGAAGCGAACAAGAGCGGGAATGCCGGACCCTGCGCCGGAGCCCGGTCCGGCAGTAGCTTCGCAGCGTGATCGAGGCGCTGGCCCCGGCCAAGTTGACCCTGAGTCTGCACATCACCGGCGTGCGGGACGACGGCTACCACGAGATCGACGCCGAGATGGTGACGCTGGACCTCTGCGATCGGCTGGAGATCTACCCGGACTCCGGCGGCACGGCCGACGTGCGGATGCTCGACGCCGCCGGCGATGACTTCGCGGTTTCGCTGCCGGCGGCCGGCAACCTCGTCGTGCGGGCTCTGGGGTTGGCCGGGCGCCGGGCCCGGGTGACGGTCCACAAGCGGATCCCGGCCGGTGCCGGACTGGGGGGCGGGTCTGCCGACGCGGCCGCGGTGTTGCGCTGGGCCGGGTTCACCGACCCCGTGCGGGCGGCCTCAATCGGCGCCGACGTGGCCTTCTGCCTGACCGGCGGCCGGGCCCGGGTGCGCGGCATCGGGGAGATCGTCGAGCCGCTTCCCTACCGGCGCGAGCAGTACACCCTCCTGCTGGTGCCGCGGTCATGCAGCACCGCGGCCGTGTACGCGGCCTGGGACGAGCTCGGCGGCCCGGCCGGCTCCGGCGGCAACGACCTGGAAGCCGCCGCGCTCCGGGTGGTGCCGGAGCTGGCGGCCTGGCGGGACGAGCTCGGAGACTCCACCGGGCTGACCCCCCGGCTGGCGGGCAGTGGCAGTACCTGGTTCGTGGCCGGGGCCCATCCCGGGCCGAACCGTGTGGTGGCGACCACGACCGAGTCGTCCTAGGGGCTGCGCGGTGACGCAGGCGAGCGCCTGCGGCGTATCCGGCGGCTGCTCGCCCGGCCCGTGGCGGTTGCGTGGAAGGCGCTACTTGCGCCGCTGATGGCGGGTGCGCCGAAGCATCTTCTTGTGCTTCTTCTTGCGCATGCGCTTGCGGCGCTTCTTGATGAGCGATCCCACGGGGGGAGAACGCTACCGGGCCCGGCGCCCGAACACGCATCGTGTCGATGATCGCCGGCAATGATCGGTAATGTGAGTCGGGTCGTCCGTCTCCGGGCGGGCGGCGGTGGCCGGTAGTTCAACTGGCAGAACGTCGGACTTTGGCTCCGGATGTTGCAGGTTCGAGTCCTGCCCGGCCAGCAGAATCAAGAATGTGATCGGAGCCTCGCCCCGCGGCGGCGGCGCCGTCCTACAATGCCGGGCGCCATGAAGCAGCAGACCCACAAAGTGCTCCGGGTGGTGTCGGGGCGGTCCAGTCAGGACTTCGCCGCCAGCGTCTGTGCGGAGCTCGGTGTCGAGCTCGGCACCTCCCACATCGAGAACTTCGCCAACGGCGAGATCCACGTCCGTTACGGCGAGTCCATCCGGGGCTGCGACGCCTTCATCGTCGGCACCCACGCCGAGTGGGAGGGCGGCTCCATCAACGACGCCATCGTGGAGCAGCTCGTCATGGTCGACGCGGCCAAGCGGGCCTCCGCCAAGCGCATAACGGTGGTGGCTCCCTTCTACGGCTACGCCCGCCAGGACCGCAAGGCCTCCGGGCGCGAGCCCATCTCGGCCCGCCTGCTGGCTGACCTGTTCCTGGCCGCGGGGGCCAAGCGGCTGCTGTCGGTGGACCTGCACTCGGGACAGATCCAGGGGTTCTTCGACGGCCCGGTCGACCACCTCACGGCTATGCCGGTGCTGCTCGAGTACCTGCAGTCCCTCAAGGGCGAGGACCTGGTGATCGTGTCGCCCGACGCCGGACGGGTCAAGGTTGCCGAGCGCTACACCAACCTGCTGCACGCCGATCTGGCCATCGTGCACAAGCGCCGCGACAACGGCAAGAACGAGGTGTCGGCCAAGGAGATCGTGGGTGATGTCCGCGGCCGCACGTGCGTGATCGTCGACGACATGATCGACACCGGCGGGACCGTCGTGGCCGCCGCGGAGCTGCTGGCCGCCAGCGGGGCCAGCCGCGTGATCGCCGCGACCACCCATGCGGTGTTCTCCGGACCGGCCGTGGAGCGACTCAGGGACTCCGTGATCGATGTGGTCGTCTGCACCGACACCCTGCCGCTGACGCCCCGCAAGCAGTTCTCGAAGGTCCATGTCGTGTCGGTCGCGCCCATAGTGGCCCGGGCCATCTCGGCGGTGTTCGAGGACACCTCGGTAAGCGAGATCTTCGGCGGCAACAACCTGGTCTGATCGCCCGCAACCGCGCTCGCTCCAAGTGGAGCAGGCTCGGGGCGGCAGTAGCCTCGGACGAATGGCTACGAACCTTCTGACCGCCGAAACCGGCCGGCCGCGCGGCACCCGCCCGAGCCGGCGCCTGCGCCGGACCGGCCGCGTTCCCGCGGTGGTCTACGGCCTGGGCGAGAACCCGCTCGCGGTGTCGATCGACCGGGCCGACCTGAGGGGCGCGCTGTCCACCGATGCGGGGCTCAACGCCCTCATCACCCTCGAGGTCGACGGCGACCGGCAGCTCTCCATCGTCAAGGACCTCCAGCGCCACCCGGTCCGCCGCGACGTGCTCCATGTGGACTTCCTGCGCATCGACCCCGACGAAGAGGTGGAGGTCGATGTGCCCCTCGTGCTCGTCGGGGAGGCCAAGAAGGTCACCCAGGCCAGCGGGATGGTCGACCAGGTGATGCATCAGGTGCCGCTGCGGGCCAAGCCGTCGGAGATCCCCATCGAGGTCACCGCCGACGTGAGCGACCTGGAGGTCGGGTCGTCGCTGCGGGTGAGCGATATCGGGCTTCCCGCCGGGGTCACGCCGGCCGGCGATCCTGACGCCACCTTCGCGGTGGGTCTCATCACCCGCTCCACCAAGGAGTATCTGCGCCAGCAGAAGGCTCTGGAGGAGGAGGCGGAGGCGCTCATCCTCATGGCCGAGACCGACGAGGACGAAGAGGCGGACGCGGACGACGAGTCCTAGAGGCCGGGCGGACAGAGTCCTGCTGGCCGGGCCGTCGCCATGGCCATCGGCTCGCGTACCGGCGCTGCGGCCGACCTGCTGGTGGTAGGGCTGGGCAATCCCGGCGACGAGTACGCCCGGACCCGCCACAACGCGGGCCGGTGGGTGGTGGACGAGCTGGCGCGCCGCCACGGCGGCCGGCTGCGCCGGGCCCGTCGCCTGCAGGCGACGGTGTGCGAGGTGCGCATCCGGCAGCGCCGGATGGCAGTGGCCGCACCGGTCACATGGATGAACGAGTCCGGCCGGGCCGTGGCGCCTCTCGTGCGCCGCTTCGGCATCCGCGACCTGGAACGCCTGGTGGTCGTGCACGACGAGTTGGACCTGCCCGCCGGCCGCCTGAAGGTCAAGACCGGAGGCGGGCTCGCCGGCCACAAGGGCCTGGTGTCCATCCGGGCGCACCTGCGAAGCGACGCCTTCACCCGGGTGCGCATCGGCGTCGGCAAGCCTCACATGACGCCCAAGGGAGGCGAGTACGTCCTCAAGCGGCCGTCCCGGGCCGAGCAGACCGAACTGGAGGGGGCCGTGGCCCGGGCGGCCGACGCGGTGGAGTGCTTCCTGGAGCACGGACTCGAGGTCACCATGAACCGCTTCAACGCGGCCTGAGCCCGGGCCCTCACAGCGCCGTGACCCTGCCGCCCATCAACCGCGAGGGATTGCAGCGGCTGCTGCCGCTGCTGGCTGGGCATCCCGGTCTGGATGAGCTGCTGGGACGGCGCACCGCCGCGCTGGCGGTGCCCGGAGCCGCCCTGGCCCCGGCCGTGGCCGGTCTGAGCGCAGCGTCGAATCGCCGCCCGCTGCTGGTCGCGGTGCCGACCCGGATCGAGGCAGAGTCGCTCGCCGCTGACCTGGCCGCCTTCCTGGGCGCCGGCGAGGTAGAGGAGCTGCCGGCCTGGGAGACCCTGCCGTTCGAGCGGGTCAGCCCGTCGATCCACACCATGGGACGGCGCGGCCGCGTCCTGCACCGGATGACCGAGGAGGCCAGGACGCCGGCGGTGGTGGTGGCGTCGGCGCGGGCGGTGGCCCAGTTCGTGTCGGCGGAGAAGGCCGGCGCGCCGATCAGTCTGAGCGCCGGCGACTCCGTCGACCAGCAGGCGCTGGTGCGGCGCCTGTCGGAGTTCGGCTACCACCGGGAGCACCAGGTGGAGCACCGCGGGGAGATGGCCGTTCGAGGCTCCATAGTCGACGTCTACCCGTCTACCGCGCCGGCACCGGTTCGCATCGACTTCTGGGGCGACGACGTCGACCGGCTGGCCGAGTTCTCGGTCGGCGATCAGCGGTCCACGAGCCCCTTGGACCGCCTCGAGGTCTACCCGGCCCGGGAACTGCGCCCGGACGGGCCGATGCGGCGGCGGGCCGCAGGTCTGGTGGCGAGCCAGCCCTGGGGTAGGGAGCAGTGGGACCGGCTGGCCGACGGAGAGTTCTTCGAAGGGATGGAGTCGTGGTGGCCATGGCTGGTCGAGGAGCCCGCGGTGGTACCCGGCCTGCTGGCGGCCGGCGGCGCTCTGGTGGTTGTCGAACCCCGCCGCCTGGCCGACAGGGTCGCCGAGATCCTGGCCGAGGAAGAGGACCTCGCCGCCGGACTGGCCAAGACCTGGAACACCGACGCCGCCGGCATGCCCCGGCTCCACGCCGGCTTCGACCGGCTGGTGGCGTCGGCCGCCTCGCCGGTGTGGGAGCTGCCGGCATCACCGCAGTCTCCCGGCGTGCCGGCGCTGGCCGCGTCGGGCTGGGACCGGGTGCACGGCAACGTCGGACCGCTGGCGGAGCGCCTGCGCGATCTGAGCGGGCGGGGCTACCGGGCCGTGCTCGGCGCGCCGGGTGGTGCGGCTGCACGCCTGGGCGGCCTGCTCGCAGAGCACGGTGCCAGCGTCGAGCCGGTGGAGGCGACTCTCGGCCGGGGCGCGGTCCTGGAAGGGATCAAGCTGGCCCTGCTGTCGGAGACCGACGTGACCGGCCGGCGGCGCGCCCACCGGCCGCCGAGGGCACGGTCCCGCGATCAGCGCCGCTTCCTCGACGATCTCGTGCCCGGGGCGTTCGTGGTGCACCAGTACCACGGGGTGGCCCGATTCGAGGGAATGGTCCGCCGGGCCATCGGCGGACATGAGCGCGAGTACCTGCTCCTCGCCTACCGGGGGAGGGACCGCCTCTATGTTCCGTCCGACCAGATCGCTTCGATCCGCCATTACACCGGCGGCGAGGCGCCGACGCTGTCGCGGATGGGGGGCTCGGACTGGGCGGCCACCAAGAACCGGGTAAGGCGGGCGGTGGCCGAGGTGGCCCAGGAACTGGTGGTGCTCTACCAGAAGCGCATGACCACCGCTGGACAGGCCTTCGACCCGGACACGCCGTGGCAGCGGGAGCTCGAGGACTCCTTCGAGTACACCGAGACCCGCGATCAGCAGCAGGCCATCGCCGAAGTGAAGCGCGACATGGAGCGGCCGGTGCCCATGGACCGGCTCCTGGTGGGGGACGTGGGCTTCGGCAAGACCGAGATCGCGGTGCGAGCCGCGTTCAAGGCGGTCCAGAGCGGCCGCCAGGTGGCGGTGCTGGTGCCCACGACGCTGCTGGCCCAGCAGCACACCCAGACGTTCCGCGACCGCTACGGGCCCTTCCCGGTGCGAGTGGAGACCCTGAGCCGGTTCCTGACCCAGCCCCAGACACGGGCGGTGCTGCGAGGGCTGGAGACCGGCGAGGTCGACGTGGTCGTGGGCACCCACCGGATGCTCTCGGCCGATGTGAGCTTCAAGCGCCTCGGTCTGCTGGTCATCGACGAGGAGCAGCGCTTCGGGGTCCGGCACAAGGAGTCGATCAAGTCGCTCAAGGCCGATGTGGATGTTCTGACCCTGACGGCCACGCCCGTGCCCCGCACCCTGGAGATGAGCCTCACCGGCATCCGCGACATGTCTTTGCTCGAGACTCCGCCCGCGGATCGCCAGCCGATCCTCACCTACGTGGGCGAGCAGGCCGACCGTCCGGCGGCCGAGGCCATCCGGCGCGAGTTGCTGCGCGAGGGACAGGTGTTCTACGTCCACAACCGGGTTGCCGACATCGAGCACGTCGCCGAGCGGGTGCGCTGGTTGGTGCCGGAGGCCCGCGTGGCCGTGGCCCACGGCCAGATGGACGAGGGCACGCTGGAGCGGGTCGTCCTCGACTTCGCCGACTACCGCTACGACGTGTTGGTCTGCACCACCATCATCGAGTCGGGCATCGACATGCCAACCGTGAACACCCTGGTCGTTGATCGCGCCGACCGGCTCGGGCTGGGCCAGCTCCACCAGATCCGGGGCCGGGTGGGTCGGGCCGGCCGGCGAGCCTATGCCTACCTGTTCCACCCCGTCGACCGCGTTCTCAGCGATGAGGCTTACGAGCGGCTCAAGACCATCGGGGAGGCAACCCAGCTGGGCTCCGGCTACCGGATCGCCATGCGCGACCTGGAGATCAGGGGCGCGGGGAACCTGCTGGGCGAGGCCCAGTCGGGCCACATCGCCGCGGTCGGGTACGACCTGTACTGCCGCCTGGTGAACGAAGCGGTGGCGGAGCTGCGGGGCGAGACCGTCCCGGAGCCGCCCGAGGTGAGCATCGAGGTCCCTGTCGACGCGCACATCCCGGCCGACTACATCGGGCGGGAGGCGGCCCGCCTCGAGGCGTACCGCCGCCTCGCCGCGGCCGTGGAGCTCTCGGAGCTGGCCGACATCCGGGCCGAGTGGAGCGACCGGTTCGGCCCTGTCCCGGAGCCGGCCGAAGCGCTGCTGTCCATCGGCAGGCTCCGGGTGGAGTGCCTGCGCCACGGCGTCTCCGAAGTGGTCGTCACCCGCCGGGGCGGCGGCCCGCTGTCGGTGGCACGCTACGCGGCCCGCCTGGCCCCGGTGGAGCTTCCGGCCAGCCGCCAGGTGCGGCTTCGCCGGCTGTACGGCGACCGCGCCGTCTGCAAGGACGAGGCCCGGGAGCTGCACGTCCCGCTGCGGGCCGACGCAGGCCCTGTGATCGACCAGCTGGTGGCCCTGCTGGACGATGTGGTGGCAGCCGGCGCGCCAGCCGACCCGCCTGCGGACGCTAGGGTTCGGACTTCGTGAGCCGGACCCTCCCCATCGCAGCCGCCTGCGCCCTGTTGGTCTCCCTGTCTGCACTGGCGTCTGCTTGTGGCGCCTCGCACGACGCGGCCGCGGAGGTGGCCGGCGTGGAGTACGCCGTCGAGGATCTGACCGCCTACCTCGAGACCACCGATCCCGACAGCGAGGCCCGGGCACTGCGCACCGAGGCGGCGGCCTGGCTCACCAACTGGGTGTTCTTCACCGCCTTGGAGCAGGAGATGGCCGGGCGGGGGATCGCGATCACCAACGCGCACGAGGCCCAGGCCGTCGCCGATATCACCCAGGCTGATCCGTCCTTCGTGCCCGGCGCCGCCGGGAGCCGGATCGTGATCCGCCAGCGCGCTGCGACCCTGGCCGCGTTCGAGTGGACTGAGCGTGAGGTGCCCGGACCGGTGGCGGGTGAACCGCTGCGCCATCTGTGCTCGAGGCACATCCTCGTGTCGACGCAGGCAGAGGCCGATGAGGTCCTGGTCCTACTCGGAGCGGGAGAGGATTTCGCACTGCTCGCCCTCGATCTCTCACTCGATCCGGGAAGCGGATCCCTGGGAGGCGACCTCGGCTGCGTGCTGGAGGGCTCGTTCGTGCCGCCGTTCGAGGACGCGGCCTACGGCGCCGGCCGGGGCGAGGTGGTGGTGGCGGAGTCGCAGTTCGGCTTCCACGTCATCGAGGTGCTCAGCGCCGGGCCTGCGACCGCACAGAACCATCCCCAACTCGACGCGGAGTCGCTGGCCCGGATGGCCGAGGAGGCGGAGCTGGCTGCTCTCAGCGTCGCTCAGGGCGAGGTTCAGGCTCAGCGCCAGCAGCTTCTGATCGACATACAGGAGCGCATCTTCGAGCACTACGGGCCGGATGTGAAGATCGACGACCGCTACGGGCGCTGGGACCCCGACGAGTTCCGGGTGATCCTCGACCAGAGGCCGAGCGAATAGATGCGAGTCGTCACGCGGCGTTGCAAGGTGGTGAGCGAGGCCGTGGCCCGAGCGGCCCGTGAGCGCAGCGAACAAGAGCGGGAATCACAACCTCGGACCGCGACTCTCTCAAGTCCCTGCGCTCGCTGCGAGCAGGCCGGCTGACCGGGGCCGGTCCGGTGGCCAACCCCGCCCCCGACGCCCCGGGTCGCCGCGCCGAGGGTTTGCACACCGCCATCTTGCTTCTCGACGAGTTGGTGCGGACCCTGCGCGAGCAATGCCCGTGGGACCGCGAGCAGACTCACACCAGCCTGCGCCGCTACCTGCTGGAGGAGACCTACGAGGCGCTGGAGGCCCTCGACGCCAGGGCCGGCGGCGACGGCGATGCCGACGCCCTCGACCGGGACCTGTGCGAGGAGCTCGGCGACCTGCTCTACCAGGTGTGGTTCCAGGCCCATCTGGCCTCCGAGCGGGGCGCCTTCAGCATCGTGGACGTCGCCCAGGGCGTGCGGGACAAGCTGATCGCCCGCCACCCTCACGTGTACGGCGACGTCGAGGCCCCTGACGCCGACGCGGTGCGGGGCATGTGGGACGCCATCAAGCTCCAGGAGAAGGGGCGCGACTCGGTGATGGACGGCATCCCGCAGACGCTTCCCGCCCTGCTGCGGGCCGTGAAGGTCCAGAAGCGGGCGGCCGCGGCGAGCCTCGCCGCCGACGAGCGACCGCGGGGGCCGTTCACCGAGACGGAGGACGCGCTGGTCGAGCTTCAAGCCGAGCCGAACGAGCACACCCTTGGGGAGTTGTTGCTGGCCGCGGTGGAGTTGGGCCGGCGCATCAAGGTCGATCCCGAGGACGCCTTGCGGTCGGCGACCGAGCGGGCCGAGGACCGCTATCGCACACTGGAGGCCGAGCGGAGCTAGAATCCAGGCCCCACAACGACGGACGCCGAGGGATCGGACGGAGCGGCGCCCGACCGTGAGGCCGTGCCGTGCACGGCGTCGATCACAACCCGGAGGTTCGCCGGTGGGTGGCATAGATGCAGTCCTTGCGCGCGAGGTGTTCGACTCGCGGGGCAATCCCACCGTGGAGGTCGACATCAAGCTGGACTCGGGCGCGACCGGCCAGGCGATGGTGCCTTCGGGTGCCTCGACCGGAGCGTTCGAAGCGGTCGAGCTGCGCGACGGCGGCGACCGCCTGCGGGGCCGGGGCGTGCTCGGCGCGGTCGCGAACGTCGTCGGCGAGCTGGCCGATGCGGTGATGGGTCTGGACGCCGCGGATCAGCGGGCCGTGGACACCGCCCTCATCGACGCCGACGGCACCGGCACCAAATCGCGCCTGGGCGCCAACGCCATCCTCGGGGTGTCGCTGGCCGCGGCCCGGGCCGCCGCGGCCGAACTCGACATCCCGCCGTGGCGTCACATGGGCGGAGCCAATGCCCATGTGCTCCCGATGCCGATGATGAACGTCATCAACGGGGGAGCGCACGCCGACAACAACGTCGACTTCCAGGAGTTCATGGTGGTGCCCGTCGGGGCCGCCTCGTACTCCGAGGCCCTGGTGTGGGGCGTCGACGTGTATCACGAGCTGGCCGCGGTCCTGCGGGCCCGGGGCCTGTCCACCGGACTGGGCGACGAGGGAGGCTTCGCCCCCGACCTAGGCTCCAACTCCGACGCGATCGTCCTGCTGGCCGAGGCCACCGAGCGGACCGGCCTGGTGCTGGGCGACGACATCGCCTTCGCGCTGGACGTGGCGTCCACGGAGTTCTTCGCCGATGGCCGCTATGTGCTGTCCAGCGAGGGGCGGACCCTCGACTCGGACGGGATGGTCGATGAGCTTCGCAAGCTCTGCGACTCCTATCCCATCGTTTCGGTGGAGGACGGCATGGCCGAGGAGGACTGGGACGGCTGGTCGGCGCTGACCGCTTCGCTGGGGTCCCGGGTGCAGCTGGTGGGAGACGACCTGTTCGTGACCAGCAGCGAGCGGCTGGCCCGTGGCATCGAGTGCGTCGCGGCCAACGCCATCCTGGTCAAGGTCAACCAGATCGGCACCCTCACCGAGACGTTGGAGTGCGTGGAGCTCGCCGTTCGCAACGCCTTCGGGGCGGTGATGTCGCACCGGAGCGGGGAGACCGAGGACACTTTCATAGCCGACCTCGCGGTGGCCACGAACTGCGGTCAGATCAAGACGGGCGCCCCCGCCCGCAGTGATCGGGTGGCCAAGTACAACCAGCTCCTGCGCATCGAGGAGCAGCTCGGCGAGGCGGCTGCCTTCAGGGGCCGGGCCGCGCTGGCGCCCGCCTCCGGCACCGCATCTCCGGCGCCATGAAACGGGCCTGGTGGCACCGGCTGCTTCTGGTAGTCCTGTTCGCGGGCACCCTCGGTGCGGCCGTGATGTTCGGCGCGTCGTCGGTGGGCACATGGTTCGACCAGAACGCCCAACGGGCCGATGCCGAGCACATCGCGGAGGGGTTGGAGGCTCGCATCGCCGAGCTCACCGACGAGATCGACAGGCGTACCAGCACCGACGGCGTGCGGCGCGAGGCGCTCTGCTTCGGGCCCTACGTCGAGCCCGGGACCGAGGTCTATGCGGTGATGGGCCTCGACGGCTGCGTCGACCCGCCCCAGCGGCCGGGCGGGTAGGGAGCCACCGGTGCCGGCCCACCAATTCGACGTCAAGGTCCGCTTCTACGAGCTCGACCCCTACGGGCATCTGAACCACTCCGCCTACATCCAGTTCTTCGAGACCGGGCGGATTGAGCTGCTGGAGCGGGTCGGGATGGACCTGGAGTCGTTCGCAGCTCGGGGATACCGGTTCGTTGTCAACCGCATCCAGACGTCGTTCGACCGCCCCGTGTACGCCGGCGACACGTTGACGGTGGAGACGGAGGTCGTGGAGCTACGGCGGGCCTCGTCGATGTGGCGCCAGCGTCTGGTGCGCGACGGCGAGGTGGTGGCCCACCAGGAACTGCGGGCCGCCATCACCGACAACAACGGCAAGCCGGTGCGCGCCCCCAACGACCTGGCCGAGGCACTGGCCCCATACTTCGGGTGAGCGCCTGCCCGCTCGGCTCGTCTAGCAGGGTGCTGAAAAAGTCGTTTGGGTGCTCGCGTTGGATGCTGTGGGGTGGGACAATGTCGTTATGCGTGGAACAGTTGATGCCCAGACGGCGATGTTGTCGACTCTGTCGACGGAGGACCTGATCGGTGCTGGTCACCCCATACGGCGGATCAGGGCTGTGGTGGACGCGGTGCTCGATGGGCTCGACGGCGAGCTGGCGGCGATGTATCCGCCTCGGGGCCGTCCCAGCGTGCCCCCGGAGATGCTGTTGAAGGCGTCGGTGCTGATGGCGCTGTACTCGATCCGCTCGGAGCGGGCGTTCTGTGAGCGGCTGAAATACGACATGTTGTTCAAGTGGTTTTTGGGGCTGCGCATCGACGAGCGCGGCTTCGACGCGTCGACGTTCTCCAAGAACCGGCAGCGCTTGTTGGACCACGAGATCGCGGACCGGTTCTTCGCCGCGGTGGTGGATCAGGCCCGGCTTCGCCGCTACTGCTCGAGCGATCATTTCAGCGTCGACGGCACGCTGTTGGAGGCGTGGGCGTCGCACAAGAGCTTCAAACCCAAAGCAGCCCCCGCCGAGCCCGCGCCGGCGCGGGGCCGCAACCCCGACGCCGACTGGCGCGGCGCCCGCCGCCGCAACGACACCCACGCCTCGGTGACGGACCCCGAGGCCAGGCTGTTCCGCAAGTCCGCGGGGACCGCCGCAGCGCTGTGCTTCATGGGGCATCTGCTCACCGAGAACCGCAACGGGCTCATCGTCGACGCCGACCTCACGCAAGCCGACGGCCACGCAGAACGCGACACTGCCGCAGCGATGCTCAGGCGAGCCCCCCCACGCGCGAGGCGCCGCACCGTCGGCGGGGACCGCAACTACGACACCAAAGACTTCGTCGCCGACGCACGGGCCGCGGGGTTCACGCCCCACGTCGCCCAGAACACCACCCGCCGCAGATCCGCCATCGACGGGCGCACCACCCGCCACGCCGGATACACGATCTCCCAACGAACCCGAAAACGCGTCGAGGAGCCCTTCGGCTGGATCAAGACCATCGCCGGAGGACGCAAACTCCGCCACAAAGGACGACAACGCAACCGGCACTGGCTCCTCATCGCCGCCGCCAGCTACAACCTGGTGCGCATAGCCCGACTCGACACGCGAGCGGCCTGAACCCACCCCGCACCGACCGCCCGACCGCACCCCCCACAAACCACCACCAACCCCGCCCCAGAACCCCCAAACCACCCGCCCGCACCCAACGCCAGCCAAAACCCCCCAACAGCCAACGGGACCTGCCCGGCGGCCGACACCAGAACCAGCCCACCCGACACAACCCAAACCGCCAAACCCCCGAATTTCAGCATCCTGCTAGATGAGTAGTTCCAAGGGGTTAGCCTGGATCCACCGGCGCGGTGAGGTTTGTGGGGTTGGCGCGTCCACCGGAAAGGCCTCCTGACATGGGAGAATGCTGTTTGAGTCAACAGTGATTCTGGCCATGTGAGGAGGCACTTCCTGTGAGCAGCGTAGCGGGTGGTATCGACGGGATCGAGGCGGTGTTCGACGACGCTTCGCTGGTGGCCGATGCGGGGCTGCTGTTGGCGGGCACGGTGATGGGCCGGCTGGGTTTGGAGGCGCTCATCGACGATGCGGTGCGCCCGCCCGCGGCGGGCCGTGGGTCCGGGGCGAAGGCGCTGTCGGTGGTGGCGTCGATGCTGGTGGGCGGCTCGTTCATCGGCGACGCCGACAGGCTGCGGGCCGGGTCCGCTTCGGCGGTGCTGGGCTTTGAGCCTGCGGCGCCGTCGACGTTGGGGACGTGGCTGCGGTCCTTCACCTGGGGCCATGTGCGCCAGTTCGACCGCGCCCTGGAGCTGGCGCTCAGCCGGGCGTGGTCTTCGGGCGCGGCGCCGGCAGCGGCGGAGATGACGGTGGATCTGGACTCCACGGTCTGTGAGGTCCACGGCAAGTCCAAGCAGGGCGCGGCCTACGGCCACACCAAGGTTTGGGGCTACCACCCGCTGGCGGCGACCCGGGACGACACCGGCGAGGTGCTCCACGCCAGGATGCGGTCGGGGTCCTCCCAGCGCGGCCATGTCCGCTTCGCCGCGGAGACCCTGGCCCGCCTCGGACGCCTCGCGCCGGGCACGAAGCTCACCGTGCGCGCCGACGCCGGGTTCTTCTCCTACGCGCTGATCGCAAAGCTCGACACATACAAGGCCCGCTGGTCGGTCACGATCCCACAGAACGCCAAAGTCAAAGCAGCCATCGACGGCATCGACGAGACCGCCTGGACGCCGATCGCCTACCCCGACGGGGAAGCCCAGGTCGCCGAGTGCGCCATCACAACGAGCCGCCGCGACCCCTGTGGCCCCCGAAAGCTGCGCCTCGTGGTGCGCCGCACCCGACTCCCAGAAGGCCCCCAACGCGAGCTGTGGCCCGACTGGCGCCACCACGCGTTCATCACGAACAGAGACGACCTCGACACCGAAACCGCCGACGCCTACCACCGCGGCCACGCCCGAGTCGAGCTCGCCATCAGAGACCTCAAAGACAACGGCCTCGCCCACTGCCCCTCCGGAAGGTTCTTCGCCAACGCCGCCCACCTCGCCTGCGCCGTGCTGGCCCACAACCTCACCCGCTGGACCGCACGACTCGGACACACACAGCACCCCGAACGGCTCACCGCAGCCGCCACCGTCCGCCGGCGGCTGCTCGCCGTGCCCGGACGCCTCGTCAACCACAGCCACCGACACAAACTCCGCCTCCCGCTCAACTGGCCCTGGGCACACCAATTCACCGCCGCGCTCACACACACCCGCAACCTCCCCCAACTCATCTGAACCCCCAGCCCCGGGCCCGGCGCCACCCAGAACACACCCCCCTGAGCGCCACAAACCAGCCCAGTCCCAACCGCCGGCCCAACACGCCCCAACAACACCCGCCGCACCCCAACCAGCCAAACACCCCCACAAACACCCCGACCAGCCCACCCCGACCAGCCCATCGGTGGATTCAGGGTTAGTGGTCGTAGGCGGTGAGGCTGCGGGCGGGGCCGGGTTGTTGGGTGGTTTGGTTGTGCCAGATTGCTGCGGTGAGGGCGAGGAGCCGTTGCAGGACGCGCGCGGCGACGCCTGGTCTGGTGCGGCCGTGGTGGCGTTCGAGGCCGAGTTGGGCTTTGAGGGTCTGGTTGATGGACTCGATGATCTGGCGCAGCGGGCGCAGGAACTGTCGCCCGGGTCGGGGCGGCTCGCCTTTGGCGGCGGGCCGGATGAGTGTGACGCCGGCGGCGTTGAGGGCGGCTTCGAAGGCTGCTGAGCGGTATCCCTTGTCGGCGATGAGAGTCTGGCCCGCCCGGGCGATCCCGGCTCTGGCGATCATCTCGAGGCAGGTGTCGCGCTCGTCGTCTCCGGCTGCGGTGAGCGCGTACGCGACCGGCAGTCCCGCCGGTGTGGTGATGAGGTGCAGGCGCAGCCCCCAGAACCACCGCGAGTGCGAGGCGCAGTAGCCGTAGGCGGCCCATCCTGCGAGGTCGGAGCGCTGCTGGGTGCTTCGGCTGCGGCCGCACTCGACAGGCGTGGAGTCCACCAGCCACACGTCGTCGTGCCACATCGGGCACTCCCGCGCCAGCGCCGCGATCACGTGGCGCATCATCTCGCCGGCCCGGCGCAGCCGCTTGTTGTAGCCGCTGCGCTGGGGCACATAGGGGAACCACGGCCCCAGGTGCGCTCTGGCGTAGCGGACGAAGCGGGCCTCAGAGTCGAAGCCCAGCAGCGCCTGAAGCACCGCCAGCGTGACCAGCTCCGCGTCCGACAGCGCAGGCGCGATCCCCACCGCGGGCCGAAGCGGCGCCCACTGCGGGTTCGCCGCCAACAAATCGTCGATCCGCACATACAGTGCAGTCGCGAGGGTGTCCAAGTCCGGGTTCATGCCGAGATCCTCCAAGATCGGGGCTTGTTGACAGCCCAGATCTTGGACACCCTCAAACCCAACGACGCGGACCCACCACCACCCCCGCACCCCTTGGAACTACTCGTCTAGGCTCAGTCGGATGGCAGCTGCCGATTTGCGCTCGGTCTCAAGCGTCGAAGAGGTGTCGCAGGGGCTTCGCGACCACGCCTACCTGCCCGACGAGGCGCTGGCCACCGCGGTCTACCTGGCCCTGCGCCTGCGCCGGCCGCTGCTGCTGGAGGGCGAGCCCGGCGTGGGCAAGACCGAGGTAGCCAAAGTGATCGCCGACTGGGGCGGCGGCCGGCTGATCCGGCTGCAGTGCTACGAGGGCATCGACGCGGCCCAGGCCGTCTACGAGTGGGACTACGCCCGCCAGCTGATGCACCTGCGGACGATGGAGGCCACCGGGCGGGCCCGCGGCGCGGATGAGGACCAGCTCGCCGACGAGCTGTACGACGAGCGCTTCCTGGTGCGCCGGCCCCTGCTCGAGGCGATCGAGGCATCCGACGGGCCCCCGCCGGTGCTGCTCGTCGACGAGGTCGACCGCTCCGACGACGAGTTCGAGGCCTTCCTGCTGGAGGTGCTGTCGGACTACTCGATCACCATCCCCGAACTCGGCACCTTCGCAGCGGTCGATCCGCCCGTGGTGGTCATCACCTCCAACCGCACCCGGGACGTGCACGACGCCCTGAAGCGCCGCTGCCTGTACCACTGGGTCGCCCATCCCGGCCCGCAACGGGAGGCAGAGATCATCCGCCTGCGAGCCCCGGAGGTGACCGATCGCCTGGCCCGCCAGGTCGCCCGCGCCGCGGCTGCGATGCGCGAGGTCGGGCTGTACAAGCCGCCGGGAGTGGCCGAGACCATCGACTGGGCTCGGGCCCTGAGCCTTCTGGGCGGGGCCACGCTCGACCTGGCCAACGCCTCGGCCACCCTGGGAGCGCTGTTGAAGTACCGCGAGGACCGGGACCGGGTGATCGAGCACGACCTGGCCGCCATCGTGGCCGACGCCGCCACCGCCCACAGCCCATGAGCGAGGAGGGGGGCGCCGCCGCGGGCGCTCCAGCCGGGCCGCGCCTCGAGTCCGACCCGGTCGATGTCGCCGTCGGCTTCGCCAGCGCGCTGCGCCGGGCCGGCCTGGAAGTCTCGCTCACGTCGGCCCTGCTCTACGCGGAGGCGCTGTCGGTGTGCGATGTGGGCAGCCGGCCCTCCCTGTACTGGGCGGGAAGGGCCGCGCTGGTCCACCGGATCGAGGACGTGGACGTCTACGACGCCGTCTTCGGGGCCTACTGGCTGGGTGAGCCGCTCGGGGTGTCCCCGATGGCCGCGGCGAGCGTCCCGGTGGTCCTCCAGGTCGTCGACGCCGATGCTTCCGATGACGGAGCTGAGGAGTCCCCCGGCGACAGGGAGACCATCACGCTGCGCTACAGCGCCACCGAGACGCTGACGACCAAGGACTTCGCCGAATACACCGACTCCGAGCTCGAAGAGGCCCGGCGGCTGATGGAGCGGCTGCGCTTCTCCGGCCCGACCCGTCCCAGCCGCCGCCCCGAGCCGACCCGATCGTGTCGGGGGAGCCTCGATGTCCGCCGGACGGTCCGGGCCGCCATGCGCTCGGGCGGCGAGCCGATGAGGATGCACCGGCGCATGAGCGGTCGCAGGCCTCGGCGCCTGGTCATGCTGCTGGACGTGTCGGGATCGATGGAGCGCTACGCCCGGGCCTTGCTGCGCCTGGTCCACGCTGCGGTGGCGGGTCGCAGCCGGGTCGAGGCCTTCGCTCTGGGCACCCGGCTCACCCGGCTCACCCGGGAGCTGTCGTCGCGGGATCCGGACCGGGCCATGCGGGCCGTGTCGGCCGCGGTGCCCGACTGGAGCGGCGGCACCCGCCTCGGCGCAGGCCTGCGGGCCTTCAACGACGAGTGGGGGTGCCGGGGGATGGCCGGGGGGTCAGTAGTGGTGATCCTCTCCGACGGCTGGGACCGGGGCGACCCCGCGGAGATGACCGAGCAGATGCAGCGCCTGCAGAGGGTGGCCAACCGGGTGGTGTGGGTCAACCCGCTGAAGGCCTCGCCCGGTTACGCGCCGCTGGCCCGGGGGATGGCGGCCGCCCTGCCCCATGTCGACGACTTCGTGGAGGGCCACAACCTCGAGTCGCTGGAGCGCTTGGCCGAACTGGTGCTCACCGACACAGCCCGTGGGTCGCGGCCCAGAGGCGGGAGCCGTGCCGCAGGCCCGGTGCTGGCCGGAGCCTCGTAAGTGAGGGAGTTCCCGGAGTGAAGGAGTTCCTGCGGTGAAGGAGATCCTGGCCGAACTCGACCGCTGGCAGCGGGCGGGGGAGCAGGCTGCCGTGGCTCGCGTCATCGATCTGGAGGGCTCCGGACCTCGCGCGCCGGGCGCGGCGATGGCCGTGACTGCCGACGCCGAGGTGGTCGGCTCGGTCTCGGGCGGCTGCGTGGAGGGCGCGGTGGTGACCGAGTCGTTGGAGGTGATGGCCGCCGGCGACCGGCGCATCGTGACGTTCGGCTACAGCGACGATGAGGCCTTCGCGGTCGGGCTCACCTGCGGCGGCACGATCCACCTGTTCGTGGAGCCGCTGGAGTGGGGCCCGGTCCATGAGGCGCTCGGATCGGACCTGGCCGACGAGTCCCCCGCGGCGCTGGCCACGGTGGTGGAGGGCCCCGGGGTGGGCGCCAAGATGCTGGTCCGCCCCGAGGGATCCCCGACCGTCGGCTCGCTGGGCACGACGGGCCTCGACCGGGCCGTGCAGCGCGACGCCCGGGGCGAGCTGGTAGCGGGCCGTTCGGGCCTGCGCCGGTACTCCGAGAAGGGCGAGTACTCCGAGCAGGGCGAGATCGAGGGCGAGGAGGTGGCCGTGTTCGTCGAGTCGTTCGCGCCGCCGCCCCGGATGCTGATCTTCGGCGCGGTCGACTTCACCGCGGCGCTGGCCAGCGTGGCCAAGGTTCTCGGCTACCGGGTGACTGTGTGCGACGCCCGGCCGGTGTTCGCCACCTCCAAGCGATTCCCGATGGCCGACGAGGTGGTGGTCTCGTGGCCCGACCGGCTGCTCGACGAGGTCGGGCACGGTCTCGGCCCGCGGGACGCCGTATGCGTGCTCACCCACGACGCCAAGTTCGACGTGCCCGCCATCTGTTCGGCCCTCGGCACCGACGTCGGCTACATCGGGGTGATGGGCAGCCGCCGCACCCACGACGACCGCACCCGCCGCCTGATCGAGGCCGGGGTTACCCAGGAGCAGTTGGGCCGCCTGCGCTCGCCCATCGGGCTCGACATCGGCGCGGCCACCCCCGAGGAGACCGCGGTGTCGGTCGTGTCGGAGATCATCTCACTGCGAACCGGCCGCCAGGCCCGGGCCCTCTCCGCCACCACCGGCCCCATCCACGACTGATCCGGCCGACTGCGGCCCTGCACACGTTGCACGTCACAGAATTACATGTAATGATGCGAAGTGCCGGAGTGCCGCCCCCCACGCTGTTTGGAGACCGGTGGGGGCGGTGCTCCGGCACTTGCGTGACATCTAGTGTAACTTCACTCGCTACGCCGCGCAACCGGCCTTGCCTACCCGCTCGGCCTCTAGGGCATTGTCGTGGTTCCTAGTTGTGCTGCCGGCAGGCAGACTGGAGAGGTGACGGACGAGCACGGCGAGGGTCCCCGGCTGGGGGTGGCGGCGGTGGTGCTGGCCGCGGGGGCCGGGGAACGCTTCGCCGGCGACCGCCACAAGCTGCTGTGCGAGGTGGGGGGCGTGCCGCTGGTGCGCCGGGCCGTGGACGCGGCCCTGGCCGCCGACCTCGACGAGACCATCGTGGTGATGGGGGCCGTCGACCTGCTCGCGGTGCTGCCTGAGGAGGTGACCGTCCTGCACAACGAAGCCTGGGAGCAGGGCCAGGCCACGTCGCTGGCCGCGGCCGTGAACTACGCCGGTTCTCGGGGCCACCGGGCCGTCGTGTTCGGGTGCGGCGACCAGCCCGGAGTGCCGGCCTCGGCCTGGGCCACGGTGGCCGAGGCCGACTGCGACCTCGCGGTGGCCGACTTCGACGGAGCCCGCCGACCGCCGGTGCGGATCGGCGCGGCGCTGTGGAGCCATCTGCCCCTCACCGGCGACGAGGGCGGCCGGGTTCTGATGCGCCGCAGACCGGAGCTGGTGCGGGCGATACCCTGCGAGGGGAACCCCGACGACATCGACACCCTGGAGGATCTGCGAAAATGGAACTGAACGACTCATTCGAGGTGGCCCATCCCATCGGCGCGGTGTGGGATGTCATCACCGACGTGGAGCGCATCGCGCCGTGCCTGCCCGGCGCGCAGCTCACCGGCAGCGACGGCGACGCCTACGAGGGACTTGTGAAGGTCAAGGTCGGCCCGATCACTTCGCAGTACAAGGGCAAGGCCTCCTTCACCGAGCGCGACGACGCCAACCACCGGCTGCTGATGTCGGCCAGCGGGCGCGACACCCGCGGCGCGGGCAACGCGTCGGCCGAGATCACGGTGGCCCTCGAAGCGGTGAGCGACACCGCCACCAGGGTGAGCGTCAACACCGACCTCACCATCACCGGCAAGGTCGCGCAGTTCGGTCGGGGCGTGCTGGCCGATGTCAGCCGCAAGCTGATGGGGCAGTTCGCCGACAACCTGGCCGCGCTGGTCGCGACCGATGTCGACTCCGGCGAGCCCGCCGAGGCAGAGGCTGCCGGCGAGCCCGCCGAACCGGATGCATCCGATGATGGCGCTCCGGACGAGGCCCCTGCGGCGCCGGCGCCCCAGAGGGAGGTCGAGGCCGTCGACCTCCTGGAGGTAGCCGGAGCCCCTGTGCTGAAGCGGCTCGTGCCCGTGGTCGTGGCCGTCATCGTCGTGGTGATCCTGGTCATCATCGTCCTGGCTGCCTGATCTCACCCAACACGGTGACGGCTGGTACTGATCGCACGGCTAGCGAAAAACAGTCCGCCGGCGCGGCAGGATCCAACCGCAGCCACGACGACCTCGCGGAGGTTGCCAGGCTGCTGGGGCGCGAGCCGGCCGGCGACTTCGAGGTGGTCATGCGGAACGGCTCTGGCGGCCCAGCGGTCATCCGCAATTCCCCCATCCTCGGCGACGGGCGGCCCATGCCGACCCGCTACTGGCTCGTGGACGAGCGGCTGCGCCGGATGGTCGGTCGGCTGGAGTCCGAGGGCGGCGTTCGGGCCGCGGAGGCGGCCGTGGATCCAGAGGAGCTGGCCGCCGCCCATGCCCGCTACGCAGCCGAGCGCGACTCGGCCATCCCGCCGGGCCATCAGGGCTCGGTGCCCTCAGCGGGCGTGGGAGGCACCCGCCGGGGTGTCAAGTGCCTCCACGCCCACTACGCCTGGCACCTGGCCGGTGGCGACGATCCGGTCGGACGCTGGGTGGCTGAGCGCCTCGGTCCCGACGCGGTAGCGTCGCTACGGAGAGTGGGATGAGCCCCGGCCCGGTCGCCGTCGTGGACTGCGGCACCAACACCACCCGGCTCCTCGTCACCGACGGTCGTGGCCCCGCGGTCGAGAGACGCTCGCAGATAACCCGCCTCGGCCGGGGCGTCGACGCCAGCGGCCGCCTCGAGGTGGCCGCGGTCGAGCGCACCCTGGCGTGCCTGCGGGACTACCGGGAGGCCCTCGACCGCCACAACCCGGCAGCGATGAGGGTCATCGCAACGTCGGCGGTGCGCGACGCCGCCAACCGGGCTGAGTTTCTTGAGCCGGCCGAGTCGATCCTGGGAGCCGTGCCCGAGGTCCTGTCGGGACGCCAGGAGGCCGATATGTCCTTCCGGGGTGCGGTCAGCGAACTGGACCCGGCCGACGGGCCCTTCCTGGTGGTCGACATCGGGGGAGGCTCCACCGAGCTGTCATACGGGGTCCGGCACTGCACCGATGCGCTGTCGCTCGACATCGGCAGCGTGCGCCTCACCGAGAAGTACATCCATCACGACCCGCCGCGGCCCGAGGAGCTGGCCGCCTGCCTGTCGGTCACCGAACTGCACCTCGACGACGCGGTGCGGGCCATCGAGGCTCTCAGCGGCGACTGCCGGCTGGTGGGGGTGGCCGGGACGGTGACCACGGTGGCGGCGGTGGAGCTGGGCCTGGCCGCCTACGACCGCGACCGGGTGCACCACTTCAGGCTGTCGAAGGACGCGGCCGAGGACGTCTTCCGCACCCTGGCCACCGAGACGCTGGCCGATCGGGTCCACAACCCCGGCCTGCACCCCGGGCGGGCCGACGTGATCGTGGCCGGGGCTTGCATTCTGGTGAGGATCATGCGGTACTTCGGTTTCGAGGAGTGCCTCGTCTCGGAGGCGGACCTGCTCGACGGCCTGGCCCTGTCCCTGCTCCAGAGGCCGAGCGAATAGGGGAAGCGAACGGCTGCGTCCGGCCGCTCCGGGCCTCGGGGACTAGAGTGCGCGGCCGTGAGCACCCTGCTCGGGCGGCGAGTGCTGCTGCGGCCCCTGACACGCAACGACTTCGGTGAGTGGCGTGAGGTCCGCCGGCGCAACCGTGCCCGCCTCAAGGAATGGGAGCCCCGGGCCCAGCCGGGACGCCCCGACTCGGCCGAGGACCCTCGGGCCTTCGCCGACCGCTGCACGGCCCGCCGGCGCGAGCGCCAGCACGGGACCGGCTACGGGTTCGGGGTCTTCGTCAACGGTCGCTTCCGGGGCGAGATGAACCTGTCGTCGATCCAGCGCGGGCCATTCCAGTCGTGCTATGTCGGCTACTGGATCGACGAGGCCGTCGCCGGCAACAGCTACGCGTCGGAGGCCCTCGTGGTGGCGGCCCGCTTCGCCTTCGAGGAGTTGCGACTGCACCGGCTGCAGGTGGCCATCGTGCCCCGAAACTCGGCCAGCCTGAGAGTGGTGGGAAAGCTCGGCCTCCGCTACGAGGGCCTGGCCGAGCGCTACGTCGAGATCAACGGGGTGTGGGAGGACCACCACCGCTTCGCCATCACCGAGGAGGAATGGCGAGTCCGGGCCCCGGAGCTGATCGCGGAGTGGATCTCGCCCGCGCCCGACAGCCGGCCCGAGCGACCCGTCTCCGAGTTGGTGCCGGGGCGTACCGACAACCCCGGCTGAGACCGGCCGCGTAAGAGACCGGGGAGCGCTAGCGCTCGGTCTCGGGGCTGGCCGAACGGCCCGCGGGGCGGATCTCGAGGATCAGGTCGCCGGGCTCGAGCAGCCCGCCGGGCGCGGCCGCGATCGACTCCACCGTGCCCGCCACCGGCGCCGAGATGGACGACTCCATCTTCATGGCCTCTATCACCGCCACGGTGTCGCCGGCCTCGACCCGGTCGCCGACCGCCACCGACACGTTGACCGCCCCCCTGAAAGGCGCAGCCACATGGCCCGGCATGGTCGGGTCGGCTCGGGCGTGCTCGGGCCGGTCCGAGTCCACCGTACGGTCCAGCGTGTCGATGTCTCGGGGCTGGCCGTTGACCCTGAAGCCGACGATGCGGATGCCCTCGTCGTTGGGCTCGCTGATCGATCGGAGACCCAGCAGAAGCCTCACACCCCGGCCCAGCACCACTGCGGTGTCGTCGGTGTGGGGGTCGAGGCCGTACCAGAACAGCAGCGACGGCAGGACCGACAGGTCGCCGTAACGGTCCGTCTTCTCGGCCTGCTCCGCCGACGGCGTGGGGAACAGCAGCCGGTTGAGGTTGGCCCGGCGGTCGGTGGCCAGGCCGGCCTCGTCGGCCTCGGTGAGGTCCTTGCGGGTCGGCGACCACGACCGGCCCTCGGTGGCCCGGGTGCGGAACGGCTCGGGAAATCCCCCAGGGGGCGTGCCCAACTGCCCGTGCAGGAAGCCGATGACGCTGTCGGGAAGGTCCACGCTGGCCGGGTCCTCCAGCAGCTGCTCGGGGGTCACCCCTGAGGCCACCAGGTGCAGGGCCAGGTCGCCGACCACCTTCGACGACGGCGTGACCTTGATGGGGCGGCCGAGCAGCTCGTTGCAGGCGGCGTAGAGCCGCTCCACCTCCTCGAAGCGGTGTCCCAGGCCCAGCGCCCGGGCCTGGGCCCGCAGGTTGGAGAGTTGGCCGCCGGGAATCTCGTGGCGGTAGACGGTGCCGGTGGGCGACTGCAGGCCGGCCTCGAACGGGGCGTACACCCGCCGCACCGCCTCCCAGTAGGGCTCCAGATCGCCGATGGCGTCGAGGCTGAGGCCCGTGTGGTGGGCGGTGTCGTCGGTCATGGCAACGACCGAGGCGATCGACGGCTGCGACGTCATTCCCGACAGGGGCGGCGCGGCCGCGTCGATCGCGTCCACGCCGGCCTCGATGGCGGCCAGGTAGGTGGCGAGCTGGCCGCCTCCGGTGTCGTGGGTGTGCAGGTGCACGGGCTGGTCGAAGTTCTCCCGCAGGGCCGTGACCAGTGTCGTGGCCGAGCCCGCCCTCAGCAGGCCGGCCATGTCCTTGATGCACAGGATGTGAACCCCGGCCTCGACCAGCTTCTCGGCGACCCCCAGGTAGTAGTCGAGGGTGTACAGGTCCTCGGCGGGGCTGGACAGGTTGCCCGAGTAGCAGATGGCGCCCTCGGCCACCGCCCCCGCTTCGAGCACCGCGCTGATGGCCGGGGCCATCTGGTCGATGGAGTTGAAGGCGTCGAACACCCGGAAGATGTCCATGCCGGTTGCTGCGGCCTCGGCCACGAAATGGCCGGCCACCGAGTCCGGGTAGGGGGAGTAGCCGACGGTGTTGCGGCCTCGCAGCAGCATCTGGGTGCAGATGTTCGGGGCGGCCTCCCGGATCCGGGCCAGGCGCTCCCAGGGGTCCTCGTGCAGGAACCGCAGGGCCACGTCGAAGGTGGCGCCTCCCCAGCATTCCATGCTCAGCAGCTGCGGCATGGTGTGGGCCATCTCGCGGGCCCCGGCCACCAGGTCGATGGTGCGCAGCCGGGTGGCCAGGATCGACTGGTGGGCGTCGCGCAGGGTGGTGTCGGTCACCTGCACCACGTCCGCGGATCGCAGCTCGGCCGCGAACCCCGCGGGGCCGAGTTCCAGCAGGCGCCGGCGTGATCCAGCCGGAGGCTGGCCGGTGCGGGCCGCAGGCAGCTTGGCCGCCGGGGTGACCCTGGTGGGGGCGGGGCCGTGAGGCAGGTGGACGGTCACGTCGGCCAGGTACCGCAGCAGCCGGGTCGCCCGGTTGGCCCCGACCGACGCTGCCGTCAGCTCGGGCCGGTCGTCGATGAAGCTGGTGGTGACCGGCCCGGCCCTGAACTGCTCGTCGGCCAGGATCGCCTGCAGGTAGGGCTGGTTGGTCGACACGCCCCGCACCCGGTACTCGGCCAGGGTGCGCTGCATGCGGCGCACCACGGTGGAGAAGTCCTTGCCCCGGCAGGTGATCTTCTCGATCATCGAGTCGAAGTGGGGGGTGATCTCCACCCCCTGGTACACGCAACCGTCGAGGCGCACGCCGGCACCGCTGGCCGGCCGGTAGGCCACGATCCGTCCGGTGTCGGGTCGGAAGTCGTTGGAGGGGTCCTCGGCGGTGACCCGGCACTGCAGGGCGAAGCCCCGGAGGCTGATGCTGTCCTGGGTGAGGCCGAGGTCACCCAGTGTGGCCCCCGAGGCGACCAGCAACTGCGACTCCACCAGGTCGATGTCGGTGACCTCCTCGGTGACCGTGTGCTCGACCTGGATCCTGGGGTTCATCTCGATGAAGACGTATCGGCCGGCGCCGTCCACGAGGAACTCGACGGTCCCTGCGTTGCAGTAGCCGATGGAGGTGGCGAAACGGACCGCGTCGTGGAGCAGGCTGTCCCGCACTCCGGCGTCGAGGTCGCGCGCCGGGGCCATCTCGACCACCTTCTGGAAGCGGCGCTGCACCGAGCAGTCCCGCTCGTAGAGGTGGACGACGTTGCCGGCCCCGTCGGCCAGGACCTGAGCCTCGATATGGCGGACGCCGGTCATGGCCTCCTCCAGGAAGACGGTGGAGTCCCCGAAGGCGCTGCCCGCCTCGCGCTGGGCCGCCTCGACGGCCTCGGCCAGGTCCGCGGCCCGCTCGACCCTGCGCATGCCCCGGCCGCCACCGCCGGAGGAGGCCTTGACGAACAGCGGGAACCCGATCCCTTCCGCGAGGGTCGCGGCCTGGTCGGCGTCATCGATGGGCGGCGACTGGCGCAGCACCGGCAGGCCTGCCTCCGCGGCGGCCCGCCGGGCCCGCATCTTGTTGCCGGTCAGCCTCAGCACCGCCGCGCTCGGCCCGACGAAGGTGACCCCGGCGGCATGGCAGGCCTCGGCGAGGTCGGGGCTCTCGGAGAGGAACCCGTAACCCGGGTAGATTGCGTCGGCCCCCACCTCGACCGCCTTGGCCACGATGGCGTCGTGGTCGAGGTAGGCCCTCACCGGCCGGCCGGCCTCGCCGATCACGTATGCCTCGTCGGCCTTGATCCGGTGCAGGGCCCCGCTGCGCTCCTCTTCAACGGGGAGGATGGCGACGGTGCGGATCCCCAGCTGCGTGGCCGCCCGGAACGCTCGGATCGCGATCTCGCCCCGGTTGGCCACCAAGAGCTTCTCCATGACCTCCCTCAACCAGGCTCCGGTTCCGCGTTGAGCGTCGGACGCGCCCGCGCGGCCACCGACATTACATGGCTACCGCGCGCGGCTGCTTGCTCTCAGGGCTTGGACGCGATCTGCGACTGGAGCCGGCGGACGAGGTCCTTGAAGGGGGGCTGTCCCATGGACCACAGCTGCGGGTGCAGCTCCCGGTCGACGGCCGCCTCGGAGCCGGTGACCTCGTCGAGCGACAGGATGGTCGCCTTGGTGCGGGCTACCAGCTCCTTGGGCTGGGCCGCGGCCTTGGCGGCCAGTTCGTGGGCCCGGTCGAGCAGGGCGTCGTCGTCGACGACCTCCCATGCGAGTCCCGTGCGGTGGGCGTCGTCGGCCGACAGTACCTCGCCGAAGATCACCATGGCCATGGCGGTGGTGCGGTCGGTGGCGTGCCTGAGGCGCCACGTGTGGCCCCCGCCGGGATGCAGCCCGATCTGCAGGAAGCGGGAGTCGAAGCGGGCCCAGCGGCGCCCTGCCAGCACGATGTCGCAGGCCAGGACCATGTTCATCCCGGCCCCTACGGCGGCACCGTTGACCGCAGCGACGGTGGCCAGCGGCGAGTGGGCCACCCGCAGGAAGCCCTCGTAGATGCGGGTGATGCCTGTGGATTCCGCGGCGAGCAGGTCGTCGAGGTCGGCGCCCGCGCAGAATCCCTTGCCTGCGCCGGTCACCACCAGAGCACCGATCGCCGGGTCGGGCTCGAGTTCGTCGAGGGCTGCGCAGATCTCGTCGTTCATGGCCTGGTTGACGGCGTTGCGCTTGCCGGGATCGTTGAGGGTGAGCCGGGCGACGCCGTCGGAGATGTCGATGTTCACGAAAGGCATGGTTCGCAGTATGGCGCGGGACCGGCGGTACGGTGCTCCGGTGCCATTGGCGGCCTTCGCCTCGTTCAGCCATCGCAGCTACCGCTACTTCTGGTTCGGCGGTTTCATTACCAACTCGGCGCGGTGGTTCCAGTACGTGGCCGTGCCCGCCGTGGTGTGGGACCTCACCAGGAGCCCTGGCTGGGTCGGCTTCGCGGGCTTCGCCCAGTTCGCGGCGATGGCGGCGGTCGCTCCGGCGGCGGGCGTGCTGGCCGACCACTATTCGAGGCGCCGGATCCTGATGGTGTCGCAGTCTCTCATGGGTCTGGTTGCGCTGGTCATGGCCTTGGCCTGGATGCAGGGGGTGCGCTCGCCGTCCGCCTACGTGGCGCTGGCCGCCGCCTCGGGGGTGGGCGGCGGATTGAACCTGCCGGTGTGGCAGGCCTTCGTGAGTGAGTTGGTGCCCCGGGAACTCCTCTTGAACGCGGTGACTCTGAACTCGGCTCAGTTCAACAGCTCGAGGCTGCTCGGACCGATGCTGGGGGGTATCACGGTGGCAACGGCCGGCCCGGCGGCCGCGTTCTGGGTCAGCGCGGCTGGAGTCTCGGTGATTCTGTTCGCGCTCGTGCGGGTCGAGTCCCGCAGGACTGTGTCGTCGTCGGGTATCCCGAGCATGAGGCTGATTCGCAACACGGTGGCTGTGGCCCGGTATGTGCGGGCCCGCCGCGGTCTGGTGGTCGCCTTCGTAGCGGTTGCGCTGATCGGCTCGCTCGGGTTGCCGATCCAGATCCTCTGTGTGGTCTTCGCCGAGGACGTGTTCCATCGGGGACCGGGCGGATTCGGCTTCATGCTCACCATGCTCGGCGCGGGCGCGCTGGTGGCCGCGCCCGTAGTGGCGTCGCTGGGTGGACGGGTGTCGCGGTCCATGATCCAACGGGTCGCGCTCCTCGTCTACGGCACTGCGGTGATGGCGCTCGCGGTGGCACCCACGTTCGTGTCGTACCTGGTGCCGCTGGTGCTGATCGGCGCCGCCCATCTCGGGGCTGCGAGCTCGCTCAACACCGCGGTCCAGCTACAGGTGGACGAGGACCGCAGGACGCAGGTGATGTCGCTGTACGTGATGGTGTTGATGTCGTCCAACCCTCTAGGTCAGCTTGGTCTCGGCCAGTTGATCGAGCTGGTGGGCCCCCGGCCCGCCTTCGGTGCCTTTGGGGCGTTGCTGCTGGTGGGCACGGCGGTTCTTCACAGCGTGGGCTGGCTGCGACATCTGGACTTGGAGATCGGGGAGTACGTCCCCGAGGTGGTGCCCGAAGTCCATCCGACCACGCCGTCGCCTCCCCGCCACCGGGAGGACGCGCCGGGTCACCAGTCTCCGGGCCCGCCCTCGTAGGCGCCTTCGAGGTACTCGGTCCCCTCGTCGCAGTCGGTCTGTACCGGGCACCATCGGCAGCTCGGGCCGGGCGCGACCCCCGGCTCGCGGACGCCGGTGACCAGTTCCACGTAGCGGTGAGCGCCGTCGATCACCCGCTCCGCGGCCGACAGCAGCAGGTCCTCGGTCACCCCCTCTGAGTGGATGCGGCCCTGGTCGAGGTAGTAGGTGGCCAGCAGGCGGGGCGGCAGGATCCGCAGGGCTTCCAGCAGGGCGTAGAAGCGGAGGTCCTCGCGGTGGGCGGGGAAGAATCCGCCCGTCTTGAAGTCGACGATCACCTTGCCGGCCACCGTGCCGTCTGGCTGCCCCAGCGTGAGGTCCGGTTTGCCCGACAGCACGATCCGGTCGCCGAGCAGCGAGGCCCGTATCGGGCTCTCGGTCGCTGGCCTCCAGGCTGTCTTGAGCGGCGGGAAGCACTCCAGGAACTGGGTCATGGCCGCGCTGGTCCCGGCCCGGAGCTCGGCCCGCTGGGACTCTCCGCAGGTGGTCAGGTAGTCGCCGATGCTCTTGTCTGCGTTGGCAAGGCTGGCCATGGCCTCGTCCACCAGCACCAGCGGGAAGCTCTCGCCCCGCCAGTGCACCGACAGCTCGATCGCCTTGTGCATGACCGTGCCCCGGGCGGTGGGCGGCGACCACGTGAACGGCTCGGATCGCTCGGCCAGGAACTTCTGCTCGCATCCGAGCACCTGCGAGAGCATGTACTTGCTGAGGAACAGGTGGTCGCCGTCGAAGTCGTTGGATTCGATGGGCGCGATCAGCGGCTCCAGACGAGCTTCGAGGTGAGCTCGAAGTTCGTCGCGCAAGCCCCGGTCGAACTCCGGACGGGCGTCCCGCGGTGCCCCGAGCAGGTTCACGACTTCCTGCTGGGCCGGGTTGTACTGGTCGGTGTGCATAGGGCTCGGAGTGGCTCCTGCGGGTGGGGAGGGGCTCATGTCACACCCTGGCGCGACCATAGCGGTCATGGGAATCACATCGCTCGACTTCGGCTCGGCGGCTCGCTCGCTGGGCCGGGCCGCCCGTCTGCGGGGCCTGGTCGTGCCGGTGTTCGCCAGCCCTCCGTCCCGTTGTGACCTCGACCGATCCATCCGCCGCCGCAACGGGTCGCCGATCGTGTCGGTGCGTCTGAAGGGCCGGCCCCGGGGCGCGGTTCTGGCCGACATGATCGAGGGGATCGTGGTGGCCAACTACCTCACGGGCGCCCGGGCCGACCTGGCTCGCTCGGCTCTGTGGCTGGCGGTCGACGGCGACGCCGGCCCGCAACGGCCCCCCGGCGACGATCCGGCGCAACCGGCCCCCAGCGCCCCAGCCCAGGAGACGGCGGCAGCCGCCTAGCCCCACCCCGCTCGACGGAAGCGACAAGCTAGGTTGACGACGTTGCCCGGGTGGCGCAACTGGCAGACGCGGCCCGCTTAAAACGGGCTGCCCGAAAGGGCATGTGGGTTCGAGTCCCACCCCGGGCACCTGTAACCACGAAGAGCTTCGACGGCAGGAGATCTAGGGCCATGTTGCGGGACGCCAGGCCGCTGTTGGTCGCGGCGGTCTATGTGGCTGGCGTCGCGCTCGCGCCGGGACTGTTCGCGTTGCTGGTGCTGCTGGCGTCGTTGTTCGTGGCCGGCTGCCTGTTCCCTGAACGGCCGGTGGCGGCAGCGACCATGGTGACGGTCTTGGGATTGCTGCCGTGCGCCGTGTTGCTGGCCTTCCTCGGCTTCTCCGGGTTCGCCGGCAGCTGGTATTCCGCCTACCCGGTCGAGTTCGAGTTGGCACTCATCTCGCCGTGGGCGATCGGGGACCTGATCGTGAGAGCCTTCGCCACCTGGGGCTGGGCCGTCGTCGCGGCCTACATGGGCGCCGGCGTGGTCTTTCGCGTTCGCATCCGGCGAGCCCGCCGCGCGCCGGCGTAGTCCTCCGCCGACGCAGATCGAGCCGAGCCGCCGCCCAGGGCCTCAGAACCGCAACTCAGGTTCCGGCCCCCGGACCCCTGACTCGCACAATGTAGGTGGGTGGTCGGGGGCGTGGGCTGGGCCGTGGTGGGTGCGGTCGGGTGGGTGCAGGGTGTGGTGTCCGTCGGGGCGTTTGTGGATTTGCCAGTGGTCGTGGTGGATGCGGTGGTGGCAGCTCCAGCAGGCCGGGACGAGGTTGTCGAGTTTGGTGGGTCCGCCGCGTGAGGCGGGTTCGATGTGGTGGGCTTGGCATATGCCGGGGTTGGCGCCGCAGTGGAAGCATCCGCCCCATTTGGCGATGAGGAGTTGCCATTGGGCTTCGGTGACGGTGCGCCGGGCTTCGGTTCGCCAGATGGGTTTGCCTTTGCGGTCATAGATGACGCCGGTGAGCTTGGCGTTGCAGGAGAGTTGTTCGAGCACCGGCTGGGGGAGTCGCTCGCCGTCGGGGAGTTCGGCTATGAGCTTGCCGGTGGTGTCGTCGACGTGGGCGACCACACAGATGTCAGCGAAGGGCTTGCCGCCGCTGTTGCCAGTGTTGGACGTGAGGTTGTCGAGGGCGTCGGCCATGCATTGATCGAAACTGCGCCGCTCAGTGTCGCTGGTCTGCTTCTTGTCGTCGCTGTGGAGGCGACCGGCTTCGGCTCGCAGCCGGTTCTCGATGCGCCGACCGGTGACCGCGTCGAACTCGCCCCGCAGATGAACCATGCCGTCGTCTCCGTCCCAGATGCGTACGCAACGGCGGGCTCGCTGGCGGCGGTGCTCGGAGGCTCCGCCGTCACCGTCGCGGTCTGCGATCCAGCGTCGAGTCTCTTTCACGGACTGCTCGGGTCGCATCGACTCCGCCTTGGCCAGCAGGTCCGTGTCGGACTCGACGACGCCGGCGCCGGTCTTCTCGATGGCCTCAGCGAGCCGTTTGGCGTTGGCCTGTGACACCTGCCCCGACTCCACCGCGTCACGCACAGCCGGCGCCGCATTGATCACCCGCGCTGTCTTGACCTGGCTGTGGGCGTCGCGACGCGGCATCCCGGCTGCATCGGCAAGAATCTGGGTGCCACCGTCGCCGTGGCGTTCACCCTTGGCGATGAGCTGGGCTGCGCCGACCTGAAACGCCGAACCCACAGCCATGAAGCCTGAATCCACCGATGGGCTGGTCGGGGTGGGCTGGTCGGGGTGTTTGTGGGGGTGTTTGGCTGGTTGGGGTGCGGCGGGTGTTGTTGGGGCGTGTTGGGCCGGCGGTTGGGACTGGGCTGGTTTGTGGCGCTCAGGGGGGTGTGTTCTGGGTGGCGCCGGGCCCGGGGCTGGGGGTTCAGATGAGTTGGGGGAGGTTGCGGGTGTGTGTGAGCGCGGCGGTGAATTGGTGTGCCCAGGGCCAGTTGAGCGGGAGGCGGAGTTTGTGTCGGTGGCTGTGGTTGACGAGGCGTCCGGGCACGGCGAGCAGCCGCCGGCGGACGGTGGCGGCTGCGGTGAGCCGTTCGGGGTGCTGTGTGTGTCCGAGTCGTGCGGTCCAGCGGGTGAGGTTGTGGGCCAGCACGGCGCAGGCGAGGTGGGCGGCGTTGGCGAAGAACCTTCCGGAGGGGCAGTGGGCGAGGCCGTTGTCTTTGAGGTCTCTGATGGCGAGCTCGACTCGGGCGTGGCCGCGGTGGTAGGCGTCGGCGGTTTCGGTGTCGAGGTCGTCTCTGTTCGTGATGAACGCGTGGTGGCGCCAGTCGGGCCACAGCTCGCGTTGGGGGCCTTCTGGGAGTCGGGTGCGGCGCACCACGAGGCGCAGCTTTCGGGGGCCACAGGGGTCGCGGCGGCTCGTTGTGATGGCGCACTCGGCGACCTGGGCTTCCCCGTCGGGGTAGGCGATCGGCGTCCAGGCGGTCTCGTCGATGCCGTCGATGGCTGCTTTGACTTTGGCGTTCTGTGGGATCGTGACCGACCAGCGGGCGTTGTATGTGTCGAGCTTTGCGATCAGCGCGTAGGAGAAGAACCCGGCGTCGGCGCGCACGGTGAGCTTCGTGCCCGGCGCGAGGCGTCCGAGGCGGGCCAGGGTCTCCGCGGCGAAGCGGACATGGCCGCGCTGGGAGGACCCCGACCGCATCCTGGCGTGGAGCACCTCGCCGGTGTCGTCCCGGGTCGCCGCCAGCGGGTGGTAGCCCCAAACCTTGGTGTGGCCGTAGGCCGCGCCCTGCTTGGACTTGCCGTGGACCTCACAGACCGTGGAGTCCAGATCCACCGTCATCTCCGCCGCTGCCGGCGCCGCGCCCGAAGACCACGCCCGGCTGAGCGCCAGCTCCAGGGCGCGGTCGAACTGGCGCACATGGCCCCAGGTGAAGGACCGCAGCCACGTCCCCAACGTCGACGGCGCCGCAGGCTCAAAGCCCAGCACCGCCGAAGCGGACCCGGCCCGCAGCCTGTCGGCGTCGCCGATGAACGAGCCGCCCACCAGCATCGACGCCACCACCGACAGCGCCTTCGCCCCGGACCCACGGCCCGCCGCGGGCGGGCGCACCGCATCGTCGATGAGCGCCTCCAAACCCAGCCGGCCCATCACCGTGCCCGCCAACAGCAGCCCCGCATCGGCCACCAGCGAAGCGTCGTCGAACACCGCCTCGATCCCGTCGATACCACCCGCTACGCTGCTCACAGGAAGTGCCTCCTCACATGGCCAGAATCACTGTTGACTCAAACAGCATTCTCCCATGTCAGGAGGCCTTTCCGGTGGACGCGCCAACCCCACAAACCTCACCGCGCCGGTGGATCCAGGTGAAGGCCTTGGATATCGCCAGCGCCTCGCGCATCTCCCCGCACGAAGCCGAACCCTCATTGATGCACGCCAGCATCTCCTTGGCGGCGGCCTCAGCCCGTCGGGCGGCTTCGATCAGCATGCCGACAGCATCCCACAGGGGTATGACAAATATCAGGATACCTCTATGAAATTGAAGAAAATATCCCGGAAACGGGTGCCGCCCGTACTAACCGGCTGCGACGTGGTTGGTGGAGGCGAACTCCCGGCTGACGTCTGGGTCAGGGTTGGATGCCTCGGAGGCAGAGCCGGTTGCCGAATGCTGGCGGCGTTTCACTCGATGCGGGATTGGTGGTTTGCATAATTCAACTACACCTATATACAGTAAATAATACGTTATGCAGCCCGTCCGGTCAGGCCACGGCTGGGGGAGAGGACGCCGATGAGATCGGCAGAGACCTGGCGAGCATGGCGGAGCTGCTGGAACTCCTGGCCCCGCTGGCGCGACGGTCACCGTCGGCCACACCGACCTAGAGGTGGTGGCCGCACGGCGGTGTCGGGCGACGACAAACGGAGGTCTCAGCCGTGACCCACCCGCCATCCAGATTCCCGACGCTCAAGGCACAGCATGTGATGAGGCTGCTAAGGAGCATCGGCTACCAGGAAGTACGAAGGCGCGGCTCGCATAGGACGCTCAAGGCGGCGGGCCGTCGCACAATCCATTTCGCGTGGCACGACGGGAGAGATGTGCGGCCCCGATACCTGCGCGACATGCTTGTGGAAGATGCTGGCCTCTCCGACGAGGAGATTGCCTCGTTGTTGGGTTGGTAGGATTGTGGATGGGAGGAGTCTTGTGACTGGAGTCCAGATCGTCAGGAACCCGGACGGCGACCCCAAGTGGACCGCTTCGGGCAAGATCGGCGACTCGTCCTTCTACGGCGCGTCGGACGACCGTGACGAGCTGAAGCGATGGATCGCTGAAGCGGAGGCCGAGGAGGCTGAAGACGCGGTCGGGCAGGCCTCCGAGGTTTCTGCCACCTAGCTGCCGCTGCGGCGCGGCCGGGGTTGACCACGCCGACGTTTCGGTCGGAACTCTGACGCTTCTGGGGGTGCCCTCGGGGCCGCGTGTGGCTGTGTCTCAGCGGTGGATCGTGAAGGCTTGGTGCAGGCCGGGGCCGTAGCGGTACACGGAGAAGTCAATGTCGAAGGCCACCGCCTCGGTGATGCCGCAGCGCTCCATGACGGCCCAGCTGGTCCTGTCGACCATCGAGAAGTCCTGGTCGGCGAAGGTCTCGCCGATGCGCAGGGCGGTCGCGATGTCCTGGGGGGTGGCGGTGAGCACTTCGGCGATGTCGCGGTCGAGGATGGTGGCCACGAGTTCGTCAGCGGCGGCTCGGTGTCGCCGGCTGCGGGCGACCGCCCAGGTCTCCACGAGCACATGGTCGGTGGTGGCCAGTCGTCGTTGGTGCTCGCCGAGCAGGCGCACGGCGAGACGATGAGAGGTGTCGTCGGGTGCGGCCAGCGCGTACCAGGCGCTGGTGTCGACGAAGACGCGGCTCACTCGGTGCCGGTTCGGGCGCGGAGGCTCTCGCTGAAGGCCTGCTGGACCATCTCGTGTTTGTGGCGTGCGATGTCGGTGGGTTCGCTGCCGGTGTCGAGCAGGCCGATCAGGGGCGTGATGTCGTTTCCGGTGGCGCGGGCTGCCGCGTCGTCGGCGCGGATCAGTTCGCGGATGTAGGCGGAGACGCTGAGGCCGCGCTCGCTGGCCCGTCGCTTGGCCGCGGCTCGCAGGGCGGGATCCAGCAACACGTTGGTCGGCTTGGCCACCGGACCATGCTAGCTGGTATGCGCAATATGCGCAACACTATCTACGCATCACGCCTCCCGCGTGGCACGACGGGAGAGATGTGCGACCCCGGCGGTGGGTCAGGGGAGCCGTTGGAAGGTGAGGGTGAAGTCACACTGTGCCTCACGGGGTGTTGCGCAGGCTGTGTGGCCTTCCTTAGTCGGGTTGACTTGCGGTCCATGCGAGTGGGGCGTCGCAGATTGAGTTGAACTCTGTCCACGCGTGGCGGGCGCCGGAGACCTCCGGCAGGAGCGATGCGCGGGTTCCCCAGTTGAGGACATGGCAGTTGTCGTAGGCATCCGTCTGTTCAGGCTTGATCCCCGAGACGCCTTGTGCGTTCCAGTGGGGGGCGTGTGCGCAGATCAGGAGCTTCTCGGCTGTGTCGATATAGGTTCCCCACAGCTCGTCGTCGATGGCGCCCCGGTCCCGCTGGCACTGGGTCAGGTGAACCCGCCCCACAACGAACCTCAGCAGAGCCGTGTTGTCTCCCCAGGGCGCGTCAGCGGGGCCCCACGGCTGGCGGTCGGGGTTTGTGAACCTTGCGCCGAAGGTCTGGTCGTTTGCCTGTCCGATGTAGAGCAGCGAGTCCGTTCCGCTGACTGGATGGGGGCCATAGACCTGGTAGATCCCGAAGTCGGTGTCGCCGTCCATCTGCAGGACATCCTCAAAGGTGTGCGGACCCTTCCATAGGAGGTGGATGCGAGTCGGTTCGCGGCGTTCCGTCTCGGGGTCTATGGTCATCGACTCGGCCTCTTCTGTGAGGGTGGCGTCCCAGATTGGGTGTAATAGCGGTTGGGGTGCAGGTTCCGGGGGTCATGTTAGGCGGCGATTGTGACGGTGCGGTCGGGCTGGTCGCTGACGGTGTGGGCGGGTTGGTGGAGCTGGTGGCGGAGCTCGGTGAGGCACCGGGCGATGGCGGGGGTGTAGGTGAGTCCGCGCCAGCCCGCTGAGGCCCGGTCGAGCACGGCCCAGACCAGTGTGAGGCAGCTGGCTTCGCCGGGGAGCCGGCCGATGACTTTGACTCTTCGGCGGGTCTCGCCGAAGGTGCGCTCGATCAGGTTGGTGTGGCGGATCCTGCGCCAGTGCTCGGCGGGGAACCGCAGGTGCGCGGTGAGCGCCTGTCGGTCGCTGAGCAGACAGCGCACGGCGGCGGGGAACTCGCTGTCGTAGCGGCGGGCGAAGCCGTCGATGCCGGCCTGGGCGTGCCGCACCGCCCCCTGGCCGGGCTCGATGTCGTCGGGCAGGTCGAACAACTCCCAGAACGCGGCCTTGATCTCGTCGCGGCGCCCGGCGGGGACTTTGGCCACCACGTTGCGGCAGCGGTGGATGAGGCACCTCTGGCGCAGCGCGGAGGCCATGGTGGTCTCGATGGCGCCGATGAGGCCGGCCGCGCCGTCTGAGATGACCAGCAGCGGCGGCCTGAGGCCCCGGTGTGTGAGGTCGGCGAGGAAGCCGGCCCAGGCGTCATAGGACTCGTCGCCGCCGGGCTCGACGGCCAACAGCACCGGCCGACCCAGTGTGGTGATGCCGTAGGCGACCAGCACCGGCTCAGCCCGCGATCCGTCGTGCATCTTGAAGTGCGACCCGTCGAGGAACAGGTAGTCCAGCTCGACGTCGGAGAGGTCGCGGCCGCGGAACGTGTCGAACTCGTCCCGCAGCCGGGCGCAGACCCGGCTGGCGGTGGACTTCGACAGCGCGGCCTCAGGGCCCAGCGCCTCCGCCAACAGGGCCTCAATGTCGCGATCTGACAGGCCCCGCACCCACGCCGAGATGACCAGCGCCTCCAGCGGCTCAGAGCGCACCACCCCCTTGCCCAGCAGCTGCGACGCGAACGCCTCGGTGGTGTTGCGCAGCTTCGGGCGCTTCAGCGCCACGGGCCCCGCGGTGGTCTTGACCGTCAGGTCGCCGTAGCCGTTGCGCTGCCCGGCGCGCTCTCCGCCGGCGCGGGAGTTCCAGCCCCGCCCCAGCCAGGAGGTGACCTCGTCCTCGAGGACCTGCTGCAACACAAGCCGCGCCGACAGGCGCATCACCTCCTCGAGGACCTCCGCGATGTCGCGGCCCGAGCCGAACAGCTCGTCGATCTCGGCGCGGACAGCTTCTGTGGGCGATACTCGTGTTGGCACGGGCGTAGGTCTCCTTCTTGAGTTGACAGGTTCTCGAAGGAACCTACGCCCCTGCTGCTATTACACCGGCGATGAGACGCCACCTCTGTGAGCCTTATCTGGGCTAGACGCTCCAGAAGGAGAGACTGTACTCATCACCAACAGAGCGACCCGGCCTTGACGGGCTGTTCTCGATGCATCGGTAGGCATGAATGCGACTACGGTCGTCGCTCGGGCACGGAACACGTCATCGTCGTGGTTGAAGGAGGGCCTGATGGCCGGTTGCGCATTCGTTGGTCTGGGAGTGATGGGCTACCCGATGGCCGGGCATCTGGTCGCGGCCGGCCATGAGGTAACCGTCTACAACCGCACCGCTTCGAGGGCTGAGGCCTGGCTGGGAGAGCACGGCGGGACGGCCGCCCCCACCCCGGCCGGCGCGGCGGCCGGGGCCGAGTTCGTGTTCGTGTGCGTGGGCAATGACGACGACGTGCGCTCGGTGACGATGGGGGAGGGTGGAGCGTTGGAGTCGATGGCGGCTGGGTCGGTCCTCGTGGATCACACCACCGCGTCAGCCGACCTCGCTCAGGAACTTCACGCGGCCGCGGCCGAACGGGGAGTGGGCTTCGTGGACGCTCCGATCTCCGGGGGCCAGGCCGGGGCCGAGAACGGCCTGCTTACCGTGATGTGTGGTGGCGATCAGTCCGACTTCGACCGGGCCGAGCCGGTGATCGACTCCTACGCCAAGGCGGTGACGCTGCTGGGCGGGCCCGGAAGCGGCCAACGGACCAAGATGGTGAACCAGATCTGCATCGCCGGGCTGGTCCAGGGGCTAGCCGAGGGGATCGACTTCGCCCGCCGGTCCGGGCTCGACGTCGAGCAGGTGGTCGACACCATCTCCCAGGGCGCGGCAGGCTCGTGGCAGATGGCCAACCGGGGAGTGACCATGGCCCGCCGCGAGTTCGACTTCGGCTTCGCCCTCGACTGGATGCGCAAGGATCTCGCCATCTGCTTCGCCGAGGCCGAGCGGGTCGGCGCCACCCTGCCGGTCACCGCGGTGATCGACCAGTTCTACGCCCGCCTCCAGCGCCAGGGCCGCGGCCGCTGGGACACCAGCTCCCTGATCGAGCTGCTGGTGGACGACTGAACGGTCATGGGGCCGGGGCTCCGAGCTGCTGTTGGCCGTAGCGGCCGCGGTGGCTTGGATCCTGTTGCCGCCCGGGTTCGGCGCCTGCCTCGGCTGGCGGTCTGCACTGTGCTGACCGTTGCGCTGGTGGCTTGTGCTGATGGGAGTGAGGACTCAGGTTCCGACGTCGGCTCTGGTTCGAGCCTGGGCTCGGCTTCGGGTGATGGTTCCGGTGCTGACGTCGGCTCGGAGCCGGAGTCGTCGCCGACTCTGGACGAAGGACGGGCCGAGGATGGGCAGCGGTTGGAGGACGAGGGTCTGCCAGGGGATGAGCAGCGGGCAGAGGACGGTGTGCTGGCAGGGGATGAGCATCTGCCAGCGGATGGGCAGCGGGCAGACCAGGGGCAGCCGGAAGACGAGCAGCGGATAGAAGGCGAGGCGCAGGCGGAGGACGAGCAGCAGGACAAGGACGAGGGGCAGGACAAGGACGAGGGGCAGGACAAGGACGAGGGGCTGGCAGAGGACGCGGCGCAGCCGGAGGACGAGCAGCAGGCCAAGGACGCGGCGCAGGACAAGGACGAAGCGCAGGCCAAGGAGGCGCAGGACAAAGACGACGTGCAGGCGCAGGCTGAGGACGACCAGTGGTCGGAGGGCAAGGACTCGGGCGAGGGCGGCGTGGTGGAGCGGACGGCCTGGATGGTGGAGGAAGCCGGCGGTGAGGTCGTCTACGTCCACCACCCTGGACGGGGCGACCGCACGGTCTTAGGGCTGCCGGTGGAGTTCGTGGACGGCGAGACGCCGCTGATCGTCTCCCTTCACGGTTACGCAGGAGACTCCGTCTACCATTCCGCGTACCTGCCGCTTCACGAGCGGATCAACGCTGCCGGGTTCGCTCTACTGCTTCCCAACGCGTTACCCGACGGCGCCGGACACCCCGCCTGGAATCCGACTGACCGATGCTGCGACGGCGGCAAGGCCGGCGAGGACGACGTCGCCTACTTGACCCAGCTGGTAGCGGACGCATCGAGCTCCAGGAACTTCGGTCCGGTGTACTTCTTCGGCTACTCCAACGGCGGGTTCATGTCGTATCACATGGCCTGCAGGGGTCTCGCCGGCCTTCGCGCCGTGGCGAGCCTGGCCGGGACGAGCTACCTGGAGGACTCGAGCTGCGACGGTGCACCGCCGGTGTCGGTGCTGCACATCCACGGTACGGCCGACAACGTGATCCTGTACGGGGGCGAGGAGGCCGAGCCGGATCCCGGGAGCGGCGACGAGCGAGCCTTCTACGCATCGGCCGAGGACATGGTGGCGCGCTGGAGCCGCCGGGCCGGCTGCGACTGGTCCGAGCAGGCCCAGCCCCATGCCCACCTCGACCTTGATCAATCCGTGCCGGGCTCGGAGACGCGGGTGTTCCGGCCGGAGTCGGACTGCGCCGAGGGAATCAGCGTCGAGCTCTGGGCAGGCGTGGACAGCAGTCACGGACCGAGCTACGGCGACGCCTTCATGGACGCGCTGCTCGACTGGCTCCTGTCGCAGACGTAGCGGTGAGAGGGCTGCTGGCTGACGCCAAGCGCAGCTAGCCGGCCGCCGCGAAGTTGGCGGAGGCGAACTCCCAGTTGATGAGGTGCTCGACGAAAGCGTCGACGTAGGCGGGCCGGGCGTTCTGGTAGTCGAGGTAGTAGGCGTGCTCCCACACGTCGATTGTCAGCAGGGCCCGCTGGCCATGGCGCAGCGGCGTGTCGGCGTCGTCGGTGTTGACGATCTGCAAGCCATCGTCGCCGACCACCAGCCACGTCCAGCCGGAGGCGAAGTTCCCCACCGCGGCCGCCGCGAACTGGGCGTTGAAGGCGTCCAGCGAGCCGAAGCCTCGCTCCAGCGCGGCCAGCAGCTCGCCGGAGGGCGACTCAACCCGGTCCGGGCTCATCGAGTCCCAGTAGAAGGCGTGGTTCCAGGCCTGGGCCGCACAGTTGAACAGCGCCGACGGCACGTCGGCGGCCGTCACGATCTCCTCCAGCGCGGCGTCGGCAAGGGGCGTCCCGGCGATGGCCCGGTTGACGCTGGCCACGTAGCCGGCATGGTGGCGGCCGTAATGGAAGCTCATGGTTCGCTCGGAGATGTGGGGTGCCAGCCCGTCGAGCGGGTAGGGCAGGGGGGCATGCTCGATCGTCATCGCAGGCGCGCCCTTTCAGAGGCGGGAACCGGGGGTGTCTCGAATATACGCCGGGCCGGCAATCAACCGGCGGTCAACCGGCGAACAGGTTGGTGGGAAGGCCCAACGCGTCGACGTCGGCCGCGAACAGCGCCCCCGAGTTGAGCTCGCCCTCGGTGTCGACGCCCGCGAGCGATTCGGCCGCGGTCGTGATGTAGAGGGTGTCGAGGTCGGGGCCGCCGAAGCAGCAGCAGGTGGTCTGGGGCGCGCCGGGGGTGGCCACCGTCTCGAGTTTCTCGCCGGTAGGGGAGAAGCGCTGCACACCGAATCCACCGAACATCGCCACCCACAGGCACCCGTCGGCGTCCACGGTCATCCCGTCGGGCCCGCCGGTGCTGCCGTCGAAGGTCACGAACGGCCGCCGCCCCTCGATCTCGCCGGTGCCGGGGTCGTAGTCGAACTGGTCCACCCGGAATGTCAGCGTGTCGATGTAGTACATAGTGGACTGGTCCGGGCTCCAGCCGATGCCGTTGGAGATCATCACGTCGGACAGCACTCGCCGGGCCGTGCCGTCGCCGTCCACCCGGTGCAGCCCGGCGACCGGGGAGCCGGGTTCGGTACTGCTCATAGTGCCCTGGAACAGCCGTCCCTCCGGGTCGACGGCACCGTCGTTGGCCCGGTTCGACTCGGGCTCGCCGGGCAGCTCGATGACGGACTCGATGGCCCCCACCTTGTCGGTGAGCGTCACCGCGTTGCCGAGGCCCAGGGCGAGCCCGCCGCCGGCCCGGAGCGCGGCGTTACCCACGGGCTCGGTGTAGCGCCATACCGACACCGGCTGGCCCGAGATGTGGTCGAAGCGGTGCACGGCCTGTCCGTAGATGTCCACCCACACGAGCAGGTCCTCGATCGGCGACCAGACGCATCCTTCGCCCAGAGCGGCCTCGGCCGCGTGCACGACCTCCGCGTTGATCATCGCAGCTCCCATCTGTCTGCGGCCCGGCCAGCGTACACTTCGGCGCATCAGCCGATGTGAGGTGACCCGACGAGGCGGCCGGGCAGCAAGCGATTCGGCCCCCGGGGCGCCGGGCGCCGTGGCGAGGAGCACCAACCGATGAGCGAACCCACCGACAGCGCACACGAGCGGTACACGATCATCTCGTCGGACTGCCACGCGGGCGGCAACATGGCCGCCTACGAGGAGTACCTAGACCCGGCGTGGCGCGACGAATTCAAGGAGTGGCGAGGCGCCTACCGCAACCCCTACCGGGACCTCCAGGACGACGGGCGGTCACGCAACTGGGACGACGATAGGCGCCTGTCGGAGCAGTACGCCGACGGGATCGTGGCCGAGATCACCTTCCCGAACACCGTCCCGCCCTTCTACCCGACCGGCGCGCTGGTGGCCCGCCCCCCGTCCGACCGGGCCGACTACGAGCGCCGCTTCGCAGGCATCTCGTGCCACAACCGCTGGCTGCGGGACTGGTGCGCCCGCTACCGCGACCAGCGCTGCGGTCTCCCCCAGATCTTCGCCGAGGACCTCGACGACGCGGTGGCCACCCTGGAGTGGGCCGCGGCTGAGGGATTCCGCAGCTTCCTGCTGCCCCACATCCCGCCCGACAGCGACCTGCCCGGCTACTGGGACCCCCGCTGGGACCGGCTCTGGGCCGCGGCCTCGGATCTCGACCTGATCATGACCCAGCACGGCGGCAACGGCGGACCCGACTACGGCAAGGCACCCGCGGCCGGGGTGATCTTCCTGATGGAGGTGCCGTTCTACTCGCACCGCAACCTGGCCCACCTGATCATGTCGGGCGTGTTCGAGCGCTTCCCGAAGCTGCGCTACGTGATGACCGAGCAGGGCGTGGCCTGGGTGGTGGAAGAGCTGCGCCGCATGGACGGCTACCACCGCCAGATGCGCCACGGCCGGGTCGGCGAGCTCGGCTTCGCGGCCGACATCGTGCTGCCACTCAAGCCCTCGGAGTACTTCGACCGCAACGTGTGGATCGGGGCCAGCTTCCCGTCACCCGGCGAGGCCGAGGCCATCCGAAAGGTAGGAGTGCACAAGGTGATGTGGGGCAGCGACTACCCCCATCACGAGGGCACCTACCCGTACTCGCTGGCGAGCCTCCAGCGGGCGTTCAGCGACTGGAGCGAGGCCGACATGCGAGCCGTGCTTGGTGCCAACGCGGCCGAGCTGTACGGCTTCGACCTTGAGTGGCTCGCCCCGTTGGCCGCCCAGCACGGCCCGACCGTCGAGCAGGTGGCCACGCCGCTGGCGGAGATCCCGGCCAAGGCCACCAGCCCCGCCTTCTTCAAGCTGTGACCCTGGCCTCTGTGACTCGCGGCCCAACAACCTGCGGGTTTTCCACCTATACGGTGGATTTCTGACAGGTGTTCGCTCGAGAGCCGTGACGGAGGCCGCTTCCGGGGCCGAGAGCCCCGCTGCTGTGGACCCGACCGCGCCGTACGCGGGGTTCGAGGGCACCGTCGGCAGGATCTTCTCCACCTCCGAGCCCCACTGGCCCCAACCCCCGACAGCCCCCGACGGGGCGCCCAACGTGATCGTGATGATGGCCGACGACCTCGGCTACTCCGACCTGGGCTGCTACGGATCCGAGATCGACACCCCCGAGCTGGACCGCCTGGCCGCCGCAGGCTTGCGCTACACCGACTTCCACGTCAACCCGATGTGCTCGCCCACCCGGGCCTCGCTGCTGACAGGACTCAACCATCACATGGCCGGCATGGCCACCGTGCCTCACGGCGATCCCGGCTTCCCCGGCTACGCCTTCGAGCTGCGCGACAACGCGGTGACCATGGCCGAGACCTTCCGGGATTCGGGCTGGGCCACGTTCATGGTGGGCAAGTGGCACCTCACCAAGGACGCCCACCTCAGCGACGGCGCCCCGAAGGCGAGCTGGCCGCTGCAGCGGGGCTTCGACCGCTACTACGGGATCCTCGACGCGTTCACCAACTTCCACCATCCCCACCGTCTCTACGCCGACAACCATCACATCAATGTCGACGGCTACCCGGACGGCTACTACTTCACCGATGACCTGACCGACCAGGCGCTGCGCATGGTGGACGAGCTGCGGTCGTCGCATCCCACCCGCCCGTTCTTCCTGTACTTCTCCCACGGCGCGGTGCACGCCCCGCTACAGGCCCCCGCGGCCGACATCGAGCGCTTCCGGGGCCGCTACGAAGCGGGCTGGGATGCGCTGAGAGTCCGGCGCTTCGAGCGCCAACGCACGCTGGGCGTGGTGCCGCCCGATGCGGTACTGCCACACCGCAACACCGAGGAACTCCACGAGGTCGGCCCCTGGGATGAGCTCGACGACCGCTCCAAGGAGCTGTTTGCCCGCTACATGGAGGTGTATGCGGGCATGGTCCACAACGTGGACAGCAACTTCGGACGCCTGCGCCGGCACCTCGAAGCCATCGGAGAGTGGGACAACACCGTCGTGTTGTTCACCAGCGACAACGGCGGCTCCCGGGAGGGCCAGTACACCGGCACTTCGGCCTACTTCCGCACCCTGCTCACCCAGGTGCGGGACACCGATCTCGAGCAGGTGGAGGTCGACTACGAGCGCATCGACCTCCTCGGCGGGCCCCGGACGCTGGCCCACTATCCGATGGGATGGGCCATGGTGTCGTGCACGCCGTTCCGGCTCTACAAGCTCAACACCCACCGCGGCGGCCACAGCGTGCCGCTCATCGTCAACTGGCCGGCCCGGTTCTCCGGTGCGGACGGTGTGCTGGCCGGAGGCGTCCGCACCCAGTACCAGCACGTCACCGACGTGTTCCCGACCCTGGCCGAGCTGTGCGGGGTGGAGGTTCCCGGAGAGCGTCACGGCGTTCGGTCACCCGAGATGGTCGGGGCCAGTTTCGCGGCCACGCTCGACGACGCGTCGGCGCCCTCCTCCCATCCCGAGCAGTACTACGAGCTGCTCGGGCATCGCGGCTACTACCGCGACGGCTGGTCGGTGGTCACCTGCCACCGGCCCCGCCGGCCGTTCAGCCAGGACCGCTGGGAGCTGCACAACCTGGTCGAGGACCCCACCGAGACCCGCGACCTCGCCGCCGAGCACCCCGAGATGCTGGAGGAGATGAAGCAGGCCTGGGACCGGGCCGCGTGGGCCAACCAGGTGTATCCCCTCGACGAGGGAAACTCGCTGATGAGGATCCAGCACCCGCCGTGGCATGCCGACTGGACCACCGAGACGACGCTGAGACCGGGAACCCCGACGGTGGAGCGCTGGCGGTCGCAGCAGCTGATCTTCCAGAAGAGCTTCGACGTCGACGTGGCGCTGCGCTGGCAGCCCGGCGACTCCGGTGTGCTGTTGGCCCACGGCGATCAGGGCGGCGGCTACATGCTCCATGTGGAGGACGGCCGGCTGTTCTTCACCCACAACGCCTACGGAGACATGACCGTGCTCGACTGCGGCCCGCTGGCGGAGGGTGCGTCAGGCGTTCAGCTGGCCGTCGAGAACCCCGGGAACCTGGTGTGGAACGCCACCGTCAGCGTCGACGGCGAAACGGTCGCGCAAGCGCCGGGGCTGGTCTCGCTCATGGCCATGGCCCCCTTCGAGGGCATCGACGTCGGCGTCGACCGCCGCTCACCCGTCAGCTGGGACGTCTACGAACGCCACGGGCCGTACCCGTACTCGGGCCGGCTCGAGGTGGTCACGTACCGACCCGGCGAGCTGGCCCCCGACGCGGGCTCCCTGTGGCTCGACTACATCAAAGCCAACGGAACCCGATACGAATAGTCGCAGGCGACGGGGCAGGAGCGATGCATATCGGGTACACGGCCGAGCAGGAGGGGCTGCGGGACGAGCTGCGGGCCTACTACGACGGGCTGCTCACCGACGACGTGCGGGCCGAGCTGGAGGCTGAGCCCGGTGTGGGACCGGCCCATCGCCGGATCGTGCGCCGGATGGGTGCCGACGGCTGGCTGGCGGTGGGCTGGCCGGAGGAGTACGGCGGCCGGGGGCTGTCGGCGGTGGAGCAGTTCATCGTGTTCGACGAGTCGGTGGCGCTCGGCGCGCCCATCCCGATGCTCACCATCAACACCGTCGGCCCCACCATCATGCAGTTCGGCACCGATGAGCAGAAAGACTTCTTCCTGCCCCGCATCGCCGGCGGCGAGCTCACCTTCTGCATCGGCTACTCCGAGCCCGACGCCGGAACCGACCTGGCCTCGCTCACCACCCGGGCGGTGCGCGACGGCGACACCTACGTGATCAACGGCCAGAAGACCTGGACGTCGCTGGCCGCCGACGCCGACTACGTCTGGCTGGCGGCCCGCACCGACCCCGACGTGCCCAAGCACAAGGGCATCTCGCTGTTCTGCATCCCCATGGACACGCCCGGCATCAGCACCGAGCCGCTCGACCTGCTGTCGTCTCACGACATCAACCACACCTTCTTCGACGACTGCCGGGTTCCGGCGTCCACCCTCATCGGCGAGGAGAACCGGGGCTGGGGCCTGATCACCAGCCAGTTGAACCGGGAACGGGTCACCATCTGCTCGTCGGGCATGGTCACCAAGCGCTTCGAGGAGTGCGTGGAGTGGGCCAAGTCGGCCAAGCGAGCCGACGGGTCCTATGTGATCGACGAGCCGTGGGTGCAGCGCAACCTGGCCGAGGTGGCCGCCCGGCTCGAGTTCCTGCGGCTGGCCAACTGGAAGGTGGCGTGGACGGTGGCCAACAAGATCGACGGCGCTGAACCCGACATGGAAACCATCGCCGGGTTCGTGGCCGACTCCTCGGCGGTGAAGGTGTCGGGCACGGAGTTCTTCGTGGACGCCTACCGCAAGCTGATGCAGGTGTACGGCCAGCGGTCCTACGTGGTGGAGGGCTCGCCCGGCTACCTGACCCGCCTGGAGATGATGTACCGCTCGACGATCATCCTCACCTTCGGCGGGGGCACCAACGAGATGCAGCGCGACCTGATCTCGCAGTTCGGCCTCGGCTACCCCCGAGCGTCCCGCTAGCAGAGGCCGGGGCGAGGATCGCGATGGACTTCGAGCTGGGCGAGGAGGAGCAGGCCATCCGGGACCTGACCGGACAGGTCCTGGCCGACATGTCCTCGCACGAGCGTCTGAAGGCCCTGGCCGCTGACGGCGACCACATGGACCGCAAAGCCTGGGCCGCGCTGGCCGGCACCGGCGTCGTCGGAGCCGCCGTGCCCGAAGCGCATGGCGGCCTGGGCCTGGGGTTCCTGGCCACCGCGGTAGCCCTGGAGGAGGTCGGTCGCCATGCCTCGCCCGTGCCGCTGCTGACCACGGCGGTGATGGGAGCTATGCCGGTCGCCGCCTACGGCACCGAGGCCCAGCGGGCGGCGTGGCTGCCCGGCATGGCCGACGGCTCGGTGCTGGCCTGCGCCGCCCTGGCCGAGGACGGCACCGCCCCGGCCGAGCCGACCACCTCGGCGCGCGCCGACAACGGAGACTTCGTGCTGGACGGCACCAAGGTGCTGGTCGCGGGCGGACTCGACGCCGACGTCGCCCTCGTTCCGGCCCGCCTCGACGACGGCGGGGTCGGGGTGTTCCTGGTTCCTGCCGGCACCGCAGGCCTCGAGCGTCTCGCGGTAGAGGTGACGACCGGCCGCCCGGAGGCCCGCTTCGAGCTGTCGGGCGTGAGGGTCGGAGCCGACGCCCTGCTCGGCGGCGGCTCAGCCGACGGCGCCGAGGTCGTGCACTTCATCGAGCGTCACGCCAACGTCGGGCTGTGCATGATGATGTCGGGCGCGGCCCGGGCCGCCATCGAGATGACCGCCGGCTACGCCAAGCAGCGCCACCAGTTCGACCGGCCCATCGCCACCTTCCAGGCGGTCAGCCAGCGGGCCGCCGACTCCTACATCGACGCCGAGGCCATCTGGCTGACCGCCTACCAGGCCGCCTGGCGCCTGTCGGCGGGGCTGCCCGCTGACCGTGAGATCGCCATAGCCAAGTACTGGGCCTCAGAGGGCGGCTACCGGGTGGTCCACGCCGCGGTGCACGTCCACGGCGGGGTGGGCGTCGACCGCGACTACCCGTTGCACCGACACTTCCTGGCCGCCCGTCACATCGAGCTCACCCTCGGCCACGCCGAGGAGCAACTGGCCGACCTGGGCTGCCAGATCGCCGCCGTCTAGAGCTTCACTCCTCCAGCAGCGAGCGGGCGAGGAGGGCCGCGCCCAACAGGCCGGAGTCGTCTCCGAGGGCGGGAGCGGTAACGGACCCGTCTTGGCCCGAGAGATAGTCGGCGTAGCCGCCCAAGTCGGCGCGGCTCTCCGTCCGGATCATCTCCGCCAGGCCGGGACGGCCGCCAACACCGCCGCCGAACACGATCCGGTCGGGGGCGAACGAGTAGGCCAGCACCCGCACCAACTGGGCCAGGTAGGCGGCCTCCATCTGCCAGATGTCGTCGCGGTCGGCGGCTTGGGATGGCTCGACTCCCCAGCGCTCGGCCATGGCCGGTCCGGAGGCCATCCCTTCCAGGCAGTCGCGGTGGAACGGGCAGTGTCCCGGATAGTCGTCGTCGGAGACGCGGCGCACCGGGATGTGTCCCAGCTCGCTGTGGCGCCGTCCTCGCCAGGGTGTCCCGTCCATCGCCATGGCCGCGCCGATGCCGGTGCCGACCGTCACATAGGTGAGCCGCCTGGGCCGGGGCTCCGGCCCCAGGGTCTGCTCCGCTACCGCGGCCGCCTCCACATCGGTCTGGATTGCGGCGGGCACACCGGCGGCATCCGCCAGCCGTCCCAGAATCGGGCTGCTCGACCAGCCCGGTTTGGGCGTGCCCACCAGCGCTCCGTAGCCGGGCGAGTTGGGATCCAGATCGACCGGGCCGAAGGAGGCGATCCCCAGCGCGGCTACTGGCGGAGCCCGTTGGAAGAACGCGGCGACGGCCGCCAGGGTCGTGTCGGGGTCGGTCGTCGGCACCCGCACGGAGTCCACGATGGTCATGTCCGCCGACACCACCGCCCCCCGGAACTTGGTCCCGCCCGCCTCCACCGCCGCCAGCAGGTGGCGCTTCATCTGGCCGTCGTCGGTCTGTGATCTGTCACGGATCGCGGGTCATGGCGGTCAGTGGTTGAGAAGGGTCTTGACGATCTCGCCGACCTGCCAACTCGTGTCGGGGCCCACCGCACCCAGTCGGTGCAGCAGGCGCTGGGTGTTGATCGCACGAAGCAGCTCGCACTGTACGTAACTGTCGTGGCTCAGACCGGTCTGGGTGCTGGCGGGCACCTCAACATGCAATGACAGGCCTCGATGCGTGGTTGTCAGCGGTGCGACGATTACGAGGGGAAGTCGGTGCCGAGCCATTCGGGTGGCCCCAACACGATCGCGGGTCGGCGGGCAGCCGGTTCGCCCGGGTATGGCGTGCCGAAGTCGACGAGCCATAGCTCATCAATCGATGCCATCGGCAACGTGAGACGACTCCGCCTCAGCCAAGTAGTCGGCCCAGGCGCCGGGGTCGCTCCGCAGAGCGGCGTACTCCTCCTGCACCCGCAGGCCGAATCGCATCCGCCTCAGCGCCTCGGCGGCCTGTCGCACGGTCTCTGTAAGGCTGTCGCCCGACTCGTTGCTCATGTCGAGCAGCCGCGCATGAGTGTCGCGGTCAACCCGGATGGTCGTCGTCTCCACGAGGCGCAGGCTACATCTCTGTCTACAGATTGTCTACACATTCAACATGGCTGCGACGCGGCTCCTCAAGTCGGGACCGATCAATGGAGGGTCACGCCTTCGGGCGGGGGACGGAACGTGCCCCAGCATTCGATGGTGCCACCGGCGCGCAGGCCGCACGAGTGGCTCGGGCTTGTGGAGACCGACGTGAACCGCCCGCCCGGAGCGTCGAGCAGCCCCGCGTAGTCCAGGCCCCAGCACTCGACGGTGCCATCGGTGCGCACCGCGCAGGAGTGGTTGCGGGCAGCCGAGACGGAACTGAACGCGCCGGCGGGGGCCTCGAGGAGCCACCCATGGTCGAGGCCCCAGCATTCGACGGTGCCGTCGGTGCGCACCGCGCAGGAGTGGCTGGCCCCCACCGACACGGCGACGAAGTTCCCGCCGGGCGCGGGCGCCCAAGCGTCTCCCCGGGATCCCCAGCATTCGATGGTGCCGCCGGCGTGCAGCCCGCAGGCGCGGCTGTTGCCTACCGCCAGCGAAACGAGGGGCTCGTCTGCACCGCCGGTTCCGCCGATGTGGAGGATGGTCGTACTGTCACTGCTGGCCTGCACGTTGCTCCAGCACAGGGCCATGCCGTCGGCGTCCAGTACGCAGGCCTGGCCGCCTCCGGCGTGGACCGCAGTGAAGGGGCCGGCGGCCCGTTCGCCGGCACGATCTACGGCCTCCACGACGCGCTCGAGCACGGCCTGCACCTGCTCCGGAGAGTTGGGCGGCCCGACGCCCCAGCACTCGACGGTGCCGCCGGCGCGCCGGCCGCAGGAGAAGCCCGTTCCTGCCGCGACCGACATGAACCGTCCACTCGGGGCGTCGGCCTGGCCGCGGTCGTTGGCCCCCCAGCACTCGACGGTTCCGCCGGCTCGGACCCCGCAGCTGTGCTCCTCGCCGGTGGACACTGCGCTGAACGACCCACCGGGCGCCTCCAGTTGTGTGACGAAGCGCCGGCCCCAGCACTCGATGTTCCCGTCCACCCGGACCCCGCATGAGTGGTCCCAGCCGGTGGACACCGACGAGAACCGGCCCTCAGGCGGTTCGATCTGGCCCCAGTGATTGGCCCCCCAGCAGTCGATGGTGCCGCTGGTGCGCAGCCCGCAGGAATGCCGGCCCCCGGTGTCGATCGCGCTGTACCGGCCGTGCGGGGCGTTGCTCTCATCGATGAAGCTGCGACCCCAGCACTCGGCGGTGCCGTCGACACGCAGACCGCACGACTGGTCCCCACCCGCCGAGACCGACACGAACTGCCCGGCAGGGGCTTCGGCCTGGCCCCAGTGATTGTCGCCCCAGCACCGGACACCGCCGCCGCTGCGCAGCACGCAGGAGTGCCCGAATCCGGCCGCGACCCCGAAGAAGTGCCCGCCGGGCGCGATGACAGCCTCGGTCTTGGCGCTGCCCCAGCATTGGATGTCGCCGTCGACTCGCAGAGCGCATGAGTGGCTGTCGCCGACGGTGATGTCCACGTACTGCCCGCTGGGGGCTCGCAGCAGCTCCAGGAAGTCCAAGCCCCAGCATTCGATGGTGCCGCCCACCCGCAGGCCGCATGTGTGCCGGCGACCTGCGGACAGGGTCGTGAAGGTGCCCGCGGGCGCGTCGATCTGGTCGCTGTGGTTGGCGCCCCAGCAGACGGCGGTGCCGTTGGTGCGCAGCGCGCAGGTGTGGCGGCTGCCGGCGGCCACCGCCGCGAATCTCCCGCTTCCGGCGCGCTCCAGAGTCCCCGACTCCTCGACGACGCTGGCGACGTTGCCGGGATCGCTGGCGCCGTTCGCTCCGGAGACGGCTGGACTCTGCCCCCCGGTGCTGTCTCCGGAGCACCCGGCCACCGTGAGCATGAGCACCGCCGCGATGCATGCTGCCGATCGCAGCCTCACAACAGGACCGTAGCCCCGGAGGCCGAGCGGAGCCGCTGGTGATCGGGCTGTTGGGGATTGTCAGTCGGGGAGCACCGCGATGCTGGAGAAGCACATCTCGTCGACGGTGCCCTCGTTCCAGGTGACGTAGCGGGGCTCGGGCATGTACTGCAGGGTGCGGTCCCACCAGCACTCGAAGCGCACCATGTCGCCCCGCTCGATGCGGATGTCCTCCACCGGCTCGTAGTTGAGCTGCCACTCGAAGTCCCACACACCGATGTCGAGCAGGATCCGTGCCTCGGGCGTGTCGGGATGGAGGGTCATGCGGTAGGCCGCGCCGAACTCGTGCATGTGGCCGAGGACGGTGTGGATGGTGCCGGTGTTGCGGGCCGGCAGGTCACAGGAGCTGTAGCCGATGCTGCCGTCGAGGTCGTCGTAGTCGTCGACGGTGGCGCCGCACTGGGCCAGCAGCAGGCCGGGGATGAGCGGGGCGAATGAGTCGTACTTCTCGCCGATCTCGGCCAGCACGTTGTCCCGAAGGCACAGGTTGACGTATCCGTCGACGGTGGCGGCCCGCTCGGCCGCGACCGCGGCCTCCTCTGGGGTGCACGGCACCTCTGCGGGGGTGAGGTAGTTGCTGCCTGTGATGTGGGTGATGCCTGCGGCGACTTCCTCGGCGGTGAGGGTGTCGAGGATTATCCATGAGCCGTCGGACGGGGTGTCGTGGTCGTAGTGATAGTGGATCTGGTTGACGATCATGTCTCCGGGTGCCAGGTAGAGGCCGTACCCGTCGGGGTAGATGGTGGGGGACTGGCCCGGCGCCCAGCCCTGGATCGAGTACACGCCCTCGCTGTTGAGCCCCGACAGCCCGAAGCACGTCCAGCCCGGCTCGTCAGAGAGGCCCTGGGCCGCCTCGATCCTGTCCTCGGCTGCGATCTTGGCTGCGACCTCCTCCGCCGCGGCAGCCGGCACCCGGTAGACGATCGAGTGGTGGACGACCGGCACCTGGTCGGGCCTGAACTCGAAGCCCTTGACCCAGTTGCCGTCGCCCTCGGGATCGGCCACCTGGTGCACCTGGCAGCGGTAGTCGTCGTTCTTGACCGGCCAGCCGTCGGGACGGGAATAACCGGTGTACAGCCCGTCGCGGGGTCCGATCTTCTGGTCCTCCTCGATTGGGATGATGGCCTGGAAGCGGGCCACCAGCGGGGTGCTGGGGCGCACGTCGAGGCCGCCGCCGGCATCGGCCCATGCCTTGATGGCGGCCTTCTCGTCGTCGCTCAGGGCCCACTCGTGCACGTACTCCGGGCTCAGGTCCGACGGCAGCCAGGGTGGCATGAAGCCGATTCCGGTGACGAACGCGATGTCGTCGGCGATGGCGGCCGCGTCTCCGGCGGTGTCGAGGGCGAGGGTGCTCCAGGCCGGGCCGCCGGTGGTGTGGCAGCTCACGCAGCGTGTCTCCAGGATGGGCTGCACGGTGGCTGCGAACCGGCCCTTCGCGATGTCAGAGACCGGGATCTCGCGGCGCAGGTCTCCGGTCGGCTCCGAGGCGAAGCCGACCCGGTCGGCGACCATCTCGAAGGTCAGGGTCACCTCGTCGGAGGTGTGCACCAGCCGGGCGATGTTGATGGGTCCGACGTCGTAGTCGCTGGTCAGGACCGTGGCCGACATGACTGCGGCGAGGGAGTCCGGCGTGATGACGACGGCGCCGGTGAAGGTCTCGGTGCGGGTGGTCTCCTTCACGGTCAGCTCGCCGGTGATGTCGATGTCGTAGCTGGCGCCGTCGGCGAACCCGGTGTCGAGGCCTTCTATCGAGGTGGGCCTGAACCGCACGAACGGCCAGTGGCTCGACTGGAGGTAGTCGTGGCGGATGCGCTTGTCCCGCAGCACCGAGTCGGACTGGAACATCTCGACGTTGATCACGATCTCGCCGATCCGGCTGGCGCCTAGGTCCACGAGGTTGACGGCGATCTCCCCGGCCATCACCGTCGTGGTGCCGACCGTGGTGCGCGACAGGCCACCGAGACGCTCCTGGATGTGATAGCTGGCCCGGGAGCCGGCCTCGGGCACGATCCGATATAGGCGCTCGGTCTCGACATCGAAGTCCTCGGGATCGTCGAAGTCCACCACCGGGGGAGCGAGCACCTCGCCTTGGGTGACCAGCTCGGAACGGTCGATCTCACCGCCGGCGTCGCCGTTGACCGCGCTGCCGACGGCCACATCCACCGCATCCACGGCTACATCGACGGCGGTCTCGACCGTGCCGGACCACTGGCTCCGGGTGAGGAACGCGGTCGTCCCGATGACGAGCACAGCCAGGATCGCGATCCGGCCCGCGTCAAGCCTCCGCCACCGGGACACGACTCAGTATGCACCCATGGCTCGGCCCCGGCTCGCGTGCCCTGAATCGGCCGCGGTGGGGCCGTTCTCGGACTCAACGGCTGCCGGTTCGGTTCGGCGGGTGGTCAGCCGGTGTAGGTCACGCCGTCGGGAGGGGCCCGCAGCGTTCCCCAGCATTCGACGGTGCCGTCGGCTCGCAGACCGCAGGTGTAGCCCTGGCCGACCTCGATCGCGGCGAACTCCCCGGCGGCGGGCGCCTCGTCGGTCCCCCAGCACTCCACGTTGCCGCGGGGGAGCAGGCCACACGAGTGCACTCCGGTCGAGACAGCCGTGAAGACGGCATCGGGGGCGTCGGTCTGTCCGTGCGAGTTGGAGCCCCAGCAGTCGGCCGTGCCGCCGGAGCGCAGCCCGCACGTATGGCTGTCTCCGGCTGCCAGCGCGCTGAAGGAACCCGCCGGCGAATTCAGCCTCCCCGCGTAGGGGTTGCCCCAGCACTTGGCTCCGCCGGTGTCGAGGATGCCGCAGTTGTGCGAGCTCCCTGCCGAGATGGCCATGAAGGTGCCGTCGGGTGCGTCGGCCTGTCCGTGCGAGTTGGAGCCCCAGCATTCGACGGTGCCGTCGTCTCGTAGGGCGCAGGCGTGGCCGACACTGGCCGTCACCGTGTCGAATTGTCCGTCGGGGACGTCGAGAACGCCGAAGCGGTCGTATCCCCAGCACTTGATGGCCCCCGCCGGGCGTAGGCCGCAGGCGAAGTAGTTCCCGGTGGCCATCGAGTTGAAACGCCCGCCGGGCGGCGCCATCTGACCCACCAGGTCGGTGCCCCAGCACTGGACGGTGCCGTCGGTTCGCAGCCCGCACGTATGGTTGCCGCTGGCAATCAGCGAAGCGAACGGCTCGCTGGGCGGTTCGGCTCCCGCCACGAAGCGCCGGCCCCAGCATTGGATCGTCCCGTCCGTGCGGAGCCCGCAACTGTGGTCGGCCGCGGCCGCGACCGTCTGGAACTGGCCGTGCGGCGCAGGGGTTGCGCCGTAGGCGTTCGATCCCCAGCACTCGGCGGTGCCATCGGTGTGTACTCCGCACGTGTGGTCCACCCCGGCCGCCAGAGTCGTGAAGGTCCCGCTGGGAGCGCCCGACTTGCCCAGGTAGTCCGATCCCCAGCACTCGGCGGTGCCGTCGAGCGTCACCCCGCAGGTGTGGTCGGCTCCTGCCGCGATGGCGGTGAAGCGTTCCGTCCGCCGGTCGGCCTGTCCGAGCTCGTTGCTGCCCCAGCACAGCACCGTGCCGCCGCTGCGCAGGACGCAGGCGTGGTCGTGCCCGGCAGCCAACGCGGTGAAGTGCCCGCCGGGCGGCGTCAGGAGTCCGGCGTCGGAACCGCCCCAGCAGTCGACGTCGCCGTCGTCACGCAGAGCACAGGTGTAGTTGGCGCCCGCGGACACCGCGACGAACTCACCGTCGGGGACATCGGTCATTCCCGCGAAGTCCGCGCCCCAGCACTCGATACTGCCGTCGATCCTGATGGCGCAGTTGTGGCCGGGTCCAGCTGAGATGGCCGTGAAGTCTCCCTCGGGAGCGTCGAGCACCCCGCTCTGGTTGACGCCCCAGCAGTCGATGCCACCGTCGGCCCGGATCGCGCAGGTGTGCCAGAACCCGGCCGCCACCGCGATGAACGTTCCCTCGGCCGGCGCGGGCTCCGGGGTCAAGGGCTCGGTCACGGTGGCTGCCTCGCTGACGGTGGCCGTTTCTGAGAGTTCCTCCACCTGGGACCCGGCCGGATCGGGCGACGTGCCAGTCGAGCACCCCGCCGCCACCAGTGCCATCACCACGAGCCAAACGGCTGACCGCCTCACAGGCATCCCCTCCGGTTGCCTCCGGGGCCGTGTCTAGTATCGCACCGTGACCGAGTGCTTCACAGAGGTTTCCCAGCCGCTCGCAGGCGTCTACTCCAGCGGGAACGGCAACTGGAGCCACCACGGACGGTCGATCGCCTCGACCTGGCTGACCCACTTCACCCACCAGAAGCCCCGGCGTCCCGGGGCCACCAGCCTCACCGGCGCGCCGTGGCCCCGGCGCAACCGCTCGCCGTTGTAGCCGACGGCGAGGTACAGGTTGGCCGCGTCGCGGGCCGGGAACAGCCGGCTGTAGCCGGTCAGCGAGGTGACCTCCAGGGTGGGTCGGTCCAGTTCCGGCATCAAATCGGTGAGCGGCACCGCATCCCAGGACTGGCGGCTCCACCATCCCCCGGTGCAGTCGAGGTCGGCCTCCAACGGTCTGGTCTTCTCGTGCAGCGCCTCCAATGCCACCGGGTTGCCTGCGATCGTCAGCTCCCAGTCCGAGGCAGGAACCCGGGGCGACCGGTCGTTGAGCCACATGGTTGTCGGCATCTCCGTCGGGTTGAACGAGGCGATCTCGTGGGAGCCGGTGAAGCGCCGGTTGTCGCCCACCACCAGTTGCTGGATCCCGTAGGCCGCGCCTGCGGCGGCCAGGGCGAGGCCCCCGCCGGTGAGTGCCCGGCGGTCGAGGTCGGTGATGCGGGGGCGTCCGGGCCGGCTCACGATGTGCCACACCACCAGAGGCGCCAGCAGCGCGGCCAGAAGCACGTGGGTCCACAGCGCCGACCAGTAGCCCACCCCGTGCCACAGCCCGGTGGCGTGCAGGATCCCCAGCACGACCGTGGCTGTCACCAGCGCGCCCAGCAGCATCGACAGCCACCGGGTGAGCCGGCGGCGCTTCAGCCCGGTGCGCACCGAGCCCCTGAGCTTGGCGGGCGCCAGCGCTAGCAGGCTCAGCCCGGCCAGGGCGTGCATGACCGTCACCCAGCGGGCCCAGCCGCTGCCGACGCCCCAGGACACCAGCCCGGTCACCGCGGCCACCGTCACCGCCACGGCCAGCAGCAGATCCACCCGTCGAGCAGTGAGCCACTTGCTGAATATCATGCTATGTCCCGGGGCCGGTTAGGCCGCTCCCAGGACGGCGTCGGCGATCCGGTCCTCGCAGGTGGCCGTGTCCCACCATGACAGCTGGAGTTGCTTGGCCCGCCGGAAGTAGAGCTGGATGTCGTACTCCAGGGTGAAGCCGATCCCCCCGAAGACCTGCTGGCACATGGCGGTGACGTCCCGGTAGGTGCGGCAGGCGAACAGCTTGGCCATGGGGGCCAGACGGTCGACCGGGCGCTCTGTGCTGTGTGCCCAGGCCGCCTCGTACACCAGCAGCCGGGCGCCGTCAAGGGCGGTGCGGGCGTCGGCCAGGTAGTGCGAGATGGCCTGGAACTCGGCCAGGGCCTTGCCGAACTGGTGCCTGGCCTTGGCGTACTCGACAGTGATCTCCAGCGCGTAGGAGGCTCCGCCCACCGCCTGGGCCGCGGCCAGGATCGCGCCGGCGTGCATGGCTCGGTCCCAGGCCGCCCAGCCGGTTCCCGGCGGCGCGCCGGGATCTCCCAGTCTGGCCCCGGACTCCACGGCGACACCGTCGAAGGTGAGCAGGTACTGGGTGTCCGACCCGATCGACAGGCGCTGCTCCAGGCTCAGCCCCGCGGCGCTGGGGGGCACCACGAACAGGTCGATGTCGCGATCAGCGTCGCCGGTGCGGGCCAGGACCACCAGCAGGTCGGCTGCTGAGGCGAAAGGCACGTGGAGCTTGGCGCCGTCGAGCACGAACCCGTCGCCGTTGGCCCGGGCCGCCAGCTGCACACCCCGGGGCTTGAAGCCGCCACCCGGCTCCAGCCATCCCACGGTGGCGACGGTCTCACCCGACGCGATCGGACCGAGCAACTCGTCCCGCTGGCCCGGCGACCCGGCCTGCATGATCGCGCCCGCGGCCAGGACGCAGCTCACGAAGTGGGGGAGCGGAGCCAGCGAGCGGCCCAACTCCTCGTACAGCACCACCCCGTCGATCAGGCTCATGCCCGATCCGCCGTCGCTATCGGGGACCATCAGGCCGCAGAGGCCCAACTCCCCGAAGCGGTCCCAGAGGTCGCGGGCGATGCCGTCGGGGTCGTCCTCGAGCTCCCGCACCCGCTCCAGAGGGGAGAACTCGCCGCACAGGCCCCGCACCATGTCGCGCAGCATGTCCTGCTCACCGGTGAAGTCCAGGTCCAGCATCACCGCCTCCCGGGTCGTGCAGGACCCAGCGGTTCCGAGCCGCTCATCACGGCCGCCAATCGTCGCCGCGGCGCAGCCACGGGTTGTCCGACGACGACATGGGCAGGGCGACCCGGGCACTGCCGGTCGTGCACGTGCGGTCGTCGCCCCGCAGCATCAGGTCGAGTTCGACCCAGCCGCATCCGGTGCCGTCGATCGGGGTCGCGCTCACCCGGGTCGCGATGGTCATCGTGTCGCCGGGGAACACCGGATCGTGCATGCGGAACGAGATCCGGCCCGGGCGGCCCTTCGGGCCCGTCCAGTCGGTGATGGCCCGCTCCATCCAGGCCAGCTGGTTGGGGGTGTTGAGGAAGATGTCGCGGGTGCCGTTGCGCTCGGTGGCGAAACGGTAGTCGTGGTGCATGGGCCGCCAGTCACGGCTGGCCAGCGCCCCCAGCACGACGGTGGTGGCCGTGACGTCGTGGACGACTTCTGGCAGCACATCGCCGATCCGCACCTGGTCGTGGGCGGGGTCCGGCTTGGCCCGCGGGCCGGAGCTCCCGGCCGGTGGCGTGGACTCCGCCTGCCCCGACTCCTGGGGCTGCCCGGCCGGGTCGGCGTCGTTTCGGCGGTAGCCGAAACCGGTGTAGGACTCCACGCCCACCAGCGCCCCGTGCTGGTTGTGGTACTCGACATCGATCACCCAGAAGCGGCCGGAGCCGAGCCGGGTCGTCTTGGGATCGCTCACGGACCGCAGCACCTGGTGGTGGCTGATCACGTCGCCGGGGCGCACGGGCTCGTGGAACACGATCGTGTTGTCGCTCATGATGGCCTCGGGCAGTTCCAGCCGTTCCTTGAGGTCGAAGTGGACCTGGAGAGCCACCTGTTCGGTGGTGGCGCCGGGCGCCCAGCGGTGGGGGCGCATCCACAGCGACAGCGTGCTGAGAGGCAGGATGCTCCCCCCGGCCAGCATCGCGGCCACGGCTGGTTCCCAATAAAGGGGGTTGCCGTTCTCGGTGGCGGCCAGCGTGTTCCAGCCGTAGCCCAGTTCGGCCGGGAAGTCGGCCGTCTCGGGGTACATGGGCTGCCCGATCAGCTCGGCCACGTCATCGGGCAGCGCAGTGGTCATGCGATCACCCCCGCGGATGCCAGGGCATCGACTCGGGCCTGGTCGTAGCCGGCTTCGGCCAGCAGTTCGGCGGTGTCGGTCTGAGCGAGGTCGGGTAGCTCGCATCGGTCGCCGAACGCCTGGGCGCCGGCCCACACCGGGCCGACCTGTTCCACGGTGCCGTCGGTGGGATGCTCGGCCTTCACCACTGCTCTCCGGACCCGGTACTGCTCGTCGTGGACGGCCTCCGAGACGCTGTTTACCGGCGCTACGCAGCAGTCGGCGGGTCCCAGCCGGCGGACCCACTCGTCGCGACCAGCGGTGGCGAAGCGGGCCGCCAGTGCCTCCCGGATCTCGTTCTGGCGGTCGTCTTCGGTCTGGGCGTCGAGGTACTCCTCAATATCGAGGGCCCGGCACAAATTGGCCCAGAACGCGGGCTCGATGGCGGCCACCGACAGGTACTGACCGTCGGCGCAGGCATAGACGCCGTAGCAGGCGTACCGGCCGGTGAGGATGTAGTGGCCCGGACCCGGCTCGACGCCGGTGGCCAGATGCTCGTCGGCGTAAAGCGCCATCATGCCCAGCGCCCCGTCGGCCACCGACACGTCGAGGTACTCCCCGCAGCCGGTGCGTTCCCGGCGTAGCAGGGCGGCCATGACCGCCATAGCGGCATGCATCCCGCCTGCGGCGATGTCGGCCACCGTGGCTCCGGGCAGCGCGGGTACGCCGTCGCCGTCGCGGCCGCTGCAGTGGAGGTAGCCCGACACGGCCAGGTAGTTGAGGTCGTGGCCGGCCCACCGGCTGCGAGGACCGCTCTGGCCGTAGCCGCTGGTGGAGCAGTAGACGATGCGGTCGTTGACGGCCCGGACGGCGGGGTAGCCGATGCCGAGGCGCTCGGCCACGCCGGGACGGAAGCTCTCCACTACTACATCGGCGGCCCGGGCCAGGTCGAGGAACGCGCCGCGCCCGCCGTCGTCCTTGAGGTCGAGCAGGGCCCGCCTCATTCTCCGGTGGCCGCTGTAGGCGTAGGCGGGGGGCACGGTGGCGACCCCGGCCTGCCGGGGCACGGGACCGACCTTCACCACTTCCGCGCCGTAGTCGGCCAGCAGCCGGGTGGCCCGAGCGGCAGGTCCTACCGAGGACAGGTCGAGCACTCTGGTCCCCTCGAGAGCCCCTGGGTGGGCGGTCGGCGACGCTGGGGTTGTCACGGGCATGCCCTCAGAAGTTCTTGGGGAGGCCGAGGCCCCGGCGGGCGATGATGTTCTTCTGGATCTCCGAGGCGCCCCCGCCGATGGTGTCGATCACGGTGAAGCGGTACGTGGAGTCGGCCCGGCCCTTCATCGGGGCGTCGGCGGTGTGCACCCTCAGCTGCGAGCCCGGTCCGGCGATGTCCATGGACGCGTCGGCCAGGCGCTTGGACAGCTCGGTGGCGTAGAGCTTGTACTCCGAGGCGGCCACCGTGGGCGGCTGGAACCCCTCCTTGCCTTCTCGCACCGCCTGCTCGACCTTGACCGCCTCGGCCACGAACTTGAGCCCCAGCACCCGGGCCACCTCGGCCTCGGTGTGCAGGTTGGCGAGCCGGGCCCGCACCCGGGGATCGTCCCGCACCGCCTCGCCGTCGCGCTCTGCGGTCTGGACCCAGTCGGTCAGCAGGTCGAGGCGCTGCTTGATGGGCGAGAACGTGAACATCGTGAAGCGCTCGAGGTCGAGGGCCTGGCTGATGTAGCGGAACCCGTGGTTGACCTCACCCACCACGTAGTCGTCGGGCACGAAGACGTCGTCGAGGAACACCGAGTTGGTGCGCTCGTCGCCCATGGTCCAGATGCCGTCGATGGTGATGCCGGGCTGGTCCAGGGGCACCAGCATCAAGGTGATGCCCATGTGCTTGTTGTCCGGGTCGGTGCGGGTGCCCAGCCAGTACCACTCCGCGAAGTGAGCGGAGGTGGTCCAGATCTTCTGGCCGTTGAGGAGCCAGCCCTCGGCGCCGTCCTCGGCGGTGTGACGCTCGGCCTTCAAGCGCATGGAGGCCGCGTCGGAGCCGGCGTCGGGCTCGGAGTAACCCACCGCGAACTCCACGTCGTTCTCGAGGATCATGGGCAGGAACTCGGCCTTCAGCGTCTCGGAGCCGTGGGCGATGATGGTCTTGCCCACGATGCCGACCCCCTTGCCGATCTGGGGCCCGCCCCGGGCGGCCAGCGCCTCGTTCAGCAGGTACTCGTAGACGCCCTCGCCCTCGCTGCCGCCGTACTCGGCGGGCCAGGTGATCCCCAGCCAGCCCTTGCGGCCCATCTCCTTCATGAACGCCCGCCGCTTGGGGGTGTCCACCAGCTGGGCCATGTTCTCGCGGGTCAGGTCGAACACGTCGGGGTCGTCGTGGGCGTCCAGGAAGGCCTCGACGGTGGCCGCGAACGCCTTCTGCTCCTCGGAGAACTCGAAATCCACCGGCGGCCCCCTGAGCTGGCTGCGACAGAGGGCAGCGTACCGGCGGCCTGCCGACCGGCGGATCAGATCACACCGTCGGCCCGGAGCCTGTCCAGCTCGTCGGGGTCCAGCCCGAGCTCTGCCGTGAGCACGGCGTCGGTGTGCTCCCCCAGCCAGGGGACCCTGGTCTCGGGACCCTCAGCGGTCCGGCTCATCTTGATCGGGTTCCCCGGGATGAAGACCGGGTTGCCGCCATCGGGCCGGGGCATCTCCACGATCATGTTGCGTCCGGCCACGTGCGGGTCGGCGCACACCTCCGCGCTGGTCATCGACGGCCCGGCCGCGAGGCCCTGCGCGGTCAGCGCCTCTACCGCTTCTGTGCTGGTCTTGCCGGCGGCCCACCGCTCCACGCCGGGACGCAGCACATCCTCGAGGTGCATCACCCAGCCGCCGCGGGAGGCAAGACGGCTGTCGTGGAGCCACTGGGGATTGCCGGTGACCTCGGCCAGGCGCTCGAAGTGGTGCTCGCGGACCACCTGCAGCACGAAGTGACCCTGCCCGGCTGCGAAGGTCTCGACGATGCCCACGTCGGCGTCCGCCTCGTCGGCAATGCCCATCGAGAAGAAGTTCGTGACGATGTCGGTCATGGCGATGGTGGCGTCGAGCATGGCCACATCGATGTGCTGGCCCAGTCCCGACCCCGGTCCCGGCTGATCCCGCTGGCGCAGTGCGGCCAGCACGCCGATCACCCCGAACAGGGCCGCGGAGATGTCACCGAGAGCGCCCACTGGATTGGCGGTGGGAGGATGGTCCGGCCTTCGCTTGTACTCGAGGATGCCCGACATGGCCTCTACGATCGACGCGTAGGCGGCCCGGTCGCGGTAGGGCGACTCCGGCCCGCTGCCGAAGCCCGACACCGACAGGTACACCGCACCGGGGTGCACGGCCTGCACCGCCCCATAGCCGATCCCGAGTGCGTCGGCGCCGCCGGCCTTGAAGTTCTCGCACACCACGTCGAAGTGGGGCGCGAGGCGAAGGAAGATCTCCACACCCCGCGGGTCCTTCAGGTTCAGGGTGACGCTGCGCTTGTTGAGGTTGTTGCGCAGGAAGGTGGCGCCCACCTCGTGCCCCTCCGGGTCGGTGATGGCGGGCTGTGACTGGCGACCCGTCTCACCGGCGCCGGGCCGCTCCACCTTGACCACCTCGGCACCGAGCCGGGCCATGAGCTGCGTGGCGAAGGGCAGCGCGGCCATCTGCTCGGCTGCCAGCACCCGGACGCCGTCCAGCGGGCGGGGTCCGCCGGCGAAGGCCTCGTTGGCGATGTCTCCGAGCTTCACGTCCGCAGTGTGATCCGGGCGCCGCCTGCTCCGCCCTCAGTACAGCGAGCCGGAACGCACTACCGGATCCTCGCCTCTGGCCCGGCGCAGCTCGTCGTCGAGGGCTCTCGTGAGGGACACCAGGTCGGATGTGGCCGTGACCATCCTGAACCCCTGCTCGACGCGCCGCGGGCACAGCTCGGCGGAGGTGTGGCACCCGGCCACCACGCCGTGGCGGGCGCAGCCGGCCGCGATGGTGGCCAGGGCGTCGTCGAAGAGTGCGTTGCCGTCGTTGTTGCCCGGCGGCAGGCCCAGGGTCAGCGACAGGTCCGAGGGCCCCACGTAGGCGGCGTCCACTCCGGGCACCGACAGGATGTCGTCGAGGTTCTCGATGGCCTCCGCCGTCTCGATCATCGGGATCACGGCCACATCGGCGTTGGCGTGGGCGTAGTAGTCCGGTCCCTCCTGGCGCAGCACCCGCGCCGGGCCGTAGCTGCGGATGCCGTCGGGCGCGAACCGGCACGCCCGCACGGCCGCCTCGGCCTCGATCCGGGTGTTGACCATCGGCACGACGATTCCACGGGCGCCGGCGTCGAGGCTCTTTCCGATCAGTCCGGCGTCGTTCTGCAGCACCCGCACCAGGGGAGTGACCGATCCGAGGTTGATGGCCTGCAGCATCTTCCAGGTCTCGTCGTGGTCGTTGAAGCCGTGCTGGGTGTCGACGCAGACGTAGTCGAAGTCGCAGCGGGCCACGATCTCGGCCGAGAACGCATTGGGGATGGTCAGCCAGGCCCCGACCGCGGTCTCCCCGGCCGCCCAGCGCTCTCTCATCGGATTGCTTCTCATGGCGATGACTTCTATCAGGTGTTTGCCGCGGGGCGGGCAACGGCCGCATCCTTGTCGCTGAACTCCGACCGAACAGGAGGACCCGAGGGAAGGGCCAACCGGTAGCCTCCGGTGACCGGGACGCTCAGCGGGCCCCGCAGCGGGTCGGAGCGTCAACGCAAAGCACAAGCAGCCTCCGAGGAGACACCATGGCCGAGATCACGTTCCGGGGCAATCCCGTCCACACCAGCGGCGACCTGCCGGCCGTGGGCAATGAGGCACCGGCCTTCACCCTCACCGGAGGGGACCTCGGCGCGGTGACGTCAGAGGGCCTGGCAGGCGGCCGGGTGGTGCTGAACATCTTCCCGTCGATCGACACTCCGACCTGTGCCCAGAGCGTGCGCACCTTCAACGAGCGTGCCGCCGGCATCGAGGACACGACCGTCGTGTGCGTGTCGGCCGACCTGCCCTTTGCGGCGGGCCGATTCTGCGGCGCCGAGGGCATCGAGAACGTCTCCATCGGCTCGACCTTCCGCAACCCCGAGTTCCTCGACGACTACGGGGTCGGCATCAGCGGGGGACCGCTGGCCGGCCTGTGCGCCCGGGCGGTTGTGGTCATCGGCTCCGATGGCACCGTGCTGCACTCGCAGCTGGTTCCGGAGATCGCCGACGAGCCCGACTACGACGCCGCCCTGTCCGCCCTCGGCTAAGAGGCCGAGCGAGTAGGCGGGATGACGCGGCCCATACGGCGCGAGGCCGTGGCCCGAGCGGCCCGTGAGCGCAGCGAACGAGAGCGGGAAAGACCCCGGTGCAACGCGAGGGGCTTGCACCTACCCGCGCACCTTCTAGGCCCGGGTATCAGGAGGCCGTGTCGAGAGCCTCGGTGCAGCGGTCCAGGGCGTAGTCGATGAACATCCGGGCCCCGCTGTCGTCGTAGTGCTGGTTGTCGCCCATGGCGCCCGCGGTGTGGCGCACCCGCACGCCCTCGATGATGCAGGCCACCCGCCAGAACTGCAGGGCCACGTACCACTCGAGCGACGACAGGTCCCGCTCGGAGCGCCGGCCGTAGCGCTCCAGCACGTCCGCCGGGGTCCCGAACCCCTCGACGGTGGTGGGCATCTCGGCCAGGCGTCCGGAGGCCTCCGGGTCGCCCCACCACGTCACCAGGCCGGCCACGTCCACCAGCACGTCGCCGAGGGTGCACAGCTCCCAGTCGAGCACCGCGGCCACCGAGCCGTCGGCGGCCATGATGCAGTTGTCGAGGCGGTAGTCGCCGTGGACGATCCCCTCCCCCTGCTGCTCGGGGATCGAGGCCACCAGCCGGTCGTGGAGCTCGCGCACCAGCGGTAGGTCCCGGTCGGATCCCTCGTCCACCTGGCGCTGCCAGCGCCGCAGTTGACGGGCGCAGTAGCCCTCGCGGCGGCCCAGGTCGCCCAGGCCCACCTCATCCGGGTCCAGGGAGTGCAGGTCGGCAAGGGTATCGATGATCGAGCGGGCCATGACCGGGCGGACGGCCTCGTCGACGGTGGCGGCGTCGTCCCGGTCGAACACCACGGAGCCCTCGACATGGTCCATCACGTAGAAGTCGGCGCCGTTGACGGTCGCGTCGGCGCACAGCCCCAGCGCGGGCGGCACCGGCACCGGCGTGGGCGCCAGCGCCGAGATCACCCGGTGCTCGCGGCCCATGTCGTGGGCGCTGGCCAGCACGTGGCCGGTGGGCGGGCGCCGCAGCACCACCCGCCGGCCGGCCGCGTCGGTCACCACGAACGTGAGGTTCGACGCCCCGCCCGTGATCGGCTCGAAGTCGAGGGGCGGGGCCACTCCCACCTCGGCCGCCAGCCACGCGGTCACCGGCTCCGGATCGATTCCCTTCGGTGCTCTGGCCACGGCGCTAGCGTCGCCGGGCCGGACCTCGATTGCAAACGGCAGCAGGTTCGGGCGCGATCGTCGCGCCGGCAGGGGAGGGGTCATCGATGAGAGTGGGCTTCATCGGATTGGGCAACGTGGGGTCGAAGCTGGCCGGCAGCCTGCTGCGCAACGGCTTCGACCTGGTGGTGCGGGACCTGGACCGCTCGGCTGCGACCGCGCTGGAGGCTCAGGGCGCGGGCTGGGCCGGCAGCCCCGCCGAGATGGCGGCCACCGTCGACATGGTGATCACGTGCCTGCCCAGCCCTGCGGCCAGCGCCGCGGTGATGGAGGCCGGTGACGGGATCCTGGCCGGCTTTGCCTCCCGGACCGGCCGCGGCGACGGTGCCGACGCTCCGATCTGGGCCGAGATGAGCACCACTGACGAGGCCGAGGTGCGGCGGCTGGCCGCGCTGGTGACCAGTACGGGCGGCGCGGCTCTCGACTGTCCGGTGTCGGGCGGCTGCCACCGGGCCACCACCGGCAACATCTCGATCTTCGCGGGCTGCGACCGGCCCACCTTCGAGCGGGCCCTACCCGTGCTGACCGCCATGGGCCGCAACATCCTGCACGCCGGGCCCATCGGCTCGGCGTCGATCCTCAAGGTGGTCACCAACTACCTGGCCACCGCCAACCTGGTGTCGCTGTGCGAGGCGCTGGTCACCTCGAAGCTGGCCGGCATAGATCTCAACACCGCCTATGAGGCCATCCGCATCTCGTCGGGCAACTCGTTCGTGCATGAGACCGAGAGCCAGGTGGTGCTCAACGGCAGCCGCGACATCAACTTCACCATGGACCTGGTGCAGAAGGACCTGTCGCTGTTCGCGGCGGTGGCCGAGCGGGCCGGGGTGCCGCTGGAGCTGTCGCCCGTGCTGATCGACATCTTCGAGGACGCCGCGGCCCGATACGGGCCTCGGGAGTGGTCGCCGAACGTGGTCCGGCGGCTGGAGGAGGCCACCGGGGTGTCGGTGCTGGCTCCAGGGTTCCCGGCCGAGATGATCGACGACGAGCCCGAGGTCCCCGGCCGCGAGGTGGTCGTCACGCGCCGATAGCAAGGCCGCCCCGGCCGGCGGGTCCTGTCGCCGAGGCCGTCCGACCGACGGGGCTTCGCCCCATTGTCGGTCGGCCGTTCCTCGCCGCCACCCCCCGGCCTCGCCGGTTCGTTCGCCCCATTGTCGGTCGGCCGTTCCTCGCCGGACCGGCGTTGGCTAGCCGAAGGCGCCGTTGGCGCGGAGGTCTGTGATCTCGTCGGTGCCTAGGCCTAGGACCTGGGCCATTACTTGGTCGGTGTGCTGGCCTACGGTGGGGGCCTTTGTGGGGGTGGGCGGCTTGTGGCCGTCGACGAAGACCGGGAGGGGGAGCTGCTCGCAGCCGAGCTCCTCGGTTGAGAGGAAGCCGATGCGGGCCTGGAACTGGGGATCGTCGCCTATGTTGGCCGGCGTGTTGAACGGGGCGATCGGCGTGTTGACCTCGTTGCCGAAGTCGAGCCACTCCTCGCAGGTCTTGGTGGCGAAGATGGCGGTGAGCTCCCGCTGCAGCTCGGTGTTGCCCCTGGCGTGGTCGGCGTAGGTGGACCCGGGCCAGCGCTCGAACAGGTCCATGCGGCCGACGCCCTCGCAGAAATTGCGCCAGAAGGCCTGCTCCGACGCCATGAACAGCACATGGCCGTCGGACGCGGCGTAGGCCTGGTAGCGCACGCCCTCCCACATCCCGGCCAGGCCCGCGGGCCGGCGCACGTAGTCGTCGGACGGGTTGCCGGTCACCTCGACGGCGGGCCGCTGGTAGGCCCGCTCGGTCTCGATGCGGTACCAGTCCATGTAGGCCGAGGCGTCGGACTGGGCCACCTCGAGCTGGCATCCCTCGCCGGTGTCCCGGGCTTTGATCACCGCGGCCAGCACCGCCAGCGCGGCCAGCATCGGGCCGACGTTGATGCCGACGTTGGGCATGTCGGGCGGGATGCGGGTGAAGCCCTCGTCATCGACGAAGGGCTGCACGATCCCGGACCAGGTGTCGTAGGCGATGCCGTGGCTGGGCATGTCCTTGTACGGGCCGGTGGCTCCGTAGCCCGACAGGGTGGCGAGCACCAGCCGGGGGTTGGCCGCGCTCAGCACGTTGTAGCCGAGGCCGAGGCGGTCCAGCGTGCCGGGCCGCATGGCCTCCACCACCACGTCGGCGCCCGCGGCCAGGTCGATGTACAGCTGGCGGCCGGCGGGGTTCTTGAGGTCGAGGGTGACGCTGCGCTTGCCCCGGTGGGTGTGCAGGTGCAGCAGCGACACGCCCTCGACGATGGGCCAGGTCATCTGGCGGATGTAGTCGCCGGCGGGGGACTCGACCTTGATCACGTCCGCGCCCAGGTCGGCCAGGAACGTGCCCAGATGGCCCGGCCCGAGCAGGCTGGACTCGATCACCCTCACCCCGGCCAGCAGGCCCCGAGGCTGCCCTTCAGTCACGGCCGCCAGTGTAAGGAGCGGCTCAGGGGTCGATGAGGACTCCGGGGTTGAGGATGCCGTTGGGGTCGAGGCGCTGCTTGACGGCCCGCACGGACTCGGCGAACAACTCGGGACGCTGGCGGTCGTAGCCGTCGGGCCGGTGCATGCGGCCCACCGCGTGGTGGTGGGTGACGGTGCCGCCCGCGTCCACCACTGCCCGGTTGGCCTCGTCCTTGATGGTCTGCCACTGGGCGATCTCGCTGCCCTGCGCGCCCATGCCCGACCAGGTGTAGTAGGGCGCGGGACCGTCGGTGTAGACGTGAGTGAAGCGGCACGACAGCGAGTGGTGCGGGCCGAACGTGTCGGCGAGGGCGGCGCCGACCCGGGTGCGGATCTCGGCGTCGAAATCGGGCCAGCGGTCCCAGGTGATGGCCGTCTCGAAGGTGTCGTTGACCAGGCCCAGCGACGTCTCCACGCCGTTGCCCACGCCGATGAACGCGTTGCGCCAGGCGCCGACCGCGCCGCCCCGGCCGGTGGGGGCGCCGGTGCCGTCGTCGACGCGGATGTCGTCGTCTCCGACCGTCCCGCCGCAGTCCCGGGCGATCTCGACCGCGGCCGCGATGTTGTGGCGCTGCGACAGCTCGGCCGACTCGAACGACACGATCACCAGGGCCTGCTCGCCGTCGAGTCCCGCAGCCCGGCGGGCCTCGGCCGGGTCGAGGATCCTCAGGTTGGCAGGCCACAGCTTGGCCTGCACGATGTGGCGGACGGCCTCGCAGCCGGCCGGCCACGACCCGAACGTGACCCCGGCGGTGGCCCGGAACACCGGCCGGCGCTGGATGCGCATCCAGGCCTCGGTGATGATCCCGTAGATCCCCTCCGAGCCGATCACCATGCGGTCGGGGCTGGGACCCGCGCCGGAGCCGGGCAGGCGTCGGGACTCCCACCAGCCGGCCGGGGTGATCATCCGCACCGACTCGACGAAGTCGTCGATGTGGGTGTGGTTGGTGGCGTAGTGGCCGCCGGAGCGGGTGGCGATCCAGCCGCCGAGGGTCGAGAACCGGAACGACTGCGGGAAGTGCCGCAGGGTGTGGCCGCTGGGCCGCAGCTGGTCCTCGAGGTGCGGTCCGAACACGCCGGCCTGTATGCGGGCCGCCCGGGACACGTCGTCGATCTCCAGCACCCGGTCGAGCGGGTCGAGCGAGATCACCACGGTCGGGCCCAGGTCGTCGCGGGGGGTCACGCCCCACACCACCGACGACCCGCCCCCGTAGGGGACGGCCACATAGCCGTTGGCGTCGCACCAGTCGAGGGTGGCCTCCACCTCGGTCTCGTCGCGGGGATGGGCCACCACGTCGGGAGGATTACCGAAGTCGAGGTTGAAGGCCCGGACCCGCTCGGTGAAGTGGGCGCCGTAGGCGTAGCGGGCCCGGTCGTAGACGGTGGTGGAGCACCAGCCGGCCATCGGGTCGGGCACCTGGATGCGGGGCGGTCGCAGCTCGGCGTCGTCCAGCGACGGCACCGGCCTGGCCGTGACCTCGGTGCCGTACCGCTCCGACAGCTTCGCGGCCAGCGCGGCGCGGTCGGCGTCGGAGGGCTCCTCCGACTCCAGGCACCAAGCCCAGAACGACTTGCGATCAGCCAATGGCGCTCCTTCGGCGTCGTGTGGCGCCCGTGCGATCAGGCAAGGGTGCGGGCACCGTAGCCCAGAGCGCTACCGGGCCCCAATGTCCACACTGGGTCTCAGCTGTATCCGCACGTTGACGGCCAGGATCAGGATTGCGCCCACGACGAACAGGTCGAACCGGGGGAGAGTGATCCCCAGCGCCATCAGGGCCAGCAGGGACACGACCGGGCCGAAACACAGCAGCGAGTTGACCGCCGCGTCCTCGGTCCTGATGTTCCCGACCCGGAGCGTGATGCCCGCCACCGACGCCGCCGCTCCGATCAACAGGGCGCCGAGAGCAGCCGCTGACGTCAGCGATCCGTCAACCTGCGGTGCCAGCATTCCGATGAGAATGTTCACAGGAAGGGCAACTATTCGAGCCATTACATAACCCAGCATCGTGAGCCACACCAGCAAACGGCGATCCGGATCTCCTCGCAGCTCGATCGGTGTGGGGCTCTGAGTGCTGTACTCGTCAGATTCGTCCGCCGACGCGTCGACTAGTGCGTAGTAGAGGGTCTTTCCGTACGCCAGGGTGCTCAGGACGCTCAGAGCAGCCAGCATCGAGGCAACCAATGCGATCGCCATCCCGGCCACCGCCTCGAACGACACCAGGTCGGCGGCTGATCGGATCTGACCTCCGGCCTGGCTTCCCAACATACCCGCCAGCCCGATCCCCGCCAGCGCGATGAGGACCATCCGCTCCTTCGACATGGCGCCGGAGGCATGCCCGATCGCGGACGGTGCGCCGCGGAACCGTCGGTCACTGTCGTTGTGGCGGGCCAGCGTGTACACCAGGAACACCGGCCATAGCTCGAAGATCGTGGTTGCGATGGCCGTCTCGAGGATCGTGGCGGCCCACGTGAGGAAGCCGTAGTGAAGGCTGGAGACGAGGGCCCACACGATGGGCAGCTTGAGCACGCCGAGAGCGTCACCTGCTGGCAGGTGCCGAAGGATCACGGCCTTGTCGCCGCCAGTGCCTGCCCTCACTCGCCGAAAGTAGACGCAGTGTGTCCTTGGTCTTGTCAGACGCCGTCGCTGGCTCTCGCCCAGGCGTCCATTGACGTAGGTTGTCCTCGAATACAGCAGGAAGATCCCCGGTATCGCCACCTGCATCATCGTGATCAAGGCGTTGAAGTAGAACGGGTTGGTGTCCGAGGCGGTGACATGAAGCAGGGGAGGCGCGGACGCGTACAGCAGCGTGGCGGTGAGCACCAGACGGATCGCATGGCCGCGATGACTCGCCTTCACAGCGCGTCGGCGTGGGCTTGCAGCAGTGGGACGACCAGGTCGGGGTGCATGCGTCCCATGCCGCACTCGGCGGCGATGCCGAAGTGGGGGAGATGGCGGCGGGCAGCCGCCATCCGCCGTTTGGCGCCGGCGCCTCCGTCCTCGTGGTGCACCAGCCCGAGGTAGACGTGGCATCCGCCGATGCGGAGGCCGCGCAGCGGAGCGAAGTAGGCGTCGTCGTCACGGTCGATCGGGACCGGCATGTGGACGAAGTCGATGCGGCGTCCCGAGTTGCCGACCACGAAGTTCGCCAGCGCCACGCACCGGGCGAGGTCGGCCGGTTCGACGAAGTGCTCGTCGTGCATGCTCCCGTAGCAGAAGTGGTAGCCGACCACGACGCCGTCGGGGATCTCCATGCTGATCGCCGGCGTCTGGAGCGCGATCCGGGCCATGGGATCGCCGGCGGGTGCCCAGTCGAACAAGTCGTTGAAGACGACGGTCTCCCAGCACGCGTCCCACTGGATCGTGAGGTCGTCGTGGGGGATGGCCTGGCACAGCCGCCGGACCTCCTCGGCCATCGCCAGCGTGTAGGCCGTGTTCACGCGGTCGGCGTCGTCGGGGTCGATGATGTTGTCGGTCAGGAACTTGTGGACCGGGCGGCAGTGGTAGCACTCCGAGAAGTTCTCGACCGAGGCCTTCCAGTTGGCGTCATGGCGAGCCGGCGACTGGTACACCAACTCCATCGCCTCCGGGCTCGGCGCCCAAGCCTCGATCTCGGCTCGCAGGCCCGGGTAGCAGTCCTCGAACGGCGGACTGTCGGCGTCCAGGCTCACGAACAGGGCGCCCGCGACGATCTCGAGCCGGACCGGCCGGAGCCCGAGCGTCGCCTGATCGAACCCGGCAACGTCCGCGGTGTGGGGCGCATAGAACAGCGAGCCGTCGGACGCGTACGTCCATGCGTGGTACGGGCATGTGAGCCAGCGGGCGTTGCCGCAGCCGGATGCGACCGCGTGACCACGGTGACGGCACACATTGTGGAAGGCGCGGACGGAGCCGTCGTCACCCCGGATGAGCAGCACTGCGTGATCGAGGATCGCCTCGACGGCGTAGTCACCCGGCTCGCTGATGTCCGCCTCGTGCCCGAGGCATATCCAACTCCGCTGGAAGATCCGCCCGTCTTCCAGCGCGAGCGTCGCCGCGGAGGTGTAGTCGCCATGAGCCAGGCCGGCCCGCATCCGGGCGGAGTCGTTGTCGCAAGCCACCTCGTGGAGGGCGGCGTACAGGCGAGCGGCCGGGGAGGTCATGACGGAGAGCTCATCACTTGTGGAGGAACGCCAGGGTCTCGCTGTCGCCGTTCTGGAACGCCATCATCCCGTTGTACGCGTACGTGGGAGCGTCCTGCACCGTGTACATCAACACATCGCGGTCACCGTTGTTCCAGTGCTCGTGGTACGAGTACGACGGGCACGAGAACGAGTCGCCGTCCTCCCAGTCGATGCGGTACTCGTCGATCGTGGAGTACCCCGACCCGCTGATGATGTAGTACATCGACCCGGGCGTGTGCCGGTGCATGTCGATCCGTTCTCCGGGCTTGAGCAGATGGATGGTGACCCACATGGTGGGGATGGTCGAGTTGTTGGGCCCGTCGGTTGATCGCAGCGATACGTAGCGGGTGTTGCCGTCCCACTGGGGATCTTCGGCCATCTCCTCGAGGCGGGCCCGGATCTCCCTCATCGACCAGAGCGCTGGACGGATCAGCGGCGGGACTGACCCCGCCATGTAGTCGTGGTGGCTCTGGAGTTCGGCTGCGGACGGCTCGACGGGGCGGAACTCCGTCGGGGTGGTGCTGTTGCGCTTGAGTGGCTCGGCCATTGGGTGTCCCTTCATTGTTGGATTGTCGAGTTGTGGGGTTGGTCGGAGGCCGAGGTGGCGAAGTGGTGGCGGTAGCCGTCGACGACCCCCGTGAGCAGGGCGACGAGGTCGTGCCGCCGGTCGAACGGAACGAGATCGGTCAGGTACAGCGCGATGAGTTCATCGAGCCGCGCCCGGCACAGAGCGAAGAAGATGTCGGTTTCGGCGGTGACGTGAACCCGTGTGACCCGCCCGTCGTCGGGATCGGCCCGTCGGGCGATGAGGCCGCGCTCCTCGAGCCGGGCGATCCGGTAGGTCGCATGGCGGGGCTCCGCGGCGAGGCGATGGGCCAGGTCGCTCATCCGCACACCGTCTGGCTCCGCGGCGAGTACGTCCTCGAGAATCGCGATGTCGTCGCTGATGACACCCAGATCGGCCCGCAGCTCACGGTCGACGTGGCGCGTCACCATGCGGGAACCGTCGGTGAAGACCTCCCACAAGCAGCGGTCGATCTGATCGATGTCGGCCACGCCGGCAAGGATATTACGAATTCGAAGTTATTGTCAATTGTCCGCAGCAGGCGTTCCTGAGGAGGTGCCCGCGGGAGTCGCAAGCGGTGACGGGAGTCGAGGGACGCTTCGCCGTCTCTGCTCTAGCTCAGCGTGTCCATGTCGGGGTGGAGCTAAGGGGAATTGTTTTCTTGGTTCATGCATCCTCAATCTTTCTCACCTGTTACGCCTTCATACAGGTCAGAGGCGGAATTGTTGCGTCATTCGTGCTCAGTGGGTATCATCCGATCGCATCACTAAAGTGACAACAAAGTTGACAACGCCAGTTGGATTCTCTCGAAGGAATCAGATCCGATGAGCCGATCGTTGACCGCCACATTCGTAAGGAATGTTAGCCAGCCCGGAGCCTACGGGGACGGCCGCGGAGGCTACGGGTTGACTCTGCGGGTTCGCCGCAGAGTCAACGGCGGGTTGTCGAAGGTGTGGGTGCAGCGGCTCCGCATAGACGGCCGCGCCACCAACCTTGGGCTCGGGGCGTACCCGCTGGTCAGCTTGCGTGAAGCCCGAGACGCCGCCTTTGAGAACCGGCGCTCTGTCGCGCATGGCATCAACCCGCGTACTGCTGTGACCCCCACCCTCGCTGATGCCGTTGAGGCGGTCATTGCGTCGCGCTCGACTTCATGGAAGGACGGCGGCCGCTCCGCTGAGATATGGCGCTCCTCGGTGCGTAACCACGCCGCGGGCCTGCTGCAGCGCCCGGTGGACACCATCACCACCGGCGATGTGCTGGCATGCATCACCCCGCTTTGGTCCACCGCCCATGACACCGCCAAGAAGGTTCGCCAGCGGCTCTCTTTGGCGTTCAGGTGGGCAATCGCGGCCGGGCATCGCCCAGATGACCCCGCGGGGGAGGCGCTGTTGGCGGCGCTGCCCCGCAACACCAGCACCCGTCGCCACATCGCAGCGTTGCCGCCGCACAAGGTGCCCGCTGCTCTCGCGGCTATCGACAACTCGGGCGCTCACCCAACCACCAAAGCCGCGATGTGGATGCTGGCTTTGACCGCGACCCGCTCCGGTGAGGTCCGAGAAATGCGCTGGAACGAGATCGACGAAGACATCTGGACGATCCCAGCCGAACGCACCAAGATCGGCCGCGAGTTCCGGGTGCCGCTGAGCCGCCAGGCGCTCGCCGTACTCGACGATGCGCGCTGCTACAGCGACGGCAGTCCCGGCTCGCTGGTGTTCCCCTCGGCACGCGGTAGGCAGATCACTGCCGAGGCCCTCTCCAAGCTCTGCCACGAACTCGACCTGGAAATGACCCCCCACGGGTTCCGCTCGAGCTTCCGGGACTGGGCCGCGGAGTCCGGCGTCTCCCGGGAAGTGGCCGAGGCGTGTCTGGCGCACGTCATCAAGAACACCGTCGAAGCTGCCTATCGGCGCTCTGACCTGTTGGATCAGCGCCGCGAGGTCATGGACGCCTGGGCGCGCTACATCACATAACCCCAGCACCTCTCAACAGGTTGGGTCTCCTCCACCGTGATCTGGTCCAACCACGCCTTGATCTGCTCACAGGAGCCCTCGCTGCCGTTGTCGGCCGTGTCAGCGCCTACGGTGACCGGCAAACTCAACGCCAGGTGTTCCAATCGCCCGCTAGCGATCAGAGGCGAACCCGAGCACGGTGTTAGCTGCAGCGCTGGCGGCTTTGATCGCAAGAGCGCGGTCAGCTTCGCCGTCCCAGTCGAAGGCAGCAAAGGCTGCTAGGAACGCCGATCTCCAAGCCGGCCAGCCGCTCCCGGCGTCCAGGTGGGTACTCCAGTCAGGCACATCGGCGATGTGGGCCGCTAGGGCACGTTCAGCAGCGGCTCTCATCTCGGGCCAGCAGTCGACGGCGGTAGCATCGCACGGTTCGCGTGTCACGATGTTTCGCAGTTCACCGTGTGCGCCCACTGCTGTAGGAGCTTCGTGGTAGCCCACATGAACCCGGGGGAACTGCTCGTGAAGCCAACCAGACCCCACACGGCATCGGGTGCAGGGTCGTAGAGGTCGCCCTGTCCGGCGAGGTCCTCATCTAGCGTGTGGTAGGGCACCACCGAGATCAAGGTCTCACCAGCATCAATGTCGGAGCTGGGATCGTCCCCGAAACTGAACGAACTCTCACCGGCGACGCGATATGCGAAGCCGTGCAGACTCGTGGTCGCTCCGTTCGGGCCGGTCACTTGGACATCGACGTTTCGCTCGTCGGGGTTCCACATCAGCACAGCTAGCCATCGGCCCTCGGCATCGCTCAAGTCCCAGGTGAACTCGACTGGTCCGCTTCCACACAACACCCGCGCCGCTTCGCCATCGAAGGTTGAGGTCCCCTCCCAGGTGGTCCCTGTCGGTGGCGCTGCTGTGCCGTCATCTGTGGCCGTCGTCGCCTCGGCGGTGTCGTCGGGGGTCTCGCCGCCTCCGGCCATCTCATAGAGGACCCGCATCATGTCGGCGCGAGTGAAGTCCTCAGACACGTCTGCGCCCAGGATCTCCTCGTAGTAGCGGTTCAGGAACACCGTCGCGTGCCGGAGACTCAACGGCTGAGACGGCCGAAACGTGCCATCGCCATATCCGGCCGTCACCCCCACCTCGGCGGCCCAGTTGATCGCAGCGAAGTCGGGATGCTCCGGTGGCACGTCACTGAACCGCTGGGTGGACTGCGCCGCAACCGTACCCGCGACGCTCAGCGCCACCACAGCAACGACGCCGCAGGCCGCGAGCCACGCAAACATCTGAGCCACCCATGGCTACACACGACTTCCTGCGCTCCTACCATCGTCGCTGGCAGACTGCTGCCGTAACCCGGAGGCTCTGACCATGACCAGCGCCGGCTTCTTATCGGTAGGTCGCGCAACACTCACCTTCGCAGCGCTGACCGTGATGCTGGCGGCTGGCTGCTCAGGCGAGCCTGAACATTGCATTCACTACGACGCGGCCCGCATCGCTCTCAAGGAAGCGGATGCGCTGGAGGTCCGACATGGCCGTGATGTAGACGCATGGCCTGCCGACGCCAGAAACGACCTGGACCACTGGCTAGAGGCGTACATGGATGCCGCTTCCAGAATGTGGGCAAACGCCCCAACCGACTCCGCGTGGGCACGAGAGCAACCCACGCTTGACGACATGCTCGACCCGGCATGGCTAGAAAGAGGCAGAAGAACCTGCGAGTGACCCAGCAGGTCCCCAGTGTCAGCCCAGCCCGAGTCCCCCGCTGCGGTAGCGGCCGAAGCGGTCGCTGTGGTCCTGGGTGGCGCGTAGTTCGGCGTCGCGTTCGGCCGCGGAGTTGGCCACCTCGTCGATGAAGGATCTCATCTCGGGAGGGATGACGTTGTGGTAGTAGGCGTCGTCTATGAGTTCAACCATGGCCTGAGTGGAGGTGATCCCGCTTTCGAGGCTGAGCCGTACCGCGTCATCGAAGTCGCGGTCGCGGGCCGCGAACAGCTTCATCGCCAACAGGTACCTGTCGTCGGGGCTGTAGGCCTGGAAGTTCTCACCGACATACAACGGCCGCGGGCGCGGTTCCAAAGCAGCCGTGCCGGCGGTGCCGCCGTCGTTAATCCAGTGCCACTCCAAGTTGTTGCGCTCCGCCACCACAGCCACAGCCCGGCGAAAATCGGTGGGGAAGTCACCGCCGATGAGGTCCACGTCATAGGTGCGGCGGTCGCTCCACTTGAACGCAAGCGCGGCCCCGCCACCGACGAGCACCCGCACCGGCTCGGCCCGGCCCTCCAGTTCGGCGTCAAGCTCACCAAAGAGCACTCGCAGCCGCTCAGCGTCGAGTTCGTCGAAGCGTTCAGGCACCGGCTAGGCCTCGAGCAAATCGGCGCCGAAGAACACGCCGTGAGCCGCGCACACCTCCGGAGAGCGCTTGCGGACCACATCCCCGAAACCGCTGTTGAGGCGAACACCGAACAATGCAATGCCGGGATCGAGGCGGCAGCGGTGGACCCACTCGGGTGCCGCGACCGCGTCGCGGTCACACAACGCATGGACCACTGTGGCCATCTTGGCCGCCACAACTTCGCTCGTTCCTGCAGGCGGCGGCAGCGCCAGCACCGCGTCGCGTTGTTCGGGATAGCGGCGCCAATCCATCACGAACTGCACCAGCGGCCGGTCAATGGGCCAGGCCGGATTCACGAGCTCAGCCGCGAGGCGCCGCACCGTCATAGCGGTACTACGGGATCGGCTCGTGGGCTGACTCACAACCCAAGTCTAGGGTCCCCGGCTCCGCCAGGACTGCGCGTCACAGTGGCAGTCCCTGGAGCTGATTGGCCTCAGCCAACCCACCGCCTCTCCATCGGCGACACCAACATTCACCCGGCACTGCGCACTCCCTGCAAGCCAGCGACACAACCGCATCGCAGCCCGAACCAAAAACCACGAGATGCATCGTCGTCGCCGCAGCGTTCGCGAGCGTTCCTCAGCGTTCCTGTGGCCCGCAGACCGCTCCAGCAGCGGCGTGTCAGCCCGCCAAATGTGGCGGACGCGCACACCTTGTGACCTCGGCGCGCTCTTTAGCCTGAATCCACCGATGGGCTGGTCGGGGTGGGCTGGTCGGGGTGTTTGTGGGGGTGTTTGGCTGGTTGGGGTGCGGCGGGTGTTGTTGGGGCGTGTTGGGCCGGCGGTTGGGACTGGGCTGGTTTGTGGCGCTCAGGGGGGTGTGTTCTGGGTGGCGCCGGGCCCGGGGCTGGGGGTTCAGATGAGTTGGGGGAGGTTGCGGGTGTGTGTGAGCGCGGCGGTGAATTGGTGTGCCCAGGGCCAGTTGAGCGGGAGGCGGAGTTTGTGTCGGTGGCTGTGGTTGACGAGGCGTCCGGGCACGGCGAGCAGCCGCCGGCGGACGGTGGCGGCTGCGGTGAGCCGTTCGGGGTGCTGTGTGTGTCCGAGTCGTGCGGTCCAGCGGGTGAGGTTGTGGGCCAGCACGGCGCAGGCGAGGTGGGCGGCGTTGGCGAAGAACCTTCCGGAGGGGCAGTGGGCGAGGCCGTTGTCTTTGAGGTCTCTGATGGCGAGCTCGACTCGGGCGTGGCCGCGGTGGTAGGCGTCGGCGGTTTCGGTGTCGAGGTCGTCTCTGTTCGTGATGAACGCGTGGTGGCGCCAGTCGGGCCACAGCTCGCGTTGGGGGCCTTCTGGGAGTCGGGTGCGGCGCACCACGAGGCGCAGCTTTCGGGGGCCACAGGGGTCGCGGCGGCTCGTTGTGATGGCGCACTCGGCGACCTGGGCTTCCCCGTCGGGGTAGGCGATCGGCGTCCAGGCGGTCTCGTCGATGCCGTCGATGGCTGCTTTGACTTTGGCGTTCTGTGGGATCGTGACCGACCAGCGGGCCTTGTATGTGTCGAGCTTTGCGATCAGCGCGTAGGAGAAGAACCCGGCGTCGGCGCGCACGGTGAGCTTCGTGCCCGGCGCGAGGCGTCCGAGGCGGGCCAGGGTCTCCGCGGCGAAGCGGACATGGCCGCGCTGGGAGGACCCCGACCGCATCCTGGCGTGGAGCACCTCGCCGGTGTCGTCCCGGGTCGCCGCCAGCGGGTGGTAGCCCCAAACCTTGGTGTGGCCGTAGGCCGCGCCCTGCTTGGACTTGCCGTGGACCTCACAGACCGTGGAGTCCAGATCCACCGTCATCTCCGCCGCTGCCGGCGCCGCGCCCGAAGACCACGCCCGGCTGAGCGCCAGCTCCAGGGCGCGGTCGAACTGGCGCACATGGCCCCAGGTGAAGGACCGCAGCCACGTCCCCAACGTCGACGGCGCCGCAGGCTCAAAGCCCAGCACCGCCGAAGCGGACCCGGCCCGCAGCCTGTCGGCGTCGCCGATGAACGAGCCGCCCACCAGCATCGACGCCACCACCGACAGCGCCTTCGCCCCGGACCCACGGCCCGCCGCGGGCGGGCGCACCGCATCGTCGATGAGCGCCTCCAAACCCAGCCGGCCCATCACCGTGCCCGCCAACAGCAGCCCCGCATCGGCCACCAGCGAAGCGTCGTCGAACACCGCCTCGATCCCGTCGATACCACCCGCTACGCTGCTCACAGGAAGTGCCTCCTCACATGGCCAGAATCACTGTTGACTCAAACAGCATTCTCCCATGTAAGGAGGCCTTTCCGGTGGACGCGCCAACCCCACAAACCTCACCGCGCCGGTGGATCCAGGTTTAGTGCAAGCGTGTGGCGGCCAACAAGCCTCACGGACGGACCGCAGGAACGCTCGTTACCCAATGGAGCCCCAACGACCGCCGACACTACCGGCCATCCCCCAACGCCGGACCACGAACCCCGGCGCTTGACAATCACTAACGCACAGGAACGCAGCCCCGAATCACCGGGAACGCAACCCCTCAACGACCTGCCAGTACCCCCCTGCGTAGCACCGCGCGGGTCAACCGCTGCCGGTGCTGGCCCTTGTGGCGGCCGCCACACCGGGGCCTCGCCTCTAGCGGCTGATACATCGTCGGCACCTCCTTGCAATTGTGCGGCTGTCTCGGCTGCCACAAACGGCCCCAGTCGGGTGTCTGGCCTGGGCCATCCGAGGGCCGCGTACGCGAACGTTCCTCGACCCTGCCGAGGAGGTGCATGGTGAAGCGGCCGGCTACCGGTGACCAAGCTCCGCATAGCCGGCATGCGGTGAGGACTCATCGCGGTCACTGTCGTGGGGATGCGGCGTGACCCTCGGTGCCAAGCTGTGCCTGAGCTATGCGAACATCTGTTTGTGACAGGAAGTCCACGGCTGTAACCTGTTTGGGCGGGCGGAGCCTTGGCGTCCTCTTCGAGGGTTCGGGCGACGGCGCACGAGCGAGATTCCTGGAACTCCGGCCGACTCAGGCTGGACGGGTTTGTAGGTATCGGTGTAGCACTGGCGATCGATGGGAGGAGTCGAGAGAGATGAGGGTCTTTGTCTCGTCGGTCACGGACGGCTACGAGCAATACCGAGCGGCGGCGAGGGCTGCCATCGAAGCGTCGGGGCACGTGGCGGTCGTTATCGGGCTAAACCACCATGCTTCGCCCTCTTCGCCACGCGCGGGATGCTTCAGCGAGATCGAGGACAGCGATGTTCTGGTGTTGCTGCTCGGCAAGCGTTACGGAGATCTTCAGTCATCCGGCAAGTCGGCCACACACGAGGAGTGGGCGTATGCCCGAAGCATCGCCAAGAGGATCCTGGTCTTCGTAGAGGACGTGGAGGATCGAGAGGATGCTCAGCGGGACTTGTTGAGCGAGCTAGGAGGCTGGGTCGATGGCTCTTTGTGGAGCACATACGACGCTCCCACCGTCCTGATCACAGAGATTGTGAAGGCCTTGCGGGCACTGGAAGGAGATCGTGCTCCGGCGTCAGCCCTAGAGGCCGCTGAGAGGCTCCCTCCCGTTTGCCGTGAGCGTATCGAAGCACTACGCGCCGTGGATCCCAGTGCTGCCGATCTGCTTGTGGGCGTGCTGTCGGATCCCGCTTCGCGGCAGTCCGGTGCGCTGTCACATCTGGCCGACGATCCGCCCGGGTGGCTGGCAGGCGCGGGTCACACCGCCTGGGAGGCGATCAGCGGCTTTCTCGATGCCCACGGCCTTCCAGGCGCTGATCCGATGCGGATGCAAGCAGTCGAGGCTGGCTCTCCACATAGCGGATTGCATTTGGTTCGGCAGGCGGTTGCCACAGCCGAAAACGGAGACAGCGAGCGCGCCGAGAATCTGCTGTCCCAAGTGCCCCCGGACCATCCTCTACTCGAAGCAGGGCGCGCTCATGCCAGAGGCACCCCTACATCTGCTGTAGAGGTGATCCGGGGTGCGCGGCTGCACGAGTCTGATGACGTGGATCTGGCGCGTTACAGCGTTGCCACACTTGTGTGGGCGTACTGGCTCCTACAGCGTCCCGAATCGGCTGTGGAAGTTCTGCGACAGGCAAGTCGGCGATTTCCCGATGGAGCTTGGATTCACTTGCAACAGGCGAACATGACGCTGGCCATGGTCGACCAAGTCGGCCTGGACTCATCCAACAGTCACGACTTGCTGAGCGAGGCAGCGGAACTTGCGCTGAAGTCTCGGGACTTGTTCCGGTCCTGGGACGGCCCCTCGCACCTCGCAGTCGTTATTGCCATGCAGGCACTCCTCGTTCTCGCCGATCCGCAGCGTGTCATCGATCTAGGACTGTCGGCCCCCACGGGCGAAGCGACGACCTCGGAAGCAGCCGATCCAGAGGTCCAAGGCAAGCTTGCTCACGCCTACTTGATGTTGGGGCGCTTCAGCGACGTAGACACGCTGAGACTCGATCGGATTGATCCGTCCGAGTCAGCTCTCATTCGGGCAATGCAGGCCCGCGGGCTTGATGATCCCTCTGCGCTCTCAAGGATGCGTCGGGCCGTCATTCAAGCTGATGATGTGCCCTCGCGCCGGGGAGCGCTATTGGGGCTCGCGCAGTTGGGTGAAGTTGACGCTGAGGAGATGTCGCGACTATCGCCAGCAGACAGTGCGCTCCTGAGCGGGGTGGCGGCGTTGAGCCAAGGTGACTATGCAGAGTCGACGAGGCTTCTCGAGCCGTACCATCTCGAATCGTCCATTCACGCCAGCTATCTCGCTCAGGCGCAACAGCAGGCTGGTGCTGTTGATGAAGCGATGGACACGCTGTTGGCGGCTGCCGCACGCTTCATGGTCGATTCCCTCTACGAACCTGCCGTCGTGTTGCTGATTGATCAAGGCAGGCTCGATGAGGCGGCGTCGATTGCAGCTGACGCGCAGGCTCGTAGTCCATCGCGCTCCGCCCGACATCGGTATGGAACCTTGCTGGCTGCCATAGCGGAGCGTCGTCAGGACTGGCAGGGAATGGAGTCCCATGCGCGAGCTGTGGTTCGGGAGTCGCCACAGGACAGCGAGACAGCGTGGGCCGTGGTGTATGCATTGCACCGACAGGTCAAGAATCAGGACGCGTGGGCGTACGTCGTAGCACATGACCTGGTCGCAACGAACGAAGAACTGGTCCGGCTGACCGCAGCGGTTGGCTTCGCCGCCGATGCCTCGGAGGAAGATGCTGATCGTCTGCTCCAGATCGCAGAGACGTTCTCCGAGTCAGAGCATGCAGCCGGCTCTGCTCTCTTGGCGCTTATGGCGCGCGGCGACCGACTCAGATTGAGCGATGAGCAACGCGCAAGGCTCAGTGAACTCACCGAGGATTTTCTCGCACGCTACCCAGAGAGCGACGTGTTCAGGACGTACTCGGGGGAGGCCGAGGAACTCGTCGAGATCATGACTGCCGACCAGCGAGAACGGGTCGAGCGTCTAACGCCGCTGCTCAATCGGGTCCGCCACGGACAGTTGCCCTACGGCGTGCTTCGACAGATCCGTGAATTGCCCTATGCAGAACTCTTGTTGTCCAGATCTGCGATGGACATCACTGCCATCTCGGCGGATCAGTATCAGCGTGACCGAGAGCGGTGTGTCGTCAAGGAGGCTCTTGAGGGCACAGTCGCGGTGGACACGAGTGTAGTCGCACTTGGAATCCACTCGGAGCTTGACGTGGGACGTATGGGCACCGCGTTCGGCGATGTGCTGGTGGCCGACGAGTTGCTCATCGATGCTCGCATGGCGGTCGCTTCGGCCAGGCGTCTCGCAGACGGCGTCTTCGGCTACGACTCCGGGCTTGGTCAACCCACATTCTCGGAGATCGACGATCACCAACGAGCTGCGGCGAGAGAAAGAGCCGAGCGAGCTCTGGGAATGTTGAGCGGATGGAAATCAGTGAGGAGCGGTGATCTTCCGCCGCCACCAGAGATTGAAGAGGACCACTTAAGGCCATGGGATGCAGCGATTCGGGTGGCTCTCTCGAATGGATGCGCCTTATGGTGCGACGATCTCGCACTGCGCTGCTTGGCCCAGTCCGTGGGGGTCAACGCCTTCGGAACATGGGCCCTCTTTGAGGTGCTGTCACCCGAAGATGAGTGGGCTTGGCTGCCAGAGACTGAGGAGATAAAGCTCCGTTTGCTCCGGGCTCAGATTACCGACGTCCCCATCTCTTTGCCGGAACTCTCGCAGCCAGGTGATACCGACGAAGAACCTGACATCGCAGCGCAACTCTTCCTGCGTCGCCCCTATGCGTGGAGCGAGAATCTGGCCCAGACCCATAACTGGTATCTCAGGCTCTTCCGCACTCTGGTCGGCGGGCCGCACCGGCAGTTGGCGCCGGGACTGCTGTACGCAGCTTCCTATGGGCTGGCGGCCGCCGTGGAGCCCTCAGAGCGGCAGGGGGCGATTGGCTCTCTTCTCGCATCAAGCTTGGCCGGCATTAGCGATCCCGAACTGGTGCCGATTCTGCTCGCAGCTGCGAGGTATGCCGTCAGAGAGCTTGACCCTGCGGCTTCCTTGGACCCGTTGGAGGACACCGTTCGCCATCTCCTCGCAGGCTGGGAACCCGCGTTCGGCGCTGGCCCGGCTGCCCAAGCTGTGAGGTGGCTGTTCTCGCGACTTGAGTCTGACGACCGACGCACTGTCATGGCAATCGTACTGGGCAACAGGTAAATGGACAGCCCCGGCCGAGGTCGGGACCGGGGCCGCTGCGGCGTCTCGAGGGAGATCACCGAGTTGAGTTGGCATCGGTGGCGGCAGGCCGATGCGAGCATGACCGCCTCCGACGCGAGGCGGCTCAAGAACTGGAGGCCTGCGGTACCGCAACTGCGGTACCGCAACGCTCCACTACGGGAAAGTGACAATAGAAGCAACATACCCAACCGTTCTGGGTTCCATTTATTGTTGTTGAACTGGGCCTTTATGATCTTGGTACGTGGAGCTAAGGGGAATTGAACCCCTGACCTCTTCCATGCCATGGAAGCGCTCTACCAACTGAGCTATAGCCCCGAGGGTGCCGACAGGCTACCGGGTCCTGGTTGCGGGGACGTGCCTAGGCGGCCCTGATCTCTTCGAGGATGGGCGCCCAACGCTCGGTGTCGCCCCGCACGCCAGCGTAGAACTGGAGCCGGTCGAGACTCCCGCCGAAGCGCTCGGCGATGCGGGCCGGCACGTCGTGGGGCTCGGCCACGACGGCGAAGGCGTCGAGCATCTCGTCGTCGATCACGTCGCCCATCTCCTTCCACATCCCCTGCTTCGAAAGGCGGTTGAGCTCGGTCTGGGCGTCGCCCCAGCCGTGGTGCTCCAGCACCCCCCGGTACGCGGGCGTGGACCCGTAGAAGGCGATCTGCTCGCGGGTCCTGGCCGCTTGAGCGGAGACATCGTCCTCGTCGAACCCCGACACGACGAACACCGGCATGGAGATCTGGAAGTCGGAGCGGTCCCGCCCCGACTGGGCCAGCCCGGCGTGCACCTTGGGCAGCATCACGTCGCGCAGGTAGTCGGCGGTCTGGAAGCCGTGGCACACCAGGCCGTCAGCGGCCCGGCCCGCTACCTCTGTCATGAGCGGCCCCACGGCCGAGATCAGGATGGGCGGGGGCGGCACGTCGAGCGGGCCGGGGCTGAACATGGGTGTCATCAGCGTGTGGCGGTAGAAGTCGCCCCGGAAGTTGAGGCGCTCGCCGGTCTGCCAGGCCTCCCAGATGGCCCGGATCGCCTGAATCATCTCCTCCATGCGGGCCGCGGGCCTTGACCACGGCATGGAGAAGCGCTTGGTGATGTGGGCCTGGATCTGGCTGCCCAGCCCGAGCATGAACCGCCCCCCGGACATGGCCTGCAGGTCCCAGGCGACTTGCGCCAGCACCATGGGGTTGCGGGCGAAGCCCACCGCGATGGCGGTCATCAGGTCGAGGCGCTCAGTGTGCTCGGCGGCCAGAGCGAGGGGGAGGAACGGGTCGTGGCTGGTCTCAGCCGACATCAGCCCGCTGTAGCCCTCCTGTTCCATCGTCCGGGCCCGGGCGCCGATGTCGGCCGGCTGGTTGGGGCTGGAGGCCTCGGGCAGTCCGATCCAAGCGTCGATCTTCATTGGGGTCTCCTGGTGTCGGCTGCGCTCGCCGGGGCGGGAGCTACAGGATGCCCGGCCCCGCCGGCGTTCAGGCGGCGGGTGGGGTGATCGAGGCCCGGCGCCGCTACGTTGCGGTGCCGATGGCCGACGTTACCGACGCGACATTCCAGGCCCAGGTGGTGGACCGGTCCCGAACCGTCCCGGTGATCGTGGACCTGTGGGCTTCGTGGTGCGAGCCCTGCCGGCAGCTCACCCCCATCCTGGAGAGGGTCGTCGCCGGTACCAACGGCGCCGTCGAACTGGCCAAGGTCGACATCGAGGCGAACCCTGGTGTCGCCCAGGCCTTCCGGGTGCAGTCGATCCCCGCCGTCTACGCCATGGTGGACGGTCAGGTCGCCGACGGGTTCCTGGGGGCCCAGAGCGAGGCCGCGGTGCGCGAGTTCGTGCAGCGGTTCGTGCCGACGCCGGAGATGTCGGAGGTGGAGAGGCTGATCGAGGCGGGCGATGAGGCCTCGCTGCGGGCCGCTCTCGAGATCGAGTCGGACAACCCGGATGCGGTGGCTGCTCTGGCTTCGCTGCTGATCGAGGCCGGCCGAGGCACCGAGGCGATGACCCTGCTGGAGAGGATCCCCGACACGCCCGAGGTGCGGCGCCTGATGGCGCTGGCCCGGGTGCTGGACTCAGATACAGCTCCGGGGGATGCCACCCAGGACATCGAGGCCGAACTGGCCGCGCTATTGGCGGCGGTGAAGTCGGACGAGGAGGCTCGCCAGCGCTTCGTGGACCTGCTGGAGGTGCTCGGCCCCGAAGACCCTCGCACCTCCGCCTGGCGTAAGCGCCTCTCCGCAGCCCTGTTCTGAATTCTCGGGCGCTCGGCCTCTTGCTCGGCTGGCGTCTTGACCGCGCCGCGCTTGCGAACTGAGTACCGCTAGCCTCACGGGCGGCTAGCCGGCCGCCTCCCGTGTCGGTCTGATTGCAAGCAGCGCGGGAGACACGGGGTGCGCACGCCAGCGGATCGCCACGAGGGGCGCAGGCCTCCGATCCTGTCCTCGCTGTCACCGGGGACCCTGGCCGACCGCCTCGGCGTGTCGACCGCGGCGGTGGTGCTCGGCGCGCTCGGGGTGCTGGCAGCCGCAGTCGGGGGCTGGTGGGCCCTGCGCCCTCCCGCCGGCCCGGACCCTGCGGAGGTCCTTCCCATGGTCGGCACGGTCCCGATCCCCACTCCGGCCCCGCCCCCATCGCCGGCACCGGAGCCGGCCCGGATCGTGGTGGATGTGGTCGGGGCGGTGGTCCGTCCTGGAATCCACGAGCTTCCTGCCTTCAGCCGGGTCGCCGACGCCATCGACGCGGCGGGCGGCTTCACGGCCGACGCCGATCGCATCCGTCTCAATCTGGCTGAGCCCGTGGCCGACGGGTCGCGTGTCTGGGTGCCGGCGATCGGTGAGTCGTCGGGACCGGATCTCGTTCCTGTTGTCGGTGGCTCGGGAGGGGTCGGCGGGGTCGAGGGTGGCCGCGGAGCCGGATCCGGGACGGTGGACATCAACACCGCCGACGCGGCCTCGCTGGAGTCGCTGCCCGGCATCGGCCCGTCGCTGGCGGCGGCCATCGTCGAGCACCGTCGACGCCACGGGTCCTTCGCCAGCGTCGACGACCTGATCGACGTCTCCGGCATCGGGCCGGTCAAGCTCGAGCAGATCCGGCCGCGGGCCACGGTGGCCGGTCCGTGACGCCCGCGGGAGCCGCGGGCCACGGTGGCCGGTCCGTGACGCCCGCGGGAGGCGCGGGCCACGGTGGCCGGTCCGTGACGGGCCACGGGCTCCTGTCGCTCACGGCCCGGCCGGCGCCACTTACTGCTCTCCGGTGGCTCAGGGGCCCGGCGGCGATGCCGTACGGGGCTGCGGCCGGCGCGGTGCTCGGGTCGTGGCTGCTGGTCGGAGTCCCCCTGGTGCTGGCGCTGGCGCTGGCCGCGGTGTTCGCTTGGAGGCCGAGCCCGTTGCTCGCCTTCGCGGTGTTCGCAGTCTTCGCAGGGTTCTTCGGGGCCAGGGCCCTCGACGGCTTGGCCGATCCTCCCCAGGGCCGTGTCGACGGCTGGGTGACCCTTCTCGACGATCCCCGGCCGCTGGGCACCAACGGCATCAGGGTCACGGTCCGCCACGCCGGCGCCCGTGTCGAAGCCCGGGCCTACGGTGCGGTCGCCGCCCGCCTCGACGACGCCCTCGCCGGAGAGCGGGTCCAGGTCTCCGGGACAGCCCGCCCCGCCACCAGCGACTGGCACCGGTGGCGCCACGTCGCGGTGACCCTCACCATCGACACGGTCGGCGAACGGGCGGGCGCGGCGCCGGTGGCCGCCTTCGCCAACCGCATAAGGCGGCTGCTGGAGTCCGGGGCTGAGAGCCTGCCCGACGACGGCCGGGCCATGTTCGCGGGGATGGTCTACGGCGACGACCGCAGCCAGTCGCCCCGGCTGTACGACGACTTCCGGGCCGCGGGTCTCGGCCATCTGCTGGTGGTGTCGGGCCAGAACGTCGCCTTCGTGCTCGCGCTGGCGTCGCCCCTGGTCACCCGGGTCCGTCCCGGGGTCCGGCTGGTGGTGCTGCTGGCCCTGCTGGGGGTGTTCGCGCTGCTGACCCGCTTCGAGCCGTCGGTGCTGCGGGCTGTGGCCATGGCGGGCACCGCCGTCACCAGCGCCGTCCTCGGACGCCCCGAGACCGGGCGCCGCACTCTGGCTTGGGCCGTGGCCGCTGTGCTGGTGGCCGACCCGTTCCTGGTGCGGGTGCTGGCCTTCCAGCTCTCGGTGTGCGCCACCTGCGGGCTGTTGTGGATCACGCCGGTGCTGGCCGAGATGCTGCCGGGTCCTCGCCCGCTGAGGCTGGCGGCCGCCACCACGGCGGGCGCCCAGCTGGCGGTGATGCCGCTGCTGGTGGCCGTCTTCGGCACCATCCCGCTGGCGTCGTTGCCCGCCAATGTGGCCGCCGGTCCGGCGACGGCGCCGGTGATGATGTGGGGCCTCACCGGGGGGCTGGGCGCGGGCCTGGCCGGCGGATGGCTGGCGTGGCTGGTCCACCGGCCCACCGCCGCGCTGCTGTGGTGGATCGGGGCGGTGGCGAAGACCGCCGCGGCTGCGCCGCCGGCCGTGCTGGGCGCGGGAGGTGCCGTCGCGGTCGGCATCGGGGTCGCCCTGGTATTGGCTTCCCGAAGGCTGGAGCGGACCCGGGGGCTGGCGCCGTTGGGCGCGGCGCTGGTGGCGACCGCCTTCGCAGCCAGCGTCCTGACGGCGGCTGCGCCTCCGGTGGGCTGGTCCGAGACGGCGGGGGCGCGGGTGTTCCACCACGAGCCGGTCACAGTGGTGATCCTCGACGGTCCGGCGCGGCCTGCGAGGCTGCTGGAGTCCTTGCGGCTGGCCGGTGTGCGCCGGGTCGATCTGGTGGTGGCCGCCAGCGGCGGCGCGTCAGACGCCCATGCCGTGCTGGCGTTGAAGGACCGGTACCGGGGAGCGACGGTGGTCGCGCCGCCGATGCATCGGGTTCCCCACGCCCGCACCGTACGGACGGGATCGGTGGTCCTGGCGGGGGACGTGGAGCTGAAGGTCGTCGGCGAGGGGCCTCCGCTCGATGTTGTCGCCCGAACTTCCGGCGGTTGAGGGCGATTATTTGCCCGTTTCCTCCGGAAGTTCAGGCCGTCGCCGGGTGTAGCCGCGCCGGGTCGTCGGGTGGCCGTATCATCCGGCCACTATGAGCGTCCAGCTCGTCACTGGCGACGACCCTGTGCTGCTGGCGGAGGCGGTGGCCAGGACCGTCAAGGAGACGCTGGGCGACGAGGACCGCAGCCTGGCGCTGGAGCAGCTCGACGAGACGAGCCTCCGGGACCCCGACGGGGGATGGAGCCTGGCCCCGCTGGTGGATGCGGCCCAGACCGAGCCGTTCCTGACCCTGCGGCGGGTGGTGGTGGGCCGCCATCTGGCCCGGTTCTCGCGGTCGGGTCAGTGCGATGACCTGGTGCGCCTGCTGGAGAGCCTCCCGGCCACCACCGACTTGATCCTGGTGTGGGAGAGGGGAGTGGACCCGACCATGGGCGGTCGCCTGCCCGCGGTCCCCAAGGAACTCGCGGCCGCGGTGAAGGCCGCCGGGGGCGCCAAGCTGGACGTCAACCCGCCCACCCGCAAGTCCGACGCCGGAAAATGGCTGCGCGACCACCTGAACCAGTCCAGCCTCAGGTTTGAGCCGGCCGCGGTGGCGGCGGTGGAGGACCTGGTGGGTGCCGACCGGGGGAACGTCGTCGGGTTGTTGAGGACGCTTGAGGGGGCCCTGGGCGCGGGCGGCGCCGTCACCGCCGACGATGTGGCCGTCTACGGCGGCGAGGCCGGATCGGTCGTGCCGTGGGAGCTCGACGACGCCATCGACCGGGGCGACATCGCGGCCGCCCTCAAGGTCCTGCACCGCCTGCTGCCGTCGCGCCATCCCCTCCAACTGCTGGCGGCGCTGCACGGCCGGTACCAGCGCATGCTGCGCCTCGACGGCGCCGGAGCGGCCGACGAGCACCAGGCCGCCGCGATGCTGGGAATGAAGGGATCGACGTACCCGGCCCGCAAGATCCTCGGCCAGACCCGCAAGCTGGGCTCGGAGAAGGTCGCTCGCGCCATCCGGCTCCTCGCCGACGCCGACCTCGCGCTGCGGGGAACGGTCGACTGGCCCGACGAGCTGGTGCTGGAGGTGCTGGTGGCCCGCCTGGCTGCGCTGTCGTCGCGCTGAGCCCGGCTGCGCCGCCGTCGCGCTCAGCCAAACCGCGGGGCCCGTGGCTCCGCGCGGAGCGGAGCCAGGGGTCTCAACTGGCGGGTCGGCTCACCCGGACCGGCGCTGGATCTCCCGGCTGAGGCGGCTCTTGCGCCGGGCGGCGGTGTTCTTGTGGATGACGCCAGTGGCTGCAGCCTTGTCGATGCGCTGCACCGCCAGCCGCAGCGACTCCTCCGCGGTCTCGTCGCCGTGCTCGGCTGCTTCGATGGCGGCCTTGGTCCGGGTGTTGATCTCCGAACGGACAGCCCGGTTGCGGACCCGGCGCTTCTCGTTCTGCCGGTTGCGCTTGATCTGGGACTTGATGTTGGCCACGCTCACCTGCCGGTCATCTAGGGGCCGTCGAGACCGACCGACGAGGCTACCGCCGCGGCCGGGTCGTCCCACCGCGGCAGCCCCGAGGCCGAGCGGATAGGCGGGAGCGAGCGGCCTTCAAGAGCGAGGCCGTGGCCCGAGCGGCCCGTGAGCGCAGCGAACAAGAGCGGGAGACACCCCCTCGCGACGCGGGGCGCTCTCACCTATCAGCGCGGCAGCCCCGAGGCCGAGCGGGTAGGCGGGAGCGAAGGGCCTTCAAGAGCGAGGCCGTGGCCCGAGCGGCCCGTGAGCGCAGCGAACAAGAGCGGGAGACACCCCCTCGCGACGCGGGGCGCTCTCACCTATCAGCGCGGCAGCCCCAGGTGGCGTCGGTAGCCTTGGGGTGCACCTCAGGCGCCGGATCCGAGCCGAACGGAGCCCTGTGGCCATGCACCCGAAGCCGCCGGCGCCGCCCGATTCGAGAGCCCCATGGACCTGCACCGCATCCGCAACACGTCGATCATCGCCCACATCGACCACGGCAAGTCCACGCTGGCCGACCGCATGCTGGAACTGACCGGAGCGGTCGACGCCCGGGAGATGCGCGAGCAGTACCTCGACTCGATGGACCTCGAGCGCGAGCGCGGCATCACCATCAAGCTCCAGTCGGTGAGGCTCAACTGGCGTGACCACATCGTCAACCTGATCGACACGCCGGGCCACGTCGACTTCAGCTACGAGGTCAGCCGCTCGCTGGCCGCCTGCGAGTCGGTGATCCTGGTGGTTGACGCGGCCCAGGGCATCGAGGCCCAGACCCTGGCCAACTGCTACCAGGCCATGGAGAACGACCTCGACGTGGTGGCCGTGGTCAACAAGATCGACCTGCCCGCGGCCGAGCCCGACCGCTGCGCGGAGGAGATCGAGCGCGTGCTCGGGATCGACGCGGCCGACGTCCTGCGAATCTCGGCCAAGACCGGCGACGGGGTGGCCAAGCTGCTCGACGCCGTGGTGGAGCGCACCCCGCCGCCCCAAGGATCCGCGGAGGCGCCCTTGCAGGCGCTCATCTTCGACTCGCACTTCGACCAGTACCGGGGGGTGGTGTCGTCGGTGCGGATCGTGAACGGCGTGCTGGCCTCCGACGCCCGGGTCCGCTTCATGCAGGCTGGCACAGTCCACAGCGCCGACGAGGTGGGGGTGCGCACCCCGGCGAACGAGGTGGTGGAGCGCCTCGGTCCCGGCGAGACCGGGTACTTGATCGCCGGCATCAAGGACGTGGGCGAGGCCCGCTCCGGTGAGACCGTCACCGACGAGTCCCGGCCCGCGGCGGCGGCGCTGGAGGGGTACTCCGAGCCTAAGCCCATGGTCTTCTCGGGTCTGTACCCCACCGAGGGCGACGACTTCACCAACCTGCGGGCCGCCCTGTCGAAGCTGCGCCTCAACGACGCCGGATTCACGTACGAGCCGGAGACCTCGGGCGCGCTCGGCTTCGGATTCCGCTGCGGTTTCCTGGGGCTGCTGCACATGGAGATCGTCCGGGAGCGGCTCGAGCGCGAGTTCGACCTGGCGTTGATCTCCACCGCGCCGTCGGTGGAGTACCGGGTGACGATGACCAGCGGCGAGGTCGTTGCGGTGTCCAACCCGTCCGACATGCCCCCCGCCGGCCAGATATTGACGGTGGCGGAGCCGTACCTGATGGTGGCGCTGATCACGCCGACCGACTACACGGGCACGCTCATGGAGCTGTGCCAGTCCCGGCGGGGCGATCTTGCCCGCATGGAGTACCTGTCGCCGGAGCGGGTCGAGCTGCGCTACCGGCTGCCGCTGGCCGAGGTGGTGATCGACTTCTTCGACCAGCTCAAGAGCCGCACCCAGGGTTACGCCAGCCTCGACTACGAGCCCGACGGCTACACCGGGGCCGACCTGGTGAAGGTGGACGTGCTGCTGCAGGGCGTTCCGGTGGACGCCTTCTCCACCGTCGTGCACCGCGACAAGGCCTACTCCTACGGCCGGGCCATGGTCGGCCGGCTGCGGGAGCTGATACCCCGCCAGCAGTTCGAGGTGCCCATCCAGGCCGCCATCGGCGGTCGCATCATCGCCCGCGAGACCGTCAAGGCGTACCGCAAGGACGTCACGGCCAAGCTCTACGGCGGCGACGTCACCCGCAAGCGCAAGCTCCTCGAGAAGCAGAAGCAGGGCAAGAAGCGGATGAAGAGCATCGGGCGGGTCGACATTCCCCAGGAGGCCTTCATCTCGGCGCTCACGCTGGACGGGTAGCATCTCCGCCATGCTCGACGACCGCAAGGCCGCCATCCTCTACGCCGTCGTTCAGGAGTACATCCGCACCGCCCAGCCGGTGGGCTCGGTCCGGGTGGCGCGCTCGCCCGGCGTCGACGCGTCGCCGGCCACGGTTCGCAGCGAGATGGCCTCGCTGTCCGACCAGCAGTACCTGGTCCAGCCCCACACCAGCGCGGGCCGGGTGCCCACGGTCAAGGGCTACCGCTTCTTCGTCGACCAGTGGCGACATCGCTCGCCCTCGCCCACCCTCGACGCCGTCGACCGCCGGCATGTGAACGAGTTCTTCTCGGTCTCTCACGGCGGTTTCGAGTCGATACTGAGCGACACCACCGGGCTCCTGTCGGATCTCACCGACTGGACCGCGGTGGTGGTGGCGCCCAGCCCCGCGGCGGCCACCGTCCGCTCGGCCCAGTTGGTGGACCTGGCCACGGGCACGGTGATGGTGGTGGCGGTCATGTCCAACGGCGCCATCGAGAAGCGCACGATCGAGGTGCCCGTCGACACTTCGGCGGAGGTGGTGGCCGACGCCTCCCGGCGGCTGGCCCGGCGGGTGGTCGGCCGGACCCTGGCCGACATCGGGGAGTGCGACGAGCCCGACGACAGGCTTCTGGCCGCGGCCCTCGCCGCGCTGCGGGAGGCCCGGGCCCACCACGAGGTGTTCGTCGGGGGCACCTCCAAGCTGGCGGCCGCCTTCGACGCCGTGGAGCAGCTGAGCGAGGTCCTGGGCCTGCTGGAGAAGCAGCTTGTGGTGGTCACGCTGATGCGCAGGGTGCTCGACAGTGGCCTGCGGGTGGCCATCGGCGAGGAGACCGGCGTGCCTTCGCTGGCGGACTGCTCGCTGGTGCTGGCTCCGTACAGCACCGACGGCAGCGGCGGCGGGACCGTCGGCGTGATCGGGCCGACGAGGATGGACTATCCGCAGGCGCTCTCGGCGGTGGCCGCGGTGAGCAGCCGGCTGGGACCCGCCCTGAGCGAATCCTAGAGATGGTCGGTCGCGGCCGGGCTGGAGGCCGACCCGTGCGAGCGATGGGTGATCTGTAGATGGCGGACCATTACGAGACGCTCGGCGTCGACCGCGACGCCACCGACGAGGAACTCAAGCGGGCCTACCGCAAGATGGCCCGCCGGTACCATCCCGACGCCAATCCCGGAGATCCCGAGGCCGAGGCCCGCTTCAAGGAGGTGAGCGCGGCCTACGAGGTGCTGTCGGATCCCGAGCGGCGCTCGTTGTATGACCGGTTCGGGACCGACGACCCCGGCGCGGCCCGGGCCGCCGATCCCTTCGGCGGGGGGCTGGGCAGCATCTTCGACGCCTTCTTCGGCGCCGACTCGCCCTTCGGCGGCTTCGGCTCGTCGCAGCGACACCGTGGGCCGCCTCCGGGCGAGGATCTGGAGACCCACGTCGATCTCGAGCTCAGCGACGTGGTGTTCGGCGCCGAGCGGGAGGTGAGCGTGCGCACCGCGGTGCGCTGCGAGGCCTGCGACGGCAGCGGCGCCGAGGCCGGCACCTCGCCGGTGCGGTGCTCGCAGTGCGGCGGCTCGGGCCAGGTCCGCCAGGTGCGCCAGTCGATGCTGGGCCAGATGGTGACCGCCGGGGTGTGCGACCGCTGCGGCGGCCTGGGCGAGATGATCGAGCAGCCGTGCCGCGAGTGCGACGGCCACGGGCGCCGGCTCGAGAGGCGCACCTACAGCGTCCAGGTGCCGGCGGGGGTCGACGACGGGACCACGCTGCGCCTCAGCGGTCGGGGGGCGGCCGGATCGCGGGGCGGCGCCCACGGAGACCTGTATGTCCACACCAGGGTCCGGCCCCATCCTCGCTTCCACCGCGACGGCAGCGACCTCGTGCACGAGCTGCATGTGCCGTTCACGCAGGCCGCGCTGGGGGTGCGCCTGGAGTACGAGACGCTCGACGGCACCGAGACCATCGCGATTGCCAGGGGGACCGAGACCGGCGCGGTGCTGCGCCTGCGGGGCCGCGGCGTGCCCCATGTGCGGGGCCGGGGCCGTGGCGATCTGCTGATCCGTCTGGTGGTCGATGTTCCCGACGATCTCACCGACGAGCAGGAGGAGCTGGTGCGCCGGCTGGCCGAGCTGCGGGGCGAGGATGTCGCCGAGCCGAGCGAGGGCCTGCTGGGGCGGATCCGCACCGCGTTCCGGTGAGCGGCCTGTCGTCGGTCGCAGGTGCCGGCGCGGGCGGGTCGGCTGGCGGGTCCGGGCCGCATGTCCTCGTCGAGGACGTGGATGGGCCTGAACTCTCCGACGACGATCGCCACCATCTGGAGCGGGTGCTGCGGCTGCGGTCCGGTGACCCGCTGACGGTGGGCGACGGGGCCGGACGCTGGAGGCCGTGCCGGTTCGGAGCGGTGATCGAGCCCGACGGCGATGTCGTCGCGGTGGCGCCGGCAGCGGTGGAGGTCGCGGTGGGCTTCGCAGTGCTGAAGGGCGGGCGTTCCGAGAGTGTGGTGCAGAAGCTCACTGAGCTTGGCGTCGACCGGATCGCGCCGTTCGTCGCTGAGCGGTCGGTGGTGCGTTGGGACGAGGCTCGGGCCGGTCGGCAGGTCGAGCGCTGGAAGCGGGTGGCCCGCGATGCGGTCATGCAGTGCCGCCGTCTGTGGCTGCCGCGGATCGATCCGGTGCGGGATTTCGGAGAACTCGACCTGACCGGCGCCGCGCTGGCCGCCTCTGTGGGCCGGACCATGGCCGGTGGCGAGAACTTCGTCCTGATCGGACCCGAGGGAGGATGGGCCGACGCCGAGCTGGCCGCCGTGCCGGTTCACGTGGGATTGGGGCCGCACATCATGCGAGCCGAGACGGCCGCGGTCGCGGCGGCGGCGATGCTCGCGGCCAGGCGCAGCGGGCACCTGCCCGCCGCGGGGCAGGCGGGGGAGACTCTGGCTTGAGCCTGGCGGGGAGCGCGCGGGCAAGCGCCTACTGGGCCTCCATGGGGTCGAGGAGCCTCGAGCCGGCTGACGTGTAGACCCTGAGCAGGTAGCAGGAGCCGTGTGCTACCGCCTCGGCGCCGGTGGGGGCGTCCACCTCCCAGCGCACCGGCATCGCGATGCTCTGATGCGGCGCGGGCCACGAATCGAACAGCACGACGTCGCCGGTGCTGGGGCGCACGATCGCCGGGGTGGGCTCCCCGTCGCAGTCCCAGTCTCCGGTCGCGACGAAGTCTCCCGGCGCGCCGACGCCATAGAGCTGTCCGCCATGCTCCAACACGGTGCCCACCTCGTGCCCGGTCAGCCCGTCGGGCGGTTCCCGATCCGTTCCGCCCGTGGCTGGCGAGAGCAGCGAGCCGTTGGCGGTTGAATCCATGGCGTTGCCGGCGCTTCCCCCTGGGGGCCTGGGTTCGGTTTCGATGCCGGGGCCGAGGATGCCGGGGATCATGGGAGCGGGAGCCGCGGCGGTGGCGTTTCCCCCTGGCGGTCTGGGTTCGGCTTCGATGCCGGCTTCGATGCCGGCTTCGATGCCGGCTTCGATGCTGGTTTCGATGCTGGGGCCGAGGATGCCGGGGATCATGGGAGCGGGCGCCGCGGCGGCTGGCAGGCGATCACCGGCTTCGGCTGAGGTGCTGTCCGGCGACATGGTTGGGTCCGTGAGCGGAGCGGCGCTGCCGGTGATGGTGACCGGCGCGCTCGCCGGCTGCCCGCGGCTCCGGATGCCTGCGGCCGCCACCGCGACCGAGGCGCACAGCACGACCGCGACCACCAGCAACCTCATCCTGGGCCGAGCCCTGTGCCCGCGGCCCGCGTCGGCGGCTGCGGCCTGGCCTGGTTCGGTCGCGGTTGGTCGCTTGTCCGTGACCATGGCGAGCCTCCTGGCCAGCTCCCGGATGTCCAACCGTCCCGCCCGCGCCGCGTCGGCAAGATCCGACAGCTTCCCGGCGAGCGGCCCCTGCTCCATCGCGGGGTCATGGCAGAGGTCGGCGATGGCGACCAGGTCGCTACGCCGGTTCTCGGCGGTGGCTTCCGCGGCCTGCCGGAACCCGCAAAGCACGGGCCGGTCGCCGTCGCCGTGGAGCACGTGGGACGGGTCGATCCGGCAGTGGGCGAAACCCATGTCATGGAGGTCGCCGACCACCTCCGCGACCGCGGCCACAGCCGGGGCACGATTGGCCGGATCGGTGATCGGCCGGGTGGACCAGGTGTCGGAGCTCACGAACTCGGTGAGCAGGGCCCGGCCGTGGTCGGTGGTCTCGACCAGATCGACGAATCGCACCACGCCCGGATGGTCGACCCGCTGGAGGGTCTCGGCCTCTCGCTCGAGGTCGCGGGCGTGCGCGGCCGGAACCTGCTTGACCGCGATCAGGCGGTCGCCGGAGCGGCTGACGGTCACGGCCGCCACGGTCGGCCCTCCCGGTCTCGATCCCCGCTGTCACACGGCCCCGATAGAACTGACATCATGAACATTGCTTTAAACTACATAAGACTGATTGAATCTACAATGTCGGGCCTGGCAGTCCTGCTAGATGTACTTCCCCGAGGCGGCCTGCCGGTAGCCTTGAGCGATGGCCGGTCCGCAGATCGTGGCTGTCGCGTCCGGGTCGCCGGCCGAGCGGGCCGGGCTGCGGCCCGGGGACGAGATCGCGGCCATCGCCGGGGAGGCGCCCCGCGACGTCATCCGCTGGCAGCTGCTCAGCGACGGGGCCGAGATCCCCCTTGACGTTCACCGGGAGGGCGACCGGTTCGCGCTGGTGGTCCACAAGCGCGATGGGGAGCCGCTCGGGGCGGAGGTCGACGCGGCCGTGTTCGACGGCGTGCAGACCTGCGACAACCACTGCGAGTTCTGCTTCGTGCACCAGCTGCCCAGGGGCATGCGCCGCTCGCTGTACCTCAAGGACGACGACTACCGGCTGTCGTTCCTGTACGGGAACTTCACCACCCTGACCCGCTTCACCGAGCTCGACTTCGAGCGGGTGGTCACCGAGCGGCTGTCGCCGCTGTACGTGTCGATCCACTCCACCGACCCCGACGTGCGGGCCGCGATCCTCCAGAACCGGCGGGGTGCCGTGTCGCTGCGCTGGCTGAGGCTGCTGCTCGACGCCGGCATCGAGGTGCACGGCCAGGTCGTGGTGTGCCCCGGCGTCAACGACGGCGACGTGCTGGCCGACACCCTCGCCGGCGTGCTCGACCGCTTCTGTGAGCTCCGCTCGCTGTGCGTGGTCCCGCTGGGACTGTCGAGGTTCAACCGCCAGTCCCGGATGCGGCTGCACACCCCCGCCGAGGCGGCCGCGGTCGTCGACCTCGTCGAGGGTTGGCAGTCGGTGTTCCTGCGGGTTCTGGGCCGCCGTCTGGCCTTCGTCGCCGACGAGTACTACCTGATGTGCGGGCGCGGGTTCCCGCCGGCCGAGCACTACGAGGGCTTCGAGATGCACGAGGACGGCATCGGCATGGCCCGGGCGTTCGAGACCGAGTTCGGCGAGGACGGCCACGAGCCCACACCGCCCCGTTCGGGCTTCTTCGCCTGGGTGGACGGCGCGCCCGCCGACGGCTACCGCGCGCCCCGCCAGGGCTCCGCCGCCGAGGCGGTGGCGGGGCCGGGCACTTCTGCGGTGGCGGTGTCGGTGGGGCGGCGGCGCCCCGCTCGCGATGCGGCCGTGGCGGTGCTCACCGGAACCCTGGGCGCGGCCGTGGTGTCGCCGCTGGTGTCATCGCTCGGGCGACGGGACGCGCGGGTCGTGCCCGTCGAGAACCGCTTCTTCGGCGGGAACATCGGAGTGACCGGGCTGATGGTGGGCGAGGACGTGGCCCGGGTCCTCGAGGCCGAGCCCGACGGCGACCGCTACCTGCTGCCAGACGTGTGCCTCAGCCGGGGGCGCTTCCTCGACGGGATGGACGTTGGCGACCTGCCCCGCCCGGTAGAGGTGGTAGCCACCCACGGCCGGGCGCTGCGGCTGGCGCTGGAGTCGTCATGAACTTCCGATGGCAGCGACCACGACGCCGCCGGCATCGGCAGCGGGCGCTGCGGCTGGTCCCGGAGCCGTCATGAAGCCGGTGGTGGCCGTGGTGGGCCGCCCCAACGTCGGCAAGTCGACCCTGGTGAACCGCATCCTCGGGCGCCGCGAGGCCATCGTCGAGGAGCGCCCCGGCGTCACCCGCGACCGGAAGGCGGTCGAGGCCGAGTGGCAGGGCCGGCGCTTCACGGTGCTCGACACCGGCGGCTGGAGCGCCGGCGGCGACGAGCTCGACGCCAAGGTCAGCGCCCAGGCGGAGCGGGCCGTGCGCGAGGCCGACGCGGTGCTGTTCGTGGTGGACGCATCGGTGGGGGTGACCTCCGACGACGAGCAGGTCGCCCGGGTGCTGTACTCGGCCGATGTGCCCGTGCTGGTGGTGGCCAACAAGGTCGACCACCCCAACCAGGCCGACGCGGTCTGGGAGCTGCTCGGGCTGGGGCTGGGCACGCCCCATCAGGTGAGCGCGCTGCACGGCCGCGGCACCGGGGACCTGCTCGAGGAGGTCGTCGCCCGCCTCGACGAGGCTTCCGCCGGAGCGAGCCGGTCCGGCCCGTCCGGCGGCGACGGTCGCGATGAGGCTGCGCCCGAGCCGCCCGACGACGATCTGGCTGCGGCGGCCGCCGAGGCGTTCTCGGTGGTGCTGGTGGGCCGGCCCAACGCGGGCAAGTCGACGCTGTTCAACCGGCTGATAGGGGAGGAGCGAGCCATCGTGCACGACCTTCCCGGCACGACCCGCGACGCCATCGACACTCTCATCGAGACCGACCAGGGGCCGGTGCGGTTCATCGACACCGCCGGGATGCGCCGCCGGGCCCGCATCGACTCGGGCACGGAGTACTACTCGCTGGTGCGGGCGCTGCGGGCGGTGGACTCCGCCGATGTCGCGCTGCTGGTGGTCGACTCCACGGTCGGCGTCACCCACCAGGACCAGCGCCTCGCGGAGCGGGTCGATGCCGCGGGCTGCCCGATCGTGGTGCTGCTCAACAAGTGGGACCTGGTCGGCACCGAGGCCCGGCTCGACCTCGCGGCGGCCGTCGGCGACCGGCTGGGCTTCCTTGGGGATCCGCCGGTGCTGCGCATCAGTGCGTTGAGCGGCAAGGGGGTGGGGAGGCTGTGGCCGTCGCTGAGCGAGGCGGTGGCCGAGTACCGCACCCGCATACCCACCCGCCGGGTGAACGAGGTGGTCCGGGCCGCCCAGGCCGCCCAGCCCGCGCCCGCCGGCGCCCGCATCCTCTACGCCACGCAGGTGGCCACCGATCCACCCACGTTCACGCTGTTCGCCAACCGGACGCTGCCCCGCACCTACCTGCGCTACATCGAGCGCAAGCTGCGCGAGGGCTTCGATCTCGGCACCACCGCCATGAAGCTCAGGGTCCGCCGCCGCGACGAGTAGCCGCGCCGCCGGCGCCGCCCACTGCGGCGGCTCCGAGTTTGGGGATGCGTCCACGAGATGGGCTCCGGGAGATGCGCGGCTGACGGTGCCGGGGATGCTTGACGGCTCAGCTACGGCCGATAGCGGTACGATGGAGTGCAGCGGCCGGCCGAGTGTGGGGAGGGGTGCGTGTGAGAACGATCGTTCTCGATCTTCTGGCCCTGTCCTGCGCGCTGGCCATGATCTTCTACATCCGCTCGGCCCGTCACCGGCTGCGGGTCCTGCGCCTGGTCGAGGCCGACGCCGGCGCGCACCCCGAGGCGCGGATCCTGGCCATGACCTCGCTGCGCAAGGAGATCCACGGCGTGATCGTCTACGCGATGCTGGTGCCGGTGGCCCTGCTGGTGGGCAGGGTGGACGCCGCCAACATCACGGTGGTGCTCGGGCTGCTGGCCTTGCCTGCGTTGATGTCGGTGTGGTGGGCCCGCACCTCGGTTGAGGAGGCCCGCATGGCCCGCAACCGCATCGGGCTGGAGCGCCGGGCCGAGCAGGCGCTGGAGCAGGAGCAGCTGGCCCCGAAGGCGTGGGCGGCCCGCCTGGCGCCCGAGGAGGTCCCCGACTTCAGCGGCTTCGAGATCGGCCGGGTCTACCAGGCCGGCTCGGGGCTGATGGCGGGCGACTTCTTCGACGTGCACCGGGTGGGGCGCCACCGGGTGGCCGCGGTCATCGGCGATGTGGCCGGCCACGGCATCGAGTCGTCCATCACGGCGTTCCAGGCCAAGTACCTGCTGCGGGTGTTCCTGAGGCAGTTCCGCGACCCGGCCCAGGCCTTCGAGGAGATCAACGCCCAGCTCTCCGCCGGGGATCGCAACGAGGAGTTCATCTCGGCGTGCGTGGTGGTGTTCGACACCGAGGCCGGGACGCTGCGCTACTCGTCGGCCGGTCACCCGGCTGCGTTCCTGTTCCAGGCGGACGGGGTGATGCCGCTGCGCTCGACAGGTCCGCTGCTGATGCTCGACCCCGGTTCGACGTACTTCTCCCGGGAGATCCCGATGGTGTCGGGGGATCTGGTGGTGATGTACACCGACGGCCTGGCCGAGGCTCGCGCCGGCCGGCAGATGTTCGGCGAGGCCCGCATCATCAGGTCGGTGGAGCGCGACCTCAACGCCGCCCCCGACGTGCTGTGCAAGTCGCTGCTCGACGCGGCCAAGGACTTCGCCGGCGGGTCGATAGGCGACGACACCGCCATCATGGCCATCCGCCGCGACTGAACTCATGGCATGGTGCCAGTCCTGCGACAGGTATCTGACGCCGTCCACGCTCACATCTGAGGGCACCTGCCCCGGCTGCGGCGACGAGGTCCAGCATCCCGACAAGCTCCCCGCACCGGCCACGGAGCGCATCCCATGGCACTTCTGGTTGTTGTTGAGCGCAGCCGCGGTCTACCTGGCCTGGCGAGCTGTGCAGGGTGTCGCCCTCCTGCTGTAGCCGCTAGCCTCAGCCCATTCGGGCTGTGGCGCAGCTTGGTTAGCGCGTCGGTCTGGGGGACCGAAGGTCGGGAGTTCAAATCTCCCCAGCCCGACAGGCGAGCGGGATGGGCTCAAATGGGTGTCCGTCCCCGAACTGCTGCGCGACGGCGACGGATGTCGTGTCAGTCGTTGGGGTCGTTCTCGATCATCGTCCAATAGTCCGGGTCCACTTCGAAGTCGGCGATTTCGACCGTGCCTGGTTCGACGAGCACTCCGACGAACACCAGGGCACCGAAGACCGGATCGACGATGTGGAGCGCCCGAATCGCCGTAAGACGGTCGAACATCAAGTTGTCGAAGTCGCGGAATCCGACGAGCGCCGCGGCCAGTGGGCCCGACCAGAAGTCCCACTCCGACGGCCGCCCCGTCGTCGAGCGCTCAGGGCCGTACGTTGCCGCGATCTTCTCGGCAGCGAAGTCGCTGACCCGAACCTTGGGTGCCACTACGCAGTAGCGAGGTCGTAGCGCTTCTCGACTGACTCAGACAGTCGCTTGCTCGTCGGAGTCTCAACCTGCGGGAAGTCGAGGAACGCCGTCGCGAACGGGATTGTCTCGCTGACCTCGGTCAGCCGCCATCCGGGCTCGTGATGAGACAGCTCGCTGACCTGGGCGCCAGTCATGCCTGCTAGTTGGTTGAGTACGTCCTCGATGGTCTCTATCTCCTCGTCGGTGAACACATCGAGGTCCGCGGCACGAGACGGGATCAGACGGTGCTGGGGTCGGCCGAGGAAGTCCTCCTCGACTAGCTCAGCTGCGCCGGCGTCGATCAGCCTCTGGCGAACCGGCAGCAGCTGACGAGGGGCAGGGCCGTGGGGCAGTTTCTGGAACTCGCATCCCGAGATGACGCTGTGATGGCGCCGCAAATGGGTGAACTCCGCGAAGAACAGCACCTTGTTGAGCTTGGTGGCGCCGCCCGCGCGATCATCCTGCAGGCGCCCGGCTACAAGCAGAACCATCTCCGCGAACTTGCCGGCGTCGTAGGCCACATCCATGACACTCATAGTAGGGACTGGGTGAGACAGCCGAGGTGCATGCTCGACTGCCGGAACGGAAGGACGTGCTTGACCAATTCGCAGGTGTCGTTGCCTACTGCTGGGGCGCCTTCTTGATGACTCGGGGTAGGAACCACTTCTTGGGGATGGTCGGGACTATGAACTCCCACTTGGTGAACGGGTCGGAGCCGGCCAGCTGCTCCTCCGACGGCGACTCGCCCAGCAGGTGGCTGGCGATGAGCACCTCGAGGGTCTCCGACTCTTCCTCGTCCGAGGAGCGCCGGTACTGGGCCGCGTCGCCGGTGACGACTGCGGACTCGGCGACGTATCCGCCCGCTGCGGGCACGAACACCGCCTCGTAGACGCCCAGCCCGGTCCAGCTGCGATGCGCGAACAGACGGTCCCCCTCCATGAAGATGAACCACTTCTCGTCCATGATCGAGGGGACATAGCCGCGCCGGATGGCGTCCATCTCGTCGCTGGTCCAGACCCGGGAGGGCGGAGGGATCGGCTGCGGGACGGTGAGCGGCTCGGCCTTCCAGTCGCTTCGGCGCGCCCTCACGACGCCTCCTCGTCAGCCATGGACGCGACCCTACAGAGTCCCTATGACACCAACCCAGTGCCCAGGTGCTGGCGCGACGGCAAGGCCGGAGGGCGCTTCATGGAAGGAGACGCCGCTTCCGGGCAAGATCACCGTGGCGGTCTGCCACGACATCCGGGCCTACTACACCGAGGCGGCCCTGCAGCTCGCCACCGGCCCCGCGCCGGGTGGGCGGTCCGTGGAGGCCTGGTTCTTCGAGGTGGCGCCGGAGCCGATCATCGCCGAGATGCTCGGCAAGGCCACCGGGCTGCTCGGCGGCAAGGGCGGGTCCATGCACCTGACGTCGGTGGAGCACGGGATGCTGGGCTGCTACGCCATCATCGGTGCTCATCTGTGCATCGCCAACGGCGCGGCGTGGTCGGCCAGGCTGCGGGGCACCGACCAGGTGGCGGTGGCGTTCTTCGGCGACGGGGCCACCAACATCGGGGCGTTCCACGAGGCCGTCAACTACGCAGCCAACTACCGGCTGCCCACGATCTTCGTCTGCGAGAACAACTTCTATATGGAGTACACGCCGATCGGCGAGGTCACGCCCGTGCCCCATCCGGCGGCCGACCGCGCCCCCGCCTACGGGATGGACGCCACCATCGTCGACGGCAACGACGCCGACGCGGTCTACCTCGCGGCGCAGGCGGCCATCGAGCGGGGCCGCACCGGCGGCGGGCCGTCGATCATCGAGGCCAAGACCTACCGAGATCGCCAAGACCCGCTACATGACCGACGGCATGGCCGGCTGCCCGCTGGTGATCCGGTCCGGCAACGGGGCGGGCCTGCGGTTCGGCGCCCAGCACTCCCAGAGCATCGAGAACTGGGCCATGGCCATCCCCGGCGTCAAGGTGGTGGCGCCGTCCACGCCGGCGGACCTGATCGGGCTGATGGCCGCCTCGGTGCGCGATCTCGACCCCGTGCTGCTGTTCGAGCACAAGGCGCTCTACCCGACCAAGGGCGAAGTGCCCGACGGTGAGATCGTCGACGAGCTGGGCAAGGCCCGCGTGCTCAGGGAGGGGCCCGACGCGACCGTCGTGGCCCTGGCGCTGATGGTGCCCCGGGCGCTCGAGGCGGCCGACCTGCTCGCGGCCGAAGGCGTCGAGGTCACCGTGGTCGACGTCCGCAGCCTGGTCCCGCTGGACACTGCGACCATCCTGGACTCGGTCTCAGAGACCAGCCGGCTGTTCACGGTTGAGGAGAATCCCCGCCTGTGCGGCTGGGGGGCCGAGCTCAGCTCGATCGTGGCGGAGGAGCTGTTCTGGGACCTCGACGGCCCCATCGTGCGCATCACGACGCCGCACCTGCCGCTGCCGTCGGCCCCGAAGCTCGAGGATCTGGCCCTGCCCGACGCCGCCCGCATCGCGTCCACGATCAAGGAGGCGCTGGCATAGCCCCCAACGGGTGCGAGGTCTATTGTCGGCGGTCGGGCCGGCCCCACTCTCCGGCTCGCCAGGGGGAACAGGAATGGCTGTAGAGAAGCACGTGGTCCTGCTCGACGCCGATCACCCGGTCACGCCGGACGAGCGCGACGACGCCGTGGGCCGGCTGGTCGAGAGCGCCGGCGGAGCCGGCCCGGGCCTGGTCGGGTTGACGGTCAGCAGCCTGAACGAGTCGCTGTCGGGTCCCGCCGAGACCATCGCGGCGGTGCAGGCGTGGATCGACAGCCCCGCCGGCGCGGACGCGACGTTGGTGCTCGGCCGTCTGACCGGCCCGGTGGAGGCGGCGGTGTCGTGCTGGCGGGTCGAGGAGATCGTGTTCCTGGCGCCGCGTGACCGCCGGCCGTCGGCGACCCATTCCCGGCTCAACCTGTTCGGCACGGCCGCCAAGCGGCACGACTTCACCACCGAGGGGTTCTTCGACTACTGGAAGACGGTGCACGCCCCCATCTCGGCGTCGATCCCGGGCAGCTCCGGCTATGTGGTGTCGCGGGTCCGCGACACGGTGAGCATGCCGGTGGAGCGCACCCTCGACGCGTTCATCGAGCTGTGGTACCCGAGCCGCGACGCCCAGGCGGGCGCCAACGAGCATCCGCTGGCGGCCAAGGCCTGGGAGGACGTCGCCAACTACGCGAGGACCGACGGCCAGTTCTGGCTGACCCACGAGCATGTGGTGGTCGCTCCGCCCGACACCGGCGCAGGCATGTTCGACCCGGACACCGATTGATGCGGATCCGGGACCATCTGCTGGAGACGCCGCATTCGGGCATCCGGCGCATGGCCGACCTGGCGGCCACCATCGAGGATCCGATCGAGCTCGCCGGCGGCGACCCGAACTTCACCACGCCCCAGCACATCATCGACGGCGCCGCGGCCCGGTCGAGCGCGGGGTCGACCGGCTACGCCCCCGGCGAGGGGTTCCTGGAGCTGCGGGAGGCCATCGTCGACAAGCTCGCACGGGTCAACCGGGTGATCGCTGCCCCCGACGAGGTCTGCGTGACCACCGGAGCCTGCGGGGCGCTGTTCACCGGCCTCACCCTGGCGGTGGAGCCGGGCCGCGACGTGCTGGTCCCAGACCCCGGATGGGCCAACTACGCCGCCATGATCCACGTGCTCGGAGCCCGCTGCGTGCCGTATGCGGTGGACGAGTCGACCGGCTGGCGGCTCGATCCGGCCGCGGTCGAGGCGGCCATCACCCCGGACACGGCCGCGCTGATCCTGAACTCGCCGGGCAACCCGACGGGGGTGGTCTTCGACCCGGCCGACCAGACCGAGGTGGTCGAGCTGGTCGCGGGGCGGGGGATCGCGGTCATCAGCGACGAGGCCTACGACGAGGTGGTGTTCGACACCGAGCCGTTCTCACCGGCGTCGCGGGTGCGGTCCGACCAGCTCCTGACCGTCTACTCGTTCTCCAAGACGTACGCCATGACCGGCTGGCGGATCGGGTACGCGGTCGGGCCGGCCGACTTCGTGAGCGAGCTGTCGCTGCTGCAGGAGCCGGTCGTCTCCAGCGCGGCCACGATCTCCATGCACGGGGCGCTGGTGGCGCTGCAGGGGCCGCAGCAGTGCGTGGGCGAGATGGTCTCCGCGTACGCCGAGCGCCGGCGGAGGGCGACCGCGCTGCTCGACTCCGAACAGGTCGGCTACGTGGAGCCGGGCGGCTCGTTCTTCGTCATGGTCGACATACGCGACAGCGGCCTCGACTCGTGGTCGTTCGCCACCCGGCTGGTGGAGCAGCACCGGGTGGTGGTGGTGCCGGGGCTGGCGTTCGGCCAGGGCGGGGAGGGGTTCGTGAGGGTGAGCCTGGCGGCGGAGCCCGAGGCCATCCTGGAGGGCCTGGCCCGGGTGGCCGAGACCCTCCACGACCTCAGGAGCCGGGCCCAGGCCGCCGTGTAGGGCCCGACGCAGGGAAGGAGACCCGAGACGTGAGACGACTCGAGGGCGTGTCCGCGCTGATCACCGGGGGAGCCAGCGGCGTCGGGCGGGCCACCGCGCACCGGTTCGCCCAGGAGGGCGCGGCCCGCATCACGCTGTTCGACCAGGACTCCGAGCGCATCACCGTCGTGGCCGCCGAGCTGGCCGCGATCGGCGCCGAGCCCCGGTCGGTGGTGGGCGACGTCAGCCGCCCGGACGACTGCCGGCGGGCGGTGGACGAGGCCGTGCGGGGCGACGGCCGCCTCGACGTGCTGGTGAGCAACGCCGGCGCCGACTCGATGCACCCGTTCCTGGAGCTAGAGCTCGCGGAGTGGCACCGGGTGATGGACATAAACCTCACCGCGTCCTTCGTGCTGGGCCAGGCCGCGGCCCGGGCCATGGTGGCGGCCGGCAGCGGCGGCGTGATCCTGTACACCGCCTCGATCTCCGGCGTGTTCGCGTCAACGGGCGACGCCCACTACGGCGCCTCCAAGGCCGGCATCATCAGCCTGGTCAAGACGATGGCCATCGAGCTGGTCGACCACAACATCCGGGTGAACTGCGTGAGCCCCGGCCCGCTCGACACGCCGCTGTCGCTGGCGTTGCTGGGCAGCGAGGAGGCCATGCAGGCCGCCCGGGAGAGCTGGCCGATGGTCCCAATGGACCGTCTCGGGCTCCCGGAGGAGATCGCCGGCACCTACGCGTACCTGGCGTCGGCCGACGGCGCCTACACCACCGGCCAGAACATCGTGGTCGACGGCGGCCTGACGGCCAACGTCTACCCGCTCGCCGACGAACTCACCTAGCGATCTGCGGGGCCGGTCCTGGCCGGCGGTCTGAGCAGCATCACCGTCGTTCCCGACTCGGGGTCCTAGGCTTCGCGGCCATGCGCATCATTCGAAATATCATCGTGTCGGCTGCGGGGCTTCTGGTCCTGGCGGGTTCGGTGGCGTGCAGCGAAGATGACGTGGCCGGGGTGGGGCAGACCGCGGTGGCGTCGATGTCGGGTTCCGACGGCGCGCCGATGGGTACCGTCACCCTGGAGCAGGGCCCCAACGGGGTGTGGATCTCAGCCGACGTCAGCGGCCTGACGACAGGAGCCCACGGGTTCCACATCCACGCCGTCGGTGCCTGCACGCCGGACTTCACCGCGGCCGGCAGCCACTTCGCGCCGGGCGGCGAGGGCCACGGCTTCATGCACCCGGAGGGATCCCACGCCGGCGACCTTCCCAACATCCATGCCGGCGGCGACGGGACGGCCCGGGCCGACCACTTCACCGACAAGGTGACCCTGGCGGCCGATGGCGAGACGTCGCTGTTCGACTCAGACGGCTCCGCGATCATCATTCACGCCAAGCCGGACACCTACGGCGCCGATCCCGGCGCCGGGGACCGCGTGGCCTGCGGTGTGATCACGAGGAGCTGAGTCCAGCGCCCGATTGCGGCGGAGCGACTCGACAGACTGGACGCCGAGGGCCGAGCCCGGCCGGAGTTCAGGGGAGGATGCTCAGGTGGTCGCAGTGGTCCGGTCGGACGACTGCGAAGTCCCTCCTGTCGGTGGTGGCGACCGTCGTGATGTCTAGCCGCTCGCATGCGGCCACCACTGAGGCATCGACGGTTCCAAGGGGCAGGTCGCGGTAGGTCTGCACCAGTTCGGCTATCCGCAGCCAGTCGCCCGCGGCAACGGGTTCCACCTGAAGATCGCCCGATGCGAGGTCGCCGATAAAGCGCACTTCTGCCTCCGAGCCGAGGCGCGTGCCCACGAGGTAGGCAACCTCGGTCACGACCAGAGTCGGGACGACGAGCGGGCCCGGACGGGTCCTTAGGAGATCGAGGCTGGCCGTGTGATGCCGGTCGTCGGCGTCGATGTAGGCGTAGAGCGGGCCGGTGTCAACGATCAGTGCGATAACGACACCTCTGACGCGAGGATCTCCTCGATGCGCTCGGACACGTCGGCGCGGCCGCTGCGCCCGGCGGCCGCCGCACCGAGCTGGCGGTGGGGGCCGAGATGGCTGGCGATGGCTTCCCTGGTCAGTTCCGAGATGGTGATACCGCGACGCTGCGCCTCATGGCGCAGGCGGGCATCAAGCTCTTCTGAGAGCTTGACAGTGGTGCGAATCATGTATGCCAGCATATCCATTGCGGGATTGGATGCGAGCGCCAACAGGATGTTGCTTCGGAGAATCTCGAGTGGCTTATGCAGGTTCTGGAGCCGGGGTCACGATCTGGATCAGGTTCCCGCAGGTGTCATCAAAGATGGCCGCCACGACGGTGCCAAGGTCGGTGGGCGGCTGGGTGAATTCGACGCCGGCGGCGCACAGCCGCGCGTGCTCGGCATGGACGTCGTCGACGGTGAACTGTGCTGATGGGATCCCGTCGGCGGCGAGGGCGTCGCGGAATGTCTCGGTGGCCGGGTGTGCGGCGGGTTCGAGGAGCAGTTCCGGCCCGTCAGGCTGCTCCGGGGAGACCACGGTGAGCCACGAGTATTCCCCGACGGGCACGTCGTGATGCTTCCGGAATCCGAGGACCCCGGTGTAGAAGGCGAGGGCCTTGGCCTGGTCGTCGACGAGGACGTTGGTCAATGTGATCCGCATGTGCGTCCGCCTTTCGTCACCGGTCCGGACGATTCTAGGAGGCTTAGCTGGAAGCGCTGGCCGGCGCCTGATCAGACCGGGACTAACTCGAACGAGACCGCGAAGGGCACACCTGCCATCTCGCCCACCTGCTGGCAGCTGCCGCGCAGGAGCGAGTCGGGGTCGAAGTCCGGGTCGCCGAGGTTGTCGATGTAGGTGCGGTGGCACTCCAACGAGGCCACGCCCTCGACGATGTGGCCCGACACGTCCACCGCGTGGGTGGGCGCTAGCGAGGACGCGAAGGCGACCCAGCGGACACCGTTCCACGGCTCGCCCGCGTCGGTGAACAGCCAGCGGTTGGCCGCGTCCCGCACGGCGTCCGGCAGGGCCCGGCCCAACTCCCGGTGGTCGACGTGGTTCCAGGGTCCCGACTCACCCCAGCGGTCGCGGAAGTTCGACCCGATGATCACCTCGGGCCGGTGACGGCGAATGGCCGCGGCCAGGTCCCGACGCAACTCCAGCCCGTTGACGACCAGGCCGTCGGGATGGTCCAGGAACTCGACCACCGACACCCCTACGGCAGCCGCGGCGGCGACCTGCTCGGCGGTGCGCAGAGGGCCGGTCTGCTCGGGCGGCATCGAGTCGATGCCGGCCTCGCCCCGGGTGGCCAGCACGTAGCGGACGTCCTTGCCCATGGCGGTCCAGCGGGCCACCGCCGCCGACGCGCCGTACTCGAGGTCGTCGGGATGGGCCACCACCGCCAGGACCCGGCTCCAGTCCTCGGGCAGCGGGGCCAGGGCGGGAGCCGCCTGATCAGCCATCCTGCTCACCGGCCGCGTCGACACCGCTCACGGAGCTCAAGGTAACGCCTCGGACCCGGCGAGTTCGACCGCGGGCTAGGACGCAGCGGCCGACATCACGTCGGTCCAGAACGCGCTCATGTCCTCGTAGAAGAGCGGCACCAGGTCGGGGTTGCCCGAGATGTGGGCGCCGCGCACCCCGAAGCCGGCCTCGATGGAGTAGAGGAAGCCGTCGCGGTCGAGCAGGTCCGGGTCGGGCTCGTCGGAGGCTGGGAGGATGAAGGCGCCGTCGTCGGCGATGTAGAGGGTGGGCGCCCCCGGCGTCACCGAGGCCTCCGGGATGTACTCCAGCGGCGTCGTGCGGTCGAAGCTGTGGTTGGCGCCCGGCACGATCCGCAGCGTCGCATCCCCGCCGGCGAGCCGGATGGCGTGGATGTGGGCCTGGACCTGTATCGGCGGGCACCAGTCGTCCTGGTCGCCGATGATCGCCCGGATGCGGGTTCGCCCGACGGAGGGGTCGAGGAACTGCTGGCCCGACCACGGGTAGGCGGCGTACACGCCGACCAGCTTGGGAGCCGCTGATGCTGCCGCAAGGTGCACCGACGCCGCGCTAAGCACCGCCGAGCCGCCCCGGCTGTGGCCCTGCGCGCCGATCCGGGCCGTGTCGACATCCGAGCGGGCGGCGAGGACCTCGGCGGCGGCGAGGACGTCCCAGGCGCTGGCCGCGAACGAGAACTGCACCTGGTTGTGCACGGTGGTGACGACGCGGCGGGTACTGAAGGGGTCGATGGTGCAGGCCGCGATGCCGGCATCGGTGATGGCCGCCGCGATGGCCATGTGATGCTCTTGGAGCCCCAGGCTGCCGGGAGCGACGATCGCCACCGGATGGGGTCCGGGACCCTCGGGCACGAAGAGCTTTGCCCACAGGTCCTGGCGCGGCATCGCCCCGGTGTCGGAGATCACCTGATGGAAGTTCCTCGGATTGGCGGACGGGATCGTCAGCGCCTCGCCGGCCAGGCCGTTGGCCAGCCGGTAGTCGTCGCGGTAGATGGCGTCGTCTCCGGTCGACCCCGTAGCGGACTGCTGGAAGCTGTCGTTCATATCAAGGGAGAAACGTAACGGGAAAGGTCGGGCCGATCACGGCCCATTTGCAGCTCTGGCGTCAGATTCTTCTAGATCGTTAAGGACGGACAGAGCGAATCGATGGCATGTCCGCCGTTCGTGCCGCGGAGGGATCCGTCGTATGCATCTTGACCGACACCGGATCGCCAAGGTCGCCAGTTCCGCCGCGGCAGGCTCGGCCAACGGATCCGGTTCCGCCGGGCCAGTTCCCGCCGTCTGATCCGGTCCCGCCGCGGCAGGCCCCGTCGCCTGATCCGGTTCCGCCGGGTCAGTTCCCGCCGCCGGGTGCGGTTCCGCCGGGCCAGTATCCGCCTGATCAGGTTCCGCCCGACCGGGGTCCTTAGAGGCTGAGCGGGTCAGGATGTAGCGGAGCTGTGCCTTAGACGCCGGTCCACGCACCCGGCAGGCACAGCACCCCCCTGCGGTCCTTCCGGCGCATCGTTACCGACAGCCACTGCTCGACGACGAGAGCGTGCTGCTTGCTCAGCGTCAGATGGCCCAGCGGCGACCTCAAGACGACGTCAAGATCGGCGAGGATATGGATCGGCGGGTCGGTCCGCACCCTCAGGGATCCGTCGTAGTGAGGGCTGGCCGCCACCGGGAGGTAGCTCCTGAGATCGGCGAGAGCGGAGGCGCGCCCCCGGACCAACGCGGGGAACTCATGGGTCGTGTACGCAACCCACACCTCGCGGTCGCTGCGCACGAAGCCTGCGCCCCGGACCGGCGGTGGCTCAGTGCCACCGTGGATCAGCCATTGCCTCAGCTTGGTCATGGCCGCAATGGCGATGTAGGCCTCCTCGTGACCGCTATTCATTAGGCCCGCATAGACTTGGTGTACGTGGGCGGCCGTTACCCGGCTGATGTCGCGCCCGCCGATCGTGTACCCGCCGGTGCTGGCAATCTCCTCAATCTGAGAATACGTGTACATGACCCCGCCGGTTAGAGGGGCCCCCGCGCGGTGGCTTCGAGTTAGCCCCCTGTATCAGTTGCCACGATTGTTGCGACCTATCGAGGCTATCGCGCTCGGGGGTCGCGTGGGTCCAAGCGGCTCTCGATTGGGGCGCTTTGGAGCGGGTTGGCCGGCCCGCTCCGCCGCTACTGCTCGGCCGCTTGGCGGGCGGAGTCGGGGCCCCGGGCGATCTCGCGCAGCCATCGGCGGTACTCGATGGCGACCCGGTCGACCCCTGCGATCTGCATCTCGGCGCTGAGATCGACAGGCAGCTCCTCGGGGCGCTGGGACTCCACGAAGGCCAGGTCCTGGCCTATGACCAGCGCGTTGAAGTCCAGCATCTCGGAGTCGGTGGCCTCGTCGAAGGCGTAGTCGCGGCCCATGAACGTGAAGCACCGGCAGGTCCGGCGGCCGGTGGGGCACACGCTGAAGAACAGCAGGTAACGCTGGTCGACGGATGCGATGTACTGGTCCAGCAGGATGGTGTTGGGCATGAACAGCCGGTAGTCGAGCTTGACCTCGACGGCTCCGTCGATCTCCAGGCTCTTGTTCTTGCCCGAGTCGGGGGGCTCGGCCATGTGGGGGTGCTCGAAGCGCAGCTCGTTGAGGTGCCGCCCGATGGAGTGGTCGGGCACCTCGGGATGGTCCGAGTCACCCAGCACGCCGTCGTGCACCCAGGCGAAGTGGCCGAAGTCGACGTAGTTCTCGATGCGGCGGGGGAGCGCGCACCTCCAGTTGTAGGGCTCGACCTCGATGTGGCGGAACGCTTCGTCGTCGAAGTAGGGGTTCTCCGGCAGCGGGTAGACGGGATCGCCGGTGAGGCACACCCAGATCAGCCCCAGATGCTCGGCGGCTCTATAGGCGGTGAGCTGGGCTCGCGACGGGATCTTCACGCCGGGCCGGGCGGGGATCCTGGTGCAGCGGCCCTCGCCGTTGTAGGTCCAGCCGTGGTAGCCGCAGCGGAGGCCGTCCTCGCTGACCGAGCCGAGCGACAGCGCGGTGCCCCGGTGCACGCAGATGTCCCGGAAGGCCGACACCTTGCCGTCGATGCGGGCCAGCACCAGGGGCTCGTCCAGCAGCGTGACCGGGAGCGGCCCGCCGCCGTCGAGTTCTGACGCGTAGGCCACCGGGTGCCAGTAGCCCCGCAGCGCCTCGTAGAGACCGTCCTCGCTCACCGGCTCACACTCCTGTTCTCGTGTCCAGCGCCGGGCCGGCTTGGGACTGGGGCGCTGGGTCGCTGCGCAGCCGCTGCCGCAGATGCCAGACGGCGGAATAAGCCAGCCATCCCAGGCACCAGACCACCACCAGGATCAGCAGCAGGTCCTCGCCGGTGGGGCCCAGGCCACCGGAGTGGAACGGCTTCACGAAGTAGTGGGAGATGAAGCCGCCCCGGTACGGGGTCTCGCCGGCGAGCCGCCACAGGTCCTTCTCCCACACCGTCAGCGGGCACGGGAACCGCCCCAGGTTCACGATTGCGGTCGGGATCAGCATGACCAGGTACCCCGCCATCAGCCGGGGCCGCCGGGCGGCGAACGGCGCGCCCACGATGAGGAACACGGCCAGTGCCCCGTGTGCGAGTGCTATCGCAGCGGCCAGCAACCACGCGCCCACACGCTGACCCTACTGCGGCACGTCTGAGCGGGAGTGGTCGCACCGCAGCCGAGCCGCTGGCGCACGGGGCTGCTGGCCAGCGTGCGATGCTTGCAGCCAGGCGTCAGGAGACCAGATCGATCCGGACCTCGTTGCCAGCCAGGCGAGGCCAGGGAGCCTGGGCGATTCGCCCGTCAAGAGTGACGAGGGGTGCATCCAGTACCGCGGCCAGCGCCACGAAGGCGGCGTCGTAGGCCGTGAGGTTGTGGCGTAGCCTCCAGATCAGCGGTAGGAACAACTCGTGGGTGTAGTGGACGGCATCGAATTCGGCCAGGGCGCTCAGGGCCTGTTCGCCGACATCGTCGGAGATCTCCCCGGCCGCACAGTACCGGCGCACCACATGAGCCACCTCGATGTCGAGCAGGGCGGGTGCGTGCACCGACTCGGCCGAATTAAGCCGGCCGGCGACAGCGTCAGCGAGCGGAAGGCCCAGAAGCCACTCCACCGCGGCCGACGAATCGAGGACGATCAACGGCCGTCGCGTTCAGCCCGCACCGCGTCGGCCGCGGACTCGGCGACGGTGATGCGCTCGAAGGCGGCGATCCGTTCCATCAGCTCTCGCCGGGTCGGTCGCTGCATGGCCCTGCGCAACTCGCCCAAGGCGTACTCCGACAGCGACTGGCCCTCCAGCGCGGCCCGGGCCTTCAGCCGGCGGTGGAGATCGTCGGGAACGTTCCGTATCTGCAACGATGTCATGCGCTGAGCCTACTTGCATGCAATCTGCATGTCATCGCGGCCAGGCTGAGGCTGCTCATTCGCTGGCAGTGACGGTGGCCCGCGAACGGCCGGATCGGCGGCGTAGCCTCTTGGGCTATGGCGGAACGCACTCCGGATGAGCTTGAGGCTGGCTTGGCGCACGTGCTCGAGGCGCCGTCCGACGAGGGGGAGCTGCGGCTGATCGTGCGCCGGCCCGGCGTGGACGAGCGGGAGACCATCGACGAGGGTGCCCTCGACTTCGACTCGGGCCTAGTGGGGGACAACTGGGCCACGAGGGCCTATTCCAGCGCCGAGGGCGGCGAGCCGAACGTGGCTGCGCAGCTGACCCTGATGAACGCACGGGTCGTGGACCTGCTCGCCGGGTCGGTCGATCGCTGGCCGCTGGCCGGCGACCAGCTCTACGTCGACTTCGACCTGAGCAAGACCAACCTGCCCGCGGGTACCAGGGTGGCCATCGGCGATGCCGTCGTCGAGATCTCGGCCAAGCCCCACACCGGGTGCGGGAAGTTCGTCCGCCGGTACGGCCTGGCCGCGCAGCGCTGGGTCAACTCCGAGGTCGGCCTGATGAACAGGCTCCGGGGCGTCAACACCCGGGTCGTGCAGCCCGGAGCGATCCGGGTCGGGGACCGCATCACCAAGGCCTGACGGTGACGGCGGCGGCGAGGCCCGCATCGACAGGCACGCCCCCAAGATCCTCGAAGGCAAGGGCCTGCGCGACCGCTGAGGCCTCCGGGTCGGTCAGTCCGGCACCCAGTGCTCGGTCTCGATGCCGAGGCCGTCGGCGATCCGGTTGGCGTAGGCGTAGTAGCCGACGACCTCGGTGATGTCGAGGATGTCGCGGTCGGAGAAGCCGACGGTTCGCAGGTCGTCGACGTCGGCGTCGGTCATCGCGCCGGGGGTCTTGGTGAGCTTGACCGCGTAGGTCAGCATGGCGGCCCGCTTAGGCGACAGCGGCGCGGTGGTCCAGTCCTGTTCGACCGCGGCGACGAGCTCGTCGTCGTTGATGAGGCGGCGCAGACCGCGCCGGTGGTGGACGATTCAATAGTGGCAGTCGTTCTCGAGGCTCACGACCAGCGCGATGAGCTCTCGCTCGACCTTGCGCAGCGTGGCCGTGCCGGCCATGGCCGACATGTACAGGGCCTGGTGGGCCGCCATGGAGCGGGGGTTCAGCGAGTGGATGGCGAGGATGTAGTCGACCCGCCCGTAAGTGGGATCGACCACCTTCGGGTACATCTCGCCAAGCTCCCCCTCCCAAGAGCCGTCCGGAACAATCTCAATCCGAGCCATACCCCCCAGTCTCCCATGCCCCGGGCGCTCCGCGACTCCGTCCGCCTAACGGTCTCGCCGAAATGTGCCCCGAACATCGCGATGGGAGGGCATGCCGTGGGAGACGGTGCCGTTGAGTAGCTCCGACAGCTTGCCTGCGAACTCCCTGGCCTGACGCTCCAGGTCAGGCTGCCGAAGGCTTGAAGGACGACACGACGAACCACGCCCGCTGAGCGATCTCGTTGGAGAAGCTGCCGGCCTTGGCCTGCTGCTGAAGCTCCTCCCAGGTGCATCCTGCTCGGGCGAGGGCATTGTTTATGACGGTGTGGACGCTCGCGTCGTCCAACACGTCGACCTCGATGTCCGCGTAGTGGTCCTCTCCGGCGGTCATTGCGTCGTCGCTTCGTCCAGCGCGACCAGATGTCCGTAGCGGTCCTTCGCCTCTTGGCTTGAGACGCCGAGAATCTGACCGATGCGATTCCACGAAGTCTCGTTCTCCAGCGCAGCCTGAACAGCTTCGACGACCTGCCTCTCGTTCTTGGCACGCTGCCTGACAGCTCGGGCCAGAAGGTACTCGGCGACAGGAACCTCCTCGGCCGCGTCTGGGTCGAATGCCTCAAACCGATCCGCTAGCTCGTCGGAGCGGTCGAGGATCTCTTCGTAGGTCCACTTCATTGGCGCCACTCCAGGAACCTCCTTCGTGCCAGCATGGCATGAACAATAACGTCGATCCCTAGTTCCACATCGGTCATGACCCCGACCTCCAGCAGTCGGCCGCTCTGGTCTCCCCCGATGAGCATGTCAAGTTCCTCGAGCACGTGCACGTGAATGGGATTGCGATAGGCGTGGAGCATTTGGTCGTCGGTCATGCCGTGCTGGCGAGCAGAATGAGCGATCATCGGATCCACGCTGCGATAATATCAATTTACAATTAGTTTCAATGAGTATCACGATCAATGGTTCTCACGCGAGTCGTGGACGCCTGCCGCTACATCGCAGGTCTGCGGGTCGGCGCGCTGCACCGCGTTGACAAGAACGGCCTTGTTGGGCGACCCGCGCGGCGGTCCGATCTAGCCTCGGGCGCGTCGGACGACCGGGAGAGGGTGGACATGAGTGCATCTAGAGGCGAGCGGCCGATGGAGAACGCCTATTGGGTGGTCCCGGGGCGGTTCGCGGCGGGGGAGTACCCGGGCTCTTGGACCCGGGCCGAGGCGGCTCGCCGGCTGCGGAGGCTGCTGCGGGCTGGGATCGACCATTTCATCGACCTGACCCGGCCGGCCGACGGCTTGGAGCCCTATGAGCCGATCGCGCAGAAGCAGGCGCAGGCCGAGGGCATGGAGGTCCGGCGGGAGCATCACCCGATCGTCGACATGTCGGTCCCTCCCGCCGAGGACATGACGGCCACCCTCGACGCCATCGACGAAGCCCTGGCCGCCGGCCGGACGGTGTATGTCCACTGCTGGGGCGGGATCGGCCGCACCGGGACCGTGGTCGGCTGCTGGCTGGTCCGCCAGGGCCTCGCCGGCGACGAGGCCCTCGCCCAGATCGCCGAGTGGTGGCAGCACGTCGAGAAGAGCCGGCGGGTTCCCCGTTCCCCGCAGACCCACGAGCAGCACGAGTACGTTCGCCGCTGGGCCGAGCGGTGAGCCCGGCGGCCGCCTCGCAGGCCGGTCAGCCGTCGGCCCGGGACCGGTTCCGGGGCTGCCTGCTGGGGCTGGCGGCCGGCGACGCGCTGGGCACGACGCTGGAGTTCCGGCTGCCGGGCTCCTTCGAGCCGATCGACGACATGGTCGGCGGCGGGCCGTTCGGGCTGCGGCCCGGCCAGTGGACCGACGACACGTCGATGGCGCTGTGCCTGGCCGAGAGCCTGGTCGAGTGCGGCGGGTTCGACGCCGCCGACCAGATGCGGCGCTACGTGCGCTGGTGGCGCGAGGGCTGCCTGTCCTCGACGGGGCGCTGCTTCGACATCGGCAACACCGTGCGCGCCGCGCTGTCGCGGTTCGCCCGGGACGGCGACCCGTATGCGGGGTCCACCGACCGGCGCAGCGCCGGCAACGGTTCGCTGATGCGGCTGGCGCCGGTGCCGATGTTCTACGCGGGCGACGCGGCCGAGGCCGTCGCCACGGCCGCCGAGAGTTCCAGGACCACCCACCAGGCCCAGGAAGCCGTAGACGCCTGCCGCTACTTCACCGGCCTGCTGGTCGGTGCGCTGCACGGCGTAGACAAGGAGACCCTGCTGTCGCCCGCGTACTGCCCCGTACAGGGCCTATGGGAGCGCGAACCCCTGACGGAGAGGATCGCGCGGGTGGCGGCCGGATCGTTCAAGGATCGCAACCCTCCTGACATCAGGGGAACCGGCTACGTCGTCGAGTCGCTGGAGGCAGCCTTGTGGGCCTTCCACCACTCCTCCGACTTCCGCGAGGGCGCCCTCATGGCCGTGAACCTCGGCGACGACGCCGACACCACCGGCGCCGTCTACGGCCAGATCGCCGGCGCCCACCACGGAGCCCAGTCGATCCCCGACGCCTAGCGCGAGCAGCTCGCCATGTCAGCCGAGATCACAGCACTAGCCGACCAACTCCACACCAAAGCCGCCCTGCCCTAACCCCGCCTGGAGCCGCCACTCCAGGGGCGTCCCCTGGGCATGGTGGGATGCGGGAAGCGATTCGATCCACCGTTGACAGCTGTCGACCTTGTTCTATAATCGCACACATGGCCTTGGCACCCGGGGAACTGGGCGAGAGGATCGCCGTCGTTCGACGCGAGGCCGGCCTCACCCAGGGCGCGTGCGCGGCGCGTGCCGCCATCGAGCGCACGGCGCTGGCAAAGATCGAGACCGGAGCTCGTCGGGTGGGAGCGGTCGAACTGGCCCGCTTGGCGGATGCGCTCGACGTGCGGATCGAGTGGTTCTTCGAGGACGCGCCGGCGTCGGTGGTGTCGAGGCGCAACGCCGCCGAGGCCGGGGCTCCCAACCCGCTGATGGACCGTTCCGTCGAGCGGCTTGCGCGGGAGATCGAGTTCCTCCAGAGGATCGGACCGGATCTGGACTTGCCGACCTCGCCGGAACTGGCGGTTCCAGTGACCATGGAGGAAGCCGAGACCGCCGCGGGTGAGGCGCGTCGCATGCTCGGCTACGACGAGGGCGAGCCAGCCATCGGTCTGGCCGAGCGAGCCGCCGATCTCGGGCTGCTCGTGTTCTCGCTTGCGCTCGACGATGATGCTGCCGACGGGGCCTCGATTCTTCTCAGCCGGGGCGGGGTGGCGTTGGTCAACGGCAGTCGCCCGCTCGGCCGACGCCGCCTGACGCTTGCCCATGAGTTGGGCCACTTCCTGTTCGCCGATGAGTTCTCGACCGACTGGTTGGTGGCCGATGATCCGGCCAGCAAGCGTGAGGCCCGTATCGACCGGTTTGCTCGAGCGCTGCTGCTGCCGGAGTCGGCGCTGCGCAGCGCCTGGCAGCGCGACCAGAGCACTCGGACTAAGGCAGTTCTCATTGTCAGCGAGTACCGAGCCGACATGTCCACGTTGTCGCGGCGTCTGAGCGAGCTGGGCGTCGCGTCTTCCGCCGAGGCAGCCGTCGTCCGTTCCACGCGCACCAAACAGGCCGACATCGTCGAGCACGCGCTGCTCGTGCCTCGAGACCTCACGCCGCCCGAGTTTCCCGACGCCTACATCAGGGCTGTGCTGAATGCCTATCGCAGCGAAGAGATCTCCGCCGCCCGGGCTATCGGCATGCTGCCCGAGACCTGGTCAGAGGACGACCTGCCGGACCTACCGAAGTTGCCCGAGAACGCGACCTGGACCTTCGTCTCGTGACCGCCAGTGGATGGAACCGCTCATCTTCGACACCGGACCGCTCAGCCAGTTCGCTCGCATTGAGAGCCTCGAGGTGCTCAGGATCATTGCCGGTGAGCGCCGCTGCATCGTTCCGGAGGCGGTAGTCGTCGAACTCCGACGCGGAGAACAGCGAGACTCCCGGATTGAGGCTGTCCTGGAAGCTGGCTGGATCGAGCAACGAGAAGCACAGGCCGACGACGAAGTCCGAGGAGTTGATGGCCAAGGTTCAGGTGTCTGACTGGGACCTGGTGATCGTGGATGAGGCTCACAAGATGTCGGCGCACCGCTACGGCGACGAGCTGCGCCGCACGAAGCGGTTCGTGCTGGGGGAGACGCTGCGAGAGTGCACCCGCCATCTGCTGCTGTTGACTGCGACGCCCCACAACGGCAAGAACGAGGACTTCCTCGCGTTCATGACCCTGATCGACGCGGAGCGCTTCGCCGGCCGGCTGCGCGACACCGGCGGTTCGGACGGCGACGGTCCGGCTGTGCCCGATGTGAGCGACGTCATGCGGCGGCTGGTGAAGGAGAACCTGCGCACCTTCGAGGGCAGGCGGCTGTTCCCCCAGCGGCACGCCCACAGCCTGAACTTCGAGCTCTCGGAGCCCGAGACGGAGCTGTATGAGGCGGTCACCGACTACGTGAGCGACGGAATGAACCGGGCGGCGCGCATGAGCGAGGAGGGCGACAAGAGTCGCGGCGTCATCGTGGGTTTCGCGCTGGCCGGTCTCCAGCGCCGGCTGGCTTCGTCGCCGGCTGCCATCTACCACTCGTTGCGCCGTCGCCGCGATCGCCTGGACGAGCAGGCCGCGGAGCTGCGCCGCCTGGCCGCTTCGGGCCGGCCGGTGTCGGTGATCGACCTGCCCAAGGGAGTGAGGATCGCCGACCTGGAGGACCTCGATTTCGACGACTACGGCGACGAAGAGCGGGAGGATCTCGAGGACTTCGTGATCGACGCGGCGACTGCGGCCGGGACCGCGGAGGAGTTGGAGGCCGAGGTCGCGGATCTCAAGGAGCTGGTGAGGCTGGCCGACGACGTGCGCCGCGGCGGCGTCGACACCAAGTGGCTCGAGCTGCGAGACCTGCTGCGCTCTGACCGCCTCGCGGCGCAGGCGCACCCAGAGTCGCCGGGCGCCGACCTGAGTTCAGACCCCGGCTCGGAGCCGGTTCGCAAGCTGATCGTGTTCTCCGAGCACAAGGACACCCTCGACTACGTGGCCGAGCGGATCGAGTCTGAGCTCGGTCGGCCGGAGGCGGTTGTCAGGATCCACGGCGGCATCAAGCGCCACGACCGCCGGGCCGTCCAGGATCGGTTCCGGGTCGATCCGACCGTGCGGGTGCTCGTGGCCACCGACGCGGCCGGCGAGGGCGTCAACCTGCAGGTGGCCAACATGGTGGTCAACTACGACCTGCCCTGGAACCCCAACCGCATCGAGCAGCGCTTCGGGCGGGTGCACCGCATCGGCCAGCAGCTGCCGTGTCATCTGTGGAACCTGGTCGCCTTCAAGACCCGCGAGGGCAGGGTGTTCGAGAAGCTGTTCGCCAAGATCGAGGAACAGCGCGGCGTGTACGGCGACCAGGTGTACGACGTGCTGGGCGATGCCCAGATCAACTTGTCGCTGCGGGAGCTGTTGATGCGGGCCATCGCGTCCGATGAGGATCCCGCCCATGTCGAATGGATGGAAGAGGTGATCGACCACGGCATCGGACGCCAGATGCAGGACGTGCTCGACGAGCGGGCGCTGGTTGCCGGGCTGGCCGATCCTGCCGCCAACGACAAGATCCGCCGCGACATGGAGGTCGCCCGGGCCCGCCGGCTGCAGCCCTGGTTCGTGGAGTCGTTCTTCACCGAGGCCCTGCTCATGTACAGCGGACGCATCGCCGGGCGCGAGCACGGCCGCTTCGAAATCACCCGGGTGCCGGCCGCAGTTCGTGCCTGCACCGACGCCGACCTGGGGCCCGTGCACGACCGCTACGAGAGAGTGACCTTCGACAAGGCCCACATCCAGCCCGAGCCTGCCGGCGATGGCCCGCCGGGGGCGTCGCTTCGGGCCGATCTGATCTCGCCGGGCACCCCGCTGCTGGCGGCCGTGGTCAACAAGGTGATGCTCGACTTCGGCCCCACTCTTCAGCGGGGCTCGGTACTCGTTGATGAGAGCGACCCGTCGACGGATCCACGTCTGCTCGTGTACCTGGACCACACCATCACCGACGGGCGCGAGGTACACGGCGCCCGCCAAGTGGTGTCGCGTCGGTTCCACTATGTCGAGATCGACGCGAACGGCGATGTCCGAGACCCTGGCGATGCGCCCTACCTGAACTACGCGCCCCTGACCGACGACCAGCAGCCTCTCCTGGACGGGCGGGTTGATCTCGCTTGGGCAGACCGGGCCGCCGAGGAGACCGCCCGATCGTGGGCCATCGCGAATCTAGCCGGTCCGCACTTCGACGAGATCGCCGCGATCACCCACGCCCGGGTGGCGAAGGTCTGGGACGCGGTGAGGCAGCGCCTGGAGTCCGAGATCCGCTACTGGGACCGTCGCACCGAGGAGATCAAAGCCCAAGAGATCGCAGGCAAGAAGCCCCGCCTCAACTCCGGCCGGGCCCGGGCCAGAGCCGACGAACTCCAGACCCGCCTCACCCGCCGCCGACTCGAACTCGCCCGAGAGGACGACCTCCACAACAGCCCGCCCACAATCGTCGCCGCCGCAGTGGTCGTGCCCCAAGGACTTCTTGACGAACTAGCCGGCCGGCCCATCATCTCGGTCGACCCCGTCAAGAAGGCCGAAACCGACCGCCGAGCCGTGACCGAAGTAATGAAGGCCGAGAGAGCACTCGGCCGCGTCCCGGAGGAGCAACACCACACCAACCCGGGCTACGACGTGCTGTCCACCGACCCGGCCAGCGGCGCTTGCTACTTCATCGAGGTCAAGGGCCACCTGCCCCAAACCGACCAGATCAGCGTCAGCCGCCGCCAAGTAGGCCAATCCCACAACAACCGCGAACGCTGGCGCCTAGCGGTGGTATCGGTCCCCGACGACCCCACCGCCGACCCCGAGGTCCACTACCTGATCGAGCCGTTCAAGAGCGTGACACTCCACCCAGCCCAAACCAGCGTCCCATTGAACATTGCCGATCTTCTCGCCTTCGCCAGTCCACCGCTATAGGGCCTACAGCAAACTCCAATCCAGGTCTACATTCTCATACGGAGCAGTCGACTCGCTACGGCGTCACGGACTCCCGTACACGGGCACGAACGAACCCGAGAGAGGCCGACCGACCTAGCTCCAGCCGAAGGCGGTCTATCGTTCGCCCGCGCGGTGCTGCTGCCCGAACCGGCGCTGCGCACCGCCTGGCAGCGCGACCAGAACACTCGCACTAGGGCGGGTGCTCGTTGCCAGCGAGTACCGAGTCGGCATGTCCACGTTGTCGCGCCGGCTGACCGAGTTGGGCGTCGCGTCTGCGGAAGAGGCGGCCGTCGTCCGCTCCACGCGCACGAGACAGGCAGACATCGTCGAGCACGCGCTGCCCGTTCCCCAGGACCTGGTGCCGCCTGAGTTTCCCGGTGCCTATGTCAAGGCCGTGCTGAACGCCTACCGCAGCGAAGAGATCTCCGCCGCCCGGGCCATCGGCATGCTGCCCGACACCTGGGCAGAGGACGACCTGCCGGACCTGCCGAGGCTGTCAGGGAGTGGCGGCGTTGACCGGTTACTCCAGTAGGGCGATGGGAGGACGACCGCCCGGACCACCGACCATGCGCAGTTCTGTCTCTGCCCGCGCTACCAGGTGCAGCGGCGAAAGCGGCTTGTCTGATCGGAGCTGTGCATGAACGATCCGGTCGAGGCCTGCACCGACGAGGCTGAAGGAGGTCCTCACGGTTGCCTTCAGGGTCGCCGACCTGAATGAACCTGAATGCGCGATCAGGTTCCGCTGGTTGTAGAGCCGGCGCAGGGATTCCGTGACGTACCGACGAATCCGTTCGAGTTCGCCGGAGGGGTCTCCCAAGATGCTCATGATGCGATTCTGCGCAGCGATGTCGCTGCCGTCGGTCAACTCGAGCCGCTTGCCCGAGTTGAGGTGGTTCGCCACAAGCTGCACCATGGCATAGTTGGTGTCAGCCTGTTGGAGTTGGTCCGCGAGCGCATCGTCGGCGGCGTGCATGTGCCGGTGTGCGAGAGGCGTTAACTCGGCGCGGGGCAGAGAGCAGGCCACAAGAGCCGCGAGGCGGTCTGCCGCTAGGTGGTGCCGACCCTCGTCGGGGCGAATCAGCAACGCTTCAATTGCCGACCACCCGCCGATGATCGCCGCCCCGGCGCTCGGTGACTGCATGTAGGAGGCCAGCTCCAGCGCGTCGTCGGTTGCTGGCGGGAGGCTCTCGTCGAAGCGATACACGGAGGCCTGCCGATTCAGACTGCCAATCTCCACTTGGCTGAACGGATGGTTCACGTCGAAGCTGTGTCGGCTGCCTGCCACCCGGGCCCAGCCGTTCATCCGGATCCCCTCGTTGTTCAGCCGCGCCACCTTGGCGCGGGCATCGGCGCGTGCGACCATGGATCTGGCAGCCTCGACGGCCGCCCACGAATCGCGCCGTTCCACAACTACGAGGAACCCTCCGCTGTGGCGCCTCGGCTCTGCTTCGGACACATTCTCGCGGAGCCATTCGGCCGCCGCGCGGCCGTTCAGCCATGTCACGGAGCCGGATGGCTCAGAGGGCTTGGCATACGGGGCGGCACAGGGCACGAAGACGTCAAACCGGCGAGGTGGCATCTTTGCGACCATGCCTGCGGCCTCCTCCGCCAGTTCGGGGAGGGTCTCTAGCGAGGAGCGCTCGGCCTGCAGCCATCGGTATAGGTGCGTGCTGCTGAAGCCTGCATCCAGCAGGTGCGAGGCGATGGCGCGGGCGGCGAACTCTACGGGTGGGTCCGCTGGCGCTTCCAGCCATCGGTCTAGGTAGTCGTCCCGTGCCCGGCGGACGAGGTGGTCAAGCTCATCGCGTACGTCTCGGCTCACCTCCTTCGGGGACCTGACTGCCAGCTTGCCGAGCAGCTCGGCTAGCTCCGTTGCAAGGTGGGCGACACCGGGATCTCGGTCCACTTCTCGACGGGCGGTCTCGACGACGCACGTGAGGCCCTCGGTGTTGGACGCTCGTCCGGCCATGCAGTCATCGGCGTACTCAAGAACCTCGTGCAGGCCGAGGACGACGCCGATGCTCCACAGGCGCCGATGCCACGGAGCCCGCTCGGCGAAGAAGTCGTACAGCCTGCTGCAGACCAGTTCGAATTCGGTCGGGGAGGATGCCTGTGGTTCATCCATGGTGTGGTACACTCAAGTCAGACCATGACGCGGGGACGCGTCGGTCACCGTCTAAACAGGGAGGAGCCGCCCCAGGGCCGCTCCTCCCTTTACCATTCTGCCGGGTTCCGGGCTAGGGCCGACACCAAGCCAGCTCCGCCCCTGCTCCAGGAGCAAGCGGGGGCGGTCCGAGGGGGCCGTGTCATACCCCGTGCAAGGATTGGATGGTGCATGATCCCGGAGACGGACACTGCGCGGTCACACAGGCGTGGACAGCCCCGTGTTCACCGGGCCACGGAACGACGGACCCCATGACCAACGAGCGTCCCTACCCCAATGATGATCCGTCGCCACGGGTGCCGGGAACCGTCCTCAGCGACCGGTGGCGATCCGTCGAGGCGGAGCAGGCCGAGATCGAGATGCGAAGGGCCGTTTCGGGAGGCTCGCGAGAGAGCCGACCGCTATCTGGCCGAACTGATCGAAGAGATCGGTGATCCGGTCGCCCGAGGTGGTGGCGCAGGCCGAAGCGTGGTGGAACGGCATCAAGCTTGCCTTGGGGCAGGCGGGAGAGTCCGAGTGAGCAAGCTCGTCGTCAGGTCGTCCATGCCGTGGCCTCGATGTTCTTCCAGGCCGAACCTGACGACCGCCACACCGCCAAGCTGATTGTACTCGGCGACACCTAGGCGGGTGGGCCGTTGCAGTCCTAGACCGGGAGAGGGGGGAGGCATGTTCGGCTGTGGACACTAGGGGGGGTGCCCCAAGTCGAGGTGCGCTAGGCCGTGGGCAGGCCGAATCGGACCATTGCAGGTGGCGAGGCCTTCGGACTCCGCGCTTCTGACATACCCAGGGTGTAGCTTCGAGCTGTGATCCTCGTCGCCATTTCGGCGGTTCCTCGCAGCAGTTTGGGCCTTGCCAACCTGCCTGACGGGCCGTGAAGCCGCCCGAGCGGCGTAGGTGGAGCACGTCTACGTCCAAGTTCGGCGTGGGCCGACGCGAGGCCCATGATGCGTCGGCCTTCTATGAGAGATTCCCCGTGCCCGAGGTCAGTGACGACGACGAGATCGAGCCCGCAGCGTGCGTCGACCGCCTTTGGGTGGGCGACGCACGGGATATGGACGCCTACGGCGACGTGAAGGACAACTCGGTGGCTCTGGTGGTCACCTCACCTCCGTACTTCGCAGGCAAGGAGTACGAGGAGACCCTTGGACAAGGACATGTGCCCGACAGCTACGTCGCCTACCTTCAGATGCTAGACGACGTGTTCGCCGAGTGCGTTCGCAAGTTGGAGCCCGGAGGGCGCATCGCAGTGAACGTCGCCAACCTGGGGCGCCGCCCCTATCGCTCCTTGTCCGCCGACGTGATCGACATACTGCAGGACCGTCTCCGCCTGCTGCTGCGTGGCGAGGTGATCTGGCAGAAGGCCCGGGGCGCTACCGGTAGCTGCGCCTAGGGCAGCTTCCAGAGGCCGGGCAACCCGGTGCTGCGCGATCTCACCGAGCGGGTGGTGATCGCGTCGAAAGGGCGCTTCGACCGGGCGGTGCCGGCCGCCGAGCGCGCCGAGAAGGGGCTGCCCTCGGACGGCTCGGCCCATGTGGAGGAGTTCATGGAGGCGACGACCGACGTTTGGGAGATACCTCCAGCGTCCGCCACTCGGGTCGGGCATCCGGCCCCATTTCCCGTAGAGCTGCCGAAGCGTCTGATCGAGCTCTACACCTACCGTGGAGACCTGGTGCTTGACCCCTTCATGGGAGCGGGCACTACAGCCGTGGCGGCGGTGCGCACTGGTCGCCACTACGTGGGATTCGACACCGATGCCGCCTACATCACGCTGGCCGACGAGCGCATTGAGGATGAGCGCAGGGTACCTGCTAGGCGCGGCGACGAACTGGACTGGAAGGTTACGGTTCCACCATCGCGCATCGGTCAGCAGCGCTTCAACATCGATGTTGGCAAGGTGCCGACATCGCAGAACGGCGACTCGCCGCCGAGCGGCGAGGGCACGGAGACTTCAGCGGACTATGACTTCCAGGCGAGGGCTGGCCGAGAAGGACGCAAAGCCCGAGAGATGGCCGAGGCCGTTCTCTGTCGTTGCGGCTTCGAAGCAGTAGACGACAAGGTTCGCCGAGTCCACGGCGTCAAGGTCAATTTCGAAGCTTCAGACCAAGAGGGCGGGAGATGGCTATTCGATGTCTCTGGAGCCTTCAGCGTCACGCAGCGTCCAGGGCTGCGTCGTACAGACACTCTCTGGAAGGCGCTCGGAAGGGCCGCGGTGATTCAGTCCGCGCGTCCGGACACCCGCCTGATCCTCCTGACAACCGACAAGCCTGCACCCAACAGTTCCGGGCACCGTGCACTCAAGGCCCTCATCGGTCGGGAAAGGCCAGTCCGTGCCGTGATTGGAATGCGTTCACCCGACGATCTCGAGCGCTTTGCAGCCTTCGCCCGTGGCGAGCAGCCAGACGATGAGTAGTGCACCCGTCGACCGCGAGCGCAAACTCCGAAGAGTGAGCTACGCCCTCATTCACGGCAACGTCATAAGCGAACCAGAAGTCCTGATCGCCGAGGACGAGGAAAGCCTCAACGAAGTTATAGCGCTCGATCTGGTCGCATCAACGGAGCCCACGCGGCTTGGACACCATCTTGCCGAGATCCGAAGCGCACTAGTGGATGGACGCTGGGCTGAAGCCCTCGTCGCCTGGATGGACGCAACCGGCCGTGTAGTAGATGTGTACCCTGATGAACCAATCCGAATGGCAACACACAACGAAGAGTCAATGGAACTGGAACTCAAGCTCAAGGCGATCTTCCGTTAACACACTGAATGATGCACAGATGGCTTTTTCTATTTCTGATTGCTCCCTTTGTCTGTGTTCCCGCTGTCCAGATCATCACTCGCATCGTCTGCTATATCTATTTCGCGAATATCCGACTGCTTGATAGCCCTCAGAGTGGGAAGAGCATGGGCGTCTATGATCGCACGAAGATGCTCATCAGTGATCGTTGATTCTCGAATTTGCTGCCGCACTCTATCAGAGATTTCTTGGCACAACTTATCTTCTCTTTCTCTTGCCTGAAGTTCAAGCTCCTTGTTTCTGATTTCGATATCAAGCTTTTGCTCCGCCTTAGGGATCAACTCTCCTAGCCTCTTCGTATTCGTGCCTTCATGCCATGTCTTACGCATCTCAGCTGTCTTGGGCAACAGATATATTCCGCCACCAATTATGGGTCCGGACATCAGATAGAGTAGATCAGGTGGCATCTGAAGAAGGAGGGCTGCAGGGGACGAAAGACGCATCTCTTTTACAATAGGTGGAGCCGCATAAATCAACTCATCACAATGTCGGCCGACTTCGTTTAGTACAGCACGTAGACCTTCTAGCAGATCGAATACATTGTGCAGCCTCCGGCCGACTACATCAATAGTAGGATACTCATCATCTGATGCCGATACCGTAAGCCAAACTGATATGGTTGGAAGCGCGATGTCCGCTGCTAATTTGTCAAGCGAAACTAGACGCGCATATTCGACCTCTGTAACAATCGGAGTACCCTTTAGGTCTATGTCGATCACAGTGCCATCGACAAAGGTAGCTGTTGGCGAAGTGCGTATTGACATCGAGTCACCAGACCTAGGAGCGAAGGCGCGTAATATCTCAGCCTCTGCTTCATCAGCAAAGCTGACAACTGCACCGACATCTCCTACGTCTGTCATTCGTCCTTTGGCCTCGATAACCCGAGTACTCTTGATAAAGACTACATGCGCATTCTGGTCGGTAGCGTGGTACCGGTATCTGCCAAGAGAAGACATATTCTCATACGCTCTTGAAGCCCGAGCGACATCCAAGCGGTTAATTGATATGTAGCGGTTGAATCCGGCCTTGACTAGATTGCGATAGTGGGTGAGCGTTCGCTGTTTGATAGGTCCATATCCAGTTCGTTCAAGCTGCGCATTGATCTGGTCCAATTGAATATCGTTGGAGGACTGAAGATAGATCGCAAATCCGGCTCGTGCGTCTCGTGGCTTGGCGTTCGCCATTCCTGGACTCCATCCTCCCGTGGTCGGCCGGGGTGGGATACCGTGCCCGGTCGTGGAAGCGTACAGGCCCAAACTGATTGAGGTGGCGTTGCCGTTGGCGGCGATCAACGCGGATGCGGCGCGGGAGAAGTCGATTCGGCACGGGCACCCGTCGACGCTGCATCTGTGGTGGGCTCGGCGGCCGCTGGCGGCGGCCCGGGCCGTGATCTGGGCGTCGCTCGTGGACGATCCCTCCGGTTATGAGGAGTTCGCAGCCCCTGATGGCGAGACCGGCGAGCAGAAGGCCGAGCGCACGGACAGGATCGACGCTGAGCGACAGCGGCTGTTCGCGATCCTGGAACGGCTGGTCAAGTGGGAGAACTCCAACAACCCGGATGTGCTGGCCGAGGCCCGGGCCGAGATCGACCGGTGCTTCTCCGACGGGCCGCCGCCGATCCTGGATCCCTTCGCCGGGGGAGGCGCGATACCGCTGGAGGCTCAGCGGCTCGGGCTCACCGCGCTCGCCGGGGACTTGAACCCGGTGGCGGTGCTCATCAACAAGGCGATGATCGAGATCCCGCCCCGGTTCGCAGGGATGCCGCCGGTGCATCCCGGCATCGACAAGACCCTCACCACCTGGGAGCGTGCCCAGGGCCTTGCCGCCGACATCGAGGCGTACGGACAGTGGATGCGCGACGAGGCCGAGCGCCGCATCGGGCACATGTACCCTGACGCGACCGGCCCAGACGGCGAGAAGCTCACGCCTATCGCATGGATTTGGGCCCGCACCGTGGAGTCGCCGGACCCGAGTTGGTCGGGCCATGTGCCGCTGGTGGCGTCGTGGACGCTGGCGAAGCGGCCCGGCAAGCCCAAGGTCTGGATCGAGCCGATGATCGACCGCGACGCCATGACGATCAGCTACGCGATCCGCGAAGGCGGCGAGCCGTCCCGTGACAGAACCATAAGCCGGGGCAACGGAACGTGCATCGCTACCGGTGCCGCCATACCGGGCGACTACATCAAGTCCGAGAGCCGCGCCGGCCGCATGGGTCGACACATGATGGCCGTAGTAGCCGAAGGGAAGCGAGGCCGAACCTACCTCCCGTCTACTCCCGGCGACGCCGTTGCCGCCGATTGCCCCAAGCCCGCTTGGAAGCCAGAGGGCCGAAACCCGAGACGGCTGACCGGCGGCACTGTCTTCATCTACGGGTTGGATGAATGGTGGAAGCTGTTCACGCCGAGGCAGTTGACGGCATTGACGACGTTCTCGGATCTGTTGGGTGAGGTGGCGCAGCTGGCGCGCGCCGACGCTGCGGCGACCGGTGTGGACACCTGCGGGACATATCCGCGCGTCGGCGCGTCGGCAGGCTCCGTGTCTGCGCCGGGTCTTGACTCCAACCGCAGGCGTTGTCGCTGCGGCGACCGGGGCGCTGCCGCTGCCGGGTTGGCCGATGACGGGATGCGACTGCGTAATGGAGGTGACAGTGCCGCAGCGTACTCGGATGCAGTTGTTACTTTCTTGGCTTTCGCTATCGACAAGTGTGCCGACTACTGGTCGACGATCTGCACTTGGCACAACTCACGGGAGTTGATTCGCAACACCTTCGGACGTCAAGCGATCCCGATGACTTGGGATTTCGCCGAGTGCAATCCGTTCTCTGGATCGACCGGTAACTGGATGGCGATGGTTGATTGGATCGTGAAGTCGGTCGAGCATTTTCCTGCCTCGGCTTCAGGCGGGGAGGCTCTACAGCGGGATGCGCGAGCGCGCGTCCAAGAGTCGACAGGAGCGCTGCTATCAACTGATCCGCCCTACTACGACAACATCTCCTATGCCGATCTGTCGGACTTCTTCTATGTGTGGCTGCGACGGAATCTGTCCGATGTGTGGCCTAACGAGTGCTCGACCCTGTTGACGCCCAAGGCTGAGGAGCTGATCGCGAACCAGTACCGCGCGGGTTCAAGGGGCCTCGCCGAGGAGCATTTCGAGTCGGGAATGGCCGAGTTCATGGCTGAGGTCGCTGAACACCAACCGGCTGGTGTGCCGGCCACGATCTACTACGCGTACAAGGCGACCGAGACCAAGGAAGGCGAGATCCGCACAACCGGCTGGGACACGTTCCTACAGGCTGTCCTCGACGCAGGCCTTCAAGTGAACGCCACGTGGCCGGTGCGGACCGAGTTGGGCAACCGTCTCCTTGCCTCCGGGACCAACGCCCTTGCGTCTTCCATCGTGTTGGCTTGTCGGCCGCGGCCTGCTTCAGCGGTTCTATCTACGCGTGGTGAGTTCATTGCCGCGTTACGACAAGAGTTGCCGGACGCGGTTCGGGTGTTGCAGTCGGGCAATATTGCTCCGGTAGATATGGCCCAGTCCACTATCGGGCCGGGCATCAAGGTGTTCTCCCGGTACGCCCGGGTTGTGGAGGCCGACGGATCGTCGATGCCGGTGTCGGCCGCTCTGGCGATCATCAACGACGTTCTTGGCGAGGTACTCGACGGTGAGGAGGCCGAACTCGACGCCGACACCCGCTTCGCGCTCACCTGGTTCGCCGAGCACGGCTACGACCCTGGCCCCTCGGGCGATGCCGACAGCGTGGCCCGGGCCAAGAACACATCTCTGGCCGGCATCGAGGAATCCGGCATCGGCGAGGCCCACGCCGGCAAGTTCCGCCTCTATGAGCGAAGCGAGTTGCCGCCGGACTGGTCGCCGGTGCACGACAACCGATTCACCGTATGGGAGGCCACCCAATACTTGGCCGCCGCGCTGGAGCGCTCAGAGTCCGAGGCGGCCGAGCTGCTGCACATCCTCGGCGGCAACGGCGACCGGGCCCGCCAGCTTGCCTACCTGCTGTACCAGAAGGCCAACGATCGGGGCTGGGCTGCCGAGGCCGGTGCCTACAACGGCCTCATCACGTCCTGGCCCAACCTGCGTACCGGCGCCGCCACCGTCGCAGCCGCAGCCACCGCCCCCGACCAGCAGTCCCTTCTGTGATCACACTGTTGCGACAGCCCTCAGGCCCGCGCCCGCCGACAGGCGTGGTCCTGCCCAACCCGCCAGACTTGCGGTTCTGGCCACGTGAGGGATTGCGGATGCCAGCAGGGCCGAGTCATCCCATGTGCGAAGAAACATCAGATAGACGGAAATCTACCCAATCGAGTTTCAACCGATTGCGCCGGGTAGGGTGATATTCCGACGCAGGAGGCGACCGGCCATGGGCACTCGGCATACGCGAACTCAGCGGAAGCGGTGGGCCCATCTGACCCAGACGGTCCCGATCGACGAAGTTGCGGCTAGAGCCGGCGTGAAGCGCGGCACAGTGCAGTCCTGGCGGACCGAGTTCGGCGTCACGGGCGGCGAGGTGGTCGTTCATTCGGCTGCCGGCAGGATCAGGCTCGACCGCGGCCAGGCCGCAACTGCCGCCGGTGCTCAACCCACTAGAGCCCCGGCCAGCCCCCACGGATGCGACATCGGGGCGGAGGTGCGCGAAGCGACCTTGCGCTATGTCGAGCAGCACCGAGAGTGGTTCGACAACGCAGAGGGCCGCCAGTCGGACAAGAAGGAGATGCGTGAAGTGATCTCCGATTGGGAAGGGCAGCACGGCCCCTTCACTCCCCGAGAGAAGGCAGAAGCTCGAACCGTTCTCGGTCGGTGAGCATCCTCATTCTCGATTCTGGAGCGCTCATCGCGCTCGAGAGGAACAAGCGTGCCGTGTGGGCGCTCGTCGAAGCCGCATACGAAGCGGGCGACAGAGCCCAGGTCCCGGCATGCGCGCTGGCGCAGGCGTGGAACGGAGAGCCGTCCCAGGCTCGCCTCAACCAGGCGCTCAAACTGTGCAGAACGATCCCGCTGGACGAGGACATGGCTCGCATCGCAGGTCGCCTGCGCATGATCAGCGGCATCGATGATGTAACCGACGCCTCTGTCGCTGCGGCTACGGCCCTGGCAACGAACCTCTCCAGCGTCGTGGTTGCCACGTCCGACGAGAGCGACATCTCCCAACTCATCAGTGCGGCGCATTCGGTGCGTCCGCTGCTCGTCCACGACAACATCCGTATCCACGCTGCATAGTCGGGTGGATCGCGGGCGTTGTCGAGTCTGTTGAGGAGCTTCAGGACGATGAAGGCCAACGACCGGGGCTGGGCCGCCGAGGCCGGCGCCTACAACGGCCTCATCACCGCCTGGCCCATCTGCGCACCGCCGCCGCGACCGTCGCAGCCGCGGCCGCCGGCCCCGCCCAACAGGCGCTGTTGTGACGACGCCTCACCTCTCCATCGCGTGGCTCGGCGTCATCGAAGGCTCAGGTATCTCGTCACTGGGCCAGACGATCCAGCAACTCCTGGTCCCGTTCGATCAGTCGCCTTGCGCGAGCCGTGAAGTCCTCATCGGCTCTCACGCGCCTTATCTCTGCGCGTAGTGAGTCGACGACGAGTTGGTTCACGCTCGAGCCCCGCACTCGGGCCACCGCCTCAGCCTCCTGCGCCAAGTCTTCCGGCAGTCGCACGGTCGTCTGTCTGGTCATGGCATCACAATATCGTGATATCACGATTGCCGCTATATCCAGGACCCTCGCAACCCGCACCCGAAGTCGAGGACGAGGACGCTCACCGGCGCGCACTCTTCTGCAGGTGCTCCCTGATCGGGCGCCACCAGCAGCCGCCGTGTTGCCGCTCCTGAGCCGCGATGTCGCAAGTCCGTGGCATTGTGGGGGAATGTCTGAGGCTGTGCATGCTTACGCCATCGGTTGCGGGAGTCGATTCTCATGGTGATGGCCAACACCGAGCGGGTCGCCAATGCGCTGGATCTGCTGCGTGACGGGCTCGGGCCGGCGTGCGAGGCGACGTGGCGGGGGTTCTATGGCGACGGGTGGCTGCATCAGGTCAACTCGAAGTTGCACAGCCCTGATCGCGAGCCCTCTGCTGCAGACGCGGCGTTCCTGTTGAAGGGGATCAAGGCCACCTGGAACGAGGTGTTCAGCCACGGGTTCGGACTCTCGGTGCGGTCGCTGGTGTTCGAGGTGTCCGATGTGCGCAACCGCTGGGCCCACCAGCAGTCCTTGACCAGCGACGACACCGTCCGGGCTCTCGACTCGATGGAGCGGGTGTTGGAGGCCTTCGGAAACAGCGATCAACGTGATCAGATCCGCGGCCTGCGCCGGGACCTGTTGCGCCAGATGTTCGACGAGGAGTCCCGCGCTGAGCGCCGCCGCACCGCGGCCAAGCCCACCGAGGGCACTCCCCACGCCGGGCTCACGCCGTGGCGCGACATCATCGCACCGTGCCGGCCCGGCCTTCTTCGTTCGCCACGTAGGCGATCAGGACGTTCGAATCGAGATACGCCCGAACCGGCCTAGTCTTCATCTCTCATACGCCTGACCAGAACCTCGGCCGGTTCAGAGGTGTGGGCCGCTCCTCGGGCTCTGAGGTAGCCGTCAGGGTCGCCTTCGTCTACAGGATCCACGTCGGTGACGCGTCGAATCCATAGCGGCCTGTCGGTCTTGGGGTCACGAAGGACCGTGCCGGTGACATCGGCGATGTGTCCCCACACGCCCCGCATCGTGTCCTCAAGATCCGGGTCCATGTAGCAAACGACTGCAGAGTCTGTGGTGAGTTCGTAGAGGCGGAAAGTCAGACCCCTGCGCCGGGACAGCGTCTCGACGCGGCCACGCACGGTCCCGAGCGACGTCGCGTCCACATCGGGCGCCTCGGCTGCAGTGAAGTGTCAGGGAGGGAATGGGCGCCTTGACAACCACTCGCTTGCTGTCCGTCTGGATCGCGATCGGTTGGCTCTCATTGGCGAGGGCCATGAGTCCGTGCATTTCTCGATGCAACGGAAGGGCGCGATCAAGGCTTCCGTCCCGCACGCGTTGTGCTGCATCGATGCAGCTGTCGTACATGACCGGGATCCGCTCCACGGCTTCGTCGTCTAGCGGGACGGCCTGAGCCGTCGCACCTGCGCTTCCGTAGTCAAGCCCGGTGAGCATCCAGCGGACCTCTGCACTATGGCTCAGCCTCAGAGCATCAAGAACCTGCGAGAAGCGAATGAACGCATCCGAGAGTTGGTCGATAGTGACCTCGCCACCTAGGTGGAATTTCACATGATCTTCCATCATATCCTACATTGTATCGTCGGTGTCGGCGGACCGCTAGCGCAAGTCACCGCGACAAGACCGGAGCCGAATCCTCCGAGTTCGAATGGATGTTGCCGCCACGCGTCGGCGCGCCATGAGCCCCTGATCGGTACCGTCGGTCGCGTGCGGGCTGATCTCAGCGGCACCTTCCTCACCGCACAGCTCCTGCGCCCCCGCCTGATCAGGCACCTGCCGTTCACCTGCGGGGCGCTCACCAAGAAGCGCCTGCCCAACGACGAGTTCATGAGCCTGATCGAGCCGCTGCGCCACGACCCCAAGGTGCGGCGCGACCTCGACAAGTACCTCCGCAGCGTCCCCGGCAAGGCGCAACTGCTCGAATGGGCCGAACAGCAGCGCGCCTTCGACGGCCCCGTGCTCATCGTGTGGGCCCGCGACGAGAAGCTGATGCCGCCCGAGCACGCCGTGCGCCTCACCGAGCACTCCGACAACGCCGAGCTGGTGTGGGTCGACGACAGCCGCACCCTCATCCCCATAGACCAGCCCGAGGCCCTAACCGCCCACCTCGAAGAGTTCCTAGCCCGCACCACCACCCCCTGACGGCGCCCGACGGGTTCGACGGATCAGCGAGGCGACGCGCCTGTAGCCGATCTGGACTCCCCGAGGTCGATCTCCACCATGGGGCGCTGGGTGACGGTCGCGTGGAAGTTGCCTTCGCCGCTGTGCAACCAACCCGTCGGCCGGACTGCTACCTGCACCGGGCGGCCTAGACGAGGCTCGGCTGCGGACAGCGCCGCATAGAGCTGTTCGCGGTCGGGTGAGCCGAGAACCAGCACGTCGATGTCCCCGACAGGGCTACCAAGTGCCGAGCCGGCGCCGTGGATGGCCGTGGCCCAGGACCCGAAGATGCACGCGGCGGCGATGCCTTCTACGCCAGCGAGCTCCTCTGCCAGGACACCGGGCGGGCCGAACGCCTTGACCAGCACGTCGGCGAGACCCTCGAAGTACGGGCTGGCAGTGTCGGCGCGCACCAGCCTGGTGTTGCCGACCTTGCGGCTGGTCAGGATCCCGGCCGACTCGGCTCGGTCGACCTCCCGATGCACCGAGCTGATCGGAGTATCCAGCATCACCGCCAGATCCGTGAGACTGGCCTCCAACTCGGGATCACCGAGCAGCCGTGCCAGCAGTTCGCCCTGCTGTCGCGACCTGAGAATGGGCAGCAGGCTGAGCGCTCTGCCTCTTTCCATAGTTTGGGAAGCATATCCCGGTTTATGGGACATCAGCGAGGATTGCCAGCCTTCCCGTGGCCCGATACGTACCATAGGCTGCAAGCATTCGCGACAAGCTGGCCGTTGGCCTTAGTGAGGAACTATGAGCTACACCGATGCTGACGTGTCCGCCGCGATCGCGAGAATGGACAAGTACCGATCCGGTCTCGACTACGAGGTCGGCACGGCGCTCGCCGTGGTCGGGCTCAGTGCGGAGCGGGCCGACAAGGAGATCGCCATCCGCGACGACATGATCCGCACCGCGCATCGCGTCGGTGCCTCGCTGCGACAGATCGCGGAGGCCTCCGGGCTCGGCCGCAAGACCGTCACCGCGATCGTTGAGGCGGACCCGCTGCGGGTGTGACACCTGCCAACGAGACCAGCGGATCGGTCTGGGTGTGTCTGGTCAGCCTGTAGCTATCGGCTGACGGCCTCGGCTTCGTCGATCCTCTTTCCGTAGCGCTCTCGCGCCGTTCGCCCCGAGACATTGAGAATCCTACCGATCCGGTCCCATGTCGCGCCGTCAGCACGGGCCTCCGCGACTGCCTCGCAGACTCGTTCCTCCATGTGGCTCTCCGTCCTGACGGCCCGCCATAAGGCGAACTCCCCAATCGAGAGTTTGTCGGACTCCGGCCAGTCGTATGCCTCGCACCAGTCGGCGACCGCGTTCCAGTCGCCGCTCGCCTTTGCGTCATCGATGAGCTCCCGGAGCGTCTTCGACATGGGACTCACCTCAAGTACTTGTCTCGTGCTGGCATGGCATGAATGATCCTACAACGCCCTGCTTCGTCAACCGCGCCCACCTCGAGCAGGCGACCACTGCGATCCGCCCCGATGAGCATCAATACGTCCTCCACCCTGTAGGCCCGAATTGCGTTGTGGAATGCGTGGATTAGGTCCTCGTCCTCGATACCGTGCCGACGTGCACTGTCCGCTATCTCCATGCATATTACGTTACTTTCGATGCAACAATAGGCGGCACATGTCGCGGCACTACATTGACTCCGTCACGGATGGCGGAGGTGGTCCGCTCCCTCGCTCATTGTGGGGTGGGTAGGTCGTCGGCTATGTAGGCGCGGATTATGTCGTCGTAGGTTGCGTCGGCTGTGAAGCCGAGGCTGGTGGCTCGGGCGGTGTCGAAGCGTGGGGGCCAGCCGGCGACGATCTCGGCGATTGCGGGGTCGGGTGCCTCGGTGATCAGGGCTGCGGCTTCGGGGCCGGCGACCCGGCGGAGGGCCTCGATCTGCTCGCCGACGGTCACCGACACTCCCGGCATGGTCAGGTTGGGGCGGCCGCCCAGCAGCGACGTGTCCAGTTCGGCGGCGTGGAGCATGAACCCGACCGCGGCGCGGGGGCTGGCGTGGGGGTGGCGGACGTCGCGGGAGACCGGCAGCTGGGCTTCGCAGCCGTTGAGGGGCTCGCGGATGATGCCGGAGAAGAAGCTCGACGCGGCCGCGTTGGGCTTGCCGGGGCGGACGCTGACCGTCGGGAACCGGATCCCGATGCCGTCGAGGAAGCCGCGGCGGCTGTAGTCGGCCAGCAGGGCCTCGCCGATCAGCTTCTGGGTGCCGTAGGAGGTGAGGGGAGTGGGATGGAAGTCGTCGGGGATCGGATCGGGGAACGGTGCGCCGAACACCGCGATCGACGACGCGTACACCACCCGGGGCACGCCGGGGGCCAGCCGGATGGCGTCGAAGAGCTGGCGGGTGCCGTCGACGTTCACCTCCATGCCCTTGTCGAAGTCGGCCTCGGCCTCAGCGGAGACCACCGCGGCCAGGTGGAACACCACGTCGGGCCCCACCGACACCAGTGCCTCGGCCTCGCCGGGGCGGGAGAGGTCGGCCACATGGACGTTGCACAGCTCCGAGTCGACCGGGGCCTCCACCAGGTCGACCAGGTCGACGGCATCGATGCGCTCGCCCCGCAAGTGGCCGCGCTCCACCAGCCGCCGGGTCAGCTTGCGGCCCAGCATCCCCGCGGCGCCGGTGATGAGCACCCTCATTGTCGTCAGGTCTCGGGGGTGAACGCCACCGGCATCCTCAACATGCTTGCGATAAGCGGCGTGGGCTGGTGCACGACCTCGCCCGAGGGATGGATGTCGGGGATGCGGCTGTAGATCTCGCGCAGGATCACCTGGAGCTGGAGCCGGGCCAGGTTGGCGCCCAGGCAATAGTGCTCGCCGAACCCGAACGCCAGCTGGGTGCGGGGCTGCTCGCGGGTGATGTCGAAGGTGTCGGGCTCGTCGAACACCCTGGGGTCGCGCAGCGCCGCGGTGAAGTTGCACACCACCTTGCCGCCCTCCTCCACGGGCTGGCCGTCGATCTCGACATCGGCAGTGGCGGTGCGGCGGATGCTGCGCAGCGGGGCCCGGTACCTGAGGATCTCCTCCACCGCGCCCGGTATGTGGCGGCCGAGGTCCGACACCAGTAGGTCGCGCTGGTCGGGCCACTCCGCCAGGATCCGGATGGCCTGGGCGGTGGCGGTGCGCACTGTCTCGTTCCCGCCGACCGCCATCAGCATCATGAACCACCCGGCTTCCTCGTCGGTCGCGCCCGGCTGGTCGCCCTCGACGCCCTCGAGGGTGCCGTTGACATAGGCCGACAGGATCGTGCCGTCGGGGGACCCGCGCTTCTCGCGGGCCGTCTCCTGGCCGAGCAGGTGGATGTCCAGCGCCGCCTCCAACGCCAGATCGCGCCGCGTCTCGGGGTCCGAGGCGTCGACCGCGCCGACCATCCGGTTGGAGATCTCGAAGATCTGCTCGCCCCGCTCAGGGATCCCCAGAAGCTCCGCGATCACTCGCATCGGCATCGGGGCCGCGATGTCGTTGATGCCGTCGGCGGTTCCCTTGGACGCGATCTTGTCGATGACCCCCTTGGCGATCGCCTCCACCCGGGGGCGCAGCTCCTCCACCCGGCGGGGCGTGAAGATCGGCGCCACAAGGCGGCGGTACCGGCTGTGCTTGGGCGGGTCCATGTTGATCAGAATGTTCGCCATGGCCGCGACCCGGTCCGGGGCGGGGTCCACCAGCATCACGGTGCGGCGCTGCGACGAGAACGTCGCCGGATCCCGCAGGATCGCCTTGACCTCCTCGTAGCGGTGCACGAACCACGCCCCGAACACCTCCGGCTGCGACATGCTCGGATCGATGGTTCCCGGCTGCCAGCTGGTAGTGCCGGCCTCGCGGAGCTCGGCCAGGCGGGCGTGGGGGCAGCCGTCGACGTAGCTGGCGCCGTCCAGGAGGGTGGGCTCGCTCTGGGGCATGCGCGCCCAGTCTGCCCGATCCCCTCGAAATTGATGCCGATATTGGGCCTATACGGGCCGAATCCGCATCAATTTCGGGGTGGTGGGGGTGGTGGGGGCTTCCGGTCGAGGATGCCGGCCGGGCTCAGGCCAGGTCGAACCGGTCCAGGTTCATGACCTTGTCCCAGGCGGCCACGAAGTCGGCCACGAACTGCTCGGAGGCGTCGTCGGACCCGTAGACCTCGGCGATGGCCCGCAGCTGGGAGTTCGAGCCGAACACCAGGTCGACCGCGGTGGCCGTCCAGCGCAGCTCACCCGACGCGCGGGAGCGGCCCTCGTAGACGTGCTCGGCCTCGGACACGCTCCACTCGGTGCCCATGTCGAGCAGGTTCACGAAGAAGTCGTTGGTGAGCGTCCCGGCCCGGTCGGTGAGCACGCCCAGGGTCGACCCGCCCGAGTTGGCGCCCAAGGCCCGCAGGCCGCCGACCAGCACCGTCATCTCGGGAGCGGTCAACGACAGCAGGCTGGCCCTGTCGACCAGCACCGTCTCGGGGCGGCGCTTGTCGCCGGCCCGCCAGTAGTTGCGGAACCCGTCGGCGGCCGGCTCCAGCACCGCGAACGACTCGACGTCGGTCTGCTCCATCGAGGCGTCGGTGCGCCCCGGCGAGAACGGAACCGTCACGTCGACACCGGCCCGGCGGGCGGCCTCCTCGACCGCCGCACAGCCGCCCAGCACGATCAGGTCGGCCAGCGACACCCGCGTGCCGCCCGACTGCGAGCCGTTGAACCCGGCCTGGATGCCCTCCAGCGCGGCCAGCACCTCGGCCAGCGACGCGGGGTCGTTGGCCTCCCAGCCGGCCTGGGGGGCGAGGCGGACGCGGGCCCCGTTGGCCCCGCCCCGCATGTCGCTGTCACGGAACGTCGAAGCCGACGCCCAGGCGGCCGCCACCAGCTGCGACACCGGCAGGCCCGAGTCGAGGATCCTGGCCTTGAGCGCGGCCACGTCGGCGTCGTCCACCAGCTCGTGGTCCACCGCGGGAACAGGATCCTGCCAGATCAGCTCCTCTTCGGGGACCTCCGGGCCCAGGTACCGCACGACCGGCCCCATGTCGCGGTGCACGAGCTTGAACCACGCCCGAGCGAACGCGTCGGCGAACTCGTCGGGGTTCTCCAGGAAGCGCCGCGAGATCGGCTCGTAGACCGGGTCCATGCGCAGCGACAGGTCGGTGGTGAGCATCACCGGGGGATGGCTCTTCGACGGGTCGTGGGCGTCGGGCACCGTGCCGGCACCGCCGCCGTCGACCGGGATCCACTGCCACGCGCCCGCCGGGCTCTTGGTCAGCTCCCACTCGTAGGCGAACAGGGTCTCGAAGAACGAGTTGTCCCACGCCGTCGGCGTCGGCGTCCACGTGCCCTCGAGACCGCTGGTGATGGCGTCGCCGCCCACCCCGGTGCCGAAGGTGCTGGACCAGCCGAGGCCCTGCTCCTCCAGGCTGGCGCCCTCGGGCTCGGGGCCGACGTACTGGTCGCCGTCGGCCGCGCCGTGGGTCTTGCCGAAGGTGTGGCCCCCGGCGATCAGCGCCACCGTCTCGGTGTCGTCCATGGCCATCCGGCGGAACGTCTCGCGGATGTCGCGGGCCGCGGCCAGGGGGTCCGGCGTGCCGTTGGGGCCCTCGGGGTTCACGTAGATCAGGCCCATCTGGACCGCGCCCAGCGGGTCGGCGAGCTCCCGGTCGCCGCTGTAGCGCTCGTCGTCGAGCCAGCCGGTCTCGGGACCCCAGTAGATGTCCTCCTCGGGCTCCCACACGTCGACCCGGCCGCCGCCGAAGCCGAACGTCTCGAAGCCCATCGACTCCAGGGCCACGTTGCCGGCCAGGATCATCAGGTCGGCCCACGAGATCTTGCGGCCGTACTTCTGCTTGACCGGCCACAGCAGCCGGCGGGCCTTGTCGAGGTTGGCGTTGTCGGGCCAGCTGTTGAGCGGCGCGAAGCGGTGGGTGCCCGAGCCGCCCCCGCCCCGCCCGTCGTGGATGCGGTAGGTGCCGGCGCTGTGCCACGTCATCCGGATGATCAGCGGGCCGTAGTGGCCGAAGTCGGCCGGCCACCAGTCCTGCGAGGTGGTCAGCACCTCGGCGATGTCGGCCTTCACCGCGGCCAGGTCGAGGCTGTTGAACTCCGCGGCGTAGTCGAACGAGCCGCCCATGGGGTCGATCTTGGGCGAGTTCTTGTTGAGGGGCCGCAGGTTCAGCTGCTCGGGCCACCATTGCTGGTTGGCCAGCGAGCCCATCGCCATGGGCGCCTCGTGCAGCACGGGGCACCCTCCGGCGGAGGCGGCTTCGGCGGCGGTGCTGGTGTCTTCGGTAGTCATTGATGCTCCTTGGCAGGTTGGGGGGTTATTGGTTTCGACTCAATGAGTCCTGGCCAGCAGCGGCGGGCGCTTTCTGGCAGTCAGGGCAGAGGCCCCAGTAGATGACCTCGGCCTCGTCGATGGCGTAGCCGAAGTCGTCCACGACCTCCAGGCATGGCCGGTAGCCGGCCGCGCAGTCCACATCGACCATGCGGCCGCAGTGGCGGCAGACCAGATGGTGGTGGTTGTCGTCGACCCGGTCCTCGTAGCGGGCCGCCGATCGGGCCGGTTGGATGCGCCGGATCAGGCCCCTGTCGGACAGCACGCCCAAGGCGTCGAACACCGCCTGGCGGGACACCGCCCCGATGCTGGCCCGCACATCGCCTATGAGGTCGTCGGCGGTGGCGTGAGGGTGGGCCGACACCGCGCTGAGCACGGCCAGCCGCTGGGCGGTCACCTGGATGCCGTTGTCCCTGAGCAGCTGCTCGGCGTTCCCGGTCACGCACCCACTATAGCACTGATTCTGGATTAAGTCCAAAATCTGTTGACATCTAGATTCAGGGCGGATCGGGCGCAGTCAGCCGGTGTCGAGGTCGTCCTCGATGCGGGCGCGGCTCTAGCCGCGGCCCACCAGGGGCATGCCGTTGGCCATGACCGTCATGGTCAGCACATTGGTGTCCGCGGGAAGGCTGGCCATGTACGCCACAGCCCGGCCGGCATCGTCGGGGTCGAAGGTGGGTTCGGGTCGGATGCTGCCGTCGGCTTGGGGCACGCCCTCAGCGAAGCGCGCCGTCATGGGAGTCCGGGCGTTGCCGATGTCGATCTGGCCGCAGGTGATGCCGAAGGGCCGGCCATCGAGCGACAGCGACTTGGTCAGCCCGGTGATGGCGTGCTTGGTGGCGGTGTAGGGCGCGCTGTGCGGCCTGGGCACCTGGGCCGAGATCGACCCGTTGTTGATGATCCGCCCGCCGGGGGGCTCCTGGACCTTCATCAACCCGAACGCGTGGCGGGCGCAGAGGAACGAGCCGGTGAGGTTCACGTCCACCACCCGCTGCCAGTCCTCGACCTCGAGTTCGTCGACCGGCACCGGCGGCGCCACCGTTCCCGCATTGTTGAACAGCAGGTCCAGGCGACCGTGATCGGCCCGCACCCGCTCGAACAGGGCCGCCACCGAGGCCGGGTCGCTGACGTCGGCGGGGATTGCCGAGCCCGACCCGCCGGCACGATCGCACTCCCCGGCGGTCTCGGACAGCAGATGCCCTCGCCGGCCGACGACGATCACGTGCCAGCCGTCGCGGGCCAGCGCCAGGGCGGCAGCCTTCCCCAGACCAGAGCCCCCGCCGGTCACCATTGCGATCCCGCGATCCTGCATCGCCCTATCCTCGCAGCGGGCGTACCGGACGCGCCAACAACGCCTGCAGAAAAGAAGCTCGATACCCGGCGAGTAGTGTGGCTGCATGGTCGTCGCTCCTGATCCGTCCGGAAGACGAAGGAGCTGGTGTGTCCCGTCCCGCCGGCGGCACTGACGCCGGCCCCGGCGACCGCGAGCTGCGGTCGGCGGCCTGGTTCGGTGCTGATGGCGATCCGCACCTGGCGGCGCTGTACCTCGAGCGCTACGTGAACTTCGGCCTGACGCGCCAGGAGCTCCAGTCCGGCAAGCCCAAGATCGGGATCGCCCAGACCGGCTCCGACCTGTCGCCGTGCAACCGGCACCACCTGGAACTGGCCAAGCGGGTGCGCGAGGGCATCCGCGAGGCCGGCGGGATCGCGTTCGAGTTCGGGGTGCATCCGATCCAGGAGACGGGCAAGCGTCCCACCGCGGCGCTGGACCGCAACCTGGCCTATCTCGGGCTGGTGGAGCTGCTGCACGGCTATCCCCTCGACGGGGTGGTGCTGACCATCGGCTGCGACAAGACCACTCCGGCGTGCCTGATGGCGGCGGCCACCGTCAACCTGCCGGCCATCGCCCTGTCGGTGGGCCCGATGCTCAACGGCTGGCACGAGGGCCGCCGCACCGGCTCGGGCACGATCGTGTGGGAGGCCCGCAAGCTCTTCGCCGCGGGCGAGATCGACGAGGCCGGCTTCATCGACCTGGTGGCATCGTCTGCGCCGTCGACGGGCTACTGCTCGACAATGGGCACCGCCACCACCATGAACTCGCTGGCCGAGGCGTTGGGCATGCAGCTGCCTGGATCGGCCGCGATCCCCGCGCCGTACCGGGAGCGGGCCCAGATGGCGTACCGCACCGGGCTGCGGATCGTCGAGATGGTGCGCGAGGACCTGCGCCCCTCGGCCATCATGACCCGGGCGGCCTTCGAGAACGCCATCGTCGTGAACTCCGCCATCGGCGGGTCGACCAACGCGCCGATCCACCTCAACGCCATCGCCGCTCACCTCGGCGTCCCCCTCGACAACGACGACTGGCAGGAGTACGGCCTGGCGGTGCCGCTGCTGGTCAACCTGATGCCCGCGGGGGAGTACCTGGGGGAGGACTACCACCACGCAGGAGGGGTGCCCGCGGTGGTGGGCGAGCTGATGCGGGCAGGCCTGCTGCCCCATCCCGACGCGCCGACCGCCAACGGGCGCACCATCGGCGAGAACTGCGCGGGAGCCCGGATCGCGGACCCCGACGTGATCCGTAGCGTCGACGAGCCGCTGCTGGCCGACGCCGGCTTCGTGCACCTGTCCGGCAACCTCTTCGACAGCGCCATCATGAAGACCAGCGTCATCTCCGATGAGTTCCGCCGGCGCTACCTGTCGAATCCCGACGACCCCGACGCGTTCGAGGGCCGGGCCATCGTCTTCGACGGCCCCGAGGACTACCGGGCCCGGATCGAGGATCCCGACCTCGGCATCGACGAGGACTGCATGCTGATCGTGCGGGGCGCGGGCCCGGTCGGGTACCCGGGCGCGGCCGAGGTGGTGAACATGCAGCCGCCTGCCGCGCTGCTCGTCCGGGGGGTGGACTCGCTGCCGTGCATCGGCGACGGTCGCCAGTCGGGGACCTCCGGCTCGCCGTCGATTCTCAACGCCAGCCCCGAGGCTGCGACCGGCGGGGGACTGGCGCTGCTGCGAACCGGCGACCGGATCCGCATCGACCTGCGACGCGGCCGCGCCGACATGCTCGTCGACGACGCTGAACTCGAGCGCCGGCGCGCCGATCTCGAGGCCGGGGGCGGCTATCCGGTGCCGGAGTCGCAGACCCCTTGGCAGGAGATCCAGCGCTCGATGGTCACCCAGATGGACGAGGGCATGGTCCTGCGTCCCGCGTTGAAGTACCAGGACACCTCCCGTACTCACGGCATCCCGCGCCACAACCACTAGACCCGCGGCATTTGGTGTAACTAACTAAGAATAGGACTCGCTACTCTTATTTCGAATCAAGGTTGCGCACTTGGCAGATCGCTTGCTTCGAAAGGCGGACATCTGCGCTCATCATCTATTGAAACCGGAGGCAGGCGTGAAATGATCGACACAGGAGTAGACAGGGATTTTGCAGGACAGAGCGACATGAACGCGGTGACTGCCGTGCTAATGCCCGATCAGTAGGGGAGGATTGTGACCAGTACCGTGCCCTCGACACACCGCCTAGCAGTACCCGACGAGGCCCTCTCGGACCGGGCGGCCCAGGCGGCGGACACCCTCGAGCAGTTCCTGGAACGGCATCCGGAGGCGTCTGCGGCGTCGATGTCGATGACCATGGGCGAGGACGAAACGGCCTTCGACGTGCCCGTTGGCGTCCTCAGGCTCCTGGCCCGCATGCTGGCGGAGACCGCCAGCGGCAACGCGGTAGCGGTCTCGCCCGTCGAAGCGGAGCTGACCACCCAGCAGGCGGCCGACCTGCTGAGCGTGTCCCGGCCGTACCTGGTCAAACTGCTGGACGAGCGCAGAATGCCGTTCCGTCGCGTCGGCAACCGGCGCAGGATCCTGCTGGTGGACGTCATGGCATTCAAGCACGACGACGAGTCCGAACGTCGCGCCATCGCAGCCGAGCTGAGCGCCAAAGCGGAGCAGACGGATTAAGAGGTCTGACAACACGGTCCCATAAGGCGCCGTGTGCAGGCTGTCAATTACTCGGGCGTCACATAGGCAGCTGTGAGTCCTCCGTCGACCAGCATGTTGGCGCCGGTCATGTAGGAAGACTCATCCGACGCCAGGAACAATGCGGCGGCTGCCATCTCGGCGGCCTCACCGAAGCGCCCCATCGGCACATGCACGAGCCGGCGCTGCTTCTTCTCGTCGGTGTCGAGGTAGGACATGAGCAATTCCGTGCGGAGCGGGCCCGGTGACAGAGCATTGACCCGTATGTTCTCGCGGGCGTGGATGACCGCCAGTTCGCGGGTCAGCGACAGCACCGCTCCCTTGGATGCGGTATAGGCGATCTGAGGAGTAGCAGCACCCACGGACGCCACGAAGGACGCGGTGTTGACGATGGATCCCCCGCCCGCCCTTCGCATCGCCGGTATCTGGTGCCGGCAGCCGTAGAGCACGCCCTTGAGGTTCACCGCCAGGGTCTTGTCGATGGTCTCCTCGCTGGTGGCGACGGCGTCGGCGTCGTCGGCCATCATGATCCCAGCGTTGTTGAAGGCGATGTCGAGGTGCCCGTAGGTCGCCTCCGCGGTCCTCACCGCCATGGCCACGTCGGCATCGTCAGACACGTCGGCGTGCACCGCGGTGGCCTCGCCCCCGCCGGCTCGGATCTGCTCGACGGTCTCGTGGTTGGCCTCCGCGATGTCCGCGGCCACGATCCGTGCACCCTCCTCGGCGAAGCGCAGCGCGGCAGCCCGGCCGATTCCGCTGGCGGTGCCGGTGATCAGTGCGACCTTGCCCTCGAGTCTCATGGCTCCTCCCTTTCCCTGGCGGCCGTGCGTCCACTCAAGTCGAACATCTCGCCTCCCGTCGCAGCGAGAGTAGGGGATCGGCGCGGGCGAGTGTGCCAAGAGTCACGCCCAGCGGGCCGTCCAGCCTGCTGGGCGGGCGGGTCGCGCCAGTAGCGTCGGCTGGTGCAGAGTCCGGTACGCCTCGTCTACCTGCTAAGGCCCGCGGTCAAGGCCGGCATCCTGCTGGCCGTCGGCTTCAGCGTGCTGGCCTTCGTGTCGACGCCGTTCCTGATGCCCGAGATCGCCGACCACTACGGCATCAGCCTCGGCACCGCGTCGCTCATCGGGGTGTTCCAGCTGGGCGGGTTCGTCATCGGCTCCTGGGGTGCGGGTCGCTTCCTGCAGCCCCGCGATCCGGTGTTCGTGGGGTCGTTGGCAGCCGCCGCGGCCGCCAACCTTGCCTCCGCGGCGCTGCCCGCGTTCGCGCTGCTGGTGCCGCTGCGGCTCGTGAACGGCGTGGCCTTGGGCCTGCTGGCCTGGTACGGCTGGGTGCAGGCCTTCGGCGACGACCGTCGTATGGGCGACGTGGCCGTCGCCGGCCCGGTTGTGGGCGTGGTTGCCGCGCCCGCGGTGTCGGCCCTTCTCGACGCCGGCGGCATGCGGCTCGTGTTCGTCATGCTGGCCGTCGTCTCGCTGATCCCGCTGGCCTTCGGTTATCGCAGCGAGGTCAGGGAGCTGCCCAGAGACCGGCAGCGCCATCGGGCGGTTCCCGCGGCGCGGGTGCTGCTGGCCTGCCTGGGCCTGTTCACTCTGGGCGGCTCGGCGGTGTTCATCTACGCGGTGGTGCTGGGAACCGGCGACCCGGGGCTGTCGGTGACGGTGATCGCGGTGGGATTCAGCCTCAACGCGGTCGTGGCCATTCCAGGCGCCCGGCTGAGGGCCGCCCGCAGGATCCCGAGCCCGTGGATGGCCGCCACCGCGGTGTGCGCGATCGTGGTCGCCACCACCGGCCGGCCGTGGCTGTTCCTCGGTGCAATGGTGGTGTGGGGATTCTTCTTCTGGGCCGCGATACCGGGCGTCTTCGACGTGCTGGCCAGCAGGTCGCGCTATCCCGAGGAGCGGGTGGGAGACGCTCAGGCGCTGATGGCCGCCGGTCGCGCCGGCGGGCCGCTGCTGGGCGGGCTGCTCATCGACAGCGCCGGGGCCGCCACGCTGGGCATAGTCGGCGGCTCCATGATGCTCGCCGCCGCCGTTGGGGTGTTCGCCACCCGGACCGTCGCCCGGCCCCTCGCCGACAGCGGCTAGGGGTGGAGGCGGATCTGGCCTGAACCTTCGGTTACCTCGCCGATGACAGCGGCGTCGTGGCCGGACGCTCGCAGTTCGGTCACCGCAGCCAGGCCGGCGTCGTGGCTGACCATGCCGAGCAGCAGCCCGCCGGACGTCTGCGCGTCGGCCAGGAGGGTCACCGAGACCTCGCCGGCTCCGCCGGTGTCCAAGCTGTCCGCTACCCAGTCCAGGCTCCGGGCCGTGCCGCCGGGCACGACCCCCGACGCGGCCAGTTCCCGGGCTCCCTCGATCATGGGAACCTCGCCGACCGAGATCTCGAGATCGACGCCGGACTCCTGAGCCATGCGCAGACCGTGACCCAGCAGGCCGAACCCGGTGACGTCAGTGGCCGCGGTGGCGCCGTGGCGCATCGCAGCCGCGGCCGCGGCCTCGTTGGTCCGGGTCATCTCGGCAACGGCGCGATCGATCACGTCGTCACGGGCCTCGCCGGCCTTGATGGCGGTGGAGATGATCCCGGTGCCCAACGGCTTGGTCAGCACGAGCGCGTTGCCGGGACGCAGCCTCGAGTTGGTGAGCATCCGTGACGGGTTGACCTCGCCCACTACCGCCATCCCGTACTTGGGCTCGGGGTCGTCCACCGTGTGGCCCCCGCCCACAACGAAGCCGCAGGCCCGGGCCGCGTCCTCGCCGCCGGCCAGCACCTCGGTCAGAAGGTCGTTCGACAGCTCCTCGGAGTTCCAGGCCACGAGGTTCAGCGCCAGCAGCGGCCGGCCGCCCATGGCGTAGACGTCCGACACCGAGTTGGTGGCCGCGATGCGGCCCCAGGTACGGGCGTCGTCCACCACCGGGGTGATGAAATCGGCGGTCAGCACCAGGGCACGGCCGCGGCCGATACGCCACACGGCGGCGTCGTCGCCGGTGGCCAGCCCGACTAGGAGGTCGGGCGGAGGATCGGGGGTCAGGCCGCGCACGACGTGCGCGAGATCGCCAGGAGCGATCTTGCAGGCTCAACCAGCGCCGTGGCTGAACTCTGTGAGCCGTCGGGCCATCGCGGTCACCCCCTCTCGTACGGACGGTTGCGGACGCATCCGCAGGATAGGCGGCGGGCCACAGCACGCCGGGGACGGCGGGCGCCCCGGAACGCCGCGCCAGCAGGTGCAGGCCCGTCGCGGCGCATATGGGGTGTCTCCCGCTCTTGTTCGCTTCGCTCACGGGCCGCTCGGGCCACGGCCTCGCCCGTATGGAGCGGATCGGGGCGCCTGCCCGCTCGGCCTCTTGGCCGGCCGAGCGGGAGGGGAGCGACCGGTAGGGTGCAGCCGTGCTCGTGGACCGGAGGCTCCAGACCAGGGCCACCGAGCTGTTCGGCGTGCCCTATCCGATCGTCCAGACGGGAATGGGATGGGTGGCCGGCCCGTCGCTGGTGACCGGCACCGCGGAGGCCGGCGGCCTCGGGATCCTGGCTGCGGCCACCATGACGATCGACGAGATGGAGGCGGCCATCGCAGAGGTCAAGTCACGCACCGAGCAGCCGTTCGGGGTGAACCTCCGTCCTGACGCCGTGGACCTGGCCGACCGGGCCGGCCGGCTGGTCGACGCCGGTGTGCGGGTGGCCAGCTTCGCCGGTCCGCCCCCGGCGCCGGTGGTCAGGCGTCTGCAGGACGGGGGAGTGCTGGTGATGCCCACGGTCGGCGCTCGTCGGCACGCCGAGAAGATGGCGGAGCTCGGCGTAGACGCGGTGCTGTGCCAGGGCGGCGAGGGCGGCGGTCACACCGGCTCGGTGCCCACATCGCTGCTGCTGCCCCAGGTGGTCGACGCGGTGGACGTGCCGGTGATCGCCGCGGGCGGGTTCCACGACGGGCGGGGCCTGGCCGCGGCTCTGGCCTGGGGCGCCGACGGCGTCGCCATGGGCACCCGCTTCCTGCTCACCGCCGATTCCAAGGTCCCCGACGCGGTCAAGTCCGTGTACCTGGGCACGCCCGTCACCGGCACCGTGGTGTCGAGCAGCATCGACGGCAAGCCCCAGCGAGTGATCCGCACCGGCCTGGTCGACTCGCTGGAGTCGGCCCGCTTCACCCGCCTGATGAGGGCCGCGGCCAACGCCTGGCGTTTCCGGGGCCTCGCTGGCGTGTCCGCGGCGGCGATGCTCCGGGAGGGGCTGGCCATGCGCCGCAGCCAGGGCCTGACCTGGAGCCAGATGGCGATGGCCGCCAACGCGCCCATGCTCACCAGGGCGACCATGGTGGGCGGCGATGTCGATGCCGGAGTCCTGCCCACCGGCCAGTGTGTGGGCGTGGTGGACGACCTGCCCACCTGCGCGGAGTTGATCGAGCGGATCGTGGCCGAAGCGATCGCCGCCCTCGACCGGCTCGCCCCGTAGCCAGGTCGAGCGGGCAGGTCCCGCCCCGGGCTCGGTCGAATTGGCAGCGCAGCGCACCCAAACGGGCGTTCCTGGCTGCCAGTTCCAGAAGATGCGGCTACGCGGGCAGGAATTGGCAGCCCAGCGCACCCAAACGGGCGTTCCTGGCTGCCAGTTCCAGAAGCGGCTCCGTCCCACTAGCGTCCGGTTCCATGTGCGGTCGCTACGTGTCGGCCACCCCGCCCGACGAGGTCGCCAGGTATTTCGCCGCGCTGGCTCCGTCGCCCGAGCGCGCCCTGTCGCCCAACCACAACGTGGCCCCGACCCAGACCGTGTACGCGGTGCGGGAGCGTGAGGGTGCCCGCAGCCTCGACACACTGCACTGGGGGCTGGTGCCGTTCTGGGCCAAGGATCCCAAGATCGGCAACCGGATGATCAACGCCAGGGCCGAGACCGTCGCCCAAAAGAACGCCTTCCGGGTGCCCTTCTCCCGCCGGCGCTGCATCATTCCCGCCGACGGCTTCTACGAGTGGCAGCGCCTCGAGGGCTCCAAACGCAAGCAGCCCATGTTCATCAGCCGTCCCGACGGGGAGCCGTTCGCGTTCGCAGGCCTGTGGGAGAAGTGGCGCGACGACAACAGCCTCGACGCCGACGGCGAGCCGCTGGAGCTGCACTCCTGCACCATCATCACCTGCGAGGCCAACGACGCCATGGCCGAGATCCACGACCGGATGCCGGTGGTGCTGCCGCCGGGCGCATGGGACTTCTGGCTGGACCCGGCCAACACCGACTCCGAGGCTGCCGCCGGTCTGCTGGTGCCGGCCCCTTCCGGCCTGATCCGGATGCATCCGGTGTCGACCGAGGTGAACAACGCCCGCAACAACGGCGCGCACCTCATCGAGCGAGCCGACCCGATCGAAATTGATGACGTAATGGGCATCTAGTGCCCAAAATCCGCATCAATTTCGGTTGCGAACGCCTTCCGGGGAGATCAGCCGGGCTGAGCGAGGTGACCGCGCAGCAGGTCCGCCACCGCGTCGAGGTCCGCGGGGTCGGGGCTGGTGTCGGCGTTGGTGAAGTCGAGATGGGCCATGGTGGAGATGGGGACCACATGCACGTGAGCGTGGGGCACCTCGAAGCCGGCGATCATCAGGCCCACCCGGTCCGGGGCCAGCCCGGCCGCCTCCTGGGCGGCGGCCACGCCGTGGGCCACGGCCATCAGACGGGCCACCGTCTCGGAATCGAGGTCCACCCAGTGGTCGACCTCGGCTCGGGGCACCACCAGCACGTGGCCCCGGTTGAGGGGCCGCACGTCCAAGAACGCGACGCAGACGTCGTCTCGCCACACGAAGCGGCCGGGAATCTCGCCGTCGATGATCCGGGTGAAGATTGAGGGCATCCGCTGATCGTAGGCTGAACCCCCATGGCAGCGCCGAGAACCGGCGAGGACCGGATCCTCACTGTCCCCAACTTGATCTCGGCGGGCCGCCTGGCCTGCATCCCGCTGTTCCTGTGGCTGCTGTTCGGGGCGGAGGACCGCTGGGCCGCCGCGCTGTTGTGGGGCGCGCTGGGAGCCACCGACTGGGTCGACGGCTGGTGGGCCCGCCGGTTCGACTCGGTCAGCAAGGTGGGCAAGCTGCTCGATCCGATCACCGACCGGGGGGTGCTGCTGGCCGGGGTGCTGGCGGTGGGCATCGACGGCTCGGTCCCGTGGTGGCTGGTGATCCTGACCCTGGCCCGGGAGGGCATCGTGGCCGTCGTCGGGCTGGTGCTGCTGTCCCTCGGGGCGAAGCCGATCGACGTGACCTGGTGGGGCAAGTGCGCCACCTTCGGGCTGTACTTCTGCTTCCCGCTGCTGCTGGCCGGCGCCTCCGACATCGCGGTGGCCGAAGGCTCCAGGGTCGCGGGCTGGGTGTGCGCGGTGCCCTCGCTGGCCTACAGCTACCTGTCGGCCGTGCAGTACATACCGTTGGGGCGCGAGTCGCTGCGCCAGGGACGAGCCGAGCGGGAGGGAGCGCCGTGAGCACAGTCGAGGCATCAGCACCGGAGGCGGGGCTGTGAGCGTGCGGTGGGGGGTCTGGTTCGAGCCGACCCAGCCCGTCCGGCGGCTGGTCGAACTGGCCCGGCTGGGAGAGTCGCTCGGAGCCGAGGCCTGCTTCGTGGCCGACGAGGGCACCGAGCGCGACGTCTATGTGGCCCTCACCGCCATCGTCGAGGCCACCGGGCTCAAGGTGGCCCCGGCCATCACCAACCCGTTCAGCCGCCACCCGGTCGCCACCGCAGCGGCCATCGCCACCCTGGCCGAGCTGGCCCCGGGCCGGGTGATGCATGGCCTGGGCGTGGGCGGCAGCCGGGTGCTCAAGCCGCTCGGGATGGACCCCGAGCGCCCCTTCACCGCCCTGTGGGAGACGTTCGAGCTCAACCGGCGCCTGCTGGACGGCGAGACGGTGGGGGAGGCGTCCCTGCCCTGGTTCCGGCCCGAGCAGCCCCTGCCCGTGGCGGTGGCCGGGCGGGGCCCGCGCGTCCAGCGCCTCGCGGCGGAGCAATCCGACTGCGTGATCCTGTCGGCCGCTCCGCCCGCTGACCTGCCCGCCTTCGCCAAGCGGATCCGCTCAGCGGGCTCGGCCGAGATCGCCTGGTCGGCCTATCTGGCCTACAACGACACCGAGCGGCGCCGGGTGCTGCCCCATTTCTCCTACATGGCGGTGGACGCGCCCGCCGAGGTGAGAGAAGCCGACGGCCTCGACGACGCCACCACCGAGGAGGTCCGCCGCCTGATGCTGGCCGGCCGCATGCACGACGCGGCCGAGCTGCTGCCCGACGCCCTGGTGGACCGCTACGGCCTGGCCGGCACCCCCGACGAGATCTCGGCTCGCATCGGCCGGCTGCGAGACTGCTTCGACTACTTCATGCTGCCCATGAACGACGAGCCCACCGCAGCCGACCACATCCGAGCCAGCGCAAAGATCTTCGCGGCCGCGGGAACCTGACCGAACTCCTGTCAAAAAGCCACCGTATAGGTGGAAAATTGACAGGAGTTCGGAGAAAAGAGCTCGCGGAAGGCGTCTGGGGCCTGACCTGGGACTTCGATCAGCGGGCTAGGACTGGGGGATGGCGGAATAGGCGGGGAAGTCAGGGTCCACGACGGAGTGGATGCCGAGCCCCATGGCCACCCGGTTGACGTAGTTGAGGTGGGCGCACTGGGCGTTGGCGTCGATGATGTCGAGGTCGTCGAGGCCCGCAGCCCGCAGATCCTCGACGTCGGCCTCGGTGATCGAGCCGGGCGAGCGGGTGAGCTTCACCGTGTAGCGGACCACCGCGGCGTCAGCCGGCACCAGCTCCAACGACTCGAAGCAGTCGGGGTCGGCGGCCAGCTTGGCGATGGCCTCGTCGTCCAGGCCGGTCTGGCGCAGCTTGATCGTGACCTGGCTCATGCAGTGGACGGTGCCGTTGATGGCCGAGGTCACGAAGCTGATCAGGTTGCGCTGGTGGGGTGTGAGCCTCGACGGGCACTTCTCGGTCGCGGCGTACAGATCGAGGCGGGCCGCCACCAGCGCCGGATGCAGCGATCCGGCCATCGTCATCTCCGTCGGCTCACCGAGCGCCCTGGCCTGGCGGTCATAGTGGGATCTCAACTCGCCCTCGGCCTCGTCGTATGGAATCGTGGAGATCCACATTCGCCGCTCCTGTCGCCGTGACGATCGTGAGGAATATGACCGGATTCCAGGGTCTAGGGCTGTCGCTGTCGAACGAGGATCCCGTCGCCGACACGCTAGCGGTGGTGGATGCCGCTGACCGTCTCGGCTTCGAGGAGGTGTCGCTGCCGGAGAGCCGGCTGTTCAACTCGGTGATGCCGGTGGCGGCCGTCGCGCTGCAATCCACCCGGCGGGTGACGGTGCGCATCGGCGTGGCCAACCCGGTGTTCCGCGACCCGGTGCTGCTGGCCCTCGAAGCGGCCACCCTGGCCGACATCGGCCCGGGCCGGCTGCGCTACGGGCTGGGCGCGGCCGAGTGGACGGTGAGGCGCTTCGGCATGGCCCCGTCCGGCTGGCGACCCCTCACCAACACCGTCGAGGCGGTGCGGGCGGTGCGGCGACTCACCGCGGGCGAAGCCCTCGACTTCGAGCCGACCACGTTCGCGGTGGCGCCGGGGCTGCGCCTGGACCGGCCGCCGGCCTCGCCGGTGCCGGTCGACGTGGGCGCGGTCAGCCGGCGGATGATGGAGGTCTCCGGCCAGTACGCCGACGGGGTGCAGCTCGGCGCCATCACCAGCGTCGGCTACACCCGCTGGGCCCGGGAGCGGCTGGCCGCCGGGGCGCAGCGGGCCGGCCGGGACGTCGACGAGCTGCTGCTGAGCGCCAACGTGCTCACCAGCGTCGGCCGCGACCGGGTCGAGGCCCGCAACGCCGTGAAGGAGGTGCTGGCCTACTACCTGGCCCGGGTGGAGGGAGTGGTGGTCGACGAGGCCGGCGCCGACCCCGAGGCGGTGGCCGCGGTGCGGGCCGCGGTGGCCGAGGGCGGCGAGCAGGCCGGCGCGGCGGTGCTCAGCGACAGCCTGGTGGACGTGTTCGCGGTGGCGGGCACACCCGACGACGTCATCGAGGGGCTGGGCCCCTTCGCCGACGCCAGCCTGGACCTTCCCCTGGCCTGGTACACGTTCGGGCCCGACCGCGACGAGGGAGTGCGGCTGCTGGCCGAGCAGGTCCGCCCCGCGGTGGTCGACGAGTAGCGAGGCCGCCCCGCACCGCTACACGCCCTACCGCAATCATTGCGATTTCTCGCAATAGGCACCGGAATCTCCCAACATTCCGATGGGACGGAGACGCTCGCGGCTGGGCAGGCCCCGGCCGGTGCGGTCAGGTCGGCGGGGTGCGAGACTGGAGCCCATGAGAACCGCACCTTTGGTCTCGGCTGAGTGGCTGGCCGAGCACCTCGACGATCCCGGGGTGCGGGTGGTGGACTGCCGCTGGTACCTGCGCCCCTTCGACATGCGCAACGGCGACGACGAGTACGCCAGGGCCCACATACCCGGCGCGGTCCACGCCCGCTGGGACACCGAGCTGGCCGACCCGGACCGCCCCGACCTGTGGATGCTGGCCGGACCGGAGCGCTTCGCGGAGGCCATGGCCGAACGGGGCATCGGCGACGACACGTTCGTGGTGGTCTACGACGACCAGCACGTGACGGTGGCGGCCCGGGTGTGGTGGGCGCTGCGGACCTACGGCCACACCGGTGTGGCCGTCCTCGACGGCGGGATCACCAAGTGGCAGGCCGAGGGCCGCCCGACCACCAGCGCCGTTCCCAGCCACCCGCGGGCCCACTTCACGCCCCGCTTCAATCCCGAGCTCTACGTGACCCACCAGCAGATGCGGGCCGCGGTGGGAACCCCGACCCGCCTGGTCGACGGACGCATGGACGGCGCCCGCCAGCAGGACGGCGGCGCCATCCCCGGCAGCATCGGCGCCCCCGGGATCGCCTTCACCGGCTCCGACGGCACCTGGACCGGGCCCGAGGAGGCCCGCCGGCGCCTGGCTGAGGCCGGCGCCCGCACCCCGGAGCCCACCATCGCCTACTGCCGGGGCGGTGTCGGCGCCTGCGGCACCGCGCTGGCCTACGCCATCGCCGGCCACGACGACGTCGCGGTGTACGACGGGTCCTGGACCGAGTGGATAACCGACCCCGAGTCGCCCCGAGCCCTCGACAGCCCACCTCCCGTAGCCTGCTAGACGTGACCGCCGCGGGCCGAGACCCGATCCTGAACCGGCCTCGCACCACCGACGTGCGGGACCAGAGCCTCGAGCGGTTGACCACCCAGGACCACGACGCGCTGATCGTGGGCGGGGGCATCAACGGCGCCGTCTCGGCGCTGGCGCTGGCCGCCCACGGACTGAACGTGGCCCTCATCGAGTCCGAGGACTTCGGCTCGGGAGTCAGCCAGGAGTCCTCCAACCTCATCTGGGGCGGCTTCAAGTACCTGCAGACCTACGAGCTGGGGCTGGTGGCCGGACTGTGCCGCTCCCGCAACCTGCTGGCCCGCTCGTACGCGAGCCGGGTCCAGGAGGTGCGGTTCCTCGCCGCGCTCGGTCCCACATCGCCGTACTCGCCGACCTATGCCACTCTCGGCGCGCACGCCTATTGGGCGCTGGGACGCTTCGCCACCGGGCGCCCCCGGCGGCTGTCGGCACGCGCGCTGGCAACCGCTGAGCCCGCGATCGACTCCGAAGGAGTGCGGGGAGCAGTCGAGTACTCCGACTACCTCCTCGTCGACAACGACGCCCGATTCGTGCTCCAGCTGCTGCTCGATGCCGTCGAGAAGGGAGCGGTCGCGGTGTCGCGCCTGCGCCTGAACGACGCTGAGCGGGCTGGGCAGGGCTGGCGCGCCGAGGTCACCGACCAGTTGACCGGAAGCAGCCACACGGTGTCGGCGGGCGTGCTGATCAACGCCGCCGGGCCCCGGGCAGGCGACCTGGCGGAGCTGACGGGATCGACCTTGCGTTCGACGCTGTGCTTCTCCAAGGGCACCCACATCGTGGTGCCCAGGGTCACCGAATCGGGGCGGATCCTGGCCTTCTTCGATGACGACCAGCGGCTCTTCTACGTGATCCCGATGGGCCATCGCTCCCTGATCGGCACCACCGACACCCGCGTCGAGGACTCGGACGTGGCCATCACCCACGACGACCGTGACTTCCTGCTCGAGCAGGCCAACGCCCGGCTCCAGCTCTCGTCGCCGCTGCGCGCCGAGGACGTGATCGCGTACCGCTGCGGCGTTCGCCCCCTGGTGATCAGCGCGGACCACCGACACCGATCGTGGACTGGACCGAACTGTCGCGCCGCCACGCCGTGGAGGCCGATCAGGGCCGCGGGACCATCTCGATTCTCGGCGGGAAGCTCAGCGACTGCCTCAACGTGGGCGAGGAGGTGGTGGTCGCCGCCCGCTCCTGCGGCCTCAAGCCGTCGCCTCCGGAGCGGGCCTGGTTCGGCGAGCCCTCCGAAGGCGTGCAGGCCCGCTTCCGGCGCAGCGCGGCCCGGGCCGGAATCGACGAGCTGACCGCGGCGCGCCTGTGGCGTCGCCACGGTCGCCGGGCGCTGGAGGTGGCCGACCTGGTGGAGGAGTCGGACGAGCTCGGCCTGCCGCTGAGCGACGTCGTCGACTACAGCCCGGCCGAGGTGATGGTCATGGCCCGCCACGAGCACATCCTGACCATGGAGGACTTCCTGCGCCGCCGCACCATGCTGGCGATGCTGGAGACCGCGGACACGTTGGGGAGCGACCCGGGGGTGCAGCGAGCCTCGAGTCTGCTGTTCGGGCCAGGGCCAGAGCGGCCCGTGAGCGCAGCGAACAAGAGCGGGAGTGCAGCCGCATGACCGTCGTGCTGGCCGTCGATGCCGGGACCACGAGCGTGCGCACCATCGCCTTCGACGACGCCGGTCGCATCGTCGACTCGGCCCAGCGCGAGTTCACCCAGTACTTCCCCGAGCCGGGCCGGGTCGAGCACGACGCGTCGGAGATCTGGGACGCGGTCCAGGCGACTCTCGGGGAGGTGGCCGGCCGCCTCGATGTGCCGCCCGCGGCCATCGGGGTCACCAACCAGCGCGAGACGGTGGTGGCGTGGAGCCGGCGAAGCTCCGAGCCGCTCCACCGGGCCATCGTCTGGCAGGACCGCCGCACCGCGCCCCGATGCGCGGAGCTCGAGGAGGCCGGGCATCTGCGGATCGGTGCGGGAGCGCACCGGCCTGGTGCTCGACCCGTACTTCTCGGGCTCGAAGCTGGAGTGGATGCTCCGGGACGGCGGCGTGACGGCGAGTCCCGATCTGGCCCTCGGCACCATCGACAGCTGGATCATCTGGAACCTGACCGGGGGCGAGGTCCACGCCACCGATGCAACCAACGCCGGCCGGACCATGCTCTTCGACATCGGCTCGCTGCGCTGGGACCCCGACCTGTGCTCGATGTTCGGGGTTCCGGCCGGATCCCTTCCCGAGGTGAGGCCCTCCAGCGGCAGCTTCGGCACGACCGGCCCCGACGCGGCCTGCGGCCCGGGCGTGCCCATCTCCGGCGTTGCCGGGGACCAGCATGCGGCTCTGTTCGGGCAGGCCGCCTTCTCTCCCGGCGACGCCAAGAACACCTACGGCAGGGGTCTTTCGTGCTGATGAACGTCGGCCCGGATATGCCGCCGCCGGCCGAAGGTCTGCTCACCACCGTCGCATGGCTGCTGGACACCCCCGAGGGTCCGGCGGTCACCTACGCGCTCGAGGGCGCGATCTTCGTGACCGGTGCGGCGGTGCAGTGGCTGCGTGACGGCCTGCAGATCATCGACGAGGCCCAGCAGCTGGAGGGCCTTGCGGCCCAGTGCTCGTCCACCGGCGGCGTGTACCTGGTGCCCGCATTCGCGGGTCTCGGCAGCCCGCACTGGGACCCCTACGCACGGGGCACGATCGTGGGCCTCACCCGGGGCACCGGACGTCCCGAGATCGCCCGGGCGGTGGTGGAGGCCATGGCCTTCCAGACCCCGAGACGTGGTGGAGGCCATGGCCGCAGCGACCGGCACGCCGGTGCGGAGCCTGCGAGTCGACGGGGGTGCCTGTGCGATGGACTCCATGCTGCAGCTGCAGGCCGACCAGCTCGGCGTGCCCGTGCAACGGCCCAAGCTCCAGGAGGCGACGGCCCTCGGGGCCGCCTACCTGGCCGGGCTCGCGACCGGCGTGTGGCCCTCGCTGGACGCGGTAGGCGGGCACTGGGAGCTCGACTTCGAGGCGGTGCCCGGCGCCGGCAGCCCCGCCGCGGACCGCGCCTACGCCGACTGGAAGCGGGCGGTCGAGCGCAGCAAGGAGTGGGCGGTCCCGTGAGCCGGGTGGCGGTCGTGACCGGCGCGGCCGGAGCCATCGGCACCGCAGTGTGCAAGCACCTCAGCGCAGGAGGGGACACGGTCGTCGGCATCGACACGACTGCCGGCGACGAGCACGCCGCAGCCGAGATCCTGTCCTGCGACATCACCGACGAGGCATCCGTCGCCGCGGTCTTCGACACCGTCAGGCGCCGGCACGGCGACCCGGCCGTGCTGGTCAACAATGCGGGTGTCACCGGCGCCGGGGGAGTGGAGGAGGAGAGTCCCGACCAGTGGCGCCGCATCATCGACGTGAACCTGACCGGCGCCTACCTGTGCACCCGCCAGGTCGTCGCCGGCATGAGAGCGGCGGGTGGGGGCAGGATCGTCAACATCGCCTCCGTGAACGCCCGCTTCGGCGGCTCCGCCCTCTCGGGTCCGGCCTACGCGGCCAGCAAGGGCGGGCTGGTGACCCTCAGCCGCTTCCTGGCCCTGCACCACGCCACCGACAACATCCCTGGTGAACGCGGTCGCACCCGGACCCCACGACACCCCGATGTGGAATGCGCTCGACGCGGCTCGGCGCGAGCGCATCCTGGCCACACGTCCCCGGCAACCCGCCCGGAGACCCGGAGGACCTTGCGGCCATGGTGGCGTTCCTGTGCGGGCCGCACGCCGGATACATCACCGGCGCCACCATCGACGTCAACGGCGGCCAGTGGATGGGCTAGCCCGGAGGCGGGGTAGGTTCGGGAGCCGTGTCAAAGCGGCCGGCCGACCATCAAGGACATCGCCCGGGTGACGGGCGTCTCGGTGGCTACCGTCAGCCGCGCCCTGCGAGACCTTCCCTACGTCGCGCCGGAGACGCGGTCGAGAGTGGTCGAGGCCGCGGCCGAACTTGAGTACGAGGCCCATCCCCAGGCCTCCAGGCTCGTGTCGGGGCGCACATGGACCGTAGGTGTGGTCGCGCCGCAGTTCGGGACGTGGTTCCCGTTCCGTGCCCTGGGGGGCATCAACTTCTGTCTTCGCCAAGGCCGGCTACGACGTGCTCATCTCGATGATGAGCGCCCCGGGCGACCGGCGGCGCTTCCTGGAGGATGCGAGGTCCTTCTGCCGGCGGGTCGACGGGCTCGTCCTCATCGACACGTTCGTGAGCCTCGAAGGCGATTCGGCTGACGCATTCTTCGATCGGCCCGCGGTGGCGGTGGGCGAGAGGCTCGAAGGGGCGTCGTCGATCACCATCGAGAACCGTGCCGCGGCCCGGCGCGCCGTCGAGCACCTCATCGGGTTGGGCCACGCCCGCATCGGGCTGGTCGCGGGACCGCCGCTGCCCGACCTGCCGACGCCGGTCCCCGAACAGCGCCGTCTGGGCTACGAGGACGCCCTGCGAGCAGCAGGGCTGCCAATCGATCCGGATCTGGCGGTCGGCGGCGAATGGACCGCGGCCGGCGGCGCGGCCGCGCTGGCTGCCCTCCTCGACCGGCCCGACCGGCCCACCGCGGTGTTCTGCATGTCCGACGAGATGGCCTTCGGGGTGCTGCGAGCGGCCGCGAGGCGGGGCCTGGCCGTTCCGGACGACCTCTCGGTGGTCGGGCTTCGACGACCACGATCTGGCCGGCGCGCTGGGGCTGACGACCATGCGCCAGGCGGTGGACGAGATGGGGGTCCGGGCCGCGGAGACGGTGCTGGGGCTGATCGACGGCGATCCAGTCACCGATCTCACCTGGGACGTTCCCCTGATGGTGCGAGAGACCACCGCCGAGTTGAGTTGATTCTGAGGGGACCGCTCGCTAGCGTCGGTCCTGTAAACGTTTGCATCCCAGGGAGGGACCAATGAAGAACCACTCGCGCCTATGGCTGATCCTCGGCGCCCTGCTCGCCTTCGCCCTGGTGGCTACGGCCTGCGGCGACGACGAGCCGGCCGTGGTGGACACCAGCGCCGCCGATGCGGCGGCTGCCGCCGCTCAGGCTGAGGCCGACGCGGCCCAAGCCGAGGCCGACGCGGCCGCGGCCGACGCCGCCCAGGCCGAGGCCGACGCGGCCGCGGCTCAGTCTGAGGCCGACGCGGCAGCCGACCGGGCAGCCGAGGCCGAAGCGGCGCTCGCGGCTGCCATGGCCGAAGGCGAGGGGGCGGTGGACGCAGAGGTCGTCGCCGAACTCGAGGCCCAGATGGCCGAGGCTCAGGCTGAGGCCGATGCGGCCGCGGCCAGAGCGGCCGAGGCCGAAGCGGCGATGGAGGCGGCGATGCAGGAGATGGAGATGAGCCTGGCCGGCAGCGTCGTCACCATTCTCGGTCCCGAGACCGGGTCCGAGGCCGAGGGCTTTCCTGGCCGGCTTCGAGCCGCTGCGTGAGCGCAGCGGGATCGTCGTCCGGTACTCGGGCACCCGCGACGCCACCACCGAGCTGAACTTGGCGGTGGAGGCCGGCGACCCGCCCGACATCGTCATCATCCCCCAGCCCGGCCGGATCAAGCAGTTCGGCGAGTCCGGCGACGCGGTGGCCCTGCCCCAGTCGATGCTCGACAACATCGGCGGCTCCTACGACCCGTTCTGGTTCGACCTGGCCTCCACGGGCGGCAACGTGTACGGCGTGCCCAACAAGGGCGACGTGAAGAGCCTGGTGTGGTACAGCCCGCAGGCCTTCGCCGATGCCGGCTACGCCATCCCCCAGACCTGGGCCGAGCTCGAGGCTCTCATGGAGCAGATGAAGGGCGACGGCAACACCCCGTGGTGTGTAGGCATCGAATCGGGCGCCGCCACCGGCTGGGCCTTCACCGACTGGATGGAGGACATGATGCTCCGCGTCCACGGGCCCGACGTGTACGACCAGTGGGTCAACCACGACATCCCCTTCAACGACCCCAGGGTGATCGAAGTGGCCGAGTTCGTCGGCAACATCTGGTTCACCGAGGGCAACGTGAGCGGCGGCCGGGACCTGATCTCCCAGCGCAGCTTCAGGGAGATGGCCGCGGCCCACCTCAACGGCGAGTGCATGATGCACCGCCAGGCCAACTTCGCGGGCGCCCACTACCTCGAGGCCGGCGCTTCGTCGCTCGGTCCCGACGGCGACGTGAACGTGTTCTACCTGCCGACCATCAGCGACGAGTTCGGCACCGTGGTGCTCGGAGCGGGCACCCATGCGGTGGCCTTCACCGACAAGCCCGAGACCCTGGCGGTGCTGGAGTACATCGGCACCGCCGAGTACGCCAACGCTCGCATCGCGTCCGACAAGGGCGGCTTCCTGTCGCCCAACCGCGATCACGACACCTCGCTGTACAGCTCCTCCTTCGACCGGGGTCTGGCCGAGATCCTGGTGAGCGCCAACCCGTTCCGCTTCGACGCATCGGACCTGATGCCGGGCGAGGTCGGCGCAGGCGAGTTCTGGCGGTCCGGCACCGACTTCGTGTCCGGCTCGAAGACCGCCGAGGAGTTCGCCGAGGACGTCGAGGACGCCTGGCCGTCCTGACACCCATCCGGCAAAGGGAACAATCGACCCCCCAGGGGTGTGGGGGCGGCTAGCGCCCCCACACCCCTCGCCGGGTTATTGTCCCTTCCGCGGCAGCCGCTCATCTCCGGGCTACTGCTGAGACTGAAGAACTGAGAGGCTGACCCCGGTGGACCAGTTCATCACCATGATCATCACGGTCGTGGTGTCGCTGGCTGTGTCCGCGGTGCTCTTCGTCGGCGCGAACCGGGCCGTCGACAGCATCCGGGGCCGCTGGCCGGTCTTCACGGCCGCCATCGGGGGGATGGTCGGTCTCGTGGTCGGTGCGGTGGTCCAGCACAACGGCCTGGTGCCTCGCGGCCCCGCGCTGGGCGGACCCCTCAAGGAGGGCTGGCTGGTCCTCCTCGCGGGCGGAGTTGCCGGCGCGGCGATCGCCGCGGTCGGAGGCCGGCTTGCTCAGCCCGCCCTGAGCCGGCGGTCCCGCTGGACGGACAGTCTCCGACCCTGGGTGTTCGTCGGCCCGGCGCTCCTGTTCGTGGGGGGCGGGCTGGTGCTGCCCGGTCTGCGCACGGCCTTCCTGTCGCTGAAGCCGGGGACGAGGGGGCGGGAGCCCGGCTTCACGCTCGAGCACTACACGGACATCTTCACCGACGACACCTACTTCACCGTCGAAGGCTGGTCGGCCATCTTCACCGGACGGCTGTTCATCGTCGGGCTGGCCGCCGCCGTCGCCGCCGCGGCCGCGGCCTGGGCCAGCTCGGCTCTCATCGTCGGCGGGCGGGCTCGGGCGGCCGCGGCCACCGGCATGCTCCGTGGGCTCAGGATCGCAGCCGTGGTGCTGGTGGCCCTGGTCGTAGCGGCCCTCATCGAGTCGGTCGCTCGCGAACCGAACCGCTCCGCGGTCATGGATGTGCTCACCGTCGTGGTGTCGAGCCGGATCACGCTGGGTATCGTCGCGGCGGCCGCGGTGCTGGCCGTCGCGGTCTGGCTGGTCGCCCGGGCCCGGCACCGCGAGGTCGAGATGGACTGGGGATCACCGGCCTCGTCCTCACTGGCCGTCGTGGCCTCCATCCTGCTGATCTTCGGGGCACTCTCCACGCTGCGGGGCGTGGTCTGGAACAACATCTGGTGGGTTGTCACCGTGGCCGGGCTGTCCACCGTCCTGGGGCTGCTGCTGGCCGTGCTGGCCGAGAGGTCCCGGGGCGAGCGGATCGGCAAGACCCTGATCTTCATGCCCATGGCCATCTCGATGGTCGGAGCCGCGGTGATCTGGGACTTCATGTACGAGGTGCAGCCCATGGGCAACCAGACCGGGCTGTTCAACGCCGTCCTCCAGGGAATCGGCTTCACCCCCCGCGGCTTCTTCATCAACGCCTCGATGATCCCCTGGAACAACTTCTGGATCATGTTCATCATGGTGTGGATCCAGACCGGCTTCGCCATGGTCGTGCTGTCGGCGGCCATCCGGGCCGTGCCCGAGGAGCTGACGGAGGCGGCCCGGGTGGACGGCGCCGGCGAGGCCCAGGTCTTCTGGCGGGTGGTGATACCCCAGATCCGGCCCACCATCATCGTGGTGGTCACCACCCTCATCGTGATCGTCACCAAGGTCTTCGACCTGGTCAAGGCCACCACCAACGGCGCCAACCGCACGAACGTGCTGGCCAACGAGATGTTCGACCAGCTCCGCGACCGCAACTTCACGTCCAGCAGCGCCTTCGCGGTGGTGCTGTTCGCTCTGGTGCTGCCGGTGATGGTGTACAACATCCGGCGACTCCAGCGGGAGCTGGCATGACCGCGGTGCAGACTCGTGCAGCCGCCTCCGAGCGAGGAGCTGGCATGACTGCGGTGCAGACCGCGGTGATGCCCACCGGCCAGCGGCTGCGCCGGCTGGCCGCGGAAGTCCCCACGTGGGTGATGTGGCTGATCGTGATCCTGTGGACGGTTCCCACCTTCGGGCTGTTCGTGTCGTCGTTCCGCAAGGTTCCCGACATCGAGACCTCGGGCTGGTGGACGGCCTGGAACGACCTCGACAACCTGACGCTGCAGAACTACCGCGACGTGTTCCGCGAGTCGGCCGCGCAGCCGTCGATGTGGGAGTTCGCGCTCAACTCGATCGCCATAGTCGTCCCGGCCACGATCATCCCGATCGCGGTGGCCGCCTTCGCGGCCTACGGGTTCGCCTGGATGGAGTTCCGGGGCCGCAACTGGCTGTTCATCGGTCTGGTGTCGATGATCGCCCTGCCCAACCAGATGGCGTTCGTGCCCCTGCTGCAGCTGTTCAACAACGGCGCCCGGTTCACCGTTCCCGGCTTCGACTGGACTCTCGTGCTGCTGCCCGACCTGGGCATCGGCAACACCGCGGCCGCGGTGTGGCTCACCCACACCGCCTTCGGCCTGCCGCTGGCAGTGCTGCTGCTGCACAACTTCATCGGCCAGCTGCCCGGCGACATCTTCGAGGCGGCCCGCATCGACGGCGCCGGCCATTTCACGATCTTCTGGCGCTTGGTGGTGCCGCTGGCCCGGCCCGCGCTGGCCGCGTTCGCGGTGTTCCAGTTCCTGTGGACCTGGAACGACTACCTGATCGCCTCGGTGTTCCTCAACGAGAACGAGCCCATGACGGTGGCGCTGGTGAACCTGGTGGGGGAGCGCGGCCAGAACTTCCAGCTGCGCTTCGCGTCGGCGTTCGTGATCATGATCCTGCCGCTGATCGTCTTCTTCAGCCTCCAACGGCACTTCGTGCGGGGCCTGCTGGCCGGCTCCGTCAAGGGCTGACCACACGGCCATGGCCGCGCCCGCGAAGGTTCACGAAGCAGAGCTGTTGCTAGTGTTGTCGCATGGCTGTGGAGGCTCTGATCGCTCCCACAAGGGAGGAAGCGACAGCAGCAGCGGAGAGACTCCACGCTGAAGGCGCTGCGAGGGTGTTGCTTTTCGGATCGGTGGCGAGAGGGGACGCGCGCCCGGAAAGCGATATCGACCTGGTGGCCGTATTCGATGACATCGACTACGGGAACCGTTTGGGCCTCCGACTGGGGTTGATCGCCGCGGCTGAGGAGACCGTGGGGCGCAGAGTCGAAGTCCACGTCACGGACTGGCCGGAGTGGCGGCGACGCAGCGAGGAAGTCACGGCCTCGTTCGAGGCTCGGATCGCGCGGTATGCCGTGGTGCTTGTGGACCGTGAGCCTGTAGGCGTCAGATGGGACAAGGAGATCGGTTTGCCGGACAGCGACGTAGGGGAGGCCTTGGCGCGCCTGGAGGAGGTCGACAAGGCTCTTGAAGGACTGCTCAAGAACCTGCTCCCGGGTGACCTTGAGTTGGCCGCGATGGAACGCGGCTCGGAGACTGAGGCGGTCATCCGGTGGGAGCGGCGGATGGTCGAAGTGTGCCGACTGGGGGCCCTCGCAATAGAGACAGGGATCAAGGCGTTAGTGGCCTTGGGCGGCAAGAGCCCAGAGTGGACCCATCTGATCCACAAACTGGTCATGGAGCTTGATGACGACAATGTGAGAACCGCGGTGGAGGACAGTTTGAAGCCGTTGGAGGCGAACACGGTCAGCGACAAGGACGCGCCGTATTCGGATGTGTCGATGTGGAGCGCGATGGGCGATTACATCTCTGCAGGGCCCGAATCCGATAGCGGAGATACGACTCGACTGGGGCCATTGATTGTCAATGCGGCTATCGGCATCACACACTGCGCGGCGAGTGAGCTGGTGACGAGAGGACCCAATCAGCTAGTGGAGATGGCTGTAAGGACCTCGAAGGCGGTTGAGGCGATGGTGGCAGCCGGCCATCTCGAGACGCGACCGGCCGCGGGTGCCTCCCCCCGTTGAGAGGGCGACGTCGATGACGGCTCGTGCCCCCTCCCGTAGCAGATCTAGGGGGTAAAACTACTGGTAGCCGCCGGGTGTTCCTGCTGTTAGCGTGCGGCCGTCACGACGCGGGGTGGGCGCGGGCATGGACGAGACGGCAAGGCTGGCGCGGCGGATCGAGCCTTCGTTGTGGCGCGCCCTGGACGTGTTCCGGGTTGTCGTGCTGCACGGCCCCCGCCAGTCGGGCAAGACGACGCTTGCCCGTCGGGTCGTCGACGGGGGGACGTTCCTGTCGCTCGACGAGCCCGGGTTGCTGCCTGTGGCCCTCGACGATCCGACCGGGTTCGTCACCGGCCGATCGAGGCCGGTCGTCATCGACGAGGTTCAGCGGGGAGGCGACGACCTGGTGCGAGCGGTCAAGGTCGCCGTCGACGCGGATCCCGCTCCGGGTGCGTTCCTGCTCACCGGTTCAGCCGGGTTCCTTACCGTCCCGGTGCTCTCGGAGTCCCTTGCCGGCCGGGCTGTGTTCCTCGATTTGGCCCCCTTCTCCGAGGTGGAGGTCGAGGCCGCCGCCGACGGTCTGCTGGCTCACCTGGCGGGCGGCGAGTCCTCGGGGCACACCGAACTGCTGGGGGCCGCTCCCTCGACGGTGACCCGGCGCGAGTACGCCGAGCGGATCTGCCGGGGCGGATACCCCGAGGCCGTCGGTCTCAGCGACGCCGACCGCCGGCTCTGGTTCAGCGCCTACGTTCACACCGCGGTGGCCCGCGACATCGTCGAGCTCACCGGGGCCAGACGGTCCACCGAGCTGCCCCGCCTGCTGCGAGCCGCCGCGGCCCGCACCGCCGGCGAACTGGTGGTGCAGGATCTGCACAGGGACCTGGAGTTCGGCAGCATCGACACCACGGCGGACTATCTGTCGTATCTGGAGATGACCCATCTGGTGACCCGTCTGCCGGGTTGGTCCACCGGGTCGGCCACGCGGGCCAAGCGGCGGGCCAAGCTGCACGTCGCCGACACGGGCCTGGCCGCGACCATGCTCGGCATGACCGCCGAATCGCTCAGCGACCCGGCGGCGCCGGCACGCGGACCCCTGCACGAGACCTTCGCGGCGAACGAGCTGCGCCGCCAGGCGGCCGCCGTAGCTCCGGACCTGCACTTCTGCCACTATCGGGACTCCCGCGGCCGTGAGATCGACCTGCTCATCGAGCGGCCCGACGGCCGCCTCATCTCGGTTGAGGTAAAGGCAGGCGCCAACGTACGTCCCGCCGACGCCAAATGGCTGCTGTGGCTGCGAGACCTGGTCGGTGAGCGGTTCGAGATGGGCCTGGTCCTCTACACCGGCGCCCACCCCCTCAGGCTCGCCGACCGGATCCTTGCCCTGCCGCTGTCGTACCTCTGGCAGATCTAAGCAAGCCCACCAACTCGTCCCAGGCTGCAATGAGGCGATGGTGGCGGCCGGCGATCTCGAGACGGGACCGGCCGCGGGTGCCTCGCCCCGTCAAGGTGGCCAAAGAAGTTCGATGCAATACAATTCCGGTTGTGGGGAAGTGGAGATCCTCTAGCCCCGGCGGCCCGGTGCGGCTGACCTCTTGCGCCGCCGGGGGGCGAAGGAAGAAGTTCGATGCAATACAATTCCGGTTGTGGGGAAGTGGAGATCCTCTAGCCCCGGCGGCCCGGTGCGGCTGACCTCTTGCGCCGCCGGGGGGGGGTCGAAGGCCGTTTGCTCGTCTGGCCGAGGCAATGAGATCCGCCTCAGGATTGCGGGGTCTCGTCGGGGTAATCGTGGTGGCGCTGGCAGGGTCGGTGCTGGTCGTGGCGCCGGTGCCGCTGCTGCCGGATCCGGGGGGGCTGCTGGGCCCGGCCGAGGCCGAGGCGCAGCAGGTCACCTCGCAGGCGGTCCTGCATCGCAGCACGATTGTTGAGGGCCAGACGCGCGCCTTCCAGATCAGCAATATCCCGACGCGGCCCGAGTACTACCTGCACGCCAGCGTCGCGGGCTCCTTCAGCGCCGAGGCGAGCGACGTCACGATCACCACCAACAACCTGCTCGGCCAGGCGCTGACCGTCACGCCCGACGCCGACGGCCCGCGCGCCTACCCGGACGCCGTCTACAGGCACATCCGCTTCGAGGTGACCGCCAACGGCGACTCTGACGGCGCCGGCGACGAGACCCTCGGCGTCCGCCTCTGCACCACCGCCGACTGCACCGGCGGCGCCGTGCTCGGCGAGTGGACGGTCACCATCACCGAGCCCGCGGCGGACACCACGCTCAACGGCACGGGCGCGACGGTCACCATCCCTGGCGGAAGGGCGCTCTCCGTCATGGAGGATTCCGCCAACGGCGACGGCCGCGACCGGCGCGCCACCTTCAGCATCAACATCACCACCGCGCCCACGTCCGACATCGCCGTCGTCGCCTACACCGAAACCGGGGTGAGTACCGGCGCGAAGATGGCCCCATTCGCCCGCATCAACAGCTCGCTGTCCCCGGATTATCCCCTCCACGGGGCCGACGGCCACAACCCCGTGCAGGCGGAGTACCTGGTGGGCTACTGGGCGAGTGGCGCGACCGGCTCCAGGGACTTCACCATCATCTCCACCGACAACGTCGCTGATTCACCTGGTGGCACGATCAGCGGCAATCTCAAGTTCAAGGTGCTCGTCAACGACTCCAGCTTCGGCGATGAAAACGGCGGCGCCACGGCCTACTCAGGCATCACCATCCCCGACTTGCCCGTCAGCGTCACCGACGACGATGAGCCGACTCGCGTCCGGCTCCTGCCCACGAGTCCCGCCGACAACGAGGCCACCGAGGGCAACACGGACAAGGCCACGGTCCTGGTCAAGCTCGACCGCGCGCTGGTCGCGGGCGAGGAGGTCACGGCGCTGCTGACCTTCATCGGCGCAGTCCTGGGCACGAACTTCACTCTTGCCGCGCAAAGCGGACAGACCGGCGTGACCTACGCCAACTCTTCGGACGGGACCCAGGGCCTCGTCACCCTCGCCGGTGCCGGCTTGCAGGAGGGCGTCATCGAGGTCACTGCGCTCACGGACACCGACTCTGACAGCCAGACGCTGCAGATCGGGATGCCGCCCTATGACCAGCCTTGGCGCGACAATTTCCACCGCTCGAACCTCGACGGCGGCGTCTGCGCCGCGCACGGCTGCCCCGACCGTCCGCAGGACGACCCCGGCCAGCGCTTCCAGTCCGTCACCCTCGCCGAGGCGGTGCCCGGCCTCACGATCACCGAGCACGCCGACCCCGACGCGCGCGTGGTCACGGAGGGCAAGGATTACAGCTACACCCTTCAGTTGAACACGGCGCCGTCGAACGCCGTCACCATCACCACGACGATCGCATCGGGCGGATCGGTGCAGGCCGGCGGCACCCTCACCTTCACGAGCGGCAACTATGCGATGCCGCAAACGGTGACGGTGCGCCCCGCGGACAACAACATGGACGAGGCGAATCGGACGCTGACCGTGACGCACGCCTTCAGCGGCGACACCACGTACGCCGCCCTGTCCAACGTCACCCACGAGGTGAGCGTGCTGGACGACGACGCGACCACGATCACCATGGCCACCTCGAACAGCGGCCTCCGCCTCGACGGCCGCGGAAACAACATCTCGCGGATCATGGTCGAGGGCGACGCCACGCGCGTCGACCGCTCCCTCACCATCTCGCTGGGCCGCGCCCTCGCGGACGGAGAGTACGTCCGCGTGCCCCTCCGGGTCGAGGCCGTCGCCAACGGCAACGATCCGTCGCTGCCGGAGGATCCGCCAGATCGGGACGATGACGATGATCCCGAGCTGCCGCGTGACCTCGACCCGCGCCGCACGGTGGTGGACAGCTTCCGCGGGCCGCGCGCGAGCGCCAACGTCGCCTGGCCGCCGATCCACAACGACGTCGTCATGACCGCCACCGGCACGGGCGTCACCTATGAGCATTCCAACCGCCATACGCCGAATCACATCGGCTTCCGCTACATCGAGTTCCGCGGCGCGGGTGCGCAGACCGCGACGATCGTGATCCACGCCCGCGACGGCTTCGACGACGGCGAGAGCTACGACGAGGCCTTCGCCATCACCTTCCCCTACGACCTCCGCGCGTTTGATGAGGACACCGACGAGCCGCTCAGCAGCTCACCCGTCGACAGCAACCTGGGCGGCGGCATCGCGGTGACACAGGAGGGCGTCGAGGCGTGGTTCGGCATCACGGACGACGATGAGGCGGTGGTCGAAGGGCGTGACGTGGCCCCGGACTGGGCGCCGCTGCCCGCCGGACTCAGTCCTGGCGACCAGTTCCGCCTCATTTATGTGACGAGTCAGGAGACGGCCGCAACGAGCGGTGACATCTCCACGTACGACGCCTTTGTGCGCGCCGAGATCACAGGGAACGACCTGGTGAATGGGGGAGTCACCGCCATGATCCCCTACGCCGACTCCTTCAGGGTCGTCGGCGAGGCCGTGGCGCTTGCACACGATCACGCGCGGTTCGATGCCGACAACAGTGAGCACCCGAACGTCCCCATCTACTGGGTCGGCGGCAGCAAGGTCGCTGACGACAACTCGGATTTTGCCGACGGACGTGACTGGGACGACGAAGCGAATCCGCGCCATGCCGACGGCACGGCGGCGACAGTGCACACGGACGGCTACTGGACCGGGACTGGCTATACAGGGCACCTGCGGAACTACGGCGGCTTTTGGTCTTGTAGTTGGGGCTCACAGGGCTACCCAGAATATCCACACTTGGGCAGATCGAGAGTCTCTGTCGGATACCTGAACGCGACCGATCGATATCATTTCAATCCTCTGGGACCTGAGCCGTTCTCCGGCGAAGACCCAGGACAGGGCTTTTGTCATTCCTTCCCCAGCAGCCAAATGCGTCCAATGTACGCACTCTCCGGCCTGTTCACGGTTGTCGGCGAGGTGAGCATCGAGGGAGGAGAGGCGACTGAGGGCAGCCCGGTCACCTTCACAGTCTCTCGCCCTGTCGCGGAGGCGTCGCCGACAACCGTGACGTACACCCTCAGCAACGGACGCGGCGTCACCGCAGACCCCGCGTACAGCATCGCCACCGGCGCAGCGGGTGGCTCCGGCGCTGACTACACCAACGACTACGCAGGCGTCGGCACGGTGACCATCGCTGCGAATCAGAGGGTTGCCAGCTTCACCGTCCCCACCACTCAGGACAATACCTACGAGGGCAATCACTACTTCAACGTGAAGCTCACCGGCACCGACTCGCAAACTATTGATGTTCGCAACGACACCGCCATCGGCACGATCACGGACGCCGCCGACGCGCCCTCCTTGCAGTTCAGCCCGGCCTCGGTCAGCGCCTCGGAGATGGGCGGCACGGCGACGCTGACCGTGATCAGGACGCGCGCGACGCTCGTGCCCTCGTCGGTGACGTGGACCACCGCGGACGGCACGGGCGCGAGCGGCGCGACGCACCCCGGCGACTACACGTCGGCCACGGGGACGGTGCAGTTCGCGCCCAACGTCGCATCACAGACGATCACCGTCGACATCACGGCGGACAGCACTGCGGAGAGCGCCGAGACGTTCAGCGTCCAGCTCAGCGACCCCGTCGAGGCGACGCTCGGCAGCGCCGCCAGGGCCACGGTCACGGTGACCGACGCCGACGTGGGCCCGCTGCCGACTGTCGATGTCACGCTGTCCGCCTCTGCCGGCGTCGCGGTCGAGGGCGTGGCCGGGCCCACGCTCACGGTGGCCATCAGCCGCGCGCTGACCGCCGGCGAGACGGTGACGGTGCCGTTGACGTTCGAGGGCGCGACCGTGGCCGATGACTACCGGTTGGTTGATGCGATAGTGGCGTCCGGGGTGTCCCTCGTCGATTCAGGCGGAACGCACACGGCTCAGAACCCGGCGGTGCTGTTCACGGGCAGCGGGACGACGGCGCCGTTGAGGATCGACTTCAGCGAGAACGATGACCGCACCCAGCCCTACCTCGTCGTTGACTATGGCACGGCCGACCGCGCGCCGAGCGGCGGCGGGGTGACGGTGGGAACGCTCGCGGGCGGGCCCGTCGGCGTCGTCCTGCAGGACGACGAGACCGGCGACATCGAGGTGCCGGCGGATTGGCCGCTTGCGCCGTCGGGCCTGAGCGCCGGCGACGACTTCCGGCTGCTGTTGCGCACATCGACGGCGCGCGACGCGACGTCGTCGGACATCGCCGACTACGACACGTTCGTGCGCAGGGTGCTGGCGACGGGCGGCCACGCCGACATCCTGCCCTACGCGGGCTTCTTCAAGGTGCTGGGCAGCACCCGAAGCGGCAGCGGCAGCAGCGGGGCGACGGCGCGCTTCCACAACGGCCTGGTGACCTCCGGCGAGCACAACGACCACCACGACCAGGCCGGCGACGGGTGGGCCGACGGCTCCGCGAGGAGCACCCGCGGCACTGTGGCGACACCCGTCTATTGGCTGAACGGCGCCATCATCGCCAACAACTACGCAGACCTGTGCGACATCAGCTGGACGGGGTCGGGGGCCGGCGTGCGGGACGGCTTCGACCAGAACGACCCCCGCAGCGAGGACGGGACGCAGAACATCCCCGACGGCAACGTGACCAACTCGCAGCGGTACGAGCCCTGGACGGGATCGGGCAACGCCTGCGAGGCGTGGAGCCACCCCCTGGGAGCGAGCACGGTGTCGCGCGGCGGGCACAGCGGGGCGAACAACCTGCTGCACGCCGCCGCCGCGGCCAACACGCAGGAGCGGCCGCTCCTCGGGTTGTCGCCCGTGTTCAAGGAGGCGGCGTTGCCGGTGCTGGGGTTCGCACGCGCCACGTCCCTGGTCAACGAGGATGACGGCACTCTCTCGGTGACCGTGAATGCCGATCCGGCGCCGGGCGCCAACCTCACGGTGAGTTACACGGTCCTAGACTCGTCGAGCGGGCAGGCAGGACTCGAGGCGACGAGCGGCTCCGACTTCACCGCGCCCTCGGGCTCGTTCACCATCGACGCCGGCGCGACGAGCGGCACGATCGTCATCGCGATCACCGATGACGACGTCTTCGAGAAACCTGAGGCTCTCCGACTGACACTCACTGCCTCGTCTGGCTACACCGTAGACGCGCCAAGGGGCAATACCACCGTCAGCATCAGCGATAACGATCGCGCGGAGCTCACGCTTGGGCAGGCGTCGTACACGGTGTTGGAGAGCGGGGGCACCGTCGCGGTCATCGTCGACCTCAGCGAGACAGCGCCCGATGCGGTGAACGTCAGGCTCACCCTGGCCGACGGCACGGCGACGGGCTCCAGCGGCGGCGCCGGCGCCGACTTCGACAGCGACGTGCTGACGGCGACGATCGCGGCCGGGTCAGACACCGCAACGTTCAGCATCCCGATCACCGGCGACGGCGCAGCCGAGGCGGACGAGACGTTCACGGCGACGCTCAGCAAGGGCAGCGGCGGCGTGACCGCGAACACGGACATCGGCAGCCCGCACGTCGCGACCGTCACCATCGCGGACGACGACCACGCGCAGGGGCTGCTGTTCGCCCCGCCCGCCGCTACCGGCCTGACGCTGGACGAGGGCGCCACGGCCACCTACACCGTCCGCCCGGCGACCGCGCCGACGGGCACGGTGACGGTGACGATCACCGGCGCGGGCTCCGGCATCACCGTCGACACCGACCCCTCGATGGCGAGCGACCAGAACACGCTGACGTTCACGACGTCGGACTGGTACATCGCGCAAGAGGTGACCGTCAGCGCGGGCCAGGACTTGAACGCCGCGAACGAGATGGTCACGCTCACCCACGCGCCGACCGGCGGCGGCTATTCGTCGAGCCACAACGCCGACTTCGTCGTCACGGCGGACGACGACGAGACGCTGGCGACGCCGGTGACCGTGACCATGTCGGCCTCCGACGGCGACTCAGACGGCGACGCGGTGGAGAACGGCGCCGGGACGACCGGCTACCGCACCATCACGATCACGCTGGGCCGGGCGTTGACCGGCGCGGAGACGGTGACGGTGCCGCTGACCGTGCAGGGCGCGACGGTCGCGGACGACTACACCTTCGATCTGCAGCCGGGGACGCAGACCGGTGTGACGCTGTTGAACTCGGGCGCGACCTACACGGCCCAGAACCCGGCGCTGCGGTTCGTGTCCGGCGGGACCGCAGCGACTCTGCGGCTGCGGCCGGTCAACGACAGCGACCGCACCCAGCCCTACGTGGTCGTGGGCTTCGGCACCGACAGCCGCGCGCCCTCGGGCGTCAACGTGACGCTGGGGACGGTCTCCGGCGGCCCGATCGGCGTCGTGCTGGTGGACGACGAGACGGGCGCCATCGAGGTGCCGTCGTCGTGGGGGCTGGTGCCGGCCAGCGGGGTGGGCGCGGGCGACGACTTCCGGCTGCTGTTCCGCACCTCGACGGGCCGCGACGCCACGTCCGGCGACATCGCCGATTATGACGCCTTCGTCCGCATGGTGCTGGCCACGGGCGGCCACGCCGACATCCTGCCCTACGCGGGCTTCTTCAAGGTGCTCGGCTCGACGCGCAGCCAAAGCGGCAGCACGGGCACCACGGCGCGGGTGCACAACGACATGGCCGATGAGCACACCGGCGCCACGCCGTCGGGCGGCTGGGCGGACGGCTCCGCGGCGTCCTCCGTCGGCGACGGCGCCGTCGGGGTGCCGATCTACTGGCTCAACGGCGCGATCCTGGCCAACAACTATGCCGATCTCTGCGACCTCGCCTGGTCGTCGGGCAGCGGGGTCACCACAGGCTGGGACACCGACGACCCGCGCAGCGAGGACGGGACGCGCAACATCCCCACCGGGTCGATCAGCGACTACCGGCCCTATGAGCCGTGGACGGGCACCGGCAACACCTGCGAGGCCTACAACTACCCGCTGGGCGCCGCCCAGGTGTCGAAGGGGTCAGCGGACCGAGGCGGCGGCCAGACCCTCTTCCACACGATCGCCCTCGGCGCCAACACCGAGCAGCGGCCGCTCTACGGCATGTCGCCGGTGTTCACGGTGGAGGGGACGGCGGCGGAGCTGGGCGTCTCGGCGGGCGGGACGGTGACCGAGGGCGGCACGCTGACGGTCACGGTGACGCTGAGCAAGAACGCGGCCTCGAACCTGTCGGTTCCGGTGCGGATGCGCACGAGCGGCAATCCCACCGCGTCGGCGGCGGACTTCACGCTCTCCGACGGCGGCAGCGTCGCGATCACGAGCGGGACGAGCAGCGGCACGCTCACCTTCACCGCCGTCGACGACGACATCGACGAGGACGCCGAGACGCTGGTGCTGGAGTTCGGGGCGCTGCCCGCAGGCGTGGTCGCGGGCTCGACGGACAGCGTGAGCATCACGATCAACGACAACGACACGGCCGGGGTCACGGTCACGCAGACGGGCGGGAACACCGCCGTCGCCGAGGACGGCGGCACGGACGCCTACACGGTCGCGCTGGACACGCAGCCGCTGTCGAACGTGGTGGTCACGCTCACGAGCGGCGCATCGACGGCGGCGCTGCTGAGCGGAGGCTCGCAGTCGGATCAGGGCGCGGTGACGCTGACGTTCACGCCGGCCTCCTGGGGCGCGCAGACGGTGACGGTGCGCGGCGTGGACGACGACATCGACAACGAGAACGACCGCCGCGACGTGACGATCACCCAGGCGGTCACGACGGGCGACACGAACGGCAAGTACACCACCAGCACCAACGTGGCGGACGTGTCGGTGCGGGTCGACGACGACGACACCGCGGCGGTGACGATCACCGGCGGCCCGTTGACGGTCAACGAGGACCAGAGCGACACGGGAACCTACACGGTGGCGCTGGCCACGCAGCCCGTCGCCGACATCACGGTCACGGCCACGGCGCCGGCGGGCACGCGGGTCAGCGACGACGGCGGCTCGACGTGGGGATCGTCGCTGGATCTGGTGTTCACGTCGGGCACGTCGGGCAACTGGGCCACGGCGCAGACGGTGACCGTGCGCGGCCACCAGGACATCATCGACAACCCCGGCGACCAGCGCGCCGGCACCATCACCCATGCGATCACGTCGGGCAACGGCGACGGCATCCGCTACACGCCGACGACGCCGACCAAGCCCGGCGTCGCGGTGACGGTCACAGACGACGACGCCGCGCCGACGGCGATCACGCTGAGCGTGGACGACGATCTCATCAGAGAGGGCGACGGCGCGACGACGATCACGGTCACGGCCACGGTGCAGGGCGCGACCCGCTTCGGCGCGCCCAAGGCGGTCGTGGTGACGGTCACCCCGCTCGCCGACAGGACCGGATTCAACTACGTGGACATGGCGGCGGTGGGCGCGTTCACGATCAACATCGACGCGGGCGCGCAGACCGCGACGGGGATGTTCACGCTCACGCCCGACGACGACATCGTCGCCGAGGCGCACAACCTGGTCGCGGTCACCGGCAGCATCAGCGGCGACACCGCGACGACGATCAACCCGGACGAAATCCTGCTGCAAGACGACGACGCCACGCCGACGGTGGTCTCGCTGAGCGTCAATCCGATGTCGGTCACCGAGAACGGCGGCGCACGCAACATCGCCGTCACGGCGACGGTGGACGGCGGGACGCGTTTCGGCAACGCCAAGACGGTGGCGGTCACCGTCGCCGGGCACAACGCGGATGGCCAGGTCAACTTCAGCCAGGTCGCCGGCTTCAACATCATCATCAATGCCGAAGCGAACACAGGCACGGGCAGCTTCACGCTCACGCCGACGAACAACAACTGGGACGAGATGGACGGCGCGGCGGCGCTCAGCGGGACCCTGTCCGGGGTGACCGTCACCGGCGCGAGCGTCACCGTCACCGACGACGACGCGGCCCCGTCGGGAGTGGCGCTCGGCGTGAACACCGCATCGATCGCGGAGGACGCGGGCGCGACGACGGTCACGGTCACGGCGACCGTGCAGGGCGCGACGCGCTACGGCTCGGACAGGACGGTCACGGTCTCGCAGGCGGGTTCGGGCAACGCCGACGCGGTCGACTACACGGCGACGACGCCGGCGGCGATCACGATCCCGGCCGGTCAAACGTCAAGGACCACCACGTTCACGCTCACGCCGACGGACGACGCGACCGACGAGTACGACGAGACGGTCACGGTCTCGGGCACAGGCGCCGGCGTCGCCGGCTTCTCCGATGCGACGATCACGCTCACCGACGACGACGACACGACGGTCGCGATCGGCGCGCCGGCGGGCGGCATCGCGGAGTCAGGCGGCACGAAGGACGTGACGCTGACGCTGAGCCGCGCGCTGCTAACGGGTGAGACGGTGACCGTGCCGCTCGAGGTGGTGGGCGCGACGGCGGGGACCGACTACAGGGTCGCGCTGCAGCCGTCGTCGCAGACGGGGGTGGCGCTGTCGCAGAGCGGCCCGGACAGCGCGCAGCAGCCGAAGGTGACGCTCACGACCGGCGCGTCGGGGGCGGTGCTGCGCTTCACCGCGGTGGACGACGTGCGGCGCCAGCAGCCGTATCTGGTGGTCGGCTACGGCTCGGGGGCGCGCACGCCGAGCGGGGACGGCGTGGACTTCACGGCGCCCAGCGACGGGCCGGTCGGCTTCGTGATCACCGACGACGAGACGGGCGCCGTCGGGGTGCTCCCCAGCTGGGGGCTCCTGCCGACCGCGACGGCGACGAGCCGGGGCGACTTCCGCCTCGTCCTCGTGACCTCGGGCCAGCGTGACGCGTCATCGGGGGACATCGCCGACTACGACCACTTCATCCGCCTGCACCTGGCCGAGGGGCACCCCGACATCGTCCCCTACGCCGGCTTCTTCACGGCGCTGGGCTCAACCTCCTCCGTGACGCTCGCGGACCATGCGGGCGTGACCGGGTCCGCTTCGATGGACTTCTTCTGGCTGGGGGAGACGGGCACGACCGGCGAGCGCCGGCTGGCGGCGAGCAATGCGCAGTTCAGGGGGGAATGGTTCACCGGCTCGAGCCCGTCGCAGCAGTCGGTGCCCCGCGACGAGTCGGGGACGCTGGTCTCCCCGGCCGCCGGCGGCTACTTCACCGGCTCCACCGCCGCGGGCGCGCGCTCCGGCAACCCGCTCGGCTCGGCCAGCGTCACCCTCGGCTACCTCAACGACGGCGGTGCCGGCCGCGCCCCGCTGGGCAGCGCCCAGACCGCGTCGGGCACGGCGACCCGCGGCTTCTACGGGCTCTCCCCGGTGTTCAGCTACACAAGCGACCCGGTGATCAGCGTCACCTCGGCGACGGCCAGGGTCACCGAGGGGACGGCGATCACCTACACCATCGAGGCCAGCCCGGCCCCGACCGCCGACCTGCCCGTCAACCTGGCGGTGGGCGACGGCGGCCACGTCGTCGCGCCCGCCGCCACGGGCATCAAGAACGGCGCCGCCACCATCCAGGCGAACACGACCTCGGTGACGTACACCGTGAACACGGTGGCCGACTCGACCGATGAACCCGACACCGCCGTGACGGTCGGGATCATCAGCGGCAGCAACTACGTCCTCAGCGCCACGATGCACACCGCAGTCGTGACGGTCACCGACAACGACGCGATGACCGTGAGCGTCAGCGGCGGCGGCGGCACCGTGAACGAGGGGGCCAGCCTGGACTACACCGTGGACCCGGGGCGCACCCTGGGCTCGGGCGAGACCGTCACGGTCAACTTCGCGCCCGCGGGCACCGCGACCCGAGGGTCCGACTACACCATCACCTGCCACGGCACGGGCGTGACGTGCACGGGGCTGGCCGGGGCCACGCCGACGATGACGATCCGCGGCGGAACCAGCGTGCGCCGGGGGACGATCCGGGTCAGCGCCCAGGCCGACTCGATCCACCCCGAGAGCGAGACGGCCGGGATCAGCCTGCGCGCAGGCCACATGAGCACCGGCTCGGGCGGCGCGTTCTCGGTGAGCGGCACGCCGTCGACGTTCACGATCACCAGCATCGCGCCGGCCGCGATCACGGCCAGCTTCGGCGCCGCCGCCTACAGCGGCGGAGAGGCGGCCGGGAGCCGCACGGTGACGATCCCGGTCAGTCTCTCCGCCGCGGCGCCCGCGGGCGGCCTCAGCGTCGCCTACGCCGCGCACAGCTCGGGCACGGCCGTCTCCGCCGACTACGGCGTCAGCCCGGCCGGCAGCGTGAGCATCACCCAGGGGGCCAGCTCCGCCAGCATCACGGTGACGATCACCGACGACGTGCTCCACGAAGGCTCGGAGACCGTCGTCCTCGACATCAGCGGCGGCTCGGGCTACAGCGCAGGCGCGACGGCGCGGACGACCGTCACGATCACCGACGACGACGCCGCCCCCACGACCGTCGCGTTGAGCGTCGACGACACGTCCGTGGGTGAGGCTGACGGCGCCACCACGATCACGGTGACTGCCACTGTGGGCGGTTCGACGCGCTGGGGCGCCGCGCAGACGGTCGCGGTGGTGGTCGCGGGCTCCGGCGGCCAGGGCGTGGTCGGCTTCACGGCGCAGCCCGCCGCCTTCGACATCAGCATCGCCGCGGGCGCGCGGACCGGCACCGGGATGTTCACGCTCACGCCCACCGACGACAACACCGTCGAGAACGCGGAGACGGTCACGGTCTCGGGCACTCACGGCAGCGCCACGGTCAGTCCCGCCACGATCACCCTCACCGACGACGACACGGCCCCGGCGGCGCCGGTGACGGTCACCATGGGCGCCTCGGGCGGCGACGCGGACGGCAACGCCGTCGAGGGGGCGAGCGACGCGGCGGGCTACCGCACGATCACGATCACGCTGGGGCGGGCGCTGACGGGCTCAGAGACGGTGACCGTGCCGCTGACGGTGCAGGGCGCGACGGTGGCGACGGACTACGCCTTCGCGCTGCAGCCGTCGTCGCAGGCGGGGGTGACGCTGCTCACATCCAACCCGCACAGCGCCCAGGACCCGGCGGTGCGGCTGGCGGCGGGCGCGTCGAGCGCGACGCTGCGGCTGACGCCGGTCGACAACGGCGCCCGCACCCAGCCCTACGTCGTCATCGCCTACGGGGCGGGGAGCCGCGCGCCTTCGGGCAGTGGCGTGACGCTGGGGACCGTCTCGGGCGGCCCTGTCGGTGTCGTGCTCGTCGACGACGAGACCGGCGACGTCACCGTGCCCGCCGGCTGGGGCCTCAAACCGTCGGCGCTGGGCGCCGGCGACGACTTCCGGCTGCTGTTCCGCTCCTCGACGAGCCGCGACGCGACGTCGGCGGACATCGGCGTGTACGACGCATTCATCCGCGACGTGGTGGCGACGATGGGGCACGCCGACATCGTGGCGTACGCGGGGTTCTTCCAGGTGTTCGCCTCGACGCGCAGCTCGACGGGCTCGACGGGCACCACGGCGCGGGTGCACACCGGCATGGCGGCCGAGCACACCTCGCACGTGCCCTCGGGCGGCTGGAGCGACGGCTCCGCGGCCTCCAGCGTCGGCGACGCCGGCGTGGGCACGCCCATCTACTGGCTCAACGGCGAGATCCTCGCCAACAACTACGCCGACCTCTGCGACCAGGCGATGAGCAGCGGCAGCGGCGTCACGACGGGCTGGGACCTCACCGACCCGCGCAGCGAGGACGGCACCCAGAACAACCCGGGCAGCCCCGGCCAGGCCCAGCAGGCCTGGACCGGCTCGGGCAACGCTTGTGAGGCCTACACCTTCCCGCTGGGCAACAGCCCGAACGTTTCTCGCGCCGGGACGCACTTCACGACGTGGGCGTTCATGCACCAGACCGACGAGCCCGCGTCGGAGCAGCGTCCGCTCTACGGCCTGTCGCCGGTGTTCAAGGTGGCGGGCACGACCCCGTCCGCGGTCGCGGTGGGCTTCGAGCGCGCCCGCTACAACGTGCGCGAGGGCACGACGCTGCAGGTGACGCTGACGGCCGCGGGCGCGTCGTCGGCGAGCGCGACGTTCACGGTCAACGCGACGGCGGGGACGGCGACCTCCGGCGACTGGTCGGGCGGCCCCTGGTCGGTGACCCTGCCGGCGAACCAGACATCCGTCTCCTTCAACGTCGTCATCCCCTCGGACAGCGCCATCGAGGGCCCCGAGCGCTTCACGCTGACCATCGCCGCGCCGCCTGCGGGCTTCACCCTGGGCACGGGCACGGCGACGGTGCAGATCGTCGACGTCAACGTCGTGCCCGGCGACTGGGCGCTCATCCCGGCGGGCCTCACGACGGGCCGGCAGTTCCGGCTCGTCTTCCTCGGCGACCCGCACCCGGCCTCGGACGGGAACATCGCCACCTACGACGGCTGGGTGAGCGCGGACGCCTCCTCGGCGGGCACGACGCCCACGCCCCACGCCGACATCCAGGCCTACTCCGCGGGTTTCCAGGTGGTGGGCAGCACGGCCGCGGTGGACGCCGCCGCCCACACCGCGACGGGCATCAGCGAGAGCGGCGCCTACGCTCACACCGCCTGGACGACGCCCGTCTACTGGCTGGGCGGCGCGAGGATCGCCGATGACCACAACGACTTCTGGGACGGCAGCTGGGACCACCAGCTCTCCGGCCAGACCCGGGGCCCCGACGGGCAGGCCGTGTCCGGCGCGGCGAAGACATGGACCGGCACGCAGACGGGCGCGACGCACGCCACAGCCGGAACCGCCTCGGCCAACCCCCTCGGCCACACGGGCAGCAACGTCACGCTCGGCCAGTGGGGCTCGGGCAACGACCCGATCAGCCAGGCCGCCGAGGCCAAGACCGGCAACCGCCGCCTCCTCGCCATCTCGCAGGTCTTCGAGGTGGGGGCGACGCCCCAGACGCCGGTGGCGGACTTCGCCGCGGCGACCTCGACCGTCGCCGAGGCCTCCGGGACGACGAACATCCGCCTCAACCTGAGCCCGGCGCCGGCCAGTACGATCACGGTGCGCTACACGCTCTCGGGGACGGCGACGCGCGGCACGGACTACACCATCAGCGGCGGGTCGGGGGCCAGCCGCACGGTGAACGTCGGCGGCGGCGCGACGTTCGTGGACATCCCCGTCGCCGTCACGAACGACAACGCGCAGGAGAGCAGCGAGACAATCATCCTCACGCTCGACACCGGCACGGGCTACAGCGTGGGCACGACGAACGCCGCGCACACCCGCACGATCACCGACGACGACACCGGCGGCGGGACGCCGATCGCGAGCTTCGCGGCCGCCTCGTCGAGGGTGGGCGAGGCGTCGGGGACGACGAGCCTCGTGGTGAACTTCCAGCCCCGTGCCGTCCAGCGCCATCACCCTCAAGTACGAGCTGTCGGGCACCGCGGCGCTCGGCGCGGACTACACCATCAGCGGCGGGTCGGGCACGAGCCGAACGCTGAGCGTCAGCGCCGGGACGACGTCGGTGAACATCCCCATCGCCATCGTCGACGACAGCGCACAGGAGAGCGGCGAGACCATCATCGTGACGCTGCTCAGCAGCATCCAGTACGCGCGCAACGAGCCGCTCATCCACACCCGCACGATCACCGACGACGACACCACGAACCCGCCCCCGCCGCCGCCACCGCCGCCGCCGGGTCCGTCGGGCCCGCCGCCGGCTGCTCCGGAGCCCGAGCCCGAGCCGGGGCCGGTCATCGAGCCCGAGACGTTCGAGGACTTCGAGGAGGTGTCGGCCGCCCTGCGAGCAGAGATGGACCACGCCCACGCGAAGGGCTGGCTCAACGGGGTCGGCTGCGACGCCGGGATGCTGTGCCCGGACGACGCGATGCTCCGCTGGCAGGTGGCGGTGATGATCGTGCGGGCCGTCGACGGCGCCGAGCCCGACCCGGTGACCAGGACGCGTTTCGCCGACGTGGATCCCACGGCGTGGTGGGCCGCCCACGTGCAGCGCCTCTCCCGGCTCCGGATCACCTACGGCTGTGCCGCGGACCGGTTCTGTCCCGAGGCGCCCATCACCCGGGCCGAGGCCGCCTCACTGCTGGCACGCGCCTACGGGCTGACCGCGCCGACCCAGGTGACCTTCTCGGACCTCGACCCCGACAGCGTGCACGCCGACGCGGTCGCCGCTCTGCACTACTTCGGCGTCACCTACGGCTGCGGACGCGGCGCGCAACCGCTACTGCCCCTATCAGCCGCTGACCCGCGAGCAGGCCGCCAGCCTGCTCGTGCGGGCCGAGCGCATCGCCACCGGCCCCGGAGGCGTGCCGACCCCGCCCGAGGCGCCGTCGCTCAGAGTCACGGCCGGCCCCGCAGTCGTCGAGGGCGAAGCGGCCGTATTCATCATCTCGGCCAGCCCGGCGCCCGGCTGGGCCGTGGCCGTGCGCTACACGCTCACCCAGAGCGGAGGCGACGCAGCCACCGCCGCAACCGGCGCCAAGATCGTCCGGATCAACCGCGCCCGCACCCTGGTGCGCATCGGCACCCACAACGACGACACCGACGAACCCGACACCGAGCTGACCCTCACCCTCGTACCGG
>CBDCSK010000005.1:0-83785 GCA_965221605.1 Candidatus Aldehydirespirator sp.
GGCCACCGCCCGGGCAGCCCCGCCGCCTCCCAGCAACGCCACCCGCAGACCCTCGGGCGAGAGTCCCGCGTCGGCCCGCAGCCCGGCCACGAAGCCGGCCGCGTCGGTGTTGGCCGCATGGAGGCGCCCATCGTCCTGCGGCACGATGCAGTTCGCTGCGGCCAGGATCTCGACCTCCGCATCGGCAGTGTCCGCCGCCGCGGCCACCTCGGCCTTCAGGGGCATGGTCACCGACATGCCGGCCAGACCGAGAACCCTCATCGCCTCAAGAGCCTCGGCGCCCCGGCCCGCAGGGACCTCGAAGGCGGTGAACACCCAGTCGATGCCCGCCGCCGCGAACGCCGCGTTATGGATGGCCGGCGACCGGGAATGGCGCACCGGGTCGCCGATGACCGCCGCCACCCGCCGTCCCGACATCAGCAGTACCCCAGATCGCGGCAGACCTGCACCTGCTCCAGATGCTCCTCGTAGGTCTCCGAGAAGTAGTGGGCGCCACGGACTCCCCCCTCGTCGGTGCGTACATAGAACAGCCAACTCCCGTCGGTGGGCTGCAGCGCCGCGATCAGCGACGCCTCGCCCGGCGCCGATATCGGTGCGGGCGGCAGGCCGGTCACCACCCGGGTGTTCCACGGCGAGTCCCGCCGGATGTCCGCCGAGGTGATGTCGGCGCACGCCTTGCCGGCCGCGTAGCACGCAGTGGCGTCGATGTCGAGGCGCATTCCCTCCGCCAGCCGGTTGTAGATCACCCGGGCGATCTTGGCCCGATCCTGCGGCAACAGGGCCTCCTCCTCGACGAGGCTGGCCACGATGACCACGTCATAGGGCCGCAGGCCCAGCTCGACGATGTCGGGATGGAGTCCGGGATCCTCCAGCAAGCGAGCGAACCGCCGGTCGAACTCGTCCGACATCCTCAGCAGCAGGCCGTGCTCGTCTGCGAGGTCGTCGGCGTTGATGTCGTAGGTGGCCGGGAACAGCATTCCCTCCAGGCTCCGAGCGCGAGCGTCGTCGGGAAGGTAAGACGCCTCGCGAACCAGCGAGACGTAGGCCGCCTCAAGGTCGTCCCGCTCGAAGGCGGGGTTCTCCTCCAGCAGGCGGGGCACCATCTCGATCCACCGCAAGCCCTCGGGGATGCGGACCAGTTCGAAGACCTCGGGCAACGGCCCCGCATCGAACACCGTGCGCACCGAGGCGAAGTCCATGTTCTCGTAGAGGATGTAGTCGCCGGCCTCCACCGCCACGACCGAGTCGCACCCCAGGAACCCGGTGATGGTCAGCTCGCCGTCGCAGCGCAGCCAGTAGCGGAAGACGGTGGCGTTGGATATGACGCCCGCGCTCTGCAGCTCTCCCGCGATCTCGTTGACAGAGGCCCCCTGGGGGATGGTCAGCTCGATGGCATCGCCGGGCAGGCCCTCGGGCGTGATCTGGGCGTCCGCCCACCCGTAGACGCGGCCCCGCACCCACAGCACGGCCAGCACGACGATCACCGCCAGCACCACTAGGCGGATGAAGCCGCCCCAGAACGGTCGGTAGCGGACCCAGTTGCGGTCGTCGGCGTCGTAGACCGGGTCGACGAGCGGGTCGTCCCCGAGCTCCTCGGTGACCACCACCATTGCGCCCTGGTCCACGGTCGACCAGCGGGCCTGAGCAGCAGCCGTGCGCTGCTCGTCGCGGCGGGCCGCCTTGCGCGCCGCCCGCTGGTAGGACCGGCCGGCCCGAACCGCGTTCCGCTGGGCGCGGCGATCGGGACGGGTCTTCGGGGCCTTGGGCCCTCCAGCGCCCCGGGGGGCAGGCCGACGCTCCGCGGGAGGACGCCCCGGAGCCGCACCGGGATCAGGAGCGGCCGGCGCGGCGCGGGCTCGGGCCTTGCCCGCCGGCGCTCCAGGCGCACGAGGCGGCGGCGCGGCCGGCCGGCCGGGTGCATCGGGGCGACCCGTGATGAAGTTGGAGAGCTTCGACGGGCGGCGAGGGCGTCCGCTGTGCTCAGCCACGGTCAGCCACAGGGCATGCCTGCGTCGAGCCAGGACTGCAGCATCACCGCGGCCGCCACCTGGTCGACAACGCCTCGCCTTCGAGGGCCCTTCATCTGCTGCTCCATGAGCCTCCGCTCCGCGATGACGGTAGTCAACCGTTCATCGTAGGAAACGACGGGCACGGCCAGGAGCTTCTCGAGCCGGTCGATCTCGGCGCGGGCTCCCACGGCGGCGGGACCCTCGGTGCCGTCGAGGGAGAGCGGCAGCCCTACCACCACGATCTCAGCCTGCCATTCGGTCACCAGCGCCGCGATGGCCCCCAGGTCGCGTTCAGGATCCCCGCTGCGAACCAGCGTCTCGAGCGGGGTCGCTACCGTCCCCGCCGAGTCGCACACCGCCACGCCGACCCTGCGCTCCCCCAGATCGAGCCCCAGGGCTCGCACGTCAACTGGTTCCGGTGATGCCGGCCGCGGCGCGAGCCAGGTCGAGGGCCTCGTCGAGCCGATCGGCATCCCGGCCCCCGGCCACGCACAGGTCGGCCGCGGACTTTCCGCCGCCGCCGATGGTCTTCTTGGCCTCGGTGATCAGCTCACCGGCATGCAACCCGCTGCCGGTGGTCGCGGCGGCAGCCAGGGCGGCGCCCCCGGAGTCGAGCGCGGCACCCAGGACCACCGCCCTCACACCGTCGACGTCGCGGATCGACACGGCCAGGTCACGCAGACCGTCCCGGCCCACGTCGTCCACCCGGGCCACCACCACGCCGTCCACCGCGGCGGCGGCCAGCTCCGGAGCCCGTCCCAGCGCCACCCTGCGCCTCAGTTCATTCACCTCGGCCCGCAGCGCCTTGGTCTCGCCCTGGCGCTTGGCCACCCCGTCGGCGAGCTCGGCCGATGGCACCCCCAGCGACCGGGCCACATCCTCTATGAGCGACTGCTGGCTGCGCAGCAGCGAGAGCGTGTCATGGCCGGTGATGGCTTCCAGGCGGCGCATGTTGGCACCGATCGACGCCTCCGACGTGATGTGGAAGGCGCCGATGTCGCCCAGAGCCCGCACATGGGTGCCGCCGCACAGCTCCACCGAATGGCGGCCGGCCTCGAGCACCCTCACCACTTCGCCGTACTTCTCGCCGAAGAAGGCGATGGCGCCCAGTTGCTGGGCCCGGTCGAAGGTCGTCTCGAAGTGGCGGCAGGAGGCGTTGTCGAGCACCTCGGAGTTCACCATGTCCTCCACCCGGGTGATCTGGGAGGGTGTCAGGGCCTCGTAGTGGCTGAAGTCGAAGCGGAGCCGGTCGGGGCCGACCCAGGATCCCTGCTGCTTGACGTGCTCGCCGAGTATCTCTCGAAGCGCCCAATGCAGGATGTGGGTGGCGGTGTGGTTGCGGCGGATGCCGGCCCGGCGCTCGGAGTCCACGGCCGCAGTCACCCTGTCACCGACCTTCAGCTCGCCCTCGATGGGCTCGACGATGTGGACATGCAACTCGTCGACGGCGTACACGGTGTCGGTGACCCGAGCCCGGGCCCCGGTCGCTTCGCACGAGATCTCGCCGGTGTCTCCTATCTGGCCGCCGCTCTCGGCGTAGAACGGCGTGCGGTCCAGAACGATCCGCCCGTCGGCGGCGTACAGCACCTCACCCTCCGACGTCAGCTCCGCCCGTCCGCAGAACTCGGTCGGTCCCGCGGCCGACAGCAGGGCCACGAAGGGCGTCACATCGTCGGCGGCGGCCACCGAGCGGGCGCTGCGGGCCCGCTCCTGCTGTTCGGCCATCGCGGCCGCGAAGCCGTCGGTGTCCACCTCGACACCCCTCTCCGCCGCGATCTCGACGGTGACCTCGAGGGGGAACCCGTAGGTGTCGTGCAGCAGGAAGGCGACATCGCCGTCGATCCGCTCACCCGGCGCCAGCCCGGCCATCCGCCCGTCGAGAATGGCCTGCCCGGTTCTCAGCGTCTGGCGGAACCTCTGCTCCTCGCGTTCGATCACGTCGCGCACGTAGCCGTGGTTGCGGGCCAGGTCCGGGTAGGCCTCGGCCATCACGTCCACCACCGCGTCGACCATGCCGCCCATGACGGGATCGGTCACGCCCAGCAGGTAGGCGCGGCGCACGGCCCGCCGGATGATGCGCCGCAGCACGTAGCCGCGGTCCTCGTTGGAGGGGAACACGCCGTCGCTCACCAGCAACGACGTGGAGCGGGCGTGGTCGGCGAGTATGCGAAGCGACACGTCGCGGGCCTCGGCTTCGCCCAGCTTGGCCCCGGTGAGGCGCTGGGCCGCGTCGAGCAGGGTCACGAACTCGTCGGTCTCCCACACCGAGTCCACGCCCTGAAGCACGGCCACGGTGCGCTCGAGACCCAGGCCGGTGTCGATCGAGGGCTTGGGCAGCGGGATCTCGGCGCCGTCGGGGGTGCTCTCGAACTGCATGAACACGAGGTTCCAGACCTCGATATAGCGCTCCTCGCCGCCGTGGGCGGGGCCGCCGCCCGGGCCGTAGGCGGGCCCCTTGTCCCAGAAGATCTCCGAGCACGGCCCGCACGGGCCCACGTCGGCCATGCGCCAGTAGTTGTCCTCGCCCAGGCGCTGGATCCGCTCCGCGGGCACGCCGACCTCGTCACGCCAGATGGCCTCGGCCTCGTCATCGCTGAGGTGCACCGTCACCCACAGCCGCTCGGGGTCGAGGCCGAACACGCCGGTGACGAGCTCCCAGGCCCAGGCGCAGGCGTCCGACTTGAAGTAGTCGCCGAAGCTGAAGTTGCCGAGCATCTCGAAGAAGGTCAGGTGCCTGGAGGTGCGCCCGATCTCGTCGAGGTCGTTGTGCTTGCCGCCGGCCCGCACGCACTTCTGGACGGTGACGGCCCGCGGGAAGGGCGCCGGCTGCTCGCCGGTGAAGTACGTCTTGAACGGCACCATGCCGGCCACCGTGAACAGCAGGGTCGGGTCGTGGGGGATCAGGCTGGCCGAGGGATGGTGGGTGTGGCCCCGCTCGACGAAGAAGTCGACGAAGGCCTTGCGGACCTCCGCCGCGGTCATCGCCTTCACGGCCGGCCGCTCCCGTTCGAGCCGCTCTCGGCACCCGGCGGCTCGTCATCGCGCAACTCCGACTCGGTGTCGCGCATGGCCTCGCGCCCCTCGGCAACCGCGTGACGGATGTCGTCGGCGATCCGGCGGGCCTCGCGCCCGAGGCTGCGGGCGCTGTCGGCCGCGGTCTGCTGAGCCCGCTGGGCAGCCTCCTTGGACCGGTCGGCCACGGCGCTGCGGACGTTCTCGGGTGCGTACTTCTCTGCGGCGGCGCGGGCCTTGCTGCGCACCCACGCAGCCGTCCCGAGGCCGGCCGCGTAACCCGCGCCGAGCCACCACAGCCGCCTCATCGCGATGTCTCCCGCTCTTGTTCGCTGCGACCTGAGGGCCGCTCGGCCACGGCCTCGCCCGTATGAGCCGAACTCGCGTACCTATTCGCTCGGCCTCTGCGCCTCCGGGTCCGGCGGGAGCCTCCGGCCCTCACGGGTAGGTCTCGGTGGCGGGCAGCAGCGGCGTCGACGGCCGCGGCGGTCGCCTCGGTCGCGGCCGGGTTGTCCGACGCGGCTACATCGAGTGACCGGCGATGGCGGCGCCGGTCCCGCAGGCGGCGGCCGGCCTGGCCCGCGCCGGACACCAGGGACAGGCCCTTGATCAGCGGCGGGGCGAACGCCCGGTGGGTGAGCCGGCTGGCATGGTCGACGGTGGCCGCGATGCGCTCGGCCCGCCCGATCACCCGGTCCACGCGGTGCAGTTCGGCGTCGGCCTTGGTGACGGTGGCATGGAGGTCGTCGACCATGGGCAGCGCCGAGTCCCGCAGATCGTCCACCGCGTCGCGCAGCTCGCGCATGGTCCGCACCAGCGACACCACGGCCACGGTCAGCACGGCCACGGTGGCCAGGCAGACGAGGGTCACGATCACGGCGGCGAGATCCACAGCGGTCATCCCGTCAAGATACCGGCTAGCCCCGAGGCCGAGCGGATCGACCGCAGGCCGTGACGATGTCTCCGGGGCTGACCGAGGCCGTGCCGAGCCGACCCGTGAGCGCTCAAACGTCGCGGCCGCCTCCAATCTGAGCGGGTGTTGCTCCTATACGACGGGCTGCTCTACTGATTTCGGTCGAGCGGGACGGACCAGCGGTCGGATAGCGCGGCCTCGGCGCCGTGGTCGGAGGGCTCGTAGTAGACGTTGCCGGCCACCTCGGCGGGCCGGTGCTCCTGGGGGACCCAGCCGTCGGGGTGATCGTGGGGGTAGCGGTAGCCGTCGCCGTGGCCGAGGGACTTGGCGCCCTGGTAGTGGGCGTCGCGCAGGTGCATGGGCACCTCCCCCGCCCCGGCCGCTCTGGCTTCGGCGGCGGCCCGGCCGAGGGCCACGGTCACCCGGTTCGACTTCGGGGCGGTGGCCAGGCGCACCACCGCGTGGGCCAGGTTGAGCTGGGCCTCGGGCAGGCCGACGTACTCCACGGCCCGGGCCGCGGCGTCGGCCACCAGCAGTGCCCCGTCGTCGGCCATCCCGATGTCCTCGGAGGCCAGGATCACCAGCCGCCGGGCGATGAAGCGGGGATCCTCGCCCGCCTCCAGCATGCGGGCCAGCCAGTACAGGCCGGCGTCGGCGTCGGAGCCCCGGATGCTCTTGATGAACGCGCTGATCACGTCGTAGTGGCCGTCACGGCCGTAACGCACGGCCTTGGCGTCGGCGGCCGCCTCGGCGTCGGCCAGCGTCACATGGACCGGGCCTGGCGGCGACGCCGTGGCGGACCCTGCCCCGGTCCGGCGGCCGGCCAGGGCCACGGCCACCTCGATGCCGGTGAGGGCGTGGCGGCCGTCGCCGCCGCTGCGGGCCGCGAGATGGTCGACGGCCTCGTCGTCGGCGATGGCCTTCTCCTCGGCCAGGCCCCGGAGCACCAACTCGACGAGCGACTCGTCGTCGAGCGGGTTGAGCCGGAACAGCGTCGAGCGGGACATCAGCGGCGGGTTGACCTCGAAGTGGGGGTTCTCGGTGGTGGCCCCGATCAGCACGATCAGGCCGTCCTCCACCGCGGGCAGCAGGGCGTCCTGCTGGGCCTTGTTGAAGCGGTGGACCTCGTCGAGAAACAGGATCGTTCCCGTGCCCTGGGCGCCGAGGCGGTCCCGGGCCCGCTCGATCACAGCCCGCACGTCCTTCACCCCGGCGGTCACCGCCGACAGCTCCTCGAAGGCCTTCGCCGTGGTAAGGGCCACCACCCGTGCCAGCGTGGTCTTGCCCGTGCCCGGCGGCCCCCACAGGATCACCGACGACAGCCGGTCGGCCTCTATCAGCTCCCGTAGCGGCCGCCCCGGCCCGACCAGGTGATCCTGGCCCACGATCTCGTCCAGGGTCCGGGGCCGCAGCCGGGCCGCCAGCGGCGCCCGCATCCGCAGGCGCTCGGCCGCGGCCGCATCGAACAGGTCCGCTGCCACCCCCCGACCCTACGCGTCATTGAAGGCGGATAGCGTTACAAGACCCAGGGCGATTTGGGTATATACGATTGGAGCCGATTGGATATACTGATGATCGTGACCAAGAGGCTCGTAGACATCGACGACGACCTGCTCGATGAGGTACGTAGCCTGATCGGGGCGGCCACCATGAAGGAGGCGGTGAACGGAGCCCTCCAGCATGTGGTCGACTTCGACCTGCGTCTGCGCCACGTCCGCCGGCTGCTGACCATGGACGGAATCGATCTGGCCGACGACCAGATCATGCGCGACGCGTGGCGGTGAGCCCGAACTACCTGGCGGACAAGAGCGCTCTGGCGCGAATCACGCACGCCCCGGTGGCCGAGCGCCTCGTTCCCCTCATCCTTTCCCGGCAGATCGCCACCTGTGCCGTCATCGACTTGGAGGTCCTCTACAGCGCCCGCTCACTCCGCGACTACGAGGCGACCCGAGTCGAGCGGGGAAGCCTTCCCACGCTGCCTCTGACTGAGAGGGTCGGAACCCGCGCGCTGGAAGTGCAGCACCTGCTAGCCCGACGAGGCCAGCACCGCGTGGCCCTTTCCGACCTCTTGATTGCAGCAACGGCTGAGGTCAATGGGGTTGCCGTGATCCACTACGACCGCGACTACGAGAGGATCGCCGAGGTGACCGGTCAGCGCGCCGAGTGGGTGGTGCCTCGCGGCTCGATCTGAGCGGCAGACGTCAGCGGTACATACCGCCGCGCCGCCAGCGCCTTCGCCTCAGGCTGGGGGTAGGACTCGCAGGCCTAGTTCTTGGAGGTGGGCGTCGGCTATGGGGCTGGGGGCGTCGGTGAGGGGGTCGGCACCGGACTGGGTCTTGGGGAAGGCGATCACCTCGCGGATGTTCTCCTCCCCCACCAGCAGGGCGGCCAGCCGGTCCAGGCCCACTGCGAAACCGGCGTGGGGCGGGGCGCCGTAGCGGAAGGCGTCGAGCAGGAACCCGAAGCGCTCCTGGGCCTCGTCGGGCGCGATGCCCAAGACTTCGAAGATGCGCTGCTGGACCTCGCGCCGGTGGATCCTCACGCTGCCCGAGCCCAGCTCCCAGCCGTTGAGCACCAGGTCGTAGGCCTGGCTGCGGATGGCTAGCAGTGCCTCGCCGTCGAGTGGCTGTCCCGACATCAGCACCGGCAGGTCGTCGGTGTGGGGCATGGTGAAGGGGTGGTGCGAGGGGATCGGCTCGCCCTCGGCGGTGAGTCCCTCGAACAGCGGGAAGTCGATCACCCACAGGTAGTTGAAGCGGCCGTCGTTGACCGGCGGGCGGCCCAGTTCCAGGCGCAGCAGCCCCAGCACGTGGCGAACCAGCGGGCGCTCGTCGGCTACCAGGAAAACCATGTCCCCGGGCCGGGCCTTCAGGGCCTCGATCACGCCGGCGCCCTCGTCCGGCGACAGGAACTTGGCCACCCCGGCATCGAGGGCCGAGCCTGCATCCTCCGCGGCTACGACCCGCATCCAGGCCAGGCCCTTGGCTCCCCAACGCTGGCAGGTGGCCACCAGTTCGTCGACGCGGCTGCGGGGCAGGGTCTCGGCGCCGCCGGTGAGGCAGATCCCCTTCACGCACGGAGCCTGGAACACCCGGGCCTTGGTGTCGGCGAAGATCGGGGTGAGCTCGACCAACTCCATGCCGAAGCGGGTGTCGGGCTTGTCGGAGCCGAAGCGCTCCATGGCGTCGTGCCAGGTCATGCGATCGAAGGTGCCGGGATCATGCCCGGCGACCTCGACGGTGGCCTCGGCCACGGCGGTGGTCACGAAGCCGAGCACATCGTCGCGGGTCGCGAACGAAGCCTCCACGTCGAGCTGGGAGAACTCGAACTGGCGGTCGGCCCGCAGATCCTCGTCGCGCAGGCAGCGGGCGATCTGGTAGTAGCGGTCGACGCCGCCCACCATGGTGAGCTGCTTGAAGATCTGGGGGCTCTGGGGCAGGGCGTAGAACGAGCCCGGCTCCTTGCGGGACGGCACCACGAAGTCGCGGGCCCCCTCGGGGGTGGAGGCGATGAGAATCGGAGTCTCGACCTCAACGAACCCTTGAGCGTCCATGGCCCGGCGGATGGCCCGGTTGACCGCGGCCCGGGCCCGCAGGTTTCGCTGCATTCGGGGCTTGCGCAGATCGACGTAGCGGTGCCGCAGTCGCAGCGTCTCGTCCACGTCGGTGCGCTCGTCGAGGGGGAACGGCGGCGGCTCGGCCCTAGACAGCAGCTCGACCTCGCAATCCTGGAGCTCGATCTCGCCGGTGGCCAGCGCCGGGTTGGCGGTGCCCTCGGGGCGCAGCGTGACGGTGCCGGTGATGCGCACGACGTATTCCGAGCGCAGGTCGCGGGCGCCGTCCACCACGCACTGGAGCACGCCCGTGTGGTCGCGCAGGTCGATGAACGCGAGGTGCTCGCTGTGCTCACGGCGGCGGTCCACCCAGCCGCACACCGCGACGGCGCGGCCCGCGTCGCCGGATCCGAGACGGCCGCACAGGTCGGTCCGCATGGCGGTGGCGTAGCTCCCGGTCATGGCCGACATCACCGCAGCCACCAACTCGATCCCGAACTGGCAGCAGAATGCGCGAATACCGTGCAAAACGCTGCCAATTCGGCTGGAGGCAGCCGCCCGATCCCGAACCGGCAGCAGAATGCGCGAATACCGTGCAAAACGCTGCCAATTCGGCTGGAGGCCCGGGTTGTCACGACGCGGCTCCGGCCAGCATCTCGGTGACGGCCGCCACCACCTCGGGCTCCGGCACCTGCAGCTGGCTGCCGCCGGGGCGCATGTCGCGCACGGTGGCTGCGCCCGCGGCCTGCTCGTCGGGACCGACGATCACCGCCACGGTCGCCCCGGACCGGTCGGCCCGCTTCATCTGGGCCTTCATCGACCGTCCGTCGAAGGCCCGGTCCACACCGAGGCCTGCCTGCCGGAGCCGGTCGCACAGCACCACCGCGCTCTGGCCGCCGACGACGTCCACCACGAAGGCCTGCACCGGCGAGGGATCGGGAGCGAAAGCGCCCTCGGCGTCGCAGGCCAGCAGGATGCGGTCGACGCCCAGCGCGAAGCCGATTCCCGGCGTCGGGGGCCCGCCCAGTTCCTCCACCAGACCGTCGTAGCGCCCGCCGCCTCCCACCGCGTTCTGGGCGGTGTCGAGCCCGTCGGCCACGAACTCGAAGGTGGTGCGGGTGTAGTAGTCGAGCCCCCGCACCAGGCGGGGCGACACCTCATAGGACGCAGACAGGCTGTCGAGCCCGGCGGTAACCGCGGCGAAGTGCTCGGCCGATTCACCGGAGAGGAAGTCGGCCATCACCGGCGCGGCCGCGATCACCGGCTGGTCCTGCTTCCGCTTCGAGTCGAGCACCCGCAGCGGGTTGCGCTCCAGGGTGGCCCGGGACTGCTCGGAGAGCTCGCCGCGCCGTGACTCGAGGTACGCGGTCAGAGCGGCGTCGTAGGCGGGGCGGCTCTGAACGTCTCCGAGACTGTTGATCAGCAGGCGCACCCGGCTTATGCCGAGGGCCTCGTAGAAGCGCACGCCGAGCCCGATCACCTCCACGTCGGCGTGGGGGTCGTCGGTGCCGAGGGTCTCCACGCCGACCTGCTCGAACTGCCGGTAGCGGCCGGCCTGGGGCCGCTCGTAGCGGAACTGGGGGCCCGAATACCAGATCTTCCACGGCGGGGTGGGCCGGTGCTCGGCGAAGGCCCGGCAGACGCTGGCCGTCAACTCGGGGCGAAGGGCGAGGTGCCGGGGCGGGTCTCCCTTGTCGAAGAACTCGAACAGCTCCTTGGTGACCACCTCGTTGGCGGCGCCGAGGCGCTGGAACACTCCGAAGTCCTCGAAGATGGGCGACTCCAGCAGCCCAAAGCCGGCCCGCTCGGCCAGATCGGAGAACACACCCACCAGCCGCCGCCGCCGCCACGCCTCCGGCGCCAGGATGTCGCGGGTGCCCACCGGGGCGCGGAACAACGGCTTGGCCACAACCCCCGAGGCTACCGCCGCCCCGCAACATGCCAGAGCAGCCCACCCAACCTATTTTAGGAATAGTTCTGATTCCTGATATAGTCCATCCACGACACTTGGACCCTCCAGAAAGGAAGCAAGCGATGATGATTATTAGGTGGCGAGCGGCGACGCTCGCGATCGTGGCGATCGTGGCGATCGTCGTCGCCAGCGGCGGCGTCCTCGGCTTGACACTCGCCGAGGCCGCGAGTGTGAATGAAGACCGGCTAGCACGGATCGACGCGAAGCTCGATTCGCTCTCCGAGGCCGCCGACCGCATCCACGGGACGCCGGGTCTGAATGAAGACCGGCTAGCACGGATCGGCGCGAAGCTCGATTCGCTCTCCGAGGCCGTAGACCGCATCCATGACTCGCTCGCTGACCCCGATCGTGACATGAACGTCGGCGGCGCCCGGCGCGTCAACGACCATCTCATCGGGACGATGACGCTGCTCAAGCAGGCGGCCAAGCAACTGGCAGCTGTCGAGACGGAGCCGGCGGGGGCCCGGTACGTCAACGACCGTCTCATCGAGACGATGACGCTGCTCAAGCAGGCGGCCAGGCAGCTGGCGGATGCCGAGTCGGAGCTGGCGCGGCCGCGCAACAGCGCGGGCGCGAAGGCGGATCGCAAGTTCGGCAAGCACGGCATCTACACGCTCACCAGCGACAGCTGGCAAAGCAGCCGCGGCGACGTCATCATTGCGCAGCAAGTCTGCGATGGCGTAGTCGACTACCCGAATGGTGTTTGGACCTGCTACGGCTCCACATGGATCGAAATGCGCCACGCGACCACGCTCACCCCCGGCCGCGAGGGCGTCCCGTTCCCCGGCGTCTATGAGATCTCCATCGCCTGCGCGGCGAACTACGAGGGCAATTCCCTGATCGTGGATCCGAACGACCGCGACATCTCAGCGGAGAATCCCCGGGACTGGGCGGTCGAAGGCCCAGCGGGAGCGGTCACCCCCCGGCGGTACACGAGCAGCCCCTCCCTCTGGATCTACTGCCACGACTGGACGTTGACATTCAGCGAGGCCAGCTGAGGCCGACGGGCGGCGCGAGCCTCGGGTGATCATCCGGGGCTCGCGCCGCGTCATTGGGCTGATCATTGCGGTTGTCAAGTCCGGCGACGGTGATGGGTGGGGTAGTGTGGGTTTAGTCCTCGACGGGCAAAGCCTTGACGGTTGGGGATGAGTCGGCGGTGCCGGCGCGGAGAGTTGCTGGTCGGCGGTCAGGGGCCCAGGGCAGCGAGGGGGACCACTTGGACGCCGTCTCGGTGCGTGAAGCTGTAGCCGGTGGCTGTGATGACGATCAGGGCTGAGGGCTCGCCCGCCCGGGCGGTGTCGACCCGGTTCCTCAGACGCAGCAGGGAACTGGTGCCCTGCTCTATCAGCTCCTCGCCGCCGAGCTTGATCTCGGCGGCCATCCACTCGCCGTCGGCCCGCTCGATCACTGCGTCCACCTCCAGCGAGTTGTTGTCCCGGAAGTAGGAGATCCGACAGTCGTTGGCCTGGGCGTACACCCGCAGATCACGCATCGCCAGGGACTCGAACAGCAGACCGAGGAAGCCGAGGTCGGCTCGTAGCCGCTTCGGACCGGTCCGCAGCGCGGCGACCGCCAACGAAGGATCTACGAAGTAGCGCTTCTCCGAGCGTCGCAGTTGCGCTCTGGACCGCAGATGAGGCGCCCAGGCCGGCACGCCCTCCACCACGAACAGCCGTGACAGGGCGTCGATGTAGCGCTTGACCGTGCGCGGATGGACCGGAGTGTCGCGGCCGCCGCTCATGTCGGCGGCCAGCGCCGTGTAGGAGGCGTCGGTGGACTCGTTGCGGCCCAACGACACGAGCAGGCGGCTCATTCCCGCGGGATCATGGGCCGGGCCGCCCGAGCGGGCCACGTCGGTCCTGGCGATCTCGCCGAGATAGCCCCGCAGCCGTGCCTGGGCCCCGATCGCGGGCTCCCCCAGCAGCCACGGCCAGCCGCCCCGGCACACGAGGTCCACCATCTCGGGGAGGCTCAGGTCGGAGCCCCCGCCCGCCGGCCGCTCGCCGTCGAACAGCCGGGCCAGCGACACGGCGCCACTCGACTCGCCCGACTCGAACAGCGACATCGGCCGCATGCGCACCCGCAGGACCCGACCCGCGCCCGAGTGCCTGGTCATGTCATCCGGGGGGTCCGCCGAGCCGGTGAGGATGAACTGGCCCGCCTGGGCCCGGCGGTCGCAGGCGTGGCGCATGGGGTTCCATATCCGGGGCGCCAACTGCCATTCGTCCAGGAGCCGGGGAACGTCGCCGTCGAGGAGCGCGCCGGGGTCGAGCGCCGCAGCCAGGCGGGCGTCGTCGGACTCATCGATGACCGCCTCGCTGCGGGCGAAGCGGCGGGCCGTCCAAGTCTTCCCGCAAGCCCGTGGCCCCTCGACGACGACCGCGGGAGTCGCACACAGCGCGAACTCCAATTCACGGTCCACCACCCGTGCCAGATAGCCCGCCGGTGTCAAGGTACCAGGCACAAAGACCTCCGTCTCGTCCACCCTCACGTTGAAGTGCAGAATTATATCAGTAGCAAGTGCGGAAATATTGATTAGGCAAGTGCTAGAAAGGGAGGGTGCCCTGCCCTGTCACAGGGGTCCGCTACTGTCGGCCTCATGCAGCCGGCAGGTGTTCCCCACGGTCGTCCGGCCGTCCCAGCGGACCCGGATGCTGTGCTGTCGCAACTCCTAGAGAAGGTAGTCATTTGGGGCGACGCGGCGGAGTGGCTGCCGAGCCTGCCGGAGGGAAGCGTCGACCTGTTCTTCACATCGCCGCCCTACGCGGACGCTCGCTCGTACTCGGAGATCCACCCGGACCACTACGTCGAGTGGTTCCTTCCGTTCGCCGCCGCGATGCTCGACGCGACAGCCGAGTCCGGGTCATTCGTGTTGAACATCAAGAATCGCGTCGCGAACGCGGGTCCCCTCCGGGGGCAGCGTCACCCTTACGTGTACGAGTTGGTGCTGGGCATGCAGCAGATGGGCTGGCGGTGGATCGAGACCTACATCTGGTCGAAGCCCAACGCCATCCCAGGCCGTTTCGGGCCGCGCACCAAGGACAGCTTCGAGTACGTCTACCACTTCGCCAAGGGCACCAAGCCCTATTTCTATCTCGACGCCGTGCGGGTTCCGTACAAGGCAGACCGCGCCGAGATCGACCGGCGCCGCCTCGACGGCAACGGGCGGCGCAACACCGAGGCCGGCTTCGGACGCGACCGGCGCAAGACCTACGACAAGGGAGGCGCCGATCCGGGCAACGTCATCGAGGTGTGCCAGACGTACAACCAGCACAAGGGCCCGGCCGGCCAGCACACCGCGGTGATGCCAGAAGGGCTAGCGACGTTCTTCGTCAAAGCCGCCTGCCCACCGGACGGCTTGGTGATCGATCCCTTCGCAGGGTCGGGAACAACGGTCGTCGTCGGTCGTCGATACCAGCGGCGCGCCGCAGGCATCGAACTACACCGCGACTATGTCGAGGTATCCCGCCGCCGCGTCGCCGCCGATGAGGCAGATGATCCCCAAGGGCAGTTGAGTGTCGCTGTCTGACGACGAACAGGCGATCCTCGAGCAAGCGGGAGGCAACCCCAACCCCGTCGATCGACAACGAGCTGTTGGCATCTACCTGGCGAAGTCCGGCCCGGATCAGGCGCAGGCCGGGAATCTGCTGGTGACGGGCTTCCTCGCCCACACTCGCCCGTCGTTCCACCTGATACCCAAGGGCGATTCGATGGCCGACGAGCCGAGCTTCGCCGACGCGTACGCAGCGTTGGCCGACGGCACCGAGAACTTCTCACGCCGGGATACTCAATCACTGGCCGAGGTTCTTCGGCACACGCCTGCGGCGCTCGCGCCGCTGCGGATGATCGTGGGGCTGACCTACAACGAACTCGCAGTCGCCATCACGCTCGCGGATGCAGGGGCACGCTCCAGCGGAGAGGCCCTCAAGAAGTTCGAGCGAAGCCCTCCACCCGAGCAAGCGTCAGAGAGGCACAACCAGCTAGCCGCGAGAATCGCTCAAGCGGTTACCGCGGCCATGCGCCGGGAGATCCTGACGGTCCCACCCAGCGCCGAGGCGTATTTCCATTCCAAACTGGACAAGCGCGACACCCGAGACGGCTGGTCGAGCGTCCAGGCGGACGCAGGCGGAGTGCCGTACTCAGCACTGCTCTACCAGCGATACGTTGGAGGAGTCTGGAGGCAGGTTCAGGATGCCTACTCGGAGGTGAAGGTCGACGCCATCCTCGAGTACCCGCTGCGCGACCTACTCGACGAGCACGGCATCCCCTATCACCACACAAGACCCGGTGCGTCGGGTGCCCAAGAGACCGCTGAACGCTACGGCATGTCACCCGGACCTGACTTCGTAATACCTGACGAAGCTCCCACGCTTGTGGTCGAGTCGAAGGTCGGAGAGGACGGCGGGACCGTCCGGGACAAGGCCGCCCGCATCAAGAGCATGACAAGCGCAGCGGACGACGAAGGCCTGAGGGCATGCGCACTGGTGGACGGCAAGGGATGGACCGAACGCACCACAGCCCTCCTAGAAGTCATCGTCACGACTCAGGGACGCACTTACACGCTGTCGACGCTTGAGCACATATTGCAGCTTCCCGAAATCGCGGCAGTCATGCCCAATGCCATGAAATAGGATCGAGTCACGCTGTTCGGGGACTACTTACGTGTGTAGCCAAACCGCAGGTCACGGCTAGGAGCGGATGTCACACCCCCCTGCGATAATGGGGGTATGAGCAAGCCACACGAAATCGTCAAGACCGGACTGAGTCTGGCAGCGTTCTTCAAGCGCTACCCGACCGATGCCGATGCCGAAGCCCAGTTCAAGGTTTGGCGCTGGCCTGACGGTCCTGTCTGTCCGCACTGCGACTCCGATGCGGTGTCTGTGGTGGCGTCGCGTCGTCCGCAGCCGTACCGGTGCCGGAGCTGTCGCCGGCATTTCTCGTTCAAGACCGACACTCCGATGCACGACTCGAAGCTGGGGGCGCAGACGTGGCTGCTGGGTCTGTTCCTGATCGTCGCGAACCCCAAGGGCCGGTCGTCGGTTCAACTGGCGGCTGACTTGGGGATCACTCAGAAATCGGCGTGGCATGTCAGCCGCCGCATCCGGCGTGCGTTGGCGGACGGGTGTCTGCCGGGGTTCGATGGTCCGATCCAGGTCGATGAGGCCTGGTTCGGTGGCAAGGCCAAGAATCGGCATCGCCGTCAGCGTGATCCTGGCAAGACGCCGGTCATTGTCGTGGTAGACAACGCCACCGGCGAAGCCATCGCAACGCCGGTGCACGAGGTCAACTCCGAGACCGCCACCGCGATGGTGCAAGCCGTCGCCGCCGGGGGACCGAGGTCCACACCGACGGCAGCCGGGTCTACGATCCGCTGACCTCGCTGGGATACCACCACGAACGGGTGCTGCACTCGATTGGTGAGTACGTCCGCGCCGACGGCGTGACCACCAACTCTGCGGAGTCGTATTGGGCGCTGTTGAAGCGGACCTATATCGGCACCTACCACTACTGGTCAGCCGAGCATTGCCACCGGTATGTGGAGGAGCACAACTTCCGGTTCAACAACCGCAGCCGGCACGTCACCGACCGGATGGCCGACGCCGCGGTGCAGATGTCGGGTCGGCGACTGCCGTGGCGTGAACTGGTCGCTGACGGTCCCCACGCGCAGCGTCGGGCCGCGTGACGCTGTTATGATGCCCCTAGGCGACAACACTCGGAGGACAGGCCATGGCTGTTGTGGACGAAACGGATCAGCGGAACGTTCGACGACCGTTTGAACCCACAGGCGATCCTCGGGTCGATAACGCGTTGCACAGCGTCAAGGCCGACATCGCCGACCTGAACGACGATCTGGTCGAACGCATCGACGACCTGGAAGACCACATGAACGAACGCTTCGACGCGGTCGATGGCCGCTTCGACCGGATGGACTCCGACCTTCAAGCGATCAAGGATCATCTAGGAATCGACGATGGCTCCTGACCCGAAGCGACCCGATCCTGAACCGTTCGCCGGACTTGATTTCGACGAGCCACTGGTCGATGAGGAGACGTGGCAGAAGGCCGGACGGACGTTCGTAGCCACGTCTGACGACGAGACGGCTGCGAAGTCCTGAACAGGCCCAGTCCGAACACATCGGCTGCGCGTGCGCGGCTGCGGCGGTGGTCGTGACGGCCGTCGTCGCGCTGATCGTCGTGGTGTTGACGGTCGCAGGGTGTGCCAACGAACCGGGACTGGAATGGGATCCGCAGAGCGTTCACATCCCGGACGTGACGCTGCCATCGGATGAGTGCGCAGAACTGGCTGCCGCGGTCCGCGCGAACGCAGAGACGGTCCAAGACCTCCTCGCCGACTACGAACAAGCACTCATGACCGGCACCCGCGCCGACGTCCAGACCGCCTACAACGCGCTGTGGGCGATGCGGCAGCCGGCCAGCAGCACCGGTCGCGACTACCGACACAACTGCCATTACACCGATGACACCGCCGATCTGAGTCGCCTCACCAACTCGGCCATCATCGAAAGTTACGGTGCATGTGTGGCCGATCTGAGACCTGAGGGGATCGACTGCGGCTGAGGGGTGAGGGGACGGGACCGCTGTCGTGGGAGGGATCCGACGGCTCTCAGTTCGGTGCGGTCCGGTCCCCCGATCTAGGTGTCTAGTCGCTGTGCTGGCGATGTGCGGTCACAGTAGCGGGTCGATGTTGTAGCGGACGCCGTAGCCGCGCTGGTCGCCGGTGCCGACCACCAGACCCGGAACCACCACCCCGCGCCGCAGGTCCCGCGCCGTGAGGTTCCGGTGGAACCACTTGGTCTCGGTACCCTTGATGTAGCCGACGTGATGTCCCTTGACGAGTGCCTTGATGGCTTGCGGGTCGGCGCGGTTGTTGGGTTCGGACTGCAACGTCAACGGCGCTTCCAGGCGCCGCCAACCCTTGTCGTCTGGTACGACACCGGCCATGACCAGGTCCAGCGCTTCGCGGCGGTATGACTCTCCGACGATCTCACCGGGATGCGACAACTCGACAGGCAGACCGACACCGACCGCGGCTTCGTCGATGTGCCATTGCTTCGGTTGCGGCCGCTTACGGAACAGACCCATCCTCAGCGTCCTTCGCCTGTTTCCACTTCGTGACCTCCTGACGCAGTTCGTCGGGGTCGATGATGACGTGGACGTTGACGAACAGGTCGTCATGCCACCACGTCTTGTCGCCGTGGTATGTGCCAGCACCGGGACTCGGTTTGCCGCTGTGCTGTTGCACGACCCATGACGTTCTAGGCGATGGTCCGCCGGCGGCGACCAACGCGGACGACAGGCTCGAACCGCGCCAATGGATGCCGGTGACGGTGCCGACGGCCTTGTAGGTGGCGCGCAACTTGGCATCTTCAAGGCATTTGAGAACGTCATCGAGGCTGTAGATGGGGTCAGTCGTCATCGTCGTCGGATGGGTCCCATGGCCGTGTGCGCAGCCATTGTCGTGCTTCGTCCAATGCGGCGGGGTCGACACGCGGTCCGTCGTAACGGTGGTCGTCATCAGCGAGTCGGTCGTTGTGGCGGTTGATGATGTACTCATCCACGAGTCGGCTGCGATGCGCCAACAGTTCGCGCCGCGACCGGTACCCCGGCAGAACAGGCTGACGGCGGGCGTATTCGCGGGCGCGTTCCAATAAGATGTCGTCGCTCAAGTTATCTGCCTCTTCGCGTTTGAGGGTGGAGTAGGGGCGGTGGGTATCCGCGGCTGAACGCGAGGGATCCCCCAGAATCGGCGCCGCCAAGGCAGCCGAATGACTGGAGGATCCCTGTGGAGGTTGACCCTACGCGCATGTGCGAGTTGTTGGTGGGACTCGGCGACGTCGAGGTGCTCGGCGTCGACGACGAGACGGCTGAGCCGCTGAGGGTGCACATCCGCCGGCGGGCTCCGAGGCCGGTCTGTGGGGGCTGCGGCGGGCTTTTGTGGTCCAACGGCGAGCGGGAGGTGGAGCTGGTGGACCTCCCGGCGTTCGGCCGGCCCGTCGTGCTGGTGTGGCACAAGCGCCGCTGGCGGTGCGCGAGCCGGGTCTGTGAGTCGGGGACGGTCACCGAGCAGGACCCCGAGGTGGCGCCGCCGCGTGAGAAGCTGACCACGCGCGCTGGACGCTGGGCGACCCGCCAGGCGGGCAGGGCGCGTCCCGTCGGCGAGGTCGCCGTGTGTCCCGGCTGGTTCGCTCTTTGAGGGTAGCTGGAGGACACCAGCAGCGGGCGCACGTCATGGGTTTGCCGGGCTGGCCTTGATGTTCTACGGTCGCGGCTGCCATCAACACCGAACGCGTGGTGCCGCGTGTTCATCATCCGACCGACTCCCGCCGGGGATTCTTGGCGTCGTCATGGTCCCCTTCGGGTCGGTCGGATTGATGGCAACGATGCCGAATCCCCGAACCGGAGGAGGCGCATCCGACGCGTCCCATGGACTGGGTGACGCCGAGGCGCCTGCAGGCTGCCGCGAAGGCGTGTGAGGTGTATTGGGAGCCTTTGTCGGTGTGGAAGATCACGCCTTCGACGTCGCCGCCGCGGGTGGCGGCGGCCATGTTGATCGCGGCGGTGGCGAGCCGGGCGGTCGGGTAGTCATCGGAGGTGGCGTAGCCCAGCATGCGGCGACTGAACAGGTCCTCGACGGTGGCGAGGTACACGGGCCCCTGCTCGGTGTCGATCTGCTTGAAGTCCCCGACCCATTTCTGGTCGGGGGCCTCGGCGGTGAAGTCGCGCCCCAGCAGGTCCGGCACCGGCGACATCGAGGCCTTGTTGGCTGAGGCGCTGGGACCGGAGGCCGCGCTGTCGAAGTCCACCGCCCCCCGGGTCTGCGCCCGGCTGCGCGACGACTTCGAGGCGTTCCGGAGCCGGGACCTGTCCGATATCGAGCTGGACTACCTGTTCCTCGACGGCAGCCACTTCAAGATGCACGACGGGTCGCGCGCTGAGCCGGTGCTGGTCGCCTACGGCATCACTACCCTCGGGCGGCCGGTGCTGTTGGCCGTGGAGCCCGGCGGCGACGAGTCCTATGACGCCTGGGCAGACTTCCTCGAGGACCTCACCGACCGGGGGCTGCGGCCGCCGCTGCTGGTCGTCACAGACGGCGCGGCCGGCCTCATCGGCGCCATCGAGACCACCATGGCCTGCGCGCTGCGCCAGAGGTGCCTCATCCACCGCTGCCGCAACGTGGTGGCCAAGGTCCCCGCCGGTCGCCGCGACGAGATCAAGGCCGCGTTCTGGGCAATCTTCGACCTGCCCGAAGACATCGAGTCCGGCCAGGGGGCCGTGCGGCACGCCCAGGCCGGCATCGACGGCTTCGCACGCCGCCACCAAAGCGAGTTCCCCGCCGCCGTGAAGTGCCTGCTCGCAGACCGGGCCGCGCTCACCGCGCACCTGCGGTTCCCGACCGAGCACCGCCGCAGGATCCGCCACACCAACCTCATCGAGCGCACCTTCGGCGAGACCCGCCGACGAGTCAAAGTCATCGGCCGGCTCCCCGGCGAAGCCAGCTGCCTCACACTGGTATGGGCCGTGCTCGACCGCGCCTCACACGGCTGGCGCGGCCTCACCTACACCCCCGCCATCGCCCGAACGCTCACCGAGCTGCGACACCAACTCCACCAACCCGCCCACACCAACACCGACCAGCCCGACCACACCGTCACACGCGCCGCCTAACATGACCCCCGGAACCTGCGCCCCAACCGCTATTACACCAAACCTGGGACGCCACCATTGAGCAACATTCCAAGATCAAGCCTGCTAGTCACCGCGGCCAGAGCCGCAATAGTGGTCCACCCCTCAAAACATGCATCCTCCTGGAAGGTTGGAACCTCACACATGATGTTATTCCAGATGTAGCCGGCGTCGAAGCCCAGTCCTTCGGCCTCAATCCAAGTGCGCTTCAGATCGTCGAATCTCACTCTCCCGGTACCGGGCACGCACACACCTAGGCTGACACCATTGATCATAGTCATCGATAGAAACCTCTCCTTCTTGAGCGTCTATTTTGAAGACCCGTGCAACACACGGATGTAGAGCAACGTCGACCCTGCCCCACTACGGGTCGCCCGAGTAGCGGAGACTCGGGCTAGTTTGAGCCGCGGTTGCGGCCGGGGAGGACCCGGTAGGCCTCGAAGACGGCCTCTAGGGACAGCACGCTGGACAGTACCGAGTCGAGCTGGGACAGGTCGGCCAGTTCGAACTCGAAGTCCATGCGGGCGATGAAGTCGTCGCCGGTCTCGGCCCGGGCGCTGATGATGCTCAGGCGGTGCTCGGCCAGCACGTCGGTCACGTCGCGCAGCAGGCCGGGCCGGTCCAGCGCGTGCACCGAGATGGTCGTCGAGAACCGTCCCGCGAAGTCGGCGTCCCACTCCACCTCGATCACCCGGTCGGTCTGACCCTCGGCCAGCCCGATGGCGTTGACGCAGTCGTCCCGGTGGACCGACACCCCCCGGCCCCGGGTCACGAACCCGATGATCTCGTCGGGAGGGACCGGGGCGCAGCACTGCGACAGCCGGATCAGGATGTCGTCGAGGCCCTCCACATGCACGCCCACGTCGGCGTCGCTGCGCCGGTGCCCGGGCCGGCGCCGGGCCGTGGTGGGCAGGCGATCCCGTTCGGCCCGCTCACCGGCCTCGTCGACGTCGTCGCCCCGCAACGCCCGGGCGAAGCGCCCGGCGACCGAGGACGCCGACTGGTGCCCCTCCCCTATGGCCAGGAACAGCAGGTCGTTGGAGCTGTAGTTCAGCTGCTCGGCGACGCTGTCGAGCAGTTTGTCCTTCAGCAGCCGCTGGGCGGGCAGGCCCTCACGCCGCAGGGCCTGGATCAGGTCGTCGCGGCCGTGCTCGATGGCGTCGGCCCGGCGCTCACGGGAGTACCACTGCTTGATCTTGTTGGCCGCCCGGCGGCTGGCCACGAACTTCAGCCAGTCCCGGCTCGGCCCCGCACCCTCGGTGCGGGTCGTGAAGATCTCGACCACATCACCCGACAGCAGCCGGCTGTCGAGGGCCACCAGCCGGCCGTTCACCTTGGCGCCGACGCAGGCGTGGCCCACATCGGTGTGGATGGTGTAGGCGAAGTCGACGGGCGTGGCCCCCACCGGCAGTTCGATCACCTTGCCCTGGGGCGTGAACACGTACACCTCGTCGGTGTCCAGCTCGGTCTTGAGGTTGGACATGAACTCGGCCGGGTCCGACGTCTCCTGCTGCCAGTCCACGATGCGAGACAGCCAGGCCATCTCCTGTGACGGCGAGTCGTCCTTGTACTCCCAGTGGGCGGCCACGCCGTGCTCGGCCCGGTCGTGCATCGCCCGGGTGCGGATCTGCACCTCCAGCGTCTTGCCCGCCGGACCCACCACCGTCGTGTGCAGCGACTGGTAGAGGTTGAACTTCGGCATCGCGATGTAGTCCTTGAAGCGGCCCTGGACCGGTCGCCAGGTGGCGTGGATCGAGCCCAGCGCGGCGTAGCAGTCCCGCACCGAGCCCACCAGCACGCGGATGCCGATGAGGTCGAAGATCTCCTCGAAAGACCGGCCCTTCACCACCATCTTCTCGTAGATCGACCACAGGTGCTTGGGCCGTCCGGTCACCTCGGCCCTGATCCCCAACTCGGCCAGGCGGGACTCCACATCGCCCAGCACCTGCTCCAGATAGATGTCGCGCTCGGGCGCCCGCTGCTGGACCATCTGATCGATCTCGGCGTAGCGGCGGGGCTCCAGAGCGGCGAAGGCGAGGTCCTCCAGCTGCTGCTTGACGTCCTGCATCCCGAGGCGGTGGGCCAGCGGCGCGTACACGTCGAGGGTCTCGCGGGCGATGTAGTCCTGCTTGAAGGCGGGCAGCACGGCCAGGGTGCGCAGGTTGTGCAGCCGGTCGGCCAGCTTGATGATCAGCACCCGAAGGTCCCGGGCGATGGCCACGATCATCTTGCGCACCGAGGCGGCCTGCTGCTGCTCGCGGGTGTCGTACTGGACCCGGTCGAGCTTGGTGACGCCGTCGACTATCCGGGCGACCTCCGGTCCGAAGTCGGCCTCGATCACGGCCAGGGCCACATCGGTGTCCTCCACCGCGTCGTGCAGCAGCGACGCGGCGATCGTGACGTCGTCGAGTCCGAGGCGGGCCACGATGACGGCCACCGCCAGGGGGTGCCGGATATAGGGCTCCCCCGACAGCCGCATCTGGCCGTCGTGGGCCTTGGCCGCAACGTCGAAGGCCCGCACGATCAGGTCGGGCGAACCGTCGCGGTGGCGATGGCGGTAGGACTCCAGCAGCGGGGCGATCTCCGTGGCGGCGGGCCGGCGGGCTCCACGGCGCCAAGGCAGGACCCGGGTGACGGTGGCCATCAGGCCGGCCGCGGGGAGGCGAGCACCCGTCGCATCCCGATGGTGCCGCTCCCGATCCCTCGAGCTTCGCTAACAGGTCCGGCAGCGGCGGCGCTCATCTCTTCCTCTTCTTCTTGCGAGGACGAGGCGGGATGGCGCCGGGAGACGAGGCGGTCGCGGGCCGAGCCGGCGACCCGGCCTTGCGCGCCGAAGCCGATCGCTTGGCCGCGACCGACGTGCCCAGCACCGCGTCGTCGGCCGCGACGGCGCGGGTCGGGCCGCCGCTGGCACCGCCGCGCAAGCGGATCCCTTCGGCGATCTCGACGTAGGCGGGCTCGCGCTCCTTCATCTTGGCCACCACCGAGGCTGCTACGAACAACGAAGAATAGGTGCCCACGATGATCCCCACCAGCAGAGCGATGGAGAACTCCTGCAACGTCACCGCGCCGAGCACGAACGAGCCGATCACCAGCATCGATGCCACCGGGATCATCGACGTGATCGAGGTGTTGACCGACCGCATCAGCACCTGGTTGAGCGACAGGTTCATCATCTCGGTGTAGGTGTACCGGCCGGTGGCCGACACCCGGCCGACCACCTCGCGCACCTTGTCGTAGACCACGATGGTGTCATAGAGCGAGTAGCCCATGATGGTGAGGAACGCGATGACGGTGGCCGGCGTGATCTCGAACTGGAACAGCGAGTAGAAGCCGACCGACAGCACGATGTCGTGAGCCACCGCCAGCAGCGCCCCGACAGCCATCCTCCACTCGAGCCTGATGGCGATGTAGATGGCGACGAGGGCGAAGAACACGACCAGCGCTATCTGGGCGTTGGTGGTCGTCTCCGAGCCCCAGGACGGGCCCACGGTGGTGACGCTGACGTCGTTGCCGGTCAGGCCGGTCAGGCCGGCCAGGGCGTTGCGGACGCTGTTCACCGCCTCGACCTCCTCGACGTCGGCCCGCACCCGGATCGTGTCACCGCCCACCGTCTGGATCTTGGCGTCGGCCGCGCCGGTGCCCCGCAGGGCGTCCCGCACCTCCCCCACCGACAGCCCCGGCGCGGGCACCTCCCAGGATGTGCCCCCCTCGAACTCGATGCCCAGATCGACGCCCCGCACCACGAAGCTGCCGAGACTCACTACCACGGCGACCAGCGAGCCGAGCAGGGCCCGCCTCCACAGGCCGGGGAAGTCGATCTGGTGATCACCGCGGTAGGCGGCGACCAGCCAGCGCATCCACCGGCCCGTCACGGTGCCGCTCCCGGCTGCCCGGCGCCCGACTTCGCGAGGGAGGCCGGTATTCCGAAGCGCCCCGGGTGGGCATACAGGCTCGAGCCCCGCGACATCAGGCCGATCAGCGGCCCCATGAAGAAGTACGTCGCGATCAGGTCGAGGATGGTGGCCAGCCCCAGGTAGAGGGCGAAGCCCCGCACCGGGCCGGAGGTCAGCCAGTACAGGACGCCGGCCGCGATCAGCGAAGCGAAGTCGGCCTTGACAATGGTCGAGTACGCCACCGGGAAGGCGCGGTCGACCGCGGAGCGCAGGGTCCGGCCCGAGCGCACGTCCTCCTTGAGGTGCTCGAAGTAGACGACGTTGGAGTCGACCGACACGCCGATGGCCACGATGAGGCCGGTCACACCGGCCAGGGTCAGCGCGAGTCCCTGGGACTCGCCCAGCCAGGCGATGATCGTCCACAGCATGGCCCCCGACAGCCCCAGGCTGGCGATGGCCACCAGGCCGAGCAGGCGGTAGTACACGATCAGGTAGGCCGAGACCAGGGCGAGCCCGATGATCCCCGCGAGGACACCGGCGGCGAGGGCGTCGGTTCCCAGCGACGCCGACACGATCTGGCTCTGCTGAGCCTCCAGCTCCACGGGAAGGGCGCCGTAGTCCAGCACCAGGGCGAGATCCCTGGCCTCGTCCTCGGTGAACCGGCCGGAGATGGTGATCTCGGAACGCTCGAACGGCGAGAACACCGCGCTGTCGGCTTGGACCGCCGGCGCGCTCACCACCTCGTTGTCGAGCTCGATGGCCACCTGCCCGGTGGGGCACGACGGGTCGCGGCTGTGGCATCGGCGGCTCACCGCGTTGAACAGGTCGATGCCCTCGGGTCCGGGCTTGAACGTGGGCGCCACATGCCAGCCGATGAAGGAATGGAACTGGGCGACCGCGCCCTCGAGGCTGTCACCGGCGACCGCGCTGGGGCCCAGCCGGTAGCGGGCGACGATGTTGCGGGCGTCGTCGTAGCTGGGCAGCACCACCTCGGCGTCGGCAGGGGCCTCGCCCTCGGTGAGGGCGTACAGGCCAGCGAGGGGGTCCTCGGCGGCCGCCGCAGCGTAGTCCGCCTCGCCGAGCACGCTGAGCACGGGGCGGAACCGCAGCTCCGCGGTCTGGCCCACCAGGTCCAGCGCCCTCTGCTGCTCGTCGACGCCGGGAAGCTGGACGAGGATGTTGCCTCCCTGGGTGGATATCTCGGGCTCGGCGACGCCGAGACCGTCGACACGGTTGCGGATGATCTCCACCGCCACTTCCAGCTCTTCGGGCTCCGGGGCCCGGGTCGGCTCCAGCACCACGCTGGCGCCGCCCTGCAGGTCGAGGCCGAGAAGGGGCTCGTTGCCGGAGGCCAGCGTGTAGACCACACCGCCGACGGCGACCACGACGATGGCGATCACATAGACGAGCTTGCGGCGCACGGCGCCTCCCGCGGTCTCGCCGGCGGCTCGGCGGAAACGCCTCTAGGACTCGTCGCCGGCCGAGTCGTCTGCGGCCTCGTCGTCAGGCTCGGCGTCGTCGTCGGCGGGCTCGGTCACCTTGCCGGCTACGGCATCCCGGGACATCTTCAACTCCACGTCCGGGGCCACCTCGAGCCACACCACGGCCTCCTCGACTTCGGCCACCACGCCGTGGATGCCGGCGTTGGTCACCACCTCGTCGCCCACTTGCAGGGAGCGCACCAGCTCCCGGCGGGCCTTCTCCCGCTTCTGCTGGGGACGCAGCAGCAGGTAGTAGAACGCGCCGATGACGAGAATGAGGAAGAAGAAGGATCCGATATCCATGCCGGGAGCCTATTTGAATATGCGGCTGACGCCTGCGCGCAACTCGTCGAATGTCCCTTCCCGCACCGCGGCCCGCACCCGGTCCATGAGGCGCAGCAGCCACGCCAGGTTGTGCAAGGTCACCAGCCGGGCCGCGGTGGGCTCGTGGGTCGCCAGCAGATGCCGGAGGTAGCCCCGTGACCAGCGGCCGGCCGGGCTGTCGGGAAACGACGGGTCGAGGGGCTCGTCGCTGCCGGCGTGGCGGGCAGCCGAGAGGTTGTACCGGCCGGCGTCGCTGAGGACCGTGCCGTGGCGGCCCAGGCGGGTGGGCAGGACGCAGTCGAACATGTCGATGCCGCGGGCCACCGCCTCCACGATGCCCACCGGGTCGCCCAGGCCCATGAAGTACCGGGGACTGTCGACGGGAAGAGCGGCGGTGCACGCCTCCAGGGCGTCCAGCATCGCCGGCCGCTCCTCGCCGACCGACAGCCCTCCGACCGCATACCCGTCGAATCCGACCTCCACGGTGCGTTCGGCGGACTCGCGCCGCAGGTTGATCTCCGCGCCGCCCTGGACGATGCCGAACTGGCACTGGCGCGGCGCGGCGTCGGGGTGGGCCAGGAACGCGTCGCGGCCCCGCCGGGCCCACCGGGCGGTGCGGTGGACGGCCTCCTCGAGGACGGGCCGCTCCGACACCGCCGAGGGGCAGACGTCGAGCACCATGGTGATGTCGGCGCCGATGAGGGCCTGCTCGGTCACCGCGTCCTCGGGGGTGAGCCGGCAGGGAGAGCCGTCGTAGACCGACGAGAAGCTGGCGCCGTCATCGTCCACCTCGGGGGTCAGCGAGTAGATCTGGTACCCGCCCGAGTCGGTGAGCACATGACCCGACCAGTCGGCGAAGCCGTGGATGCCGCCCAGGCGGGCCACGGTCTCGGACCCGGGCCGCAGCATCAGGTGGTAGGTGTTGGCCAGCACCACCTCCACACCGAGAGCCTCCAGGTCCGACGAGTCGAGGTGCTTGACCGCCCCGCGGGTGCCCACCGGCATGAAGCAGGGCGTGGCGAAGCTCCCCCGCGTGGTAGTGACCGTCCCGGTGCGAGCATCCCCCGCGGCGCTCTGGAGTGTGAACGCAGCCCGCATCACCGGGCTCCCACGACTCCGGCGGCCGGTTCGGAGCGCGACACGAACATGGCGTCGCCGAAGGACAGGAACCGGTAGCCGTGCTGGAGGGCGGCCGAGTACAGCGTGCGCCAGCGAGGTCCGACGAACGCGTCGAGCAGGCACAGCAGGGTCGAGCGCGGCATGTGGAAGTTCGTCATCAGCGCGTCGACGACTTGCCACGGGTACGGCCGGCGGATGAACAGGCTGCTGCGTCCCGAAGCGTCGCCGGTGGCCGCCCAGGTCTCCAGGCAGCGCACGACGGTGGTTCCAACGGCCACGACCCGGCGGGCTCGGCCCAGCGCCTGCTGGACCTCCGGTGGCACCCGGTACTGCTCGGTGTGCATGACGTGATCGTCGAGGCGGTCCGCGGTGATGGGACGGAACGTGTCGAGCCCGACGGCCAGTTCCACCGCGACCACCTCGGCGCCCGAGTCACGCACCCTGTCCAGCAGCTGCTCGGTGAAGTGCAGCCCGGCAGTGGGAGCCGCCGCCGAGGACGGTGTGCGCGAGTACACGGTCTGGTAGCGCTCATCGTCGTCGATGCCACCGGTGATGTAGGGAGGCAAGGGCACTGCACCGATGTCGTCAAGCACGCCCAGCAGCGGTCGCCCGCCGGTGTGCACTCGCACGACGCGCCGTCCTTCTCCCAGGTCCTCACCGATCTCGACGCCAACGTCACGCTCGCCTCCGAGGTCGCCGCCCTCGACACCAGCCCGAGCCTCGCCTCCAGGGTCGCCGCCCTCGACACCAGCCCGGCGGGAGTCGGGCGCCACCACCTCGCCGGGACGAAGACGCCGCGAGGGGCGGACCAGCGCCTCCCAGTAGCCGTCAGTGCGCTCGTGCAGCAGCAGCACCTCCACGGCACCGCCGGTGGCCCGCCGCATCCGCAGCCGGGCCGGAAGCACCCTGGTGTCGTTGACCACGACCACATCGCCGGGGCCGAGCAACCCGGGAAGGTCGCCGATATGACGGTGAGCCACCCCATTGCCGCAGTCCACCAGCAGCCGGGCCGCGTCGCGGGGCTCGATCGGCACTTGGGCGATGGCCTCGGGCGGCAGGGCGTAGTCGAGGTCTTCCGGCCCGATCGGCGCCGCGGTCGCATCCGGCATCGGCGGGACTCCGGCTGTCAGGTGAAGAGGCCGGGCTGGGTGTCCTGATCGGATTCGGGCGCCTCCAAGCCGAGATGCTCCCAGGCGGACGGGGTGGCCACCCGGCCTCTGGGGGTGCGCATCAGCAGCCCCTGCTGGATCAGGTACGGCTCGTAGACGTCCTCGACGGTCTCGGTCGGCTCGCTGACCGCGATGGCCAGCGTGGACAGGCCGACGGGACCACCTCCGAAGTTGCGGCACAGCGCTTCGATCACAGCTCGCGAGGCCCGGTCGAGACCTATCTCGTCGACACCGAAGAAGGCCAAGCCGTCGGCCGCGACCTCAGCGTCGACCCGGCCGTCGCGGTGCACCTCGGAGAAGTCGCGGACCTGCCGCAGCAGGCGGTTGGCTATCCGGGGGGTGCCCCGGGCCCGCCGGGCGATCTCGGCTGCGCCGGCGGTGTCGATCGTGACGTCGAGGATCCCCGCGGTGCGCTCGGTGATCGCCACCAGGTCGTCGGCGGTGTAGAAGTCGAGCCGGGCCACCAGACCGAAACGGTCGCGCAGCGGCCCGGTGATCAGACCGGTGCGGGTGGTCGCCCCGACCAGGGTGAACGGGGCCAGATCCAGGGGGATGGAACGGGCTGCGGGGCCCTTGCCGAGCACGATGTCGATGCGGAAGTCCTCCATGGCCGGGTAGAGCACCTCCTCCACCGGCCGGGGCAGGCGATGGATCTCGTCGATGAACAGCACGTCGCCGGACTCCAGCTTGGTGAGCATGGCCGCCAGGTCGCCGGCCCGCTCCAGGGCCGGACCGGAGGTGGACTGGAGGTGGGCGCCGAGCTCGTTGGCGACGATATGGGCCAACGTGGTCTTCCCCAGGCCCGGCGGCCCCGCGAACAGCAGGTGGTCGACCGGCTCGCGCCGCTTGCGGGCCGCCCCGAGGAGCACGTCGAGGTGTCCCTTGAGCTCGCTCTGACCAACGAACTCCTCAAGGCTGCGGGGCCGCAGCGCGGCCTCGCCGAGACGGTCGGCGGGAAGCAGTTCCGCTGACATCAGCTCGTGGTCGTCGGTCTCCATCGCGCCGGGTCCGACCACCGCAGCGTCGCCGGGCGACCGGGCCAGGATCTCGGAGCGGGACATCATCGCTGACCCTACGCGATCCGGTCCCCGGGTTGGGCCATCGCCGCAACCAACGGCCCATGCCAGCCAGCCACATTCGGCTCAGACCTGAGCGATCAAGGGATCGGAAGGATGCTGCAGATGGGCGTGTTTCCCCAGCCGGAGGGCCGGTTCGAGTCATAGATGCCCTCGACGGTGTCGGTTCCCTCCAGAACGTCGGTGTAGAGGATCCCCAACTGCCGGCATCGCGTCCGGTAGCGGGCGTTGATCTGGTCGGCCTCATCCTGTGAGGACGGTCGATGCGCCCGCCAGGCATTCTCCAGCTCCGTAGCCGCCAGGTCCGCGGCTTCCTGGCGCGCGCTATGGGAGGCCACACTCTCAGCAGTATCGCCCACGACGCTCTGCACGACCACCACACCCAGAGCAGCCAGACCCGCCACCGCGGCCACCACCAGCAGCCACTCCAGAGTCGTCAACCCCTCATCGCCACGCCAACTACGACGCGCGGCGCCCTCGCGTTGCGCCGACACCGACGAGCCTGCTGGGAGGCCGCGCCGACGCATAGGAGGATCTACCCGGCGCCTTCGTGGACACCGCCTATGGTGATCCCGAACCGGAGGTTGTAGTCGGGCAGGAACGCCACCTCTAGCAATGTGGATGTGTCGGCGCGGTCCGCCGGAACCGGAATGGAGCGACGATCGTCAATCCTCACCGACCTGTAGGCGCCTATCTCGCGCACGTCGAAGACCCTGCCGTCGTGGTAGTCCATCTCGGTCAGAAACACCCTCAGGTCCTCGACCACCAGGTCCGTCACCTCCTCGGCGACGCCGGGATGCGAGGTCGGCTCAACCAAATCGACGGTCGACATATAGGCTTGGTACCACTCGTCGTCGGACACGTCCTCAAGGGGCATGACGCCGGGATACAGCTGCATCAGATGCCACACCTGGTCCCAGGTGTCGGCCCAGAGCCCCGGGCTGCCAGAGACGAAGAACGACCGCCGCGCATCCGGCTCGGGCACAAACTGCGCGCTCACCTCGAATCCGATCGACTCGGGATCTGAAGGCCCTCGGTAGCCCTCGATCTCAAAAGGCACCACCTCGGTGGGCTGCACCGTCAACGGGAACACCCACCGGCCGTCGCCCACCGACACCGTCACATGGCGCGCGAACAACCTCTCAGACATGTTCTGCACCAGGCCCCTCACCGCCCCGCCGCGCACCAGCACCGAGTCCAACCGAACCGCCACCTCGTCACGGAACACATCCAGGTCGGCGCGATCAGGCAGGTCGTAGCGATTAGGCCAGCAGCAGTCGCTGAACCCCAACTCGACCGTGCCGCCCCACCAGGGCTCCATACTCAACGGCCCCGGCAGATCAGCCGTCGCCGCCTCCGTCGCCTCGGCGCTCGACGGCCGTGAACCGTCATCCGGCCCGGCCCCGTCCACACCGGACTCCAACACGCCGCCGCCGGCGGCATCCACGGCCTCCGACAACACCACACCGTCACCGGAGCCGGCGGCCTCGAACGCGGGCAGCCCATCCTCTATGGAACCCGCCACAGCATCCGTCGAGCCCGAGCCGCCGACCGGATCCCCCACAGCAGCTGAAGCCTCCCCACCAGCACCGCCGTCGTCAGGCTCAGCATCAGCCCATGCGGAACCGCCGACCGGATCCGCCACACCGTCTGATGCACCATCGCCAGAACCGGGCACCGGGCCATACCACCCGGAACCGTCGACGCCAACAGACGGCGCCGGCGCATCCGGAGCCTGGGTGTCGGCAGCCCGCTGACCACAACCCGACAACAACACCGCCGCCACGCACCCGATCCACAGCCGCGCCCACCGACGACACCGCACCCGACCGAGCGCACCGTACCCGCCGGATCCTGCGACACGGCCCACCGAGACCCGGCCCTCCATCGTCATACCCTGTGCCAGCCGCACGACCCCGACGCCGGGCAGTGCTCAATGTAGAGGACTCTGGTCCCCACAGCGCCAACGAACCACCCGCGGCCATCGCCCAGCGTCGACTCGCGGGCATACTTGTCCGCCGGGACACCCCGGATGAGCGTCTCGCTGTAGCCAGTGCCGGTTCCGGTCTCGCCTATGTCGTCGGCCGGGAACGCCGCGTACTTCGTGCCGTCGGTGTCGGTGAACGACACGAACCCGTACGGCAGTGGCGTGATCCGATACCAGAGCCCCGAACATCCGGGCGACTCCTCCTTGGAACAACTCTCTTGTGTGCCGTCTCGCGCATAGACGGTCGCGTCACCCTCGGCGTTGTCGATGTCGTACCAATAGCAACCAAACGGTGTGCCGTCGGTTCCCCATCTGCATCGCCGGGGCTGCACTCCGCCGTCAACATCGGATCCGTCCACCTCACGGATCCGCAGCGAGTCGTTGGCATCGTCATAGATGGTCTCAGCGATCGGGACGCAATGGTTGATGGTGGGGTCCTCCCCGAACCGCTTCTGCGACGTACACGCCAGCCAGGTTTTAAGCGCCCGCTTTAGCTGGTCTGGGCCCGCGCAGAGGCCGTCGAAGACGTGTTTCGCCACTGCCTCGGCTGCCATGTTGACGTTGGACCGCTGGGCGTGATCCCAAGCCTTGACCCGCCACCACAGATCGAGCTGCCACGGCCCCACGCCGGGGCTCCAGTGCGCGCGGGGCTCGCCGGCCTGGGTGCCCCGCGAGAACAGGCCTATGTTGCCTAGGTTCTGGAACAGCGAGTCCCACCGCGACAGATCCATCAGCGACGGATTGTCCTTCTGGAGCTCGCGGATCGGTATAGCCAGCACATACGAGGCCAACTCGTTGGCCGTCACCGGATCGGCGGCGCGTGTGACGCACTCCGCATCGTCGTTGTCGTCGATGACGTCTTGGGCCGCGGACACGACGCCGTCGATGATCGCGGCGGTGTAACGGTACGACGCCTCCCGGCACCGCTGGGTGCCGGGATCCCTGAACAGCGGGTAGGCACAGACGCGGGGACGGCAGCCGCTGTCGGTGCCTCCGGCGAACGCCGACATGTACGTCTGGTCCGCCGGGCACGCATTCGTCGCGGCCACCGAGATCGTGAAACTGCCGGTGGTCCGGTCGGTTCGGTTGGCGACTTCGACGGCGTAGCGCCCCAGCATTCCGCCGGGGTTGAGCAACTTCCTGATGGTCGCAGTGCTGGCCCGGCCGCCTGAGCTGGAGGCTTCGTGCAGCGGCTTGCCGCTGTCGTCACCGCGGTCAAGCAGATACACGTCGGTGGCCTGCTCGGAGGTCACGACGACAGTGACGGTGGCCGCCTCCGGCAGGGTGAAGGCATAGCTCCTAGCGTTATAGGGGGTCTGGTCGTCGTCGCCGCGCTGAGACGACGTGCATCCGGTTGTCCATGTGCCGGTGACCGAGGTGCCGTCCGGGGTCATGGGCAGCTCGCAGGCATCGGGCGACACCACGGTGAACGCCACCGACACCGTGGCGGCACGCCCTGACGCTTCGCACGTGACTTTGGCGGTGACCTGCCCGAGCCCGGACACGACCACCGACAGACTGCGGTCGGCTCCGGAGTTGTCGCCGATGTAGACAGCGGCGGGAGTGCTCGTGTCCCAGATCCGGACGACGGTGCAGGTGGCGCCGGCGGGCTCAACCACAAAGGGCGCCTCGAAAGTCGTGATGAAGGCGCGGCCTGAGGATCTGGCCACCTTGGAAGCGCCCGCCAGGCCGGAGATGGCCACCACAGGCGCAGTCGTCGTCGTGGGCGGCGTCGGCGGCGCCGTCGTGGTCGTGGTCGTGGTCGTCGGCATCGTCGTGGTCGTCGGCGGCATCGTCGTGGTCGTGGTCGTCGGCGGCGGCGCCGTAGTGGTCGGCGCCGCAGTGGGCGGCGGCTCGGCGGTGGTCTTGCATCTGCCGTGGCCGTTCGGCGCCTGACCCTCCGGGCAGGGATGGCCGTTGGAACTGTGGTGGCATCCGAGACTGCCGTGGTCATGGCGCGGATGCTCACACGACGGCGCGGTGGTCGGAGCCGGCTTGGTGAGTATGCACTGCCGCCCACTCAGAGTGCCCGACGAACACGAATACCATGTCGTCGAACTCCGGCCCCGCACAAGAACCCGACTGCAGCTGCTGCCCGACAGCGACCACCCCGACGAACACGACCACGACGCGCCGGCAGAGCCCGTCTCGGTGAGCATGCACTGCCGCCCACTCAGAGTGCCCGACGAACACGAATACGACGTCGTCGAACTCCGACCCCGCACAAGAACCCGTGTGCACCTGCTGCCCGACAGCGACCACCCCGACGAACACGAATACGTCGGGCTCGCCCTGAGGGTCCGATAGCAGCTGCTGCCAACCAGCGCGTACCCGCTCGTGCAGTACTTCTCGGTCGTCGTGCCGCGAGGGCACACCGACACACCACCGACCCTCACCCACCCGCTCGGGCAGGCCGTCCTAGTGGAAGCCGGCTTGCTGAGCGTCTTGCCGCAATAGCCGCCCCGGCGCAGCGAATACCCCGACGCGCACCTGGCCGCCGCACTCTCAGTCACGGTCCTCACACACGACGAGCCCCGCATGCTGTACCCGGCCGCGCACCCATAAGAAACATGCCGCGTCGCCGGCACACTCCTGGAACAAGAAGAGGAACTGCCTCCCCCCGCATACCCCGACGGGCAGGTGTAGACGGTGACACGCGTCGCGAGCTTGGTCTCGGTCCTCACACACGACGAGCCCCGCATGCTGTACCCGGCCGCGCACCTATAAGAAACATGCCGCGTCGCCGGCACACGCCTCTCACACACCGAGCCCGTGAAACTCCAGCCCGGGCCGCAGTCCGGCGTCAGAGCCCACGCCTCAGACCGCCCCAGCCCCTAAATGTCATCACCAACAGGAAACCCGACAAGCCCCTGACAAGCCACAGCCAAACCAGCCAACCACAACAGCCACCTGCGCCGACAAGCCGCCCCGCCGCCCGTCACAGGTCACCCCGACCGGCCACCAACACGCCAGCACCGCCACACCGGAACACGCCGGCACCGACCCCCCCCCCGCGGAGGCGCGGAGCACGTCAACCCCCAGCCAGCGCGCAGTCACCGACCTCAGCACACCGAACACGGGAGACTTCACGGATCCAGCGCTAACACACCACCAACACCCTGTCAACCCCGTTCCCAGAACCACCGGATGCGGATGTCGCCGAACCCGGGCGAGACCTCGATCACTCTCAGGCGATGCCGGCCAGCCGGCGCAGCGCCTCTCGCAGCAGCAGGCCGGGGTCGTCGCCGGCGGGTAGGTCGGCCAGGACGGCCCTGATCTCCTCGGCGCCGTAGCCCAGCCCGTCCAGGGCGGCCCTCACGTCGGTTCGGGCGTCGTCGCGAGCGGCGGCGGGCGCCGACCCGTTGGTGGCGGGGGGCGCCTCCATCTCGGGCAGATCGAGGCGCGACTTGAGCTCGACCAGCATGCGCACCGCGGTCTTGGGTCCCACCCCGGGCACCAGGCACAGCATGTCGACGTCGTCGGCGGCCACCGCCCGGCGGAGACCGTCGGGATCGTGCACGGCCAGGATCGACAGCGCCATGGTCGGCCCCACGCCGCGGGCACCGATGAGCGCCTCGAACGTGCGCCGCTCGTCCAGTGTCGAGAAGCCGTACAGCGTCTGGGCGTCCTCGCGCACGATGTGGCTGATGTGGATGAACACCTCCGAGCCCGGCGCGCCCGCGGCCGCGGCAGTCCTCGGCGTGGCCTGCACCCGGTAGCCGACCCCGGACACCTCCACCACCAGTTCGGCGTCCGGCGACCGGGACAGCAGCACGCCCCGCAGCGACCCGATCATCGGGCACTACTCCCCACCGCGGCCCGCCCGGGCCGGTCCGGCGGCGTGGCGGAGGGTCCCATGCGGGCCAGGTGGCACAGCGCCACCGCCACCGCGTCGGCGGCGTCGGCCGGCTTCAGCAGCTCACCGAGTCCGAGCAGGACCCGGACCATCTCGGCCATCTGCTGCTTGTCGGCGCCACCCCAGCCGGCCACCGCCTCCTTGACCTCGTTGGGCGAGTACTCCACCACCTCGCAGCCGGCCGCGGCGGATTCCGCCATCACCACGCCCACGGCCTGCCCCACCGACATGGCGGTGGCCACATTCCGCTGGAACAGCACCCGCTCCACCGCGACCACATCGGGTCGCAGCTCGGCGATCAGCGAGCGGACGTCGGCCTGCAGCTCGGCCAGCCGGGCTGCCCGGTCCATGCCGGCGGGCGTGCTCAGGACCCCGGCTGCCTCGGCCACCGGGCGGCGGCCCCGGCGCACCGCGCCGTACCCGCAGCGGGACAGACCCGGGTCGATGCCCAATACGAACATGTGCGCGACTCTATTGACCCCCTGGGACGAGTTCGCGGATGGCCGCGGCGTCTAGCCGGCCAGTTCCTCTATCAGGTCGTCGCCGATGTCGAAGTTGCTGTGCACGTCCTGCACGTCGTCGAGGTCGTCGATGAGGTCCATCAGCTTCAGCACCGAGCGGGCCGTGCCCGGGTCGGTGACCGCCACCGTGCTGGTCGGCAGCATCGTCAGGTCGGCGCTGGCGAAGGAGATCTCGGCCTCGGCCAGCGCGTCGCGGACCGCGTCGAGGTCGCCGGGGTCGGTGGTGACCCGCCACATGTCGCCTTCGGCGTCGAGGTCCTCGGCCCCGGCGTCGAGCACGACCATCATCAGGTCGTCCTCGCTGGCCGCGTCCGACGGCACGAGCACGAGACCCTTCCGCTCGAACTGCCAGGCGACCGAGCCGGGCTCCGCCAGCGAGCCGCCGTTGCGGGTGAGGGTGCTGCGGACCTCGCTGCCGGTGCGGTTGCGATTGTCGGTGAGGCACTCGATGTAGAGAGCGACGCCTCCGGGGGCGTACCCCTCGTAGGTGACCGACTCGTAGCTGACGCCCTCGAGCTCGCCGGTGCCCCGCTTCACGGCCCGCTCGATGGTGTCGAGCGGCACCGAGTTGTCGCGGGCCTTCTGGTACATGGTCCGCAGCGTCGGGTTGGCGTCCGGGTCCCCTCCGCCCTGCCGGGCGGCCACCTCAACCTGCTTGATCAGCTTGGCGAAGAGCTTGCCCCGCTTGGCGTCGGCCGCGCCCTTGCGGTGCTTGATGGTCGCCCACTTGCTGTGCCCGCTCACCCGCCGGAGGCTACTCTCACCCACCCAAGAGCCTGCGGTGACGGCCGCGGTTTCCCGCTCCTGTTCGCTTCGCTCACGGGCCGCCCAAATCGAGGCAACAGCGCCCACGGCCTCGCTCCGCTCGGCCTCTGGCGGCGGACGATGTCACAAGTCGGCCAGGAAACGGGCGTGCAGGCGCTCGTCGCCCGACAGCTCGGGGTGGAAGGCGGCCACCGTCGCCGGGCCCGACCGGCACAGCACCGCCCGGCCCTCGTGGCGGGCGAGCACTTCCACGTCCGGTCCGGCCCGTTCCACCACCGGAGCTCGAATGAACACGGCATGGAACGGCGACTCCAGGCCGTCCACGTCGATGTCGGCCTCGAAGCTCTCTACCTGGGTGCCGTAGGCGTTGCGCCGCACGGTTATGTCCACCATTCCGAGGGCGTGCTGGTCGGCCCGCCCGTCCACAACCTCCCGGGCCAGCAGGATCATCCCGGCGCACGTTCCCAGAACCGCCATCCCGGCGTCGAGGCGCTCCGATAGGGGCTCCAGCAGCCCGGAGCGCTCGAGCAGCATCGACATCGTGGTGGACTCACCGCCGGGCATGACCAGAGCGTCGACGCCTGCGAGCTGGGAGGGCGTGCGGACCTCGTCGGTGCGGGCCCCGAGCCGGTCGAGGATGGCGCCGTGCGCAGCGAACCCCCCTTGCAGGGCGAGCACGCCGATACGGGGCTTCACCAACCCCGTTCTGCCATCTTGGTGGTGAGTGCCGCCGTCTCGAGGCCGGCCATGGCCGGGCCCAGCCCTGCGCTGATCTTGGCCAGGATGTCGGGGTCGCGGAAGTGGGTGACGGCCTCCACAATGGCGGACGCCATCTTGGACGGGTCGGAGCTCTTGAAGATCCCGGACCCCACGAACACCGCCTCCGCCCCGAGCTGCATGACCAGCGAGGCGTCCGCGGGCGTCGCGATACCGCCGGCGCAGAACAGCGGAACGGGAAGAACCCCGGTATCGGCGATCTCCTGTACCAGCGGCAACGGGGCCCGCAGCTGCTTGGCCCACTCGAACAGCTCGGCCTCGTCGCCCGCGGCCGCGATCCTTCGGATGTCGCCGGTGATCGAGCGGAGGTGGCGGACCGCCTCGACGATGTTGCCGGTGCCGGCCTCCCCCTTGGACCGGATCATGCAGGCCCCCTCGCCGGTCCGGCGAAGCGCCTCCCCCAGGTTGGTGGCGCCGCAGACGAACGGCACCGTGAAGGCCCACTTGTCGATGTGATGGACCTCGTCGGCGGGAGTGAGAACCTCGGACTCGTCCACGTAGTCGACCCCCAGGGCCTGAAGGATCTGTGCCTCCGCGAAGTGGCCGATCCTGGCCTTGGCCATCACCGGGATGCTCACCGCGGCCTGGACACCCTGGATCATCTCGGGATCGGACATCCGTGAGACGCCTCCGTGGGCGCGGATGTCGGCGGGCACCCTCTCCAGCGCCATGACCGAGACCGCGCCGGCGTCCTCGGCGATCCGAGCCTGCTCGCCTGTGACGACGTCCATGATCACGCCGCCCTTGAGCATCTCGGCCAGGCCCCGCTTCACAAGGGTGGTGCCGGTGGCCGGCCGGCTCTGGCCCGCGGTGGAGCCGGCCGCGCTGGTTTCGGTGTTGGCGGGCATGGCGTCGATTCTAGAGGCCGAGCGGATCACCGCGTCCCGCCAGCGCATCGGCGGCCTCCCTGGCCTCTGCCAGTAGCCGGGACCCGTCGTCGGCGGCAAGAACCTCGGCCCCGGTCACCGGGAACCGCCGGCTGCTGTTGGCGATCAGAATCCATGTGGAGCCGGGCGAGAAGCTCAACGGGTCTCCGGCTGTGTCGACGAACCGGAAGCCGGCCCGGTCCTCGCTGCGTTCCCAGACGGCCTCGTGGACCGCGCCCGCGGTCAGCACCAGCGCGTCGCCGGTGCCGTAGGACTGGGTCAGGGGGGATTCGGCGTCGGCGGGCGCGTACCGGTGAGTCATCCACACGACGGCCACGTTGACCGGGGCGACCTCCCTCAGGCCGGAGCCGGTCTCGGTCATCATCAGGTCGCCCTCCTGGATCCGCACCCACCCGCCGGCGGCCTCGTCCCAGATGTGCGACACCACGTTGCCCGTGGGCCGGTGGTAGGTGACGGTGACACCGGTCGCGCCGGCGATGCCGGCCGGGTTGGACGAGCCGTAGTCGAGCAACGGCACGACCGGCGCCTCCAGCGACCCTCCCCGGAGCGCTGCGCCGTCGGAATCGGTGAGGCTCTCGCTGTGGAAGTAGAGGTTGTGCGGCGGCCGGCGGGCAGGGTCGCGGGAGTAGGGCACGAAGGTCCTCATGCCACCGATGTCGACGATGGTCCCAGCCCTCTCGGCCCGGCGCTTCTCCGACAGGACCGTCGGATTGGCGCCTGAGGACGCCAGGTAGGGCCTGGACAGGTCGGCGAGAAGGTCGAAGTCGCTGGTGCGCACCGAGCGGACGGGTCCGACACGGCCGGGAATCTCGGAATGGAACACGGCCAGGAGCCTGCTCTCGCCTCCCTCGATCAGCATCTCGTAGACGATGTCGGCCACGGCGAGTCCCGCCTGGGGACGGGAGCGCCGGTCGCCGTTGCCCACCTTCACAGCCAGGGCTCGGCGCTGGGCCAGGGTCGTGTCGATGGTCAACTCGCCGGTGAGGGGAGCCCGGGGACGGTCGAGGACTTCCTCTGGCACTGCAATGCCGATGGTCCCACTGTTCTCCGGCGTTGTGACCGCCTCGACCCCGTCATCGCCGGCACCGTCCTCGGCAGCCTCGTCCTCAACGGCCTCGTCCTCAACGGCCTCGTCCTCGCCGACCTCGTCCTCAACGGCTTCGCCAGCAGCGCCTTCGGTCGCCCCACTCTCGCCAGTACCGCCCTCGGCAACTTCGCTCGCGGCTTCGGTCGGGTCGTCGCCCGGCGCGTCGACGTCGCCCGAACCCTCGGCGCCACCGCCCGCGTCCGGGGTGTCACCGCCATCGACGGCAACGCCGCCGCTCCCCTCCGGATCGGGCCGGTCGTTCGGGCTGTCGCCGGCGGTACCGTCGCCACCTCCGGCAGCCGTCTCGCCGCTCGCAGCCCCGGTACTGGGCCCGGGCGACGAGGACAGCGCCTCCGAGACTGCGCCGGCATCGAAGTCGATGGGTTCGGGGACCTCCAGCGGCGACCCGCCGCAGGCGCCCGCCGCCAGCGTCGCCGACAGGGCCAGCGCGGCCAAGGGAAGCCTCACTCCAGATGCCGGCCCAAGGGCGTGCGCGGATTGCCTGTGGGCGGCTTCGCGGTGCGGCGGGGTCATTCCCGATCTTGTTCGCTTCGCTCACCGGGCCGCCCAAATCCACGAGACAGCGCCCACGGCCTCGCTCGGCGCATCACAACGATGACCGCGGATTGGGTCTGTGCGCTCGGCCTCCGACCGGTACGGTCCTGCCCGCGGTCTGCGGACGCGGCCGCGGGGTCATCAGATCTCGCCCAGTAGGTCGATCCGCTGAGCCATCGAAGGCCGCGTCCCAGCCGCGGGCCCAGCCCCCTGGGGCGCCGCGAGCCAGAGATGGCCGGCCGCTCCGGATGCCTTGAGGCCGGTCGTGGCCGAGGCCTTGGACAGGGCGGAAGCCAGGGCCGGCGGGTAGTTGGTGAGCCGGACCGCCTCGATGTCGACGTCGCTTGCCTGGTCACGGCCGGAGGCGCGTCCTGTCAAGCGGACGGCGAGAGTTCCGACCAACGGGATCCGGGCGACGCCGGCCCGCACCGTCTCGATGGCCACTCCCCGCCTGATCTCGCAGAGTTGGCGGGCCACCACCGCTTCCAACTCCAAGCGGTCGAGCTCCGTCAGTGCCCCGCGGGTCAGGATCAGGTGGGCGTCGAGCCGGCGCCGTCCCGCAGACGCCGCATTGATCGCCGGCGCCTCCACCACATGCAGCGAGGGCCGGTTGAAACCGTGGGTGGTGCAGAGTCCCTCCACGAGGTTGTCGAGCCGCGGGTATTCGCCTCGGGACAGCGGCCGGGCTCCGAGAGCGGCCAGCGCCGACCGGGGCGCGCTGAGCCATAGCAGCAGGGCGACGGCCAGGCCCACGACCGCGGCGGGGACGACCGCCGCGAGAGGCGGGACGCCCACGGCCCAGAGGATCGCCCACACGGCGAGCCCGATGATGGCGGCTGGGGGAGCGATGACGGCTGCGGGGTGATTCCTCAAAGGCGTTCTGCGGTGTAGCGGACGTTCGGGGCTGCCACCGTCGAACCCGGCGGCGGCGGCTCCGTCGGCGGCACCTCGGACCCGACCGGCGGTCACGCGGGCACTGCCGTCAAACCCGGGCCATCGTACCGCTGGCAGCGGCGGTCTCCGCGGGCTCCAATTCCTACTCGCGCTTGGACCTGCTGTTCGTTGACACCGCGATCCGTTCGTAGCGCTGGAGATACTGGTCGGCGAGACCGGCCATGGAGAAGGCCTCCGCTCTCGCGTGCCCGGCCTCCACCAGCCGCGACGACTCGGAGGCGCTCGAGAGCACCCGGTCGATGGCGCCGGCCAGCGCCTGGGAGTCACCCGGCGGAACCAGCAGCGCGTCCAGGTCCGGCCGGGCCACGTTGCGGTAGCCGGGAAGGTCGCTGGCCACGACCGCGGTGCCGGCCGCCATCGCCTCCAGAAGCACGATGCCGAAGGACTCCCCTCTCAGGGACGGCGCGCACAGCACGTCAGCCCCCTTGAGCCGGGCGATCTTCTCGCTGTCGGTGATGGTGCCGAGCCACTCGACGCGAGGGTCGCCCGCCACCCGGGTCTGCAGAGCCGCCGTCTCCGGGCCTGAACCGGCGACCCACAGCCTCACCGTCTCCGGGAGCATGGCCAGCGCGTCGAGCAGGACGCCGAGGCCCTTGCGGGGCTCGTGGCGGCCGATGAACAGGACCGTCGGGCCGTCGGTGGGCGCCGGCTCGGCCGCCCGGTAGGGGGCCAGCTCCACCCCGTTGTAGAGCAGGTCGTAGCGGCCGCCCAGCGCGTCGCGGGCGGTGTCCCGGGCGTCTGGAGAGACCGCCACCCTCAGATCGAGACGGTTGGCGAGGAAGCGGGTGGCTCTGGGGAGCAGGTCGTAGGCGAACGAGGCGCCCGCGAGATGGAAGGTCCCGAGCAGGGGCGCAGGCCTCACCAGCAGGGCGGTCATGGTCGGTCCCGGCGCCAGGGGCTCGTGCAGATGGATCACGTCGAAGGACTCGTCCCGCATGGCCCGGATGGCCCGCAGCTGGCACGACGGGTCGGGTGCCACCGGGGCAATGGAGCCGTTGGCGATGGCGGGCAGGCTGTTCCCGAGGGGCGTCACGTTGGGATCGGGCGGCGGACCGTCGCAGGGACCGAGCACCCGGGTGGGATGCCCGCTGCGGCTGAGGGCCCGAGCCAGCCCGAGCACCTGCATCTGCACTCCGCCGGGCAGGGTGAGGCTGTACGGGCAGATGATGCCGATCCGCACCCCTGAGAGGCTAGATGCCTCGCAGCGACTCCGGGACGGGCTGCCCGAGCGCCTCGTAGTCGCTGGGCCAGTTGGGCGACATCAGATGCCACTGCTCGGGCGCGGCCCGGATCAGGTCCTCCAGGGCCAGGGCGTAGTCCTGGACCACTCGAGCCACGTCGCTGCGGATGCCGGAGAGGCGGCGGGTGTCCAGAGGGGGCCGGGCGACGGCGTGCCTGGCCCCGTCACGCCAGTAGACCGCGGCCGGGATGAGCGGCGCGCCGGTGCGCAGCGCCAGCAGGGCGGGGCCGGCCGGAAGCCTGGTCCGCTCACCGAAGAACTCCACCGCCACGCCGTTGCCGACGACGTCCCGGTCAGCCAGCAGGCACACCACGTCGCCCCGCCTGATGGCCGACGTGATACGACCGCCCGCGTCCGGCCCCAGAGGCACGATGTCCATGCCGAGTCGCCGCCGGAACGAGGCGAACCACTCGAACACCTCGGGAGGCTCCAGGGGCTCCACCACGGCGGTCACCTTCATCCCGGGTACCAGCGCCAGCCACCAGGCCGCCCACTCCCAGGTGCCCAGGTGCGGCATGACCAGGATCGGTCCGGTGCCGGAGCGGACGGCCCGCTCGATGGCGTCGACGCCCTCGTAGCCGAACCCCGCGTCGATGACGGCCGCGTCGATGCTCGGCAGCTTGAAGCTCTCCAGGTAGTACCGGGCGTACCAGTCGAAGACGGCCGTCACCCGGCGGGCGGCCTCGGCCCGTCCCATCGTCCGGTCCAGGGCCCTCTCCAGGTTGCGCCGGACCAGCAGCCGCTTGTCACCGCCGGTGGCCGCGGCTGCCAGCGCAGCGGCGAGCGCCCCGCCCCTGGCCACGGCCGAGGGGGCGCGGCGGGCGAAGAACTCGCCGGCCCGGTAGGCCGACGCCGACGGCATCCAGCAGGCCTCGCTGACAGATCAGGCAGGGTCGGTCGGCGGGCGGCTGCGCATCCGGGCCCGCCGGGCGGTGTCGACACCTCGCCTGCCCGGCCTGGACCCCCGGGACCGGCGGAACCGGCGGCGCGAGCGGGAGCGGACCGGCCGGTCCTCCGATGCCTGCCTCCAGACCTTGATGAACCGCTGGACCGCGGTGACCGCGGTCAGCACGAGCATCAGCCAGAGGGTCCAGATGAGCAGCTCGCTGAACAGCAGGCCGAAGCCGAGCACGATGAATCGCTCAGCCCGCTCCATGATGCCGCCCTTGGCGTTGTAGCCGAGCGACTCCGCCTTGGCCCTCTGGTAGGAGACGAGCATCGCCAGGCTCATGACCGCCACCGGCAGCATCATGATGTGGCCCGGCTCGGTGTCGGACAGGTACCAGGCGAGGCCGCCGAAGAGCAGTGCGTCGGTGAGGCGGTCCGACACCGAGTCGAAGAACGCGCCCCGCTGCGAGGACGTGCCCGAGGCCTTGGCCACGGCACCGTCGAGGGCGTCGGGAATGCCGGTCAGGATCAGCAGCAGGAACCCCAGCCGCAGGTAGCCGGTGGCGATGGCCACGGCTGCGCCGGTGGCCATGACGATGCCGGTGATGGTCACCATGTCGGCGGTCACGCCGGTGCGGCGAAGCGACACGCCTATCGGTGTGAGCCCCCGGTCGACCGCCTCACGCCAGTTTCCGTCGAACATTCACCGGCCTTCCGGTTCGGCTGCGACTGCACGCTACCAGCTTGCTGCAGCGTGCCCCCGACGGACGCTGCGGGCGTCCGCTTGCTCGCAAGTCGAACACCCGCATCCCCCGCCTGGGGGGTCGCGGTGCCGCCGGCGGGGCTCTCAGGCTTCGAGGCCGGTCCAGTCCTCGGGGTTGTCCTCCACGAAGCACCCCACCACCCCGCCGTCCACGCCGTCGACCAGCACGAGTCCCCGGCTCGATGGCGACGGTTCGTTGGAGTACAGCAGGATGCGCCATGTGGGCCGGCTGCGCAGGCCCCGCCAGGCGAGCTGAGCCGAAGCGTGGCCCACCGGGAAGCCGACCTCCCGGGTGGCCGAGACCAGCGCGTCGTTCTCGTCGACGGCCAGGTTCCAGCCGGCCTGCAGGCAGTACAGCCCGAAACCGATCAGGCCGATCCCGCCGGCGATGAAGCCGCCGTTGACGAGCACTGCATCCTCATCGACGGCCAGCGGCACCACGATGGCGGCCGCTCCTATCAGCAGGTAGAGCACGCCCGCGATGCGGCGCCGGCTGTTGTTCGGGAACAGGTACGGGCCCACGTATCCGGACGCGTCGAGATCGTCGGGCAGCCGGTCGCGCACCTCAGCATCGCTGGGCTCCTCGCCGGTGGCCGCCACGCCGGGGAGCCCTGCTTCGTCGCCGTCGGCCGGTACCCGGGTCACGACCGCAGGATAGGTCGGCCCGCCGCTCTCAGGCCGGGGGCCAGGCCAGGCCGCCGTCGACCTTGATGATCGCGCCGGTGGTGTAGCTGGAGGCCGGCGAGGCCAGGTAGAGGGCGGTGCCGACGATCTCGTCGGGTTGGCCGCCCCGGCCCAGCGGTATGCGCTGGAGATCGAACAGGGAATCGTGGCCGCTGGTCATCGGGATCCTCCTCGCAGTGCCGGGCCTGCTCAGATGGGCAGGTTGCCGGTGGCCCGGCGGGTGGTGCCCTCATCGGTGTAGGCGGCGATGGTGCGCTGGGCGATGCGCATCTGGTGGACCTCGTCGGCGCCGTCGGCGAAGCGGGCCCACCGGGCGTGCTGGAACATGTGGGCCAGCGGGGTGTCGGTGGAGTAGCCGAGGGCGCCGTGGACCTGGATCGAGCGGTCGATGACCCGGTTCACCATGTTGGCCACGAAGTGCTTGGCCATCGACACCTCGGACTTGAAGTCGTCGCCCCGGTCGATCTTGTGGGCCGCGTGCAGCACCATCAGCTTGGCCTGGTACAGCTCCAAGGCCGAGTCGGCGATCATCCACTGGATCCCCTGCTTCTCGGCCAGCAGCGAGCCGTGGGAGAAGCGGTTGAGGGAGCGGTCCACCATCATGTCCAGCGCGGTCTCGGCCTGGGCGATCCAGCGCATGCAGTGGGCCAGCCGGGCCGGGCCGAGCCGGTACTGGCCCAGCAGGTGCCCCTGGCCCCGACCGCCGAGCATCTGGTCGTTGTGGACCCGCAGGTCCTCTATGAGGATCTCGCTGTGGCCGGTGCTGCCGTGCATGGTCTCGATCTGGCGCACCTCGGTCCAGCCCTGCTGGGGAAGGTCGATGATGAAGGCGCTGTTGGCCGCCTGGGGGATGTCGGGATCGTCCTCGGTGCGGCACACCAGGATGGCGAAATGGGCCCGGTGGGCGTTGGAGATGAACCACTTGTGGCCGTTGATCACCCACTCGTCGCCGTCGGGATAGGCCCGGCTCTGGATCAGGGTGGGATCGGATCCCGCGACCTCGGGCTCGGTCATGGCGAAGCACGACCACGCCTTGCCCTCGCACAGGGGCCGCAGGTACTTCTCGGCCTGCTCGGGCGTGGCCCAGTGAAGCAGGGTGTGCATGTTGCCCTCGTCGGGGGCCTGGCAGTTCAGCACCCACGGGCCGTAGTAGGACTTGGCCGCCTCGGCCTGCACCATCGCCAGGGCCACGTGCCCGAGGCCCATGCCTCCCCATTCGGGCGGCATGTGCGGCAGCCACAGGCCGGCGGCCCGGGCCTGCCTGCGGAGGTCGATCAGGACGCTCACGCGGTCGCCGCCGGTGAGCGGCTCGCTCCCGTCGCGGCCTTCGATGCGCTCGGTGGCCGGCTTGACGATGTCGTCGATGAACGACCGGACCCGGGTCCTGATGTCCTCGAGCTCCGGCGAGAGCGTGAAGTCGATGGCCATGACTGCTCCTTGCTACGCGCCGGACAGTCTGCCGGAAAGGTTCCGCTCCACCGCTCCAATACGCTGGGCCCGCCCCGAGGCGACAGGAGGCACCGTGACCGAGACTCCCATGAGCCGTCCCGGCGAGGTGGCCGGATGGCCGAAGCTGGTGGTGACCTATCGAACCGACCCGTCCGGGGTGGAGCAGCTCGTGCCGCCCGGACTGGTTCCGGGCGAGCCGGTGGTGACCGTGGGCGTCTACTGCGTGCCCATCCTCTCCGAGCCCGAGTACGGCATCAGCGTGAAGGTGCCGGCGTCGTGGCAGGGCGCCGATGGCCTCTACAACCTGGGCATGGGGATCGACCAGGAGGCGGCCGTGTCCATCAGCCACGAGACCAACGGCCAGCCCAAGTTCCTGTGCGACATCGACTACTACCGCCTCGGCGACCACGTGGCCGCCCGGGCCACCCATCAGGGCTACACCTTCGTGGAGTTCAGCGGCGATGTCACCGGGCCGGTCGATCCCGCCGGCGGAGACGTCACCGACCACGAATGGTGGATCAAGTACTCGCGGGCCATCGGCGGCGCCGACCGCTCCTACGACTTCCCTCCCCACGTCGTGGACGTGGCCACCACCTTCGAGCAGCACCACATCGAGAACATCGACGGCGAGCTGAAGCTGCTGGACAGCCCGTGGGACCCGATCGCCCGCTACCTGCCCATCCGGGAGCAGCTGTCGGCCCAGCTGGTGACCCATCAGGCCAAGGCCCGCAGCATCACCAACGCCGGGCCGCTCGACCGGGACGCCTTCTGGCCCCACGCCGACACCATCGGCGCCTCCCGCTGGCCCGGGACCCGGGGCGGCCCCCGCGCCGACTGAGGGGCCACGCGGATAGGCGAGCGCCCGTCGCGCCGCAGCGGTGTCATTCCCGCTCCTGTTCGCTGCGCTCACTGGTACCGCCCAAGTCACAGCAACAACGCCCACGGCCTCGCCCGTATGAACCGGATTCGCGTGCCTGTCCGCTCGGCCTCTGAGCGACCGTGCCCGCGGGTGGGCACGGGTACGATCCGAACCGCGGCCGGAGCCGGGTCAGGTGGCGAGGTCGTGACCGCGGGGCATCTCGGCCCTGCCGATGGCCTCGGCCCGGGCGTGCAGCAGCTCCTCGGTGTCCTCCAAGTCCCTGGCGATGACGTAGCGGCGCTCGGCCACACCGTCGAGCACGAACTCTCCTAGCTCGTCGAGGTCGGCCACCTCGGGCTCGGTGCCCCGCATCTCGGCGACGACCGCCTTCAGCTCCTCGAAGGTGAGGCTCTTGCGCCCGGTGCCCTCGCCGACCCGCCGCAGGTACTCGGGCCGGTTGCGCTGGGCGTTGAACAGGCCGGTGTCCATCATCCCGCCCGACGGGTAGAAGACCGATGCCCTGAGCTCGGTGCCCTCACTGATGAGGTTGTGGTTGAGTGCCTCGGTGAAGCAGCTGGCCGCGGCCTTGGACGATGCGTACACCGAGGCGGTCGGCACCGGCGCGAACCCGCCGTCGCCCGAGGACGTGATGATGACCTGGCCGGGCTCGCCGCCGGCGATCATGCGCGGAACGAACGCCCAGGTGCAGATGGCCACCCCGAAGACGTTGACGCCGAAGCACCAGCGCCAGTCGTTGGGCTCCTGCTGCCAGGGCTTGCCACCCCCGCCCGAGGTGACCCCGGCGTTGCAGAACAGCAGGTTGCACCGCCCGTGTGCCTCGTACACATGGTCGGCCAGTGCGGTGACGGAGTCCTCGTCGCTCACGTCGGTGCGCACGCCCTCGACCGGTCCCAGCGGCGACAGCTCCCCCACCGCCTTCTCGAGCACCGGCTCCTCGATGTCGGCGATCACCACCCGCGCCCCGCGGCGCAGCAGCGCCCTGGTGATGCCCTTGCCGATGCCGCCGGCCCCGCCGGTGACGACAGCCACCGCGCCGTCGATGTCCAGAACGAGCCCGCCCGGGTCGCTGGGTAGGGGCACGGCAGGAGACTCAGACTTCCAGCATCAGGGTGACGGGACCGTCGTTGGTGAGTTCCACCGCCATGTTCGCCCCGAAGGAGCCGGTGGCGACTGAGGCCCCGAAGCCTCGCAGTTCAGCCACGAGCTCCTCGATCAGCCGGTTGGCCTCGTCGGGGGCGGCCGCCGCGATGAACGACGGCCGGCGCCCCTTGCGGGTGTCGCCGTACAGCGTGAACTGGCTCACCACCAGCACCTCGCCGCTGGTGTCGGCCACCGACCGGTTCATGTGCCCGTTCTCGTCGGCGAAGACGCGCAGATGCCACAGCTTGGTGGCCAGCTTCAGGGCTGTGTCCCGATCGTCGTCGTGGGTGACCCCCACCAGACAGCACAGCCCCGCACCGATCTCACCGACGACTTCACCGTCCACCCGCACCCGGGCCTCCGCGACCCGCTGCACCAGAGCTCTCACTGCCTCAGACTAGGCGGCGAGGGCGGGCCATCGGGTCGGGCCGGGCGAACAGCCCGCAATCGATCGAGGCCGACGGGGGCTCTTCAACGGTTGCACGCCCCGGCGAGACGGCCGATCGTGACAGGACGCGTGATCAGACAGGATGCACCGACGTGTCACAAGGACGGGCTATCTTGCGCACTAACCCCCATGTCGGGTCGCACAAGGCGTATGCAGACTGGAGGCGTGGGAGATGGCCAGGCGAGCACGCACACGGGAAACCACCGTCAACGACCGCCTAGCGGCCGCGCTCGATGGCATGCATCCCCGCTGGACGGTCGAAGCCGAGTCCACCCGGGTGCTCGCCGACGCCGCCAAGGCACCTGACATTGTCGTGCATATGCCAGGGGGCGTGTCGGTTGTGATCGAGATCGAATACACGCCCGCCGCCAGCGTCGAGGCCGATGCCACTGGACGCCTGGGCATGACCCTCGCTGAGACCGGCGAGCCCGTCGAGCAGGTGATCGCCCTACGGATTCCGGCCGATCTCGGCCAGGTTCGACAGGCCGACCTGTCGGCGGCTCTGGTGCGAGCCGAACTGGAGTACTGCGTGTTCAGCGCGACCGGAGCGGAGGCCGCGGCGAGATTCCCCAAGGACGGGTACCTTGCGGGCAGCATTGACGCATTGGCTGGCCTCATCGAGTCGATTTCGGTGTCGGAACGCCGGCTCGCGCAGGCGGTCGGAGTGCTCGAGGATGGGGTTCTGAACGCAGCAGCAGTTCTGCGCAAGCGACTCCTGCCCGACCGGCAGTCGGTCCTTGACGCCATAGGTGGGGCCCTCCACCAAGCCGATGGCGAACAGACCTCGCGCATGGCGATGACCATCGCGGCCAATGCCCTCACGTTCCACTGCGCGATCTCGTCGACGCATCCGAAGATCGCGCCTTTCGAGAGCCTCCGCTCCTCGGGCGAGTTGCTGCCTAGCACCCTCCTGAGAGAGTGGGACGCGATCTTGGAGATCAATTACTGGCCCATATTCGAGATCGCTCGACGCGTGCTCGCCCCCGTTCCCGCGGACGTGTTCCGAGATGTCGTGGGCCGACTCGCGTCGGTCGCGGAGCGGCTCGTGGGAATAGGCGTGACCACGACGCAGGAGATGGTAGGGCAGATGTTCGGCCGGCTGATCGCAGACCGGAAGTTCCTGGCCACCTTCTACACGCGGCCCGCCTCGGCGCATCTGCTCGCCGAACTGGCGATCGCGCGTCTGGAAGCCGACTTCTCAGAGACGGCGTCGCTTGAGCGTCTCAGGATCGCCGACTTGGCCTGCGGCACCGGAGCCCTACTGTCCGCCGCGTATGCGCGGGTAGCGGCGAGGACACGACGAGCAGGGCTCGACGACTCCGACCTCCATCCTGCGTTCATGGGACAGGTGTTCGTGGGCGCCGACATCATGCCTGCCGCCGTGCATGTGACCGCATCGATGCTGTCGTCCGTCCATCCTGCTGTCCCCTTCGGCGACACGAGCGTCCATCTGATGCCCTACGGCCGTCAGCCTGACTCCGATGCGGCCGACTCGGACGGCGTGTCGGTGGCGGCGATCGGATCCCTGGAACTGATCGATGATGTGGAGGCTGCCTCGCTGTTCGGCACTGGCCGCAGCGTGGCCTCCGGGACGGCCCCTGCGACCGCCGGTTCGGATGAACATCAGTTCGTGCTGGATCACAGATCCGCGGACTTGGTGATCATGAACCCGCCCTTCGCTCGGACTGTGGGCCAGGAGGGCGACAACGTCGGTATTCCGCGGCCTGCGTTCGCAGGGTTCGGAACGACCGAGACCGAGCAGGAAGCAATGAGCGCCCGGTTGGCGAACATCGGCATCTACCGGCGGCGCGATGCGATCGTCGCCGGGCACGGGCACGCCGGCCTGGCCTCCTACTTTCTCGACTTGGCGCACGCGAAGATCAAGCCCGGCGGAGTGATCGCATTCGTGCTGCCGGCCACGTTCGTCGCCTCGAGCGCTTGGTCCGCTGCCCGTAGGCTGCTGGCAGCGCACTACGAGAACCTCATCGTCGTCTCGATAGCGGCGCACGGTTCGACCACAAGGGCCTTCTCGGACGACACCGCCATCGCCGAGGTGCTCGTCGTGGCGACCCGCCGGCCGCCGGACGTGCCCGATCGCCGATCCGGCCAGGGCGGCGCCAATGACGCCGATGTGTGCTGGGTCGGCCTATCGGACCGGCCAAGCACCGTTGCGCAGTCACTCGAGGTGGCGGCCGCTGTCGTCAGCCACATCGACCGGAGCGGACCCCGGGGAGAATTGAGAATCGGCGGTGAACGGCTCGGCGTGATAGGCACCGGGCGGCTCTCAGACGGCGGCTTCGGCCAACTCACCGAACTGCGGCTTGCCGCCAGCGCCCTGGCACTGCTGGACGGCCGGCTCGACCTGCCGCGCCATCGCCCGCTGAACATGCCTATGGCGAGGCTGCGGGACTTGGGTGACGCCGGTGCAGGCAACGCAGCCATCGGGGTGAAGCCGAAGTCCGCCGGCCCGATAGCCCGCGGCACGGGCGCGTACGCCGCGCCCTTCTTGATTCGCGACCTCGACGCGAGTTCCGACCGATGGAGGGCTGCCTCATATCCGGTGCTGTGGGCTCACAACGCTCGTTCCGGGCGGGAGAGCAGACTCGAAGTAGCCCCCGATACATACGGCGAGTTGCGCCCCGGGTGTGAGGAGGACGATGCCCGAAGGGTCTGGCAGAGCACAGCATCGCGAGTTCACGTGAATCTTGAGTTCCAATTGAACAGTCAGAGCCTCGGAGCCTGTTTGACCCCCAAGGAGTGCATCGGCGGGAGAGCGTGGCCGAGTTTCCTTGTCGAGGCCCGCGCCTGGGAGACACCGATCGTGCTGTGGCTAAACACAACCCTCGGCCTGATCGGGCGCTGGTGGGTTGGATCACGCCAGCAGCAAGGCCGGTCGATTCTCTCGATCAACCGAATCGCCGAGATCCCGGTGCTGGACTGCCGCGCACTGAGCAGCGAGACACTGTCGGACGCTTCCGAAATCTTGGCTCGCTTCCGTCTCAGAGAGTTTCTTCCAGCCAACGAGGCATACCGCGACCCGGCCCGCCAGGACCTCGACCGGGCGGTATTGTGCGACCTGCTCGGGATACCCGAGACAGTTCTCGATCCGCTCGACACGCTGCGCCATCAGTGGTGCCTCGAGCCGACCGTTCACGGAGGCAAGCGAACGCGTCCACAGGTTGACTGAGCGCTTCAGGCAGCATGTCGGAGGGTTCCGGGCGAGCGGCCCGATGCGATCGTGCCGTAGAACACGCCGGCGAGGACGACCACTGCGCCGGCCACCGCAGTCGGACGGGGCAGTTCCGACAGGAACAGGGCAGCCCACACCGTCCCGGCCACGGTCTCCACCGGCGTGAACAGCGCCACCTCCGACACCGGGGCGAAGCGGGGGGAGTTGGTATGGGCCAGCCGGCCCAGTGGATTGAAGCACAGCCCCATGGCCGCGATGGCCAGGTAGGCCCTCGTGTCCAGGGAGAAGGGCGACGCGGTGAGGCTGGTGGCGGCCAGCAGGATCACCGCGCTGATCGACAGCCCGGCGCGGCGGCTCATGTCCGGGAAGCGCCGCCAGATGGTCAGGCTCGTCGCGAACGCGGCCACCGCGAGCAGGGCCAGGAAGTCGCCCTTGAGCGTCGGCTGGCCCAACGAGCTGGAGACGATCACCGCGATGCCCGCCATGGTCACGGCGATGGCCACCGCCACCCGCCGGGTGACCCGCTCCCCCAGGAACAGCCGGGCGCACAATGCGGCCAGCAGCGGCGACGCAGCCACGATGGCCACCACGTTGGCCACCCGGGTCTGGGTGATCGCGGTGATGAAGCTGAGCTGGCTCACCGACCCCAACACGCCCACCCCTGCCAGCGGAAGCCGGTGTCGACGAAACGACTCCGCGACCGGTCTGCGGTCGATCCACCGCCCGAAGGTCGAGTACACCACCAGCGCGCAGCACGCCACCCAGAAGGCGATATCGACGGCCGCGGCCTCCGATAGGCGCACCCACAGCGAGTCGGTGGACACGCACAGCATCCCTACCCCGGCCAGCAGCCACCCCAGCCGCTTCCGGTCGCCCGGTCGCTCCGTGGTCATCGAGCCAAGCTAACGGCCACCCAAGTCTTCAGAACTGGCCCGACGTCGATGACTCGATCTGCTGCCGGGGTGAGAGTCAGGCGGTTGCGCCCGCAGCAATCACCTCGTCGACGATCACCTCACCCACGTCGGCGGGTGCCACGTCGTAGTAGGCAGCGATCGCATCCCGAGCCTCGTCAGCCACATCCTCAAGGCGACGGGCCTGCGAAAAAACCCAGTCGAGCTCTCGAACCTGGATGCCCCACCACTCGTCTCCCCGCCGTGCGACTACCCGGAACCGGCCGCCGGGAGGTGGGATGGCAGTCATCAGATGCTCCTGCCAGTCGACTTGCGAGCCTGCCGGAGTGTAGCCAGCGCGGTGTGCTCATCGATCTCGTTGTGCCTCGGTATCACCAGCCGCTCCGTTCCAAAGAGCCACACCTCATGCCTGCCCTGGCGCAGGAGCCGCAACTCGACGCCCTTGTCTCTCGCTACTTGGCGTAGCTGCTTCATCAGGCGCGTCTTCCGCATAGGGAAATATACATGACAATGATGAAAATATCACTATATATCCCGAACAATACCCTCCAGGGGGAGGATCACAGGCGGAGCAAATCAGGCTTCGGCGAGAAAGGACTGCGGGTCGGAGGTGAAGGCCCGCTGGCAGCCGGGGGCGCAGAACCAGTAGTCGGCGCCCTCGTGCACCGTGTGGTACTTGGCGTCGTCGACGAGCACCGTCATGCCGCACACCGGATCGGTGGCCTCGGCCCGGGGCGGGACCGGGCCGGATCCGGCCGCCACCAGCTCACCTCTGGCCCGGCGAGCGACCAGGTCGGCCATCACTGCCACCGCGATCTCCGCATTGGCTACCGCGCCCAGGTCGAGCCCTGCAGGCGCCACCACCCTGTCCAACTCCGCGGTGGCCACTCCCCGGCTGCGGAGATGGTCAAGCACAGTGGACGCCCGCTTCTTGGAGGCGATCAGCCCTACGTAGCCGGCATCGCTGTTCAGGGCGGCCTCAAGCGCGAGGTCGTCATAGTGACCCTGGGTTGCCACCAGCACTGCAGTGGCGGTGTCGACGCCGAGATCCGACAGATCGAGCTTGGTCCGCACCAGCTCGGGGCGGGTGTGCTCGTCCGGGTTGCCGCCTTCGTCGATGACGGCAGCCTGCCATCCGATTGCGATGGCCAACTCGGCCAGCGCGTCCACCGCCGGGGAGCGGCCCACGACCACGACCTGGGGCTCGGGTCGGTGCGGCTCCAGGTACACCTCCAGCGCTCCCTCGGACTCGCAGGCCATGGCTATCGAGCGCACCCCCTCCTGTGAGCGCCCGTCAAGCTCGTCGGGCTGGCCCAGGAAGAGCAGGGCGGGCTCGCCGGTCTCGAGGCACTGCCGGGCGTGACGCACCACCGAAGGCTCCGCGCAGGCGCCGCCCAGCCATCCCCGGACCGTCCCGTCGGCCAGGACGACCGCCTTGGAGCCCTGCCGCCCCGACGAAGGGCCGCGCCGCCACACCACCGTGGCCAGCACGTACGGCATCCGGTGGGTGGTGAGCTCCACCGCCTCGGCCAGCACCGATACGTCCATGGCACCGCGGCTCCCTGTTATCGCCGTTGTCGTACCAGGCTGAGTCTACGACTGGAGCCTCGACAGCCCCAGCCGGGCAGGCTCAGCCGCCGGCGCTGTCGATGGCCTCCCATACCCGGTCGGGCAGGACCGGCATGTCGATGTTGCGCACCCCGAGGTGGGCCAGCGCGTCGATCACCGCGTTCACGAAGGCGGCGGGAGAGCCGACCGTGGCCGACTCGCCGATGCCCTTGGCCCCGATCGGGTGGTGCGGCGACGGCGTGACCGTCTCCAGCAGCTCGAAGCGGGGCGTCTCCCAGGCGGTGGGGATCAGGTAGTCCATGAAGTTGGACCCGATGCAGTTGCCGTCGTCGTCGAAGGTGATCCACTGCATCGACGACATGGCGAACCCCTCGGTCAGGCCGCCGTGGATCTGTCCCTCCACGATCATGGGGTTGATGCGCACCCCGCAGTCGTCGAGGGCCACCATGCGGCGCACCTTCCACACCCCGGTGTCGGGATCCACGTCCACCACCACCACGTAGGACCCGTACGGGAACGTGAGGTTGGGAGGGTTGTAGTAGGTGACGTCCTCCAGGCCGTACTCCATTTGATCGGGCAGGTTGGTATAGGCCGCGAAGGCGGCGTCCTGGATGGTCACCGACTGGTCGGGCGAGCCGGCCACGAAGTACTTGTCGGCGTCGCGCTCGATGTCCTCGGGCGCGGCCTCAAGCAGGTGGGCGGCGATGTGGCGGGCCTTGTCGGCGATCTTGCGGGCCACCATCGCAGTGGCCGCCCCGCCCACAGGGGTGGAGCGCGACGCGTACGTGCCCAGCCCGTAGGGCGTGTCGTCGGTGTCGCCGTGGATCACCTTGATATCGGTGGCGGGAATGCCGGTCTCCTCGGCCACGATCTGGGCGAAGGTCGTCTCATGTCCCTGGCCCTGGGTCTTCACCCCGAGCTTGAGGATGGCCTTGCCGGTGGGATGGACCCGCAGCTCGGCCGAGTCGATCATCTTGAGCCCGGCGATGTCGTAGGTGTGGGCCGGACCGGCCCCCACCGCCTCGGTGAAGTGGGCGATGCCGATCCCGACCAGCCGGCCCTCCTCCCGGGCCGCGGCCTGCTCGGCCCGCAACTCGTCGTAGCCGGCCGCGTCCAGCGCCTTGCGCAGCGCGGTCGGGTAGTCGCCGGAGTCGTACACGAACCCGGTGGCCGTCTCGTACGGGAACTGCTCGGGCTGGATGAAGTTGCGCAGCCGCAGCTCGGCCGGGTCGATGCCCAGCTCGTCGGCCGCGGTCTGCATCAGCCGCTCGATCAGGTACGACGCCTCGGTGATCCGGAACGAGCACCGGTAGGCCACCCCGCCGGGCGCCTTGTTGGTGAAGGCGCCCCGGCACTTGATGTGCGCGTGGGGGAAGTCGTAGCTGCCGGTGCACACGTGGAACAGCCCGGCCCGGTAGCGGGTGGGCTGGGCGTCGGAGTAGAAGGCGCCCTGGTCCGACAGCATGTCCACCCGCATGGCCTGGATGCGGCCCTCGTTGGTGAGGGCGAGCTCGCCGGTCATGTAGTAGTCCCGGCCGAACCCGGTGGAGATCAGGTTGCCGGTGCGGGTCTCCACCCACTTGACCGGCTGGCCGATCAGCAGGCTGGCCGCGGTGGCCACCACGTAGCCCGGATAGATGGGCACCTTGTTGCCGAATCCGCCGCCGATGTCGGGGCTGACGATGCGGATGTTCTGCTCGGGCAGCCCGGCCACCAGCGCGAACAGCGTCCGGTGGGCGTGGGGCGCCTGCGACGTCATGTAGATGGTGGCCTGGCCGGTCACGGAGTTGACGTCGGCCACGATCCCGCAGGTCTCCAGGGGCGACGGGTGCGAGCGCGGGTAGTGCGTGGTCAGCGACACCACCCGGTCGGCGCCGGCGAAGGCGGCCTCGGTGGCGGCCTCGTCGCCGGTCTCCCAGGTGTAGGCCAGGTTGTCGGTCTGGCCCTCCTTCTCGTCGCGGATCAGCTCGGCGCCCTCGGCCAGGGACTGCTGGGGCGTGGTGATGGCCTCGAGCATCTCGTAGTCCACCTCGACCAGCTCGGCCCCGTCGGCGGCCGCGTACGGGTCGGTGGCGATGACCGCGGCCACCTCCTGGCCCTGGTAGCGGACCTTGTCGGTGGCCAGCACGGCCTGGGTGTCGCCCGACAGGGTGGGCATCCAGGCCAGGTTGTGGGCCGCCATCAGCTCGCCGGTCACCACGGCCAGCACGCCGTCCACCGCGGTGGCCGCGTCGGTGTCGATGCCGTTGATGCGGGCGTGGGCCACCGGTGAGCGCACCAGGGCCATGTGCAGCATCCCGGGCAGCGCGATGTCGTCGAGGAAGTTGCCCTGGCCCTCGATGAGCCGGGCGTCCTCCACCCGCTTGACGCTGTGGCCGATGCCGCCGATCTCGGGAGGCGTAGTCGTTGTGTCAGTCATTGGTCGCTTCCTCCTAGCTGGCGCCGTTGGACGACGACGCCGCAGCCGCCGCGGCGGCCTGGATGGCCTTGACGATGTTCATGTAGCCGGTGCACCGGCACAGGTTCCCCGAGATGGCCCAGCGCACCTCGTCGTCGGACGGGTCCGGGTTCTCGTCGATGAGGGCCGCGCCCACCAGCATCATGGCCGGGGTGCAGAAGCCGCACTGGAGGCCGTGCTCGTCGCTGAACGCCTGCTGGACGGGGTGCAGCCCGTCGGCGGACCTGAGGCCCTCCACGGTGGTGACCTCCCGGCCGTCGGCCTGCACCGCCAGCATCGTGCACGACTTGACCGGCGTGCCGTCCACCAGAACGGTGCAGACCCCGCAGCTGGTGGTGTCGCATCCGATGTGGGTGCCGGTGAGCCCGGCGCCGGTGCGGATGTGGTCGACGAGCAGGCGCCGGGGCTCCACGTCGGCGGTGTGGTCGGTTCCGTTGATGTTGATCGTGATCTCCATGTCTCCCCCTCTCAGGCCTTAGCCTCTTCTGCTGCGGCGGCCAGCGCCCTCTGTGTGAAGGCGGCCACCACCCGGCGCTTCCAGCGGGCCGAGCCCCGCACGTCGTCGCGGGGATCGGCCGCGGCCGCGGCCGCCTCGCCGGCCTCGGCGAACAGCCCGGCGCTGGGCGCATTGCCCACCAGCAGGGCCTCAGCATCGGTGGCCTTGCGGTTGATGGGCGCCACCGATGTCATGGCCACGCCTGCCGCGCCGATGGTGCCGTCGGCAGCGAGCTCCAGGTGGACGGCCACCCCGACGGTTGCGTAGTCGCCGATCTTGCGCTCCAGCTTCTGGTAGGAGCCGCCGGACGGTCCCGCCGGCACGGGGATCTGCACCGCGGTCACCATCTCGTCGTCGGCAAGGGAGTTGGTGAAGAAGTCCTGCACGAAGTCCCCGATGTCGATGGACCTGGAGCCGGACGGCCCCTGGGCGATCACTGAGGCTCCGGTGGCCAGCAGGACTGAGTTCCAGTCGCCCTCGGGATCGCAGTGGGCCACCGACCCGCACAGGGTGCCCAGGTTGCGCACCAGCGGATCGGAGATCCACGGGGCGGCCGAGGCCACCGTACCGGACACCTCGCCGGAGGCCGCGATGTCGGCGTGGCGGACCAGCGCCCCGATGCGGAGATGGCCGTTGCGGCCCTCGATGGTATCGAGCCCGGAGATTCGGTTGATGTCCACCAGCTTCGCGGGCGTCGCGAAGCGCAGCTTCATCATCGGCAGCAGGCTCTGCCCGCCGGCCAGGAACCGGGTCTCGTCACCTCCCTCGGCCTTGGCCGCGATGGCCTCCTCCACCGAGGAGGCCGCTACATAGTCGAACTGGGCAGGCAGCATCCTGCACCCCCAATGTCTGCGGTCTTCGTGGGGTCCACGCGGGTCGCGCACATTACACCAACAGGCTCTGCTTCGCTCGATCAGGGGCGTCGCCTAGCCGGAAAGCCCTCAGGGGTAGCCTGACGGATGCGCGATCCGAGACCGCCCGGCGATCCGGGGCGGTTCGCGGCGCTGCACAATCGCGACTTCCGCAAGCTCTTCGTCGGGGGTCTCTTCACCTTCCTCACGATGCAGGTGGCGGGCATCGCCAGGGCCTGGCTCGCCTTCGAGCTGACCGGCAGCAACACCGGCCTCGGCGGCGTGATGCTGGCCTTCGGCGCCTGCAGCATCGTCGCGATCCCCTACGGGGGAATGATCTCGGACCGCTTCTCCAAGCGCAGGGTGCTCATCCTGGCCGGACTCCTCCAAGCGGCCACCCCGGTCTGGCTGGGCGTGGCCGTCGCCACCGGCGCCGCGACCTACTGGATGCTGATCGCGGCCAGCGTCGTCCAGGGTGCGGCCATCTCGATCCTGGCCCCGGCCCGGCTCTCCTTCATCTCCGAGATCGTCGGCCGCGAGACCATCACCAACGCCATCTTCCTGTCGATGTCCACCGTGCAGCTGGCCCGGGTGGTGGGCCCGGCCGCGGCGGGAGCCCTGATCGGCGTGGCGGTGTTCGGGCTGGCCGGAGTGTTCTTCGCGGCCGGCGTGCTCGGAGTCCTCAGCGTGATCCTGCTGATCGGCCTGCCGTCGGGCACGCCGTTGAGCCGGTCCGGACGCAGCGCGTTGGGCGACATCGTCGACGGGCTCCGGTTCGTGCGCTCCCGTCCGGACCTGGTGCACCTGCTGGCGGTTTCGTTCGGCGTGGTGCTGATCGGGTTCCCCCACATGGCCTTCCTTCCGGTCGTCGCAGAGAAGGTTCACGACAGCGGATCGACCGGTTTCGGACTGCTCAACGCGTCGGCGGCCGTCGGCGCGGTGATCGGCTCGCTCTCACTGGCCAACCTTCAGCGGCGGAGGCTGCGCCCGTTCCAGACCCGCAGCGCGGTTGCCTTCGGCGTCTCGCTGGCGGTGTTCGCGGTGATGCCGAGCTTCTACGCCGCGCTGGCGGTCATGGCGGTGGTGGGCGCTACTTCGAGCGTCTTCCAGGCCCTGAACAACTCCCTGCTGCTCACGATGACGCCGGTCGAGTACCACGGCCGGGTCCAGAGCCTGCTCATGTTGAGCTTCTCCGGCTTCGCGATCGCAGCACTGCCCATAGGCATCGTCGCCGACGCGGTGGGGATCAGGGCCACGCTCGTCGGTCTGGGAGTCCTAGTGCTGGTGGTCATGGCGGTGGCGCGCCTCGCGCAGCCGCATCGGCTCGCGGAGGAGACAACACTGTGAAACACAATCCGAAACGAGGAGGCGGCCATGGCCGATGACCGCGGCCACGATCCCCTGCCCGCGGACGGGCACGATCCCACCGATCCCGAGTCGGTGGTGCGGGCGTACTGGGAGAGGGTGTGGCTCGAGCGCGATCTGGACGCACTGGACGACGTGGTGGCCGATCGAATCGTGCGCCATACCGCCGAGGGCACCGAGACGCTGACCCGCCGGGAGCTCCGCAATCGTCTGGCGGGGGCCTTCGACGCGGTCAGGGCCACCGAGGTGAGCTTCGACGCTATGACGACCGCCGGCAGCACGGTGTGGGCGAGGATCACCCTCAGGGGCGTGAGCCTCGCCACCGCGGCCCCGATGTCGCTGGCCTGGCTGGCCCAGTACCGGGTCGACGGCGACCGCATCGCCGAACTGTGGGGACTTCACCAGCCCGGTGCGGAGTGGTCGTCGTGACGGGCTCCGGTCCTGTCATCCGACGTCTGGCCGATCCCTCCCTGCCCTGGCAACGTGTCAAGGCGCAGCGAAACGCCGACGGCACCGAGGCGTCGGTGTGGGAGAAGTGGTTCGCGTTCCGGGCCGACCCGCCCTACCTGTCGCTGTACGCCCGCTACGACCCAGGAATGGTGGTACGCCGCCACGGCCACCGGTCACCGCACGTAGTGTTCGTGCTGTCCGGAGAGATCCTGGTCGGCGATGACGTGTGCGGTGCCGGCACCCACATCGAGCTCCCCGAGGGCGAGCAGTTCGGACCCTTGGTGGCGGGCGACGCCGGATGCACGCTGTTCGAGGTGATGCTGGGCGACCCGCGCAGCTGGGGCGACGACCCGGACGCCTTCGCCGAGGCCTGCTCGGAGCGGGGCGTGACGCCGCTCCCGGACCCCGAGATCGACTTCCCCGAATGGCTCACCGACCAGCGCAGCCGGTGGCTCGACTCCGTCGGCACCGGCGCCGAGCCCGAGGAGTGAGCACTGCCGAGTTGATCGTGGTCGGGGTGGCCTCCGCCCTGGCCATGCTGGCCAAGAGCGCTACCGGGCTCGGCTACCCGCTGATCGCCATCCCGATCCTGGCGCCGCTGACCGGCATCGAGACCGCGGTGGCGGTGGTGACCCTGCCCAACGCCGCCGCCAACATGCTGGTCGGCTGGCGCACCCGCCAGGCCCTCTCCGAGACCCGAGACGTGTTCGTGCTGACGGCGACATCGGCGCTGGGGGCGGTGGCAGGCACCTTCGTCCTCGTGTCGTTGCCCGAGAGGCCCCTGCTGATCGTGCTCGCGGTCTGCGTGCTGGCGTTCGTGGTCCGATCGCTGTGGTTCGGGGACATCACGGTGTCGCCGGAGGCCGGGCGGCGGGCCTCACCCGCGGTCGGCCTGGCCGCCGGAGTGATGCAGGGCGCGGTGGGCGTGTCCGGGCCGATCATCGGCTCGTGGTTCTACGCCTACCGGCTGTCACGCGAGGCCTACATCCTGTCGCTGTCGGTGCTGTTCCTGATCACCGGCGCGGCCCAGATAAGCACCTTGGCCTCCATCGGCGCCTACGACTCCGACCGGCTCATCGCCGCCGGAGTGGGGTTCTTGCCGGTGCTGGCCATGCTGCCCGTGGGCGAGTACCTGCGGGACCGCTTGTCGGGCGCCCAGTTCGACCGGGTAGTGCTAGTCCTGCTGGCCGCCTCAGGAATCATCCTGGTCATACGGGCCCTCACCGGTTAGGCGACCGTCATCAGCGGGTGCGTCGTGAAGTGGCCCTTGTCCGGCGCCCTGCGGACCACCGCTCATCAGATCGCCCCCCGACGCCAAGACTCATGAACGATCAGGGCTAGTCCTTCGGCGATAGAAGAGCCACGCGACTCCGCCCGAAATCAGGGTGATCAGAAGTATCTCAACGGTACCTATTCCACCTAGTATTGTGCCAACCAATATCAGAAGGCAGAACATGGCTAACCCGGCCAGTACAGTCAATAGTATGTTCATCATCTTGGAGTTCTGCAAGGCTGTCACCTTCCATTTGACCGACACCATACGGCAAGCCTCTAGGTTGGTCGCCAGTCCTGCGGGTGTGAAGCATACCCGCGGACCCAACTTCGGCTCAATCGTAGGTCCTCCAGTACCAAGTTCCATCAGAATGCGACTTGAGGATATTCCGCGGGCCATTCTGTCCACGTATTGAACCAATACAAAGTGAACCCTAGGACGGATTCCTTCTCATTCCTGACAGTGACCGTAATGCAGCCGCTCGCTGATGAGGATCCGCCGCTACCGCTGCTCGCATACCACAATGCACGATCCGACGTCCAGTTGAGATTCTTGAGACCATTCATCATTGCTGCATCTGCCACTACTGATCCCTGAGACTCGAAGTCCACGGGTACGGGTATCATTACTCCGTCTCTAGAATAGGCCCTTGTGTCAATGCGATCGCCCGTCAGAGTGAATGTCTCCACAACGATGTGGTCATCGTCCATGAGACTTTGGTCCGCAGTCGTATCCTCTCCAGACGATGATTCGGTCTGAGCTGACACAGGACTCGCAAGCGCAAGTACCGACGCCATGAGTGCGATCGCCAGTGGCGCTAGCACAGTGATTCTCCTACCAACAGTCATGATCATCCTTTCGTTGTGATCTGCCCTTTGCAGATCGCTTGTACTGCTTCTAACCGCTCGGATGTGTCACTAGAACCAGTTTCTTGTCAAGTCTGTGGCAGCCCCGTGCCAACTTTGTGGCAGAGGTTGGCAGGGATGTGTCACTGGGTGGCAGCCTCTGCGAGCGTGTTGTCGGGCTATCCTTGGAGCGATGGCGGGCGGTGTGTCGGAGGACCGGCTTCGGGCTCAGATTCGGTTGGCCTGCGGGCGCATCGCCGGAGGCGCTGCCGCCATCGTGGAGGCCCACCACCTCGGTGTGCCCGAGGGCCCTCACTCCAGGCCCTGGGCCATCGAGTACCACCGCGAGGCGGTACACATCTACAACGAGTCGCTACCGTCGCGGTACCAACTCGACATGGCCGCACTGTTCGGCCGCTGCGCCAAGACGATGTCAGAGTACTCGATACCGGCCCGCCTTGCGGAGGACTGGGTGATCATCAGCGACTACCTCACGCTGGCGCGCTCCACGATCCTGGACTCGCTGGCACCGCAGGGCGCGGACGCCGCCGGAGCCCCCGCGGCGCTCGAGGCCATAGCGAACCGCGAGGCGCCGCCGATGGTGATCCGCTTCGACGCGCTGGCTCGGCTGACTGCCACCGACGGCGCCCGGCGCCTGCATCGGGCCGCCGTCGAAGTCCGCCAACAAATGGAGTCGCCGGTGCCCGCTGCGCTCGACGAGCGCGAGCTCAGGTTGCTCAAGCACCTCGCCGACGGCGCCTCCATCGCCGACATCGCCCAGGAACTGGGATACTCCCAGCGCTCGGTGTACCGGGCCATGGCCAGCCTTTGGGAGACCCTCGGCGTTAACGGCCGCACAGAAGGCGTCCAAAGGGCGACCGCCCAAGGCCTAATCGGCTGAGAAGACCCGAACGCCAGCAGGATTCGGTGCCGGCAGAGTGCTACCGGTCGTCGGTCTCCACCGCTCCGGTGCGGCGGAGGCCGGGCAGGCGCCATTGGGGGCCGCGGCGCTCCGGGCCCTGCTCCGGCTGGTCGAGGCCGGGGTAGGGGGCCCGCACTTCGCCGACCTCGCCCCCGTAGAGCCGGTCCGGGCGCTGCTGGCCGCTCCACACCGTCAGCTGGGGGAAGGCGATGGTGATGGAGCAGGCCGCGAACTCCCGGTGGACGGCCAGCACCAGGTCATGGCGGGTGGCCAGCTCGGTCGGGACGTCGCTGCCGTGCCAGTAGAGCACGTTGAAGCCGATGCTGGAGTCGCCGAAGCCCTCCAGGTTCACCGCGGGCTCGGGCTCTGCCAGCACCCTGGGCACCCGGTCGAGAGCGGCGTAGATGGCCTCGGTCGCCTGCTCGAGATCCGTGTCGTAGGCCACTCCGACGACCAGCGAGCTGCGCCGCACCGGTTCGCGCGTCAGGTTCACGATGGTGGCTCCGGCCACGTTGGCGTTGGGGATGCGGATGTGGGTGCCGTCGAGGCCCCGGATCTGGGTGGTGCGGGAGTCGATGTCCTCCACCACGCCGAGATGGCCGTCGAGTTCGACGGTGTCGCCCACAGTGTAGGGCCGGCGGGTCTGCAGGATCACCGACGACACGAAGTTGCCGACCACGCCCTGGAGGGCCAGCGCCAGCACCAGGCCGCCGAGGCCGAGGGCACCAAGCAGCGGCCCCACCCGCACACCGAGCACCGTGAGCGCATAGCTCAGGCCGATGATGAAGACCGCGTAGCCGATGAACCGGGACGTCAGGATGGCGGCGAAGCCGTGACCGATGCCCCTGGCCACCACCCGGCGCAGGATCCTGGACACGACCGCGGCCAGCACCAGGGTGCACACCAGGACGATGCCGGCCTTGATCCAGTCGGTATGGGTCAGCGGGTCGTCCAGCAACGCCTCGCTGTCGGTCTGGGCCAGAACGCCAAGGAAAGGGGTCATCCGCGTCCAAGTCTGTCATGCGGACCGGGACTTGGACGCGACCGGTGGTTGCCGGCGGCAGAGTCAGGCCTCGGCCGGCCCGGAGCGTCCTATGGCCTGGTCGGAGGTGCCCAGATAGCTGGCGATTACCAGCGGGTCGCTGCGGACCTGCTCGGGCGACCCCTCGGCGATCACCGCGCCCGCCGCCAGGCAGTAGACGCGGTCGCTGATGCCCATGACCAGCGGCATGTCATGCTCGATGACGATCACGGCGGCGTCGAGTTCGGCCTGCACCTGCTTGATGAGCGGCCCGAAGGCCTCGGCCTCCCGCTGGGCCACCCCGCCGGTGGGCTCGTCCAGCAGCAGCACCCGGGCGTTGACGGCCAGCAGGCTGGCCAGCTCCACGATGCGGCGGGTGCCGGTGGACAACGAGGCCACGAAATGGTCGGCGTAGCGGGTGAGCCCCACGTAGTCGATGATCTCGTCGGCCTCGGCCCGCTTGGCCCTCTCCTGAGCGGGCGACGGCGGCAGCGCGGTCATCGACGCCACCAGACGCGAGCGCGACCGGGCCTCGAGGGCGACCATCAGAGACTCCCGCACCGTCAGGCCCGGGTAGATGAGGGCGCCCTGGAAACCTCGCCCCAGGCCGCGGGCATGGCGGGCCGGGGCTCGCCGCGGGGTCACGTCGGCCCCGAGCACGAACACCCGACCCTGGGCCGGGACGAACCCACTGATGGCGTTGAGCAGCGTGGACTTGCCCGCGCCGTTGGTGCCGATGAGGCCCACGAGCTCACCGTGGTCGACATGCACCGAGACCTTGTCGACCGCGGTGTTGCCGCCGAAGCGGACCGTCACGTCCTGGGTCCGCAGGGCCGTACCCGATTGAGCCTCGGCCGTTGCGCCCCGCGCCAGCACCGGCGCTGGGGGTCTGGCCCGCTCCGGCCCGGGTGCCTGTGTGCCCTCAGGCGCCGCCGCAGGCTGGGCCGAGAGCTTGCGGTCAGCTCGCTGCAGCAGCTTGTCTCGGATGCTGTAGACGATCTGCAGCAGGCCGCCGGGGAAGTACATCAGCAGCACCAGCAGCCCGATGCTGCTGGTGAGCAGCCGCACCAGGTCGTCGAGCTCCTCGGGCAGCGCCTGGGGAATCCCTCTCACCCACAGCGCTCCCAGTATCGGGCCGGCCACCGAGCCGAGGCCTCCGATGATGGCGGTGGCCACCACCACGATGGACTCGCCGGCTCTGAACAGCGAGTCGGGCTGGAGCGAGGGCACCAGCGTCACCAGGAGTCCGCCCGCGAAGGCGGCGATCCCGCCGGCCACGCCGAAGGCGGTCAGCTTCATGCGAGTGGGCGACACCGTGGACGCCGCGGCCATCTCCTCGTTGTCGCGCACCGCGATCCACGACCGCCCGATGCCGGTGCGGCGCAGGCGGGCCACCACCGCGGCTACCACCGCCAGCGAGAACAGGCACAGGAAGTAGTAGTTCCTGCGGGAGGCGCCGAAGTCGATGTGGATGGGGCCGATGTCGAGCACCGGCTTGTCGGCCGGGCGGGGGAAGGACGTGCCCCCGGTGAAGAAGTCCTGGAGGAACAGCCACGTCGAGGAGGCCACCGCGAACGCGAGGGTGGTGACGGCCAGGAACAGGCCCCGCACCCGGAGCGCGGGCAGGCCGACGATCACCGCGGTCACCACCCCGACCGCGATGGCCACCATCATGGCCAGGGCCCAGGGCAGATCCAGCGACAGGTCGAACAGGTCGAAGGGGACGGGGATGTCGTTGCCGTGGGTCAGCCCGAGCACGGTGAGACCCCCGAGGCCCACGAAGGCGAACTGGCCCAGCGACAGCTGGCCGGCCCAGCCGGTGAGCACCGTCATCGACAGCACCACCATGGCAAACAACAGGATGCTGGTCCAGGTGAACAGGGAGCTGGCGCTGGAGAGGGCCAGACCCAGCAGGGCGAAGAAGCCGAACAGGGCCACGAACCCCATGGCGTTGAGATGGCGGACCCACCAGAGCGACTCGAGCCGGCTCGGGACGGCCTGGACCCGGGGCGCCAGCGACCACGACTCCTGCTGGCCGGTGGTCCGGATCACCAGCAGCACGACGACCAGGACGGCCAGGAACAGGTAGACGTCCACCACCGAGCGGTTGGCCGAGTCGACGTTGCTGCGGATCAACTGCTCGGCCACGCCCACCGCCAACCCGCCGGCCAGCGTCCCCGGCAGCGAGCGCATGCGGGCCAGCAGCGACACCACCAGGACTCTCAGCAGCAGGGGCTCGGCTATGGCCGCAGTGCCGGCCTGGGCCGAGTTGATGCCCTGGAGCGGGGCCAGGAAGATGGCGGTGGCCGCCGCGAACGCCCCCGAGATGGTCCACACGATGGTCGAGGTCCGCCGGGGCGACGTGCCGTAGACCCGGGCGGTGTCGGGATTCGAGGCCGAGGCCCGCACGGCCAGCCCGAAGCGGGTGCGGGCGATGAACCAGGCCAGCGCGCCGATCAGGACCGGTATCACCAGCAGCACGATTATCTCGCGGGCCTGCAGGCGGATGTGGTCGGTAGGCGTCCAGGTGGCCTTGAACGGGGGCGAGATCGGCCCCGGGGCGGCGACGCTGGGCAGTTGGAACTTGGCGAAGAGCACGATCTGGCCCACGCCGATGGTGGCGATCAGGACCACCAGCCGGGGCGAGGAGAACAGCCGCCGGATCACTATCAGCTCGATGGCCATGCCGATGGCCGCGCAGGCCGCCAGGGCGAGCCCGAACGACAGCCACCAGTTCAACCCGTACTGGGCCAGCAGCAGCACGAACAGGGCCACGCCGAAGGCTCCGACCTCGCCGTGGGCGAAGTTGAGCACACCGGTCGATCGGTAGATCAGCACGAACCCGGCCGCGAAGGCGGCGTAGGTGAGCCCGGTGACAAGGCCGTACGCCAAGGCCTGCTGGCCGATGGTGATCCCCAGGAACTCGATCATCGGCCCGCTCTCCGACCGGCTGGCGTCACGAGGGACATCATCCGCCCTCGCCTCCCAGGAACACAGCCCGGGCCAGGTCGTCGCGCTCGGCCAGCTCCTGGGCCGGCCCCTCGAAGCGGATGCGGCCCTTCTCCATGAAGATGGCCCGGTCGGCGAAGGCCAGGGCCACGTTCAGCGACTGCTCGACGATCACCATCGTCTGGCCCTCGGCTCGCAGGCGCTCCACCACGCCCAGCAGTTCCTGCACCACCAGAGGCGCCAGCCCGAGGCTCAGCTCGTCGATAAGCAGGACCTCGGGCTCGTGCATCAGAGCCATGGCCAGGGCCAGCATCTGCTGCTGCCCGCCCGACAGCTCGCTTGCGACCAGACCCGTTCTCTCGGCCAGGGCGGGGAAGAGGCTCAGAGCCCGCTCGGACCGAGCCTCGACCTCAGCGTCGTCGAGGCCCGAGGCCAGCACCGAAGCCTGCAGGTTGTCGGCCACAGAGAGCGCCTCGAACACGCCGGCGCCGCCTCGCAGCTGCACCAGGCCGGCCGCGAAGCGGTCCTCAGCCTCGGAGTAGGTGATCGTGCGGCCACCGAGGCGCACCACGCCCCGGTCGGGGATGCCCAGCCCGCTCACCGCCCGCAGCAGGGTCGACTTGCCCGCGCCGTTGGTGCCGAGCAGGGCCAGCACCTCGCCCCGGGCCACCTCGAAGGACACCTCGAAGAGCACCTGCACGCTGCCGTAGGCGAAGTCGAGGTTGTGGACCTGGAGGGCGGGCACCGACTCCGGGTCGGCCGCGGCCCGCCTCTGCTCCTCCCGCTCCTCGAGCAGTTCCTCGACGGCCCGGGAGATGTCGAAGCGGATGAAGCGGCTGCCGTAGGCGATCAGGGCGCCGCCGATCAGAGCCGCGGGCGGCGCGGCCACCAGCATGGCGGTGCGCTCGTTGTAGGCGTCTGAGAGCTGGCCCACGATCAACCCGCCGAAGAAGCCGCCCATCAAGAAGATGAACACCGGCAGCAGGGCGAAGGCCTGGGCCCGGATGCGGTACGGGGACACTGCCGCGATCACCGATGGCGCAGCCACGAACGCCATCGAGATGAGCGTCTGGGCCACCGCCATCATCACGACCAGCCCACCGAGGATCTTCAGCGGCAGCGCCACCGCGTACACCACGCCCGCGGCCATCACCAGCGTGCCGGCCATGCGCATCATGGCCGGCGGGTCCCGGCGGAAGTTGCGGTCGAAGACCCGGCCGGCGAACGGCAGCCCGATGAGGGCGGCCACCCAGATGAGGGACTCGACCACGCCCCGTTGGAAGGGACCCATGGCGTACTTGTCCTCGAGCAGCAGGTTGAACTGGATGGGAATGGCGATCAGGGCGAAGCCGAGGACGCCGACGCCGGTCGACAGGAAATAGAAAGTCCTGATCTTGCGAAGCCGGGCGAAGGCGGTGCCGATCGACACCGGCAGCTCGTCCACGTCGACATGCTCGCTGCCGAAGACGGCCTGCTTCTCGAAACGCCCCCGGGCCGGCTCCCGCAGCACCAGCGCCGACACCGCCGCGGCGACCAGGGGCGCAGCCGCGACCGCGAAGAAGGCGGCCCGCCAGGGGTCGTCCCCTCCCACCACAGCCGCGATCCCCCCGATGACCAGCGGGCCCAGCAGCTGGCCGACGGGCCGGCCGAGACCCTCCAGGGCGAAGATCCGGCCTCGAGCCGGGATCGGGTAGGTGTCCACCAGCATGGAGTTGGACACCGGGATCCGGTAGGCTTGGCCGAACCCGGTGCCGGCGTTGGTGAGGAAGAGCTGGAACGGGTTGACGATGAGCCCGCTCAGGAACGCGGTGACGCTCCAGAACGCGCACGACGCCGGGATGATCGCCACCCGCTTGATCCGGTCGGCGAGGGCGGCCATGGGGACCGTGCCCAGCACGAGGGTGACGCCGCCGAAGCCGAGAATCCCGAACAGCGCGGTGTCGCTGATGTCGAGGGACCTCTGGATGTCGGGGGCCAGCACCCGGATGGCTCGGGGCAGCTCGTCGATGAAGGCCAGCATGAACATGACCGCCAGCGTCGCCTTGCCGCCGGCTCGCAGGCCCTCCCTCAGGGTCATGGGCTCGTCGCCCACACCGGGCAGCAGGTCGTCGGGCAGCAGGGTCTCGGCGTCCCGCTCGGCCTGCTCGGCCCGGCGCCTGGCCTCCTCGTCGAGGATCGCCGCGGCCAGCGAGGCCGCCGTTGGCTCGGGACCGTTCAGCTCAGTCGAGTTGTCGGCCATTGTCCCCCTTGCGGGCTCCGACCGATCGGCAGCGGTGCGGTTGGTGCGGAGACAGTAGTCGCCGCGGAGTAGGGCGCGACCAATAACCTGACTTGTGCACGCTGGCGCTGCGGGTGAGACTGACGCTCCAGCCGAATGCCGGTGTCATTCGAATGTCCGATCCGGAGGGACGGAGGAACAACCAGATGTCCGCAAGACTGCGCACTGCCCTTGTAATCGTTATCACCATGGCCTTCGTGGCCGCGGCCTGCGGCGGGGAGGTGACCGATACCGACAACGGTGGAGCGGCCGCGCCCACGACCCAGGCGCCCGGCACCGACGACGCGCCCGCCGAGGAGACCACAACCACCGAACCCGACGACAGCGACGAAGCGCCCGCCACCACCGAGCCGGACGACACCGAAGACGCGCCCGCCGAGGAGACCACAACCACCGAACCCGACGACAGCGACGAAGCGCCCGCCACCACCGAGCCGGACGACACCGAAGACGCGCCCGCCGAGGAGACCACAACCACCGAACCCGACGAGCCTGAGGGCCCGCCGCCCAACATCTTCAACGACCCCCGGGGCGGGATCTTCAACGAGTACCAGGCCACCATGGACCGAGGCGACCACCCGTTCATGCAGGTCGACTCGTTCTGCAACGCCCATCCCGCCGCCGCCGACCGGGTGGCCACCGACAAGGGCATCGAGGCCGACACGATCAAGATCACCCACATCCGCTCGAAGCTGGAGGACTTCGCTGAGATCGGCTTCGGCACCGACGTGGGCGACCCGGCCGAGATGTTCGAGACCTTCGTGGCCTACGTCAACGAGCAGTGCGGCGGCGTCCGGGGCCGCATGATCGACCTCCACACCATCCACGTGGATGTCCTCGGCGACCAGTTGGACGAGATCCGCAACGCGGCCTGCATCGAGGCCATCGAGGACAACGACGCGGTCATCATCGTGAACTCGAGCGGCTTCCAGGGCTCGGCCACCCTGTGCATCGTGGAGGAGCACGAGACCGCCTTCGTCACCGTTCAGCCCCAGCCCAAGGAGTTCATGCAGCGCGGCGGGGACCGGCTGATCACCATGACGCCCACCGCGGAGGAGGCGCTGAGCTGGCTGGCACTCGACCTGATCGAGCGGGGCGAGCTCGACGGCAAGACAGTGGGAATCGCTGCACCCGACACGCCCGGTCAGTACGAAGCCGTCGAGGCCGGCCTGGTCAGCGTCCTGCGGGACCACGGCGTGAATGTGGCCGTCTTCGACAAGATCGGCTGCGGCGGCTCAGTCATGTGCGCGGAGGGCAGTGTGGACACCGTGAGCAAATTCCGCAGCGAGGGTGTCGACGTGGTCTTCAACGTGCTCAACGTCATCTCGGCACCCTTCTTCCTCACCGAGATGCTGGCCCAGGGGTACCAGCCCGGGGACGTCCAGTTCTACGCCTCGGACTTCAACTCGCAGGCCGCCGAGATCGTGGCCTCGAAGATCCTCCAGTTCGGTACCGAGGCCGCCGCGGCCTTCTACAACGGCGCCCGCATCATGGACTCCCGGGATGTCGGCGGCTACCGCTTGGAGGGCTACGAACCGAGGGCGTTCAACGAGATGTGCAACGACCTGTACGGTGCCCACAGCCCCTCAGGAGCCAATCACGAGTCGGAGGACCGCCACGACGGCAATTCACGCTATGGCATGGTCGGCTCGGTGTGCGTCGTGCTTCGCATCGCGCTGCGAGCGCTCCACGACGCGGGCGACAACCCCACCCGGGCCGACGTCTACTCGACGCTGGCCAATCTGGGCGCGGTCGACACCAACGAGATGATCCCCGGTTCGATCACGCCCGGCAACACCCAGGTACCGGATGCGATCCACAACCTGGTGTGGGAGTTCCCCTGCACCAAGCCGTACGGCCTGCCGGTGCCCGGCTTCGAGGACTCGGGCGGGACCTGCATCTACCCGGTCGACGAGTACCGGCCCGCACCCTCCTAGATCCCGCAGTCTGTAGCGGCGGCCGGCAGCGGCCGGCCGCCGCCCAGACCTGCGGTTGTCGGACGGATCCGGCCGCCGCGTCAGGCTCGCGGGTGCGTCGTGCGGTGCACTTCGCGCAGGCGCTCGCGGCTGACGTGGGTGTAGATCTGGGTGGTGGCGATGTCGGCGTGGCCCAGCAGTTCCTGCACGGTCCGCAGGTCGGCGCCGCCGTCGAGCAGGTGCGTGGCGAAGGTGTGGCGCAGGGCGTGGGGGTGCGTGGGCACCACGCTGCGGCGGTCGAGCACCCGGCGCACGTCCCGGGGCGTCATGGCCCGGCCCCGCTGGTTGAGGAAGATCGCGGCCTCAGGGGTGTCGGGGGTGACGAAAGCAGAACGGTGGCGCTGTAGCCAGGCCCGCAGCGCTCCCGCCGCGGGCTCGCTGAGCGGCACCAGGCGCTGCTTGGAGCCCTTGCCCCACACCCGCACCTCCAGCCGGGACAGATCGATGTCGTCCCGGCGTAGGCCGCACAGCTCGCTGACCCGCAGGCCGCTGCCGTAGAGCAACTCGACGATGGCGAGATCCTGGGCGTCGCGGGCGTCATCTTCGCCGGCCCGGGCCGGCTTCTCGATGAGCGTGTGGATCTGGTCGTCCTTGAGCACCTGCGGCAGCCGCGATCCGCCCCGCGGCGCGGTGAGTCCGAGCGTGGGGTCAACCTCGATGCGGCCGGTGCGGCGGGCCCAGTCGAAGTACCGGCGCAGCACCGACACCTTGCGGGTGATGGTGCGGGCCGCGTAGCGGCTGTTCCCCAGATGGGCCAGATAACGGCGCAGGGCCCGGCGATCCACCGATTCGGGTCCCGCGTGGCCAGCCTCCTGCAGCCACCCGGCCGCTGCGGCTGCGTCCCGCCGGTACACGGCCCCGGTGGAGTCGGCCACGCTCGTTAGTGACTCGAGCCAGGCGCCCAGCCCCCAGTTGTCCACAGCTTGAAGTGTAGTTGTCCCCAGGATTCAGACGGTCCGACGACAGTCGGTGCGTTGGCGGTGGGCTCCTATACGGTCTCGAAATGCAGACTCGAGAGGTTGAGGTCTGGTGATCGCCTGGACAGATTGAGCACCTCGACGCCGACGACCTGGTCGGCTTGGTTGTAGTCCAGCACGACTCCGGGAGCTACCTCGACCGACTCGACGATGGCGGTGTCGTCGAGACGGAGGTAGAGGGCATCGGCCTGCTTGTCGGCTCGGAGTTTCATAGCCTACCTCGCATTGCATTATCGAAGAACGTGGTCACCACGCGCCAAGGGTCCGATTCGGTGTTCACCGCGACTCTCAGCACTCTATCGCTGTTCTCGGGGATACTAGAGAAGAACCGCTCCACGGCCCTATCGTTCGGGTCTCGGACGCGTCGCCCGGGCGCGGCGACCGCTCGCTCCACCCACTCGAAGCGAATGCCCCGCTCCTCGATGGCCTCCAGCGCATGTGACGTGTACCTCAGCTGCTTCGGCGTGCGGCCGTTTGGTGGCCGGGACGAGCGGGCGGGTACCATCATGCTCGCAGGACTCGGGCGCCGTCGCGTGCTAGCAGGCCGAGGCGCTCCAGGCCCTCGGCGGCCGTCAACACTTCGGGAACTGGGGCGGCGGCTCGCAGCACCAGCGTGTCGAGGCTCACCGGACCGTCGTCGAGCAGCTCCAGCAGCCGCTGCTGGAGCGGGTCGAGGCTGCCGATGTCGGTCAGGCGGTCCGGCGGACGCCGGACGCCGGGGAGACCGCGTAGCACGCCGTCGCCGGCCATTCCCGCGGTGGCCAGGCCCAGCGCGACCAGCACGTCGTCGGTGGAGCACGCCGGGGCGCAGCCCTCGCTCAGCAGCAGGTTGGTGCCGGCCGCGGCCGGGTTTCGCACCGATCCGGGCACCGCCATGACCGTCACCTCGCGCCGGATGGCCTCCTCCACCGTGTGCATGGAGCCTCCCGCCCGCTTCGACTCGACCACCACGACGACATCGGCCAGCGCGGCCAGCAGCCGGTTGCGGGCCGGAAAGCGCCATCCCTCCGGCTCGGCGCCCAGCGGGGCCTCGCTCAGGAGGGTCCCGGCGTCGGCCGCCGCGTCCCACAGATCGCGGTTGCCTCTCGGATACACGATGTCCAGGCCGCTGCCCACGACCCCGACCACCGGCGCGCCGTCGGCGGCCAGGGCGCCCCGGTGGGCGGCCCCGTCTATCCCCAGGGCAAGGCCCGAGACCACGGTGACGCCCGCGGAGGCCAGTCCCGAACCCAACTCCATCGCCACTGAGCGCCCGGTCGGGGTGCACCGGCGAGTGCCCACAATGGCCACCGCCGGCGCCGTCGGGTCGGCCAGCCGTCCCCTGCGGAACAGGACCGGCGCCGGGTCGATGTCGTAGCTGATCGCACAGGGATGCTGAAGGCTGGCCCGCGTCGTCACCCAGGCGTCGAGCGACTCGAGACGGCTGCCCAGCTCGTCGAGATCCGTGCCCCGGGCATGGTCCCGCCACACGTCATGGAGATCGTCGCCGGCCACCCACTTGGCCATCTCGCCTCGCTCCACCTTCTCCCAGACCTTGGCGGGATCCCGCCTGCCGATCAGCCGGTCGAGCCGTCTCGGGGTCGCCCGCGGCAGGGTGGCCAGCGCAGCGGCGTGCACGCCCCGCGCGGTCGGTGTCGCAGTCGATTCATCCATGGACGAAGCCTCCGGCAGCGTCGAGCCTCATCCGCAGCGAGAGCGCAGCCAGCACGTCGGGGGACCGCAGCTCATCGCCTCCGTCGTCGAGGTCCCGGATCGTGCGGGCCACGGTGCGGACCCGGCGCAGGCCCCGCGCGCTGAGGCGCCCCTCGGCCAGCGCGGCCCGCAGCACCTCGGTGGCGGCCCGGTCGAGCGGGCCGTGCAGGTCGAGATCCGCACCGGTCAGCTCGCTGTTGCAGTTGACGCCCCGCTCCTGGGCCCGCCTGCGCACATCGGCCACCCGCTCGGCGACCTCGGCGCTGGGTGTGCTCGGGGCGGTGTCCAGCAGGTCGGCCGGATCGGGCCGGTCCACCCGCACCACGAGATCGAGCCGATCCACGAAGGGACCCGAGAGGCGGCGCTGGTAGCGGGCCAGCGCTCCCGGAGCGCAGCGGCAACCGACCTTGCCGCCCGCGCCGCACGGGCAGGGATTCATGGCCGCCACCAGCAGGAACCGGGCCGGGTGCTCGACCATGCCCTGCGAGCGGGCCACCCTGATCATGCCCTCCTCCAGGGGCTGGCGCAGGGCATCCAGCACCGACGGCGCGAACTCGCCCAGCTCGTCCAGGAACAGCACACCGCCGGTGGCCGCGCTCACCTCACCGGGCCGGGCCCGGGCGGTGCCGCCCCCCACCAGGGCGGCCATCGACGACGAGTGATGGGGCGCCCTGAACGGCGGGCGGGTGATCAGGCCGTCGGGCAGCGCCAGCCCGGCTGCCGAGTGAACCCGGGTGACCTCCAGGGCCGCCTCGGTCGACAGGTCGGGCAGCAGGCCCACGAGCCGGCGGGCGAGCATGGTCTTGCCCGCCCCGGGGGGCCCGACCAGCAGCAGGTGGTGACCGCCGGCCGCGGCCACTTCCAGCGCCCACCTCGCCAGCGGCTGACCCGCTATGTCGGTGAGATCGGGATCGGGCTCGGGAGGAATCAGCCGCAGGGATGCGGGCGGTTCGGGCCACGGCGCGGTGCCGGCCAGCGCGTCGAACAACTCACGCAGCGACCCGACCGGGCGGACCCGGTCGCGGGCGACCAGATCGGCCACCGCACTGTCGCGGGCGGCCACGATCACCGAGGAATGGTCCATGGCGTCGACCAGGGGCAGCGCGCCGGGCACCGGCCTCACCGAGCCGTCGAGTCCGAGCTGGCCCAGGACGCCGGTGTCGGCGATCGAGGAGGCCTTGATCTGCTTGTCGGCGGCGAGGACCCCCACCGCGATGGCGAGGTCGAGCCCGGCGCCCGATTTGGGGACGTCGCTGGGCGCGAGGTTCACGGTGATGCGCTTCATCGGCCAGGTGAGCTCGCTGGAGACGATGGCGGCCCGGACCCGGTCGCGGGCCTCCCGGCACGAGGCGTCCGGCAAGCCGACGATGCTGAAACCCGGCAGTCCGTCGGCCACGTGGACCTCCACCGAGACGGGATGGCCCCAGACGCCGACGAGGGTGGCGGATCGGACGGTGGCGAGCATGGCGGCCTCCTGCAGTGGGGATCGGAGGCCGTCGTCTGCCAGCTCTTGAGTCTGGTGGCCGGCGGCTAGCCGTGTGTCGCGCTCAAGGCGACTGGAATAGAACTATAGCACTTCTCGTGTATATCTGACTACGGCAAGAATCTGTGCGGTGTCCAGCACCTCGTCGAAGGCGGGCATGGCCCTCACCCCGTCGACTATGACCCGGGCCTGTTCGTCGATGTCGGGGTAACGCCTGATCATCAGTCCGTCCGACAGCTTGGTGCCCCGTCCCCCGCCGCCGTCGTTGCCGTGGCAGTTGGCACAGCGGTCGATGTAGATCCGGCGCCCGTCGACCAGCACCGGGTCGACCGAGCCGTCGGCCCCGACGGGCACCTCCGGGACGTCATCGGCGGCGCAGGCACCGGCCGTGGAGATGGAAGCGATGACGGCGATCAGCAGGAGCGGGCGGGGCAGGCGGCGGCAGCGGAGCATGGCGCAGTGTGGGTGCGGAAGGGGCGCCGGACCACGATACTTGGGCCATGGGATTCGACCCCACGCGGCCCCACCGGCGCCGGCCCGCAGACCTCGTCTTCGTGGGTGCGGGTGTGGTCCTGATCACTGTCCTGGTGATCTGGGCCCTGCTGGGCTGACGCCGTGGACGATCCCGAGCGCCTCGGCGACGTGGAAGTCCGCTTCATCCAGTCCTACCAGGCCGCCAAGGACTACGTCTGCCCTCACTGCAACCGCACCATCCCGGCCCGGACGGGCCACTACGTGGTCGTGCCGACCGAGGCACCCGACCTGCGACGTCACTGGCACCGGGGATGCTGGGACCGCCGCACCGCCCGCTAGAAGGCGCCCTCTATCACGTGGACCTCGACTCCGGTGACGGTGGCCACGTCGAAGCGGACCCGTCCCCGGCGACCGCTGGCTCTCAGCCATTGGGCGGCCAGCGACCGGATGCGGCGCTGCTTGCGCCAGTCCACCGCCTCCGCGGCCGAGCCGAACCGGTCTGAGCGCCGCGACTTGACCTCACAGAACACGATCTCGCCGTCCCGCCACAGGACCAGGTCCAACTCGCCGTCGCGCACCCGCCAGTTCCGGTCCAGGATCTCGTAACCGGCCTCGGTGTACCAGCGGGCAGCCTTGCGCTCGCCCCAGGCCCCTCTGGCCTGCCTGGAACGGTCCGGGGATCGGTGCGCCGGATCCGGCGGGTCGGCCGCCGGGTCAGCGATAGCGCTTTTCCTTGACCTTGGCCGCCTTGCCGACGCGATCGCGCAGGTAGTACAGCTTCGCCCGGCGGACATCGCCCTGGGTCACCCGCTCGATGCGGTCGATGACCGGCGTGTGCACCGGGAAGGTGCGCTCGACGCCGACGCCGAAGCTCACCTTTCGCACCGTGAAGGTCTCTCGCACCCCGCTGCCCTGGCGCCGTATCACCACGCCCTCGAAGACCTGGGTCCGGGCCCGGTTGCCCTCCACCACCCGCACATGGACGCGGACCGTGTCGCCCGGTTGGAACTCAGGTATGTCGTCGCGAAGGCTCTGCGCGTCGACTAGGTCGGTGGGGTTCATGGTCGCCTCCGCTCACCTCTGGCCAGCGCGGTCGGGCCGGCCGAGTCTACGAGGACCGCTCCCCGCCTCCACCGGTGATGAGACCATGTTCTGCGAGGAGCTCCCGCTCCTCGTCGCTGAGTCCGCCGCGGGCCTCGATCAGGTCGGGGCGGCGTTCGATGGTGCGGGCCAGCGACTGGGCCCGGCGCCACCTGGCCACCCGCCCGTGGTCGCCCGACAGCAGCACCTCGGGCACCGACCACCCCCGGAACTCGGCCGGCCGGGTGTACTGCGGGTACTCCAGCAGCCCGTCGCGGAACGACTCCTCGACCGTGGACGCCTCGTTGGAGAGCACGCCGGGCACGCAGCGCCCAACGGCCTCCAGCACCACCAGAGCAGCCGCCTCGCCGCCGGACAGCACGAAGTCGCCCACCGACAGCTCACCGTCCACCAGGTGCTCGCAGACCCGCTCGTCGACGCCCTCGTAGCGCCCGCACAGCAAAGAGAACCCCGTGCCCGACGCCAGCTCTCGGGCCAGGGCCTGGTCGAAGCGGCGGCCCGCAGGCGACAGGTAGAACAGCGGTCGGGGCGGTTCCACCGCCTCCACCGCGTCGAAGAGCGGCTGGGGCATCATCACCATCCCCGCTCCCCCGCCGAAGGGGGCGTCGTCGACGCTGCGATGGCGGTCGGTTGCCGCCATCCGCAGGTCGTGGACCCGCACGTCGAGAGTGCCGGCCGCGCGGCTGCGGCCGATGATCGAAGCCGACGCCATGGTCTCCACCAGGTCGGGGAAGATGGTGAAGATGTCGATGCGGAAGCTCATGGCGCGACGTCGAAGAGTCCGTCGGGCACGTCCACCTCGATGCGCTCGAGCGGTGCCCACGACACAATGAAGCGCACCGGCACGAGGGCGCCGTCCTCCAGCTCGAGGATGTCGCCCGCCGGGTTGGCCAGGACCCTGGACACGACGCCCCGATCGGTGCCCGACACCTCGACCACGCGGCCGCCGATCAGCTCGTGCACCCACATCTCGTCGGGATCGTCGATCGGCTCGGCCCGGAGCACCAGGCCCCGCAGGGCCTCGGCTCTGCTGCGGTCGTCGACTCCCTCGAAGGCGACCAGGTGCCGCTGGTTGTGAGGGCGGGCCGCGGTCACCCGTAACGTCCCCGCTTCGGTGTGAAGCTCCGATCCGGACGCCAGGCGCTCCGGGCGGTTCGACACCAGCGTCACCGTCACCTCGCCGGCGGTGCCGTGGGGCCGGCCGACGCGGCCGATCTCGAGCAGGGGTCCGGGGCGATCCCCCGCGGCGTTGGATCGCTCAGTCGACGAACTCGACCTCGATGTCCACATCGTCGCGCGATCCGGCCGCCCTCACGACGGTGCGGATGGCGTGCGCGACCCGGCCTCGCTTGCCGATCACGCGTCCCATCTCGCCCTGGGCGACCCGCACGTCGAGGCGCACCGCGCCGGCGCCGGAGGGAGATGCGGTGACCTCCACCGCATCGGTGTCGTCGACGATGCTGGTCACCACGTAACGGCACATCGCCTGGGCTGTTGGTGCAAGGTCGGTCACGAATCGCTCTCCTCAGCGCTTGCCGCGGCGGCCGGCTCGGCGGTGCCGCGGAAATCGTCCCAGGCCCCGCTGATCTTCAGCAGCTTCTCGACCCTCTCGGTGGGCTGGGCGCCGTGGCGCAGCCAGTGCAGGGCCCGCTCATTGTCGATCCGCACCACGGATGGGTCCTGGCGGGGCTCATAGATCCCGATGATCTCTATGAAGCGCCCGTTGCGGGGCGCCCGAGAGTCGGCGGCAACGACGCGGTAGGTGGGCTGCTTCTTCTTTCCCATCCGCATCAGGCGCAACTTGACGGCCAATTTGAGTCCTCTGATCTGCTAGGCAACTAATCGAAGGGTCAATTGAACCCGGGCCAGTCACCCTTTTCCAACCCTGGGAGGGCCAGGGGCGCCTTCGAAACCGGCATCGGGCCCTTGGGCGTGGTCCGCCCCCCGCCCCGCCGCTTGGCGCCGGGCCGCGGTTTCGCCCGTCCCGACTGCTTGGACGATCGGGCGCTCGACCCGGCCGGGGGCCTCTTGCCGCCGAGCCCTCCGAGTCCCTTCATCATGGACCGCATCTGCTTGAACTGGTCGATCAGGGACTTGACGTCGGCCGGCCGGCAGCCGGAGCCGGCCGCGATGCGCTGCCGGCGGGAGGCGTCGATGATGTCGGGATCGGCGCGCTCCGCGGGCGTCATGGAGTGGATCATGCCGGTGATGCGGCTGATGCGACCCTCGTCGATGTCGGCGCTCCGCAGCTCCCGGGGCACCCCGGGCATCATGCCGATGAGACTGCGCAGGTTGCCCATGCCGAGCACCTGCTGCATGGTCGACAGGAAGTCGTCGAGGGTGAAGGTGCCTTCGAGCAGCCGGGTCGCTGTCTGTTCCGCCTCCTCGGCCTCGAACGCGGACTCGGCCTTGTCGATGAGCGTCTCCACGTCGCCCATCCCCAGGATGCGGCTGGCGAGACGGTCGGGGTGGAACGGCTCGAAGTCCTCCAACTTCTCCCCGACCGAAGCGAAGGCGATGGGCCGGCCCACCACCTCCTTCACCGACAGCGCGGCGCCGCCGCGGGCGTCGCCGTCGAGCTTGGTGAGGATCACCCCGTCGAGGGCCAGCGAGTCGTGGAAGGCCCGGGCCGAGTTGACCGCGTCCTGACCGACGGTGGCGTCCACCACCAGGAACGTGTAGTGGGGCTTCACCGCTTTGGAGATGCGCCGGACCTGGTCCATCATCTCGGCGTCGATGGCCAGCCGGCCCGCGGTGTCGACGATCACCACGTCGCGCCCGGTGCGGGTCGCCTCGGCCAGCGAGGCGGACGCGGCCTTGACCGGGCTGCGGGAATGGCTGAACACCGGCACACCGACGCGCCCTCCGAGGGTGCGGAGCTGCTCCACGGCGGCGGGACGCTGCAGGTCGGCCCCCACCAGCAGCGGGCTGCGGCCCTGGCGGAGGAACCACTGGGCCAGCTTGGCCGCGTTGGTGGTCTTGCCCGAGCCCTGAAGGCCGGCCAGGAGCACTACCGTCGGGGGCTTCGACGCGTAGGTGAGGGCCAGCCGCTCGCCTCCGAGACTCCCGGTCAGCTCCGACAGGACGATCTTGACCACCTGCTGGGCGGGGTTGAGGGCCCGCGACAGCTCCTCGCCCACGGCCCGCTCACGGATGCGGGCGGTGAGGTTGGAGACCACGTCGAGGTTGACGTCGGCTTCGAGCAGCGCGACCCGGATCTCGGTCAGGGCCTCGTCCACGTCGTCGGCGGAGAGCCTGCCCCGGCCGCGCAGCCTGGTGAAGGCGGCCTCGAACCGATCGGTGAGGGTCTCGAACATGGTCGCGCCACCCTACCGAGGGCCCCGACCGAACCTCCGAACTGGCAGCCAGACGCGCCCGATCGGGGCCGACCGGCTGCCAATTCCGATTCGGTGTTCAGACGAACAGGGCGTCCACGAACTCCGACTCGTCGAAGGGCAGCAGGTCCGCGATGCCCTCCCCCACCCCGACGAGCTTCACCGGCACTCCGAGCTCGGTCTGCACCGACACCACGATCCCGCCCTTGGCCGAGCCGTCCAGCTTGGTGAGCACCACACCGGTGACGTTGACCGCCTCGGTGAACTGCCTGGCCTGGGCGAGGCCGTTCTGGCCGGTGGTGGCATCCAGCACCAGGAGAGTCTCGGTGACGACACCGGACCCCTTCTCGGCCACCCGCCTGACCTTCTGGAGCTCGGCCATGAGGTTCTGGGAGGTGTGGAACCTTCCGGCAGTGTCGGCGAGAACCAGGTCGGCTCCCCGGGCTGCAGCCGACTCCACCGCGTCGAACACCACCGACGCGGGGTCGGCCCCCTCCGCGCCCCGCACGATGTGGGCCGACGAGCGCTCCGCCCACATGGCGAGCTGATCGGCGGCCGCGGCCCGGAAGGTGTCTCCTGCGGCCAGGACCACACGGGTGCCGAGTTCGCTCTCCCGTTTGGCCAGCTTGCCGATGGTGGTGGTCTTGCCGGTTCCGTTCACGCCCACGAAGAGCCACACCGACGGGAGCAGACCGTCATCCCGCCGGGCCAGAGAGCGATCGAAGCCGCCGAGCCGCTCGCGCAACTCGGCCTGCAGGGCCGCCCTCGCATCCTGGGGCTGGTCGCCGTCGGAAGCCGCGCGGGTCCTGGCCGCCTCGACGATGTCAGAGCTGATGGCCAACCCGACATCGGCTCGGATCAGGGCCTCGGTAACGTCGGTCCAGGCCTCCTCGGCGGTCGAGGCCCGATCGAGAGCCGGAGCCAGCGAGCCCGCCAGCGCGGCCCTGGCCTTGCCCAGACGGTCGCGCAGCGATCCACCGGCCTCCGCGACAGCCCCCGGATCCCGCTCGGCCACCCGGTCTACCACCCGGTCGGCGACCTGGCCCACGGCGGCGTCACCGTCGAGTCCCGCTGTGGGGGGACGGCGCCGCCGGCGCGCCACCAGCACTGCGGCCGCCACCAGCACCACCGCGGCCACGACCGCCAGGACGACTACCACGGGGGCGACGTGACCGTCATCGACAGATCCGTCAAGCGCCTGGGCGGTCAGGACCGCCCGGACGGCTAGGACGGCGGTCGTCATCCGTGGACGTCGAGCACGGCGGTGACGATGTAGATGTCGTCGCCCCGCCTGACGGTCAACTCGACGGCCTCGCCCGGCAAGCGCAGCTTGACCGCGGCTGAGAGTTCGAAGATGTCGTACATGGGCTCGGAGTCGATGCTAACGATCACATCGCCGGCCAGCAGTCCCGCCGCCTCGGCCGGGGAACCGGCCACGACCTCCATCACGACCACCCCGATATCCCCGTCCCCGGCCGCCTGGCCGCTGATGCCGAGATACCCGAGTTCCAGCGACTCGCCGTTCACGATGCGGGCGGCGATCAACTCCACGGTGTCGCTGGGAACCGCGAACCCGAGCCCGATATTGCCCCCCGAAGTGGTCTGGATCATGGTGTTCATCCCGATGACCCGGCCCTGCCAGTCGGCCAGCGCGCCCCCCGAGTTGCCGCGGTTGATGGCCGCATCGGTCTGGATCATCTCGATCGGCACCGGCGATTCGGGGTCGGCCCCGCCCTGGACCTGGATGCGGACCGCGCTGACGATGCCGGCGGTGACCGTGCCGGTCAGGCCGAGGGGACTGCCGATGGCCACCGCGAGCTGACCCACCCTCACCGACGAGGCCGGCGCGAACCGGGCCGCCACCAGGTCCAGCCCCTCGGGGTCGACCCGAACCACGGCCACATCGTGGGCGGTTGACGCCCCGACGATCTCGCCCTCGACGCTGATGCCGTCGGAGAGGACGATGTTGACACTGGAGGCGCCCTCGACGACGTGCTGGTTGGTCACGATGTAGCCGTTGCCGGCGTCCCACACGATGCCCGAGCCGAGGCCGAACCCGAACTCGGACTCGGACGCGACCTCCACCAGCACCACCGAGGGGCCGAGGGCCTCCGCCACCGCGACCACCGGCTCCTCGCCGACCGCGGGCGCCGGGTACTGGGGTTCAGTCGGCGGCGGACCCTGCTCCGGGGAGGCATCGACGGGGGCCTCCGGAGTCCCCTCCTCCGCCGACAGGACCTCGCCGGCTTGGGAGCCCTCGACGCCGGCATCCCTCCCGTCGGGGGAGACGGTGTCCGCAGGAACCGGGCCCGCAGCCGTTGCAGCCTCCTCGGGCGAGGCGAGTCTGATCGACGGGCTCGTCTCGTCGCCCGAGGAGCCGTCGGAGAGAGCCAGGCCGGTCAAGGTCCCGGCTGCGGCGATCAGGCCGACCAGGACCAGTGCTGCCACCAGCCGGCGGACCGGTCGGCGCTTGCCACCCGGCGCAGACCCTGTCCCGGTTGCAGTCTCGGCCGGCCTGACCACCGCGGTGGGGCGCCACCGGGGCGGCGGCAGGGGCCGACGCCCGGGCGCGGGACGTCGAGGCGGCCCGGGCGCGTGCTCAGGGCCGCGCCGGTCGGCCGGATCGGCGCTGCTCATGACGCTCGAATGTTAGGCAGCCGGAGTGAGAGAGTCGTGAGAGAGAGGCTACCGACGCCGACTACGCGGCCTCCGAGACCCGCTCCGACACCACCATCGACGAGCCGCCCGGCTTCATCGACACGCCCTGCAGGCAGTCGGCGGCCTCCATGGTCCGCTTCTGGTGGGTGACGATCACGAGCTGGGCGTCGGACCGGAACTCGTCGACCAGCTTCAGGAAGCGGTGCAGGTTCACGTCGTCGAGAGCCGCCTCCACCTCGTCCATCACGTAGAACGGCGAGGGGCGGCTGCGGAACACCGCGAACAGGAAGGCCAGAGCGGCCAGCGACCGCTCGCCGCCCGACAGCAGCGACAGACGCCTCACGTTCTTCCCCGACGGTTTGGCCGAGATGTCTATGCCGGTGTCGAGCAGGTCGTCGGGGT
>CBDCSK010000006.1:0-72115 GCA_965221605.1 Candidatus Aldehydirespirator sp.
TGGATCCCCGAACAGGTGGTGTAGTCCTCCTCCCGCACGACCCTCTCGAGCAACTCGACGTGCTCAGCGGCCTTGGCTGCGGTCTTCTCGTCGGGAGGCTCGAACAGGAAGTAGGACTGAACGGTCACCGACCGATCCGGAGTAGGTCCAGGGAACAACTGCGACAGCAGCACCGACTCGCCGCGGTAGATCGCCATGGACACATTCGGGAACATCGTCCAGACGCCGCCGACGGTGGTGTTGATGTCCCAGTCGTCGGGTGATCCGGCCAGCTCGAGCAGCGAGGGGTCCGGCCTCGACATTCGCTGATGGGGCCCGAACACGTGGTAGATCGCCTTGTTGCTGGCGTCGGGACCGAAGCTGTTCTGATGGAGGATGGGCAGGTGGTAGTAGTCGAGGTAGCCGTCGTAGGCCAGCTTCCAGTTGGGCCCTTCGATCTCTCGACGCGAGAACAGGTGCCATTCACCGAAGTCGAAGTGGGCGAGCACCTCGTCATAGCCGGCCAGGAACTGGTCAAGGTGGAGTTCGGCGCCGGGGGTCAGCCCGACGAAGACCATTCCGGCCCGTTCACCGGCCGGCAGCGGGGTCAGGCCGAGGTTCCCGGTGTCGACGTCACCGAACTCGCTGCGGTTGGTGATGCCGACCAGCCGGCCGCCGGCGTCGTAGGCCCAGCCGTGGTAGGGGCAGGAGAACCCGCGGGCCGTGCCGCAGCCGTCGGCCACGACGATCGCCCCGCGGTGGCTGCACATGTTGACGAAGGCCTTGATCTCGCCGTCGCGGGTGCGGGTGACCAGGATCGGCACGCCCGCGGCTCTCATCGCCTTGTAGGAGTTCGGCTCGCGCAGCTCGCTGCCGAAGGCCACCATCAACGGGACCCGCTTGAAGATCCTGTCCATCTCGAGCTGCCACCGCTCGGGGTCCAGATAGTTCACGGCGGGCACGACGAAGGGGGCAGGCTCCTGATCGCCGATGTTCGCTCGGGTGTGCGCGATGTTGCGCTGGGCCATGGCCACAAGCTGTGCTCTGCTCATAGGACTCTCCCGGTCCAGCCGCCCTCTAACAATAGAGCGGTCAGCAAATTGTTTTCACGCCGACGCCTCTGACTCCCCGTTCGAAGCCGGCAGTCACTTCAGCGGGGCACATCCTTCCAGGGGCGGTCGCGGTCGACGCGAGGCTCGCGGGGCAGGCCCAGCACCCGCTCGCCGATGATGTTGCGCTGGATCTCGTCGGACCCGCCCGCGATGCGGTATCCGGGCGCGCCCAGCACGTGCTCGCCCCACTCGTAGGTGCCCCACTCCCCGGTGTCGGCCACCAGCCGAGGCCCGAGCACTAGCGAGACCGCCTCCGACATCAACCTCATGCCTTCGGTCCAGAAGATCTTGCCCAGCGAACCCTCCGGCCCCGGCTGGCCGCGGCGGGCCAGATCGGCGGCCCGCCGGTTCAGCATGTGCTCGACCCTCCGGTGGACGTACATGCGGGTCAGCGCCTCCCGGATCGCCGGGTCGCCGGTGACGCCCACGTGCCGGGCCGTGCCCAGAAGCTGCTCCCACGACCCTCCGGTCGCGCCGGAGGGGTCCCCCGAGGAGCGGTCGCGCTCGTAGCCGAGCGTCGTCAGCGCGACCTTCCAGCCCTCGCCCTGGGCGCCGATGCGAAGATCGTCCCCGATCCGGGCGTCGCTGATGAACACCTCGTTGAACGAGGTTCCGCCGCTCATCTGCCTGATGGGGCGGACCTCCACGCCGGGATGGTCGAGCGGGAGCATGAAGGCGGTCATGCCGCTGTGCTTGACCGCGCCGGGATCCGAGCGGGCGATGAGCAGGCCCCAGCCCGCGAACTGGGCTCCTGAGCTCCACACCTTCTGGCCGTTGAGGATCCACTGGTCGCCGTCGCGGACGGCGCGGCACGCCAGGCCGGCCAGATCTGAGCCTGCGCCCGGTTCGCTGAAGAGCTGGCAGCACAGGATCTCGGTCGCCAGCAGCGGCCCGACGAAGCGAGCCCTCTGATCGGCGGTGCCGAAGCGGGCGATGGTCGGAGCGATGAGCCGCTTCGTCACCGCGAACAGCTCGTGACTCGCCGGTGGCCCGTAGTCCTGCTCGAGGCGATTGAACGCCACCGAGTGGGCTCTTGTCAGCCCGAGCCCACCGAACTCGGCGGGCCAGTCGACCGCGTGATAGCCCCGTTGCTGCTTGCGGGCGTTCCAGGCGACGAGGTCGTCGAGAACCTGCCTCTCCTCGTCGAAGCTGAGATTGTGGAAGACCGCGACGCTGAACTCCCCCTCGCCCCAGGCTCGCGGCTGCTCGCTCTGCCGGGAGCGCTGCTGCGGCGCGTTCTGGTCGAGCCATGCCCTGGCCTGCTCGATGAAGCCGTCCAGGCCGGTCTCAATAACAGCAGCGTCCACCACCACGAACCCTATTACCAAGCCTCACCGGCGGGCTGGGGGTGCTACCGTCCCGCTGCGATGCCCAGCTTCCGCCACGCCGCTCCCAGCGCCAGGAGCCACCTCGGCAAACGCCACCACGGCGACGCGCGGGATCGGATGAGCCCATGACTTCGGAGGCCGCCCAAGAGGCCGCGACCCGCAGCACGCTGTCGGTGAGGAGCCGGAGCCTGACACTGGCCGGCCGTGCCCTGGACCACATCAGCCAGCCGGTCCTGAACCGTCCCCACGAGGAGCCGTCGAGCCACTGGCAGCTCGCCGAGGACAACACTTCGACGGGTGTGGCCGTGTCCGGCAGGCGTCCGAGCCAGTCGATGACCGTCGTTCCGAAGGTCCGCGACCCGCAGCTTCGGATCGAGACGGCGCCGCCGGAGAGCAACGAGTTCGTGAACCGCATCCGTGCGGTGGTGGGTCGCTGGCGCGACGAGAACTATCCGGGGGCGACCGCGGCGTCGCGCCGGCTGTTGGAGCATTGGCGCAGCGAGGCCAACGACCCGCGGCTGTTCTTCGCCCAGGTCGAGGCGGTCGAGACGCTGATCTGGCTGACCGAGGCCAGCGCCGCCCGATATCGGGCGCTCGCCGAGGTCCGCCGGGAGCTGGCGGAGACCGACCGCGACTACAACGCGGGCATCAGCCGGCTGGCGGTGAGGATGGCTACCGGGTCGGGCAAGACCGCGGTGATGGGCATGGTGATCGCCTGGCACGCCGTGAACGCGGCAGCGTCGCAGCGGCGCGACGGGCGCTACACCACCCGCTTTCTGGCGATAGCGCCCGGCCACACCGTGCGCGAGCGCCTAGCGGTGCTGGACCCCGCGCACTGTGAGAACGTCTACGACGAGATGCGCCTGCTGCCCGAGGGGCTGCGCGGCGCGCTGGGGCCGGTGAAGGTGCGCGTGCTGAACTTCCAGGCGTTCCAGCGGCGCGACCGGCTGGCGTCGGCGTCGAGCGACGCCAAGAAGCTGCTGCGAGCCGGGCGAAAGGCCCCGCAGCTGGAGTCGATCTCGGCGGTGCTGGACCGGGCGCTGCGAGGGTTCCCGGCCGGGAAGGGCGCGCCGAGGGTGTGCGTGCTCAACGACGAGGCCCATCACTGCTACCTGCCCGAGGCGGGCAGGCGAACCTCCGAGGACGACGACACCAAGGCCGCGGCGGTCTGGTTCGGGGCGCTGGAGGGGCTGCGCGACGCCGGCCGGCTCGGTCCGGTCTACGACTTCTCGGCGACGCCGATCTTCATCGAGGGCAGATCCCGCAAGGAGCGCATGTTCGGCTGGGTGGTGTCGGACTTTCCGCTGATGGACAGCATCGAGTCGGGGCTGGTGAAGATCCCGCAGGTTCCGGTCGACGACGACTCCCCCAGCGAGGGGGTCAAGTGGCGCAACTTGTACGCCAATTCGTCGCCCAAACGAGTCAGGCGCGACCAGGTGCCCGCCGAGCTGAGCCGGGCGCTCGCGGCGCTGTATGCCAGCTACGAGCACAAGTTCAACCAGTGGATGCATCCCGACGACCCCGACAAGACGATGCCCACGCCGCCGGTGTTCATCGTGGTCGCCAACAACATCGCCAACGCCACCGCCATCGCGGACCACATCGCGGGATGGGCCGAGAATCGCTCCGACGGCGCCCCCGAATACCACGCGGGCGCCTGCCCACTGTTCGCCAACTACCGCGACGACGGACCCGCCGAGCGAATCCACACGCTGCTGGTGCATTCCCAGCTCGAAGGAGAGGCCGGTCTGAGCGCCCCGATCAAGGCGCAAGCCGAGCGGCTCAGACTCCCCGGCGACGACCGCGACGCCCGAGACGTGGTGCGCGGCGCGCTGAACTCGGTGGGGCGCTCCGGCGGGCTGGGCGAGCACATCCGCTGCGTGGTGTCGGTCTCGATGCTCACCGAGGGATGGGACGCCCGCACCGTCACCCACATCCTCGGCTACCGGGCCTTCTCCACCCAACTGCTCTGCGAGCAAGTCACTGGGAGGGCGCTGCGCCGCTCCAACTACGACCACTACGACGACGGCGGGCTGCTCGTGCCCGAATATGCAGAGGTCATCGGCGTGCCGTTCGAGTTCATGCCGGTCAAGAACCCCGAAGACGACCCCGTGCCGCCGAAGCCCCGCTACGAGGTCCGCAGCGTCCGCGGACGGCGCGACTGCTGCATCGAGTTCCCCAACGTGGAGCACTACCTCACCGACACCGGCTCCGCCGGGTTCCGTCTCGACCCCGAACGCGTCCGCCGGTGGGTGCCGGTCGGCGCCTCCGAGACGGTGCTCTCGGGCACCGTCGGCGGCGAGACGACCCTCAGCGCCCAGCAGCGCAATATCCGCCGCCAACGTGCAGAAACGCTGCTCGCGGCTGGGGTGGTGCAGCGCTGGCAGCAGCGACTCTCCGACGGCGGCGAAGGGCGGCGCGCCCGCCGCAGGACGCTGTTCTACAACGCCATGAGCGTCGTCAAGGACTGGGCGAAGCTCGCCGAGGTCGCTGACAGCGACTACGACGCGGCAGCGTCGAGCCACCTGGCGCAGGCGGTGGTCGCCATCGACGACGCGGCGGTGCCCTCCCAGGGCAGTGCCGACACGACCGTGGCTGTCTTCAACCGGGAGCCGCTGCTCGACACCTCCGGCATCCGCTTCGAGACCAGCCTGTCGGACCGGCACACCGCCGCGAGGTCCGAACTAAACATCGCGGCCTGCCACTCCCGGTTCGAGGCTGCCTGCGCCAGAGCGCTCGACCAGCACCCCGACGTCACCGCATGGGCGCGCAACTTCCGGCTCGGCTGGACCGTGCCGTACCTGTGGGACGGGGCATGGCACCGCTACGAGCCCGACTTCGTAGCCCGCCTGTTCGCCGGACGCGAGGACGCCGGCGCGGTGCATCTCATCGTCGAGGTCAAGGGCGTCCCCGACGACCAGTCCGCCCGCAAGAAGCAGGCCGTCACCGGCAAGTGGATTCCCGCGGTGGAGTCCTCGCCGAGGCTGCCCGGCTGGCTGCGCCGCTGGTCGTTCGTCGAACTCACCGACCCCGACCGGCTCGCCGCGGACCTCGACCACGCCATCAAGCGAGCCCGCACGACCCACCCGGCGCACGAAGCCGAAGGGGTGCAATGATGCCCAAGCGGAGCGCGCCCAAGACCGGGCAGTACATCCACACCACCAGCCGGCGGCTCAACCTGCCCACCGAGCAGACCGAGAAGGTGATGGACGACGCCGACCGGCGTCCGGTGGTCCACATCCCCGACACCCGCGAGATAGACGACGACCCGGTTCTCGCCTGGAACCGCCAGTACCCGGAACACCCAGGCCACGCCGCCTACCCGCTGTACGTGCGCGAGAAGGTCCACCCCGCCGCGTTCGTGAAGCTGCTCGAGGGCTCCGGCGAGCAGCCGCAGCTGTTCGGCGACTTCAACGGGCTGCCGTCGCCGGACGCCTCCTACGAGTGGTACCAGCACACCGCCAACTGGTCGAACCGGCTCATCCACGGAGAATCGGCGCGGGTCATGGCGAGCCTGCTGGCCCGCGAGAACATGGCCGGCAAGGTCCAGATGATCTACTTCGACCCGCCCTACGGCATGGGCTACAAGTCCAACTTCCAAGTGTCCGTCGGCCAGAGCGACCGCACCCCCGAAACCGCTCGGGGACGGCCGCACGACACCCGCACCATCCGAGCGTTCCGCGACACCTACGAACGAGGCATCCACTCCTACCTCGACCTCACCCGCGAGAAGCTCATCCTCATGCGCGAACTGCTCGCCGACACCGGCTCGCTGTTCATGCAGATCGGCGACGAGAACGTCCACCGAGCCGCCGTCCTCCTCGACGAAGTGTTCGGCGCCGAAAACCGGGTAGCGATGATCCCCTACGCCACCTCAGGCAGCTCGTCAGCAAGCATGTTGCCAAGCGTGGCCGATTTTCTGCTCTGGTACGCCAAGGACAAGCGACAAGCCAAGTACCACCAACTCTACGAGCCGCTCACGCGAGCCGAGAAGATTGAACACATGAGTTCCTACGCGATGGTCGAACTCGCCAATGGGGACACCAGAGACCTGAGCCATGACGAACGGCAGGAACCCGACAGCTATCTGCCGGAGGACGCGCGCACATACAGGCGCATGCGGCTCGCCTCGCCCGGAACGTCCACCACTGGGCGCTCAGACACGTACCACTGGAAGGGGCAGGATTGGCCTTGTCCGCCAGGCGAGCAGTGGCGAGTCTCTGTGGAAGGACTGGACCGCCTCGCTGAGCTCGGTCGCCTGGACGCGGCGAGTCCAACGTCGACACTTGGCTGGAAGCGTTACGAGCATGAAGTTCCCGGCAGAAGGATCAATAACATTTGGCACAAGCAGATGTCCCCCTCCGATAAGCGCTATGTCGTTCAGACCGCGGACAGCGTGATCGAGCGCTGCATTCTCATGTCCACCGACCCTGGCGACCTCGTGTTCGACCCAACCTGCGGCGGCGCGACCACTGCCACGGTTGCGGAGCGGTGGGGGCGTCGATGGATCACCTGTGACACTTCACCGGTGGCGGTGTCCATCGCGAGGCAGCGCCTCGCCACCGGGACGTTCGACTACTGGACGCTCGCCGACTCCGCCGACGGCACCCGCCAAGAGGCTGAACTATCCGGCAAGCCGGAAGCCGATCCGCCCACCGGGGGCTGGGGCGACGACCCTGCCGGGGGTTTCGTCTACGAGCGGGTTCCGCAGGTATCGGCCAGCGTGCTCGCCTACGACCTCGACCCCGACCCGATCATGCTCGTCGACCAGCCCCAAAAGAAGCGGGGCGTGACCCGAGTGGCGTCGCCGTTCACGGTGGAGAGCGAACAGCCGTGGGCGACCGTGATCCCCCTGGAAGACGCTGAGGACGGCACGAGCGGCGAGAGCGAGCCGGTCGTGGCGCACGACGACTTCCTAGAGGCTGTGCGAACGGCGCTGCTGGGGCACACCGTCGGCGGCGGACGCGACAACGCCGACATCACCGTGCGGGCGCTGGAGCCGTGGCCGACCGACTCGAACCTGCTGGCATGGAAGGCCGGCTACACCACCGGCGGCGGCTCAGCCGAGCACACCGCCGGGGTGATGGTGGCCGCCGAGGATGTGACCGTGCCCGGCGAGATGGTGCGCGAGGCCGCCCGCGAGGCCGCTTCCAGCGCCGAACGGGTGGACACCCTGATCGTGGTCGCCTACGCCTACGCGCCCGACGCCCCCACCGAGGTCGGCCGCATGAACGTGGCGCGGGTGCAGACGAACCGCGACCTGATGATCCGCGAACTCGCAGAGGAGCCCGGCCACGAGGCGTTCGTGATCCTCGGACAGCCCGACATCGAGGTCATCGACTACCCCGGCGAGCAGATCGCGGTCGAGGTCCGCGGCTACGACACGTTCGACCCGGCCACCGGCAACGCCGCCGAGGGAGGCGACGACGATGTGGCCTGCTGGATGATCGACACCGACCACGACGGCGAGAGCTTCTTCGCCCGGCGCATCCACTTCCCCGGCGCCGACCGAGACAAGCAGATCAACAGGCTCGTGAAGGCGCTCGGACGCAACGCCGACGACGTGGAACAGGAAGCCCTCACCGCCATGCGCTCAGCCCCGTTCGACCCGCCCCAACGGGGACGGATCGCGGTCAAGATCGTCACCACCACCGGCATGGAGATGACCACCGTGCAGAACGTCGGCGCGACGACCGCCGCGCCATGACCGCAAACCGCAGATTCTCCGGCATCCCACGCCCGGCAGCCCGGATCGGGCATGCGCTGTTTCTGCTGCTCGCGACGGTGCCGCTGGTTCTGAGCTGTTCGCCCGCCAGCGACGCCACACAAAGCGAGTCGGGCGCGAGCGAGTCCACTGCACCGACAGCCGACAACAGCGCTCTCGCCTCGGATGTTCGACGGTGACCGAGATCGTAGACGACTACCCTGCTCATGCTCCACCCCCGGTAGACGATCCGAAGGGTGCGGTGTTACCGTGGCTGACATGTCCGACCCCGACGAGCCGACTCCGCGTCTTCTGGTAGATAACGCCGACATCCCCTCTGCTGGCGTCTACGCGAACCTCGTCACCGCTTGGTGTACGGGGTATGAAGTCACCGCCGAGTTCGCTGTATCGCTTCCGCTAGGGGGCGGTTCGGACCCGCTACACGCGGTTCAGGTGGCTCGGGTGAAGATGCCGCCGCAAGTCGCGTGGGAGTTAGCACGTCACTTGTCGACTCAGGTAGCGCTATGGGAGGACAAATACGGGCGGTTCACGCCCGATCCCCCAGACTGAAGGAGAGGATCACCATGCCACGCTTCACGTACGCCGAAGACGGTGAACCGCCGCAGGCGCAATGGCCTGAGCCATCAGATCCAGCGCCGCTCACGGCGGAAGATCGAGAGGAAATGCGCCGACTTGCGAACGCTGGCAGCGCGGAAGATACCGAGCGCGCCGTGCGGATGGCCGAGCCTCTTACGTGACCAAGCGTAAGCGCCGGGCAGAACCTGTCTCCGATTAGCCGAGCGTGAGCCGGCGATCCTGCCTCTCGTCACGACCGCCCGATCACGGAGATCCGATGTCGCAGCAGCCCGGCCCACCCCGCATACCGCCACTGCCCGAAGCTGAGCGCGACGCCTACGCGACGGAACTGCTGGACTTCGCAGGCGGACCCGACGGCGGCGGCCGCACCCCCAACCTCTGGACCACGCTCGTTCGCCATCCGGGGCTGTTCCGGCACTGGATCCCATTCGGCGGCAAGCTGCTCGCCGGCAAGATCCCCAGGCGCGACCGGGAGCTGATGATCCTGCGGACCGCCTGGCGGTGCGGGGCGGAGTACGAGTGGGGCCAGCACTGCCGGATAGCACGTCAGGCCGGCGTCACCACCGACGAGCTGACCCGGATCGCCAGGGGTCCGGCCGCACCGGGATGGGATCCGTTCGACGCCGCGCTGCTGCGAGCCGTCGACGAACTCCACGACGACTCACAGGTCACTGACGCGACCTGGGCCGCCCTGGCCGAGCGCTACGACACCAAGCAGTTGATCGAGCTGCCGATGCTCATCGGCCAGTACCACCTGGTGGCCTTCACCATGAACACGCTGCGACTGGAGCACGAAGCCGGCGCCGACCGGTTCCCGGATCTCAGTTGATGAGCGGCGGCTCGCTCGGCCTCTAGAGCAGGGCCTGCATGTCCACCGAGTCGATGTACTCATGCAGGCGGATCAGCTCGAGGTTCTCGTCCAGGAAGTAGATCATCCCGGCCTGTATGCGCACCGGCTCGCCGTTGGGTCCCTCCGCGGCGAGCACCATCTCCAGCAGGTAGCCGCCGGGGAAGACCTGGATGTTGACGTCCTGGCGCTCACGGTTCCGCAGGTACTTCAGCTTGTCGATCAGGGCATCGAAATGCTGGTCCGCCGAGACCGCCTGGGGCTGACCGTCCACGGCGTAGTTGCGCCACACGATGTGGCTGTGCCTGCCCGCCGGCATGTCGGGCATCCGAACCGTGCCATCGTCGTTGAGCTGTATCGGATGGCCCTCCTCGAAGGGCAGGGGCCCGCTCACGGAAGCCTCCGCCTTCTCCTGGATCGCGGCGAGGTGTTGCTTGAGTTCCTCTCCCGACATGGACCGCCAATCGGGCCGGGTCCATCCTTCAGCTGCAGGCATGACAACCTCTCGGTGCAGTAGATTATGCTGACTCGCATATTTTCCCCACGATCCCGAGAAACTGTCAAGTGGCCGGAGTGACTCGATGGACCTGAGCGGGGTGAGCGGTAAGGCAGCCGTCATCACCGGTGGCGCAGGGGTGATCGGCCGGGCCCTGGCCCGGCACCTCGTCGAGGCCGGAGCCCGCGTTACCGTGGCCGACATCGCGACCAGCAGCGGCCAGTCCCTGGCATCGGAACTCGGCTGCCACTTCATCGAGACCGACGTGCGCGACCCCGCCGACAACGAGCAGATGATCGCGGCCGCGGTCGACCGCCACGGACGGTTGGACCTCGTCTTCCTGAACGCCGGCGTGTCGATGCAGAGCCTCGATGCGAGCCTGCCCTACGACCCGGCCAGCGTCGACCTGGCCGCATACCGGCGGATCCTGTCGGTCAACATCGACGGCGGCGTGTTCGGCGTGTCGGCCGCGATCGGCGCGCTGGGACGCAGCGGCGGCGGCACCGTCGTCGTCACGGCATCGGTCGCCGGGCTCATCGCCTGGCCCCCCGACCCGGTGTACACCATCTCCAAGCACGGTCTCGTCGGCTACGTCCGCTCGATCGCGCCGGCGCTCCACGAGAAGGGCATCACCATCAACGCGGTCTGCCCGGGCGCCACCGGCCACTTCGAACCCGGCCAGATCCCCGACGGGCTGGCGGTGCTGGCGCCCGAGACGCTGGCTGCGGCCATGGTCGACATCGCCACCGACGGAGGGACCGGACGGGCGGCAAGTGTTGTTGCCGGGCGCCAACCCGTGGTGCAATTCCATGAGTTCGGCGAAGTCGAGGGCTTCTAGCAGGAGAATCAGGGGGGAGATGCGAATGTCGGGACTGAGGCACCCGCTGAGCGGCGCGGTCTACGACCTCACCGAGGACGGCAACGTAGAGGTCTCCACCGGGGACAGCACGGGAGTGTTCGACAACAACGGCGTGTGGATCAGCGGTGATCTCCGCTCCTGCGACCCGCAGATGTGCAACTGGGTCGCCTCGGGCGTCCACAAGCTGGCCCCCCGGCGACCGACCTCGTACCTGAAGGAGGAGGCGGAGTCGTGACACCTCCCGAGCCGGCGCCCCCGGGTGCACCGACGCCCGCCTACCAGCAGATCCTCGACACCGACACCCATCCGGTCCCCGACGTGCTGCGCCGGACCAGCGAAGTCCGGTTCAGCGACGCCGACGTGCCCGTCTCCCGCTACACCAGCCGCTCGTTCCACGAACTCGAGAAGGAGAAGGTGTGGAGCAGGGTGTGGCAGATGGCCTGCCGCGGCGAGGACATCGGTGAGGTGGGCGACACCCTCCGCTACGACATCGCCGACAAGTCGTACCTCATCGTGCGGACCGCTCCCGACGCCATCAAGGGCTACTACAACGCCTGCCTGCACCGAGGCCGGATGCTGCGGGAGTTCGACGGGCGGGTGAATGAGATCCGCTGCCCGTTCCACGGGTTCTGCTGGGAACTCGACGGCCGCCTGAAGCAGGTCCCGTCGGACTGGGACTTCCCCCACGTCCACGCCCGGGCCGAGGAGTTCCAACTCCCAGAGGTCAACGTCGACACCTGGGGCGGGTTCGTGTTCATCAACCCCGACGAGAACTGCGAGCCGCTGGCCACGTTCCTGGGCGACCTCCCGGACCATTTCGCCGGCTGGGACCTGGAGAACCGGTTCAAGAGCGCCCACGCCGCGAAGGTCATCCGCTGCAACTGGAAGGTGGCGTCGGAGGCCTTCTCGGAGGCGCTCCACGTGGTGGCCACCCACCCCCAGATCCTGCCGAGCATCGGCGACGCCATCACCCAGTACGACGTGTGGGGCAACTTCAGCCGGGCCATATCCCCCAACAACGTGCCCAGCCCGCACCTGCGCTGGACCCCGACCGAGCAGCAGATGTTCGACGTGCGCACCGACCGGCGCCTGGGCGACGACCCGGTGCAGGTCATACCCGACGGCATGACCGCCCGGGAGTTCACCGCCCAGGTGGGACGGCAGATGTGGCGGCCGGTGGTCGGCGACCGCGTCGACCGGATGTGCGACGCCGAGTTCAACGACTCGATCTACTACACGGTGTTCCCCAACTTCCATCCCTGGGGGGCGTTCAACGCCATCACCTACCGCTTCCGGCCCAACGGCGACGACCACGAGAGCTGCATCATGGAGTGCATGTTCCTGCTGCCCTTCAACGAGGGCGAGCGGCCCCCGGCGGCCAAGATCAACTGGCTCGGTCCCGACGACGCGTGGTCGGCGCACGCGCCCGAACTCGGGAGCCTGGCCCGGGTGTTCGACCAGGACACGTTCAACCTGCCGAGGATGCAGGAGGGCCTCCGGACCATGAAGAAGGCGGGCGTCACGCTGGCGAACTACCAGGAACTGAAGGTGCGCCACATCCATGTGCTGCTCGACGAGTGGATCGACCGCGACTGACGGCTGGAGCCCGGAGCATGGATCTTGAACAGGTCGCGGACGAGCTGGCGATCAGGCGCCTCGTCGACACGTTCTGCGACGGCGTCAACAGCCGGGACAGCACCTTGTGGGGCTCGGTCTGGGACGACGAGGGTGCCGCGTTCTGCCTGGGCGGCATCGAGCGGGCCGGAAAGGACGCCATCGTCGCCGGGTTCGTGGACGGCATCGCCGCCTACGAGCTGCTGGTGCAGGTGGCCCCCAACGGCCGCATCGAGATCGACGGGGACACCGCCACCGGCCGGTGGTACATCCTCGAGATCGGCCGGCTTCACAGCGGGTCCTCGTCGCAGCAGGTGGCGCTGTGCCACGACCAGTACCGGCGCACCGCTGACGGGTGGCGGCTCCGGCGCCGTGAGGTCGAGCGCATCTACAAGGGCGACGCCGCTCTGGAAGGCTGGACACGGCCGACTCCGGACTGAGCGCGCTGGTACGGTGCCGCCTGATTGTCCGTGCTGAGCAAGGGAGCCTGCCCATGATCGAGCCCGTGGGGCGGCAGTACCGGGCATATGCGGGGTTCGTGACCACGCCCCAGTTCTTCGACGACTCGCCCAGCCAGTTCGTGAAGGTGGCCCCGCCCGGCACCGGCATCATCCAGCGGGTCAACCACATCGACGGCTACGAGTTCACCCTCGACGAGAGGGCCCGCAACTTCGGGGTGCTGGAGGAGTCGGCCGTCTGCCTGGGCCGCTCGCACTGCCAGGTCATCGGCCAGGTGGGCACCAACTGGGTGCACTGCACCGGAACCGGCCCCGGCGATATCGAGCGCATCTGCGCCGGCATCTCGGCCAAGGCGGGCGCGCCGTTCGTGATGGCCGGCCAGGCCATCGTGGACGGCCTGCGCGAGCTCGGGGCCGAGACCGTCACCATCGCCAACGGGTACTTCCGTCCCGACTGGTCCGCAGGCATCAACGCCTACCTGGAGGCGGCCGGGTTCCGGGTGCTGTGGGCCGGCAACATCGTCGACCAAGGCTTCGTCGCCGACCACGACGAGATGCTGCGCCTGGAGGACGAGACGCTGTGGGATTACCCCGACCACATGATGTTCGCGGCCGCGGTCGACGCCCACGCCCGGGCCCCGCAGGCCGACGCCATCGTGCAGACCGGAGCCGGCATGCGGATGGTGCGGGTGCTGGACATGGTCGAGGGCCGCACCGGCAAGCCCCTGGTGGCCTCCGACGGGGCCCTCTACTGGGCCATGCTCAAGCATCTCGGGATGGCGGCCGCACCCGGCTACGGGCATCTCCTGTCGACGCTGGGATGACTCCGAAGCGGACCATCGCAGAGGTCGTCGCCCACGACCTCTGCATCGGCTGCGGCCTGTGTGAGGCCCTCACCGGGGGCCGGGTCATGATGGTCATGACGCCACGCGGCTCGATGCGACCCTCGTCAACCGACCAGTTCACGCCCCGGGAGGAAGCAGCCCTGGTGTCGGCGTGCCCTGGCGCGGTGGCCGAGGCCCGGGTCGATCCCGGCTGCCACTCCGACCCGGTGTGGGGCGCCTACCGGTACATGGCGAGAGCCTGGGCCGGCCATCCCGACGTGCGCTACGAGGGAGCCACCGGCGGGGTGCTGACCGCTCTTGGCATGCACGCGCTGCGCTCCGACCGGATCGAGTTCGTGTTGCACGTCGGCGCCGACCCTGAGCGGCCGATGCGCAGCCGCTGGGTGATCTCGGAGACGCCGGAATCGGTACAGGCCAACACCGCGTCGCGCTACGGGCCGACGGCACCGCTGGCGGGCATGGCCGCGGCGCTGGAGCGTGGGCAGGCGTTCGGGATCATCGCCAAGCCCTGCGACCTCGGAGCGGTGCACGCCCTGGCGCGGACCGACCCCCGGGTCGACGAGCTGTGCCCGCTCCGCCTGGCCCTGGTGTGCGGCGGCCAATCTCGACTGACGAAGTCGCAGGCCGTGCTGGACGAGTTCGGCCTCCAAGAGGACGAGTTGGCGCTGTTCCGGTACCGGGGCCACGGCAACCCGGGACCCACCGCAGTGGAGACCCTCGACGGGCGCCAGTTCACCAAGCCCTACCTCGACATGTGGGAGAACGAGGCCGGCTGGGACGTCGAGACCCGCTGCAAATTCTGCCCCGACGCCCTAGGCGAAGCCGCCGACGTGGCCTCGGCCGACATCTGGCCCGGCGGCGCCCCCACCGGCGAGGACGAGGGGTTCAACGGGATCATCGTGCGCACCGCAGCCGGCGAGGATCTGGTCGCCTCGGCGGTGGCCGCGGGCGAGCTGGTGCTCGGCGGGCCGATCACGCCGCGGGAGTTCGACGGCCTCCAGCCCCACCAGGTGCGCAAGAAGGAGGCACTGGCGGCCCGCTACCAGGGCCTGGCCGACTGCGGGATCGCCCCCATCGAGACCCGGGGCCTGCGCATCACCGAGCTCGGCCGGCGACTGGACCCCGAGCGGTCCGAGCACGAGCGAGCCGGCACCCGGCGACGGGCCGAGCGCCTCTAGCGTCCCGGTGACCGTCCCCGAGGCCTAGCGGGCCGCGCGGATAGGCGAGAGCCTGTCGCGCCTGCCCCTCAAGCCCGCCTGAGAGGCCGAGCAGATAGGCGGCCGGATCGGAAGCGGGCCGGGTCCAGCGCCTTCACGTCATCGGGTCCCAGCGGCAGCTCCTGACCCAGGATCAGCGCCGCGCACAGCCGCCCCAGCGCCGGCGACGTCTTGATGCCGTACCCGCCCTGGCCGGCGAGCCAGAAGAAGCCCGGATGATCGGGGTCGAAGCCGGCCGCGGGAACGCTGTCGGCTGTGAACGTGCGCAGACCGGCCCACGTGCGCCGCACTCCCCGGACCCTGAGGGTGGTGGCCGCCTCGAGCTCCTCGACCCCGAGCGCGATGTCCTCCGTCTCGGGCCGGGCGTCGCACGGTTCGCTGGGGGTCTCGTCGACGGGCGACACCAGCAGCATCGGCCCCTCGGGCTCGAAGTAGAACCGGTTGCCGATGTCCCACACCATCGGCCAGCCAGAAGCATCGATCCCCTCCGGAGGCGGGAACACGAACACCGAGCGGCGCAGCGGCCTCAGTCCCAGCGGCGCGACTCCGGCCAGGGTGGCCACCGGGTCGCACCACGCGCCCGCCGCGTTGACGACGACGTCGCAGTCCCAGTGCCGCTCGCCGGCCTGCACCCGCCAGCCGCCGTCCCGTTCAGCGACCGCGGTTGTCCCGGCGTCCACATACAGCTCAGCGCCCCGGCGCCGCGCCCCCCGCAGGAACCCCTGCAAGAGCCCGTCCACATCGATGTTCATGGCGCCGGGCTCGAAGACCCCGGCGACCGCAGCCTCAGGACGGAGCACGCCGACCAGCTCGCAGCATCGGGACGAGTCGAGGCGATGAACCTCCACCCCATGAGCCTCGGCGGCGGCCGCCTTGTCCTCCAGCAGGTCCCGCTCGGCAGCTCGGGCGATCCACAGCAGGCCCCTGGGCGACAGCAGCGCATGGTCGGTGAATCCCTCGGGCGGCTCGACCAGGAACGGGCGGCTGGCGGCGGCCAGCGCGCTCACCACCGGGGCACCCGAGGTCTCGGTGTGCAGGGCGGCGGACCGGCCGGTGGCGTGGGCACCGGGATGTGCCTCCCGCTCGACCATGACGACCGAGGCGTGCTCGGCCAGATGCCAGGCCGCAGCCGCACCCGCGATCCCCGCGCCGATCACAACCACGCGCATCGGATCAGCCTGCCACGCCCGATGCAAGAGTGTCCCGGCAAACGGTATACAATCCGTCGATGCGGGTCGGCCGGGAGCTGGGGCTGCCGGAGCGCAAAGCGAAACCAGGAGGAGCCTCGTGCGCGACGGGCTGACCATCATCGACACCGACACCCATGTGTGGCCGTCGGTGGAGGTGCTCAGGCGCTACGCCGACCAGAAGCTGCTCGACCGCTGGGACGGCGAGTTGGCCCACTACGAGCGCCGGGTGGAGCTGCCGCTCACCTACGGCGACCCCGAGGAGCCCTGGACCAACCTCAGCATCGAGCCTCGGGGCTACCTGCGCGAGATCGGCGAGAAGTCGCACCTGGAGGAGAAGCTGGGAGCGGGCGGCCGGGCCGCGCTGGAGGGCAAGATCCGGGGACTGGTGGTCACCGAGGACTCCCCCAGCTACGGCGTCGGCCACGACAACGCCGAGGGCCGCATCGCCGACATGGACCGCGAGGGCACCGACGTGCACCTGCTGATCCCCGGCACCTGGCCCCAGTCGGTGACGGTCTGCCCCACCGACGTGGCCACCGGGCTGTACGAGTCCTACACCCGCTACATGGCCGATTTCTGCTCCATGGACACCGGCCGGCTCAAGAGCCTGCTCCTGCTCACCGGCGAGGACGTGGATTGGTCGGTGCGCCACATAGAGGAGTGCGCCGATCAGCCTGCAGTGGCCGGGGCCATGCTGGCGCTGGCCGAGGGCTTCCCGATCGACGACCCCGACCTGGAGCCCGTCTGGGCCGCGATGGCGGCCGCGGACCTGCCGCTGCTGCACCACTCGTTCTTCTACGAGCCGCCCTACTTCCCCGGCTACCGCGACGTTTGGGACAACATCGTGGTGGCCCGGACCGCAGCCCACCCCTGGGGCGCTCAGCTGCGCCTGGCCTACCTGCTGCTGTCGGGGGTGTTCGACCGGCACCCGAACTTCCGGGTCGGGTTCTCCGAGACCGGCTGCGGCTGGCTGCCGGAATGGCTGCTGCGCCTCGACGGCCAGTCCAGGCACCTCAAGAGCAAGGGGCCGGCGCTGTCGATGCTGCCGTCGGAGTACGCCCGGGCCGGCCACGTGTACTGCGGGATCGAGCTCTACGAGGGCCGCAAGATCTACGACTACGTCGACAGCGTGCTCGGCGACGGCGTGCTCATGTACCAGTCCGACTTCCCCCACGCCCAGTGCCGTTTCCCCGACTCGCCCGGCGCCGCGCTCGAGTGGGGCATTGAAGACGGCGCCAAACGCGAGAAACTGTTCTCGGGCAACGCCACCCGGTTCCTGCGCATGGCGGCCTGACCGTCGCAGCAGCCCCCGGCGCGGCCGACGCTCCCACGTACACCCGAGACCCCAACAGACAACGAACAGAGGACCGACGATGGCCGAACGAGAGCAGACGCGGCTGCGCGAGCGTGACCGCAGCACCGAGGACCGCCACCCCTACGAGGTTTTCTTCTCGACGTTCGAGGAGAGGCGCAACCTGGCCAACGACGGCCAGGTGGTGATCAAGGGCAAGGACCTGCCCTGGCAGCAGTCCCGGCAGGGCCGCAGCAAGTACTACCTGCACATGCAGGCCGAGAACCGGGCCGTGCAGGACTGGATGGTGTTCCGCAAGGACATCCAGACCGAGTCCGGGGCCCACACCCACCAGGGCGGGCTCGTGATCTACGTCACCCGGGGCGCCGGGTACAGCGTGTTCGACGGGGTCGAGCTCCACTGGAAGCCCGGCGACCTGCTGATCCTGCCGGTGAAGCCCGGCGGCGTCGAGCACCAGCACTTCAACTACGACGACTCCCAGAGCTCGCAGTGGATCGCGTTCATCTACATCCCGTTCCTGTTCCAGACCGGGTCGATGCTCGCCCAGGTGAAGGAACAGTCGAACTGGCGGGAGATGGCCACCAAGGACACCAGCCAGGACACCGACGGCAGCCCGGACGACGGAGCCCAGGAGGACCCGATCGTGGCCGTCACCCGGATCATCGGCGAGAGGGCCGGCGATGCCTGAGCCGATGACCGCCGACCAGCCGGCCGGGGCGATGCCTGAGCCGACCCTGTACGACCGCACCTTCGAGGAGTCGAGGGCCGAGCGCGACCGCCGGGCCGTGGCCAAGAACCTGATCGGCCGCGAGGACTGCGAACCCGAGCTCAACCGCATGGGAACCATGCGCTGGTACCTGCATCCCCACCTGGAGACGCCCAGTACCAGGGCCCTGTACTTCCACGAGCTGGAGATCGGTCAGGGCTCCAACAGCGGCAAGCTGTACTGCCAGGGCGGGATCCTCCACTTCGTGCTGGTCGGCAGCGGCCACACCGTGCTCGACGGCCGGGCCCATGAATGGGAGGAGGGCGACGTCATCGCCATCCCCATCAAGGAGTCGGGCGTCACCTACCAGCACTTCAACACCGGCGTGGGCCCGACCCGGATGCTGGTGTGCTGGGCCAACCTCGACTCAGCCATCAGCCCCGAGGGCGGCGTGGCCATGGAGGTGCTTGAGCCGTGCCCGGAGTGGCAGGCGGCCAACAGCTGAGGTGCTGGGCGGCCCGGCCCGCGCCCGGATCGAAGCTCGGCCCGTCCGAGGCCAGCCTGTCGGCGTCGGGACTGGAGCAGTTGGGCCTGGCCGAGGGCGACGCGGTCGCGCTCCGCAACGAGGACCACACCGCCTGGGCGGTGGCCCGGGTCCATGACCACGACGACGCGCTGGTGCGCCTCGGCCGCATGCTGTGGCCCCAGCTGGCGGTCCGTCCCGGCGAGCCGCTGGAGGCCGCTTCAGCCGGTGCTCTGCCCACGGCCGAGAGCGCCAGGATCACGCCGCCCTACAACCTGACGTTCAACCTGCACCAGCGGCTGCTGGAGCGGCTGCGCGACGACCGCACACCGCTGTACCCCGGGAACCGGGTGCTGGCCGAGATCTACCCGGGTGGCGCGGGGATGCTGGTGCGGATCGACCTGGCCTCGCCGTCGCCGTCGCGCATGGGCGACAGCACCGAGGTGGAGCTGCACCGGGCCGACGTGAGCGTGTCGGAGCGGCTCATAACGCTGGCCGACGTCGGCGGGTGCGACCCCATCATCCGGCGCCTGCGCGAGCTGGTGGAGCTGCCGCTGCTGCGCCCCGCGTTCTACCGCCGGCTGGGGGTGCGCCCGCCCAAGGGAGTGCTGCTGCACGGCCCGCCCGGAACCGGCAAGACGCTCATCTGCAAGGCGCTGGCCAACGAGCTCGGCGTCACCGCCTACCGGATGTCGGCCACCGAGTTGGTGGGCAGCGTGCAGGGCGAGACCGAGGCCAACCTGCGGCTGCTGTTCTCGCGGGCGCTGGCTCACGCCCCGTCGCTGGTGATGATCGACGAGTTCGATGTGATCGCCACCAACCGGGAACGGCTGGCCTCCCAGAGCGACGTGCGGGCGGCCAGCCAGCTGCTGACCCTCATGGACGGCCTCGAGGAGGTGGACGGCCTCATCCTGATGGCCACCACCAACCGCATCCAGGCCATCGACCCGGCCTTCAGGAGGCCCGGGCGTTTCGAGGAGGAGATCTTCGTGGGCCCGCCCAACGAGGCGGCCCGGGCCGAGATCCTGTCCATCCACACCCGTGAGATGCCCCTGACCGCTCAGGCCCAGGACGCCGTCGCCGCGGTGGCCGGCGAGAGCGGCGGCTTCACCGGGGCCGACCTGATGCATCTGGCTCGCTCGGCCGGCCTGGAGGCCGCGGACCGGCTGGCCTCCGGCCGCGAGGGCTTCGAGTTGGCCGACTCGCTGGAAGGCACCGACCTGGCAGTGGAGCCTCGCGACCTGGAGGCCGCGCTCCGGACGGTGCGGCCCAGTGTGCTGCGCGATGTGGTGACCCGCACCGAGCGCATCACCTGGGACCAGATCGTGGGCCTGGCCGAGCTCAAGGCGCGCCTGCGTGATCTGGGTAGGCGAGCCGTGGACTCCAGCGGCGCCGGGATCGACCAGGGGGTCCTGCTGCACGGACCCTCAGGCTCGGGCAAGAGCGCGCTGGTGCACGCCCTGGCCTCCGAGCTCGGCGTGAACTTCGTGGCCATCGAGGGGAGCAAGGTCTACAACCAGTGGCTCGGCGAGTCCGAGGAGGCCGTGCGGGCACTGTTCCGGCGGGCAGCCGAGGCCCGGCCGTCGCTGGTGATGCTCGACCACCTCGACGCGCTGGCGCCGGTGCGAGCCACAGAGAGCGGCGAGCGCACCGATGAGCGGGTGGTGTCGGCCCTGCTGGCGTCGCTCGATGACGTGCTGGCGGGCGGCCAGGTGTTCGTGGTGGGTGCGTCCAACCGGCCCGAGCTGATCGACGAGGCCGTGCTGCGATCGGGCCGGCTCGGGATCCATCTCGAGGTGGCCAACCCCGACAGCGGCCGGCGAGCCGAGCTGCTGACCGCGCTGGCGGACGCCCATGGGCTCCAACTCGACGCGGACCTGGCCGCGGGAACTGGTGGACGGCATCGGGGGATGGAGCGCGGCCGACATCGTGATGCTCGCCGGCGAGGCCGCCAGCCGGGCCGCCTTGGAGGACCGGGACATGGGCTTCGACGACCTGGTCGACGCTCTGCCCACCATCACCAGGCTGTAGAGACAGATGCAGGAGGCCGGGTCGGTGAACGGGTCGGCGGGGGTCGCCAGCGGGCACAGGCTCGCCACGGAGGCCGGGATCGAGGCACTGCGCTCGGGCGGTTCGGCGGTCGACGCCGCCCTGGCCGCCGCATTCACCCAGTGGGTGGTCAACGCCCCCCAGAGCGGTCCGGGCGGGGAGATGGTGGCCCTGGTGGCGGGCGGTGGCCTGGATTCCGACGGCTCCGCAGAGGTGTACGGCGGATGGTCGCGGGTGCCGTTGCGGCCCGTGCGGGGCAGGCGCGGGGCCCGGGCCGACTGGCCCGGCACCAGCGGTCCGGCCAACGCCGTGGTTCCCGGCTCGCTACGAGGCGCCGAGGCGGTGTGGCAGGCCCACGGGAGGCTCGGCTGGGACGAGCTGTTCGCGGGCGCGATAGAAGCAGCCGGGGGACACACCGTGACGGCGCGTATGGCCGATGTGTACGAGCGGGTCCAGAGCCGGGGCCACGTCGAGGCGCTGCAGCGCATGCTGGGGGTGTCGGCTGCTCCCGAGGCGGGCGCCGAGGTGCGTCTGCCGGATCTGGCCGCGACCCTTGAGCGCATCGCGGCCCATGGTGCCGGGGACTTCTACCGCGGCGAGCTGGCCGACCGGCTGGTGGACGCCGCCTCCGCCGAGGGCGCCGCGCTGAGCCACACCGACCTCGAAGCCGCACGGGCGTCGGTCGGCCCGGCGCGACGGTTCGATCTAGAGGATCTGACGGCCTGGGTGCCGGCGGCACCGAGCCAGGCCCCGATCATGCCGGTGCTGTTAGCCGCGGCGCCCCCCGACGCCGAACCGGCCTCACGCAGCTTCGCCGACGCGGTGGCGCCGCTGACCGAGCAACAGCTCACCGACTTCTGCGCCCAGGGGCCGGGAACGGCCGTGGCGACCGCAGTGGACGACCGAGGACTGTCGGCGACGGTCGTGCACAGCCTGGCCGGCGTGCAGTTCGGCACCGGGTGGGTGGCCGGCGACACCGGGGTGGCCTTCAGCAACCGGGTGGGCACCGCGCTGTCGGACCGGGCCGACCTGCCGGGCTGCAACCCGCGGCCTGGCGCGGTGCTGCCCCACACGCTCAGTCCGGCCCACGTTCGACGGCGCACCGGTCGCGGGTGGATGACGGTGGCCACTCCCGGCGGCGACCGCCAGGTTCAGTGGCTGACCCAGGCCATCCAACGATTCCGCCGAGGCGCCGATCCGGACATGATCGTCGCGGGGCCTCGCTGGTTCGTATGCCCGAGCGGCGACCGCTTCGGTGTGCCCGCGGGGATCGGCAAGCCGTGGTACGCCTTCGCGGAGCCCGGCATCGCCTGGCACGACGACCGCGAGGTCGCTGGCTACGAGGTGTGCCGTACGGCCAATGTGGGAGGCGGCCTGCAGGCGGCCCTCAGCGACGACGACAGCGTCGTGCTGGCCAGCGATCCCCGATCAGGCGGTGCCGCCCGGACCGTATGACCCCCTCGACGAGGCGCTACGAACGAGCACCGGATTGCAGCCACTAGAGGCTGAACCGGCTTGCCAGACCCTCGAGGCGGATCTTTTCGATGGCCTCGCCGCGGGAGTGAACGTCGAGCTTCAAATAGAGGCCCTGCAGGCGCCGCCTGACCGTGCGGTCGCTGTAGTGGACCGCCTCGACGATCTCGGCGATGGTCTTGCCCTGCGCGAGAGCGCCGATCAGCGCCCTCTCGATCTCGGTGAAGGCGTGGGTCTCGTCGCTGGTAGCGGATTGAGCCGCTAGCCGCTGCGCTAGCACTATGGGCAGCAGCACCTCCCCCTGGACGACTGCCGCGGCCGCGGCGACGACCAGTTCGCTGGAGGTTGCGATGTGGGCAACTCCCGCCCCTGCCCTGAGCGCCCGAATGAACCCGTCGAGGTCGAACGAGGGCAGCACGGCCACCGCCGGCCTAGGCAGCACCTCGGTGAGCACATCCCAGTCCCGAGCCGTGTCGCACCAGACGAGCGCGACGTCAGCGAAGTGTAGGTCGGTCGCCTCGACCACCTGCGAGCCCTCTTCCCACAGGCGAGCGATGACAGCCTCCAGGTACATGCTGGGGCCTCCGACGAGCGCCACTTGCACAGCAGCGACACTACGCGCCCCGCCCGGCCATTCAACCCGCGCCGCGGCCCGGATGCGGGAGTGGCCGTTTCTTGGCCGTTTCAGGATCGCTCTCGGCCAAGCCTGGCAGTGGGTTGTCCGGCATAGGCCCCCGTTGAGCGTGGGCTCAGCCACTACCTCCCGGTAGCAGTGATGCTCCACCCGTTCACGAGCGCTGGGCAAGGATCCGTATGGGTCCCGAGCCTCGGTGTCTCGCAGGACTTCAAACAGAAAGGAACACCTATGATTGCATTGAGAGCCGCCGCGGCGGGAGTGTTGCTGGCCGCGGCGGCGTGCGGCAGCCAGCCTGCGGTGTCGGCGGCGGAAGAGAAGCCCGACACCGTCGCATTCAGCAGCCGCTGGCACTATCACTTCAACAGCCTTGAGGAGCTGATAGCGACCTCGGATCTGGTCGTGGTTGGAGAAGTCACCGCCATCGAACCCGGCCGCGGCATCCCGGCCGAGGACCCCCACTCCGGCATCGGGTATCGCGACGTCACGCTCACCGTCTCCGAAACGCTCAAAGGCGCCGCACCCGGCGCTGCCGTCGTGATCGAAGAGGCTGGCTACGACGCCGACGGTTCGTTCGAGTACGAAGACATGCCCTGGAGCCGACTTGGCGATGCTGGCGTCTACTTTCTGAAGCACTACGAGGGCCAGCCGGCGAACCGCTACAAGCAGATACACCCCGACGGGCGCATTCTGACCCACCACCGCGGCGACGACGGCCAGTCCCGCATGTATGACGGAAACCGTCGAAGTGTTCTCGCACACCCAACTCGGCAACACTCTCACCGAACTGGCACCCGACAGCGCCGCAGAACACGTCCGGCAAGCAGTCGTCACCGTCGCGATCGAGCCCGAGCACCCAACCGAAGAGACGAGGCCGCAGCTGAGGACGGGGCGGCCTTCGAGGACGAGGGGAGGCGGGTCAGGGGCCTAGGGCGGTGACGGGCACTACTGAGACGCCGTCGTCTCGCTGGTAGCTGTAGCCGGTTGCGGTGATCACGACCTTCTTCACCGGGTCGCCCCGCTCGCCGGCGTCGATCGTTGCGCAGGCCTTCAGCAGGGAGCGGGCCGCCTCGTCCACCCTCGCCGGGCTCAGCTTGACCTCGATTGCCAGCCAGGCACCGTCGCGGCGCTCCACGACGGCATCGAGTTCGTCGCCGTAGCTGGTGCGGCAGTGATAGACGTCGGCCTTGCAGGCGGCCGCGTAGACACGCAGGTCGCGCACCACCAGCGACTCGAACAGCAGGCCCAGCGTCTCGAGATCGTCCAGCAGCCGGCTCGGCGTGGCGCCGAGCACGGCGGCAGCCAGCGACGGGTCGACGAAGTTGCGTTTGGGCGACTGTTGCAGGGTGGCGCGAGAGCGCAGCCGCGCCGACCAGGCCGGAAGATCCTCCACCAGGAAGACCCGCTCCAAGGCATCGAGATAACCGGCGGTCGCGCTCCAACTCAGTGACGGGTCGCCTGCGACATCACGGGCCAGCGTGCGCAGCGAGGCCGTCGAGGACGTGTTCCTGGCTATCGAGGCCATCAGGCGCCTGACCCTCGATGGGCTGTGGCGGGTGCCGGAAGCCGCTGGAACGTCCACTCGAGCCATCTCGTCGAGATAGCTCTCCAGCAGTTCTCGGGCGACAGGCGCCGAGCGTCCCAGGTTCCGCGGCCAGCCGCCCCGGCAAAGGACCTCGGCGAGCTCAGGAACCGTCGCCTGCGGTGCGGCGGCCTCACACGCCTCGCCGTCGAGAAGGGCGGCCAGCGACACTGCTGCAGTCGACTCGCCGCTCTCGGCAAGCGACATGGTTCGCATGCGCACTCGCCGGACCCGCCCCGCACCCGAGTGGCGGGTGATGTCGTCATGGGGACGGGCCGAGCCCGTGAGGATGAAGCAACCAGGGTCTCGCCCCTCATCCACGACGTGCCTGGCCGCCTCCCAGATCGACGGGACCAGCTGCCACTCGTCCACGAGGCGCGGCCTCGGACCCTCGAGGATGTGGCGAGGCACAGCCTCCGCACCGGCCCGGGCGGGCTCGGAGTCAGCCAGCAGAACCTGGCTTCGGGAATGATGTCGCCCCGTCCAGGTCTTGCCGCACCCCTTGACTCCCTCGATCAGCACGATCGGGGCTGCTTCGAGCGCGGCAGCCGTCTCTGCATCGGCAACACGTGGCATGTACCCCGCGGGAGACAGCGAGCCGGACGCGGTGACCATGAACCCAGTATACCAATATTATAACTTTCTGATCTCATGCATTATAACTTTCAGGCTGATAATATTAGAACTTTCAGACTAGAGACGTTAGAACTTTCAGGCTCGCAATGTTGGACGTGTTCGGGGCCGAGGGCCTGGACCCGGGGACTCCGACAGCACTGGCGCTCCTGGAGGCGAGGCGGCTTTCGCGTTCAGATCACCGGGTTGGTATACAACATGGGCCTAACCCGACCCGCAGGACCAGCGATGTATGTGAACCTGAGCTTTGCCGACCCTGACTGGCCCCAGGCCACCATCGAGGCCATGGCCGCATTCGCGGAGGAGCACCGGGCCGAGTTGCGGTCCTGCCAGCGCGACGCACGCTTCCCGGCCGACATCTACGCGGCCATGGGCAGCCGGGGCTGGGTCGGCCCGTTCACTCCGGTCGAGGAGGGAGGCAGCGGCCTGGGCGTGGCCGAGTACTGCCTGATCGAGGAGGAGGTGGGGCGGCTGGGGCTGGTGTCTCCCCAGATCTCGATCCAGGGCCAGCGGTGGCTGATCGACTGGGCCACGCCCGAACAGCGTGAGCGCTACCTGCCCGGAATGGCCCGGGGCACGCTGATCTTCTCGGAGTCGATCTCGGAGCCGGGCGTGGGCTCGTCCATGAAGCTGATGCGCACCACCGCGGTGCGCGACGGCGACGACTGGATCCTCAACGGCGCCAAGACCCATGTGAACCTGGGCGCCGAGAGCCAGGTGACGCTGGTGTACGCCATCGCCGGCGAGGGAATCACCGCCTTCCTGGTGGACACCGACCTGCCGGGCGTGTCCACCCGCCACACCGACCCGATCGGGCTGCGCCTCATCCCCACCGCGGACGTGTGGCTGGAGGACGTCCGGGTGCCGGACTCCGCGCTGCTGGGCGAGGCCGGGCGGGGCATGGACACGTTCTTCTCCACCTTCAACATGAGCCGGCTGGGCAACGCGTCGGAGCTGATCGGCTTCGGACGGAGGGCCCTGGCCGACGCCATCACCTACGGGTCGGGCCGGGAGGTGGGCGACTCGATGGTGACCGACTTCCAGGGCATCCAGTGGACGGTGGCCGACTGCTACAGCGACCTGTACGGAGCGTCGCTGGCCCGCGACCACGCCGCCAACGTCCACGACGCCGGAGGCGACGTGGCGCTGGCCACGACTCTGGCCAAGAAGATGGCCATCAGGGCGTCGGAGCACGCCGTCAACGAGGCCTTCGCCCTGACCGGCGGCCACGGCCTGTACACCGACACCGACTACGGCCAGATACTGCACGACATGAAGGTGCTGCGGGTGGCGGGCGGCTCGCTGGAGGTGCTGCGCAACTATGTCGCCCGCCGGGTGCTGCGAGCCGGCGACTACGAGGGCCTCGCTTGATCCCGCGCCAACCGGTCACGGCATGAAGAATCTCGCCGAGCTGGTCTGTGACCGGGTTGAGCGCCGGCCTGGAGCCCGCTTCGGCATGGCGGGCGGCGCCACGCCCACCCTGGCGCAGGCCGCCGGCCGGGCGATGGGGGCGACCGGCGCGCTGGAGGCCGCCGGCGCCGGCTTCGGACGGCGGGTGGCCCTGATCGGGACCACTTCGGACTCCTACCTGACGGCGTGGATGGCGCTGGTGCTGGCCGGTGCCGAAGTGGCCATGGTGAACCCCGACTACCCCGACGAGCTGCTGGCCGAGATGCTGGCCCAGCTCGCGCCCGAAGCGGTGGTGTGGGTGGGCCGGGAGGTCTCGCCGGCGGTGGCTCCGGGCGCGGCCCACATCTACGCCGGCCGCCTCGACCGGGGCGTGCTGCGCTCCGCCAACGGGAGCGTGATCGATGCCGCGGCCGGACTAAGCGGGCTGGACGATGCGCCCGGGCTGGGGCGGGACCGGTTCGATGTGGCCGGCTGGATGCACACGTCGGGAACCACCGGCCTGCCCAAGTTCTGCGAGCAGACCCACGAGTACTTCCTGCGCCTCGGCCGGTTCATCGCCGACTCGATGTGCTTCTCGGAGACCGACACCGTGCTGGCGCCGCTGCCGATGTTCCACATCAACCCTCTCGGCTACGGGGTGGTCGGCGGGTTGACGGGCGGTGTCGACGTGCTGGGCCTGGAACGCTTCTCGGCCAGCGGCTTCTGGCCTTTGGTGCGCGAGACCGGCGCGACGGTGCTGATCCTGCACGCGCCTCCGGTGGAGATCCTCAAGCGGGCCACCACCGCGGCCGACGCGGCCGGCCATCGGGTGAGCCGGGTGTTCTTCGCCGATGCCGAGTTCCTGGAGACTTTCGGCGTACCACTGGGCTTCTCGGCCTACGGCTCCACCGAGGCAGGCGGGCTGTGCCATATCTGGAACTGGCGGCGGGGCGAGCGTCCCGACCTGGCCGAGGGCATGTCGCGCTACGGCGGCCGGCCCCGCCACGAGGTTCAGTGGCGGGTCGACGCCGACGGCGAGATCCACGTGCGGGCCGACCGCGAAGGGGTGCTGTTCTCGGGATACCGGCGGGCCGACGGGCTGGACCGGCCCTTCGACGACGGGGGCTGGTTCGCTACCGGCGACCTGGGCCGGGTGGACCAGGACGGCAACCTGGTGTTCATCGAACGGGCCAGCGAGTCGATCCGGGTCAAGGGCGAGTTCGTCCCCATCGGCTATGTGGAGCAGCGCTTCGGGACGGTGGACGGCATCCGCGATGTGGCCGTCTGGCGCCGCAACAGCGAGCTGGTCGACGACGAGATCGTTCTCTACCTCACCGGCGATGCCATCCCGACCGAGGCGATAAGGGCGGTGAGCGACGGGCTGCCGCGGTTCATGCAGCCCTCGGCGGCGGCGCGCGTCGTGGAGATCCCCCGGGACTCGGGCGTCGGCAAGGTCCGCCGGCGGCTGCTCAACGACGTGGCGGTAGTGGAATGGATCGATCTGGAGGAGGCTCGCTCATGACGGTCATCGACGGGATCATCGACTTCCATGTGCACTCGGCACCGAGCCTGGCGCCGCGCCACAGCCACGACGCCGACACCCTGGAGGAGGCCCGGGCCGCGGGAGTCTCCAGGTTCGTGCTCAAGGCCCATGAGGGGTCCTCGGCCGAGCGGGCCGCGCTGCTCGGCGGCGAGACCGTCGGCGGTGTGGTGCTCAACTCACCCGTCGGGGGAGCCAACCCCGACGCAGTGGCGGTGGCCGCAGCCCTCGGGGCCCGGGTGGTGTGGCTTCCCACCATCTCGGCACCGGCTCACATCGCGGCCAGCAGCAACCCCGAGTTGAGCCCTCACAAGGGCATCTCGTTCCGTGAGGTGCGGGTGGTGGACGACGGCGTCCTGCGGTCCGAGTGGTTCGACGTGATCGACGAGGTCGCCCGCAACGACATGGTGCTGGCCTCGGGCCATCTCACCATGGACGAGGCCGTCGTCGCGCTGGACGCGGCCCGCAGCCGGGGCGTTCATCGGATGCTGGTCAACCACCCGGGGCTGCCATTTCTGGGCTGGCGCGACGAGCACCTGGATCAGTTCCGGGCCCTGGACGCACACCTCGAGATCGGGGTGCTGGCCGACATCCTGGCCAGCGAGGCCGGGCCCCGCACCGAGGACCTCGTGGCCGCCTACCCGCGCGAGCTGCTGGTGTTCGGCAGCGATCTCGGGCACCAGAACTTCCCGCCCATCTCGCAGGGGATCAGGGACTGGGTGGAGCGGCTCGACCCGATCCTGGGCGACTCTGGCCTCGAGATGGTCGCCCGCGCCAGCGCCGAGGCGATGCTTGCATGAGCAGCGGGAGTCGGGTCAGGCGCGTCGCGGTACTGCCCGGCGACGGGGTCGGGGCCGAGGTGGTGGCCGGGCCGACGGAGCTGCTGGAGGCCATCGCGGCCGCGGGCCGCATCGAGCTGACCGGGCCGTGGCCCGTCGGGGCCTCGGCCTTCGGTGAGCTGGGCACCGGTCTGCCCGAACCCACCCTGGCGGCGTGCGACGACTGCGACGCCATGTTCTTCGGCGCGGCCGGGGAGCATCCGGGCGTGTCGCTGGACGACTACCGGCCCGAGCACTCCATCATCGGCCTGCGCCAGCGCTACGAACTGCGGGTCAGCATCCGCAACATCGTCCGGGTCGACTCCGGCGCGAGCGGCGACGGCGCGGCGGCCCGGCCGCTGATCGTGCTGCGCAACCTGCTGGGAGGGGCCTACGGCGCGGCCTCCACCCGCACCGAGAGCGACGGGTCCGAGGCCGCCTGCGACGAGGTGATCCTCACCCCCGCGCAGATCACGGAGCTGGCCGAGATGGCCTGCGACCTGGTCGAGCAGGGCCTGGCCTCGAGCATCGTGTCGGCCGACAAGGCCAACCTGATGGCCACCAGCCGGTTGTGGCGCTCGATCACCACCAGGGTGGCCGAGGCCCGGGGCGTGCCGCTGCGCCACACCTACGTGGACCGCATGGCCTTCGAGCTGGCCCACGACGATGTGGTGGCCGACACGGTCGTGCTGACCGAGGGCATCTTCGGCGACATGCTCAGCGACCTGGCCGCGGGACGGGCCGGCTCGATCGCGCTGTGCGGCTCGGCCAGCGTCAACCCGGGCGAGCCCGTGCGGGGCCGCTGCGTGGGGCTGTTCGAGCCGGTGCACGGCTCCGCGCCCCGCCACTTCGGCCACAGCCGGGTCAACCCGTCGGGGGCCTACCTGGCGCTGGCCGCGCTGCTGGAGTTGTTCGGCGAGACCGCAGAGCTCGGTGCCGTGGTGACCGGGGCGCTCTCGGAGGCGCTCCAGGCGGGACCGCTCACCTACGATCTGGCGCCCGCGGGCTCCGATCCCGCCTCCACCGAGTCGTTCGCGGCCGCGGTCAACGCCCGAGCCCTCCCCCGCCTGAAGGAGCTGCTGTGAGCGCCTTTCCCCATTTCGCCGGGCCCCTCTACAAGGACCAGACATGAGCGCCGTGCCCCACTACACCGAGGAGCGGATCGCAGAGCTGTGCGACCTGGCCACCGTCACCGACTGGCTGGAGCAGGCCTGGCGCGACCTTGGCGCGGGCGAGGCGGCCACCACCCTGAGGGTGCGGGCCTCAGCCTCGGGGCTGATGGGCAGCGCCATGGCCGCGTCATGGCCCCGCCACCAGGTGGTGGGCGGCAAGCTCTACCTCACCCACCCCGACGGGTTCGCCTTCCTGGTGGGGCTGTTCAGCCCCGATGTCGGGCTGGTGGCCACCTTCGACGGGCTGGGCCTCACCGCCATCCGCACCGCGTCGGCCACCGCCCTGGCCGTGAGGCACATGGCGCCGCCCGGGGCCAGCACCGCAGCCGTGTTCGGGACCGGCATCCAGAGCAGGCCCCACCTCGAGGCCTTGGCCCAGGAACTGCCCCTGCAGGACCTGCGAGTGTGGGGCCGCAGCCCCGACAAGGCCGAGACGGTGGCCCGATGGGGCCGGGACCGGGGCATCCCGGCCCGAGCGGTCGCCGACGCCGACGAAGCTGTGAGCGACGCCGCGGTGGTGGCCACCGTGACCTCCAGCTACACCCCGGTCTTCGACGGCACCCGGCTGCACGACGCCGCGCTGGTGTGCGCGGTGGGGTCTACCAAGGCCGATCGCCGCGAGGTGGACGGCGCCACCGTCGAGCGGGCCTCCTTCGTGGTGAGCGACAGCGCCGAGGGGGCCCGCACCGAGGCCGGAGACCTGATACACGCCGCGGCCGACGGGATCTTCGACTGGGACAGCCTGGCCGACCTGGCCGACGTGATCGCGGGAACGGTCACACCGCCCCAGCCCGGCAGCGGCATCGTGCTGTTCGAGTCGCAGGGGGTGGCATTGCAGGACGTGGTGATCGCCACGCTCGCCCACCAGCGCGCCGAGGGCCGGTAGATACGCAGGGGCTCAGTACGGCAGGCCGACGGCCTGGGTCAGGAACTCCATGTAGGGCGAGGCGGTGCGGCAGGCGTCGGCGAAGTAGTCGATGAATCCCGGCTGGGTGACCTCCTCCTCGTCGAAGAAGCATGTGGCCACGTGGTCCTTGCGCTTGAGGTCCTCGATGCGGGGGTGCTCGGGATCGAACCCCTTGGGCGGGCGCTTCAGCGAGTCACCCTCCAAGTCGAACTCCTCGGCGAACCCGGGATCGGTGACCGCCGCCTCCCATCCCGCCTGATCGGCGACGATGCGCTCGCGGATCCGTCCCAGCGCGGCTGTGTCGGGCCGCCACAGACCGACCCCGGCGAACACCTCGTCGGGAGCCAGATGCAGATAGAAGCCCGGCGCGTGGACCGACTTGCCGGCCTCGTGGCGGAACTGGACCGCAGCCTGGGTCTTGTAGGGCGTCTTGTCCTTGGAGAAGCGCACGTCGCGGTAGATCCGGAACATGGAGCCGCCGTTGGCGCGGGCGCCGGCCACGAAGTGCTCGCTGATCGAGTGCAGGTAGGGCTCGAAGTCCTCGATGAACGCCAGCAGCGGCTCCTTCAGGTGCCGCTCGTAGCGGCCCTTGTTCGCGCCGAACCACTCACGGTTGTTGTTGGCCCGCAGGTCGAGGAGGAACTCGAACAATTCAGGACTGAAATGGGACTCCACCACCGCGTTCCTCACTAACGGGGGCCGAAGGACTGCTGGGGGACGCCTCTCATCAGCGAGAAGTGGCCCTGGACGCCCCGCCACGGCCCGTCGAGCGAGTCCCGGGCCAGCACGAACGAGCAGCGGCCCGGGCGGTCGAAGGGCGTGCCGTCCTGCGTGTAGCCGGTCGAGGTCCAGGTGACCATCACCGCGGCCATCAGCCGGTCCGGCGAGACGCGGGACCGCATCTTGTCGGTCAACAGCACGAAGTCGGTCATGGTGGGCCACACGTTGCGCCACTGGGCGTTGACGAAGTGCTCCACCCCCACCACCACGTCGGTCCAGGTGCTGAAGCTGTTGACCTCGGCGTCCATCATGGCCGCGGCGTCGTCATAGCGGAGATTGGCGACATGGCCCGAGAACCGGTCCACCCACTCCTTGAGGGACTGCTGATCGGCGTTCGGGCCAGCGGCGGCTGTGGTGCTCATGGTGGACTCCTGCCCTTCTCGTCGCGCCCTCAGGCGATCGGCCCGAGGACCCTATCGGTGTAGCTGTTGGAGAAAGTCCCGGCCGGGTCGAGCTCGGACCGGACCCGCTGGAAGACGTCCCACTCGGGATACAGCGGGGCCAGCGACCGGTGGTCGTGGAAGTGGAGCTTGCCCCAGTGGGGCCGGCCGCCGTAGTCGGCCGCGATGGCCTCCACCCCCTGGAAGTAGGCCAGGTAAGGCGTGCCCTTGTACATGTGGCAGGCGAACCAGCCCGAGTCCCGGCCGTAGCCGGTGGACAGCGGGATGTCGTCGGCGGCCGACACCCTGACCTCCACCGGGAAGGTCACCGGGGTGGACAGGCCCCGCACGAGGGCGCCGATGCGGCGGACGGCCTCGGGCAGCGCCTCGCGGGGACGGCGTACTCCATCTCGTAGAAGCGCACGAAACGCCTCGACACGAACACCCGATGGCTGGCATCGACGTAGTCCCGCAGGACCACGGCCCTCCGGGTGAGCCTGGCCACCGCCGGCAGGCTCGACGGGAAGCGCCGGACGGCTCCACCGCGTCCAGGCGGTCCAGCGACAGCAGGATCCCGGTGGTGCAGGCCGCGTCGGTGAAGGAGTGGCCCGCCCCGACCGCCTTGACCGTCAGCCCACTGTCGGCGGCCCGCCTCACGATGGCGGCCACCTCCTCGACCGAGCCGGGCCTCAGGATCTCGCGGGGAACACACGTCTGGTCGGTGTCGAGCAGGCAGTAGGAGCCGGCCTGGAGCTCGGTCACCCACCGGTTCACCGCGAAGGTGCCGGTGCCGCCGCCCGACACCACGTCACCCCCGACGGCGGAGTGGGCTTCGACGAGCAGCTCCATCGAAGCCTGCACTCCGGCCGCCTTGGCGTCGGCGTCGACCATCATCAGGTGGCCCTCATAGCCCATCACGCCGCGGACCTCCAGCCCCGCGGCCCGGGCCGTATCGGCAAGGCGTCCGGCGTCGCCGGGGTCGCAGCCGCAGCGCATCAGCCCGACGTTCACGTCGATCAGCACCTCGGGCACGCCCCCGGCGGCCGCGGCCGCGTCGGTGGCGTCGGAGTCGACGGCCGCCGTGACCCGGTGGCCGCCATCGACCAGGCGACCGAGCCGCGACGCGTCCAGGACCTCGTTGGCCAGCAGCAGGTCGTGCCCGAGTCCGGCCGCGGCCAGACCCTCCAACTCCCGGATGGTGACCGCGCAGAAGCCCTGGTGGCCGCCGGCGGCGAGGATGCGGGCGATGGCAGTGGACTTGAACGCCTTCACATGGGGCCTCAGCGACGATCCCGGCCAGGCCGCGGCCATGGCCGCGACGTTGGCGTCGAACAGGCTGCGCTCCACGACCAGGCACGGCGTGGGGAGTTGATCGACAGTCTGCGGATCCGCGGTCATGGACCGTATCCGTTCAGGCATGGATCGGAATGCTGTATACAGGAATCATGACTCTTACCCGGTTCGGCTTCAACATTCCCAGTTTCACGTACCTGGGCATCGACGATGCCGACCTGTTCAATGCAGTCTGCGCCGCCGCGGCCACCGCTGAGAACAGCGGATTCGACTCGCTGTGGGTGATGGACCACTTCCACCAGATCCCGGCGATGGGCTCGGACCACGAACCGATGCTCGAGCCCTACACCCTGCTGGCCGCCCTGGCCCCTTGGACCCGGACCGCACGGTTGGGCGCGCTGGTCACCGGTGTTACCTACCGCAACCCCGCCCTGCTGGCCAAGACCGTGACCACCCTCGATGTCGTGTCGGGAGGCAGAGCCGTGCTCGGCATCGGCGCGGCCTGGTTCGAGGCCGAGCACATCGCCTACGGATTCGAGTTCCCGCCGGTGGGCGAGCGCATGAACCGGCTGGAGGACGCGGTGCGGATCTGCCGGGCCATGTTCGACGGCGGCCCGGCCACCGTCTCGGGCCCGCACCACCGGGTGGCCGGAGCCCTGAACCGTCCCCGGCCCATCTCCGAGGGTGGACCGCCCATCCTGGTGGGCGGGGGCGGCGAGCGGCGAACCCTGCAGATCGCGGCCCGCCACGCCGACGCCTGCAACATCTTCGGCGACCCGGCCGGGGTGCGCCACAAGCTCGACGTGCTCGAGGCCCACTGCGAGAAGGCCGACCGCGATCCGGCCGAGATCTCCAAGACCCGCCTCGGCGCGATGGTCATGGCCGACACCGCCGCCGACGCCGCCCGCCTCGGCGCGGAACTGCGCCAGACACGCGGCATGAGCATGGAGAAGTACCGGGGGTACGTGATCGAGGGCGACCGCGACAGCGTGTGCGAGCAGGTGGCCGCGCTGTTCGACGCAGGACTCGACGGTCTGATCTTCAACGTGCACGACGCCACCGACCTCGGCGCCATCGCCGAGATCGGCGCGGTGCTGCAGGAGAACTTCGGCGACCGCGACGCCTCGGAATGAGGGTCGCCCGCTACCGCGTCGCCGGCCGCCAGGGAACAAGATCACCCCGGTGACCCTGACAGGCAGCGGCGGGCTGGCCGGCGAGCCGACCCGGCCGGTCACCTCACTCGTGTCGTCGGTGTCGTCGCAGACCGCGGCCATGTTCCCGGCGTTCGGGGCGGGCGCGCTGGCGTTGCAGATGGGCGACGACCTGGGCTTCACCGAGGCCGGTCTGGGCTCGGCGGTGGCCTTCTTCTTCCTGCTGGCCGCGGTGACCTCGCCCCACGCCGGGACGCTCACCGACCGGCTCGGCCCGCAGCGGTCTCTGCGGGTGGCCAACACCCTCAGCGCCACCGCGCTACTGGGGATCGCCCTCGTAGTGCAGTCCTACTGGCTGCTGCTGGCCGCGCTGGGTGTCGGGGCGATCGGGCTGACCATCGCCGGGCCGGGGACCAAGACAATGGTGGCCAGGGGCACCGACGCCCGCCGGCACGGCCTGTTCTTCGGCATCCAGGCCGCGGCGGTGCCCCTGTCGGTGCTGCTGGCCGGTCTGGCCGTGCCCGCCATCGGGCGAACGCTGGGATGGCGCTGGGCGTTCGGGTTCGCGGTGGTGGTGCCGCTGACCGGTCTGCTGCTGGCTCCCGGCTACCGGGCCCGGCCCGGCCACACGGTCAGGACGCAGGGCGCGGGCCGCGGCCTGAGCAAGATCGACTACGGGCCGCTGAACCTGATCGGGCTGGCAGCCGCGCTGGGGTCGGCCGCGGCCACGACCATGGCCGCCTTCTTCGTGTCTGCCGCCACCGACGCCGGTCTGGCCGAGGGCCTCGCCGGAGGTCTCCTGGCGGTGGCCGGCGGCCTGCCGATAGCCACCCGGATCGCGGCGGGATACCTGGCCGACCGCTTCGAGTCCGGGCACCTGCGGATCGTGTCGCTGCTGCTGGGCACCAGCACGCTGGGCTACCTGGCCGCGGCCACCGGCTCGGTGGTCCTGGTCCCCGCCGGAGCTATGTTCGCCCTCGGTGTGGGGTGGGCCTGGAGCGGCCTGATGGTCCACTCCGTGGTGAGGGCCTACCGGGAATCCCCCGGCGCGGCCACCGGCATGACCTCGGGCGGGCTCAACGTCGGCGGGGTCGTCGGACCGTTCGCTTTCGGCCTGCTGGCCGAGCGGGTCTCATACACCGCCGGATTCCTGACGATCGCGGCCTGCGCCCTGCTCGCCGCCCTGGCCGCCGACGCCGGCCGGCGCCGCCTCATCCGGGCCGGCGCCAACCCGTGACTCAGCCCGGCAGCGGCGGCTCACGACCGACCCTCTCACTCGTCTCGTCGGCCTCGTCGCAGACGGCTGCTCTCTTTCCGGCGTTCGCGGTGGGCTCGCTGGCGCCGCTGATGGGCGACGATCTGAGTTTCGGGGCGGCCGGCCTCGGCTCAGCGGTGGCCTTCTTCTTCCTGCTGGCCGCGGCGACGTCGCCGCACGCCGGGACCCTGGCCGACCGTCTCGGGCCGCAACGGTCGTTGCGGACCGCGAACATCCTCTGCGGCGCGGCACTGCTGTCGGTGGCCACGGTGGCGCGCTCGTACTGGGTGCTGCTGGCTGCGCTGGCGATCGGCGCGATCGGGCTGGCCATCGCCGGCCCCGGGAGTTCGACCATGGTGGCCCAGGGTGTTCCAGCCCGCCGTCACGGCGCCGGCTTCGGGGTGCTGGCGGCCGCGGCGCCGTTGTCGGTGGTGCTGGCAGGCTTGGCCGTTCCGACGATCGGGCTCACGCTCGGGTGGCGTTGGGCCTTCGGGATCGCCATCGCCATACCGCTCGCCGGATTCGTGCTGGCCCCGGCACACCGGACCCGGTCCGGTCCCAGTGTCAAGACGGCGGGCGCGGCCCGGGGCCTGAGCGAGATCGACTACGGGCCGTTGAACCTCATCGGGCTGGCTGCCGGGCTCGGCTCGGCTGCGACGACGTCCATGGCCGCGTTCTTCGTGTCTGCCGCGATCGACGCCGGCCTGGCCGAGGGTCTGGCCGGCAACCTGCTCGCGATAGCGAGCAGCGCGCCGGTCGCCACGAGGATCGCGGCGGGGTACCTGGCGGACCGCTTCGAGTCCGGCCATCTGCGGGTCGTCTCGTTGCTGCTCGGCGCCAGCACCGCCGGATACGTGGCCGCGGCCACCGGCTCGACGGTGCTGGTACCTCTCGGCGCGATCTTCGCCCTCGGGGTCGGATGGGGCTGGAGCGGCCTGATGCTGCACTCCGTGATCCGGGCCTACCGCGACTCCCCCGGCGCGGCCTCCGGCATGACCTTCGGCGGCCTCAACGTCGGCGGGGTGGTCGGCCCATTCGCTTTCGGTCTACTGGTGGAGCAGGTCTCCTTCGCGGCCGGGTTCCTGGCCATGGCGGGCTGCGCCCTGCTGGCCGCCATCACCATCGACGCCAGCCGCAGACGCCTCATCCGCGCCGGCGCCACCCCCTGACCTGAGCCGCCCCGGCGGTTCGGCTACCAAGAATTCCGCTACCAGGGATTCCGCTACCAGGGATTGGGCATAGTACGCCACTCTTTGATTCTGTCCCGCGTCCTCTGCTCCTCGGTCCGGCCGGGTCGCCGGTGCAGCACGTTCAACGGCGGGAGTCCAGCGGCCCGCCGGTCGAAGTGGCTCTTGATCCGCTGTACCTCGTCGTGGAGGTCCTGCTCCAGCCAGTCGCGAAGGTAGCGCTCCATCAGCGGTCCGTAGAAGCCCTTGAACCAGAAGCGATAGCTGTGGGTGACGAGCGATCCGCGGCCGCGCGGCTCCACCACGAAGCCTCCCCGCATCCACATGAGGCGATCGGTGAGCCAGGGACCGTCACTCTCGAAGGTGACCGACCGCCACCGGTCGAGCTTGACCGACAGGCGCTGCCTGGGACTGCGGATGCCCCGGATCGAGCCCTGGATCACCACATGCCCGGTGCCGTCGGCGCCGAGGGGCGGGTTCTCGTACACCCTGGCGATCTTGCTGTCGAGCGTCCAGTAGGCTTGGAGGTCGCAGACGAACTCCAGCACGTCCCGCGGTGTGGCGGCCACGTGAACCGAGTTGTGCGCCAGCAGCACCGGCGCCCAACCTAGCCCCCACCGCCCGCGAGGACCGAGGGGCTAGTCGTCCTGGTCTGGGGCGCCGTTGGAGCTGGAGGACTCGGAGCCGGCTGCGGCGCCCGCACCCACCGGGACGGCGACCGCCTCCACCAGGCGGCCGGTGATGCCCGAGATCCTGGGCAGCGGCGGCAGCTCCATGCCGCCTATGCGGCGCAGCTCCAGCACCGCGGCGTGGTAGTCCTCCAGAGCCTTGACCGCCTCGGGGGTGTAGTAGCCCCGGCCGTCGAGGAAGGGACCCACGTCGCGGTCGACGATGGCGCTCACATCCTCGCCGGTGATGGTCTTGTGGGTCTCCAGAGCGTGGGCCACCGCCAGGACCTCGATGCGGTTGGCCTCCAGCAGGGCCCTGGCTGCGTCGTAGCGGTCGGCCAGCCGCGTCTCGACCTGGTCTCCGAGCCCGGTGCGCAGCAGCTCCCGCTCGGGGTCCTCGTCGTCGCCCTTGCGCTGCCCCCCGCCGATGCCGAACTGGCGCTGCACCGCGTGGCTGGCGAAGGTCTCGCCCATGCCCCAGTAGCCGGCCATCATCGTGGCCAGCTGGGTGGCGTTGCGCAGATCCCCGCCAACCCCCGAGGAGTTGTCGTCGCCGAAGAACATCCGCTCCCCGGCCAGCGACGCCAGCGAGACCTCCAGATCGGACTCGTACTCCGAGCGCCAGTGGGTGAACCGGTCCTCGGGCGGGATGTGCGACACGAAGCCGCCCACGTTGCCCCTGCGCTCGATGGTGGCCAGGTCGATCATGCGGTGGCGGCTGACCCGGTGCAGAGCCACCGCGTGGCAGGCCTCGTGGATGGCCAAGGCGTGGCGCTCGTGCTCGACGTAGTCGAAGTCGTCGGCCAGGCCGTGCTCCTTGAGCTGCTTGGCCTTGATCATGTCGGCCCAGGTGATGACTCGCCGGCCGTCGCGGATGGCGGTGATGAGGGCCTCGTTCACCATGTCCTTGATGGTCGCGCCGGTGGCGTAGGGGGTGATGGTGGCCAGCTTCTCGATGTCATCGTCGGTGAGGACGTGCTCGACCTTCTCCAGGTAGCCCTCGTAGGTGCGCTTGCGGCCCTCCTGGGTGGGGTAGCCGACCTTGTAGATGCGATCGATGCGGCCCGGCCGCAGCATCGCCGGGTCTAGGGCCTCGGGCAGGTTGGAGGCCATCATCACCAGTATCCGGAACTTCGGCGGCGGCTTGGGTCGCATGCCCAGCATCTTGCGGACGATCCGGTTGAAGAAGCCCCGGGGCTTCTTGAGGCCCGACAGCTCGGCCAGCAGGGCCTGCAGGGTGCCCATGCCGCCCCCGCCGCCCATCATCATGATCGACTCCCGCCGGGGTCCGCCCCATTCGCTCCCGCCGTAGGCGCCCATCGAGCCGGCCCGGTCGTAGCCGCCCAGCGCGACCTCCTGGAGGGCTCGCTGAGCGCCCGCTGACAGGTACGGGTACGAAGAGCCGGGCTCGGTGGCGTCTTTCAGGAACGCCGCGAACCGCTCCGAGCCGAAGCCACCGCCGTCGCCGACCGCCCCGCCCCGGTTGCCGAGCGCGTCGGCCTCGTCGAAGAAGGCCACCACGCCCCCGTAGCGCAGGGCCAGCTTGCGCAGCTTGCGGAACAGCCCCTTCACCTTGAGGATGCCCACGCCGAAGAACATGTTCATGAAGGCACCGGGCTCCACGAACACGAACGGCTTGCCGGTCTCGCCCGCGGCGGCCTCGGCCAGCAGCGTCTTGCCGGTGCCGGGCGGGCCGTACAGCAGGATCCCGCCGGGGGCGTATCCGCCGACCTCCTCGATGGCTTCGGGGTTCTCCAGGAAGATCAAGTTCTCCCGCACCCGCTCCTTGACCGGGTCCTGGCCCCACACGTCGTCGAAGCGGGTGTCGATGTCGTCGGGGAAGTAGGTCTCGACCCCGCCCCGGGACAGGAACCAGAACAGCAGCACGAACTGGCTGATCAGCAGCAGCGGGTAGATGATCAGCCGGGCGGCCCACGGAAGCCAGCTGTTGAGAAGGCCGGGCAGGCCGATGAGAGCCGCCACCGGGTTCTGATCGGTGAACTGGCCGATGATCACGCCGAACAGCAGCAGCCAGAACAGGATCCGGAGCACCCGGGCGATCCGGAAGCGGATCCACGGGTCCATGCGCGACTTGCGGTTCTCGACCCGGGCGAAGACCTTGAACTTCCAGAACCGGTAGTAGCCCGACCAGTGCTCGGCCACCACGAAGTGCAGCTGGCGCAGCACCTCCAGCCCGAGCAGCACCCAGACCCAGGCCTGCTTGTCCACGGTCTCCCAGAAGCCGTCGGCCACCGACTTGATGGGGTTGCCGCTCAGCTTCTGCCACCAGAAGAAGGCGAACAGGATCGAACCCAGGATCAGGTACTTGGAGCGGTCCCAGGGATCGAGCCTTCGCCGGGTCCTGCGGTCGGCGTCGCGAGGACGCGACGTTGTCGAGCCGAGAGTCATCTCGTGCTCGGCCGACCCGGCCACCGATCGCGAACCCCTGCGCCAGAGCCTCACCGTCTCAGCCCTCCACCGTGAACGTGCTCATGACCTCTTCGATCAGCGTGGCGTTGTCCCGGTAGCAGCCGACGCTGCACCGGAGGTCGACGCTGTAGACCACGCTGTTGATGCTGTCGGTCAGGACCAGCCGGTCGCCCATCAGCTCGCGGCCGTCCTCGGTGACCTCCTTCCAGATGAAGCGGTGACCTGAGACGTCGCCGACGGTCACGAGGTGGTGAAGCAGCTGCTCCACCCCCTCCTGCTCGCCGGACACCTCCGGGAAGAAGAACGTGAGCGGCAGCCTCTCCTGGATGCGCCGATCGACGGGCTGGATCTCCACGGATCCCTTCACGTAGTCGGACGAGCCCCGGACGCTGCCGGGAGCCGCGTCGAACTCGGCCCGCCAGGGCAGCACGAACTCGCCGGGGATCGGCTGGATGTCGTCGTCGGGCGTGAGGGCGAAGTTGACGGTCCCCTCGGACACGACGCTCCAGTCCTCGGGGATCTTGAGAAAGACGGTGTCGTCAGCGTTCTCGACGTACTGGTATCCCGAACGGCCGCATCCCGCGAGCAGCACCGCCGCGGCGATCAGCGCCAGCGGTGCGACACGTGCCCACACCGGGAGCCTCATGCCTCTATTCAACCGCATTCTCGGCTCCAATACGACCGCGGCGGGACGCTCGGCCTCTAGCGGTCGATCCAGGCAGCCCTCAACGGCTCCAGGCCTGCGGCGGTGGCCACACGCTCGGCAGCCTCCCGCGCCTTGGCCATCACCTCATCCTGGTCGACGAGGGTGGGCCGGCCCCGGCGCACAACCACATCGCCGTCCACGACCACGTCGCGCACGTCGGAGCCGTGGCCCACCAGGGCGAGCATGGCCACCGGCCGGTGCGCCGGCTGGAATCTCGGCGATTGGAGGTCGATCACCACCAGATCGGCCAGCGCACCCTCGGAGACGACCCCCGCGGGCTTGCCCAGCACCCGGGCCCCGTGCCGGCACACCAGCTCGAGCAGCTGCTCGGCGGGAGGCCATGTGGGATCCATGCGGGCCAGTCGATGAAGGCCATAGGCCGACTTCATGGCCTCGAACATGCTCTGACCGCTTACGGCCAGGCCGTCGGTGCCCAACCCCACGGTGGCGCCCGCGTCGACGAGCTCGCGCAGCCGCATCGCCCCCGATGAGATCACCTGGTTGCACACCGGCTGGTGCAACGCGCACGCCCGGGAGTCCCCCATGGCGGCCACCTCGTCGTCGTCGAGCCAGATGGCGTGGGCCAGGGTGGCCCGCGGCCCGAGCAGGCCGGCCCGGCTGAGCCACTCGACCGGCCGCTCGCCGTGCACCTCGCCGAAGATCACGACCTCCTCCTGGGCCTCGCTGCAGTGCGCCTGCCAGCGCAGGTCGCGCCGCTCGGCCAGGTCGGCGCACGCCGCGATCAGGTCCCGGTCGACGTAGACGACGTTCTCGGGCATGGGCCAGACCTCGACGCGGGAGCCGGGAGGGCGCTGCTCGAGGCACTCGTCGAGTATCTCCAACTCCTCGGAGGCGGTGTAGGCGTGCAGATCGTCGGGCACACCCATGCGGTCGCTGCCCTCGACGCGGCTGCCGAACACCCCGCGGGCGATGGCTCCCCTCAGCCCGACGCTCTCCACCGACTCGGCCACGGCCAGCGTGGTGGCCGTGTCGGTGGGGGCATAGTGGTTGTCGACGACCGCGGTGGTCCCCGCCAGGACCGACATCAGGGAGCTCAACCTCACTGCGGCCACCACATCGGCGGTGGTCATGTGCACCGCCATCGGGAGCATGAAGTCAGCCAGCCAGGCCATCAGCTCGAGCCCGTCGCCCAGCCCCCGGCCCAGGACCTGGAACAGGTGGGTGTGGGTGTCGATCAGCCCGGGCATCACCAGGCACCCCGAGGCGTCGATCCGCTCGGTTGCCTCCGGGAAAGACGCCTTGATCTCGCCTGCGGAGCCCGCGGCGGCGATCTTGTTGCCCACCACCGCCACCGATCCGTCGTCGATCACCGGACGGTGAGCGTCGAGGGTCACGACATAGGCGCCCTCGATGATCAGGTCGGCTCGCCCGTCCGGGGACGGGCCCGCGGCGCCGGAAGCCTGCGAGTCAGACATCGGCCGCAGCTACGGCGTCGGCCAGGCGGTCCACCTGGGAAAGGTCGGCCATGGTGGGAATGAACACGTACTCGTCCACGCCGATGGCTGCGAAGTCCCGCACCGCCGCGGTCACGTCGGCGGCGTCGCGGTAGGCGCCCTCGGCGAACATGCGGGCCCGGTCGCCCTGGTAGCCGTAATAGTCCAGAAGGTAGTCGACGTTGGAGTCCTCGCCGAGGGCGAAGTAGTGCATCACCATGATGGTGGGCGAGCCCTCGCGGCCTGCCTCTTGCCACGCGGCCCGCACCCGCTCGGCGCTCTCGTGAGTCTCGTCGGGGCCTCTCGAGGAGACGCTCCAACCGACGCCGTGGCGCACGATGCGTCCGATGGCCGCATCCAGGCTGCCGCCGAAGAAGACGGGCACCGCGCCGTGGCGAACGGGCGGCAGGGTCGACGGCCGTGACCGGCCCCCGGCGGGCCGGCCCCGCCATTCGGCGTGCATGGCCTCCAGGTCGGCATCGAGGCGGCGGCCCCGGGTGTGAAAGTCACGGCCGGTGGCCTCGTAGTCGTCGGTGCGGCGACCAACGCCGATGCCCAGCATGAAGCGGCCGCCGCTGATCTGGTCCACCGACGCGGCCTGCTTGGCCACCATCGGCGCGCTGCGAACCGGAGCCAGCAGCACGTTGGTGCGCAGACCGATGCGGCTGGTCACGGCCGCGGCCGCAGCCATGGCGGTCATCGACTCGAATCCGGGGTACACGATCCGGTCGATGGAGGTCAGAGCGTCGAATCCGGCCTCCTCGGCCCGGCGGGCCCAGGCCAGCAGCAACTCGCCGCTGGTGCGGTTGGTGGTGACCGGCAGCCCGATGCCGACTCTCATTCCGGTGCCTCCTGATCTGATCGGTGGGTGTCGTTCTGCGGTTCGGGGTCTTTCAGCTGGTCAGGCGCCGACGGTGGCGACGGCGGCCGACTCCTCCTGGCGCATGCGGTCGGCGACGCCCCGGGCCTGAAGCTCGGCGGTCAGCTCGGGCACCACCGTCTGCCAGTCGCCGACCAGGCCGATGTCGACCTGGTCGAAGATCTCGGCGTCGGGGTTGGAGTTGACGGCCATGAGCACCCCGGCGTTGCGGATGCCGACGGTGTGGTTGAACCGGCCACTGGAACCGACCGCCACCAGCAGCCGGGGCGACACCGCATGACCGGTGACCCCGATCTGGCGACCGCGGGGCACCCAGCCCTGGTCGGTGACCCTGCGGGTGGCGCCCAGGGCGGCGTTCCCGAGCGCGGCCCGCAGGTCGTCGATCACCGGGTAGCCGTCGGGTTCGACCCCCACGCCCACGGCCACCACGGTGCGGGCCCGGCGCAGCTCGCCGGTGTCGTCGTCGTCACGCTCGACCGCCACCGTGCGGATCCGGGCGGGTGCGGGCGCCGGAAGCATCTCGACCTCGGGATCGTGAGCGTCGACCCGGGGCGGTCGCAACGCCAGGACGCCGGGCCGGACCGTGGCCATCTGCACCGGTGAACGCGAAAGGATCGGCACCTGGAGACGCCCACCGAACGCGGGCTTCCAGGCCACCAGACGACCGTCGGGGCTGACCTCCAGCCCGACCGCGTCACCGGTGAGCCCCCAGCCGCAGCGCGCGGCCACGATGGAGGCCACCACCCGCCCGGAGCGGGTTCCCTCCACCAGCAGCGCCCACGGCAGGCTGCGGGCTGCAGCCGCGGCCAGGGCGTCGGCCTGCTCGGAGGGCTCCGATGCCGATCCGATCACCAGCAGCCGGTCGGCGCCCGCCGCCCCCAGACCCAGCGTGTTGGCGGCGTTGGCGGCGGTGGTGACCGCGGTCACGGTCCCCGAGATCCAGGCAGCCAGCTCGGCCGCCTCCCCCAGCAGCTCGGCACCCACCCCCGGATCGGTGAAGAAGCACCACACCGACCGCTCACCCCCGGGGTGGTGCCCGTCGCCGCCGGCGGCCAGCAGAGCGGCACTGGCCCGTGACGCGTCCTGTGCGCTCTCGTCTTCCGGTTCGGGCTGGTCGGAGAAGGCGCCGAACTCCTCGAGCAGGTCCACCGCGTGGGCGACCGAGGTGACTCGCAGGGCCTTCCGGCTGGCGGTCAGCACCCGGATGGGGCCCACCGATGTGGGTGAGCCCGCCGCGCCGAGCTGTTCGGGGGGCACGTCCAGGTCGGCTGCGGTGAGCCTCAGGATGCGGTCGTCGGCCACCGCGGCGTACTCCTCCGGCGACGCCTTGGACGGCGCGCAGAGCCGCTCCGCGGTGGACAGCGCGGCAGGCAGCTCGCCGGTGACGGTGCAGTACCCGTCGTCGGTCTCCAGCTTCGCCGTGAAGGCACCGCCGGTCACATCCAGCTCGCGCACCCCGGCCGCGAAGGGCAGGTCCAGGAACTCGGCCACCTCGACGGGAACCTGGCCGGTGTCGGAGTCGAGCGAGTTGAGGCCGGCCAGCACCAGATCGAAGGGTCCCTCGTGCCGGATGGCCGCGGCCAGCGCCGCTGCCGTTGCCAGCGTGTCGGCACCGGCGAGAGCCGGATCGCACAGGTGCACTCCCCGGTGGGCGCCGCAGGCGATCATCTCCCGCAGGGCGTCGGCGGCCGCGGGCGGCCCCATGGTGAACACCACGACCTCGCCTCCGGGTCCGGCCAGCTCCACGGCCTTGGCGTTTGCCCTCCGGCAGTAGGCGTTGACCTCCAGCGGTACACCGTCTCGCACCAGGCGCCCGTCCTGCATCCGGAACTCGACCGGGGCAGGGATCTGCTTGACCAGAACGGCGATCCTCATGCCGCCCTGTATACCGTCTGAGCCGCCCAATCCTGCCACCGGGCAGGCAGGTAGGTCGACCGTCCCGCTCACTGCCTCCCGCTCTTGTTCGCTTCGCTCACGGGCCGCCCAGATCCAGGGAACAGCGCCCACGGCCTCGCCCGTATGGTCCAGATCCGCGGCCGCCCACTCGGCCTCAGTAGCCGATCACTGCGCCCCCGTCGACCCGCACCACCGAGCCGGTCACGAAGCTGGCCCGGGCGCTGCACAGGAACACGATCACGTCGGCCAGCTCCGAGGCGTGCCCGAACCGGCCCATCGGGATGGACGCCCGATGACGGTCCCGCACCGCTTCCGGGGTGGTGCCCTCGGCCGCGGCACGGGCCGCCTGGGCCCGGGCAAGGGCACCGGTATCGAACTGGCCGGGGACCACCACGTTCACCAGCACCTCGGGGGCCAACTCGAGAGCCAGCGAGCGGGCAGCGGCGGCCACCCCGCTGCGGAACACCCCCGACAGGGCCAGCTCCGGTGAGGCCTCAACCACCGACCGGGCGGTGATGCAGACGAGGCGCCCGTCGCCGCTCGCACGCAGATGGGGAATGGCCGCCCGGGTCGCGGCCAGCGCGGGCCGCAGCATCCGCTCATAGGCGGCCACCTCGTCGTCGGCCGACACCTCGGTCATGCCGCCCGGCGTGCCGCCGGAGGTGTTGACCACGCAGATGTCGAGGCCGCCGAGGCCCGACGCAGCCTCCTCCACCATGCGGGCCGGCTCGCCCACAACAGTCAGGTCGCCAGACACGGCAACGGCACCGGGCAGCGAGGCCGCGATCTCAGCCGCCAACTCCGCCCGCCGGCCCGAGATCGCCACCCGTGCACCCTCGGCCGTCAGCATCTCCGCGGTGGCCCGCCCCAGCCCCGCAGTCGAGCCGAACACCAGCGCCCTACGGCCCGCCAGACCCAGATCCATGGGCCGGAGGGTAACGGCCCCAATCAACCCGGCCCGAGTCGGCGGGCGGCTGGGGAGCTATCCGACACCTCCACGATCAACCCAAGGTTCTTTGGGTTGCCACCGTTTAACCCAAAGAAATGTGCAGTTTCTTTGGGTCAGATGACGAGCGCCGAGTCGGCGGGTTACGGGATGGGGGCTGTAGGGTCGGTATACAGGATTCGCAGCGGTTCACGGGAGGATCCGACATGTCCTACGAGCAGGCGGCCAGGGACGCCGGCGTCGACCTCGACATGACCCTGCTCAGAGCAGGCAACTTCGACACGGTGGCCCAGGTCCACGACGTGCTGTTCGTGTCGGGCTCCATCGCGCTCGCTCCCGGCGGGGGCGGCATCGACTACGTGGGCCGCCTCGGGGGCGACATGGACATCGAGACCGGCCAGGCCAGCGCACGGGGCGCGGCCGAGGCCATCCTGGCGTCCGTGCACCAGCATCTGGGCAGCCTCGACGAGGTGCTGCGGGTGGTGCGCCTCACCGGCTACGTGGCCAGCGACCCGGGCTTCAACGCTCAGCCAGCGGTCATCAACGGGGCCAGCGACCTGATGATCGAGGTGTTCGGCGACGCCGGGCGCCATGCCCGCTCCGCCATCGGCGTGGCCGAACTGCCCCTCGGCGCCTCGGTCGAGGTCGAGGCCATCTTCCAGATCAAGCACTGACCCGTCTGTCCACCGGTCCTACCGGACCCACGATCAACCCCCCAACCAACCCCAGGAGCAATCCATGAACACCATGAACGTCGAGACCCTCACCCTCGAGGGAGCCAAGCTCGCCGCCGACGTGGCCCTGTCAACCGCCGACGACGAAGGCCTGGCCGTGTGCGTGGCCGTGGTGAACGGCACCGGCAACCTGGTGCTGGTGCACCGTATGGACAACGTGGTGGAGATCGCCCTCGAGAACGCCATCGCCAAGGCCGTGGCCGCGCTGACGTTCAAGCGCGACACCGGGACGCTGTCGGACTACTTCCAGACGGACAACTCGCTCGGCCCGCCCATGACGGCACGCCACCACATCCTGGCCGTGGAGGGCGGCGAGCCGCTGACGACCTCGGGCGGCACCGTCGTGGGTGCGTTGGGCATCTCCGGCGCCAAGCACGCCGAGGACGTGGTGTGCTCCAAGGCCGCGGCCGAGGCCTTCACCGCAGCCACCTAGAGGCCGAGCGAGCAAGGAGGGGTTCCGATGGCAGAAGACCATCACGACCACGACCACGGCGAGCACGCCAACCCGATCCTCAAGGACCTGCCCGAGGGGTCGTTCGCCTTCCACTACACGCTGCAGGCCAAGCCGGGCCGGGCCCAGGACTTCATCGACTCCTTCGAGGCCTGGGACCACAGCGACCAGAACATCGTCCACACCACGCCGGGCATCGTGCACGAGGGCGTGCTGTACCAGAGCGAGGACGACCCCGAGCGGTTCTACCTCATCGGCACCTGGAACAACCGCGAGAACCACCGCAACGTGGTGGCCCGGCTCATCGAGCAGCGCCCAGAGTGGATGGACATGCTCACCGAGGACATAGTCCCCGAGTACTGCGCCATCATCGGCTGAGAACAGAACTCCGGCCGCCCGGTCGCCGCTCAACCGACCTGTCGCCACTGACCGCCGCTGCGGCCACAAGGCAGCGATCCGGGGGACCCCACGGAGGGAGGTCACCCTCGAGCTCCACGCGTAGCACCATGCGCTACACTCATGGCTCATGAGTGCTGAGATCAGCCAGCGAGAACTTCGAAACGACAGCGGGCGCATCATGCGCGCCCTCATCGAAGGTGAGACCTTCATCGTCACTCGCAACGGGGAGCCGATCGGCGAACTCACCCCGCTCCGCCGCCACCGATTCGTACGGTCCGAAGCCGCCATCGAACTCTTCCGAACCGCACAACCCGTCGACTTCGACCGACTCCGCCGCGACCTCGACCGAGTCGCCGACCAGACGATCACCCCCAGTGTCTAGCGACGACCGGGCCGAACGCGGCCTGCTGGACACCTCGGTCATCATCGACCTCGAAACCATTCCCGCCGCCTCCCTTCCCATCGAGGTGGCCATCAGCACCATCACACTCGCGGAACTTGCCGCAGGCCCCCACGCAACCGACGACCCGACCGAGCGCAGCCGCCGCCAAGATCGACTCCAACGAACCGAAGCCGCCTTCGACCCCCTCCCCTTCGACGCCGAGGCCGCCCGCGCCTACGGCCTCGTCTTCTCTGCAGTCGTCCACGCCGGACGCAAGCCCCGCGGCGCACGAGCAGTCGACCTGCTCATCGCCGCCACCGCCGTCGCCGCGAGCCTCCCGCTCTACACACGCAACCCCGACGACCTCCAGTCCCTCGACGACCTCCTCGAAGTCATCTCAGTCTGACGCAGCGTGGACCGACGGGTGGGTCGAAGCGTGCGGCCCAAGAAGGCTGCCCGACCCGAAGTCCGTCGGCACCCCCGGAGTAGCCTTGAGCACAATGTCACTGCGCGAGACGATCGAGAGGATTCGCTCGAACCCCGTTCCACCGAACGAGGAAACGGCGAAGGTCCAAGTCTTGGTACCGATCCTGCGTGATCTCGGCTGGGATCCGTTCGGGCCGGAGGTTCTCTGGCTGGAAGCGTTCGGGCATAACGAATCCGACCTCGAGTACTTGTACGAAGGCTGAGCCGTAGTGTCGGTTGACCCGCCGGAGATGTCGACGCTCCAGGATTTCGATCTTGATCAGAAGTTCACGCTGGAACGGGGGCCGGTGCTGGTCACCGGGATCCAGGCGCTGGTGCGGCTTCCCATCGACCAGCACCGGGCCGACGCGGCCCGGGGCCTGCGCACGGCCACCTTCATCTCGGGCTACCAGGGGTCGCCGCTGGGCACCGTCGACCTCACCATCGAGCGCAACATGGACCTGCTGACGGCCCACGACGTGGTGTGGGTACCGGGCGTGAACGAGGAGCTGGCCGCCACCGCGGTGTGGGGCAGCCAGGAGCCGCTGCTCGGCCCGCTGGCCCGCCACGACGGCGTGGTGGGCATGTGGTACGGCAAGGGCCCGGGCGTCGACCGCTGCGGCGACGTGTTCAAACACGCCAACTTCAAGGGCACCGCCCCCAACGGCGGTGTGCTGGCGCTGGCCGGCGACGACCCGATGGCCAAGTCGTCGACGCTGCCGACCCAGGTGGAGCCTGCCTTCTACGACGCCCAGATCCCCATCCTGTACCCCGGCACGATGCAGGAGGTCATCGATCTCGGGCTGCACGGCATCGCTCTGTCGAGGTACTCCGGGCTGTGGACCGCGTTCAAGATCGTCACCACCGTCGCCGACGGGTTCGGCGTCGCCGAGGTAGCGCCCGACCGGGTGGTTCCCGTCGACCCCGGATTGGAGATCGACGGCATGCCGTGGCGCCATGTGCAGCGGCCCGGCCTGGTGACGCCCCTGAGCCTGGAGCAGGAGAAGGACATCGCCTACGGGCGGCTCGAAGCGGCCATCGCCTATGCCGCGGCCAACGGCCTCAACGAGATCAGCGGGTCGACCGGGGCTGCCCGGCTGGGAATCGCGGCCGCGGGCCGCACATTCGAAGAACTGCGCCAGGCCCTCAGCGATCTCGGCCTCGACGACGAGGCTCTGCGCCACTTCGGGATCCGGCTGCTGCGGTTGGGGATGGTCTGGCCGGTGGAGCCCGAGATCGTGCGACGCTTCGCCCGGGGGCTCGACGAGATCCTGGTGCTGGACGAGAAGCGGGCCTTCATCGAACTCTTCGTGCGCGACATCCTCTACGGCCGGGCCGGCGCGCCCCGGGTGGTGGGCAAGACCGACGAGCGGGGCCGCCGGCTGGTGCCCGCCGACGGTGAACTGGGCGCCGACCGGATCGCGGTCGTCGTGGCTGAACGGCTCCGCTCCGGAGTACTGGGGGGCGAGGTGGGAGCCCTGCCGGTGGCGGTCGAGGCCCGCCTGGCCCTGATCGAGGCTGCCGCCAGGGCCGGTGAGGCCGAGGTGGCCCGGACCCCGTACTGGTGCAGCGGATGTCCCCACAACCGCTCGACCGTGGCACCCGAGGGCTCGTTCGTGGGTGCGGGGGTGGGCTGCCACGCCATGGCCCTGTGGATCGACGACCGGGCCCAGATCGTTCACCAGATGGGCGGCGAGGGCGCCACCTGGATCGGCCGGGCCCCGTTCACCGAGCGGCCCCACATCTTCCAGAACGTCGGCGACGGACCGTTCTTCCACTCCGCCAGGCCTGGCGGTGCGGGCCGCGGTGGCCGCCGGCGTCGACATCACCTACAAGATCCTCTACAACGGCGCGGTCGCCATGACCGGGGGACAGGACGTGGCCGGCGCCATCGGCGTGGCCGAGCTGACCCAGGCGATGGCCGCCGAGGGCGTGACTCGCGTCATCGTGTGCAGCGACGACCCCGACCGCCACACAAGCGGCGCCCCGCTGGCCGAGGGCACCGACGTCTGGGGGCGGGACCGCCTCGACGAGGCCCAGCTCGCCCTGCGGGACACGCCCGGCGTGACGGTGCTGGTCTATGACCAGCAGTGCGCGGCCGAGAAGCGCCGGGAGCGCAAGCGAGGCCTGCGCCCCACCCCGACCAAGCGCATCTTCATCAACGAGGCCGTGTGCGAGGGATGCGGCGACTGCGGAGCCAAGAGCCACTGCCTGTCGGTGCAGCCGGTCGACACCGAGCTGGGAACCAAGACCCGCATACACCAGTCGTCCTGCAACTTCGACTACACGTGCATCGAGGGCGACTGCCCGTCGTTCATCCGGGTCAAGACCCGGCCCGGCACGAGCAGAGCCGGCGCGGCGGTAGCCGCCAGCGGGGGGCGAGCCGCGCCGAGCGCGCCCCCCCGCCGACATCGCCGAGCCCGACCGGCCCGTGCCCGGTCCCGACGGGTATGCGGTGTTCATGGCGGGCGGTGGGCGGCACCGGGGTGGTCACGGTCAGCCAGGTGCTGGCCACCGCAGCACTGCTCGACGGCCTGGGTGTGATCGGCCTGGACCAGACCGGGCTCAGCCAGAAGGGCGGGCCGGTCGTCTCGCACCTGCGCTTCTTCGACGGCGAGGCCACCGGCGCGAACCTCATCGGAGCGGGCGGCACCGACTGCTACCTGGGCCTGGACCTGCTGGTGGCAGCCGACCCCAAGAACCTGGCCAAGGCCGGCAGCGATCGCACACTGGCCGTGGTGTCGACCAGCAAACTGCCCACCGGCGACATGGTCGCCCATACCGAAGAGGCCTATCCCGACATCGATCAGATGCTGTCGACCATCGACGGCGCCACCCGGGCCGGCGCCGGCGTCCGTCTCGACGCCGACCGCATGGCCGACGCCCTGCTGGGACCGGCCATGCCCGCCAATGTGCTGGTGCTGGGGGCCGCGTACCAGGCCGGTGGGATTCCGGTGGCGGCCGCCTCCATCGAGCGGGCCATCGAGCTCAACGGGGTGGCGGTCGCGGCCAACATCGCCGCCTTCCGGTGGGGGTCGGGTGTACGTGCGCGACGGCATCGACGGGCTGGTCAGCCTGGCCGGGGGTGGGCGCCGCGGCCGTTCCGGCCGAGACCGAGACGGCCGCCGACGGCCTGGGGCTGGACTCCGTCGGAGCCAGGGACAAGGCAGCCGCCCGGTCAATGGTGGAGCGCTCGGGCCTGGCCGCGATCGGCGGCGACGGCGGCACGGCCCTGGTGGACACCGTGGAGCGACGGGCCGCCGACCTGGTCGACTTCCAGTCGCGGCAGTTGGCGTCGCAGTACATCGACTTCGTGGACGCGGCATCGGCCCGAGAGCGCGAGGTGATGGGAGACCGGACCGAGCTGGCCGAAGCGGTGGCCCAATATCTGTACAAGCTGACGGCCTACAAGGACGAGTACGAGGTGGCCCGTCTGCACCTGCGGCCCGGTGTGGGCGACGCCATGCGGGGCGCGGTGGGCGACTTCTCCGGCTATCGCATCCTGCTGCACCCTCCGGTGCTGCGGGCCATGGGGCTGAAGCGCAAGATCTCGCTGGGACCGTTCCAGCAGCCGGCGCTCGCAGTGTTGAAGGGGCTGCGCCGGCTGCGGGGCACTCCCTTCGACGTGTTCGGCTACGCCGGGGTCCGCCAGGTCGAGCGGCAGCTGATCGCAGAGTACCGGGCGCTCATGGAGGCCGAGCTGGACGCCCTGACCCCGCACACCTACGACAGGGCGCTGAAGCTGGCCCGGCTCCCCGACATGATCAGGGGTTACGAGGACGTCAAGCTGGCCAACGTGGACCGCTTCCGGGAGCAGGTGCGAGCCATCCTCAGCGGAGACACCCAGCCGGTGGCGCTCACTGCCAAACCGGCCGGCTAACAGCGATCACCGACATGGCCGACGCTGAAGCGGCGCCCGGGCCGGGCCCCGGCGCGGCGCCCGTCCAGGCGGTGGCGGCCTCGGTGGCCTGCGTCACCGCCAGCGTGATGCCCGGCTTCCTGGCCGGCGCGCTCGGCAGCGACATCAAGGCCGAGTTCGGCATCGGTGACACCGGGCTCGGTGTGGCGCTGGCACTCACCTACATCGTCGCGGCGGTGGCCATCCTCCACGCCGGCGAGCTCTCCGACCGGATCGGCTCCCGCCGCAGCCTGCTGATCTCGATGGTGGTCACGATGGCCGGCTACCTGGTGGTGGCCTTCGTGGCCCGATCGTTCGCGACGCTGCTGGTGGGGCTGACGGTGGCCGGGGCGGGACTGACGCTGGCCGGACCGGCCGCCAAGGTGCTGGTAGCCGACCATGTGTCGCCGCAGCGTCAAGGCCTGGCCTTCGGGGTGCACATGTCGGCGATCCCGCTGGGGCCCCTGCTGGCCGGGCTCACGGTTCCGGTAGTGGGCGGCACCGACGGATGGCGATGGCCGTTCCTCGGCGGAGCCGTCCTGGCCGGGATCGGGATACTGCTGGTGCCACGCGAGCGCTCGACGGCGACAGCGGCGACCCGGACCGCCAAGGATCCGGCCGCGGGCCGCTTCGCGCACGTGAGGGTGGGACCCCTGTTCGTGTTCGCGGCGGCCGCCATGCTGGCCTCCTGCTCGGTCGTGGCCGCGGCCGCGTTCTTCGTGGTCAACAGCGAGAACGCAGGGATCTCCGAGAGCACCGCCGGACTGCTGCTCTCAGTCGCCAGCGCCGGAGTGATGACGGTGCGCATCGCGCTGGGCGCCCTTGCCGACCGTGTCCGGACGGGCGCGGTCAGCACGGTCGCGGTGCTGCTGACGGCCAGCGCGGCCGGTTACGCGCTGATGGCCGCCAACACGCCGTGGCTCTACGCGCTCGGCGGGCAGGTAGCCATCATCCTGGGGTGGTCGTGGCCGGGGCTGATGGTGCTGGCGCTCGTGCGGATATACCCCGAAGCACCCGGGCTGGCCTCCTCGTTCGTCATCGGGGGCCTCAACCTGGGTGCGGTGGTCGGGCCGGTGGCCTTCGGGGCGATCAGCGACGCGGCGTCGTCGACGGTCGCGCTGGCGGTGGCCGCGGCCTGGGTCCTGGGAGCAGTCGTGCTCAGTCTGGCGAGCCGGCTCCGTCTCGACAGCAGCCGATCCCCGTCACCGGTCTAGATCACTCACGACGTCGGAGTCGTCCCAGGCCGGGTCGTCGCCGTCGGACAGGTTCACGGCGGTCTCCCGCCCAGACCCCTGGATGCCCCGGGCGTTGCGCTCGCAGTGGGACCGCCACACGGTGATGGACCTGTCGGGGCGGAACAACCGCTCCGGGGGGATGCGGACCTGCTCGATCATCTGCTGGTCCTGCCGATTGAACTGCCACATGTACGCCCACCGGATGTACAGCCAGAACCGCAGCCCGAACAGCGCGGCCTTGAGACCCCTGGCGTGGGAGACCGCGAACATGAAAGAGAGGTGGGCGCCGTCGGCGGTCCCCATGAACACCTCGTAGGCCGTCCAGTCGGGCCACTGGATGCGCACCCAGCCGGGGAGGCGGACAGAGCCGCGGACGACCACGTTGCGCTGCCACGGGCGGAAGCCGTGGGGCCACCGGCCCAGCCCGGGATAGTCGACCTGCTCGACCACATCGTCGACCGTGCGGACCAGCCAATCGCCCTCCTGCTCGACGTGGACGACCCGGTACGCGGGCTTGCGCCGGATCCACGTCCACACGACGCCGCGGTGCAGGTAGGTGGAGTGACCCTCGTCGAACCCGTTCTCGACCGCGTAGCGCCAGTCGCCCTTCCTGGTGCGGAGCCAGCCCCGCACCTTGACTCCCGGCTGGAAGAAGTCATCGGGCACGTCCGCTTCGACGGGCGGCGGCTCGCCGTCGCCGACGTAGACGAAGACCACGCCGCCGTGCTCCTCGACCGGGTAGGTCCGCACCCGCACGCTCCTGTTCCCGACGATGGGCGAGTCCGGGCCGTCGACCAGGGCGGCCCTCAGGTTGCCGTCGGCCAGGTCGTAGGTCCATCCGTGGTAGGGGCACGAGATCGTGCCCGGGAACCAGCACTTGCCCATCGACAGGGGCACACCGCGGTGCAGGCACCGGTCGTTGAGGGCGAAGGCCCTGCCCTCATGGCGGATCAGGAACAGCCGCTCCCCGCAGATCGTCACCGGCACCGGCTTGCGGCCGATGCGCTTGGAGAAGGCGACCGGGTACCAGTAGTTCTGCAAGCCCTCCGATGCGTCCCGGTAGCGAGGCCACCGCTTGTAGGCGTGGTCCCCGCTCGCCGAGTACCGCGCCTCCCGGGAATTGCCGCCCGACGCCATCGCCGCCATCTTTGCACCTGCACCCACTCCGGCTCGCTTCAGGCGATATGGCGCCGAACGTACTCGTCGAACATGGGCACGGTGAAGGCGATCACGTCGTGGCGGGGCGAGTAGCACAGTCCTCGCTGGATCAACGAGTGGCGCACCGGGCCCACTTGGGTGGTCTTGCGACCCAGCGCCTCGGCCACCTCGCCGGAGCGATGTGGGCCGGGTCCCATCGCGGCCATCGCCGACAGGTAGTCCCGCTGGGCGTCGGTGGCGCGATCCATGCGGACCCGGAAGAATCCGGCATCAAGTTCCGTCTGCGCCAGTGGGACCGCGTCGAGCACATCCTGTCGGATAATGCGGTCGGGGCCCTCGGACACACGCCAGGCCTGCTTGCCGAACTCCTGCAGAAAGTACGGGTAGCCCTTGGTGAGCGAGACCACCTCCTCTATCGCGTCTGCATCCCAACTGACACCCTCGGCCGAGGCCGGCTCAACGAGCGCTCTAGCCGCCGCAGCGTCATCAAGGCTGTTGATGTCAACGAAGCCGAATAGGCGCTCGGCGTAGAACTGCAGCTTATAGGGTTCTGCGGTCTTTATAGAAGATCTGTCTATAAATCGCGCAGATTGCTATCAATAGAGCTGCACTCGACCGGAGGGCCGGGCCAGAACCCTAACCAGCAGGAGCACAAGATAGGAAGTCGCGCAGGACTGTCAACTGTCGGCATCACGATCGTCAACCGGTGACGCTGCCATGATCGACTGGAGCCGCTCACACTGCTCCACGATCCACTGTGCCGCCTCGGACCATCCGTCTTCGTCTTCGCGCGTCCAGGGCCGCATAATCCGTAGCCGGTCAAGATCCTCCACCAGCGCAGCGACCACCGCTGCGAGGGCGGCTGATTCGGACCAGCCGCCGTAGTGTGGCTACGGTATACAGACGGCCCAGTCGCAGGGCCAGTGATGCCCGACGGGAGGCAGCGCGTTGCTTCGATGGCTTGCCAAGCGCATCATCGCCGCCGCTCTCGTCGTGTTCGTGGTCACCTCCCTGGTGTTCGTGGTCACCCACGTCTTCACCGACCCGGCCGTGGTGTCGCTGCCGCTGGAGGCCAGTCAGGAGGACCGGGCCAGCCGCCGGGCCGCGCTCGGCCTGGACCGGCCCCTGAGCGTCCAGTACTGGGACTTCGTGTCGGGCCTGGTGGTGGGCGATCTCGGCGAGTCGTTCTGGCAGACCCAGCCGGCCTCGAAGCTCGTGTTCGAACGGCTGCCGGCCACCCTCAAGCTGGTGGGCGGGGCCACCGCGGTGACCGTGCTGCTGGCCGCACCCATGGGAATGCTGGCCGCGTGGTGGGAGCGCCGCTTCGCCGACCACGCAGTGCTCGGCTTCTCGATGGCGTCGATCAGCGCCCCGCCGTTCTGGATCGGCTACCTGCTGATCATCGTGTTCGCGGTGCAGCTCGGCTGGGTGCCGACCTTCGGTTCGAGCGAACTCAAGTCTCTCATCCTCCCGTCGTTCGCCATCGGCCTTGCCAGCGCGGGTCGGCTGGCCCAGATGACCCGGCGCGGCATCGTCGAGGAACTGCGAAAGCCCTACGCGGTCACCGCGATGTCGAGGGGCTTCTCCCGGTCCTACACGATCGTGCACCACACCTTCCGCAACGTCGCCTCCGGCTTCGTGACCATGACCGGCTGGGAGCTGACCCGGATGTTCACCGGCTACACGGTGGTGATCGAGGTGGTGTTCGCGTGGCCCGGTGTGGGGCGCCTGGCCATCCACGCCATCGAGAACCGGGACTTGATCCTGGTGCAGGCCGCGGTGGTGGTGCTGGCCACCCTGGTGGTGGTGACCAACCTGCTGGTGGACATCGCCCGCCGGCTGATCGACCCGCGGGTGGACCTGGCATGACCGCGGTTGAGGACCCGACGGGCCCGACCACCGGCGCGGACGACGCGGCGGCGACCGGGAGCGTCACCGTCATGGCCGACCTGCGGTCGCATCTGCGCAGGTCCAAGGCGGGCATCTCAGGGATCGTCATCTGCACGCTGTTCGCCCTGGTGGCCCTCGTCGGCCCGTGGCTGCCGTTCATCGAGGACCCGGCCAAACAGAGCCTGCCCGACAAGCTCACTCCGCCGTTGGGCTGGGGCGGCACCTGGTCGCATCCGCTGGGCACCGACCAGCTGGGCCGCGACATCCTGGCCCGGCTGGTCGACGGCGCCCGCATCTCGCTGCTGGTCAGCCTGGCCGCCGTCATCATCGCGGCCGTCCTCGGAACCGTCCTAGGGCTCATTGCCGGCTACATCGGCGGGAAGATCGACACCCTCATCATCTCGGCCGCCGACGTCCAGATGGCCTTCCCGGGCGTGCTGGCCGGGTTGATCCTGGTTGCCGCGTTCGGACCGAGCGTGTGGCTGGTCATCATCGTGATCGCGATATCCAGTTGGATGGTGTTCACCAGGGTGGGCCGCGGCCTCGTGTTCACCCTCAAGACGTCGCTGTACGTGGAGGCGTCGGAGTTGGCGGGCGCGTCGTCCAGACGGATCATGTGGCGGCACCTGCTGCCCAACCTGATCAGCTCGCTGATCACTCTGAGCGTGCTGGAGCTGGCCGCGGCCATCCTCTCGGAGTCGGCGTTCGCCTTCCTCGGCTTCGGCGTGCAGCCTCCCCGCTCGTCGTGGGGGCTGATGATCCAGCAGGGCCGCAACTACATCACCGACGGATGGTGGATCGTCACATTCGCGGGCATGGCCATCGCCATCGTGGTGCTGGGCGTGAACCTGCTGTCGCTGTGGCTGCAGTCGTTCAACGACGTGGCCGAGCGCGAGCAGATCATCCTCGAGAGGCCTGGCGGCTAGGGGTGAGCACCACCGGCGGCAACGGCCGTACCGAGCGCCTGCTGGAGGTCAGGGACCTGACCGTCGGGTTCCCCACCCGCGACGGCATCGTGCTGGGCGTGGACGGCCTGACCATCAACGTCGGCTCTCACGAGCGCCTCGGCGTGGTGGGCGAGTCGGGCTCGGGAAAGAGCGTCATGGGCCTGGCCATCCTCGGCATGGTCCTGCCGCCGGGCCGCATCATGGGAGGCTCGGTGCGCTGGAAGGGCGAGGACGTGCTCGACGAGGCGGTGGCCAACCGGGTGCGGGGCCGGGAGATCGCCATGATCTTCCAGGACCCGATGGTGTCGCTCAACCCGCTCAAGACGGTGGGCGCGCAGTTGCGCGAACTGCTGCAGCGCAGGGTCGGCCTGCAGGGGAGCTCCGTCAAGCAGCGCTCGCTGGAGCTGCTCGACATGGTGGGGATCGCCAACCCGGGCGACCGGCTCAAGTCCTACGCGTTCGAGCTGTCGGGCGGGATGCGCCAGCGGGTGATGATCGCCACCGCCCTGGCCTGCGAACCGACACTGCTGATCGCCGACGAGCCCACCACCGGACTCGACGTGACCATCCAGGACCAGATCCTCACCCTTCTGCACAACCTGTCCACCGAGCTCGGCGTGTCGGTGCTGATGATCACCCACGACCTCGGTGTGGTGGCCCAGTTCTGCGACCGGGTGCAGGTCATGTACGCGGGCCGCATCGTGGAGCGGGCTCCCATCGCCGAGATGTTCGCCGATCCCCAGCACCCCTACTCTCTCGGCCTGCTGCAGTCGGTGCCGAGAGTGGACCAGGCCGAGACCGAGCTGACCGGCATACCGGGCGAGCCGCTCGACCGGGCCCAGTTCCCGCCGGGCTGCGCTTTCGAGCCCCGCTGCGGCGAGGCCCAGGGCACCTGCCGGGTGACGCCGCCGCCGCTGGTCAAGATCGCCGAGCGGCGCTGGGTCGCCTGCTACAACCGCCCCGGGGAGACGTCACAGTGAACGACCAGGTCACGCCGCTGGTGGAGAGCCGGGACGTCAGCGTCCACTTCAGCCGCTGGGTGGGCAGCCGCCGGCGGACCGTGTACGCCCTGGACGACTTCAGCATCACGGTGGCGCCGGGGGAGACCGTCGGTCTGGTGGGCGAGTCGGGCTGCGGAAAGTCCACCGCGGGCCGTGCGCTGCTCGGAGCGGTGAAGCCGACCAAGGGCCAGGTGCTCTTCGAGGGCAAGGACGTGACCAATCTCAACCGGCGCAACTGGCGGGCCATGCGCAAGCAGGTCCAGATGATCTTCCAGGACCCCTACTCGGCACTCAACCCGAAGATCAAGGTGGGCGAGAGCATCGCCGAGCCCTTCATTGTGCACACCCGCAAGCGGGGCAGGGAGCTCGACGCGGCGGTGACCGGATTGCTGGAGACGGTGGGAATGACCGCCAGCGCGGCCGACAAGTACCCCCACGCCTTCTCCGGCGGCCAGCGCCAGCGCATCGTCATCGCCCGAGCCCTCGCACTCCATCCCGGGTTCGTGGTGGCCGATGAAGCCACCGCGGCCCTGGACGTCTCGATCCAGGCCCAGATCGTCAACCTGCTGGTCGAGCTCAAGGAGAGCGTCGGCCTGTCGTACCTGTTCATCTCCCACAACCTGGCGGTGGTGCGCCACGTGTCGGACCGGGTGGCCATCATGTACCTGGGCCACCTGATGGAGATCGGGAGCCACCACGACATCTACGAGAACCCGACCCATCCCTACTCCCAGGCCCTGTTGTCGGCGGTGCCGGTGCCCGACCCGACCACCCGGGGCGACCACGAGCCCCTCAAGGGAGACCTGCCCAGCCCGATGGACCCGCCCAAGGGCTGCCGGTTCAACACCCGCTGCCCGCTGGCGGTGGAGCAGTGCTTCGAGGAGCGCCCGCCCTTGCGGGAGCGCTCCAGCGGCCACCTGGTGGCCTGCTGGGTGAATTGAACCAACCCGGCTACAGCGCCGCCCAAGGTGGGGGCGGCCCCGAGAGACGCCTGACCGCCCGCGGGGCGACGTTCAGCTACCTGTTCACGCTGTACTTCATCCTCGGCGGGGCCGAGACGATGATGTCGCCGCTGTTCCCGCTGGTGCAGCCCGACCTCAACATCACCGAGAGCAACCTGGCCGCCATCCTGGCCGCGGTGTCGGCCGGCATCGCCTCGTTCAACATTCTCGGCGGCATCAGCAGCCGCTGGCTCAGCGACCGGTCGATGGTCCGGGCCTCGGCAGTGGCCCTGGCGGCGGGCATGGTGCTGTCGGCCGCGGCGGAGACCTTCTGGGTGCTGATCATCGGCCAGACCCTGCTGGGAGTGGCCTTCGGGATCTACTTCCCGCCGGGCCTGGCCAGCGTGGCCCGGCTGTACCGGGGAGCGGAGGGCAAGGCCATCGCGGTGTGGGGCCAGGCCTACTCCTTCGGCCTGGCCGCAGCCGCGCTGAGCGTGTTCGCGGGGGAAGGCTGGCGCTGGGTGTTCGCCGGTTGCGCAGTCCCCCCGTTGCTGGCCATCGTCTACGTGCCCCGATGGGTCGAGGCCGACCGGGACCCGGCACCGGTGCCCTGGCTGGCCCAGCTCGTCCAGAACGCCCGCAAGCAGACCTACCGGCTGGCCTTCTGGGCCAGCTTCGGCGGGGTGTCCATGCACTTCGTGGTGATCGGCTTCTCGCCGACGTTCTTCGAGTCCCGGGGGGTGAACCTGTGGCTGGTGGGCGTGCTGCTGGCTGCCGGCCGGATCCTGTCGGCTCCGGTGAAGCTGGTGGGCGGGGCGCTGCACGACCGGCGAGGGGGACCGTGGACCGCCAGGCTGATGACGGTGACGACCTGCGCCTTAGGCCTGCCCCTGCTGCTGGCGCCGGCCAAAGTGGGAGTGTGGATGCTGGTGCCCTTCGTGGGGATGGCGGTGTCGGTGCTGCCGGTGGCCAACGCCATGCTGGTGGCGGCCCTGCCGCCCCAGTCCGGCTGGGGGATCGGCACGTTCCGGGCCGCCCTGCTGGGCTCGGCCGCACTCCTGTCGGCAATCGTCAGCGGCCTGCTGGAGCTCGGGGCGCCCCTGAGGACTCTGATGCTGATCTCACTGGCCCTGCCCGCCCTGGTAGCCGCCGCCATGCACCGCGCCGTGGGCCACCCGCCGGCCGCCCCCGTGTCCTGAGCGGCGAGCTTATGCGGGTGCGCAAATAGGTGAGAGGCTGTCGCGTTGCCACGGGGTCATTCCCGCTCTTGTTCGCTGCGCTCACGGGCCGCTCGGGCCACGGCCTCGCCCGTATGAGCCGGATGCGCTTCCCTACTCGCTCGGCCTCCACGCGGGGACAGGGCAGGCGGCGAGCTTGTAGGTGTTGAGGCGCTTGCGGAGGGTGTAGAGCAGCAGCCCCACCGCGAGGAGGCCGATGACGGGCTGCACCGGCGCCCACCACGACAGGGCGCCCGACACGCCTACCAGGGCCACCACGGCCTGGTTGCAGACCGGGCAGCCCACCGCCAGGAACGACACGAACCCGCCCCAGACGGTGCGGGTGCCCTGGCGGTCGACGGTCACGGCCAGCTCTTCGGTCGCGGCCGGCTCCGACGGCTCGGGGCGGATGGCGAAGATCAGCCCGATCAGCGCCGAGGTGACGGCCAGGATCGCGTAGTCGATCCAGCGCACCTCCACCGGCCGGCCGAAGATCGGGGTGTCGATCAGATCCGACGGCACGGCGATAAGCACCGCCGCGATCCCGGCGAACAGCACGGCCCGCGGCCAGGTCGACCGCGGCAACTCCAGCACATCGGTGACCACGGCGCTCAGGTGACCTTGTCGATGACCCGGAAGGCGTAGTCGCGCTGCTCGTCGCCGAGAGTGGCGCGCACCCGGTAACCGCCGGCCTTGGGGAACTGGACGAGCCCGGTCACCACCAGGGGCGACCGGCTGTCGGTGCCGGGGACCTTGCCGGGAGGGCGTCCGACCTCGATGTTGGCCTTGGCCTCCATCAGCTTGTGGTGGCCGTCCTCGTCCTCGACACGGATCACCATCTCATGGCGCTGGTTGGTCTCCGACCACGGGACCAGCACCGACAGCGCTATCGAGAAGTGCTGGGGCCGGGGCTTGTTCCCCTCCTTGTAGGCCCGGGTCACCCGATCCCATCCGGCGCCGCTCATATACAGCAGGCCGTTCTGCACCTCGGCGTGGTTGGCCAGGGTCAACATCTCGATCTGAGGCACGAGCGGCAGTCTACGCGGGCGGCACATGCCGCTAATCGCCGCAGAAAGAGCCGTCCCGGCTATTGGTCGTCGGCTGGAGTGAGGCCCAGGCGTTCGGCTAGGCCTATGCGCTGGAACTTGCCGGTGGGGCCCTTGGGCAGCTCGTCGAGGATCAGGACCCGGCGGGGCACCTTGAACGCGGCCAGGGACTTCGAAAGGAACCGGCGCAGCTCGCGCTCCCCTATGTCGGCTCCGTCGGCGGCCACCACCGCGGCGGCCACCTCCTCGCCCAGCTTGGCATGGGGCACGGCGAACGTCACCGCCTGGGCGACCGACGGGTGGCGCAGCAGGGCCTCGTCGACCTCCAGCGGCGAGACCTTCTCGCCGCCCCGGTTGATCTGCTCCTTGAGACGGCCGGTGAGGAACAGGTAGCCGTCGTCGTCGAGGTAGCCCTCGTCGCCGGTGCGGAACCAGCCGTCGGTGAAGGCGGCCGCGTTGGCGTCGGGGTTGTTCTCGTAGCCGTCGATCACTGTCGGGCCCTTGATGGACACCTCGCCCCGCTCCCCCGGCGCCAGGACCCGGTCCTTGCTGTCGAGCACGGCCACCTCGATGCCGGTGGCGACCCCCACCGACCTCGGCTTGGCCACCGCCGGCGGCAGCGGGTTGGCGCACATCTGATGGGTGGCCTCGGTCATGCCGTAAGCCTCGATCACCGGCGCTGCGAACAGCTCGCCCAGCTCCTGCAGCACCGGCTCGGGCAAGGAGGCCGACGAGGAGCGCACGAACCGCAGGGCTGCGTCCCGGGCCGCGTCGCGGTGGCGGGACGACCGTGCGATCACCATCTGGTGCATGGTGGGCACCGCCGTGTAGTAGGTCGGGCGCAGCTCGGAGAGCTGGGCGAAGAACCGGAAGGCGTCGAAGCCCTCGGTGCAGGCCACCGAGCCGCCGGACGAGAGCGGGGCCAAGAGCCCGGCCAGCAACCCGTGAATGTGGAACAGCGGCATCACCTGCAACGACCGGTCTGCGCTGGCCAGGGCCAGCGACTCGGCGATGCCGCACGCGGAGCGGGCCAGGTTCCGTTGGCGGAGCGGAACGATCTTGGGCCGCGATGTGGTCCCGGAGGTGTGCAGTACGAGGGCCAAGTCGTCGGGGGACGGCCCGCTCGGCGTCGACGGCTCGGTGGCGGGCGACGAGGCGATCAGGTCGATCAAGCCCGAGCCTCCGGAGGCCGAACCGGTCAGCGCCACCGGCAGCACCCCGGTCTCGGCGGCGCGGGCTGCGTCCCGGGCATCCGAGCCGGACTCGTCGGGTCGGGTGATAATCGCCTTGGCGCCCAAATCGTCGAGGTAGAAGCGCAGCTCCTCGGTGCGGTACTTGGGGTTGAGCGGCGCGGCGCAGCCGGTGCAGGCCGCGGCCAGGAAGGCGATGGCCATCTCCGGACCGTTGGGAACCACGATGGCGATCCGGTCGCCGGCTTGCAGCCCCATATCCCTCAGCCGGCCCGCGAGCCGGTCCACCTCGGCCCGCAGCTCGCCGTGGCTGAGCACCGTGCCGTCGGGGGTGACGATGCCCGGATCACGGTCGGCCCCCGCGTCGAGCAGGCCCCGCAGCGTCGTGGGACGGGTCACGAGCCCGCCAGGCGGTGGTTGAGCAGGGAGGTGAGGCCGTACACGGTGCTTATGGCGGGCGTGGGCACGCCGGTGAGCTCGCCGAGTTCGACGAACACGCCGACCAGCGGGTCGAGCTCCAGCGGGCGACCGGCCTCGGCGTCCTGGAGCATCGAGGTCTTGTGCTCGCCGACGGCCTCGGCGCCGGCGATGCGACGCTCGACGCCGATGCGGATGCTCACACCGAGAGCCTCGGCGATCTGGCCGGCCTCAGTCATCATCTGCGCGGCCAGCCTCCGGGTGGCCGGCGTGCGGCAGATCCCGGCCAGCGTTGCGCCGGTGAGGGCGCTGATCGGGTTGAAGGCCAGGTTCCCCCACGCCTTGACCCACAGGTGGGAGCGGATGTCGGTCAGCACCCGGGACTTGAACCCGGCCGACGCCAGCCCGTCCGCCAGCTCCCTCGCCCTGCCGGACTTGGTTCCGTCGAGCTCGCCCACCGGGAAGCGGTCGCCCTCGACGTGGGTTATAACACCGGGTGCGGTCTTCTCCGCGGCCGGGTAGGCGATGCAGGCCACGATCCGTTCCGCCGCCACCGCGGCCGCGATGGCGCCGTCGGGGTCCAGCGCCTTGAGCCGGCACCCGTCGTGGGGCCCGCCGTGGCGCTCGAAGTACCACCACCCGATGCCGTTCTGCACCGGCACGACCGTGGTGTGCTCGTCGAACAGCGCCCCGAGTTCGTGGGCCACCGCCGCGATCTGGTGGGCCTTGAGGGCCAGGATCACCGTGTCGTGGGTCCCCAGGGCTCCGAAGTCGGCCGAAGCCTCGATCCCGGCCGCCACCGTCGTGGACCCGTCCAACTCCATCAGCCTCAACCCGTGCCGGCGGATGGCGTCGAGGTGCTCGCCCCGGGCGATGACGCTCACATCGTGACCGTCGGCCGCCAGGCGGGCGGCCAGCATCCCGCCTATCGCTCCCGCGCCCACAACACAAATCCGCACGGCGACAGTGTGCCAGGAGATTCGCGCCGAACGGTATACAGACGATGACTAGGCCGGAGTCGGCGTTCGGCCTCCCGGCCCTGGCGATCGGTGGTGCTCTGCCACGACCATCGGTGTGGGCTTCAGGTCATGAGCGGGCGTTGAGACATTCTGGTGCCGGTCTCGACTGGGCCCATCTCAAGACTCTGCGGTCCGATGTCACCAGCCGGCGCTTGGTGACCATGGACGCCGCGACGACTATCTGGTCAGCCGGGTCGGCATGGAAGCCGTGTCGAGGCTCAAGCGACGCGGCAAGCATGGCGATCTCCGCGGTGACGGGGATCTCGCGCAGCCCTCGCCCCAGCAGGTCTCGATACCAGACTTCGGGCACGGCCGGCAGCTCTATCCGGTCCGCCCAGTGAAGACGGGCGACTTCCAGCATGCTGATCGCCGCGACCCTCAACTCGCCCTCCCGGGACGCGGCCTCAATGGCACCACGCGCTCGAACGCCAAGCCTCGGATCGTCAGCGGACATCCATAGCAGTGCGTCGGTGTCGAGAAGCAGATCGGTGCGCACTCCAGGCACCCTCGGGCTCACCGGTCGTCGCTGGGGACTCCGGTCAGGACACGTTCAGGATCGGAGACGACGTGCCACTGTTCGACCGGCACCGCCGGATCGGTCAAGTCGTCGTTGAACACGATGTCGGGACACCATCCCACCAGTCGTGGGAGCATCTCGTCGGTGACCGGCACCACCGCGGCCACCGACCGCCCGTGTTTGGTGACTATGAGTCCCTCGCCCGTGGCGCTCACCTCGTCCAAGAGTCTCAAGCACTGCTGTCTGAACTTGGCCGCAGCAACAGTCCGAGTCGGCCGTCCAGCTGACCTGTCATCCATGACACGCCTCCAGTGATATTTGTGTACGGTTTATTCTAGCAACATCTCGGAGCGAGCGCCGGCGCCGGAGTCCATTCCAGCGTCGCCGATAGCTACCATCCCTGGGCGTCGAGCAGGGACTTGAGCTTGCGTTTGGCCTTGTGCTCGGTGCGCACCCGCGCCAGCAGCGACTCGAAGCGGCGCGGCTTGCCGGCGGAGTCGGCCAGGCGGTGGATGCGGACCATCAGATCGACCGCGGACTGGTACCGGTCGGCCTTCTTGGCGTCGATGATGGCCAGAGCCGCCGGCTCGTAGACGGCGATCGAATCCAGGGGGCGGGTGTTCTCGAGGGCTCGGGCGATCGTCAGCCACATCTGCGATCCGCAGCCGTGTTGTCGGGCCACGTTCCAGGCCGCCTCGACAAGACCCTCATACATCAGGATCTCCATCAGCGCGGCCGCGGCCCCCGGCACCGGCGGCGGCAACACCCCGAACGCGTTCTCCAGGGTACGGCGCGCGGTGTCGGCAGGGACACGCTCAAGGACGCGGCCCAGATGGTCGCGGCAGCGCCGCAACCAGTCCTCCCCCGGGCCCTCGTCGAGCAGGCGCCGGTACGCCGACAGCGACGGGGCCGCCACGAATGCCTCCCAGAAGAGCTCCACCGCGGCCTTGTCGTCGCCCCGGCCGCGCATCTTGAAGGCCAGGAAATCACGGAGCCCATCCAGCTGATGCGGGCGGCCGCTCCAATCGGCCATTCCACGACGGGCCCAGGCGACCGCCTCGTCGCCCCGGCCAGCCCGGTCAAGGGCCCGGGCGATCTCCAGCATGTCGTCGGCCAGCATCGAGCCGTGACTGTGCGCCTCGATCAGCGCTTCGGGATCGCCGGTGCCGTGCGCCCAGCCGACCATGGCCTGCCGCCAGGCGAAGACCTCGCTCGAGTACTTGTCTGAGGCGGCCTTGCGCTCGACCCGCTCCCGGTGGGGCTCCAAGTGCTCCCTGAACGCGGCCAGGCCCGTCTCGCCGAGAATCTCAGCGTATGTGGCCGCGCTGCGATAGAAGCCGCCCAGCTCCGAGGCCAGCTCCATCTCCACCAAGCGGGCCGCGAGCTCCGACACCTCGGGCGACCCCTCCTCGCAGGCCCGCAGGTGAACATCCGACAACCTCTCCGAGATGACGGTGATCCAGCCGTCGGAGTCGTCCACATAGTCGACGGCCTCGTCGGCGCGGCGGTGGGCGTGCTCGGCCAGCCGCGCCGCGGCGTCGTGGTGGCCCGAGTCGCAGAGATCCTCGACAGCGTCGATCATCTCGTCGACGCTTGCGGCCCAGCCCGCGGCGGTCTGGTAGGTCACGAAGCCGTGGAACATGTAGTCAGGGTCGGCGAAGACCCGATCGATCCGGCGGCGCCAGCCCGCTAGATCGATCTTGGCGCCTCGGGCGGCCCGGGCCTCGGCCAGCAGGCGCTCTTGCAGGCGCCAGTCCGACTCGGCCGCCTCCAGCACTAACTCGGCCAGCCGTTCGGGTCCGAGACCCTCAAGGAAGCCGGCCAACTCGTCCCCGGCGTTCGGGACCGGCTCGAAGTCCCCGCCCTCAGGTAGGCCTCGCCCAGCGACCGGGACGAGAACCGGCCCTCCGTCGACGCCCGAAGACTCGTCGACCCCCAGCGACAGGGCCGCAGCGACGCAGTGCTTGCAGAACGAGCCGTCCTCGGCCGCCGGGCAGCTGCACGACCACTTCGGCTCGCCCCCGTCGTCCCAGAGCTCCACGAGGTAGGGCATCGTGCCTCGCACCGTCGCCTTCAGCCGCCCGTCTCGGACCTCGGGCCGCTCGACCCGCCGATCGCGGGCGTAGGACACACCTCGCGAGTAGGCCCTCGGCCCGGCCAGCCGCTTCACGGTCGCCGCGTCGAACACCGCCGTCAAGGATTTCACCACCGAGTTTTCTAGCAGGCTCACGACCCGCGGGAGCGATGTCGCCATGCGCTCGTGGTCGCTGGCTGGCCCCTATCTCCTCGGGACGCTCAAGGCGGACCCGCGGGAGCGATGTCGCCATGCGCTCGTGGTTGCGGTCGAGGTCTCGCGGCCACCGCGAGTGCGGAGCGGCCACCGCGTTCACCGAAGTCACGAACATCGCGGTCGAGGCTCACATCTCCCGAGTGCGGTGACTACAGCGTTCAGATGATGGGCCAGCGGGGGGTGGCGTACTGGGCTAGGCCGGTGCGCTTGGCGGCGGCTCTGGCGGCTTCGCGGCCTCGGGCCATGACGGCTCGGGCGTCTAGGTTCACGAACTCGCCGGCTTCGACGATCACCTTGCCGTCGATCACGACGGTGTCGACCGAGTCGCCGCTCACGCCGTGGCCCAGGTTCGACAGCGGGTTGTGCAGAGGCACCCACTCGGGCCGGTCGAGATCGAACAGCAGGAAGTCGGCCCGCTTGCCCGCCTCCAGCGAGCCGACCTGGTCATCCCAGAGCACCGAGCGGGCGCCGTCGATGGTGAGGTGCTCCAGGATGGTCTCGGCCGGCATGAGCGAGGCGTCCTCGAAGATGTCGCGGTACACCCGGAAGTACTGGGCGATCCGCAGGATGTCGGTCGTGTGCGAGCAGGCGCCGATGTCGGTGCCCACCCCCACGGTCACGCCCCGATCCAGCAGCTTCAGGTGCGTGGCCCGCTGGAGGCCGCCCCAGCCGAACACCGCGCTGGCGGTGGGGCACATCGACACCTTCACGTCGCGCTCGGCCAGCAGGTCGCACTCCTCGACGGTGAGGAAGTGGCAGTGCACGAGCTGCACGTTGGGACCGAGCACGCCGTTGCGCTCGTAGCGGGCGATGGGCCGCTCTCCGTCGAACACCCGCTGGTGGTGCTCGACGGAGTCGCGGTTGGAGATCATGTGCGACACGATGCCGGTGCCGTGCTCGGCGGCCAGCTCGGTGACGGCGCCGCACAGGCGGTCCGACACCATGCGCTCGGTGCGCAGCGAGAACCAGGGACGGACCCGGCCGCCGGCCGCGCCCGCGTGGGACTCCACGAAGTCCAGGCCGGACGCGATGGCGTCGTCGGTGGTGGAGTCGAACGTGCCGGGCATGGCCCGTCCCCCGGCCATGTCGGTGAGCGAACGGGACAGCACCGCCCGGCAGCCGACCTCGTCGACGGCCCGAGCCGAGTTCTCGGGGTTCTGGGATCCCGGATCGCACAGCGTGGTGGTGCCGTGGCGGACCGACTCCAGCAGGGCGCACATCGCGGCCAGGTAGGCCTCGTCGTCGGTGACGCCGGCCTCCATGGGGTAGCAGCGGTCGTGCAGGAACACCTTGAGGGGCACGTCGTCGCCGAGGCCCCGCACGAAGAACGGCGCCAGATGCTGGTGGTTGTCGACGAATCCGGGGGTGATGAGCCGGCCGCGCCCGTCGATGGTGCGGGCCGCCTCCCGGTAGCCGGCGGCTTCGACGCCGGCGGTGGTGCCCACCGCCTTGATCTCGCCGCTGTCCACGGCCAGAGCGCCGTCGCGCACCATGCGGCGCTCGGGATCCATGGTGATCAGCCAGTCGGCGTTGCGAACCAGCAAGTCGATCATCTGCTCAACCTCCCCAGCTGTCAACCAACCCGCGATTTGACAGCCCAGCGCGCCCGAACGGGGCTTCCCAGCTGCCAATTCCGGGACTCATCCGGTCAGTCTCCTGAGCTCGAATGCGTAGTGGCTCAGTCCGGCTTCGATGTCGAAGGTGGGCTTCCAGCTCAGCGCGGCCTCGGTGTGGGACAGGTCGAGCGGGTCGCCGGCCGACACCGCCGGCGGCTGGCCCGGTATGACCTGAACCTTCAGGCCGTCGAAGATGCGACGGGCCGCGGCCACCAGGTCCTCGAAAGTGGTGATCGTGCCGGTCCCGATGTTGAAGACGGCCCGCTCGGGAAGGTCCACGGTGGCGGCAAGGTCCACCGCCCGGCCGACGTCGAGGTCGTACACGTACTCGAAGTCCATGGTGTGCTTCTGGTCGACGAAGGCGGTCCGGCCCAAGATGCCGGCCTGGAGAAGGGCCTGGATCTTGGACCCGAACGATCCCCCCTCGAAGTGCCCGTAGCCGTAGGCGTTGGCCGGTCGCAGGATGGCCAGCTCGAACCCGAACTCCTTCTGGTAGCTCTCCGCGGCCAGCTCCTTCATGACCTTGGAGTTGCCGTAGGCCCGTCCCGGCCCCCGGGGAGCGTCCTCGGTGATGGGCTCGCCCCGGGCCCGCCGCCGGTCGTACACCGCGAAGCTGCTGATGTGCACCAGCCGGCGCACCCGGGCGAGCCGCACCGCCTCCAGGACGTTGACGGTGCCCATGACGTTGACCTGCAGCCCGGTGTAGAGCTGGCGCGACACGCTGTCACCGATCAGCCCGGCGGTGTGCACCACCGTCTCCACCTTGTGGTCACGCATAGCGCTGAGGACCGCGGACTGGTCTCGGATGTCGGCCTTCACCGTACCGATGTCGGCCGCCACCGGCCCGAGTCGCTCATGCAGGTACTCGCCCCGGGCCTGAAGGTCCAGGAAGACGACCTGCTCGCCCCGCTGGAGGGCGCAGCGGGCGAAGGCCGTGCCCACCAGCCCGATCCCGGTCACCAGGGTGGTCATGGATCTTTCACCTCGAACTCTCCGCTGATCTCGACGGGCTGCTGGCGGGGCAGGCTGACCATGCCGACCGCGGCCCGGGCGTGGCAACCGCGCTCGGGGCCGAACAGGTCGAAGAACAGATCGGAGGCGCCGTCGACGACCCTCGGCATGAGCTCGAAGTCGGGGGTGGAGTTCACCATCCCCATCAGCCGCACCACGCTGCGGACCCGGTCCAGGTCACCCAGTTCGGCCCGAAGGGTGGCCAGCATGGACAGACCGCACGCCCTGGCGACCTCATAGCCCTGCTCCACGGTGAGCTCGGCGCCGAGCTTGCCCCGGCGCACGATGTCCATGCCGGGATGGTGCGGGCCGTGGCCCGATACGAACATCACGGCGCCGACCCGCACGCAGCCCCGCCGGTTGGCGCTGGGGAACCGCCGGGGCTCGGGCAGGGTCAGCCCCATCGCGGCCAGCCGGGTCTCGATCCCGCCGGTGGTCACTGAATCGCCTCCGGTCACAGGATTTCCGCGGCCTCGCGCACGCTGGAGATCAGCGACGCTCTCAACAGGAACTCCCGGGCCAGGACAGGATCGTCGGCGGCCCGTCGCAGGTCATCGCGGTTGCGGCGTCGAACATCGGGGTCGGCCTCGGCCATCAGCTTCTTGTTGCGGATGGTGATGGCCTGCACATGGGTGACGGCCACATGCCGGCGCTGGCGGACATAGCGGTCCAGGACCTCGTCGCCGGCCTCGCCTCGCAGCACCACCGACAGCTTGGCGGCCAGGTTCACGGCGTCGTGTATGCCGCTGTTCATGCCCATGGCACCGATGGGGCTATTGACGTGGGCCGCGTCGCCGGCCAGCAGCACCCGCCCCGCCCGGAAGGTCTCGGCCACCCGCTGGTGCACGGTGTACAGCGACTTGGACACCACCTCGTAGGGCTCCCCGGTGGGGTGGAACCTCTGGAGCCCGGCCTCTATGACATCGTCGTCGAGGAGCGCGTCGGGATCGGCGTTCACGTCGGCGGGCAGCACCACCCGCCAAAGGTCGGTCCACCTGAACAGGTTGGCCCACTCGACCGGGTCGAGGATGTAGTTGCGATAGCCGTAGGGAAGGAACGCGTCGAAGTCGAACAGCACGCTCAGCGTCATGGTGCGGTCGGGGAAGGCGAACCCCTCGAAGTCGATGCCCAGCTGCTTGCGCACCACGCTGTGGGCGCCCTCGCAACCCACCAGGTGGGTGCCCCGGAGTTCTTGGTGCTCGCCGTCGGCGGTCTGGACGACGGCGGTCACCGAGTCGGTCCCCTGGCGGAAGCCGACGAGCTCGGTGCCGGTCCGGATCTCGATCAGGTCGTCGCCGGAGGCCATCTTGAGCGACTCCTCCACCAGCTTGAGGCGATCGCACTGCAAGGCGTGGGGGAAGCGGGCGTCGCCGGCCAGCACGGCATGGTCGAACACCGCGATGGGCTCGGGGTCGCCCCGGTCCCAGTAGTGGACGAGGGGAGCGACGATGCCCCGGGGCTCGAGGCGCTCGTACAGGCAGATGTCGTCGAGTATCTCCAGGGTGGCCGCGTGGATGGTTCCGGCCCGCCGGACCTGATCGAGCAGGTCCACCAGCTTCTCGACCACCACCACCCGGTGGCCGCGCCGGGCGAGGGACAGGGCCAGCACCAGACCCACCGGTCCGGCGCCGGCGATGATCACCCGGTCGCTAGCTCGTGCCACCGGAATCTGCTGATTCGGCTTCAGAGCGTGCGCCGACGGGTGCAACCGGGCCACGTTGCTGCGGGTATCTCCCGCTCTTGTTCGCTGCGCTCACGGGCCGCCCAAATCCACGAAACAGCACCCACGGCCTCGCCCGTATGGACCGCATCCGCTCGCCTACTCGCTCGGCCTCTTGGCGGGATCCCGCAGCGCACCGATCCAGCCCGACGTGGTGAGATCGAAGATCAGGCCGTCGGGCGAGCGGTACTTGACCTCGTAGTAGCGGTTGGGCTCGTCGGGCCGCCGGCCCCTCAGGTGCTCGGCCCCGGCCCGCTCCACCTGTTCGGAGGCATCGTCGAGGTCGTCGACCCACATCCCGAAGTGGTAGAGCCCGTAGAAGGGCTCCGAGCCGTCCTCGGTGACCCCGACGACGGGGTCGTCGCCGAAGTGCAGCAGGGCCACGTTCATCACCCCGTCGGTCATGTACACGCCGCGTCCGGCATCGCCGGCCTTGGTCATGCCGAAGGCCTGCTCGAAGAAGGCCTGGGCCGCGGCCACGTCGGGCACCGAGATGGCCAAGTGTCGGAGCCGGGCAACCACGGCGACTGACTGTATACAGTCGCCGACGACTATAACCCA
>CBDCSK010000007.1:0-58477 GCA_965221605.1 Candidatus Aldehydirespirator sp.
TCGCAAAGGTCGATGACCTCCGACAGCTTGTGGCTGATGAACACCACGGTGCGGCCCTGGTCCCGCAGGCGACGCAGCAGGGCGACCAGCTCGGCCACCTCGTTGGGGGCAAGCGCGGCGGTGGGCTCGTCAAGGATCAGCACCTCGGCGCCGCGGTACAGGGCTTTGAGGATCTCCACCCGCTGGCGGGCCCCGACCGCGAGGTCGCCCACCCGGCTGCGGGGGTCGATGCGGAAGGCGTAAAGGTCCGACAGCGCGGCGATGTCGGCCGCGGCCCGGTCGAGGTCGAGCAGGCCGCCCCGGCGCAGCGGCTCCTGGCCCAGCACCAGGTTCTCGGCCACGGTGAAGTCGGCGATGAGGCTGAAGTGCTGCTGCACCATGCCGATGCCGAGGCCGAGGGCGTCGCGGGCCGAGTCGACCACCACCGGCCGGCCCGCGATCTCCACGGTCCCGGCGGTCGGGGTGGTCAACCCGAACAGCACCTTCATCAGCGTGGACTTGCCGGCGCCGTTCTCGCCGAGCAGGCCGTGGATGCTGGCCGCATCCACCGTGAAGTCGACTGCGTCGTTGGCCACCACGCCCGGATAGAGCTTGGTGATGCCGCGCATGCGCACGGCCGGAGGCCCGTCCGGCCGTGCGCACGGCGCGGTATCAATTTCGGGCAGGAGACTCTCCTCCGAGGATGAGAGTCAAACCTCTAGTGCTCACGCGCGTAAGTCTTGTGGCTGTTGGTTCGGGCAGTAGGTCCATTTGAAGGGTTTGGCTCGGTTGTTGTAGTCGTCGATGTAGTCGAGGATGGCTCCGGCGAGGTCGCTGGTGTGGGCGAACTCGGCGGTGTGGAGGAGCTGTCGGGTCAGGATGGAGAACCACATCTCGATCTGGTTGAGCCAGGATGCGTGGGTGGGGGTGCGGTGCAGGAACACTCGGTGGTGGTCCTCGAGGAACTCCTCGACGGCGGCGGTTGAGTGGGTGGCGAGGTTGTCGACGATGCAGTGCAGCTCGAGGTGGGCGGGCACCAGGGCGTCGAGTTCTGTGAGGAACGCCACGAAGTTCACCGAGCGGACCGAGTCGGTGGGCGCGGCGACGACCTCTCCGGTGGCGCACTCGAACGCGGCGAACAGCGCCTTGGTGCCGTTGCGCTGGTACTCGAACTGCTGCTGCGCGGGGCGGCCCTTGCCGCCGCCGGGGGCGGCGGGCTGCGCCGGCAGGGTCGGGTCGGCGCGGCTTCGGGCCTGTATGCCGGTCTTCTCGTCGACGCTGAACACGGCCCAGTTGTCCGGCGGCCGCAGGTAGAGGGCGCAGATGTCGGCGGCCTTGTCGTCGAAGTCGGGGTCATGCGACGTCATCCAGGACCGCACCTGCCACGGCTTGAGGCCCATCGAGGTGCAGATCCGCCAAACCTGCGAGTCCGAGATAGCGATGCCGAGGTCCTCGCGCATCACCCGGGCCACCTCCGGCATCGACATGCGCGCCTTGAGCCGGCGCCCGCCGAGCTGGCCCGGCTCGCGCGGGCGGCTCGTGATCGTCTTGACCAGAGCCAGCCGCTCCGCGGGGCCATACACCCGCGGCCTGCCCGGCCGCGGCCGGTCCCTGAGCCCCGCGAGGCCCTCTGAGGCGTAGCGGCGCCGCCACACGTCCACCTGGTTGCGGTTCAGGCCCACCGCCGCGCCGATCACCGGCGACGACAGCCCCTCACGGGCCATCAGCACCACCTTGGCCCGCTGCCAGTCACGCCGCGGCGTCGTCGACGCCGCCACCCGCGCCTCCAGCACCGCCCGATCAGCCTCAGAAACCGCCACTGCCCTCGGCACAGTCATCACAGCATCCTAACACAGCCATATTACTAACGCGAGTATGCACTAGCAGGGTGCTGAAAAAGTCGTTTGGGTGCTCGCGTTGGATGCTGTGGGGTGGGACAATGTCGTTATGCGTGGAACAGTTGATGCCCAGACGGCGATGTTGTCGACTCTGTCGACGGAGGACCTGATCGGTGCTGGTCACCCCATACGGCGGATCAGGGCTGTGGTGGACGCGGTGCTCGATGGGCTCGACGGCGAGCTGGCGGCGATGTATCCGCCTCGGGGCCGTCCCAGCGTGCCCCCGGAGATGCTGTTGAAGGCGTCGGTGCTGATGGCGCTGTACTCGATCCGCTCGGAGCGGGCGTTCTGTGAGCGGCTGAAATACGACATGTTGTTCAAGTGGTTTTTGGGGCTGCGCATCGACGAGCGCGGCTTCGACGCGTCGACGTTCTCCAAGAACCGGCAGCGCTTGTTGGACCACGAGATCGCGGACCGGTTCTTCGCCGCGGTGGTGGATCAGGCCCGGCTTCGCCGCTACTGCTCGAGCGATCATTTCAGCGTCGACGGCACGCTGTTGGAGGCGTGGGCGTCGCACAAGAGCTTCAAACCCAAAGCAGCCCCCGCCGAGCCCGCGCCGGCGCGGGGCCGCAACCCCGACGCCGACTGGCGCGGCGCCCGCCGCCGCAACGACACCCACGCCTCGGTGACGGACCCCGAGGCCAGGCTGTTCCGCAAGTCCGCGGGGACCGCCGCAGCGCTGTGCTTCATGGGGCATCTGCTCACCGAGAACCGCAACGGGCTCATCGTCGACGCCGACCTCACGCAAGCCGACGGCCACGCAGAACGCGACACCGCCGCAGCGATGCTCAGGCGAGCCCCCCCACGCGCGAGGCGCCGCACCGTCGGCGGGGACCGCAACTACGACACCAAAGACTTCGTCGCCGACGCACGGGCCGCGGGGTTCACGCCCCACGTCGCCCAGAACACCACCCGCCGCAGATCCGCCATCGACGGGCGCACCACCCGCCACGCCGGATACACGATCTCCCAACGAACCCGAAAACGCGTCGAGGAGCCCTTCGGCTGGATCAAGACCATCGCCGGAGGACGCAAACTCCGCCACAAAGGACGACAACGCAACCGGCACTGGCTCCTCATCGCCGCCGCCAGCTACAACCTGGTGCGCATAGCCCGACTCGACACGCGAGCGGCCTGAACCCACCCCGCACCGACCGCCCGACCGCACCCCCCACAAACCACCACCAACCCCGCCCCAGAACCCCCAAACCACCCGCCCGCACCCAACGCCAGCCAAAACCCCCCAACAGCCAACGGGACCTGCCCGGCGGCCGACACCAGAACCAGCCCACCCGACACAACCCAAACCGCCAAACCCCCGAATTTCAGCATCCTGCTAGACGCCCGGATCGACCGTGATCGAGCCTGACTTGATCCCGTCGACAGCCGCGTTCACCGCGTCCTGGATCTCGGCCGACAGGCTGCCGAACGTCCTCTCGCAGACGCCGACGTAGCCGCCCTTGAGATCCAGCACGGCCACGCCGCCGGCGAAGGTGCCGTTGGCCACCTGCTGCGCGGCCCGGAACACCGACCCGGCCACATCCTTGGTGGCCGACGTGAGGTAGTTGTCCGGCGCCAGCTGGTCCTTGCAGGTGTCGGTGCCGATCACCCAGTGGCCGGAGCCGCGGTCCTTGGCCTCCTCGTAGGAGCCGAGCCCGGACAGGCCGGCCACCTCGAAGACGATGTCGGCGCCGTCGTCATAGGCGGCCGCGCTCAACTCCTTGCCGGTGGTGGGATCGTCGAAGGCCCCGACCCAGGCCACGGTCACCTCGGCCGCGGAGTTCACCGAGGCCACGCCCTGCTGGAACCCGCTCAGGAAGCGCACCACCGGCGGGATCTCGATGCCGCCCACGAAGCCGATCTTGTCGGCCTCGGTGGTCATGCCGGCGATGATCCCCGCGAGGTAGGCGGCCTCGTGCTCGTTGTAGAGCACGCTCTGCACGTTGGGCAGCGGCTCGCCGGGGTCGAAGCCGCGGGCGTTGTCGGCCACCGCGTCGATGAGCACGAAGTTGGAGTCGGGGTTGGCTTCGGCGACCTCCTCGATGGCGTCGGTGATCAGGAAGCCGACACCGACGGTCAGGTTCGCTCCGGCGTCCACCGACTGCTGGAGGTTGGGCACGTACTGGGCCTGCTCGCTTGACTCGATGACGTCGCCCTCACCGCCGAGCTCGCTCGCGGCCTGGCTGATGCCGGCGAAGGCCAAGTCGTTGAAGCCCTCATCGCCGAGACCGGCCTGGTCGGTGACCATCACCCAGCGGAACCCGGTCATATCCACGCCGCTGCCGCCCGGCAGGAACGCGTTGGTCCACAGGTCGGCGCTGTTGACCGCGTTGCTGATGACACCGGCGTCGAACATCCGGCCGGCGACGCTGCCCCACACGGATCCGTCCATGGCGCCGAGGCCGAGCTGCGCGGTCGTGTCGCTGACGACGAGCTCGGTCATCACGTCGTATGCGGCCTCGCCGACGCTGATCTCGAAGTCGGGCCAGACCTCGTTGATGTGGGCGATCACCGGGCCGGGAGCGTCGAGAAAGGCCGCGAGACCGGCCTGAGCCGCCTCAGTGAAGGCCCGCACCACGTCGGGGTTGGCCGCGGCGTAGCTGTCGGAGGTGAACAGCGTGGTGGCGTAGGACCGGAAACCGAGGCTGGTGGCCGTGAGCATCACCGGATCGGCGCCGGCCAGGCGGGCGAAGTGAGGGCTCGTCGTGGCGAACGCCTGGACCGCCCAATCCTCGTTCTCGCCCCACGCAGCCAGTGAGCCGTCGAACGCGATCTCCTCCACGTCGAGGCTGTTCTCCGCCTTGAGGACCTCCCAGAAGACCTGCCCGGGGAACACCTGCACATGCGCGAGATCGTCGAGGTCGGAGGCTCCCGAGGCGGCGTGAACCATGAAGCCGATCGGCGACTGCTGGTAGGTGGCGAAGAACGTCACCAGGTCGGCGCCCTCAGCCGAGGCGAGGACGACGTTCTCGGGGATGGCCATGCCGAAGGTGACGTTGCCGGTGACGACGTCGTTGGCGGCTCGGATGCCGGGACCGCCGGGACGGATCTCGACGTCGAGGTTGCGCTCCGCGAAGAAGCCGAGCAGGTCGGCGGCGTAGAGCGCGGCGTGGTCGGTCGAGGGGAACCAGTCGGTCTGGATCGACACCGAGGTCATCTCCGGCAGCACCGTCATGCTTCCGGCGGTCATGGCGGCCATCTCGGCCTCGGTGGCGGCGGCCTCGGCCTCGGTGGCTCTCGACTCGGCGGCCGCGGCGGCCTCCTGCGCGGCCGCGAGCTGTGCTTCGAGCTCGGCCACTTCCTCCTCGGAGGTGGCCGCAGCCAGTGCCTCCGCGGCCTCAGCGGCGGCCTCAGCGGCAGCGTCGGCCTCGGCCCGGGCGGCGTCGGCCGCGGCTCGGGCGGCGTCGGCCTCGGCCTCGGCAGCCTCAACGGCGGCCGTGTCCTCCACAGGCGCTGCGGGGGCGGGCGCGTCGTCAGCGTCGTCGCCGCAGGCGGCTGCCACGAGTGCGAGCACCGCGATCAGTGCCAGGACAGCGCGCCGCGACTTGCTGGTTGATCGGGTGGACATTTGGATGCTCCTCGGTCGTGACGGACAGCAGGAGGGAGGCGGGTCCGAGTCTCCCAGATGCGGCCCAGCGATGAGAACGCGGGCGAGCCGTCCGCGGCTCAGCAGAGGAGGGTCAGGTCTCGGCGATGCGGGCCGACTCGTGCCAGTGCCTCAGCACCCGATTCCCCAACGTCGACACCAGAAGGAAGAACGTGATGCCCAGCGCGGAGGACACCGCGATGGCGGCGAACACGAAATCGGTCTTCAGCTGGGTGCTTCCGAAAGTGACCCAGTAGCCAAGCCCGGCCTCCTCACCGCCGCGGCCCACCACGATCTCGCCGACGATCGCACCGATCACGGCCAGGCCGGCCGAGATCCGCAGTCCCGTGAACAGGTACGGCAGCGAGCTCGGGATGCGGATCTTCGAGAACGTGAACCACGAGTTCTGCCGGCGACCCCTCAGCCGGATCAGGTCCACGAGGGCGGCGTCGGCCGAACGCAGACCCGCCAGGCTGTTGGCCAGGATCGGGAACAGGGTGATCGTGAACGCGACCAGCATCACCGACTGGCGGCCCGGCCCCCACCACAGGACATAGAGCGGGGCCACCGCCACCGCCGGGACGGTCTGCAGCAGCACCGCCCACGGGAAGAAGGCCCTCTCGAGCATGCGGCTCAGGCTGAGGAACAGAGCCGCACCCACCCCGACCGCGGTCGCGAACAGGAACCCGACGACCGACGCGTACAGCGTGTTCTTGAACCCCGTCCACAGGCGGTCGGCGTCGGTGACCGTCGTGTTCCAGACACGGCCCGGGGACGGGAAGATGAACGGCTTCGGGTCGAGGATCCGCACCGCCGCCCACCACACGAAGACCACCACGGCCAGCACGATCAGCTGCGGCGCCACGCCAGCGACGAAGGACCGGATCTTGGCGATCACTCGCGCGTCTCCGTAACCGTGTGCGCCTCGGAGACCTCGTGGGCTTCGGCGGCCTCATGGGCGGCCATGATCTCGCTGACCTCGCGGGCCACTGCGGCGAACTCGGCGCTGGTTCTCAGTTCGGCGCTTCGGTCGTCGCCGAAGGGCACATCGACCACACCGACTATCCGGCCCGGGGCGGGACTCATCACCTCGACACGGTCGGCGAGAAAGACGGCCTCGCCGATGGAGTGGGTCACGAACACACCGGTCACACCCTGATCGCGCTGGAGACGGATCAGGTCGTTGTTCAAGCGGTTGCGGGTGATCTCGTCAAGAGCGGCGAAGGGCTCGTCGAACAGCATCAACTGGGGGTCGGTGGCCAGGGTCCGGGCCAGGCTGACCCGCATCTTCATGCCGCCGCTGAGTTCTGCCGGGTAGCTGCCCTCGAAGTCGGCCAACCCGACGAGTCGCAGCGCGGCCCGGGCCCGCTTGCGACGCTCGGACTTGCTGACCCCGTCGACCTCCAGGAACAGCTCGACATTGCGGATCGTGTTGCGCCATGGCAGCAGGTGGGCGTCCTGGAACACGTAGCCGATCTCGGGACGGTCGCCGCCGAAGTCCACCTCCCCTGCCGTAGGTGTGAGCAGACCGGCGATGATCTTGAGAAGCGTGGACTTGCCGCACCCGGACGGGCCGACGACGGCCACCATCTCGCCTGCGCCGATAGTGAGATCGACCCCGTCGAGGGCAAGGAAGCCGGTACGGAAGCGCCGGCCGACACCGTCGACGGTGACCGTAACCCTCTCGGCGGACATGCCCGCGGGCACGCCGGACCCGCCGACGCCGGACCCCTGGGCGTTCGCCGGCGCCACTACGCGCCCCAGCGGCCTCCCGCCCAGGTGGCATCGGGTCGCAGCGGACCGGCCTCAGAGGCAAGGTCGGCCAGGATCCGGCGGTACTCCAGGGTCATGCGGTCGCCCTTGGTGTGGACCTCGGTGGTGACCTCGGCCGGGAACTCGGCGGTCATGCGCTCAAGCAGGGCCCGATCCTCGGACTGGACGGTGCGGTCTACGCCGATGATGCCCTGGGCCTTCTCGTCGTCGGGGTCGTCGTTGCGGGCGATGAACTGGCAGAACAGGGTGCGATGGTCGTCCACCGGGGCGCACGTCTTGTAGAGCACGTGGCGCAGACCGTTGGGGTACTCGAGCACGCCCCTGAACACCATCGGCTGGACCAACTCGGCGTGGGTGGTGCGGGTGATGAAGTCGTCGGTGAGGCCGGTGTTGCGCTTCTGCTCCTCGGTGACCCTGGACTGGTACGAGATGGTGAAGCTCAGATTCCAGCCGTCGCGCTCCAGGTCGTAGTCGGACATGCGGGGCGCGTCGGCGTCGCCGATGCTGCCCCTGTGCACGAACGACAGGTGGCTCACGTCGAGGGCGTTGTCCACCACCCGGGGCGCGGCCGCGTCCCAGACCTCCATCATCTCGTGGATCAGCACGTAGTCGGGGTCGTTGAGCTCGGGCAAGTCCGGGATCGAGGCCCGGGGCTGCCCGGCGATGCAGATCCACACCATCTCATAGCGCTCGTCTGCGTGGATGGGCTGGAGGCGGGCCCGGCGCGGGATCGGGGTGGACGGGTCGTTCTGGGGGATGCACACGCAGGCGCCGGAGCTGCCGTACTGCCAGCCGTGGTAACCGCAGACCAGGCGGTCGCCGGTCAGCCAGCCCTGCGACAGGCGGGCCCCCCGGTGGGGGCACAGGTCAAAGGCGGCGTGGACCGAGCCGTCACCGGTGCGCCACACCACGTACTCCTCGCCGAACAGCACGGCCTGATGGGGTTTGTCGGTCAGCTCCGAGGAGTAGATGACCGGATACCAGAACTCCCTCAGAGCCGGAATCTCACTGACGAGCACTTCTAACTCCCCCGACGCTGCGCATGTCGATGCTAGTGAGCCGGACAACATCGGGAGACATCGGACGGTGGCTCGGTGTCAAGATCCGACCGGCCAGTGCTGGACATCCAACCCGAGCATGGGGAAATCCGAGACGTTGGCGGTGGCCAGCGCGGCCCCCACGCCGACAGCCGCAGCTGCTACCAGGCAGTCGGCCTGGTGCAGGGTGACGCCGCTCGCAGCGAACTCCCGGCGCCAGCGCCCGGCCCGCCGACCCTCGGCCGCACCCAGCGGCGCCACTCGCAGGGCCTGAACCAACCGACGGGCCGCGGCCTCCTCCCCGGACTTCAGGCCCCGCCAGATCTCCTCGACCGAGACGGCGGACACCCACGGTTCCACACCGAGACGGCGCAGGCCCCGCAGGCGATCAGCCGCGGGTCGGCCCCTCAGCGCGTCGATCAGCACGGTCGAGTCCAGCAGGAGCCGGGACACACTCAGCCCGATCGCGAGAGAGGGGGACCCGGTTGCGACGTAGCGGTGTCACTCCCGCGCATGTTCGCTCGGCCCCTCAGCCCGATCGACGCAGGTCGCCCTGCCGCTGAGCGCGGACCCATCCCGCGGGATCGTCGTCCCACTCGTGGCCGGTGTCGACGATCGATCCGAGCGACGCCTCGATCTCATCCCAGCGGCGTTCGACGTCGAGACCGCGCCTGATCATCGCGGCGATGAAGGCACTCCTTCGGCGGGGGCCGGCCCGACGGTCGATGTCCTCGACGAGCTCGTCCTCAAGCTGTATGTGCAAACGCATGTGCCAATATATACACACAAGCGTGGCGGGTGGCAACGGATAGCGTCGGCGGCTGTGGACGGCGCGAGCGAGGACCGGGCGCTGGTCGAGCGGCGGTGTCGGGAGTATGTGATCTCCGGCGATCCGGGACGGTTCGATGCGGAGGCCATGCACGACTTCCTGGAGCGCGACGCCTACTGGGCCCGGGACCGCAGCCGGGAGCAGACGGAGGTGGCCGCAGCCAACAGCGTGGTGCTGGGCGTCTACGGGCCCGACGGGTCGATGGTGGGCGGTGCCCGCATCGTGACCGACAGGGCCACCTTCGGTTACCTGACAGACGTGTACGTGCTGGCCGAGCACCGGGGGCGGGGCCTGGGCAAGGCGCTGGTGGCGGCAGCCTGCGAGCACCCGGCCGTCGCCGGGATCAGGCGGCTGGCGCTCATCACCGCCGACGCCCACGAGCTGTACCGGCCGCTGGGCTTCAAGGCACTCGGCAACATCGAAGGCTGGATGGAGCTGCGGCCTGTGCCGGGCAGCCCGCCGAACGAGACCGTTGAGGATGACGGGATCGCGGCCGTCGGTGGCGAGGGAGCGTCCGCCCCTGGCCACTACCCCGCCGCCGGACCCAGGCCCTACGAGGCATGGCAGGGCGGCGGGCTACCCGACCCGCGCACTGCTGCGGTGGCCCAGGTGGCCTCGTTCCTGCTCGAGATCGTGAGCGCGGAGGGACCGGTCACCGCCGACCGGGCCCACCGGCTGTACATCCGGGCGTCGGGATCCTCCAAGGTCACCCAGAGGGCCAAGGCCCCGATGGAGCAGGCCTTGGGCCGGCTCAAGCTGAGGGGCCAGGTGGAGGTCGACGAACTCGACAACGCGGGCGAGGTCCAGCAGGTGCTGCGCCTGACCGGCTCGCCCGCGGTGATGGTGCGGGAGCTGGGCGAGCGCTCGCTGTACGAGGTGCCCCTCAACGAGATCGCAGAGATGATGGGCCATCAGCGCCAGGAGCTGCTGGGGCGGGCCGGTGCCGGTGCGCAGCCGGCGCATGCGGTGGCCGGCGTGATCCAGCAGGCCGCGCTGCGCCGGGCCAGCCCCGACCGGCTCAAGCGGGCCGTGCTCGACGCCTACGGGCTGATCCGCATGACCCAGGCCGCCGAGCAGTACCTCGGAGCCGCTCTGGCCCTGCTGGAGGGCGACTCCAGCCCGAATTGATGCCGGAATTGTGCCTATACGGGCCGATCCGCCATCAATTTCGGGGGGGTTACGACGGCTCGCTGGGCGAGGCGGGGGCCTGCTGGAGGAGGGACCAGACCCGGGGCGGGGTCAGGGGCAGCTCGGTGGGCCAGACACCCACGGCCCGGCCCACGGCGGCGGCCACCGCGGCCGGGACCGGGTTGAGGGCACCCTCGCCGGCGCCCTTCACGCCGTAGGGGCCGGCGCCGTCGCCCCGCTCGGCCAGCACCGACGTGATGCGGCGGGGGGTGTCGCGCAGGCGGGGCACCCGGTACTCGACCAGGTTGGGGTTGGTGAGCTGCTCGCCGTCGTAGACCATCTCCTCCCACAGGGCGATGCCCAGGCCCTGGGTGGCCGCGCCCAGGTCCTGGCCCTTGACCAGGTCGGGGTTCACGGCGTGGCCCACATCTCCCACGGTGACCAGGTGCTCGACGGCGACCTCGCCGGTGGCGGTGTCCACCGACACCTCCACCCCGACCGCGCCGATCTCCCAGAACGGGGGCAGCATCTCAGTGGCGCCGTCGCGGCGGATCACGCCGACGCCCACGACCTCGCCGGCGTCGGCACCGAACCACTGGCGGATCACCCCGGCCGGCGTCAACGCCGCGACGGAGCCCGACGCCGCGCCGGAACTGCCGTCTCCGGCAGGGGACCCCGAACCGGAACCACCCGCACCGGCGCCGTCCTTACCAGCGTCGCCCGACGGCACACGGATGAGGCCGTCGCTTACGCGCACGTCTTCAACAGGCACTCCGGCGGAGTCGGCGGCCCGCTCTCGCAGGTTGTCCCACAGATCGGCGCAGGCGGCCTGCACGGCCAGGCCGACCACGGTGGTAGTGCGGCTGGCGCCGGTGGTCCACTCGAAGGGGGTGAAGCGGGTGTCGCTCTGGCCGACGGCCACCGCCTCGATCGGCACGCCCAGCTCCCGGGCCGCGATCTGGGCCAGCGCGGTGCGGCTGCCCTGACCCATCTCGGTGCTGCTCACCAGCAGGGTGACCGACCCGTCGGCGTGCATGCGCACCTGGGCGGTGGAGATGGGCGACGCGCCGGCATCGCTGGCAGTGACCGCCACCGCCCGGCCCCGCAGCGTGCCCGGTTCCGGCGCGCCAGCCTGGCGGTCGAGCGCGGCGACGATGGCGTCGAGGTCGGCGGCCAGGTCGGCGTCGAGGGGGCGCTTGCCGTCGATGATGGTGTCGCCGGGGGCCAGCAGGTTGCGGCGGCGCAGCTCGACCGGGTCGATGCCGAGCCGGTCGGCGGCCATGTCCATGTTCAGCTCGCCGGCCAGCGCGCCCTGGGGGGCGCCGAAGCCCCGGTACGACGAGGCCGGGGTGGTGTTGGTGTAGGCCGCCACCCCCCGCACCCGCAGGTTGGGGACCCGGTAGGGGCCGAAGCTGCGGTTGATGCTCTTGGTGAGCACCAGCGGGCTGTTGTCGGCATAGGCGCCGGTGTCGAAGCGGATGTCGATGTCGCGAGCACAGATCCGGGCGTCGGCGTCGAAGCCGGTGCGGACGGTGACCACCGCGCCGTCGGCCCGGGTGGTGTACATGGCCGCCTCGATGTCGGTGGTGACCCTCACCGGCCGTCCCGAGGCCCATGACGCCGCCGCGGCCAGGGGCTCCAGCTTGGTGTAGGACTTCGAGCCGTAGCCGCCGCCGATGTAGGGCACCTCGACCCGCACCGCGGCCAGCGGCAGCGAGAACATCCGGGCCAGCTCCTTGCGGACCATCAGCGGGTGCTGGGCGGTGGAGATCACATGCAGGGAGCCGGGCTGCCAGTCGGCCAGCGCGTTGTAGGTCTCCATGGCGTAGCCGTAGACGAGGGGGAAGGTGGCGGTGGTCTCGACCACGGTGGCGGCGGCGGCCAGGGCGGCCTCGGCGTCGCCCCAGGCCAGCTCGTCGCGGTGGGCGACGTTGTCGGCCGAGGGAGTGGGGGCCACGCCCAGGAACTCCCGGCCGGGCTCGGTGTAGGACTGCTCATGGATGAGCACGTCGGAGGCGAGGGCGTCGGCCGCGGCGGTCAGGGCGGGTAGGTCCTCGTAGTCGACCCACACCAGTTCGGCGGCGTCGGCGGCCTCGAGCGGGGTCTCGGCCACCACCACCGCCACCGGCTCGCCGTAGTAGCGGACCTTGCCCTCGGCCAGGATGTAGTGGTCGGGGACTATGTGGCCGAAGCGGCGGCCGAGGTCGCCGAGGTCGTCGGCGGCGACCACCGCGATCACGCCGGGAGCGGCCTCGGCCTCGGCCCGGTCGATGCCGGCGATGCGGGCGTGGGCCCGCTCCGAGCGCACCACCGCGGCGTGGGCCATGTTGGGCAGGGCCACGTCGACGGCGTAGCGGGCCCGCCCGGTGACCTTGTCCCAGCCGTCCCGCCGAGGCTCGGCGGTCATCGCTCGTCCTCCGGTGAGCCGGCGCGCACACACGAGGCGGCGACCGTCACTGGTCGTCCTCAGCAGTTGTGGCAGCCAGACGGGAGGCCGCGACGGTGACCGCGGTCTCGATAGGTGCATAGCCGGTGCAGCGGCACAGGTTGCCGTCCATCCACTCCCGGACGTCCTCGGCGTCGGAGTCGGGCCAGGCGTCCAGCAAGGCGACGGCCATCATGATGAACCCGGGCGTGCAGAAGCCGCACTGAAGGGCGTTGGCCGACATGAACGCCTCCTGCACCGGGTGCAGGTCCCGGCCACGGGCCAGGCCCTCGACGGTGAGCACGTCGGTGCCGTCGAGGTCGCAAGCCAGGGTGGCGCACGAGCTGACCGGGTTGCCGTCGACCAGCACCGTGCACACCCCGCACACCTGCATCTCGCAGCTGACCTTGGTGCCGGTTAGTCCGAGCCGGTCCCGCAGCAACTCGGCCACCGTCAGCCGCACCGGCACCAGCAGTTCGCGGTCGTAGCCGTTGACCCGCACCCGGACCACAGTCGAGGTCGCCGCCGGAGCGGTCACTGCGACACCCACCACATCGCCGCCGAAGGGTGATCCGTGGCGGCGGTCCAAGTCGCGGCCAGGGCGGTCACGGAGCCGCTCCCGAATGCGCGACCCAGGTAGGCCCGCAGCACCGGGCGCTTGTACACGGGCGGGCCAGTCATGAGGTCGCCCCCAGCGCTCGCTCGAGGTAGGCCTGCAGTACCCAGCGCTTGTAGTCGGGGGGTCCGGTCATGTCGTCGCTGAGCTCGAGCCCTTCGACGAAGGCGGCCAGTCCGGCAGCGTCGCCCGCGGCGATCACGGCCCGGGTGGGCCGTTCGGTGGCCGCACCCACGGTGACCTCCCACTGCGAGTCCGTGACCACGAGAGCCACCCCCAGGGTGGGCCGCTCGTAGCTCTGGAGCTTCCAGTAGGACATGCCGGGCGGCTCGAACGGCACTGCGACAGTGGTGAGGATCTCGTCCTCGGCCAGCGATGTCTCGAACGCGCCCACGATCAGCTCGTCGATCGTCAGAGTGCGGGCGCCCCGGGTGGAGCGGGCCTCGGCGCTGGCGCCGAGAGCGACCAGCACGCAGCCCAGGTCGGAGCGTGGCTCGGCGAAGCACAGGTTGCCGCCCACCGTCCCGGTGGAGCGCACCCGGGCGTTGCCGACCCGGGACGCCGCCGAGGCCAGCGTGGGCAGGTGCTCCTGAACCGCGGGGTGATCCGACAGCCGCCGGTGGGTGACGGCCGCCCCGACGGTCACGGCGCCGACCTCGGCGTCGACCTCGATCCCCTTCAGCGCCTCGACCCGCTTCAAGTCCACGATGGCCGCCGGCCGGCGCAGGCCCAGCCCCATGGCCGGCACCAACTCGGTCCCCCCGGCGTAGGGCGCGTGGTCGTAGTCGACCGCCGCCAGCACCCCGTCCAGGTCCTCTGACCGGACCAGCCCAAGCTCAGGCAACACCGTCATCAGGCCCGATCTTTGTCGAGAACCGCCCGCGTGGCGTATTCCTGCGAGAACGGAGTCGGAGCGGGCCGGATTCGCGTGCCTGCTGGGCTCGGCCTCTCAGCTCAGGGGGTCAGCCCCGGTGGAGAGGCTATGGGTGGCGTTGGCGCAGAAGGTGTCTATGAGCTTGTTGGCCTTGGAGCGGATGACGCCCGCGCCGAGGGTGGCGACCCGGCCGGTGATCTCGTAGGAGCCGCTTAGGCGGACCCGGGTCTGGCCGGGGCCGGCGTCGGACAGGCGGCAGCCCGCGTCGATCATGATGCGGGAGCGGATCTGGCGGTCCTCGCCGCGGGCCCGGATCGCCACCTCCTCGCTGTCACGCACCCCGGTCACCTCGATGTGCAGGTCGGCCCGCAGCGAGAACGGGCCCACCTTGTCCTCGAAGGCGGCCTGGAAGCTGGAGCCGTCGATCCCGGCGGGGCCCGACGACATCTCGGTCACCGAATGCATGATCGGCAGCCACGACGCCACCGCCTGCACGTCCAGAAGCCGGGGCCACACCTCGTCCCGGGGAGCCTCAACCACGAACTCCCGGTCTACCGCTTCCCTCACATCAGCCTCGCCGGCCAGAGCCTAGGGGAACGGGCTCTAGCCGGGTGGTTCGCCTTCAGGCTCGAGAGCGCCCTCACCCGGGATCAGCAACCTGTGTTCGAGCGCGGCGTCGACCGCCTCCGTAGCGTTGAGGTGGGCGATCAAGGCGGCGAACTTCCGGTCGAGTTCGGCGATCTGGGCACCCTGCGCGTCCACCTTGCCCTCAAGGCGGTCCATGCGACCCTCAAGGCTGTCGAAGCGGTCGTTCATACTCGTGAGCGCGAAGACCAGCAAGGCAACGACCACGGCCCCAAGGAAGGTCATCAGAGCGAGGAAGAGTCCTGCCACGAGACTCACCAACGGGTTCTCGGCGATCTGGTCTCGCAGCCTGGGCCTAGCGGTCCCGGCCTCCACAGCCGAGCCCGCGGCCAGGGATTGCGGGGTTGTGTCCGGATCGGGGGTTTGAGTCATGTGCGGTGCGACCCGATGAGCGGGGGCGGTTGCTGTCATGGGGCTTCTCCTGGGCCCAGCGGCACTGATGCCGGTGCAGTAATGCGCGTTTTGAAGGACAGTGGCGCACCGCTGGATAGCTCGGTGGCGAAGCTCGTAGATCAGTATAGATCAAAATTTATTGTAGAGCAACTTCAATACAAGGCTCGCCGCTGAGTTTCAATGCAAGCTGCGCACTTGCCAGCAGGCAGCCGGATCAGGATCGGAGGGCGGGGAGGACCTCTCGGCCTAGGAGCTCGACCGAGGCGAACCAGCGGTCGAAGTTCATGCGCAGGTCGAACACCAGGTGCTCCACCCCGACATCGGCGAAGCGTCCCACTTGCTCGACGACTTCGTCGGGGGTGCCCGCGATCAGCGAGCCCTCGATGTCCTCGGCGGTGGTGAAGCTGCCCGACGGCGGCTTGGCCCACCACTTGCCCCGCTTGTTGGCCCAGGCCAGCAGGCCCTCCAGGTTCACGCCGGACACCGCCAGGTCGTGGGTGGCCGCGATCGACGTGGGCGGGATCACCGCGACCGTCGGCATGGGCCGGCCGTTGGCCGCGGTCATCTCCCGCATGGTGGCCACCCGCTCGGCAATCGTCAGCAGCGTGGTGCGGCCCGGCATCCAGCCGTCGCAGTACTCGGCGGCCAGGCGGGCCGAGCGGGGCGTGGCCCCGCAGTACCAGAACGGCACCGGCGCGCCCGGCTTGGGCTCGATGGAGATGTCGTCGAACGAGTACACGTCGTCGCGGTAGGTGACCCCGTCCTCCGTAAGCAGGCGGCGCAGGATCTCGGCGTTGGACCGCACCAGCCCCACCCGATCCACCCCGGCCATGTCGATCACGTCGAACTCGTGGTCGAAGGTGCCCGCCCCGAAGCCCAGCACCACCCGGTCGCCGACCAGGCTGCACAACGTCCCGATGCTGATGGCGGCGTGGACCGGATGGCGGAACGGGATCAGCGACCCGGTTCCCAGCGTGATGTTCTCGGTGACGGCCCCGATGGCGGTGAGGGTGGTGAGGGCCTCGTAGAAGGTGATGTCGGCCGCCTCCATCTCGGAGTGGGGCTCGAACACCAGGTGGTCGCGCACCCACAGCGAGTCGAAGTCGAAGCTCTCGGCCAGCACCGCCCCGTCGAGCACGGCCCGGCGGCTGGCATGGCCGCCGAAGTGGGGCATCAACAGGCCGAACTTCATGGCAGAGGTGTCAGTCACGGCAGTGGTGTCCTCCTGAACAGAGTCACGGTCTAGCCCGGGTCACGGCCCGGGTCACAGCGCGGGTCACGGCCGGGTCACGACGAGGGGCGGGCCAGTTGGCCCCAGCCGGGCTCGCCCACAACCTTGCGGTCGACGTACACGTCCCGGCCCCGCACGATCGTGCGGTGGATCCGGCCCTTGGTGACCCGGCCGTCATAGGCGGTCCACCCGCACTTCGACAGCACGGTGTCGGCGGAGTGGCGGGTCTGGTCCTTCGGGTCGAAGACCACGATGTCGGCGTCGTAGCCGGGCCGCAGGAAGCCCTTGGAGGGCAGGTCGAACTCGGTGGCCGGCTCCTCGGCCACCACCTCGGCCACCCTCGGCAGCGAGATCATCCCGTCCATCGAGCAGTCCAGCAGCATCGGGTACTGCTCCTGCACGCCGGGGGTGCCGGTGTGGCAGGCCCAGCAGTCCTCCCAGCCGATCTCCTTCTCGGCCCGGGTGTGGGGGGCGTGATCCGACGAGAGCATGTCGATGGTGCCGTCGTTGAGGGCCTCCCACACCGCCTCGCGGTGGTGGTCGGGAACCCAGTACGACAGGGCGTACGGACCGAGCTCCTCGATGTCGCGCCACCGCGACAGGAACAGCGCCCAGTGGTTGACCTCGCAGCTCACGTCCACGCCCCGCTCCTTGGCCCGGCGCACCATCTCGACCGAGCCCTCGGTCTGCATGTGCACGATGTGGAGCTTGGTGCCGGTGGCCTCGGCCATCTGGAGGATCACCGCGATGGCGGCGTCCCAGATCAGGCCGTTGTGGGTGGCCAGCGTCTGGGCGTAGGCGGCCGGGCTGCGGTCGCCCCGGTCCCAGTGGGTCTGCTCGGTGACGTCCATGATGGCCTGGTCGTGGGGGTGGATCATGAACGACCGCCCGGTCGGCTGGATGGCCTCGAACATGCGCAGCAGGTGGCCGTGGTCGCGGATGCCGGTGCCGCTGGGATGGGGGTAGTCGCGGCCGGTGTCGACCACCATGTAGATCTTGAAGGCGGCCACTCCGGCCTCGGCCATGGGCTCCACCTCGTGCAGCTCGCTGGGCACCGGGTTGTGGTTCCAGTCGACGATGCTCTTGGTGTCGTAGAGGTCGAACAGCTCCTCGAGCACCTGCAGGTTCTTGGTGACCGGGTTCAGGTTGGGCATCCCGAACACGGTGGTCACCCCGCCGGCCGCGGCCGCCGCGGTGCAGGTGCTGATGTCCTCCTTGTGGACGTAGCCGGGCTCGCGCAGGTGCACGTGCACGTCGACCATGCCGGGCAGGACCCACTTGCCGGTGGCGTCGATGCGCTCGACCGAGTCGGGAAGCGGGATCACCCCGGGGGCGGCGATGGCCGCGATCTGCTCGCCGGCGATCAGCACGTCGGCAACCTGGGTGCCCGTCCCCGACACCACGGTGCCGCCGGCCACGACCCGGTCGACGGTGGGCGCACTCACAGCCATCGGGGGGCCACGAGGGGGACGGTCATCAGCGGCGCCAGCATGGGCACGGATTGTATACAGACGGCGGGTTGTATACCGGCAGCGGACGAGCACTCCGGGTGAATAGGATCCGCGCATGACCGAGGCCGCACTCCCGTTCGAGACGTTCATGGGACAGCACGGGCCGCTGGGGGCTCTGCTCGGCCAGATCGACGAGTCCATCTGGCAGAGGTCGGCGGTGAGCCCGGTCCTCAAGGAGCGGGCCAGGATCGTCAGCGCGGAGTCCCTCGGCTGCGACTATTGAATCACCTTCAGGACGGTCCGGTCGGGCCACCGGATCCTCGACGGCGAAGCCGCCATGTCCGCCGATCCCGAACAACGGCGACGCCTGGAGATGGTCGAGCGCTACACCCGTGAGCTCGTCGCGAAACGGGGTGCGGTCGACGACGAGCTGACCCTCGAGATGCAGCAGGTCTTCACCGAGGCGGAGTTCTCAGAAGTCTGTAGACACGGCCGAAATCTGTAGAGAAACCCGTCGTATGGGAGCAAATCTCTACAGATTTTGAGGGCGAGGGTGCGCCGACCCGCCCGGACTCCTCAGCCGGAGGCGCCGTCGGGGTCCTTGACCAGCAGTCGGGGAGGCTCAGCCAGCAAGCTGTGATGCACCTCGACCGAGCCTCCGGTGAAGTGGGTGCGGTACCAGTCGACCATCTGGGGGATCACCGCATCGCCGTACTGCTTGTAGGCCGCGTAGTGGGTGGTGTGGCGCTGCATGACCAGCTTCTTGGGGGCGTTGGCCCGCTCGTAGAGGCGCTCGGCGTGGTCGGTGGGGGTGGTGGCGTCGTCGGCCACCGCGATGATCATCAGCGCGGCCGGCGCCACCTGGTGGACCACGTCGATGGGCCGGTAGTCCATGATCGCCTCGGCGCAGCGCAGCGGCACCGACGACGGGATCCGGTCGTCGACGTCGGCCTTCACCTTCGAGGCCCGGCGCTCGGGGGTGGGGACCATGATGTCCTCGCGGGGATGGACCATCTCGCCCTCGCCGGTGAGCACCCGCTGGTTGCGGTCGGCCTCGAGGCGGGCCAGGAACTCGTACCACTCGTACTCGCGGCGCATCCGCCGCAGCCAGTCCCTGCCGTCGGCCACCGGCACCTGCGACACCGCGGCCCGCACCCGGCGGTCGGCCGCGGCCAGCAGCACCGCGTTGCCGCCGCCGGTGCCGCCGCTGCCGAACGCCCCGATGTTGTCGGAGTCGACGTCGTCGCGGGTGCACAGGTAGGTGACCGCGTTGATCAGGTCCTCGAGCTGGTACTGGGGCAGCAGGATCCCCCGGTCGCCCCCGGAGTCGCCGAAGCCCCGGTAGTCGAAGATCAGCACGTGGAAGCCGGCCGCGGTCAGGGCCTCGTGGTAGGGCAGGTACAGCTTGGCGTCCTTGAGCCCGAGCCAGCCCGGTCCCTGCACGATGGCCGGCGCCGGGCCGGCGACCTGGTCCGGGGAGCGGAGCAGCCCGCTCAACTTGACACCCTCGCTGAAGAACGCAACCTGGGTCTCGTGCACGGCCGTCTCCGTCTCCCGAGCCCGCCCGATTTGAGCCCGATCAGTACGCTCACTATTGTATACAATGGCGGGCGCCGGGGATTCCGACCTCTCCCCGGCGCCCCTTCCATCTCAGGGAACCACCTCAAGGAATCCGACATACCAGGAGCAAACGAATGGCCGACATGATGTCACCGAGCGAGTTCAGAGTGGCCCTGGAAGCGGCCTTCTCGGGCACGATGGCCAAGGACGCCTCCTTCAGCCGGGCCTGGGCCGCCGGCAGGCTGCACAAGGAGCACTTCGTGCACTGGGCCACCAACCACTACCACTACATCGGCCCGTTCGGCGACTACCTCGGCCTCATGTACGCCAACACGCCCGACCACGCCCGCGACGCCAAGGACTTCCTGCTGCAGAACATGTACGAGGAGGAGCTGAGCGACGACCGTCACACCGACCTGCTGATCCGCTTCGCCGAGGCGTGCGGCGGCACCCGGGCCTACGTGCAGGACCGCAACAACGCCATGCCGTTCGCCAAGGGCATGCAGGGCTGGATGTACTACGTGTCGGGCCGGGAGAACTTCGTGGTGTCGTCGGCCGCGCTGATCGTGGGCCTGGAGTCGCAGGTGCCATCCATCTACCGCACCCAGTACCCGACGCTGATCAACAAGTACGGGTTCTCGGAGTGGGAGGCCGAGTTCTTCGACCTGCACATCACTTCCGACGAGATCCACGGCGAGCGGGGCTACCAGATCGTGCTCAAGTACGCCGACACCCCGGAGCTGCAGCAGCGCTGCCTGCACTACGTGCGGGAGGCGGCCGACATGCGCTTCGCCTACACCAAGGCGCTGTACCAGACCTACGTCGAGCCCGACCTCGGCCCGTGGGTGGAAGAGGACGAGCGCCAGCCTGCGCTCGTCGGCTGATCAAGCCAGGAACGCGGGCGCGGGGCTCTGACCGGCGTGCCGCGCATCTACTTCAAGACCGTCGACCAGTACGTGGACTTCGCCGAGGGCGAAGAGGTCAACGTGCTGCGGATGGCCATCCGGGAGGACATCGACGTGCCGTGGCAGTGCGCCAGCGGCAACTGCGGCACCGACCGCCTCGTGGTGGAGGAGGGTGCCGAGAACCTCGACCCGCCCCGCCGCCGGGAACGGGCCCGGCTGGGCGACCTGGTCGATGAGGGCTACCGCCTGGCCTGCCAGACCTACACCCGCGGCGACGTGACCTTCAGCTGGGATCCCGACCAGGTGGGCCTCGACGACGAGGGTGGAAGCAGTGACGGCGGCGGGTCCCGGGCGGGCTGGGCCGGCACCGGCTGAGCGGCCGGCAGCGGGGACGGGCTGAGCGATGGCGCCGCCCAGGGGATGGTTCGAGGTGGAGGCCACCGCGGAGGCGCTGGCCTCGGCGGGGAAGCTGGTCGTGAGCCTGCACCGCCACGAGATCCTGCTGCTGTGGAACGACGGCGAGCCGGTGGCGCTGTCCAACGTGTGCATCCACCGGGGCCGCAAGCTCAACGAGGGCGTGATGCTGGGCACCCGGCTGGTGTGCGCCGGCCACCAGTGGGCCTACGAGGTCGCCACCGGATACTGCGCGGCCAGGGAGCGCTACCAGCCCCGCTACTCGCTGGAAGTGCGCGACGGCCGGATCTTCATAGAGTTGCCCGCCAAGCGAGGCCCCGCCACGCCAGACTGATCGCAACCAGCGACACGGTTGCGCCGCAATGCTGGAGGAGCCATGAGCAACACCCTGGACGGTCAGGTCGCCGTCGTGACCGGCGCGGCTCGCGGCCTCGGCCGGGCCTTCTGCGAGACACTGAGCGCCCACGGCGTACGGGTAGTGGCCTGCGACCGCGAGGAGGCGGTGCAGGACCTCGACGGCCTCAGCTACGTCGCCGACGTCGCCGATCCCGAGGACGTCCGCCGGGTCGTCGACGGGGCAGTCGCGGCCCACGGACGGATCGACATCCTGATCAACAACGCCGGCGTCGGGTTCGCGACCGGACCGCACGACGACTGGGACAAGGCACTCGCGGACTATGCCGAGGTGATGGACACGAACACCAAGGGGCCGTTCCTTTTCGGCCGGGCGGTTGTGCCCTTCATGATCGAGGGTGGCGGCGGCCACATCGTCAACATCGGCACCGATCACGTCTTCCCCGAGCCGGGCCTCGATGTCCGCGGCCACGGAAGGATGGATCTCTACAACGCCTCCAAGTGGGCGATCAACGGCTTGACGCTCGACTGGTCGATCAGCCTGCGAGAGCACAACATCCGCGTGAACTCGCTGTGCATGGGGGCCACCGTCACCGGGATGACACTGGCCTGGATGGGCGACCGGGCAACCGAATCCGCCATCAAGGAGTGGATACAGCCGGCCCAGGCTGCCGCGTTGCTCGTCGAGCTGTTGAGCGAAGGGCCCGACGGCCGCACCGGCCAGAACATCGGCCTGTGGGTGGGCCACCCGATCTCGATCGAGGACTCGACACACGCCGGTGCCCGCCTGCCCGGACCCGGCTAAGAACGTCTGGCTAGTCCGCCTCCGGCTGCTCCATCGTGCTGCCGGCCTCGTAAGCCGAGCGCAGCGACTTCAGGTGTTTGCGCATCATCTCCTCGGCTGCGTCGGCGTCGCGGTCAGCCACCGCAACGAGGATCTCCTCGTGCTCCTCGCCCACCAATCGCCAGAAGTCGGGCGGGTCGTCGCGCAGATACCTCAACTGGAGCACCCTGAACACCGGTGGCGTCATGATCGACAGCAGCGGGTTGCCGGCGGCGTGAAGCAGCGTGGTGTGGAAATGGGGGGGACCGTCGTCGGTGATGGTGCGCCGGTACTCGGCGGTGGTCCTGATGCCGATCGAGGCCCGGAGCATGTTGAGGTGCTGCTCGGTGCGGTTCTCAGCGGCCAGCCGGGCTATGGGGATCTCCAGCATGTCGCGGACCTGGAGCATGTCGGGAAGGCTCACCATGTCGAGGCCGGACATGTGCCCGAAGCGAGACTCAAGGAACGCCGACACCGATTCGGGGTCCGGCTCGATGACGAAGCTCCCGCCCGCCGGGCCGCGGGACGTCTCGACAAGGTGCTGGGCCGACAGCTCGCGCAGCGCTTCGCGGACCGTGCCCCGGCTGACGCTGAACAGGTTGGCCAGGCTGGCCTCGGAAGGCAGCCGCTCGCCGGGACGGATCTGACCGGTCACGATCAGGGCCCGGAGCTGGTCGGCTACCTGACGGTAGGCCGACAGCACCGGTTTGACCATCCCCGACTCGACCGACGGCGACGGCGACTGCTCGGCCATGTCAACCATCTCGTTCGACCAGCAAGCGCCGGCAGACACTGTCGTCACCCGCCCACCGGGAGCCGATACCGGGTTGACATGTGACCGACGGCCGTTTCCCGTCCCAGAGCTCGAGCAGGGCTGTCATCGCGGCTACGACGGCGTCGGCGGTGAGCGCGTAGAGCGACGGTGGCCTGTCGGCAGGGCGTGCCGGCATCCTCGACAGCGGGACCAGGCCGGGCGCTACACCCGACGGCAGGCCGTCGATGCGGAACTGGCCCCGAGGCTCGCGGTGGGCCAGGTCCTGGCGGGTGATGCAGAAGCGATCCGGCTCCCAGAACACATCGGGATCACGGTTCGCGGCCCCGGCGGAGCAGACGACCAGGCTCCCTCGCGGAATCAGCCGGCCGAACCGCTCTACCTCGCGGCGGGCGTAGCGACGCGACTCCATCAACGCCGGACTGTGGCGCATGGTCTCCTGCCACGCCCGCATGATCAAGTCCGGCTCCTCGATCACCATCTGCAACTGATCGTCATGGGTGAGCAGGAGGCACAAGAGGTTGGCGAGCGAGCCTTCCAGAGTCCTGAAGTCGAGTTCCAGCAAGGTTGTCACAACCTCCCGGGCGACGTCGCCCGGTGCGGCATCATCGCCTGAGGTCAGAGCGGCTGCGAGCAGGCTCGGTGCCGGCAGGGAGTCGGGAGCGGCCAGCAGCTGCGTCACCGTCTCGACCAGTTCCGCGGCGGCCCGTACGCCGGCGTCGGCCCGGCCTGCGTGCCAGCCGACCCCCTCCTGCATGGTGCGCCACGAGTCGCCGAACCGGTCGGCGTTGCCATCGGGTATCCCAACAACCCCGGCCAGGAGCCCGACAGTGAACGAGCGCACGAAGTCGCCGACCAGGTCGGCGCCGTCACCGCGCAGCCCGTCGGCGGCCCGGTGGGCGACGTCCTCGGCCAACGACTGCATCCCGAGGCCGATCGCGTCGCGAACCGGGGGCTCGTCGCGGAGGTCGCGGCTGAACAGCCCGGCCTCGTAGGTCGCGTGGCGGGGCCTCGCCGAGAAGTTGGCCTCGTCGGCGATCAACGATGTGACCTCGTCGTAGCTGGTCACCCAGAGGGTGTTCGTGTGCCAGTCCTGGAAGCACCGGTAATGCTCTCGCAGCAGGGCCAGCGTCGGATAGGGATCGGCCATGAAATCCGGCCGTAGCCAGAACCCGCCAGGGACGACGACGGGAATGTCCTTGGAGGTCTGTCGCTGGTAGACCTCGTAGGAGCGCTCGGCCTCAGCGAGCATCGCAGTCGATCCACAGCTCGGACAGCTGCGAAAGGCGATCAGTCAAGATGGGCTCCAACCCGCCGTGGACGTCGTCTGCGATCTTTCCGGGGGTGAGGCGCGGGTTCCTCATGTGTTCGAGCAAGATCCTGGACCCGATGACAGTCTCCTGATGGGCGATCCAGGCACCAGGGCAGAAGTGCGTACCAACGCCGAACCCCACGTGGCTGTACTTTCCGTCCCGGCGGTAGCCGCGCTGGACTTCCCGACCGGTGTACAGCTCGGGCCTGAAGATGTTGAACGTCTCGGGGTCGGCAAATACCCGCTCGTCATGGTTGGCCGAGAAGTTCACCAGCTCCACCCAGGAGCCCGCGGGAATGAGGACACCATGCAAGACGACATCGGTGTTGGTGGAACGAGACATCCCTCCCACCGGAGCGGAGTGGCGTAGCGTCTCATGGAAGGCGGCGTCAAACAGTCCGGGATCCTCCTGGACCGCCTTGAACTGCTCGGGATGCTGGAGGAGCAGGCGCCACATGTGCAGGATGGCTCCCCGAGTGGTGTCGCCGCCGCCGCCCACGAGCAGCGCGATCATCGAGACGATCTCGGTGGTCGACAGGTAGCCGCCGTCGACCTTGTTCCGGCTCAGCCGGGAGATGATGTCCTCGCCGGTGGGCCGGCCGTGCTCGTCGTAGAGATAGGCGGGCTTCCGGCGTCGCTCCTCGACCAACTCCCAGACGTAGTCCCCAAGATCCTGGCGGGCCTGGAGGCCGGCCCCGGCCTTCTCGGAGCCCGGACGGCCGTCCTGCATGGACCGGTACCAGTAGTAGAACCGTTCCCGGGCCTCGGTGGGGAACCCCAGCACATGGCCGACGACCCGGATCGGGAACTCATTGGCGAACGCCCGGCCCAACTCGATCGTTCGCCGGCCGGCGACGCTGCCGGCGACCATCTCCTTGGCGGTCGGCTCGATCGCCTCAGTGATCATCTCATTGGCCATGCGATGGATCGTCGGAATTCGAGCCTTGAGCGCCTGACCGGCAAGCTCAGAGCCGAAGAGCCTCCGGCGGCGGGTGTGCTCGCGGCCGCCCAATTCCAGGATCGTGTTCCCGTTCACCAGGTTGGATGTGCCCTTGGGGATCGTGTTGAAGATCTCGTCGTCCAGATAGGCCGCAATCACATCCTCGTAGCGGGTAATCAGGTACCGGTTGTGGAGCTTGTCCCGGTACACGGGGTAGTGATCGCGCAGGATCCGGTAGTAGGGGTGGGGGTTCCTCCTGAACTCGGTGCTGTCGAACACGCGGGGGTCGAACAGCGGGCGGCCGTCGACGGAAGTCCCCATGTCGTGAGCCGTACCGAGCGGCAGGGGGGCGAATGCGACGGTGTCCCCCGGACTCATTTCACCCAACGCTTCACCCCGGTCAGCGCAATAGCCACGATGAGGGTGATACCCACGAAGACCTGCGGCGCCCAGAGAGGCGCGCCGGCCAATGAGAGCCCCGTGTTTCCGGTGCCGATCAGGTACACCGCAATCAGGGTGCCCCAGACGTTGAAGCGGCCGCCCCGAAGCTGGGTGGCACCGACGAACACCGCCGCGAAAGCCGGGAGCAAGAACGGTGGGCCGATGGTCGGCGACCCCACCGTGATCCGAGCAGTCAGGACCACGCCCGCCAGCCCAGAGACGAAGGCCGACAGGACGAGGCTCATGAAGCGGATCCGCTGCGTGTTGATGCCGCTCAGGCGCGCGGTTTCCAGACTGAAGCCGATGGCGTAGATGTGGCGTCCCGTCGCGGTGTGCTCGAGTAAGTACCAGAGGATCACCGCCACCACGAGCATGTACCAGACGGGCGCTGTGATGCCAAGGATCTTGTATCGAGCAATCTCGGTGAAGTCACCGATCAGCCGCTCGGACGCGATGGTCCTGTTGCCGGAGATGAACAGTGACAACGCGCCGAGGAGCGAGCTGGTCGCCAGCGTCCCGATGAAGGGATCGATCTTGAAGACGACCACGACGACGGCGTTGGCCAGCCCGATCGCCAGGCCGACCAGGAGCGCCACGATGACTGCGGTCGTGGGACTGACCGAGGTGTGGGCGAGCAGCTTGGCGGTGAGCACTGACGTGACGCCGAGGGTGGCGCCGATCGAGAGATCGAAGCAGCCGACCGACATCGGGACCACCAACGCCAGGGCCACCAGTCCGGTGACGGCGCTTTGGTTGAGGATGTCGGTCACTGTGTTCGCTGAGCCGAACGTGTCCGGCTCGAGAGACCAGAAGATGGCGATGATGAGCGCCCAGACGTAGAAGGCGCCGATGTTGCTGAAGGACCACCAACTCCACCGGTTTCTCGTCTGGTTTCCTGTATGGGGCTTCACGGTCGCCTCGTTCACGCCGCCCCCACCTCGGTGACGTGGAGCTGACTGACGATCGCAGCTTCGGTGATGTCATCGCCGACGAGCTCGGCCTCGATCACGCCGCCGCCGAGGACCAGGACCCGGTCGCAGATCTCAGCCAGTTCAGCGGCGTCCGACGAGCAGACGACGAACGCCAGGCCCCCAGCGGCTTGATCCCGAATGGTGGTGTAGATCTTCTCGCGGGCACCGATATCGACGCCGTTGGTCGGCTCGTCGAGGACGAGCACCTGGGGATCGGTACCCAGCCATTTGCCGAGTACCACCTTCTGCTGGTTGCCGCCGCTCAGCGTGCTGTACGCACGGTCGGGATCGGGCGGGACCAACTCGAGCTCGTCGATCCAGTGATTGACAAAGACGCGCTCGTCCCCCGGCCGGAGCCGGCCGCCGCGACGAAACGACCGCAGACGACCGAGCGTCATGTTCTCGCGCACGTTGAACTCCGAGATCGCGCCCTCGGTACGCCGATCTCGGGGAACCAGCCGGACGCCAAGATCGGCCATGACGGTCGGCGTGCGCCGCTTCGCGCCCTCGCCGGCGATCTCGATGACTGCCCCCGGGTGGCGGGTCGCACCGATCAACGCATACGGACACTCTCCGATCCCGCTGCCCTGAAGGCCGGCGATCCCGAGAACTTCACCACGCGCGACATCGAAGTCGATGCCCTCGAGCTGGCGCCCGGCAAGACCACGTACCCGCAAGGCCGGTGTGTCTTCAGACTCGGTCAGCTCGCTTCGCCGCCCGTGAAGCGACCCTACATCGTGACCGACCATGAGCCGCACCAACTCGTCGCGGTCGAGCGCCGACGTGTCACGGGTGGTGACGAGGCGACCGCCCTTGAGGATGCTGACCCGATCGGCGATGTCGAACACCTCGTCGAGATAGTGCGAGACGTACAGAACGGTCACGCCGCTGCGCTGGACCTCTCGCAGGATCTCGAACAGCCGGCTCACCTCGCGCTTGGTGAGCGCGACCGTCGGCTCGTCGAGCACGAGCGCGCCGCTCCCGGATTCGAGGCCTTCCAGCGCCCTGGTGATGGCCACCGCGGTGCGCTCGACCGCGTCGAGCCGGCCGACCGGTCGCATCACGTCCACCTCGACACCGAATCGGGCCAGCTGGGCGCGGACCTGGCCGGCCTGCGCCTTCCAGTTCACGTTCCCGGCCGTCGTCCGCGCGAAGCCGCTGACCAGGCCGAAGCTGTCGACGGCGTTGAGCTCGTCGATCAGCCCCAGGCCCTGGTGAACGAAGCGGAGTCCGAGGCGGTGAGCCGCAGCGCTGCGATCGGTGGTGATCTCGGTGCCGCCCACCCAGACCTCGCCGCCGCGGTCGGGCTGGTGGTAGCCAGCCAGGATCTTGATGAGCGTAGACTTCCCAGATCCGTTCTGACCGACGAGGGCGTGGATCTCGCCTGGCGCCAGCCGGAGCGACACGTCGGTCAGTGCCCGGGTGCCGGGAAAGGTCTTCGATAGGTTCTTGACCTCGACCGGTGAACGATCGTCCATTACCAGCGGATCAGCCGACACCCCAGAGGGCGAGGTACTGCTCTTTGTAGTCTTGGACGAGGGGCCATTCGTCTTCGGGAGCCCCGGCCCAGTCGTCGACGTTGTCGGAGCTGTACATGAAGTACGGGTAAGCGGCATCTTGTGGATGGTCGACGGACTCGCCGGCGAAATGACGGGCAAAGATGTCGATGACCCGCCACTGCGACTCGAACTTGGGGAACGAGATCGCGGCCTGCTCGTAGTTCCCGGCCGCGATGTTCACCCGGTTGCCCGGCCCCGGGTTGGCGCCGATCAGGCGAACCTCGTCGGTACCGATGCCGGCATCGGCCAGCGCACCAGGCACACCGATCGCCAGATCGCTGAACGCCAACGCCACGTAGTTCGTGTCCGAGTTCGCACGCAGATAGCTGACGATCTGGCCCGGCAGGTTCGTGCCGATGTCCTCCGCCGGCACATCGATCCTCTCGAACGTGCAGTTCGGGCAGTTCTCGACGATCGTCTCCTCGAACCCGAGTGACACGAAATGCACGGTCTCCACCGCAGCGAAGTCGTAGTACACGATGTTCGCGTTGCCGCCACTGTCGGCGATCACCCAGTTCGCGTTGTGGGTCCCAGAGATGAACTGCGGCGTGTGGTCATAGATGTTGGCCAACACCAGATCGGTGTCTTGGACCCCCTCAGGCGCAGTCGACTGGAACACCATCGGAATACCCGCATCACGGAGGCACTCAAGCTCCTCGGTCACCACCGCCGACGGGATCCCCAGGCTGAACACTGCGTCGGGCGCGTCGGCGCACACCTGGGCGAACGCCGCCTTGAACTCCTCAGGTGTCGTACCACCCGACACCGACTCAGCCGTCCAGCCAAGCACAGCCGCGGCCTCCTGCAAGAACGTGATCAGCTCGATCGCCGACGGCACATTGATCGGAATGACGACGATCCTCAACCCCGTCGGAATGTCACCCTCGATCGGCTCCGTCAGCCCGATCGAGGTTGGCAACACACTCAACTCTTCCGACACCGCCTGCGCCGCCGCAACACCAGCCGGGACCGCGTCGTCGGCCGGTGCCGCTTCCTCGGTGGCTTCTTGAGGTGCCGCTTCCTCGGTGGCTTCTTGAGGTGCCGCTTCCTCGGTGGCTTCTTGAGGTGCCGCTTCCTCGGTGGCTTCTTGAGGTGCCGCTTCCTCGGTGGTCTCTTGAGGTGCCGCTTCCTCGGTGGCTTCGTCGACGGCTTCACCGTCATCGTCACCACATGCGGCTGCAACCAGTGCAAACGCGAAGATGGCGCCCAAAAAGCGGAGCAATGTCTTGGATTTCATGATGCCCTCCCAGGCTGTCGGAGTGGGCGATAGGGCTGGTCCCATCGCAGGTGCGAGATTCGAGGGAGATCGTCGAGCGTCAGCCGTTGGCCATCTCCCAGTTGCTGTAGTCCGGATCGAGCAGGCCCGCGGCGTCGCGGCGACGGAACTTCCATCCGTCGGCGGTACGTGCGTAGGTGTCGGCGTAGTAGCCGTGAGCTCCGAAGCCGCCACCGGACGTGGTGACGCCCTTCGCCAGGTAGTAGACCGTGCCGGTCGCGGTGTCGCCGTCGACGTCGATGATGTGATTCGTCGCCGAGTGGTACAGGTGCGTCGAAACATCGAACAGGCCCTGGAAGAAGGCACGGATCTCGTCACGATTGTTCATGAAGTTCTCGGGTGGGTGGCCCGGTCCAGGGTCGAACACCGCCTCGGGCAGGAACAGGTCCATCAGGGCGTCAAGCTGAAACGTGTCGACGGCGATCGCGTACTCGTACGTGAGTCGCTCGATCGCCTTCAGGTCTTCGAGTTCTGACACCGGCTGCTCCCCCTCTGATCTCCGTCGAGTCATACGTCGGACGTTACGGCACCTTATGGCCGGATGTTTCACCCCGTCAAGTTGTGGTACAGGTATTACCGTTGGCGCGTGTCGGCGGCGAGAGGAGTCGAGAGTGGCCGGACGCCTCGAAGGCAAGGTAGCAGCAATCACCGGAGGGGCCAGTGGCTTCGGCGAAACGACGGGACGCCTCTTCGTCGCCGAGGGCGCGCAAGTCGTGCTGGCCGACATTCAACGAGAGCGGGGCGAGGGGGTCGCGGAGTCGATCGGCTCGGCCGCCAGATTCGTGAGCTGCGACGTGACCAGCGAGGCTGACGTCTCGAACCTGGTCGATACCGCAGTCCGCGAGTTCGGTCACCTCGACGTGATGTTCAACAACGCGGGCATCGTCGGCGTTTTCGGGCCGTTGGCGGCCACTCCGGCCGACGAGTGGAAGGCCACCATCGACGTGTTGCTCAACGGGGTCTTCTACGGGATGAAGCATGCGGCTCGCGTGATGGTCCCGAGGGAGTCAGGCTCCATCATCAGCACCGTGAGTACAGCCGGGGTGGTCGGCGGTCTCGGTCCCCACGCGTACACCGCGGCCAAGCATGCGATCGTCGGTCTCACGAAGAACGCCGCCGCCGAGCTGTGTCGTCACCGCATCAGGGCGAACTGCATCGCGCCTCATGCGATGGCGACGCCTTTGACTGCGGAGGCCTTCGTTGGCGACCGGGACGACATAGACGGGGTGATGCCCATTCTCGAGGAGATGTCCCCGCTCAAGGGGCGAGCCGGACTCGCGACAGACGTCGCGAACGCAGCGCTCTGGTTGGGCAGCGACGAGTCCGGCTACACGAACGGGCTGTGCCTCACAACCGATGCAGGGTTCACGACCGGTTCGAGGAATGAGGCCCCAGGCTGGGTGGACGGCACGCCCTGATCCGCCGATTCATGCAGGTCATGGGTGACGATGGGGGCGACCTCACGAAGGGCGCCTGACCCGCGAGCTAGCCCTCGGCTTGGTCCCAATCGCTGTAGTCGGGATCGAGGAGCGCTGCCGCCTCCCGGCGCAGGAATTTCCAGCCGTCGGCGGTCCGCACGTATGTGTCTCCGTAGTACCCGTTGGCGCCGAAGCTCGCCCCGTCGGCGGTGACGCCCGACGCGGCGTAGTAGACCGTTCCGGTGGCCGAGTCGCCGTCCACGTCGATGATGTGGTTGGACGTCAGGTGGTACAGATTGCGGGATCCCTCGAAGGTCGCCTTGAAGAACGCCTCGATCTCGTCACGGTCGTTCATCACCGGCACGCCGCCCGGTCCTGGATCGAAGACGGCCTCGGGAACGAACAGGTCGACCAGCTTGTCGAGCTGCATCGTGTCCACCGCCATGGCGTATTCGTAGGTGAGCCGGCGAATGGCCTCAAGGTCGTTGGGCTCTGACACAGCGCTTCTCCTTCACGTCGTTGGGTTTTGGAGTCATATGTCGGACGAATGCCGGACCTGTGCGATCAAGACCGTATAGACAGACGAGATTAGCGTCAAGCGCGGCGCGAGTCACGTTTGTGCAATCGCTCGATTGCATGCAATCATTCATGGGTCCGATCAAGATTCAGTTCTCCATCAACACAATCAAGGAGGGAGTCCATGAGACTCGAAGGCAAAGTCGCCGCCGTCACCGGAGGCACCCGCGGGATCGGGCGGGCCATCGCCGGCGCGATCATCGACGAAGGCGGGAAGGTCGCGGTGTGCAGCCGCTCCGAGGAGAAGGGTGCGCAGGCGCTGGCGGAGATGGATGCGGGCGACCGGGCGATCTTCGTGCAGGGCGACATCCAGCAGCAGGAGGCGGTGAACCGGCTGGTCGACACCACCGTCGAGACCTTCGGCACCATCGACATCATGGTCAACAACGCCGGCGGGTCCTCAGGCTTCGCGCCGGTGGCCCAGCTGGAGGACGCGGCCTGGGAGGAGTGCCTGAACTGGTGCCTCAACCCCACGTTCTGGGGCACCCGGCGGGCCCTGCAGACCATGGAGAAGAACGGCTGGGGCCGCATCATCAACATCTCGTCGGTGGAGGGCCGCCAGGCCGACAAGGCGGCCATCTCGCACTACATCACCAACAAGCACGCCATCATCGGACTCACCCGGGCGGTCGCCTTCGAGTACGGCCCGGTGGGGATCACCTGCAACGTGCTGTGCCCCGGCGCCATCGAGACCGACATCATGAAGACGGCCGGCCCCCAGGCCGCCGAGGCCATGGGCATCACCTACGAGGAGTTCCTCGACACCTACGCGCAGCTGGCCTCGATCAAGCGCCTGAACACCGTCGATGAGGTCGCGGCCATGGCCATCCATGTCTGCACCGACATCGGGGGCGGGATAAACGGCGCCGTCCTCGACCTTCACGGAGGCAGCCTCCTCGCCTGAGCCGGCGCACCACGACCTCAAAGGAGACCCGATGCTGGCAGACCGCTGGATCATCGACCGCGTTCCGACCGAGAGGTTCCCCGACTACACCAGGGCCAATGCGGGTGAGGTGCTGGCCGACCCCGTCACCCCCCTGGGGTGGACGTTCTGCTGGGAGTCCGGTGTCGTGCTCGGCTGCCGCGAGGGGTTCGCGACTTTCGGGGTGTTCGACGCCGACGAGTACGGCGACCCGCCGGAGTGCTTCGGGCTCTTCGGCGGCTACTTCTACAACTCGCTGACCCAGGCCCGGCTGCTGGGGGTGCGCATGCCCGGCGCCTCCCCCGAGCAGATCGACGAGGCCTACTTCGACGAGCACCCCGACGTTCCCCCGTACGTGCCCAAGCCGTGGCACGAGAGCGAGCGCCATTCCCAGAGACTCACCGAGACCGCCGGCTACGTGATGTCCACCGACGTCCACCAGCCGGTGCTCGACCAGCAGGAGACGGCCAAGCGCATTCGGGACGAGCGGCCTGACCTGGCTACCGTCTCGAACGAGGAACTGGTTGCCCGGGCGCGGTCGCTGCAGCCCCAGATGGTCGACAACTTCAAGCACCACGTCACCTCGTCGCTGGGGGCGTCGTTCGGGCCGGGAACCATCACCGCGGTGGTGGCCGACCTGGGGCGCCCCGACGACGGCCTGAGGCTCATCACCGGCATCGGCGACGTCGATTCGGCCGACATCGCCCGCGAGCTGTGGGTGCTGTCGCGGATGATCCGATCCAGTGACCATCTGACCGCGGAGTTCGACGCCGGGCTGGACGGCCTGGGTGAGCGGCTGGCAGGCACGGACTTCGCCGATGCCTTCGACGTGTTCCTCTACAACCACGGCTCCCGGGGACCCAACGAGTGGGATCCGGGCGCGGAGAGCTACGAGACGAACACGGGCCTCGCCTACGCCCAGCTCGACGTGCTGAGGAGGCAGTCCGACGACGCCGATCCGGTCGCGGCCCTGGCGCGCAAAGCGGCCGAGCGGGCCGGCATCGCGGCCGAGATCGAGGAACTCCTGGCCGACAACGAGGAGACACTCGACACGTTCCGGGCCGGTATGAAGTCGTCGGGGATCTTCCTGGCCGCTCGCGAGCGCTCGAAGTGCACCAACATCCGGGTGATCCACGAGGCCCGGATGTGCTTCGACGAGCTGGGTCGCCGGATGGCGGAGGCGGGCCACATCGAGTCGCCGGGCCAGATCTACATGCTGCTGGAGGCCGAACTGGACGACTTCCTGTCCGACCCGGGCTCCTTCGGCCCGGCGCTGGCTCAACGCGAGGCCGAGCACCGGAGCCTCTACGACCTGGAACCGCCGTTCATCATCACGCATGAGGCGCCGCCGGTCGGCGATTGGCCCCGGAAGGCCGAGGCGGTCCTGGCCGCGGCGGAGGCAGGCTCGGTGCTGACCGGCGCGGCCTGCTCACCGGGCACGGTAAGCGGCGTTGCCCGCGTAGTCCTCGACCCTCACGACCCCTCCGCGCTGGGGCCGGGCGAGATCATGGTCACGGTGCAGACCGACCCGTCGTGGACGCCGCTGTTCCTGGCCGCCTGTGCGGTGGTGACCAACGTCGGGGCTCCGGCCAGCCATGCCTCGATCGTGAGCCGCGAACTCGGCATCCCGTGCGTAGCATCGGTGCCGGACGCGACGCTGGTCATTCCCGACGGGGCCACCGTCACCGTCGACGGCACCGCCGGCACCGTCACCATCGACGCCCTGCCGTAAATCCGTCGTAGGCGAGAGAGCCGGGATCAGGCTCGGCCCGCGGCGGCCTCCGAGGCGCGGTCGCGCCCGCAGAGCCGGATCAATTCCTCATGCAGTTCGAACCAGACGGTGTGATAGCTGTCCCGGAGGGGGTTGGCCATCATCTGGGCGTCGCCCTGCCGGAGGGCTTCCAGCGCGGCGGTGAGCCGCTCGGTGTAGCGGGCCAGGCGGGGCTCGGCTCCGGCGACCTGTTCGACGATGGCAAGGATTCGGGGATGTATGCCGTCGCGCAGCCGCGTGATGACGTCGGCGTCATAGGCCTCGTCGGTGTGGTCGTTGACGACCTCGGCGCCGTCGACGAATCGCATCTGCCAAGCGGTCACGAGTTCCTTGAAGGTGCCGTTGACGGCGTGGAAGTCGTCCATCACCGCTTCGATGACGGTGTGAAGGCGGGCGGCGTCACGGCGGAATAGCTCGTCCACGGTGGCCCGAGCCTCACTGGTGAGGCGGACGCGCCCGCCCGGCAGTTCTTGGGCGGCCCCCTCGTCCACCAGGGCAGCGATGGCTGCAGCAGCCCGGCCGGGTCCGCAACCGAGCACCGCGACGAGCGAGTCCGCGGAGGCCACCCCCTTCAGGCCGACGATCCGGCGCACCTCGGCGAGGTCCATCTCGGGACCGTCCTCTGCGTCGGGAGTGCCTCGGGAGCCGGTGGACTGATCGAGCTCGGCGCGCCAGGCTCGCAGCACCCGCACCTCCTCCAGTTCCACCCGGCTGCCGGGGTGGGCTCCCCGCAGCAGCAGGCCGCGGTCGCCGTCGACGGTGACGGTCTCCCCTGCCGGGACACGGCGGCCATTGATGACGATGCCGCCGGCTGAGACCTCGATGGCGGCTGCGCCCACCACCGCAGGGATCCCCCAGGACCGGGCCACCACGGCAGCGTGGCTGACGATCCCGCCCACAGTGGTGACCAGCCCGGCGGCCTCGGCCATGCCGGCGACGTCGGCGGGCGAGGTCTCCCGGCGGATAAGGATGACCGCTTCGCCCCGCCCAGCCCGGTCCAGCGTCTCATCGATGCCGGTGCAGACCACGCCCACAGCCCGGCCCGGCGACGCGGCCAGGCCGCCGGCCAGGACATCGGCCGCGGGCGCGGGCGACTCCGGCGCAGGCGCGGTGGGCGGATCGGCGAGGATCTCGGAGACCCGGGCCAGCGCGCCGGCCCGGTCCAGCGGGAAGCCGGGGTCCTCGGCCATGTCGATGGCGGCTCTCAGGGCGGCCCGCGGACTCCGCTTGCCAACCCGGACCTGCAGCAGCCACAGCACGCCGTCCTCGACGGTGAACTCGATGTCGGCGATGTCGGCGATGTCCCGTTCCAGCAGGGTGGCGGCCGCCGCGAGCTCGTCGGCGGGGTCGGGCCACACCGACCGCATCTCCGCCAGCGACCGGGTCGCGTGCGAGCCCGACACCACGTCCTCGCCCTGCACCCCGGGCAGGAACTCACCGACGAGGGTCGGCTCGCCGGTGCTGGGATCGCGGCTGAAGGCCACGCCCGTGCCCGACCGCTCGCCAAGATTGCCGAAGGTCATCGCCTGCACCGTGACCGCGGTGCCGAGGTCGTCGGCGATGTCCTCCACCCGGCGGTAGACCCTGGCCCGCTCGGAGTTCCAGGAGGCGAATACGGCCCCGACGGCCTGCCGGAGCTGCGTGTGGGGATCCGCCGGAATGGGGTGGCCGGCAGCCGCGAGCTCCTCCCGGAGATGCCGGGTGGCCGCCGCCAGCGCGTCTGGGGACAGCGACCGCCCCTCGTCGGGTCCCAGGCAGTGAGCCGACAAGCGGCCGATCAGTTCGGCCGGTGCTCCGGCCACGACGGCCGCGTAGGACTGGACGAAGCGCCGGGCGGTGTCCCACCCGAAGAGACCGCCACCGGAGCGCTCCGAGAGCGCGTCGGCCACCGGCTCGGTCATGCCGACGTTGAGGACGGTGTCCATCATCCCCGGCATCGACACCGGCGCCCCTGAGCGGACGCTGACCAGCAGCGGGGCCTCTGGGTCGCCGAGGCGGCAATCGAGCTGCTGCTCGATCCACGAGATCCCTCCGGCAAGCTCGCCGTCAACTGCAGCGGACCAATCACGATCGAGCGCCATCCGGCAGGCTGCGGTGGTCAGGACAAAGCCGGGAGGCACTGGCAGGCCGAGTTCGGTCATCCGCACCAGGGCGGCGCCCTTCCCGCCTAGCAGCGCAACTCGGTCCGGATCATCCAGCGCGGCGGCCTCGGCGAAGGTGAGGCTGAGCGGAGCGGTTCCGCTCACCGCTCACCCCACGATTCGAGCACCTCCCTGACCGTTCGGGTGAACTCGGCGGCCGGTGCCCCGTCGAAGGCGCGGTGGTCCCACGTGAGGCTCAAGGTCAGGGTGGGTCGCGGCACGGGCCGGTCGTCGTCATCCCAGTGCACGTCGCGCCGGATGCGGCCCACGCCCAGGATCGCGGTGTTGGGCGGGTTGATGATCGGGGTGAACGCGTCGACGCCGTACATGCCCATCGCAGTGACCGTGAACGTCGCCCCCTGGAAGTCGTCCAGTCCCAGCGACCGCGAGCGAGCAGCCGCGGCGAGCCGCTCCGTCTCGACGCTGATGTCGGTGATGGACCGGCGGTCCGCGCCCCGCACGACCGGGACCACGAGGCCGTCGTCGAGGGCCACCGCCATCCCCACGTTGACCTCGGGCAGCAAGGCGACGCCGTCGTCGGTGATCTGGCTGTTGACTATCGGATGCTCGACGAGGGCGGCGGCAACCGCAGCAATCACATAGTCGGTGTAGCTGGGGGCGCCACCGTCGACCTGGCACCGTCTACGGTCGGCCACGACCCGGTCCATGGCTGCGTCCATGGTGAGGGTGAGCTGGGCCATGGCCTGGAGCGACTCGTGCATGCGCGCCGCGATCGTGCGCCGCATGCCCCGCATCGGAATGACTCCCAGGGGTGTCTGCGAGGGCGGGGGCAGAGCGGCGCCAGAGCCGGACGGACGAGCCCGGCTCCCCGACCGCCGTCGTGCGGGCGCCTGTCCAGACGGGGTCGAAGCGGGTGCAGGCCCGGCCCCGGCCAATTGCCGCCGGGCGTAGAGAGCGACGTCGTCGCGGGTGATCCGCGGGTCGACGCCGGTGCGGGGAACGACCGCGATGTCGACGCCCAATAGATCAGCCAACCGGCGCGCCGCTACGGTCGCCGCCGACCCCGCGCCCGTATCGGGAACCGGTGCCGGCGGCGCGTCGACGGGCGGCGGCACATCCTCGGTGACCGGCTCGAGCCGCGCCGCGGCGAAGCCCTGCACGTCCTCGGAGACGATGCGGCCGCCGGGGCCGGAGCCCGCGACGGCAGCGATGTCGACGCCCAGCTCCGCGGCCACCCGGCGGGCGTTGGGCGACGACAGGATGCGGCCGCCATCGCCTCGGGCCAGCGCGTCCGATCCCGCGGTCGGGGCCGATACTGCAGGTGCTCCGGCAGCGGGCGCTCCGGAGGCGGTGACCGTAGGACCGGCCGGGGCCGCTGCCGGTGGTTCCTCACCCTCGGCGAGTAACCACCCGATCGGCGCGCCGCAGGGGAACGTCTCGCCCGGTGCGGCGGTCTGATGGAGCCGGCCCGAGGCGCTGGCCTCGACGTCGCTCTCGACTTTGTCGGTCTCGATGGCCAGGACCGGGGTGCCCTGCTCGACGACGGAGCCGTCGGGAACATGCCAGCAGATGATGGTGCCGGCCTCCATGGTGAGGCCCAGCTTCGGCATCTGGAACTCGGTGGCCATGCCTGCTCGCTCGGCCTCTAGGCGCGGTCGAGGGTGGTACGGATCTGCGCGGCGATGCGGGGGGCGTCCGGCACGTATCGGGATTCGAGCGCGGGGCTGAAGGGCACCGGTGTGAAGGGCGCCGCGACCCGCGCCACGGGGGCGTCGAGATAGTCGAAGGCGTGCTCTTGGATCTGGGCTGCGATCTCAGCGCCGAGCCCGGCGAACCGGACCGACTCGTGCACGACCACGATGCGGTTGGTCTTGCGGGCCGACACCACGACGGTCTCGGTGTCGATCGGCTGCACCGACCTCAGGTCGATCACCTCGCAGTCGATGCCGTCGGCGGCCAGGGAGTCCGCGGCCTTCAGCGACTCCGGGACCATCCGGCTGTAGGCCACCACGGTCACGTCGGCACCCGGCCGGACGACGCGGGCCTCACCGATCGGAACCTCGTAGAGCTCCGCCGGGACCTCGCCCTTAACGCCGAACATGCGCTTGTGCTTCACCAGCACGGTGGGGTTGTCGTCGCGCAGGCACGAGACCAGCAGGCCCTTCATGTCGTAGGGAGTGGAGGGCATCACGACCTTGAGGCCCGGGACGTGGCACAGCATCGTCTCGAGGCTCTGGCTGTGCTGGGCCCCGGCCGACAATCCGGCACCGCCGTTGGTGGTGATCGTCACCGGCAGCCGGGCGGTGCCGCCGAACATGTACTTGAGCTTGGCAGCCTGGTTGGCCAGCTGGTCCATGGCGACCAGCACGAAGTCCATGAACATCAGGTCGACCACCGGCCGAAGCCCGCAGACGGCCGCGCCGACACCCAGACCCACGATGGCCTGCTCCGCGATGGGCGTGTCGACCATCCTGAGCTCGCCGAACTCTTCGAACAGCCCCGCGAAGCTGCCGAAGACCCCGCCCTTGCGGCCCACGTCCTCCCCCACCACGAAGATGTCGCCGTCGGCGTCCATCATCTGGCGCAGGCCTTCGTTGAACGCCTTGAGGTAGGTGAGCTCGGCCATGGCGGTCAGAGCGGCCGCCGGCCGGCGGCGTCGGAGTAGACGTTGGCGAGCAGGTCGTCGGGATCGGGCATGGGGCTCTGCTCGCCGAACTCGATGGCCGCATCGACCTCGGCCGCGATCTCGGCCCGGACGGCCTCGATCCCGTCGGGGGTCATGGCTCCGACCTGGACCATCAGGTCCTCGTGGCGGGGGACGGGGTCCTTGCCCCTCCACTCCTCCACCTCCTCGTCGGAGCGGTACTTCATCCCCAGGGTCTGGACGCCGTGGTGGTTGTAGAACCGGTAGGTCTTGCACTCGATGAAGGACGGGCCACCGCCGGCTCTGGCCCGGTCGGCTGCAGCGGCGGTGGCCTCGAACACCGCCACCGGGTCCATCCCGTCGACTATGGCACCGGGCATGCCGTAGGCCGCGGCCCGCTCGACGACATCGTCGATGGCCATGGTCAGAACACGGGGGGTGAACTCCGCGTACTCGTTGTTCTCGCACACGAACAGCACACCGAGCTCAAGGGTGGCGGCCATGTTGGCGGCCTCGTGGAACGCCCCGATGTTGGTGGCCCCGTCGCCGAAGAAGGCCACGCTCACCGCGCCGTTGGCCCGGTACTTGTTGGCGAACCCGGCGCCGACCGCGATGGGCACGCCGCCGCCGACTATCCCGTTGGCGCCCAGCATGTTCAGGTCGAGGTCGCTGACGTGCATGGATCCGCCCTTGCCCCCGCAGTACCCGGTGGCCTTGCCCATCAGCTCGGCCATCATCCGGGCGAGGTCTCCGCCCTTGGCCACGAGGTGGCCGTGGCCCCGGTGGGTGGAGCTGACCTGGTCGTGGTCTCGCAACGCGGCGCACACCCCGGCGGCCACCGCCTCCTGGCCGACGTAGAGGTGGATGAAGCCCGGTATCCGGCCCTCCTCGGAGAGCCTGCCGGCGGCCTCCTCGAACAGGCGGATGCGGACCATGCGCCGGTGGATGTCGCGCAGGACCTCGTGCGACGGATCGGTCACCGCGCTCTCCCGCCGATCACGGACCCGCTCCGATACCCCAGCGGATGGCTCGGCGCAGCAGCTCGTAGTACTCGGGAGCGTTCCAGGAGCAGCGCTCGACCTTCGGGTAGTAGTCCCGCAGCGGGAACATGTCCCAGTGGCCCCGGCAGTGCCCGAGGGTGTTGTAGAGCACGGCGCCGGAACCGAGGGGGCGGATGTACTGCACGAGGTGCTCGCCCGGGCCCGCGGTCCAGTCGCTCTCGGCGAACCCGCGGGCCTCGCCCCGCCACCGGGTGAGCAGCAGAGGCTGGAGGGTGCCGCGGTCGGCGTGCTCCATGAGGTACAGCTCGTCGTCGGTGGTGAACGACTCGATGCCGGCCACCAGCCAATGGTCCGGATCGGCCGGTTCGACCTGGTAAGGCGCTATGGGCGGGTGGGCGACGAACTGGCTGCCGAGGGTCTCGGCGAACACCGGGAAGCAGCGAGGCGACTCCACGCCGTCGGGCCGGGGAAGGTCCAGCGCCGAGTTGGTGCCATGAAGGGCCACCCACCGCCCGCCGCGCTCCACCCAGGAGCGGAGAGCCCGCTGGGCCCGCCCCGAGGGCCGCACGTCGCAGGTGTAGCTCACCAGGAAGCGGCACCCGTCGAGGGCGTCGGTGTCCTCGTAGGTGGCGTCGACCCGGGTGCGCACATGGGGATGCTCGGCCAGCAGGCGGAGCAGCTCGCGGCGGGCGAAGTCGATGTCGTGGTACTTGCCGCCGGCCACCAGGCAGGCGTCGACACGTCCCTCTGCCGGCGCTTCAGTAGTCGACACGCTTCAGGAAGCCGCCGTCGACGGTGAGGTTGGCTCCGTTGATGTGGCGGGCCGCGTCGCCGGCCAGGAACGCCACCGCGTTGGCGACGTCGGAGGCGGTCCCCATGTCGCCGCCGGGATGGCTCTTCTGGGTGGCCTCGAAGAACTCGGGCAGGCGGCCCTTGATCCTGTCCCAGTCGCCGCCGTCGATGAAGATCGGTCCGGGCGACACCACGTTGCATCGGATGCCTCTGGCGCCGAGCACCTGAGCCTGGCCCAGCGTCCAGTTGGTGGCGGCGGCCTTGAAGGCGCTGTAGCTGTTCGAGCCCGAAGCGAAGTGCTCCGTGGCCGCGGTGGTGCCGATGCTCACCAGCGCTCCGCCCCCGTCGGCCAGCGCGTCGGCGGCGGCGGCCACCCCGCCCACCAGCGCCCTGAGATCGACATTGAAGTTCGTGGTCCAGCCGTCGAGCTGCTTCTGGCCCTTGCCGGAGGTGTTGTGCACGTAGATGTCGATGCCGCCCAGAGACTCGGCCGACGACGCGATCCAGGCCTCGAGCGAACCGAGATCACCGGCGTCCACGGCCGAGCCGACCGCGGTGCCGGCGGTGGACAGCTCGGCAACAGCCCGGTCGACGTCGTCGCCGTTGCGGGCGCAGATCGCCACCGACGCGCCCTCGGCGAGCAGCGTCTCGGCGATGGCCCGGCCGATGCCCTTGGTCGAGCCGGTGACGAGAGCCTTCTTTCCTGCCAGTCCCAAATCCATTTTCTTCTCCTGAATTGATCGCCTGATCAATTATTCCCCCGAGAAACGAATCAGGCAATCGGTCCAACGCGACTCAACGGAGAATGTCCCTCCAGCCAGCGCATTGCACGCGGTCCACCTCAACTTGGCGAACAACCTCTCCAGGCCCTGCCCTCCGTCGCGGGACGGCTCCACGGCATGGCTGCGAAGGCCATGCCGCCGACAGTACAGGAACCATGCTCTGCCCGGCGCCCGCAGCGTGAGGTCGTCCTCAGGGTCCGCCGAAGCGCGCTTCGTAGGTGTCGTGGATTGTGCTGATGAATTCCGGCCAGCGCAGACCGCTGCCAATGGGCGGAAGATTGGGGTGAATGCGCCCCGATTGGTGATCAAACACGACCACCGCTATGCCCTCGATCAAGTGGCCGGCATCGCCTTCGGTGCGCCGGCCGCCGGCGCGGATGAGCCGACCGACAGCTCGTTCAATCAGGTCGGTAGTCGGCTTCCAGTCATCGTCGCTTCCTGACTTGAGCCGTTCAGTCGTCGGCAACGTGAGCACGCCGCCAACAACCGCGAACGGGAACTTGAGATGGAGGTTGACGGCAAACGTTCGGATGTCGCCAAAGCGGTTCCAGATTGCGCGACCCACCGCCAGGTGGACGGGCTTGAGCTCCACCGCAAGCTTCAGACCGTCGGTCTCCGTGACTTCTGAGACATCAGCCTTGACGCTTCGCAGACCTCCTCCGACCGTTCGCTCGCCTGCGACAGCACCGTCCAGACTCAACCCTGCTGCCCGAAGATCGGCGATGAGCACTCGGGACAGACAGTTCGAGAGCCGCAATTGCGCCGCCTTCCCCGTCTTGGAGCCAGCGGTCGTCGCCTCGCGAATGTACTGTGCTGAACCTCTGCAGTAGTCCGAAATCATGGGCCGCGGGAGCGCCGCCAGACGATCAACCAGCGTGAGCCCGGTCGGCACGGGCTGCTGAGCCACAGTTAGGCCGTCAGATCCAACGCAGACTGACGCGACACGCTAAGGGTTTGCTGCACCCTGCTGACACACTGCTCGAAGTAGACGGGGTCGACCTCGCAGCCAACGCTGTTGCGGCCCCAGATCGCCGCCGCTGCCGAAGTCGTGCCGGTTCCGAGGAACGGGTCGAGCACCGTGTCGCCCACGAACGAGAACATCCGGATCAAACGTTCGGCCAGCACGAGCGGGAATGGTGCCGGATGATCCCGCGTCGAGGCGCCTCCGAGTCGCCAGACCTGCTGGAACCACTCCGCGTGGTCCTTCGCAGGAAGGACGGACATGAGCCGCGAGGCTAGGTCGGGTTTGCGATACCCGCCCGGCTTGCGCTGCAGGAGGATGTACTCAACGTCATTCTTTATGACGCCGTTAGGTTCGTAGGGCTTGCCGTAGAACCCGCCCGCGCCCATCTCGTACTGGGCATTGGCGATCTTGTACCAGATGATCGGCGCGAGGTTGTCGAACCCCATCAGCCGGCAGCGCTCCTGGATGCTTGCATGTAGCGGAAAGACCAGATGTCTGCCGAACGCCTTGCGCGACACGTTGACGTCCCCGACGACGACCACCATCCGCCCGCCGGGCACGAGCGCGCGATGAACACAGCGCCAGACGTCGTCCAGTTCGTCCAAGAACTCGTCGTAGTCCTCGATCTCACCAAGTTGGCCGGGCTGTTCGTTGTACCGCTTGAGGGTCCAGTACGGAGGAGAGGTGACCACAAGCTCCACGCTCTCCGGCTCGATCTCCATGTACCGGCTATCGTCGAGGTGGAGTTTGTGAACACTTGGAAGTCCCCGAACGGCAGAAGCGATCGGCGTACACGTATCTGGCTCCTTTGCAATAGCGGGGAACGCTCGTTGGGGCTCGGCTGCGGCGCGCCCTAGCAGTCCCGCAGGCACGGCGGCCAAGACTGTCGCCCGATCGGCAGGAGCGCCCAACACCACGGTCTTGTGGGCCTGTAGGCCGGATCGGGACCCCCGGTTGTTCATCTGAAGAGGATCACTCATGACAAGCCCCAGTCGTTGGCGCATCCCGGCACAGCCACATATGCGGACTGTAGCCGGTCATTTTGCCCGAGCAGTAGATAGATCTACGATATATTTCATATGAACATATCAGCATGGAGATGCACTGTAAATGTGCCATGTGACAGCGCCGCAGATATCGCCTAGGGAGCCTCACCCAAGGCCGAGAGAACTCCTCGCGGGCGGGCAGCCTGAAATAGCCTTCAGGCATGGCATCGAAGCCGGCCCGGCTGGGCAGGCCGCCCGCAACGAGCTCGGCCGAGACGAGGGGCCGGATCATCGATGTCGCCCGGCGATGCTTCGCCGAGCTGGGCTACGACGCGACCACCAATCAGGCGGTGGCCAGCGAGGTCGGCATCACGACCGGCGCGATCTACCACTACTTCGACTCGAAGCTCGAGATCTACAAGGCCGTGCTCGACGAGGTGCAGGAGCGGGTCTACAAGCGGTTCGGCACGGCCGAGCGCAGCGCCGACACCTTCGTGGGCAAGATCGAGGCCGTGCTCGAGACGGCCCACGACCTCAACAACGACGATCCGTCACTGGCCCGGTTCCTCGGTGCATCGCGCGTCGATCGCCGGCGGATCCCTGAACTCGCCAGCGAACTGGGCCGAGAGGATGCCCGCCGCAGCGAGTTCTTCGAGAAGATCGTCGACTGCGGCATCTCCACGGGCGAGATCGCTCCCGGTGACCGGGCCGCGGTGCTGGCCTACATCCACGCCTTCACCATCGGCTTGACCGACGGGCTGTCACACGACCAGCAAGATCACCGGCAGGCGCTCGACGGCTTCAAGCTGGTGCTGGAGGGCGGCATCGGGAGTGCCGACCCCGGCGTCGCTCAGTGGTCGGAGGAGGCCTCCGCGATCCGGTGATGGGCCACCCTCGGCCCGGCGACCCAGCCGCACAGCTGGGGGTCGCACTCCCGCAGATCGCCGGAGATCCAAGAGCCGTTGGACCGGAACCGGCCCTGCCGGTCACCGTCGGTGACCAGCACGCAACCGGTCCCGTCCGGCTCGTAGAGCGCGCCGGTGAAGGGATGGCGCAGTCCCTTCACCGCTCCTCCCCCACCCAGGCGTCGAGCTTGGCGTGGAGCCAGCGGATCTTCGACTCCTGGTAGTTGCCCAACGTGATCCCAGGCTTGCGGGTCGTCTCCAGCCCGCGCTGGACCTTCTCCATGTTGAACAGGTCCTGGTTGAAGACCTTGCCCAGCATGCTCAGCTCGGGAGCGTCGGTGAAGGTCTCGTGCTCCTCGAGGAAGTGGACCGGCGCGTTGGGCGGCTTCTCGCCGCGGTAGGGGGCCAGGAAGATGCACTCCATGATGGAGCTGCGGTGGTCGTCGCCGTTGGGGCGGAACCGGTAGACGATCCGGTTGAACGCGCCCCAGGGATGGAAGTTGGGGAAGATCGTGTAGTCGATGCTGTCCATCATCTCGGCGTCGGACATCCGGTCGACCCACTCACCGGCCACCGGCCGCCACCGGTCCCGGCTGGCGGCCGCTCCCATGACCCGCATCGACTGGTCCGGTGACACCGGAATCGGCGTGGGCTCGTCGACCCGGGTGTCGGTCATGGCCCGCATCATGTCGTCCTCGGTGGGGGTCCAGTCCAGCAGCGGGCTGGGAGTGCCGCCGGGGCTGATGACCCGGGCGAAGTTCTCCCAGATGTCGACCTGGCTGTTGGTGTCGCCGAGATAGGGGGCGATCTGGGGATGGGTGGCGTTGGCGTGGAAAGCCTCGCAGAACGCCTCCTGGGCGATCTTCCAGTTGGCGTGGATCACCTTGGCCACATGGGCCTGGGTGTAGCGGTTGGCCAGGTCCCACACCTCGAACTGGTCGACGATCTCGCCGAGGAAGTCCTCCAGCGGCTCGGCGGCGGGGTCGGGATTGATCATCACGAAGCCGGCCCACGTGCCCACCTTGCACTCGGGCAAGGAGAACTCCTCGTCGCGTACGTGATCGAAGTCCCACCGGGCCGGCACGTGCTTGAGCGCGCCGTCGAGGGTCCAGGCGAAGCCGTGGAACGGGCAGCGGATCTCGCTGCAGCGCCCGGCGTGCTCCTTCAGGCGCCGGCCGCGATGCAGGCAGGCGTTGGGATAGGCCTTGATCTCGTCGGGCGCGGTGCGGATGACGATGTAGGAGTCGCGCACGATCTCGTACAGGACGTGGTCGCCCACTTCAGGAATGTCGTCGGTGCGGCAGGCGAACTGCCAGACCGACCGCCACAGGGTGCGGGCCTCCCGCTCGTGCCACTCCCGCGAGATGTAGCGGGCGATGTCGATGTCGCCGCTGCCCAGGTAGCGGGGCGACTCCACGCGCAGCACTCCGGGCACCGGATGGGTGTCGGCGTCGAGCAGCTCCTGGTAGCTGATGCCCGGCGAGCGGGCCGATTTGGTGCTCACTCGCGCAAAACTAACTCATCGATTAGTTTCGTCGCAATGGCCTCGATCACCACCGTAAGTTAGGTTCCGGCATCCAGGAGGTTCCATTGAGACAGGTCCCGGTCGCAGACGGCCTCTTCACATGGCCGTCCGACGAGCCCCACCTCATCGCCAGCCGCTGCCTCGACTGCGGCAACCACATGTTCCCCACCCAGAGGTACTGCCCCAGGTGCGGCGGCTCGTCGACCGAGGCGGTGGAGCTGGGCCGCAGCGGCACGCTGTGGACCTGGACGGTGCAGGGCTACCCGCCCAAGTCACCACCGTTCGCGGGCGCCGCCGACCCCAGGTCGTTCCAGCCGTTCGGAGTGGGGTATGTAGAAATCGACGGCAAGGTGAGGGTGGAGTCGCGGTTGACGGTGGCCGAACCGGAGCACTTGGAGATCGACATGGAGATGGAACTGGTGATAGAGCCGCTCTTCGTTAACGATGACGGGGACGAAGTCGTGACGTTCGCCTTCGCCCCGAAGGGAGGAGCCGGCCATGACTGACGACGTTGCCATCGTCGGGATCGGGATGCACCCGTTCGGTCGCACCGAAGGTGTGTCGGGCGTGGACCAGGGCGTGGTCGCGGTACGGCGGGCCCTGGCCGACGCCGGTGTGCAGTGGGACGACATCCAGTTCGCGTTCGGCGGCAGCGACGCGGCCGGCAACGCCGACACCATGGTGTCGCAGCTGGGGCTCACCGGGCTGCAGTTCATCAACGTGGCCAACGGGTGCGCCACCGGCGGGTCGGCCCTGTTCGCGGCCTACAACTCGATCAAGGCCGGGATGTTCGACCTCGGCATCGCGGTCGGCTTCGACAAGCACGAGAGGGGCGCGTTCCGGGTCGACACCGAGGCCTGGGGCCTGGGCGAGTGGTACGGCGAATCCGGGTTGGCGCTCACCACGCAGTTCTTCGGCATGAAGCTCAACCGCTACATGCACGACCACGGCATCACCGAGCCCACCCTGGCGAGGGTGGCCGAGAAGGCCTACCGCAACGGGTCCAAGAACCCGATGGCGTGGCGGCGCCGGCCGCTGAGCATCGCGGAGATCAGCGAGTCGCAGATGCTGTCGTACCCCCTCACCAAGTACATGTTCTGCTCCCCCGGCGAGGGCGGCGTGGCTCTGGTCCTGTCGTCAGCCGAGAAGGCCCGCGACTACACCGACACGCCCGTCTACCTGAAGGCGGCCGTGGTGCGGTCCCGGCGGTTCGGGTCGTTCGAGGTGATGGCGCCCCACCTGCCTCCCGAGTGGTCCGGCGGGCCCACGGCGGACGCCTCGAAGGCCGCCTTCGAGATGGCCGGCATCGGACCCGACGACGTGGACGTGGCTCAACTCCAGGACACCGAGGTCGGCGCCGAGATCATGCACATGGCCGAGAACGGCTTCTGCGAGCACGGCGAGCAGGAGCACATGATCGCCATGGGTGAGACCGAGATCGACGGCCGCCTGCCGGTCAACACCGACGGCGGCTGCATCGCCAACGGTGAGCCGGTCGGCGCGTCCGGGCTGCGCCAGGTGTACGAGAACGTGCTGCAGCTCCGGGGCGATGCGGGCGACCACCAGGTCCCCGGCGATCCCAGCGTGGGTTACACCCACGTGTACGGGGCGCCGGGCATATCGGGTGTCACCATCCTCGCTCGCTGACACGAACAGGGATCGATCGAGGAGGTCCGGCCGGTGAGCCGTGACGACATCGAGGATCTCGTGCACCGGTACTCGGACGCGGTGGTGCATCGCGACGGGCAGCAGTGGGCCTCCACGTGGGCGCCGGACGGTGTCTGGGAACTTGGAGGCGGAAGGCGGGTCGAAGGTCGCGAGGCCATCGTCGAGCATTGGCACGAGTCGATGGCCCGCTACCCGGTCGTGGTGCAGACCGTGACCGGTGGCATCGTCGACCTCGACACTTCCGTGGGCACGGGCTCGGGCCGATGGTACGTGCAGGAGATGGCGCGCCGGATCGACGGCGAGGCGGTGGTCATGGTGGCCCACTATGACGACACCTACGTGCGCGTCGACGGCGGCTGGAGGTTCGCGTCGCGGAAGTTGAGCATCCACTACCGGGGGCCGGCGGACCTCTCGGCCGACTTCGCGGCCGAGGGCCACGCCTGACGTGCCGGCGTTCTCGCGCCTGCTGGCCGAGACCCGTCCGGGCGAGGCAGCCCTCGTCCAGGGCGAGCGGACCTTCGGGTGGGCCGACGTCGACTCGATCCTCAATCGGGCCGCAGGACTCCTGCTCTCGGCGGACCTGGGCCCGTCCCGGCGTGCGGCCGTCTTCGCCGAGAACGCGGCGGAGACGGCGTTCGCCCACCTGGGCGGCCTGCTCGGGGGAGCCTCGACCGTCCCGGTGAGCTTTCACCTGACCGCGGCGGAGACCGCCTACATCCTGGAGGAGTCCGAGTCCCGGATCCTCTTCGTCGGACCCGAGACCGCACGGCGCGGCGTGGAGGCGGCCCGTGGGACCGCCGTCGACACCGTCGTCGGCTGGGGCGAGGGACTCCCCCCGGAGGTCGTGGGATGGGACCAGTGGCTGGCGGCCGGGCCGGACACGGACCCTCCCGGCAGCGTGGCTCCCAGGCCCCATCTGATGTTCACCTCGGGCACCACCGGGCGGCCCAAGGGCACCGACCTGCCGCCCACGATGTTCGCGGGCGGTGACACCATGATCGAGCACCTGGAGGCCCTGAAGGGCAACCGGTTCGCCAAGTACGGCACCCACCTCGTGGTGGGCCCGATGTACCACACCGGGCCGTTGTCGGGGCTGCGCACCCTGGCAACGGGAGTCCCGACGGTGATCCTCGGCCGGTTCGACGCCGAGGCGACCCTGGCGGCCATCGAGCGGCATCGCATCGAGACCTCGGTCATGGTCCCGACCCACTTCGTGCGCCTGCTCGGCCTGCCGGCCGCGGTCCGGGACCGCTACGACGTCTCCTCGATGAAGCTGGTGGCCCACACCGGGGCCAAGTGCCCCGACGACGTGAAGCGAGCCATGATCGACTGGTGGGGGCCCATCTTCGTCGACGCCTACGGGGCCACCGAGGTGGGCACCACCTGCTCGATCACCAGCGAGGACTGGCTGGCCCATCCCGGGTCGGTCGGCCGGCCGGTGCCACCGTTCGAAGCCCTGGTGGTCGACGACGACGATCACCCGGTGCCGCCCAACACCGAGGGCAAGCTGTACTTCCGGGACACCACCGGCAGGGGTGTCGTGTACCACAACGATCCCGAGAAGTCCCGGGCCGTCCATCTGGAGCCGGGCGTGTTCACCCTTGGCGAGATGGGCTACATCGACGACGACGGCTTCGTCTACATCACCGACCGGTTCTCGGACATGGTGGTCTCCGGCGGCGTTAACCTCTACCCGGCGGAGGCCGAGAACGTGCTTATCGAGCATCCGGGCGTCGTCGATGTCGCCTGCATCGGCATCCCCCATCACGAGATGGGCGAGGAGATGAGAGCACTGGTGGTCGCCGCCGACGGCTGGGAGCCCGATGGAGAGGCGATCACTGCGTTCTGTCGTGAGCGGCTGTCTCGCATCAAGTGCCCGCGATCGGTCGAGTTCGTCGACGATCTCGGCCGCAACGCCATGGGGAAGCTCAACAAGCGGGCGCTTCGGGCCCCGTACTGGAGGAGAGACGATGACTAGGCCATTCCGGTTCGCGATCTATTCCTATACGGCGACATCGGCGGCGGACTGGCGCCAGCAGGCCCGTATGGCCGAGGACCTGGGCTACAGCACGTTCTTCACCGCCGACCACCACATCGGCCCCGGCCCCGCCCTCACCGCGTCCGGGGCCGCCGTCCAGGACCTTTCCGCCATCCCCGCGATCATGGCCGCGGCCGACGTCACTTCGACGATCAACGTGGGGTGCCGGGTCTTCGGTACGGACTACCGCCATCCGGTGGTATTGGCTAAGGAACTGGCCTCCCTGGACATGCTGTCGGACGGGCGCCTGGAGGTCGGGCTGGGCTGCGGCTGGATGGCCGACGAGTACGAGGCGATGGGCATCGGATTCGACCGGCCCGGTGTGCGCATCGACCGCATGGAGGAGACCCTCGCAGTCATACGGGCCTGTCTCGGCGACGGCAAGGTGGACATCGACGGCACCCACTTCCAGGTCACCGGATTCGAAGGCGTGCCCAAGCCGGTACGGCCGGGCGGGCCGCCCATCATGATCGGAGGCGGAGCACGCCGAGTGCTGGGGCTTGCCGGCCGTGAGGCCGACATCGTCAGCGTCAACCTCGACAACCGTGCCGGGCGGCTGGGCCCGGAGGGCACAATCAGTGGCAGCGGGGCGAACACCGCTCAGAAGATCGAATGGATCAAGGCCGGGGCCGGCGACCGGTTCGACCAGATCGAACTCGAGATCGGGGCCTACTTCGCCATGGTGACCGACGACCGCCAGGGCGCCATAGAAGGCATCGCGAGCCGGTTCGGCGCCGATCCCGCCGTCTTCGCCGACCACGCTCACACGTTCATCGGCTCCATCGACGCGATCTGCGAGCAGCTGGAGTACCGGCGCGAGACCTACGGATTCTCCTACATCACCGTAAGCAACCGGGTCGCCGAAGCGTTCGCGCCGGTGGTCGAGCGCCTGCACGGGACCTGACAACGGCTCGGCAGCCGAGCAGCCGACAACGGAGGTCAGCGGGGCACGTCCCTCCACGGCTTGTCGCGGTCCACACGAGGCTCGCGGGGCAGGCCCAGCACCCGCTCACCGATGACGTTCCGCTGGATCTCGTCGGACCCTCCGGCGATGCGGTACCCGGGCGCGCCGAGCACGTGCTCACCCCACTCGTAGGTGCCCCGCTCCCCGGTGTCGGCCACCAGCCGGGGACCGAGCACCCGTGAGATCACGTCGGACATCATGGTCATGCCCTGTGTCCAGAAGATCCTGCCCAGCGAACCTGCCGGGGTGGGCCGGCCGCTGCGAGCCAGATCAGCGGCTCGCCGGTTCAGCAAGTGCTCCACCCGGCGGTGAACGTACATGCGCATCATCGCTTCACGTGTCGGCGGGTCGTCGGTGACGCCCACCATCCTCGCCGTGTCGAGGAGCTGCTCCCAGGTCCCTCCCGTCGGTGTGGAAGCCTCATTCGAGGAGTGGTCGCGTTCATAGTCGAGAGTGGTCAGCGCGACCTTCCAGCCGTCGCCCTCGCGCCCGAGGCGTAGGTCGTCCCGAATCTCCGCCTCGCTGATGAACACCTCGTTGAAGGACGATCCTCCGCTCATCTGCTTTATGGGGCGAACTTCGACCCCGGGATGATCAAGAGGAAGCATGAACGCCGTCATGCCGCTGTGCTTGACGACATCGGGATCCGAGCGGGCGAGGAGCAGGCCCCAATCCGCGAACTGAGCCCCGGAGCTCCACACCTTCTGGCCGTTCACTATCCACCCGGCACCGTCGCGAACGGCGCGACACGCCAGTCCGGCCAGGTCGGACCCGGCTCCCGGCTCGCTGAACAACTGGCAGCACAGGATCTCGGCGGCGAGCAGCGGTTCTATGAACCGGGCCTTCTGTTCCGCGGTGCCGTAGTGGGCGACGGTCGGAGCAATGAGCAGCTTGGTCACGGCGAAGAGTTCGTGGCTCACCGGCGTCTCGTAGTCCCGTTCGAGACGACCGAACGCTGCGGCGTGGGCTCTCGTCAGTCCGAGTCCACCGAACTCGACGGGCCAATCGACGGCGTGGTAGCCGAATTCCCGCTTGCGAGCGTTCCAGGCGACAAGGTCGTCGAGGGCCTGCTTCTCCTCGTCGAAGCTGAGGTTGTGGAACACCGCGACATTGAAGTCATCTCCGCCCCTGGTCTGGGGCTGCGCGCCTTCCCGGCCATGCCGCGGCGGCGCGTTCTGGTGGAGCCATGCGCCGGCCTGCTCGATGAACGCTTCCATGTCGGTCTCGATCGGATCAGCGTTCACGGCCTCGCACTCTATTGCGAGGGCGGTGGGGTCTCAGGCGCCGGCCCACCAGGCTTCGAAGAAGGGCTGGATCTCGCGGCTGACGAGTTCGACCAGCATCCCGCTGGGGGGCTGGAGGTAGGCGAATATACCGAGGGTGCCGTCGGCGTCGGGATCGCTGCGGCAGGCCGCGAGCGACCAGCCGAGGGAGATGAGCCGTTCGGCCTCGGCGTCGACATCGTCAACCCACACGCCGATGTGGTGGGTGCCACCAGCGTCGCCGGCGTCCCAGACCGATCCGCCCGACCCCTCGACCAACTCGATGTGCATCGGTGGGTCCACCGAGTAGCAGAACCGCAGCGGCACCCTCTCGAGGCCGCGCTCGGGGGTCCACACCGGCTGGGCGTCGCGGACCATGGTCGACGCCCAGCGCACACCCAGCGCCGAACCGAGCTGATCCATGGCCGCGTCGAGGTCGGCGACCCGCACGCCCACATGGAACGCCTCGCGCATGTCGATCATGGAGCCTCCCGGCAGCCGGGTCCGTCCCGGCGCGATCCGCAGCCGGCGATCCGGCTCAGGTCCAGTGGTCGCCCTCCCGGAACGCCATGCCCAGACGGGCCTGGGGCGAGTCGGGGATCTCCTCGAGCGGGGTGCTGATCTCGTCGATCGTCGGCCCGAACTGGTCGGCCAGCGCCCTCATCTTGACGGGGTCGAAGCTGTAGCAGCGCAGGGCGTTCTCGCCGAGCATCTTGCGGACGTCCTCAGCGGGAAGGCCGGCGAGAGTGTTGCGCAGGCTCTCTCGGGTGTGGGGCCAGGTGCCCTCGACGTGGGGATAGTCGGATCCCCACATCACGCTGTCGAGACCGACATCGTGGCGGGCGTTGGCCTCGGTGCGGGACATGAAGCTCGCCCCGACGAAGCAGTGCCGCTGCCAGTACTCGGTCGGCGTGAGCTCGAGGACGGCACGGCCTTGCGCTCCCAGGTTGCTGTTGAGGGTGCTGTCGAGGTCACTGAGGGTGCGAGGGATCCAGTCGGCGAGCAGCTCTGCGAACGTGAGCTTGAGGCCGGGATGGCGGTCGAACACGCCGGTCCACATCAGCCACCACAGGTGCCGGGTGCTGAAGAAGAACGCCTCGGTGAGGGTGAGAAGGATGTTGGCGACGTGCCCGAACGGGTAGTGCTGGGCCGGGATCGAGTCGACGCCGTGGGTGTTGAGCGGCATGTCGTACTCCTCGCACACCGACCACAGCGGTTCGTAGATCTCGTCGTGCAGGCCCGGGTACTCGCCCGAGGGCGCCACGCCCGGGAAGGAGATCCCCCCGCGCAGGCCGTTCTCGGCGGCCCATTCGATCTCCTTCACGGCCGAGTCGACGTCCTCGATCTCGATCTGAGCGATGCCGAAGAAGCGGTCCGGGTAGGCGGAGCAGAAGTCGGCCAGCCAGCGGTTGTGGATGCGGGCGCCGGCGACCCGCTGCTCGATCGACGGCTGCGGGAGCCCGATCGGGGCTCGCTCGCGGTACTCGGGGCTGAACGGGCGGGGGCCGTTCGGGAAGATGACGCAGCCGACCACGCCGTCGGCCTCCTCGTGCCGGGCCTTTACATCGGGATCTCTGGTGCCGGGCCCGAAGCCCTGCTCCTGCTGGAGCGTGTTCATCTCGTTGGACTTGCCCTGGGCCTTCCCGACGCTGGAGTGATCGCGGAAAGCGTTGCGGGCGTCGAGCTCGGCCTGGAACGCCGCCATGTGCTTCTTGTCGACGTACGGGGCGTAGTCGTCGAAAGCCGGGCCGGCGTGGGTGTCCGACGAGATCATCATGAGCCGCTCGCCGGAGCGCCCCTCACGTTCGTCAACTGTTTGAAGAGCCATCGCTGTCCCCCGTTGAATTGTCCGGTGCGCTATATTCGATGCGCTATATTAACTGTCGAAGAGTTCGCTGTCGAGCAGAGATCGCAGCGACTCGACCGCGGTGTCGTAGTCGAAGGGCGACGCCACCGCGATGACCGTGAGACCGGCGAAGAACGCGCCCAAGACATGCGCGACGGCGGCGGCCCGCGCAGCATCGAGACCAGACTGGAGGGCGACGGAGCGGAACAGCCCGGCAGTGAAGCCCCGGTACTCGGACACCGCCACCAACTCCGGCGTGCGGGTCACCTCGAGGCGGGTGGCCAGCAGGAACCGGGCGAGCTCAGGGTCGGCGGCGTGGATGTCTACAGCGGTGTCGAACATTGCGTTGACCTTGCTGCGAAGGTCGCCGGCGCCGGCGATGGTCTTGCCCCACGACTCGGCCAGGAGCTGCGTCACCTCCTCCATCACCGCGCCGAACAAGCCCGCCTTGCTGCCGAAGTGGTGGTAGAGCACCGGCGTGCTGACTCCGGCCCGGCGGGTGATCTCCGCGATGGTGGCGCCGTGGTAGCCGTACTCCGCGAAGACCTGGCGGGCCGACCGCAGCAGGGACTCCTTGGTACGCGCCGCGGTGTCTCCCGGGGGGCGCCCCCGGGGGTTGGTCGACCGGCGCGCGGTCGCCGATGATGCGGTTGACCCGTCCGCCATGCCAGCGTCGCCGACATCGTCACGGTCGCGATGCTCAGTCACCGGCTCGCCCCCACGAGGCTCCGGCGGTGAGCCCGCCGCTCCTGCTCGGTGGTCGGGTCGGGTACCGGCTGGGCGGCCAGCAGCTCCCGGGTGTGACCGTGGACGGGGTCTGCGAAGAGGTCCTCGGTGCCCTTGAGCTCGACGAGGCGACCGCGGTGCATGACCCCTATTCGATCACACAGGTAGCGCACCAATGACAGATCGTGGGCGATGAAGACCATGGTGAGCCCGAACTCCTCTCGCAGGTCGGCCAGCAGGTTCAGGATCGATGACCGCACCGAGACATCGAGTGCGGAGACAGGCTCGTCGCAGACGAGCAGCGACGGCCGGGCGGTGAGGGACCGGGCGATGGCGATGCGCTGGCGCTGCCCGCCCGAGAACTCGTGGGGGAACCGGCTCAGAGAGTCGGGCGGGAGCTGCACGAGCTCGATCAGATCCCGCAGCGCGGCCTCATCGTGCCCGGGCGTCCCCCACAGGCCGTGGATGCGGAGAGGCTCGGCCAGGATGCGGCCGACCCGCATCCTGGGATCGAGCGACGACGCCGGGTCCTGGAAGATCATCTGCATCCGGAGCCTCAACCGGCGCAGCTGCCGCACACCGAGGCTGCCGAGGTCCCGGCCGTCGAAGCGGACCGTCCCGCGGCTGGGCTCGATCAGATGGAGCATGCAGCGGGCCAGAGTCGACTTGCCGCTGCCCGACTCGCCGACGATGCCGAGCACCTCGCCTCGCCGGAGTTCCAGCGAGACGTCGTCCACGGCCGTGATCAGTTCGTGGCCCACGAGGCCCTCGCCCTTGATCTTGAACGTCTTGGAGAGGCGCTCAACCTTGACCAGCACACCGTCGTCGATAGCGGGGCCGGCCGCGACGGAAGCGGATGGGGGCGCGGGAGCGAGCGATGCCGGGTTGATCTCGTCCACCCGGGCGCACGCGGTGGCCCGGGATGCGCCAGCGGGGTCGTCGAGCGTGACGAGCGGCGGGTGCTCGGTGGTGCACAGCGGGTCCTCCGAGAAGGGGCACCGGGGGTTGAAGCCGCAGCCGTCGGGACGGGCCGCGGGCTCGGGCGGGGAACCGGCGATGGCCACCAGGCGCTCTTCGGTGCGGTCCAGCGGTGGGATCGAGCGAAGCAGCAGGCCGGTGTAGGGGTGGCGGGGGCGGGCGTAGAGGTCGCGGGTCGGGGCCCGCTCGACCAGCCGGCCGCCGTACATCACCAGCACACGGTGGGTGAAGCCGGCGATGATGCTCAGGTCGTGGGTGATGAGCACAACGGCGAGGTCGCGGGCCTCGCCCAGCTCGTGGAGCAGGTCGAGCACCTCGGCCTGGATGGTCACGTCGAGAGCGGTGGTCGGCTCGTCGGCGATCAGCAGGTCGGGGTCGCCGGCCAGAGCGATGGCGATCATCACCCGCTGGCGCATCCCACCCGACAGCTCGTGGGGGTAGGAGTCCATGAGGCGCTCCGGCCGGGGCAGGTGCACCTGGTCGAGGAGGTCCACGGCGATGGCTCGCATCTGCTGCCTGTCGAGACCGGGACGGTGAAGCTCGATCGCTTCGATGATCTGGCGCCCGGTCTTCAGGACCGGGTTCAGCGAGGAGAGGGGATCCTGGAAGATCATGGCGATCCGGCCGCCGCGGATCCAGCGCATCTGCCGCTCGCTCTTGGCCAGCAGGTCCTCGCCGCCCAGCGAGATCGACGTCCGAGGCCCGAGTTCGCCCCCTATCCGACCGATCAGGCCCATGACGGCCAGGGCGGTGAGGCTCTTGCCGCTGCCGGACTCGCCGACGAGCCCGACCCGCTCGCCGGCGTGGATGTCGAAGCTGACGTCGGTGACCGGCACGACCGGCTCAGCGTCATGGCGGCGCTGGAAGGCGACCTGTAGATCGCGGACCTGCAGCAGCGGCTCGGTCATGACGCAGTCCGCACGGTCAGAGGATCGGTGACCCGGTGCAGCCAGCTGCCGATGAGGTTCGTGCTGAGCACGCCCAGCAACAGGAACAGGCCCGAGAACGTCGAGATCCACCAGCTGGTCGAGAGGTACTCGCGGCCCGACGACAGGATGGCGCCCAGCGAGATCTGGGGCGGCTGCACACCGAACCCGATGAAGCTCAGGCTGGCCTCGGCCAGCATCAGGGCTGCGAACGTGACCGCCATCAGCGACATGGCCGCGGCGGCCACGTTGGGGAGCACGTGCACGAACAGGATCCGCGGCGTCGACGCGCCCAGCCCGGTGGTGGCGGTGACCAGCTCGCTGGTCCGCAGCGTCAGCACCGCTCCCCGCACCACCCGGGCGTACAGCATCCAGGAGATCAGGCCGAGGACGATGACCAGCCCGACGATGCCTCGTTCGAGCACCCGGACCAGCACCATGACCAGCAGGATCCCGGGGAAGGCGAGCTCGATGTCGGTCAGGCGCATCAGCACGGCGTCGACCGCGCCGCCGAAGTAGCCCGAGATCAGCCCGATCAGCGTGCCCAGCGCGGCGCCCAGCAGCGCGGCCAGCGCCCCGACCGCGAACGAGGTCCGCATGCCGTGCATGATCCTCAGGAAGAGGTCCCGGCCGAGGGAGTCTGTGCCGAGCAGGCCACCCTCGCCGCCGGTCCACGACGGCGCCTGGAGTCGCCGGGCCAGCCTGGGCGCGGAGGCGTCCAGGTCCGAGATGATCGGCACGAGCACCGACGAGACCACCAAGGCGACCACGACGATGACCGCGGCCATGATGACGGGGCGCCGGCGCAGCTCGGCCCAGAGCCGGTGAGCGCTCATTGCCGGTTCGCCTTGACCAGGTGGCGAGTGCGGGGATCCACCGCGAAGTAGAAGAGGTCGGCCAGCAGGTTCAGCACCGCGGTGGCGGTGGCGGCCACCATCACGATGGCCTGCACCAGGAAGATGTCCCCCCTGAACAGGGCGTCAGCGGCCAGGCGTCCTATGCCGGGCCAGGCGAAGACGATCTCGATGATGATGGCGGTGCCCACGAACACCCGGCCGAGCTCGAACAGCAGCAGGGTCACCACCGGCACCGCGACGTTCTTGAGGACGTGGCGACGGGCGACCTGGCCCTCGCTCAGACCCTTGGCCCGCGCCGCCAGGATGTACGGCTTGCCGTACTCGGCGGACATGGTCGCCTGGGTGAGCTGGAAGTTCTGGGCGAAGGGGCGCAACGCCAGCACCAGCAGGGGCAGGATCATCACCTGGGGCTTCGGGTCGTACCCCGCAGTCGGCAGCCAGGCGATGTTCACCGCGAACACCAGCACCAGCATGATCGCCAGCCAGAACTCGGCGATCGAGATCACCGAGTACGACAGCACGTTGAGCCCGTTGGCCAGGGTCGAGTCGGGCCTGCGAGCCGAGACCGACCCCAGGAGCACTCCCAGCAGGCCGCCGCCCAGCACCGCGGGGACCACCAGCATCAGTGTCGCCGGGAGCCGCCCGAAGACATGGTCGAGAGAGTCGCCGCCGAGCCACAGCGAGTCGCCGAAGTCGCCCCGCAGTGCGTCCCAGAAGAACCGCCCGAGCTGGGTGAGGAACGGGTCGTCGAAGCCGTGGGTGGCGTTGAACGCCTCGATGGCCTCGACCGGCGTGCCGATCGGCAGGCCCAGCGTGGCCGGATCGCCGACGATGTGCAGCGCGACGAAGGTGATCAGCAGGGCCCCGCCGATCACGATGGCGAACTGGGCGACCCGCCCGAGCAGGTAGCGCTTCACCGGTTGCGGCTCGGACCCACCGGCGAGGGCAGGGGTGCGAGCGGGCGGGTTCGGCTATGGCGGAACGGGTCGCCCCGCTTCAAGCCGGCATCACCTCGTGCTCGTCACCCCGTGCCCGTCACCAAGTGCCCGTCACCCCGTTCTGGAGACCGCGGTCCAGTGGATGCGGGGATCGGCCCGCTCGGGAATGCTGATGCCGTCGACGTGGCCGACGATGCCCCGCTCCTTGTACAGGATCACGAAGCCGTGGGTGTTGCACACGCCCTCGGTCGCCGTGGCGAACAGCTCCGCCCGCGTGCCGGGGTCGACCTCGCCCATGGCATCGAGCACGGTCTGGCCGAGACCCGGGTAGTTGCTGTAGTTGATCATCTCCAGCCGGCCGTCCTCCTTGACGAACAGGTTCCAGGCAGGAGTGACGCTCGGCGTCACGTTGCCGGCCCGCACGAAGAACATCTCGGCCCGGCTCTCGCGAGGCTCGAAGAGGCTCCCCAGCCATTCCTGGTAGGGCGACAGCACGAGGTCGACGTTCAGTCCGACCGCGCCGAGCTGATCCACTACGACCTCGGCGATGTCCTCGCCGCCGGTGTAGCGGGCGGTGGGAACCGCGAAGCTGAGGGTTCCGCCGACCGCGCCGGCCTCCTCTATGAGCTCCCGGGCCCGGTCGGGGTCGTATCCCTGGTCGGCGAGGTTCGGGTTGTAGCCCGCGTTGCCGGGA